>NZ_JAFBJL010000001.1:0-1088576 GCF_016809775.1 Acinetobacter sp. C13
AGGCGACAACGTTGAAATGTCAGTAGAATTAATCCACCCAATCGCAATGGACCCAGGTCTACGTTTTGCGATCCGTGAAGGTGGTCGTACTGTAGGTGCTGGTGTTGTTGCGAAAGTAACTGCATAATCACTTTCAGTGAAAAAAGCGCTCTTTTTAGAGCGCTTTTTTTATACTTAATTGTCTAACAATCACTATAAAGGCTGGCCCTAACTGATATTTCAATGTCCTTATTTCCCCTTAATCCTTTTTATTAAATTTGTATGATAAGAATTAAGAAAACGAACAATAAAGTTTGAGTAACTAGGGTTACTTACTAAGGAGCTTTGGGTATGAATGCTAAAGTGAATATTACGAATCGTGCAGGTGCAAGCTTTCCAGTACGTCGTATGAATTTTGACTTTAATGATGTACCAGAATATTGGATGAATGGTTCTGCTGGACTCACACACTTTATGACTGCATTGTCAGCACTGTTTCCCGCTGGTGAGAAATTCTTTATAGATAGTGTAAGAGCAGTACGTTATCACCCAGCTATTAAAGATGATGAAGCGCTCCAAAAAGAAATTAGTGCTTTCATTGGGCAAGAAGCAATGCATACTCAAGAGCATGTAAACTTCAATGCTTCTGCTCAAAAGTTTGGTCATGATGTAGAAACGTTAGAGAAATTTACCGATACGGCAATTCAAACAGCCATTAAAACTTTTGTAAAAATTGTCAAACCTTTCGGTATGACAAAAGAAATGGTTGACTTGACTGCTACAACCGCTCTTGAGCATTTTACCGCTACTATTGCGTCGCAATTATTGGTCAATAAGCACATTCAAGAGCTTATGACAGATGAGACAATGTCAACAATGTGGTATTGGCATGCGATTGAAGAAAATGAGCATAAAGCCGTAGCTTATGACGTGTACGAAGGTGTGTTTGGTAAAGGCATAAAAGCTTATGCGTTACGAACCAGTTCTTTGGTATTTGCTATGACTTTAATCTTTTTAATCCAGTCATCCTTTGTGCTTCGTTTATTAAAGCAAGATAACAAGTTGAATTTAGATGAATTATCAGTAATTTACAAATACGGATATAGCCCATCTAAAGGTATTATTAGTGGTATGGCTAAAGAAATGTTAGCTTACTTTAAACCTGGCTTTCATCCAAATGACCTAGATACCGTTGGTCTATTGAAAACATGGAAAGCAAAATTAGGTTTATAGATTTAATTCATGATTTATAAAGGGCCGATAGTGGCCCTTTTTTATTTTTCTATAATTATATTAAAGAGATCGTGGAGCAGATATTGCACCTTTATGTGTCTATGAATGACCTCATCTGATATTTCTCTGTCCTCATCTGCACTTAATTGGTACATCGAAAGACGTATGATTATAAATATTAAGAAAATAAATAAAGTTATATGTGAATTAGCTATTCACTTAAAAGGAGTCTGAGATGAATGCTAAGGTAAATATTTCCAATCGTGCTGGCGCTAGTTTCCCTGTGCGTCGTATGGATTTTGAATTTGCTCAGGTCCCACGTTATTGGGCAAATTATGATGCAGCATTAACACATTTTATGACAGCATTATCGGCCCTTTTTCCAGAAGGTGAGCAGTTCTTTGTAAATAGTACGCGTGCTGTTCGAAATGATCCAAAGCTTGCTGATCCAGATCTTCAAAAAGAAATTAGTGCTTTTATTGGTCAAGAAGCGATGCACTCCAAAGAGCATTTAGCATTTAATGCTTCAGCACAGGCTTATGGTTATGATGTGCGTCATATGGAAAAGCAAACAGGAAAAGTCATTAAGATGGGTACAGCTGTTGTAACCAAATTAATGAAACCTTTTGGCTATACCAAAGAAATGATTGATTTGACTGGAACCTGTGCTCTAGAGCATTTCACATCGACCATTGCAGCTGAACTTTTACAAAACCCTGAAATTCAGGCCATGTTCCAAGACGACACTATGTATCATTTGTGGATGTGGCATGCAGTTGAAGAAAATGAACATAAAGCTGTCGCATTTGATGTGTATACCAGCATGTATGGACAAGGTCCGAAAGCTTATTTTATGCGTTCAACAGCCTTGATTATTGCAATGGCATTAATCTTCGCAACTCAGTCTTATTTTACTGCTAAGTTACTTAAAACTGATGATAAATTAACTTGGAAAGATACGAAGTACATGCTTAAGTTCATGTATGGTCGTAAAGGTTTTATGACTCGTCAAATTCCAGAGTTACTTGATTTTTTAAGACCAAAATTTCATCCAAATGATTCGGATACCACAGCATTGTTGGCAACTTGGCGAGAAAAATTAGGTCTTTAAAAAATACTGAAAAAAGGGCAATTCAATTGTCCTTTTTTTTGCTCGTTTTTTCTTGGGAAGTTTTTATAATACGCACTACTTTGGAATCTTCATTGCGTTGAAACTCATGATTCGTATTATGCAAAACACTGATGTGGATATTGTTGTTCAAATTGAAAAATCAGTTCAGACCCATCCGTGGTCAAGACAGCAATTTATTGAATCTTTGAATTCTTATCAATGTACAGTGATTGAGTCACAAAACAGAGTGGTTGGGTTTTGTATTTTACAGCCTGTTTTAGATGAAGCTAATTTGTTACTCATGGCCGTTGACCCTAAAATGCAAGGGCAGGGTTTAGGATATGAGTTATTAAGTGCATCAATTGAAAAATTAAAAAATCAGCCAGTACAAATCTTTTTAGAAGTTCGTGAAAGTAATAAAGCTGCCATCGGTTTATATGAAAAAACAGGCTTTCACCAAATTGACCTGCGTTGCAATTATTATCCTACCCAAGATGGTGGGCGCGAACATGCGGTCATTATGGTAAAAACCTGTACAGATGATTTCGCATCTTTATTTAATGATTAAATTATTCCATTCAGAAGGTAACGTAGTCATAAGAGACGTACCTAGCTGTTGAATTTCTTCTGGTGATAATGACCTGTTTAAACGGCGCCATTGCCCATCGAGCAGAAGTTCTAAAGGGGTATATTGCGATTTATAGTTCATTTTGGCTGAATGAGGCACCCAATAGCCTAAGTAGAGATATTCTAAACCGAGCGATTTCACATATTCAATTTGGTTAAGAATAGAGTAAACACCAAGTGATCTACGATGCTCATCGGGATCAAAGAATGTATAGACAGCCGATAGTCCATCATCCATTAAATCACAAGTAGAAACGCTAATGAGCCGATTGTCTTTCCAAAGCTCAAGAAAAAAACTATCTGTGCAGCTATGTACTAAAAACTTTTCAAACTGATCTAGACTTGGTGGAAACATATCACCATCTGCATGGCGTTCATTAATATAGCGTTCGTATAAATCATAATGAATTTGGGCTGCTTGTCGCGTAGGCAGAACAGTCATGGTGAGATCTTGATTTCGTTTCCATGCTTTTTTTTGCATGCTGTTCATTTGGAAATCGGCCACTGGGACACGACAAGACAAACATTGTCTACATAAGTGACATTCAGGGCGATAAACAAAGTCGCCACTACGGCGAAAGCCTAAACGAGAAAGTTCTGAAAGAGTGACCACATCAATTCGATGGATGGGATCTAAAAACACCATGCGTGCTGATTTATTTTCTAGATAGCTGCAATCATGAGGTGGAGTAATATAATACTGCAGATCATTTAAAAGGGACTTCGGGTGATATGATTTCATGATTGGTCCCTCCTGTTATCATTCCATTAATTTTGCATCTAATGCTATTGTTTTACTTGAAAATACACGTTCTTGATACTTTTTCCAATTGATAGAGGGGTGAATAATTACATCTTGTAACGATTTTAAGTAGTCTTGACGAGAAAGTGTACTGGCTCCCAGACTAATTAAGTGACTGTTTACGAGTTGGCAGTCTATCCATGGTAGCTGATTTTCTTGTCCAATGAGCATTAATGTATAAAAAGCCATTTTTGAAACATCGGTTTCGTTGCTAAACATTGACTCACCAAAACATCCTTTACCAATCGTAACACCATATAAACCTCCTACAAGCTCCTCTTGTTGCCATACTTCAATACTGTAACCATAACCAGCATTAAACATCTCACAGTAGCCTTGAATAATATCTTCACTAATCCATGTTTCGTCTGCATAACTTCTTGGCAAAGAGCAAGAGCGAATAACTTGTTCAAAGGCATGATTAACCGTAATTGCATAGTCATGTTTTTTCATATTTCTCAGTAATGACTTGCTGGGCTTGTAGTTTTGAGGGTAGATCACGCAACGAGGTTCTGGGCTCCACCAACAAATAGGCTCATCTTCATTAAACCAAGGAAAGAGACCATGGGTGTATGCTTCATATAGGGTAGAAGGGGAGAGGTCCGCTCCGATACAAATTAAACCATGCCCATCTGGGTCAGCTTCAATCGGGTCAGGAAAAATGAATTGAGAAAGTGGAAGTGTATTCATAGAAACAAAATAAGATGAGCTTTAAGGTTATGCTATAAAAATTAATATATGTCAGCTAGTCATTATTCTAAAAAAACAGCCGTTATAAGAACGGCTGTTTTTAAACTCTAGAAATCTATTAATTAAAGATTATCTAGATATTTTTCAGCATCTAGAGCCGCCATACAGCCAGACCCAGCAGAAGTAATCGCTTGGCGATAAATGCTGTCAGCGACATCACCAGCAGCAAAAACACCAGCTACAGAAGTCGCTGTTGCATTACCAGAGGTACCGCTTTGCACTTGGATGTAGCCATCACGTAGGTTTAACTGGCCTTCAAACATTCCAGTGTTTGGCTTGTGACCAATTGCTACGAACAGACCATGAACCTCTACGTCTTGCTTAGATTCATCTTGAGTTGATTTAAGACGAACACTGGTTACGCCAGTATTGTCACCCAATACTTCTTCAACTTCGTGGTTCCAGATAATGCTGATTTTGCCTTCTTTTTCTTTGGCAAATAAATGATCTTGCAAAATCTTTTCAGAACGTAAAGTATCACGGCGGTGTACTAACGTTACATGTGAAGCAATATTTGATAAATAAAGTGCTTCTTCAACAGCAGTGTTACCACCACCTACAACCATTACTTTTTGGTTTTTGTAGAAGAAACCGTCACATGTTGCACATGCGCTTACACCTTGGCCCATAAAGTTTTGTTCAGACTCTAAACCAAGATATTGAGCTGTAGCACCAGTTGCAATAATCAAAGCGTCACATGTGTACTCTTCCATGTCACCTTTAAGAACGAAAGGACGTACATTTAAGTCCACTTCGTTAATATGGTCATAGACGAGTTCTGTACCAAAGCGTTCAGCATGTGCTTGCATACGATCCATTAATGCAGGACCTGTTAAACCTTCAGGATCGCCCGGCCAGTTGTCAACTTCGGTTGTTGTTGTAAGCTGCCCACCTAGTTGTAAACCTGCAATTAAAGTAGGTTTAAGGTTTGCACGTGCTGCATATACCGCTGCACTATAACCCGCAGGACCAGAACCGAGAATAATTAACCGAGAATGACGAGCACTCATTGAGGGTATCCTTATTTATTTCGAGAATTTTGAAAATTATACGTGAATTTGCCGACCAATAGCGTTAAATCAATGTGGATAATATTGATCAGGTCAATCGAATTAAGTTATATAACAATATAGAAGTGCCTTATGTTAACAACAACTGTAAAGAATCATGCACCTTTTTTGTAAGAACAGGTGCATAATATAAAGTTCATTCGTTGAAGATCTAAAATGTAGTTCTTCACATCTCTAAACCAATAATTAAATGGGTTACAGGACAGTATATGACTGCGGTGTCAAGTGTTTATGCACAGCGCTTATTGATGACATTATTCTTGGTTTCTTTTGGTATTTATATGTTTTTGGCAACAGTAACATATACACCATTTGACCCGGGCTGGATGCATATTTCCAGTGATACTCAGCAAGTATCCAATGCAAGTGGTATTGCTGGCGCATGGATTGCAGATTTGCTGTTTGGTTTTTTAGGATGGGCAAGTTTGCTTATTCCAATTTTCCTTTTCATTGAAGCAATTCAGGTTTGGTGGCCACGTAGTTTCTTAAATCGTCCATTTCGTTACGCTGCTCAATTCTTTTTAATTCTAGTAATATCTAGCCTACTTTATTTGCACTGGAATGTGCCGGCAGATACTTTAGATAATGCAGCTGGGGGAATTATTGGTTATGAGTTAGGTCAAAGCTTATCTCAATTATTAACAATTTACGGTGCGACCTTATTTTTATTGGTTTTCGGAGTGGTCTTGTTTACTCTTGCATTTGGGGTGCAATGGAATAAAACATGGATTACGCTCAAAGCTACACCAAGTTATTTGCAAGATTTATTTTATAAAAATGTATCACCGAATGAATCGGATTATGACTTAACAACTCAACCTGCCAACAAAGCAGGCGCAGTTAAAGTTGCTGAAAATACAGAGACAAATGAGAATGCTTCAGATGAGAAAGAAATACCAGCTCAATCTGATACAGCTCAACCGCAATCTACGACAACACGACATGATGCGGTTGCTGAGCGCTTATTTGCAGATGTGCTAGCGAAAGAGCAGAGCCGACCTGAAGCTGTTGCAGATACACCAGTTGCAAATACTCAAAACTTTGAGCATACGCTTGAGCAGGCTCATAAACTTGAACGAGATAGCCAACGGTTAGTTGCAACTGGCGAAGTATGGCGTGCTTTACAGCGCGATGATGCGAGTCATAAGCAAGAAATTGATGCGCTTTTAAGAGCTGCTGATGATTCGACAGAAACAGGGCAAGTTCCTGCTCATGAGCAATTCCAGCAAACAATTTCTCAAGTAAATCAAAATCAGCCTTCATCTAAACAAGACATTCATGGTCTTGATTGGAATGATGATGAGATCTTTGATGAGTTACTTGCTGCGGTTCCAAACAGTAAAACTGCAACAGATGTGCATACACCGTTTGTTCAAGATCACCATGTAGAAACCGAACAAACTTCGCAATCTATTAATATTGCGAATGAAACATCTTCGCCTAACTCTAATTTAAATCAGTCACCTAAAAATTTAGCAAATGAACAAGTCTTTGAAGATTTTGATGATTTATTAATAGATGAAGACATTGCTCCAGCAGAGCCTGTAAGAGCAAGTAGTTATGCGCAATCTTCAGCATTTGTAAAAGCTCCTATTCAAACGACTATTCAGGCTGACAAACTTTCAAAAGAAGAGTTTATTGAGGCTTGGCAGGAGACTGCTGGGAAACCGCAGGAAAATTCTGATTTTGATGAAGATGATTTCGATTTTGATGCGCCATTAACTGATGCATCAGGTCGACCAATGTCTCGTGCAATGCAAGTTGCCAAAAAGCGTTTGGATTTGCCAACGTTACCTGGTCTTGAACTACTCGATAAGGTCGATCCGAATAAGAAAGTCAACTTTACTGAAGAGCAGCTTTCTCGTTTGTCTGAGTTACTTGAAATTAAACTGCAAGAATTTAATGTTAAAGCTCAGGTGGTAGAGGCTCAACCAGGGCCAGTTGTTACTCGTTTTGAGTTAGATTTGGCGCCGGGTGTTAAAGCTTCTAAGGTCACGAATATCTCACGTGACTTGGCACGTTCAATGTCGATGGCATCTGTACGTGTGGTCGAAGTTATTCCTGGTAAACCATACATTGGTATTGAAGTGCCAAACAGTGCCCGTGAAATGGTACGTTTGATTGAATTATTGGAAACACCAACATATCGCGACCCAAGTGCATTAATTAGTATGGCGATGGGTAAAGATATTTCAGGTAATCCTGTACTCACTGATTTAGCGAAAGCACCACATATGTTGGTTGCTGGTACGACAGGTTCTGGTAAATCGGTTGCGGTCAACTCGATGATTTTATCGATGTTGCTTAAATATACGCCTGATCAATTACGTTTAATTCTAATCGATCCAAAACAGCTCGAACTTGCAAACTATAATGATATTCCACATTTATTAACTCCAGTCGTTACTGACATGAAAGATGCGGTAAGTGCTTTGAACTGGTGTGTGAATGAAATGGAACGTCGTTATAAACTTATGTCGTTCTTAAAAATTCGTAAATTAAGTGACTATAACCGTAAAGTTGAAGAAGCGATTGCGAATGGTGAAGACTTAATTGATCCGACTTGGAAGCCAAGTGATTCAGCGACACAAGAACGTGCACCTCGTTTAACGCCATTGCCATCTATTGTCATTGTTGCGGATGAGTTCGCTGACATGATCATGCAAGTTGGTAAGAAAGCAGAAGAAATGATTACGCGTTTAGCGCAAAAATCTCGTGCTGCTGGTATTCACTTATTGCTTGCAACTCAACGCCCATCTGTTGATGTTATTACCGGTTTGATTAAAGCAAATATTCCAACGCGTGTAGCACTGCGTGTAAACAGTAAAATTGACTCACGTACTATTTTGGATGCTGGTGGTGCAGAAGACTTGTTAGGTCATGGTGATATGCTGTTCTTAGGACCAGGTAAAATTGAGCCAGAACGTGTGCATGGTGCTTTCATTAGTGATGATGAAGTAAACCGTATTTGTGATGCTTGGCGTGAGCGTGGCGAGCCTGATTATATTGATGAAATCTTGACTCCATTTGATGAAGAGCCTGCATCACGTGGCTTTGAAGAGGGTGAGGGTGGTTCTGACCGAGATGCACTCTATGATCAATGTGTGTCATTCGTATTAGAAACTCGAAAAGCGTCTACATCTTCGCTACAGCGCAAATTTAGCCTTGGTTATAACCGTGCCGCTCGTATCATTGACCAAATGGAAGAGAACGGCATTGTGAGCTCAATGGGCCCTAATGGTAAGCGGGATATTCTAGTTTAATACGTATAATTTAAGCCTCTTCGGAGGCTTTTTTATAACTTAAATAAAGTGAACCTATTTATAAATGACTTAAAGATTTTATCGTCTAGTAAAAAAATGCTAATGTATTTTCCCTAAATAAATAACAATGAATTAAATCAGGAGAAAGACATGCTATTAGCTCTGATTACTTTAGCCTTTATTCACTTTTGCGCACTTATCACTCCTGGGCCTGATTTTTTTCTTGTATCTCAAACCGCCATTAGTCGTTCTCGTAAAGACGCTATGCTGGTCGTTGCTGGTATAACGGCGGGTGTTATGTTTTGGGCGTGCTTGGCGCTGATGGGGCTAAATCTTATCTTTGAAAAAATGGCTTGGTTAAAGCAAGGGTTGCTCATTGCTGGTGGCTTATATCTATGTTGGTTGGGCTATCAGATGCTACGTTCGGCTTTTTCAAAAAATCAGCAAGAGGGCAATGTTGCTGTTGAGCTCCCTAAAGCACCTTACTTATTTTTTATAAAAGGTCTAATAACTAATCTATCAAATCCGAAAGCTGTTATTTATTTTGGTAGTGTTTTCTCTTTATTTTTAGCTAATCCTCAACTTGATCAGGTTCACTGGCTACTCTTTATTATTGTCACAGTCGAGACAATTTTATGGTTTTGCTTTGTGACTTTTATTTTTTCATTACCAAGTTTTAGAGCAGCTTATCGTAATTTTTCAAAATGGATTGATGGTATTTCGGGCGGTATTTTTACCGTATTTGGTATTTTCCTGATTGGTAATCGATAAGTTTAGATAAGAAAAAAGCCTCTTTAAGAGGCTTTTTTAATCGATAAGTTTAGATCACTGATATAGGAATAATATAACAAAACTGACAAGAATCAGCAGCCACATGATAGATCCTATAATAATTAAAATGATTTGAGGTGTATTGAACTTTTCTTGCTCAATTGTCGTATTTAATTGTTTTTGTGCATAGTTCAACGCTTTAAAGGCTGGGATTAAAAATATGATGCTGCAGAGCGAGATAAGCCAGTAAGGATCAGGTAGGCCAACCAGTAAAGATGCAATGAGATATCCTAGATACATCCAAACTGAAGAGAAATCATTAGTATACCCTTGTTCTTTGGCATAGTTTTTTATGTGATTAAATAGTGAATATAAAAATAATATAGAAAAAATTGCACGAGCAGCGGGCATAATATTTAACTTATCTTTGATTAGAAAAAATCGCCATGCCTTAAACATCCACCAAATTGGGTATAAGCCAAACGAAATTAAGGATAGAAAGATAAATTTATTAACACTAATAATTTTTAAATTTTCTATATGATTTGACTGGATGGATTGTGTTTGTTTTAAATTAATATGTTCTGGGTTCATAAATTTATATTTAGAATTAAATGGTGTTGATGACTTTAAGATTATTTGTAATAAATATAAATAATTTAGGTAATTAAATAAACCACATAATCTATCTCTTAAGTTTTACTAAGATAGATTATGCAGTCTTATTCAAATAGAAAAACTAGGCAAACTTTGCTAGAACTTCTAAAAATGGTGCCGATTGACGCGGAAACTTAGCAATCACGTCATGAATGCGTTCACCTTCAGGATTTGTTGCATTGATATCGCGTCCGTCCGCAATAAATTGCGTTAAAAGACGCTCATAGTCTGTTGGGCGCATATGTTTGAATGCATGGTAGAGCACATGAAAATCTGCATTCACACCACTTGGAGGAAGTTGGTTGAGGTAGGCAAAAACACGCTCATCGGACCATTCTTCATTGAAAGTTGCTGGCTGTGATAATGCCATGACAATCTCCTCATTTTAAAAAAGGCAAAATAACTTGCGTTATTTTGCCTTGATTCTGATTTATTGAATAGTCAGAAATAGAATTATCGTTCTTCAGGTAAATTGATATTCATTTCTAACATTTCGATATTAGCTTCAGAGCGAACTTGCATTTGGATATGCTGTTCACCTACACCGCTAACATAACGACTAACCACTTGCATGATTTCTTTTTTCATCTGATCAATTTTGTCTTGGCTTAAACGGCGGCCTAAACCTTGTTCAGAAGCAACAATAACTTTCAAACGATCTTTGGCAGTTTGAGCACTTGATGGTTTTTCTTCGCTGCTAAATAATTTACTCCAGAATCCTGCCATATCTACGCTCCAAATAGTCGTGCTAACCAGCCTTTAGGTTGAGCTGTGATGTGTCGATAAGGACGGTCTTCACCAAGGAAGCGTGCAACCAAATCATCATACCCCTGACCAGCTTTAGTTTCTGAATACAGAATAACTGGCTTACCTTCGTTTGATGCTTGTAATACACTTGGACATTCTGGAATAACACCTAATGTCGGTACGCGTAAAATATCTTTAGAAATATCATCAATTGTCAGCATTTCCTGACGGTCAGCACGTTCCGGGTTAAAACGTGTAATACATAAATGTTTACGTATACGCCCTTCGTTGTGTTCAACTTTCTTGGTTTTGCTATCTAACATACCAATAATACGGTCAGAGTCACGTACTGAAGAGATTTCAGGGTTTGTTACAATGATTGCTTCATCTGCATGATACATAGCTAAAATTGCGCCACGCTCGATCCCTGCAGGTGAGTCACAAATGATGTAATCAAACTCTTGAGATAACTCATCAATAACTCGAGCAACACCTTCGTCGCTCAACGCATCTTTATCACGTGTTTGTGAAGCCGGTAAAATATAAAGGTTTTCGATATCTTTATCGCGAATAAGGGCTTGCTGCAGACGTGCTTCGTTATTAATAACATTAACAAAATCATAAACAACACGACGCTCACAACCCATAATTAAATCAAGGTTACGTAAGCCTACATCAAAATCAATCACAACAGTTTTATGACCACGAAGGGCTAAACCTGTTGCAAAAGATGCGCTCGTTGTAGTTTTACCTACACCACCTTTGCCTGATGTTACGACAACAATTTTGGCCACCGAATCCACTCCTATTATGGTCATACACCCTTAAAAGGGCTGTTTTTTGGTGATTTGCTTAATAAATTAAAGTTCTAGAGCTTCAAATTCAAGCTCTTGCTTTTCATTTAAATAAATATGTACTGGTTTTTTTACCACATGTTTAGGGATATCATCTGCGACACAATACGTTCCGGCAATGGAAACGAGCTCAGCCTCTAAAGATTGGCAAAAAATGCGTGCAGCTGCGTGCCCGCCCGCACCAGCAATGACTCTACCACGAACTGTGCCATAAATATGTATATTTCCTGAAGCGATTACCTCGGAACCACTATTCATGCCAGCCTTTAAAATAATATCGCCGTTATCTTGTACAAGGGATTGGCCTGTACGCAAAATTTCATCATGATAAGAGGTAATATGAGCGACCGCTATCTTGTTTAGTGGTTTTTTTGTTTCTGATGAAGACGAGGCAGGGGCCGTAGTAGGTTTTTCCACAATCGCCACTTGTTCAGCTGTTGCTTTAATGCGCTGTAATGGTTGATCTGCCGGTAAAACAGGGAATTGAATAGCGCGAGCTTCATCTCCTAAAAGACCGTCGATTACCGCCATTGGTTGTAAACCTAAGCTCACCAGAAGTTGAATCAATGCAATTAACTCTTGCTCAACTGTACTGTCAATAATCACTAAAGTTCCTTGATAGGAACCTTCATTTAAAATATTTGATAATTGCTGGCGGATCACATCATGATCATTGGTATCGAAGGTTATCCTGCTAAAGTTAACCATTCTGCCGGTAATCCGTATATCAGCCATAAGTCTTCCTTCAAGGCGTTAAACGAGCTGTAATATCGTTAAGTTTATTGTAAATAGGGCAAATGCTAGAACAATTCGTGCCAATTCTCTAGCGTGATTCATAAAAAATTAAATAAATGCTTATTCTTTGATTCGATCATACTCCGCAAGGGTTTGTTGCCATTGTTTGACCTTAACTTGTTTGCGTACAGACTCCAGTGTCTCAAACACGACAGATTCAACCAATTGCTCAAGCTGACGATTATTAATATTTATTTCACTTACTCTTTGAGAAATTAATTGATAAGTGGGATTTGGAGTATCTTGAGATCCCTCAATTAAAGGTTCAATTAAACCTGCACTAATATTTTCACCTAATCTTTGACCAATACTTTGAATTTGTTGTTCAATGCGGCCGCCCACCAAAGGAATTAAGCGTAATAATTGAGTTAACTCAGGTGTATCAATGATGGCTTGATCTACAATTTTACCCACACCTTTTGTAATGGCAGGCTTTTGTTCTTTTAAAGCGGTCGCTAAAGACTCTTGTAATAATGCGGTTAGAGCGACAGTAAATTGTTCACGATGATGATTAACCAAGTCGTGAATAATTTGTTTATGACTAGAACTGGTTTCAAGTTCATATCTAATGCCATCAATCACGGTAATTACAACGCGGTCAGATAACTCTTCCATTACGACGCGATAGTAAAACAACCCAGTTTTTCGCCAGCTTTCCGGAACAACTGGATAGCCTAACTCATGTAAACGGTAAGCAATAATCCCTGCGCGGAATAAACGTAAAAAACGGAGTTGAGGAATAATAGCTAAAATTTCATACCAGTGAATAAACGGGAAAAAGAACCAACGTTTATGGTGCTTGTTGATAATCGCAATAGCCCAGCGCACAAGCAACTCAACAATTAAAAAACCAATAAACCAAGCTTCTGATGTAATCACCCACGGATGTAGTGAAGTACGATAAAAGCTGAGTACTTGGGGCAAGTGAATATGTTCAAAGAACCATGCCCCAATACTGCTCATTAGAAAGAAATTAGTCGCAAGACAGAACAAGTTAAAAATGATAATAAACACCATAAAGATGTCGTAGACCAAAAACAGCTTAAATGAAAGGCTGTTTGGGTCTACATGATGATATTTCGTTTTTTTCCCAGAACTGTTTTGCATAATAACGGGCGCTTTCTTAAATATTTACAGTGGTATATTGAGACTTCATTTGTTCAATAAGTTGATCTTTTTCAGTCCAAATGTCATGAACCCATTGCTGAAAACGTTCACGATAAGCTGCATCATCTTCATAATTGCCGCCAAGCACCCACTCTGGAATTTCAATTTTACGTAAGTTAACCGCAATTTTTGAAACATCTCCGAGCCAGAAATCACTATATCCCGGTACACCATCAGGATAGACGATAGTCATATCAACTAGGGCATCGATTTTGTCACCCAAGATATTTAATGCAAGTGCTAAGCCACCTGCTTTGGGTTTTAGCAAATGCTTATAAGGTGATTTTTGCTGATCATGCTTTTCTTGAGTAAAACGAGTCCCTTCCAAATAATTTAATAGTGTGAAGGGCTGACTTAAAAGCTGCTCACAAGCTTTACGTGCTTCCATCATGTCACGGTCTTTAAGTTCAGGATTCTTCGCGATCTGTTCTTTAGTGTGACGCTTCATCATTGGGAAGCCTAAAATTTTAAATGCTTGCCCAACAAAAGGAATAAAGATGAGTTCCCATTTAGTAAAGAAACGGGTAAGGGGCATACGAGTTAAACCAAAATATTGATTTACAGTTGTATCTACCCAACTTTGATGATTACAGGTCATTAAATAACGACCATGCATATTCAGATCAAGTCCTTCATCAATGGTAATGTCCCATTTTAGATTGGGTAGAACATGGTCAATTAACCAATTATTTACCCCTAACCAGCTATTTGTAATTTGAATATTAGTTTCATCTATTTTTGATGATTTTTTTAATAGTTTGGTCAGACCTAATGCAAGAACAGGAGGACCATGAAAAAAAGTACTTCCTGTAATGACTGTACCTACAGTGAGTCCACGTGTAATTTTTTTTAGCGCAGATTGTTTATTGGGTGCAGTTGACATATAAAAGACCCCGAATGTCTCAAATCCATAGAAAAGTTGTTCAACTATAACTGTCATAATATGAAATACAACGTTATCTTAGACAACAATGAAGAAATTGTGATGAGCTAGCATCTTAAAGTGCATCAAAATATTACAAAAACATAACTAAACTGTTTATTATTAACAAAATATCAATGTTTTATACTTCCTTTTTGTTTCATTATTCATTCAGACAACAAAACACACAAAGTGAGGAGGCATGCAATGCGTGCATTAGTTATTTCAACAGTAGTAGGGGCAGCAGTAGTTCTTTCTGGTTGTCAAACAACTGGTAATAATCTTGGTGGCGTTGAATACGATAAAGCCGCATTAGGTACTTTAATTGGTGCAGCAGCTGGTTATGGTATTTCTAAATCAAATGCAAACTCTAGCCGTCAAAACAACCGTGCTGCGGCAATTGGTGCAGTTCTTGGTGCTGCTGGTGGTGTATATCTTGACCAGAAAGAGAAAAAACTTCGTCAACAAATGGCGGGTACTGGTGTAGACGTTGGCCGTAACCCAGATGGTTCTGTTCAATTGATCATGCCTGGTAGCATTACTTTTGATACAAACAAATCAAACATCAAGCCAAACTTCTACGCAACTTTGAACAAAGTGGCTCAAACTTTGGCTGAAGATAACAAGAGTGCAATTCTTGTAACAGGTTATACTGATAACACTGGTAATGACTCTATCAACATTCCATTATCACAAGCACGCGCTCAATCAGTACGTAGTTATTTAGCTAGCCAAGGCGTTTCTGCTAGCCGTATCGACGCGCAAGGTTATGGTTCATCTAACCCGATCGCAGATAACTCAACTGCATCTGGCCGTGAACAAAACCGCCGTGTAGAAATCAGCATTTATGCTAAACAATAAGATCTAGTTTATTGTTTCAAAAACCACCTTCGGGTGGTTTTTTTATGTGTGCAGTATAAGAAATAATCACGACATTCTGCGGCGCATAAATTGCATTATTAGACATCATTTATACATATCCGTAGATTTACTATTGGGATTCTAAAAAAGAGATGACTATAATCATGCTCGAAAAATTAATAGGTAATACACGATGTCATCTGCCAGTCAATTGAACAACAAGCAAGAAGAAGCCATGAAATATACTCAGGGCCCTTTATTGGTGCTTGCTGGCGCTGGTTCAGGTAAAACATCGGTAATTACGCGTAAAATTGCCTATTTGGTGCAACATTGCCGTATTCCTGCGCATCGTATAACCGCGATGACCTTCACAAACAAAGCTGCACGTGAAATGAAAGAACGTGTGACTAAGCTTTTGTCACGTGAAGAAGCAAAAGGTTTATCCGTTTCGACTTTCCATACTTTTGGTTTAAATCTTTTACGTTTAGAACTTAAAAATTTACCTTTAAAAGCTAATTTTTCGATTTTGGATGCAGACGACTGTAAACGTATTTTGATGGATCTCATGCATCGCGACAATTTATCGGGTGCAGAGAGTAAAGAATTAATTGCCAAGGCAATGAAGAAAATTTCAGATTGGAAAAACGATCTGATTTTGCCAGAACAAGCACATTCGACTTGTGAAACACCAGAAGATGTCCAGTTTGCACATCTCTATCAACTTTATGAACGTAATTTACGTGCCTACAATGCCGTCGATTTTGATGACCTTATTGTTATGCCAACACGCTTATTGCAAGAAAATGCAGAAGTACGTGACAAGTGGCAAAACCGTGTCCGTTACTTATTGGTCGATGAATATCAAGATACCAACACTGCTCAGTATATTTTGGTCAAACTATTAGTTGGTGTAATGGGGCAGTTCACCGCGGTAGGTGATGATGACCAGTCGATTTACGCATGGCGTGGCGCTAAGCCTGAAAATATGGCATTGCTTAAACAAGATTTCCCAAATCTACATATTATTAAGCTTGAACAAAATTACCGTTCGACCAGCCGTATTTTAAAAGCAGCCAACTGTGTGATTCAAAACAACCCACATATTTTTGACAAGAAATTGTGGAGTGATAAAGGGCATGGGGAAGTCATCCGAATCATTACATGTCGTAATGATGACGATGAAGCAGAACGCGTGGTAAAAGACTTACTGACTCATAAGCTGATGAACGGTAAGAACTGGAAAGATTATGCTGTGTTGTATCGCGGGAACTTTCAGGCTCGTGTATTAGAAACCCAGCTTCGCCAAATGCAAATTCCGTATAAACTCTCTGGCGGTACATCGTTCTTCGCGCGTGCAGAAATTAAAGACGTGATGAGTTACTTGCGTCTTATTATTAATCCAGAAGATGACAGTGCTTTCTTGCGAATTATTAATACACCTAAACGTGCGATTGGCCCTGTTACTCTAGAGAAACTAGGTTTATTCTCACAAGAAAACAATTTGTCTTTACTCGGTGCTTCTGCTGACCAGCGTTTAAGCATGGTGCTTCCTAAAAAGGCAGAAACACAGCTTCATGAGTTTGCCGATTTTATCGCGACATTTACGCGTGAATTGTTAGAAGATGATGAGCCTGTGCCTAAAGTTCGTCAAATGATGAATGAAGCGGGTTATATGGATTACGTTCGTGAACAGTCTGCAACACCTGCACAAGAGAAAAGTAAGCTCGATAACATTGAGAATTTATTTACCAGTATTCAAAACCTCATTAACCGTGCAGAAGACGTCGATGAAAAGAATATTGAAAGTGTCATTCGAAAACTGGTTCTGCTCGATCTGTTAGAACAGCAGCAGGAAGAAGAAGATACGGACAAAGTTAACCTTCTTACTTTGCATGCAGCAAAAGGTCTGGAATTCCCATATGTATACATTATGGGACTTGAAGAAGAACTATTGCCTCACAAGAACTCGATTGCAGCAGAAACCATTGAGGAAGAGCGCCGTCTCATGTACGTGGGAATTACACGTGCACGCCAAGGTTTAACGTTAACTCTAGCGGAACAGCGTAAAAATGGTGGACAGATGAAACAAATGACGCCTAGCCGTTTCCTTGATGAGCTTCCGCAAGATGAGCTTGAGTGGTTAGGGCGTAAAAAGAAAATTGCGGCTAATGTTGATCCTAAAGAACAGGCTCAACAATATCTGGCAAATTTAAAAGCTTTATTAAAGCGTTAATTTTTTTAATTTTTAGGAAATCCCATGAAAGTTCAAGTGAAATTGCTCGATCCGCGTTTAGGTAAAGAATGGCCTTTACCTTCATATGCAACAGCAGGTTCAGCGGGTTTAGATTTACGTGCCTGTTTAGATGAAGCAATTGATATTGAACCAGGACAAACTGTTTTAGTTAAAACAGGTATGGCAATTTATATTCATGATGTAAATTTTGCTGGTTTAATTTTACCGCGTTCAGGGTTAGGTCATAAACACGGTATCGTGCTTGGCAACTTAGTTGGTTTGATTGATTCGGATTATCAAGGTGAATTGATGGTTTCAGTTTGGAATCGTGGTCAAACCACATTCCGTTTAGAACCAGGTGAGCGCTTGGCACAGTATGTTTTAGTGCCAGTCGTACAAGCTGAATTTGAGCAAGTAGAAGAATTTGAAGAAACTTTACGTGGCGCTGGTGGCTTTGGCCATACAGGTAAACAATAAGTTTTTTTAAATATTAACGAAAATCAAACGCCTGTTGAACAGGCGTTTCTTTTTACATCTTGAATGTTACAATGGATTATATTACAACACGCTTTACTCATATTCTTTTAACTTTTTTAGCAAACAAACCTTTCAAAAATTTTGAATAATCTATGTTTTTGCGATAGATCGAATTGATCTTTAAATAGAAGATACGCTATGAATGTAAGACACTCATTTCCAAAAAGTATTTTTCGTGCTTACGATATTAGAGGCAAACTTTCTTACTTAACCACGGATGTTGTCCGTTCAATTGCCTACGGATTGGCACAACAATACAAACAAGCAAAACAAACTCAATTAGTGATTGGCTATGATGCCCGTCTCACAAGCCCAGCCTATGCACACTTAATTGAAGAAATTTTAATAGAACAAGGTTTAAAAGTGACCAACATTGGTTGCTGTTCATCACCAATGATGTACTACATTGCCCGAGATTTTGGGGGCAATGGCATTATGGTGACCGCAAGCCATAATCCAAAATCTGACAATGGTATTAAGTGGATTTTAAAGGGCGAACCGCCGTCTCCGGAAATGATTCAACAGGTGGGTGAAGAAGCTCAAACTTATGTACCATCTCATTCAATTTCTGTACTTGAGTTAACCTTACCGCAATTTAAAGCTGAATTTTGCCAGCAATACCAACAAGCCATTTTTAAAGATATTCAGTTAAAACGTCCTTTAAAAGTTGTTTTAGATGGTTTGCATGGTTCAGCTGGGCATTGTTCAAAATTAATATTGGAAAAAATGGGTTGTGAAGTCATTGCTTTACGCACTAATCCAAATGGTGAGTTTCCAGATCACGCACCCGACCCTTCACATGCGGCACATTTAACTCATTTGCGTAAAGCTGTAGTTGAGCAGCAGGCGGATATCGGCATTGCTTTGGATGGTGATGGAGACCGCGTTGTTTTAGTTGATGAAAAAGCACAGATATTGACCGCAGACCGCTTATTGTCGCTTTTTGCCCAAATGTGCCTTGAGCAGCACCCAGAGCAAGAAATTGTTTTTGATGTGAAATGTTCGCGTATGGTTCAAGAAACTGTCGAGAAACTTGGCGGAAAAGCAAAAATGATCCGCACGGGAAGTAGCTTCCTACGGGCTTATTTGTCTCAGTCGGGTGGGCGTGCCATTTTCGGTGGAGAATATGCAGGTCATTATGTGTTTAATGATGGCCGTGGTTTTGGCTACGACGATGGTTTGTATGCTGCATTACGTGTAATGGAGTATTTTACTCAATCGAGTGCTACAACAATTTCTGAGTTATTTGCCCCATATCCAGAAAGATGTTGTACAGAAGATACCTATATTGGTACGTATCAGTCTGATCCAAAGTATGTATTACAAGATATTGAGATTTTGAGTCATCGCTTAGGGGCACGTATTAGTAAAATTGATGGCGTACGTCTTGATTTTGATGATGGTTTTGGCATTATTCGAGCATCAAATACTGGTGAATACTTTACAGTACGATTTGATGCAGATAATCCTTTACGATTAAAGGAAATCCAGCAAAAATTTGTGGATATGTTGCAAGAACACTATCCGCAAATTGCACAAGAACTTTCAGAGGCCTAAGTAAGGAGAGGCGTAATGCCACAACATCAGCATATCGGTGTCGACAAAGCAAAAATCTTGATTGAAGCTTTGCCGTATATTCAACGCTTTACTGGTAAAACGCTGGTGGTGAAATACGGTGGCAACGCAATGACTGATCCGGAGCTTGAAAGTTCATTTGCTCGAGACATTGTTTTACTTAAAACTGTAGGATTAAATCCGATTGTTGTTCACGGTGGTGGGCCACAAGTGGACTCATTCTTAAAGCAGTTAGGCCGTGAATCTGACCGTATTGACGGTATGCGCGTAACTGATGCTGCAACTATGGAAGTGGTTGAAATGGTTTTAGGTGGGAGCGTAAATAAATCAATCGTTAATTTGATTAATAAACACGGTGGACGTGCGATTGGTTTAACAGGTAAAGACGGCAATTTACTTCGTGCCCGCAAATTGCTTATGGAAAAGCAGGAAGAAGATGGTTCTATCAAACATATCGACTTGGGTATGGTTGGTGAAGTGACTGGCGTTAAAACAGATGTATTGGAAATGTTCACCCAAAGTGACTTTATTCCAGTTATTGCACCGCTAGGTGTAGATGAAGAAGGCAATACTTATAATATTAACGCTGATTTAGTTGCAGGTAAGGTTGCAGAAGCATTAGGCGCTGAGAAATTAATTTTGCTCACCAATATTAGCGGTGTGCTTGATGAAAATAAAAATCTGTTAACTGGTCTTACGACACAAGAAGTTGATCGCCTCATTGAAACAGGTGTGATCTATGGCGGTATGATTCCTAAGGTAGGCTGTGCGCTTGATGCTGTTAAAGGCGGCGTTGTGAGTGCGCATATTGTTGATGGTCGCGTGCCACATGCAACATTACTTGAAATCTTCACTGATCATGGCGTTGGAACATTGATTTCTAATCGCACTAAAACAGCTTAAGAAATCCGTTATTCTTAATAAAAAGATCACCCTAGGTGGTCTTTTTTTATACCATTTTAATTTGGTCATTTTTTTGTCATGAGCTTTGACTAGTGTAGGGGGTGTCACTAGGAGCGTTCATTATGCTGGAAAAATTTAATCAATATCGCCAAACCTGGACTTTACCTTTAAATCGTCATAAAGCAATAAATCAGACGCAATTTCGTTTTGAATGGGTTGATAATTTAAAAGAATTACAAGATGTACAACGGTTTCGTGCACAACAATTTAGTCAACAATTCGGAATCAAGTTTGAAGATAACCTAGACCAAGATATTTATGATTTTGGTTGTGAGCACGCAGTCTTACGTGAAAAGTGGACTGGAGAAATTGTAGCGTATACGCGTCTAAAACTATTTCAAGGCCATGAAATAGCACAGAGTTACAGCGCACATGAGTTTGATATAGTTCCTCAATTATCCCATCTTCCAAATGTGTTAGAAATAGGCCGTACTTGTGTACATCCCCGCTTTCGTAATGGTAAAGCGTTATCTATGTTGTGGTTAAATCTTGCACCGAAAGTGCTATGGTCAATGCGTGCTAAATATTTAATGGGCTGTGTCAGTATTCATTTGCAAGATAATTTGGCTAGAGCGTACTACACGCATCGCCAGATTCAGCAGTTACCAGAAAGCAAAACGATTGATATCCGTTCAAAAAAAATCTATGAACCTGAATATCCTGAGTTTAGCTTTCCACAAGATGAACGTATGCCAAAGCTGTTCCAAATGTATCTGAGCATGCAGTCAAAACTATCGAAACAGGCATTTTTTGATGAAGAGTTTAACTGTTTGGATTATTTTGTATTTCTTGAGGTGAATAAAGTTGCGACCTCATTTGTTATGAATAAAATGGTGCAGCGTTAATCATATTTTCTATTTTGTAATAGCCAGCACATATTGAGATTTGCAAGCACTTTTACTCTCATGCACAATAGAGCAGATGGGGTAATTAGAAGTAGTTTAAAAAGCGATATGTGCCAGCTATTAGGAATGAATTGTGCAACACCAACGGATATCACTTTTTCCTTCCGTGGTTTTTCACAGCGTGCAGGAATTACCTCAGATCATAGTGATGGATTTGGCATTGCATTTTTCGAAGATAAAGCGTGCCGTTTATTCGTTGATAACCAATCAGCAGTTGAGTCTCCAATTGCCGATCTCATTCGTAATTATCCTATTAAATCACGTAACGTGATCGCTCATATCCGTAAGGCCACTCAAGGTAAAATCACTTTAGAAAATTCTCATCCGTTTATTCGAGAGTTGTGGGGGCGACACTGGATCTTTGCCCATAATGGTGATTTACATGACTTTAATCCGCCATTAAGTGGACGTTTCACACCAGTAGGTAATACCGATAGTGAGCGTGCATTTTGTTATTTGCTCGATCAACTCGTTGAAGCTTTTGGTTATGAAGAACCAAGTCTTGAACAGATATTTGAAGTGTTAGAAAAGATTTCTCCGCAAATTGCGGAATACGGCACATTTAATTATTGTCTATCTAATGGCAAAGCATTATTTAGTTATGCCATTACTAAATTACATTGGCTCGTTCGTGAATATCCATTTAATCATGCGCATTTAATTGACTTAGATGTCGAAGTCGATTTTAGCCAGGTAACCACTCCAGAAGACCGTGTGGCAGTAATAACCACTGAACCTTTAACACATAATGAAAATTGGACAGCATACCAACCTGGTGAAATGATTTTATTTCAACATGGTCAACCAATTAAAAAAGCGATTACTTTTGTAGAAAGATTAAAGCGCGAACAGGAAAATCCTGAACTTAAACGTATTACGCGTGCAGATCAGTATTAATATAAAATACATTTAAAATATATGAATAAGGATGTTTATATATTTTTATCATTTAATAATAAAATAGTTTGTTCAAAAAATACTTTATTATTTTAGTTGGTTAATTTTAATTTAATATTTAAAAAACAATAACTTGAGTTAAATATAATTTTTATATGCTAAAGCCGACAAATTAGGTTTGTTTTTATTTATATTCTTTAAATATATCATGCAGTTTATGCAACGATCATTAATCATCATTGGGGAGATGTATGAAAATGAAATGGGCTTCAGAATATAATACGGGTATTGATGTTATTGATGAGCAACATAAACGAATACTTGATTATATTAATGAAATTGATGATGTAAAAGATGAAGAGGATAGACGTCGTATTAAAGATGTTCTAGACAATATTATCGATTACACGCAATCACATTTTACTTTCGAAGAAAGTTTGCAAGAGGAAGCTGATTATAAATATCGTGTACCTCATAAACGTGTACATGATTTATTTATTAAAAAAATAGAGTTATATCGTGAACGTTTTGAAATGGGGCACACGATTGAAGCAGAATTACAAGAAATTTTGGCTAAATGGTTAATTAACCATATTCAACATGATGATGCCGATTATGTAGGAGCAGTAAAAGAAAATATGATGGGAATTATTAGAGAAAAAGAAAAGAAAAAAGGGAAAAACTGGTTTGCTCGGTTTTTCTCATAAACTGAAATAAAAATAACTCATAATTTCAGTTAGCGCGGCAAACTATCATTTCGGTAGTTTGCTTTTTTTATTGAGCAAACTTTGATTTTCAAGCATGACACGGGCAAAATATCTCTAGTCTTTTTCAAGGAATGCATAATGCAGGACATACCTATGTCACGATGGTTATCGCCCCTGATGGCGTTTTGCTTATCTTTCATCATTATGGCGACATTGGCACCCACGATGGGCATCCAGATTGATCGTCAACTCGATTTCTGGTTGTTGTGGTTAGGCACAATGTTGCTATTGGCACTACCAGTTTGTTATTTGGAAATTGCTTTAGCAAAACGGTCGAAGACTACAGCCTTAAATGCTTTATCAAGTTTAACTCGTGAAGCAGATAGTTCCCCAAAATGGCGTTTGGTTGGCTGGCTTGCAGTTATTTTTATTCCATTTTTAGCTGGTAATGTATTAAGTACCGCTGGCAATTTACTGACTACACAACTTAATAATAGTGTTTCAGGACAACTTGTTTTTGCTGGCCTTGCTGTTGTGGCTCTCATTTTATCTTTTATTCCACGTCAAATTTTAATTTTACTGATGACGGTTGGTGTAATTGCTTCTCTTGTTTTAGCTAACACAATGGGAACAACTTTACAGCCTTGGCACTGGACCCATGTTGAGTTTAAAGAATGGGGTAATGCGACTGTACTTGCACTTGTTGCGAGTGGATTGGGCTTAGGGCTTTACTGGCAAAATAGTGTAGGTACTGTTCAGTCGCAAGAAGGTGCAACGAAAACTGTTCTTCCAATTTGGTTAGCTCAGTTAATTGCTGTGATTGCCTTTGGTTTCTTTTCTTTACAAGCACAGCTTCCTGTTTTTACTTGGATCTTTACCGCAGTAATGACCACAGCGTTATTTGTACAATTGGCTAGAGAGCAGCTTGCTCAGCGTCAGCTTATGCCTATTTTACAGTGGGTGATTATTGTTGTAACGATTGCTGTTTGGGCTGTGCCTGAGCTTCATAACATCTTTACGCTGATTTTGATGCTTTGGGGATTACTCATTTGCTTGATCTATGCCATTTTTGCTGGCTGGGTTATGAAAATTAGCCATTTACGTAAATCTATGAATTTTAGCAATGAGTTGTTTTATAACTTATGGCGCATTGCGGTACGTATTGTATTGCCGCTTTCAATTGTTATTGCCATGATTGCGGTGATTGGACAAATTATCTGATGGAAAAAGCTCAGCAAGTGTGGGTTGCTTATGCAGCCCCAGAGCAACAGTTTTTAGTTGCTATTCCATTTGAAGCTGGTATGACTGCATTACAAGCAGTTGAGGCGAGTGGCTTGCAGACACAGGTCAGTTTGCCTGAGCCATTACAACTTGGCATCTTTGGTGCAAAAGTTGAAGCACATACGATTTTGCAAGCTGGTGATCGAGTTGAGGTTTATCGACCTTTAACGATCAATCCCAAAGATATACGTCGTAAACGTGCTGAGAAAAACCCTGTGGGGCGATATATTAAAAGTAATCGCTTTAAGCAATAAGCCCCATAAACAAAACCCCTCAAAGTATTTCACTTGAGGGGTTTATTTTTATTAGAAAAAACGATTATAGTGGTGGTGCAGTTAAAATCGCTTCTTTAGAAGCAGGTAAACCTGGTTGCGATTCTGGAATAGTTTCTAAACCTTCAATTTTAGTTACAGTACCAGTTCCATCAAAGTAAATTTTTAAATGCTGACCATGTGCTGCGGGGATTTTAGCTTTTTTAGCATAAGTTCCCGGGATATAGTTGTAAATGTAGTCCCAACGTAGAGGATTTAGAGGATCAGTCACTGTTGGACTACCAAGCAAAAAACGCACTTGCTGGAAATTCATGCCGACTTGTACTTGAGAGGCTTGAGCTTTGGTCAATGGAGTCCCTTGAGGAATATCAACCTTATACACACCAAAGATTGAACAACCAGCAAGGAGTGAAGTGACTAATAACGTCAGCACGAGTTTTTGCATTTTGCTACACTATCCCAATAAATTATGATGCATTTGATCAAAGGATAGATCATACTTCATCTAAATTCTATTGCCTATTCCAACTTGAGATTTGTTGAGAGACCTTTTTTCATGCCTATTTCCAATCAAGATTTGCGCAAAGCTGGACTTAAAGTTACCCTTCCACGAATTAAGATTTTGGAATTATTAGAAAATTCAAAACAACATCATCTTAGCGCCGAAGATATTTACAAGACTTTGTTAGAACAAGGGGAAGATGTCGGCCTTGCGACAGTTTACCGTGTGTTAACACAATTTGAAGCTGCGGGTATCATTCAGCGCCACCATTTTGAAAACAATCATTCTGTTTTTGAAATTATGCAAGAAGATCACCACGATCATTTGGTTTGCCATAATTGCAACAAAGTTATTGAATTTACTAATGATATTATCGAGAAAGAACAGCATGCTGTAGCAGAGCAACATGGGTTTACCTTAACGGGTCACTCATTAAACCTCTACGGTTACTGTAACGAACCTGAATGTCAGGAAGTGCTGCGCAAGAAATAATCGTTTTCACACAAAGAAAACAAATAAAAAAGGAAGGTTACGTTTAACCTTCCTTTTTTTATGAAGAAATTACTGTCGGTCGAAGGTTAGATGCTGATTTGTGCCTGCAATTTGATCAGGACTTTCTTCAGCAAGCTTAATTGTTAAACGTAAATCGTTTGGTGAGTCGGCATGTTTTAATGCATCTTTGTAGGTAATTTGGCCTGACTTATAAAGATCAAACAGTGCTTGGTCAAAAGTTTGCATACCGAGTTCACGTGAGCGTTTCATTAAATCTTTAATTTCATGAATTTCGCCTTTGCGTATATAGTCTGAAATTAGTGGTGAGTTAATGAGAATCTCAATCGCTGCACGGCGCGAATTACCATCAGGCGTTGGAATAAGTTGCTGTGCAATCATGGCCTTTAAGTTAAGTGATAAATCCATGTAGAGCTGGCTATGACGGTCACTTTCAAAGAAGTGAATAATACGGTCAAGTGCTTGGTTGGCGTTGTTCGCATGCATTGTGGCTAATACAAGGTGACCTGTTTCGGCGAAGCCAATCGCGTAGTCCATAACTTCACGAGAGCGAATCTCACCAATCAAGATTACATCGGGTGCTTGTCGCAAAGTATTCTTTAAGGCAATTTCAAATGAGTCTGTATCAATTCCGACTTCACGTTGAGTAATGATGCAGCCAGCATGTTCATGAATAAACTCAATCGGGTCTTCAATGGTAATGATATGACCTTTAGAGTTATGGTTCCGATAGCTAATCATTGAAGCCAAAGATGTCGATTTACCTGTACCTGTTGCCCCTACAAAAATAATGATGCCACGTTTGGTCATCGATAAATCTTTAAGCACAGGTGGTAATTGCAAGTCATCAATTGAAGGAATTTTAGTTTCAATTCGACGTAGTACCATGCCTGGCATGTCGCGTTGCTGAAAAGCACTCACACGAAAGCGGGCAGTTTTATCACGGTTCATAATGGCAAAGTTACATTCACGAGTCTCAGCAAATTCTTTGCGTTGTTTTTCACTCATGATGGAGTGTAATAGTTGTCCAATAATTTCGCCTGAAAGACTATTTTTTGAAATGGGAACAATTTGCCCGTTAATCTTCATCGATGGTGCAACGCCATCTGTAATAAAGAGGTCGGATGATTTTTTTTCAACCATGAGGTTGAGTAGGTCATTAAAATCCATATTTATTCTCTAGTTATTTTTATAGAAATGATTCAGGCTGTTTGGCAGCAGTACGAGCTGTTTGAGGGCTGATCACACCGCGAGACACCAAATTTTTTAAGCTTTGGTCGAGGGTGGTCATGCCATGATTTGCGCCAGTCTGAATAGCTGAGTACATTTGCGCGACCTTGTTTTCACGAATTAGGTTACGAATGGCAGGAATACCAATCATGATTTCATGAGCTGCGACACGTCCGCCGCCATTCTTTTTAAGCAGGGTTTGTGAAATAACAGCCTGTAAAGATTCAGACAGCATGGCACGAACCATATCTTTTTCTTCGGCAGGGAATACGTCAATCACACGGTCAATGGTTTTCGCAGCAGAAGTGGTATGCAGCGTGCCAAACACCAAATGACCTGTTTCGGCAGCGGTAAGCGCTAAACGAATAGTCTCTAGGTCACGCATCTCACCGACCAAAATAATATCTGGGTCTTCACGCAGTGCTGAACGTAGCGCCTCATTAAAGCCGTGTGTATCACGATGCACTTCACGTTGGTTAATCAAACATTTCTTAGATTGGTGTACAAATTCGATAGGGTCTTCAACCGTTAGAATGTGGTCATAACGATTTTCGTTGATGTAGTCCATCATCGCTGCAAGCGTCGTTGATTTACCCGAACCTGTTGGACCTGTCACCAGTACAATCCCGCGAGGATAGTCACAAATGTCTTTAAAGATTTGTCCTAAGCCTAAATCTTCCATGGTGAGTACTTTGGACGGAATGGTACGAAACACTGCACCCGCACCACGGTTTTGGTTAAATGCGTTAACACGGAAACGAGCAACGTTGGGTACTTCAAAAGAAAAGTCGGTTTCGAGTTTTTCTTCGTAGTCACGACGCTGTTTATCATTCATGATGTCGTAGACCAAACGATGAACATCTTTATGATCTAGAGCAGGTAAGTTAATGCGACGGACTTCACCATCAACGCGAATCATTGGTGGCATGCCAGCAGATAGGTGTAAATCGGACGCGCCATTTTTCACAGAGAAGGCGAGTAGCTCTGTAATATCCATAATTTCCCCAAGTAAATCAAAATATGTCATTATTTTGTAGAATAATATACGGCTTTCACCGAGGCTTACCAACACCTCGCTTTAGGTGAAAAGCAAAAAAGTTTTTTGAAAATGAGAACCTTGTCAATGAATTACCTGCAAGATGCGCGTCAGCACGTATTACAGCAAATCCAAAGTGCCTGTGTACATGCTCAGCGTGCGCCTGAAACTGTGCAACTTTTAGCCGTATCGAAAACACATCCAAGTGAAAGTTTGCGTGAAATGTATGCAGCAGGGCAAAGAGCATTTGGCGAAAACTATTTGCAAGAAGCTTTGGAAAAAATCGAAGCTTTACACGACTTAGACATTGAATGGCATTTTATTGGTCATGTTCAACGCAACAAGACGAAGCATTTGGCCGAGAAATTTGATTGGGTACATGGTGTAGATCGTTTAATTATTGCCGAGCGATTATCTAACCAACGTGGCGATGATCAATCTGCACTTAATATTTGTTTGCAAGTCAATATTGATGGGCAAGACAGTAAAGATGGTTGTGTACCAGATGAAGTTGCCGAGCTGGTTGCTCAAATCAGTCAATTACCAAAAATCAAGTTACGCGGTTTAATGGTCATTCCAGCACCTGACAATACTGCTGCATTTGCAGATGCTAAAGCCTTGTTTGATGCTGTGAAAGACCAACATGCCCACCCACAAGATTGGGATACTTTAAGTATGGGAATGTCGAGTGATTTAGAAGCTGCAATTGCTGCTGGTTCAACCATGGTTCGTGTAGGAACAGCCTTATTTGGTGCTAGAGACTATTCGCAAAAAGGCTGATGTAAGCTTTATCTTACAGAAACTGCGGCCTTTTGCGGCTATGGCAGACAACGTTTTTTTCGTACTATGAACTCATCAGGAAACAGGATGTTTCTAAGAATAACAATAAACAGTGATGAATGGATGCATACAGGTACGACAGGAGTTATACCAACGCAGAATCTAAAAAAGCCCCGACAGGATGTCGGGGCTTTTTAGTTTTAACCTACTACTTCAATGGTACTTGCACCCGCGCCGAGTGGTTTTACCTGAATTTGTACAGGAATACGTTCATGCATTTCTTGAATGTGTGAGATGAGAATGACTTGGCGTCCCTGATTTTGTAGTTGGTCTAGAGCATTCATGACCATATGTAAAGATGAGGCGTCTAAAGTACCAAATCCTTCATCAATAAACAGCGATTCAATTTTCATTGAGCCCGAGGCCATATTGGCAATCGCTAAAGACAAGGCAAGGGCAGTTAAGAACGACTCACCGCCAGACAAAGATGCAACAGAACGGGTTTCTCCATCCATGTCATGGTCAATAATCGCAAGACTTAGAGACTGATCTAGACGTTTTAACGTATAACGTTGAGACAGCATCGCCAGTTGCTGGTTGGCATGTTCTACTAAAATATCTAGGTGATATTGCTGGGCATAGTCACGGAACTCTTTACCTTTGGCATCGCCAATCAAACCTGAAATTT
This sequence comes from Acinetobacter sp. C13, assembly GCF_016809775.1. Classification (NCBI taxonomy): domain Bacteria; kingdom Pseudomonadati; phylum Pseudomonadota; class Gammaproteobacteria; order Moraxellales; family Moraxellaceae; genus Acinetobacter; species Acinetobacter sp. C13. The sequence continues at coordinate 29,726 of NZ_JAFBJL010000001.1, forward strand.
TGCTCCAGCGATGTTCTTCTTGCTGAATATTTTGAATTTGCTCGGCGTATTGTTGCTGTTTAGCCAGATTTTGCTGATGGACTTCAAGCTTAAGCTTGAGGCGATCACGTACTTCAAGCTGGCCTTTGAGCTCTGTAATATTGTCTTGAATAAGGCTAACAAGCTTTTCATATTCAATATCTGGCTGAGTTTGTAAGTGCTCGCTCAATTGCTCTTGCATAGTTTTAAGGGCAGAAGAGGCTTCACTTAATAAACGCTCGGCATGATTAAGACGGTTACGAATGTCTTGCTCTTGAGCTGAATTAATTTGCATGAGCCATGTAAGATCAGATGCTTGAAAATCAGCGTGGGCCTTTAACCAGTTTTGAATTTGCTCATCAACCTGCTGCTGGTGCCCCGCAGTGTGTTGATGTTGATGCTTGAGTTGGTCGAGCGCCTGTTTTTGTTGTTCAAAGTGCTGTCTGGTTTGTTCGAAACGTTGTTTAGCTTCATGATACGCCGTTTGTTGCTGCTGACGTTTAGCGTCATGCTCAATTAACCATTCATATGGTTTAATATCCGAGCGGCCTGTCATTTGCTGAATAAGCGATACCGCTTTTTCATTATTTTGTTGGCCTTTAAGCGTAATTTCTTTGAGATTTTGATCGATCTCATCAATTTGCTTGGTCATTTGCTCAAGGTTAGCAGCTAACATTTTAAGTTCTTGTTGCTGCTGCTCAAAACGCTGTGAAAGCTGTTCTTGTTGTTCAAGCTGCTTAGCGCGTGCATCTAAAACTGACCAAATCTGCTTAGCTGTTTGGCTACTTGCTTGCTGCCATGCATGCTGTTCGGCTTCAGATAAACACTCAACAATATGTTGAACTTGTTGTTGCCATTGCTGTGCTGTATTGAGCAAGCTTTCATTACGTTGAATCGTTTGAACGAGCTGATTATGCTGTTTAATCGCTTGGGCTAAACGCATGTTTTCTGAGTCAAATGAACTTATAACAGTTTGCGTGGTTTGTCTGAGTTCGTTCAGCGTTAGCAAGATTTGTTCAGGAGCTTGATTAAGCTCAATATTTAACTGATTGAGGTTAAGCGCTTGCTCAAGTTCTTGCTGTAAGTTTGTTTGTTTTGCCTGAAGTTGAGCTAGATATTTCTGAACTTGCTCAAGCTCGGCACGACACTGGGTGAGGGCATGCTGTTGGGTTTGCCACGCATTAAATGTAGTTTGCTCGAGTACAATAGCTTGTTGCTCTTGCTGTTGATGCAAATCGAACAAGGCCTTGGAGACTGCACTATCATCAATACGGTAAGGATGATGGGTACTTCCACACACTAAACATGCTTCACCTTCTTTAAGATTGGCCCGTAACTGCTCAATATTTTCGGTGTGTAGTAAACGCTGCTGTTGCAAAATGTGCTGTAACTTTTCACGTTCATTTTTTGCTGTTTGGTAGTCTTGTTCAGCTAACTGGCAAACGGTTTTAAGCTGCTGCTCTTGGGCTGAGACTTGGGTTTGTTTTTCAGAGAATTGCTGAAGCTCAGCGTATAGCTCATGATAAATCTTTATTTTCTGTTGAATCAGATCTAACTGAGTGATTTGAGCAAGCTTTTGATCTTTGTCTTTACGCTGTTGCTCAAGTTTTAACTCAATTTGTTCAACTGTGCCGAGTGAAGCTGTGAGTTGTTCAACTTCACTTTTAGCTTCCGATAGCTTTTGGCGAGCAAGGGTAGGGTTACCGAGCTGTTGTTCAATCGTTTCGTAATTTTGAATAAATTGCCCGAGCTGATGTAGATGTGCTGAAAGGCCCTTATCTAATACAGCATATTTCTGAGTCTGAGTAAGTTGTTGTTGTAGATAAACTTGGTTCTGCTCAAGCTGTGCAATCTGCTGTTGCACAGTATTTTGCTGTTGTTGCAGTGGACTGAGTTTCTGATCAAGTACATTTTTCTTTTCTTTGCACTTTTTATATTCATCGGCAATAAAGGCACGTTCTTGAATGGACTGTCGAACTTGATTTAAAGCTTGTTGATGTTGCTGCTCAAAATCGAGTGTCTGTTTGAGCTCTTGTTCTGTGAGTTGATACTGTTTTTGTCCAGTTTCAAAAATTTGTACTAAATCATTAAACTTGGTTTGCGCTTGCTGAATTTGCGGCTCAAGTTGTTGTAGGGCTTGTAAATTTTGAGCTTGCTGAAAAACTTGTGGGCGTATTTCAGAGAAAACTTCGAGTCTTTTTAATTGCTCACGCTCACCAGCCAATTGTTGATGATGATTTTGCTGGGTTTGAAACTGTTGTTGTTTAGCTTGAACTTCTTGCTCAAGTTTTGCTTTACGTTCAAACCATTGTTGCTGTTTGTCTAAAACATTTTTTTGTTGTTCTAACTGTTGATGGTTTTGCTCGGCTTGCTGATATTGTTCGGTAAATGTAGCAATATCTTCATCAGACAAAATTTCGATATGGCCTAAAAACTCTTCAAGCTGTTTACGCTGCTTTGCAATATCGGCTGTTTTACGAAAAGCCAATTCACCGATTTTGGCGAAAATGCTGGAGTTGGTCAGGTACTCAAGTAACTCACCACGCTCGCTGTCTCGTGCTTTTAAAAACGCGGTCACTTCTGACTGAGCAAGTAGTACAGCACGAGTAAACTGTTCAAAAGAAAGCTGGGTAATTTGTTTAACTTTTTCATCAACCGCTTTGGCTTTGTCGGCAAGCACCACGCCATCGGTTAGGCATTTTAAGTGGCGTTGTACGCTTTGTAATTTACCATTTGGGTTTTCACGCGCACGTTTAATTTCCCAACGTGCCAAATAGCGTTTTTGATCTTGCGCAATAAAGCAAAGCTCAGCAAAACCATGTCCTGTACCACGGCGTAAGACAGTTAAAGGTGAGTTGGTCAGTAATTCAGAACCATCAACATCTTTTAATTTGCCATCACTGTCTTTAAGACGTGGAACCCGATTAAACAAAGCTAGACACATGGCATCTAAAATGGTTGACTTACCTGCGCCTGTTTTCCCTACAATTGCAATCAGACCTGCATGGGCGAGAGGCGCGCTTTCAAAATCAATAAAGTGTTCATCAGAAAGAGATGCCAGATTTTTTATTCGAATGGATAAAATTTTCATGACATATCCTTAAGGGGTTGCATCATTTTCAAGATGTTTTTGTGCTTCTTGTACCAAGCTTAGAAAATCTTTTAAGACAGCATCATCGGCGCTGTAACCTTGTTTTTCCCAAATATTTTGAAAGAGTTTTTCTGGTGTTGGTGGTTCAAGAGCAATGTGCTGAGTAGTATTTGAATCGGTCGCGTCTTTATTCACATATTGACGTGAAATACGCACTAAACGGTAGCGGTCAGGTGGCAGGGCTGCCTCAAACTGCTGACGTAAATTAGGCTGTGGTGGCGTTAAACTATAATATTCAATATCCACATATTCACGGTGGTCAATATTCTCAATCACGCCGTGAGGCAAGGCTTTAAGTTGTTGCAGTACCTCGTTTAGCTCACCACGAATGCGGTGCAATTGTATGCAACGTGGAATTTCGACAGCTTCAAATTGCAAACGGCTGTCTGTGTCTTGAGTCGGATCAACTTTGACCTCAACCACTTGGTGCTTATAGTTAATTTCACTAAAAGAAAGCGGAATTGGCGAGCCACTATAACGAATGTGTGGCTGACCTACTTTTTGTGGTTTATGTAGATGTCCTAAAGCGACATAGTCGACCGCATCTTCAAACAAAGTTGTTGAAAGCGCCTCTTCGTTACCAATAATAATTGGGCGTTCAGAGTCGGATGTTTCTCCACCTTGCATATGGGCATGCGACATCAAAATAAGTGCTTGGTCTGGTGTCTTGCGACGTTTGGCTTCAGCAATGAGTTGCTGGTGCAAATAGGCAATCGCATTTTTACTGTTAGTGGTATGTTCATTAAAACCCGTAATTTCGGCCGAACGTAAAAAAGGTAGGGCAAGACACCACGCAACAATATCTTGATTTTGGTTATAGATAGGTAAAAGTAGTCGATCGAGGTCTAAGGTTTTATCTTCATTCCAGCGAACCACGCCCACGGTTTTTGCGTTATATTTTTCTAAGAGTGGTTCGACCTGTTCAATACGATAGCCTGAGTCATGGTTACCCGCAATCATGAGTGTTTGCATGTGCGGCGCAAGGCGATGAGCATCTGCTAAAAATTGGTAGAGTTGTTTTTGTGCTTGAGAACCGGGGTTAATCACATCAAAAATATCGCCGGCGATGAGTAGGGCGTGTGGCTGTTTTTCTTGAATTTGAGTGAGTAACCAGCTTAAAAATTGTTGGTGTTCGTAGTGGCGTGAATGATTATAAAAAAACTGCCCCAAATGCCAGTCAGAAGTATGTAGAAAATGTACGGACATAGAAACAGACATCAAGCCAAAATAAACACAGATACGTTAGCATAAATTGGCAGGAGATTTTATCAAGACATTTTAAAGTGCTCGTTATTTAAGCCTAAGTTGAAACTTGAATTAATTTTTTCACTTTAAACGCCGCTTTGTTACTATCGACTCAAACCATGAACTCTGAGAACAAAATGACCATTCATAAATACGAAGTAAAAATACAGTGGGAAGGCAATACGGGTACAGGCACTTCATCTTATCGTTCATATAAACGAGACTTTAGCATTCAACATCCTCAGAAAACCACAATTCAAGGTTCATCAGACCCTGCCTATTTAGGCGATGTGACCAGATGGAACCCTGAAGATTTATTGGTGGCATCAGCTTCAGCTTGTCATAAGCTTTGGTATTTACACCTGTGTGCAGTCAATCATATTCATGTGCTGAGTTATGTCGATCATGCGCTTGGTTTTATGGAAGATGCAGATCCAGTTAAACGTGGTCACTTTACTCAAATTATTTTAAGACCCGAAGTTGTTTTAGAAAAAGGTGCAGACCAAGCGCTTGCAGCAAAACTGCACGAAGAAGCACATCACGAATGTATGATTGCCAATTCGGTGAATTTCCCGATTATATGTGAAGCGAGTTTTAGGTTTGCTGAATAATTAATATGCAAAAGCCACCGATAAAAAGGCGGTGGCTATACATTAAAAATAAATAAAATCTTTAAGCTGCATTTTCATCGACTTGGAAAATACCAAAAACGTTGTGGTCTAAATCGACAAAGTAACCATGCCAAGCACGGCCCGGAATAGCAAATTTATCCATCGCGACAATACCGCCTTGCGCTAAAATTTTTGCAGCCACTTCATCAAAGTTTGCCACCTGAACCGAACAGGTAAATGCATTGGTGCCATATTCCATTGGAGGCGTTTGAGCGGGGCGTTTTAATAGCCCACCCATAATTGAAGGTGTCTCTATGCGATAATATTCAATCGGTAAGCTTTCATCGAGTTTAAATTGCCAACCAAACACAGCTTGGTAAAATTGCGCATCGCGGGCAGGGTTTGAAGACTGGATTTCAAAATAGGCAATAGTGTTCATATTATTTAAATCATATTTTTATGGTGCAAAAAGTATACGCATAGCCTTTATAGCCACGAAAGCACTATTGTGTATGGTGAGCGTAAAATAAATGAAAGTGCTAGAAAATAAAAACCGACGATTCGAGTGATGAGAGAATCGTCGGTCAAAAACTTCATCAAGGGTTTCGGCTGCTAACAAAACCTAATCCGAAGGAAGGAAAGAGTCGTAATGAAAGGTCACCGAAACAATTTTGCGGATGCCGTGCAAAGGAAGTATTCGGTTGCTGCGACCTTGTTACCCTATATAACGTCAAGAGATCAGGATTGGTTGACAGAAAAATGAAAAAAAATCGAAAAAAATTTATAATTATTTTTTGAACCCATAAATTAGGCAAAAATATGACCAAATTACGTTCTTACTTTCTCTGGTTTTTTGGTTTATGTATTGTGCTCACCTTAATTGTAGGTGTGGTTGCAGCACTATTACCAGCGAGTGTAGGTGGTATTTTAACAGCCGTTCCATATTTAGGTGCAATGATTTTTGTCTTATTTAAATTTCTAAAGAAAGAACGCCGTGCCCCGACTGTACCAGAAAAAAAGAAATTTACTTTGGGTTTTACCCTGATTTTTTGGGGCTATAACTTGTGTGGTGTTTTATTTGGTCTGTTTTTATTTGCCAGAAAAGACCCTGAGATTTTGCAGAACTTTATGCTTTACCTCAAACAGCCTCAGTTTTTAAGCATTATGGTGATTATGCTTTTAATGTTAGCTATTCCGCTTTATTTAATTACCTACTGGTTTTATGGCAAGCAGGCACAGCGAATGGCTGCCAAAATGTTTAACGTGTAATAGATCACTACGAAAACTCATACGATTAAATATAAATGAGTCTTATACAATTAAATAAAACTTGAATCCTCAGCTTAGGAGGAAATATGAATAAGAATGTATTAATTACAGGTGCAAGTGGTTTTATCGGAACGCATTTAATTAAGTTCTTGCTACAAAAAAATTATAACGTGATTGCTATGACACGGCAGGCTGGAAAGGCATCTGACCATCCTGCCTTGCAGTGGGTGCAAAAGTTTGAAGATATTTCGACCCGACAAATTGATTATGTGGTGAATTTGGCAGGTGCAAATATTGGCGAGAAACGCTGGACCGAGTCACGTAAAAAACAACTCATTGAAAGCCGTGTAAATACGACCCGAAAATTGTATGCATGGCTCAAACAATCTGAAATTTTTCCGGAAGTAATTGTGTCTGGTTCTGCAATTGGTTATTACGGAATAGATGATCAAGAAAAGTGGGCAGAGGTGTGCACAGAACAAAGTCCGCCACAGCCTATTTTTATGTCCGAGCTTTGCCAAGAGTGGGAACGCGCAGCTTTAGCAGACGCTCAGCAAAATACTAAAATTATTCGTTTAGGTGTAGTGTTTGGGCAGGGCGGTGGCATTTTGCCTAAAATGTTGCTTCCGATTCGACTCAATTTAGTGGGTCAAATTGGTCATGGTCGTCAGCCTGTGGTTTGGGTGCATATTGAAGATGTATTAAATGCAATAGAGTTTATATTTCAGCATCCTCAATCTGCTCAAATTCACAATGTCGTGGCGCCAGAAAATGTGACTCAAAAGGTATTTGTTGAACAAGCTGCTGCGGTTTTGAATAAGAAACCACTGTTGTCAGCACCAAGCACTGTTTTTCGTTGTTTGTTAGGGGAACAGTCGCAATTGATTTTGAATGGTCAATATGTCAAACCTGCTACCTTACAAGCAGAAGGATTTAAGTTTGCTTATCCTCAGTTAAAAATGGCTTTAGAAAATATACTCGCCTCAGGCTAAGATTTTATTTTGCAAGCGCTCTGGTGAATATGCTTTGGCATCAACTAAAGTCGGTTGACCCAGCATAAGCTGACGGAGCAATTGCGCAGAACCTGCACCCATACATAACCCATTTCTAAAATGACCAAAGTTTGCCCATAGGTTATCCATTTCAGGCATTTTGCCAATGTAGGGAACGCCATTTGGTGAACTTGGTCTAAGTCCCGCCCAACGATGTACAATCGGGAAATCGGCCAGTTCAGGCACCATTTCTAAACATGCTTCTAAAATATTGTGCTGGGTGGTTTCATCGGTAGACGTGTCAAAACCACGATGCGCCATGCTAGACCCGCACACAATATGACCGTCCATACGTGGAATGAGATACATCACTCGATTCATACACATGGTCGGTAGCCAGTGGGCAGGGGTTTTAAACAACAACATTTGGCCTTGAACGGGTTCGACTGGAATTTCGAGTTGTAATTGGGAGTTCCAGTAATGGCTCCAAGCACCCGAAGTTATTACAAAATGGTCTGCTGTATGTTTGCGACCATCTTCAGTTTGTAGGGTTTGTATCACATCACCCTGTTGAATCAGCTTTTTAACAGCTGAGTGTTCAAAAAACTCAACATTTGGATGTTGCTTTAAATAGCTAATCAGGGACTGTAAAACGCGTGGGTTGCGAATATTAGACAGTTCAGGGAAATAAATCGCTTCTTGAAACTGATCGGAAATATGCGGGTTGACTTGTTCTAGCGCATCTCGCTGTAAATATTCACAGCGCTGCATTGGTTCTTGATGCTGTTCTGCGTAGGACAAACCAAAGTCAAAATCTTCTTCATCAAAAATTAGCATGCCTGTGTCATGAATTTCAAAATCAATCCCTGTAATAGGGTAGAGCTTTTGGTTCCATGCTTGATAAGAGGCTTTGCCAAATTGAGCGAGTTGGTTCACTGCATGCACATAGCGCCACGGATACATCGGAGAGAGAATGCCTCCGCCAGCCCAAGAGGCTGCTTGTCCCGCTTGTTGTTGATCAAAAATGCTGACTTTACAGCCTTGTTCAACCAACTCCAGCGCAGACATTAATCCACTTATGCCCGCGCCAATGATTGCAATATGCATGCAGTGTTATCCTTTCTCTGCGAACTTAGTTCATTTCCTTGAGTTTTTCAGCAGCGGTTTCTGCAAAGTAAGTCCAGATCCCGTCTGCACCAGCACGGCGGCAGCACATGAGTGATTCTAAAATGACTGAGTCTGATAACCAGCCATTTTGAATTGCGCCAGCTAACATTGCATATTCACCACTCACTTGATAAATGAATGTCGGAATACCAAAGGTATCTTTCACTTCACGTACCACATCTAGATATGGCATGCCTGGTTTTACAATTACCATGTCGGCGCCTTCTTGAATATCAAGCGCGATTTCATGTAAAGCTTCGGCACGGTTGGCAAAGTCCATCTGGTAGTTATATTTATTACCACCTTTTAGGTTGGATGCAGAGCCAACAGCATCGCGGAACGGGCCATAGAAGCTAGATGCATATTTCGCAGAGTAGGCCATGATGTTGGTATAGATGTGACCATTAGCTTCTAAAGCCTGACGAATTGCGCCAATACGGCCATCCATCATGTCACTTGGAGCAATCACTTCGGCACCTGCTTCTGCGTGACTTAAGGCTTGTTTAATCAAGCACTCTACAGTCTCGTCATTCAGCACATAGCCTGTTTCATCAATAATGCCGTCTTGACCATGAGTCGTGTAAGGGTCGAGGGCACCATCAGTAATTAACACCATTTCTGGTAATTCTTTTTTAAGCAGACGGCAGGTGGTTTGGACTAAACCATCTTCACGCCATGCAGCTTCTGCGGTGAGGCTTTTATCTTCTTGCGGAGTAACTGGAAAAAGAGCCAGTTTTGATACGCCCAATTCCAGAAGTCTTTCAGCTTTTTTCAGTAACAAATCTGCCGACAAACGCTGAATGTTTGGCATACTTGGAATATCTTGGGTCTGATTTTGTCCCGGTAATACAAATACTGGATAAATCAAGTGATTGGTAGTGAGCTGTGTTTCGCTGACCATCGCACGCAACTGGTCATTTTTACGGATACGGCGCATGCGAGTAGCTGGAAATGCAGGACGATTGAACGTATAAGTCATAACAATCTCGATGTTCGGTATTACACTAGGATAGGTTGGCGGATATTCCATTACTGTCAACCGACTGCTGTATTGTAGCCCCATAATGCTGGATTTGTACAAAATTATGGGTGTTTATCATGCTTTTAAATTTAGGCAATGTATGAGTGAAGAAAAGAAAAATTGGACTGGGAACATCCATTTAGGTGCAAAAACAGACTTAACGGTGGTTCTCAACCAATTATGTAAGGCGTTTAATAGCTCTCCTTTTTTTAAGCATAGTGGAATGATTATGCGTGTGGTGGACGGGCACATTGAAGGCTATATCGAGATGCAACCCAACCTGATTGGCAATTTGGCATTTCAGATTTTGCATGGCGGCGTTGCTGCAACTTTGCTCGATAGTATTGGTGGAATTGTGGCAATGGAACACCTATACCGCCGTTCAACTCCCGAAACTTTAACTGAAACCATTAAACAAGTATCGCGTTTGGCAACCGTCGACATGCGTGTAGATTATTTAGCACCAGGGCGTGGTAAATATTTTATTGCACGTGCTGAAGTATTACGTTTAGGTCGTAAAGGCTGCACCATGCGCATGACCATGGTCAATGATGAAGATAAAGCCATTGCTGCGGGTATTGCTTCATATGCCTATTAAGCAATGAATTGAATCATTTAAAAGCGCCAAGTGCGCTTTTTTTAGTGTTTGAAAAGCTAAAATTTTCATAAAAACTTTGAGATAAACATTAATTTAATTAGAACGAACGCATGAGTTATAAAATTTTATTCTCATATTATGAGGTTTTAGCGTTAAAATTAGCTCCTTTGACAATGCGGTATGTCTTGTTTATAGAAAAAGAAAAACTCTATAACAAGGTGTAGTGCGAGATTGATGGCAAAGCCAACTCATCTTTAGGAACATACCATGACTGATGCACAAAGCAATGTACAAGAAACAGTGCCAACAACATCTGCCTCGGATGAAAACAATCAAAACAAGCGCAAAAAATTTCTTGGTTTTTTTGCGCTGATTTTATTGATCGCCGCTATTTTGTATGCAATCTGGGCATTATTTTTAAATAATTCCGTGAGTACGGATAATGCCTATGTCGGTGCAGAAACCGCGCAAATTACTTCAATGGTGAGCGGACAGGTCGCTCAGGTTGTCGTAAAAGATACCCAAACTGTACATCGTGGTGACGTGCTGGTTCGTATTGATGACCGTGATGCCAAAATTGCATTGGCTCAAGCTGAGGCAGAACTTGCCAAAGCAAAACGCCAATATAAACAAACTGCGGCAAACAGTAGTTCTTTAAACTCTCAAGTGGTGGTGCGTGCTGACGAAATTAACAGTGCCAAAGCACAGGTTGCTCAAGCACAGGCAGATTATGACAAAGCTGGGTTAGAACTCAACCGCCGTGCACAACTTGCCGCATCTGGTGCAGTATCTAAAGAAGAGCTCACTAAAGCACAAAGTGCAGTTGAAACAGCTAAAGCAGGGCTAGAGCTTGCCAAAGCTGGTTTAGCGCAAGCCTCTTCAAGCCGTAAAGCTGCTGAAAGCACCTTAGCTGCAAACGAAGCGTTAATTCAGGGTGTAAGCGAAACATCAACACCTGATGTACAAGTTGCACAAGCGCATGTTGAACAAGCTCAGCTTGATTTGGAACGTACCGTGATTCGTGCACCAGTTGATGGAGTAGTTACGCGCCGTAATATTCAAGTCGGTCAACGTGTTGCGCCGGGTACGAGCATGATGATGATTGTGCCACTTAACGATTTATATGTAGATGCAAACTTCAAAGAAAGTCAGTTGAAAAAAGTCCGTCCAGGTCAGGCGGTCACGCTGACTTCAGATTTATATGGCGATGACGTTGAATATCACGGCAAAGTGATGGGCTTCTCTGGTGGTACAGGCTCTGCCTTTGCCTTAATTCCGGCTCAAAACGCAACAGGTAACTGGATTAAAGTGGTTCAACGCTTACCAGTCCGTATTGCACTTGACCCGAAAGAACTTGCTGAACACCCACTGCGTGTTGGCTTGTCGATGGAAGCAAAAGTCGACTTATCTGCGAAGTAAACGCTTATGAAAACGCAAACACCTTTTGCCGAACTAAGCGGTGGCCGTTTAATACTGGCAGCGTTTGTTATTGCCTTGTCGAACTTTATGGTTGTGCTCGATACGACCATTGCCAATGTATCTGTACCGCACATTACCGGTAACCTTGCCGTTTCAAGTACACAAGGGACATGGGTTGTTACTTCGTATGCAGTTGCAGAAGCGATTTGTGTACCTTTAACAGGTTGGCTTGCAGGGCGCTTTGGAACTGTTCGGGTTTTTATTTTTGGTCTGATTGGTTTTACCATTTTTTCTTTTTTGTGCGGCCTAGCAAACTCGTTAGGTATGCTGGTGTTTTTCCGTATTGGACAAGGTTTATGCGGTGGCCCGCTTATGCCACTCAGTCAAACCTTGCTGATGCGTATTTTCCCTCAAGAAAAGCATGCACAGGCGATGGGCCTATGGGCCATGACTACCGTCGTTGGGCCAATTTTAGGGCCGATTTTGGGTGGTCTGATTAGTGACAACCTGTCTTGGCACTGGATTTTCTTTATTAACTTACCGGTTGGTATTATTTGTGTTTTAGCGGCAATGCGCTTGTTAAGAGTGGCTGAAACAGAAACGATTTCTTTAAGAATCGACACCGTCGGTTTAGGTTTGTTAATTCTGTGGATTGGTGCACTACAGCTCATGCTTGATTTGGGGCACGAACGAGACTGGTTTAACAGCACCAGCATTATCGTTTTAGCTTTAACTGCCGCCATTGGCTTTGTGGTGTTCCTCATATGGGAGCTCACCGACAAACACCCCGTCGTAGATGTGAAAGTCTTTAGGCATAGGGGCTTTGCTATTTCGGTACTGGCCTTGTCGCTCGGCTTTGGAGCATTCTTTGGCAGCATTGTACTGATTCCGCAGTGGCTGCAAATGAACCTTTCCTACACTGCGACATGGGCCGGATATTTAACCGCAACCATGGGCTTTGGTAGTTTGACCATGTCACCGATTGTGGCAAAGCTCTCGACCAAACATGACCCACGCGCACTGGCAAGTTTTGGTTTGATTTTGTTGGGTGCTGTTACCTTAATGCGAGCATTCTGGACCACAGATGCCGACTTTATGGCGTTGGCTTGGCCGCAAATCTTACAAGGTTTTGCTGTGCCATTTTTCTTTATTCCACTGTCGAATATTGCACTTGGTTCGGTACTCCAGCAAGAAATTGCATCTGCTGCGGGCCTCATGAACTTCTTAAGAACCATGGCAGGGGCGATTGGCGCTTCAATTGCAGTGACCGTGTGGGACGACCACGCCAAAGTTGCCCGTAGTGAAATGGTGTCAAACCTACATACGACTGAAGTACAAAACACACTTTTGCAAAATGGTTTTACGGCTGACTCGACGCTCGGAATTATTTCAAACCTTGTCGATAAAGAAGCCATTACCATGTCGGCAAACCATGTGTTTTTGCTATTTGCGATGGTGTTTGTCTTTGCAGGGCTGGTGATTTGGCTGTGTCCTAAACCCAAACAGGTCAGTGGCATGCCTTCTCACTAAACACAAAAAAGCATCTCTTCGGAGGTGCTTTTTTTAGGCCAACTACAAAATGAGCGAGTTTATAAATAGCAGATTTTGCCTGTATTTAAAGAAATAAAGCATGCCAGAATTGGGCAAATCAGTTATAAAAGAGTGTGATAACAAACAAGGAGACATTACACAGAGTATAAAATAAACACCGCCAATCATTTAATATTATTAAAACTTTATTTTTATCAAAGATTAAAAAACTGAAGACCTGAAAACAAAGAAGCTTGCATGGCAATTGCATGGATAGGCAGGCGTATATATTGGAGTTATCACGTGAATAAAAGATATTCATTTTTGTTCAGTAGTTTATTAGCAGTCGGTTTATTACAAGGATGTGGAGATGACTCCTCGTCAGATCAGCCCAAGGATGATTCAAATATAACCCCACCCAATTTAATTGTAGATAATGACCCGACCAGTTGTAGCAAACTGGCACAAGACGGTTCAAACGTGGTGGTCGGTTCAAACCAAAATGGTGACCCAGCCGCGCCAGAGGGTGCATCGGGTTATAGACTCGGTAACACGGTTAAATACGCAGATAAATATATGGTGGTGGCAAACACGCCACTTGCGGTAAAAGCAGGTTGTGATGTTTTAAAAGCAGGCGGTAGTGCAGTTGATGCAGCCGTAGCGGTACAAGCCGTGCTTGGTTTGGTCGAACCACAATCGAGCACGATTGCCGGTAGTGGTTTTATGATGTATTACGATGCTAAAACCAAACAAGTCACTGCTTATGATGGCCGTGAAACCGCACCAGCAGCAGCCAACGAATTTTATTTAATTCGCCAAAATATATATGACCCAAATTCACCTCCGCCTGTACCAAGTGCGCGCCGTAGCGGTCGCTCGATTGGTGTGCCGGGTGTGATGCGTTTATTGGAACAAGCACAAAAAGAGCATGGCAAACTCAAGTGGAACCAACTTTTTGGTGAAGCGATTGGTTTGGCTGACAACGGTTTCCGTATTCCGGGGCGTTTGGCAGATGCAATTGCAAGCAATGCAAACAACTTAGCGCTCGATGCAAATGCAATGGCAACCTATTTCTACCCAGATGGATCACCTCGTAAAGTGGGTGAAACCATGACCAATAAAGCCTATGCAAAAACCCTAGAAGCACTCGCTTCACAAGGGGCAAATGCACTGCACACTGGGCCGATTGCGCAAGCCATTGTGGCAAAAGCAGGGCAAACGGTGGGGGATGACCCAGCACGGACTCCAATTACCCCAAGTTTGATGACCTTGCAGGATTTATCAAACTATCAGGTGAAAAAACGCGACCCGATTTGTACGACGTATCGTGACCGTTACTATATATGTACCATGCCACCTCCATCTTCGGGAGGGATTGCAGTTGCACAGACGCTGGGTATTTTAGAAAACTTTGACATGTCGCTCTATCCACCTAAGAACCCTGAAAATGAAGGCGGTGTACCTGATGTGATGGGTGTGCATTTAGTGTCTGAAGCAGAGCGTTTGGCCTATGCCGACCGTGACAAATATGTCGCAGATACTGACTTTGTTCGTTTGCCAGCACAGGGTATTCCAAGTTTTATTGATAAAAATTACTTAAAACAGCGTGCTGCACTGATTAACCCGAACCAAAGTATGGGCGTTGCACCAGCGGGTAATTTCAACCCAGCTTCGGGTGTCGACACCACTGTTGAACATGGTACGACTCAGTTTACGATAGTAGATGCCTATGGCAATGTGGTTTCAATGACATCGACTGTTGAATCGAGCATGGGTTCATTCCATATGGTGGATGGTTTCTTGTTATCAAACCAGTTAACTGACTTTAGCGCAAACCCTTATGACAGCACGGGAGCACTTGTTGCCAACCGTGTAGAAGGAGGCAAACGCCCACGTAGTACTATGGCGCCAACCTTAGTGTTTAAAGGCACCACGCCAGATGAGTTTTATATGGCAACAGGTTCACCAGGTGGCGGTACGATCATTCAATATGTAGTTAAAACTTTGGTGGGTGCATTGGACTGGAATTTAAATGCACAGCAGGCCACTTCGCTTGTAAACTTTGGCGCGACCAATAGCAAAAACACCAATGTGGATAGCTCAAATGTACAGCTTTCTTTAGTTGACCTGATTGAAGGCTTAAAAGCAAAAGGGCATGGCATCTCTAACACTGCACAAACCAGTGGTATTTCAACGATTATGAAAGTAAATATAAATAATCAAAGTAAATACGCAGGTGGGGTAGACCCACGCCGTGAAGGGATCGTGTTAGGCAATGGTGCTTTATAGGCCAAACTTAAAAAAGCTGTCATTTTTGGCAGCTTTTTTTTATGAGGGGCCTTGAAAAAAACAAAAGGCACTCAATTATGTAAGTATGTTCATCAGTGGCAGACTGTTGATAAAATGCACAGCATTTTATTTTAGTTATGCTATGATGTGCAGACATTCATGGGGATGTTATTGGCTTCGACGCCGGTGATGAAACTCATAGATGCATGCCGAGAGCGCATTTTCTCTCGTAAATAAAATTTGCATTTTAATAGTCGCAAACGACGAAACTTACGCTCTAGCTGCCTAAGGGCAGTTTGTCCGCTTCCTAGAATACTTGTGGTTTAGGAACCCGACCGTAGCGCACGCACACAAGTCCGTATAGAGTCAAGCCTCGGGGCTTTATACCAAACTTAGAGGATCGCACCTTGTACCCTGTTCGTCGGGTCACTTGGTGTTAAAACAATAGACGATATCTAAGCATGTAGTATTCTCGAGCGTAGTGCTGGCGGACGCGGGTTCAACTCCCGCCATCTCCACCAAAATACTTTAAATAAATCAGCCACTTATCATAAGTGGCTTTTTTATTGACAGAATTTTGACAGGCTAGAGTTTATTATAATTTTTGCTATTTCTCATTTATTCTTGGATTTATATAATTAGGATTTTAAAAACGTGCTTTAGTTAAACATTTTTACTTATATTTTATGGATAAAGTGGAAATGTGTGATTAGATATATTTTGAGTTTATAGTTTACTTTTATAGATTAGAGCTAGATTCGATAGAGATACTAAAAACTATAGATTCATCGAATTAAGTATTAGAATTATTTTTAGCTTCATGTGGTTAAGAGAACTGGTTTTCTGTATTTTTAGCTCTATAATTAATTATCAATCTATTATTATGATAATATTTAACGTTAAATGAACGATTATTTGTATCCTATATTGTGGTGGAATACCAGCCTATCTCCTCCTATTAGTTCTAAAAGAGGGGTTGCTAATAATGATAAAAAAAAATTAGTAGCGCTAGTATTAGAAAAATTTATGAATATTGGATATGAATTTATTTGCTTGGGTGAAGTTAGCCAAAGCGACCTAGATTTTTTTGATATGGAAATTTCTCCCCAATCACTTGGGTATTATTGTGCTAAGGGAGTTGAAAAATCCGGAAGAGTTTATTTTGATACATGTATTTATTATAAAAAAACAAACACACTAATAAGGCATGGAAATACAGATGTTAAAAATTTTGAAATGTACTCTTCAACTAGAACTTTTAAATATGGTCAAAAATATACTTTCCAGCTAAGTCTAGGAGATGTTGCTATTATTTATCTTTCGCATTGGCCGAGTAAGAGGAATGATGTATATCTAAAATTAACATCAATAGCAGAGAGGTTGAGGATTGATGTTGAAGCAGAGCTAGCCTTGGGAAGAAAGGTTATAATGATGGGAGACTATAATGTGGAACCTTATCATGATGCTCTAGTTCATCATTTACAGTCGTCTCGAGAAAAAGAATTAGTGCTAAATAAAGCTGCAGCACGAGTGTTATATAACCCATGCTGGAAATTTCTATCATCTATTCAAAACAGTTCAGGAGTGATGAAAGAGGGGACTTATTATTATCCATCAGGGGCATTTAATCGTTGGTACACGATAGATCAAGTTTTATTCTCCCATGGTTTTTTAGTTGGAGATTGGGAATTAAAAGATGAGCATGTCAAAATCATTGATATTGATTTATTAATGACAGATTGTAAAAATGGATTAAGCCCTAATGTATCAGATCACTTACCAATAAGTGCAATTTTAACAAGGAAATTACCATGACAAAATTTTTAACGGCTATTGAGTCTGGAATAGAAGCCTCCTTGGATAAAGAAAAAAATATTAAAGAAATATTAAGCATGGTTGATCAAGTTAAACATGAAGTAGAAAGTTTTTCTAAAGGTAAAGTTACACTAGAGTTAGCATCTCCTTACGAGGGTTTAGGGGTATTTTTGAAAACAATAGCAATTGCAGAACATAATAAAGTAAATAATGGAACAGACAAACCTGCTGATAAAATTTTGAAGGCTGTCTTGGTGAGTGATAAGTCAATTTCAGAACGACTAACTGTAATTGAATTTGGTACGCAAGGCTATCCTTGTACAATTAAGGTTGATGGTGACGAATTATCTGCGGGGGATTCTGAAGGATTGGAAAGGATATTTGTCAGGCTTCTAGGCTCGCCTGTAACTGGTAAAAAATTAAGAAAACTTGTTGGTTTGTAAATTTTTAAATATAAATCAGTAAAATAGCTATATTAGAATTTTATTGTGCTTATATACTCGATGTGTCTTTTAGTTTCAATAAGAGCACATTAGTCTGATTACATCTCTACTTGATAGGAAAATTACAAATGGGAGAATTACAACATGGCTAGATGTACAGCCCCTGTCCGCGGACATAGCTCAGCTGCTGCTGCCGCTGCTTGTCCTGCATGCCGTAATCGCAGTAGTTATCGCTATAGTGGCTATGGTTCAAGCTATTCATCAAGTAATAGTGGGAGTAGTTACACAGGCAGTAGCTACGGCAATAGTGGAAGTTCTAGTAGATCAAGCAGTAGTTCAAAGCCACGTTGGGCAAGAGCTGGTTCATCTATTTCGTACACGTCTGCTCAAATAATGTCACTTACACCAATTCGCCAAACTATTGAGATACGAGCAGTAGAACAGCCAGACCTACGTGACGTTTTCCTCTGCCATGCATGGGATGATCGTCAGGGTGCAGCCAAGGACCTGCATCAGTTACTTGTAGCATCTGGTGTTAAAGTTTGGTTCAGTGAGAAGGATTTGGGGCTTGGTGTGCCAATGATGCGTGCCATTGATAAGGGGTTAGCAAATTCTAGAATAGGGCTTGTTTTAGTGACTCCAGCACTTTTAGCTCGCCTTCCTAAAGAAAGCGTTGCAGACAAAGAGCTTTCGACACTTTTAGCTGGTAACCAATTAATTCCAATCGTGCACAATACAACTTATGAAGCACTCCGTAATGTCAGCCCTATGCTTGCCTCTAGAAGTGGCTTGGACACTTCTGAGGACTCAATGGCTGTCATTGCAGAAAAAATTGCTGAGCTAGTTACGATTTGATTTTAATGGAAATGAACTCTAGCAATCTAATTTTCTATTGAAATAGAGAAACCTGAAATGTGAATTTCAGGTTTTTTATTGGGGGAAATTTCAAAACATGATTACTCCGCTGGGGAGCTGTTTAATAAAAGGGTAATCATCGATTCTTAAATAATTTATAAGATTTGGTTAGATCAAATGAACGACTTGATAACGAGATATTTAAATAATCTGGGGCAGTGGCATGAAGTAGCGCTGACAACGACTAAAGCGATAGTGGCAATAGGGGTGCTGTGCTTAGTCGCTTATCTTTTGACGATCAGCTATATCCCATCGGAAATTAGCTTTGGCGATACACTCATTTTTTTACTGATTTTCGCAGCATTTTCTATTGTCTATACTGCGTTCTGCATGATGCTATTTTTCTTTGGTATCTCTTTAATGCCAGTGACTTATTTCATCTTAAGTGTGGTTGATAGATATTTGCCATCTCATGTAAGAATCGGACAAAAACTTCCATTTCCAAAGATTAGTATTATCACATTCGGAGTATCTGTTTACCTCCTATACATTATTCGTGGTTTATTTTTACTAGATTGGAAAATTAATGCTTATATTGGTATTACTGTAAGTCTAATCTCTTTATTTTATTATGCTTTTTACGTTAATCAGAAGAGGGTCAAAGAGTTCCGTTTAAAATTTGAAAATTTAGAGGATATTATTAATGATCCTAAAGCAAGTGAAAATCTAAAAACTTTTGCAGAAGCAAAGTTAAAGCAATTAGAAATATGGATTAAGAATGCTATACAATCAGCTCTTTTTCTTATTCTGACTCCACTAATTTTCATGTTTTTGATTGGAGATGTAGGCAAAATTTTCTTAAATTACACTATGCAAAATACTGGTGTGAGAATGGAAAAAGCAACGTTATATATTAAGACACCTTATGCAAACTTAATTGAATTACCCAAAATCACCACTAAAGAACTAAGCCAAAACCAAATTTTTATTTTTAAGGATATGAAAGTTCCATTTCAAGGAATCGGCAAAAACACTTTAGTCTCTTACAAAGTGAAAGATATTGAAAAGCAGATTGTGATTCCTAATGAATATATTACTGTAGAGCGAATTCAAAAGACCGATAAGTAAATATTTAATAAGCAAAGATAATTACTACCTTTGCTTATTAGATTGTGAAAGAAGTGATGCCGCTAATGATTTTGTAGTATCACTATATTTGTCACTTTGTAATACTTTAGATGCTTTTGTCTCCATCTCGCTTCCTGTTTGTTTACTTGAATGTGTTTGAGACAACGCAGAAGCAGCTAATTGTTTTTGTATTGCCGAAGATGAAGAGTCTCGTAATACATCCGATGCCAAAGAGCTTACTGCTTTAGATGTTTGTTTTGTATTTTTAGACATAATAAATTCTCCTATGGTAATTAGTCTTTTTTGTGATTTTTCTTATATCGATAGAAAGCCACTTTCTCTCGATATTCTTTTAGGGCTTCTGGGTGATCTGCTATAAATTTCCCCATTCTTTTTTTACCCCCTTTATATTTATCGTTTTCCCTCATCTTTTTAAGATCAGCTTTATAACCCCCTGATTTTGTAGCTCTGATAAAAGATGCACCAGCAGCTATACCTTGATTAACGAAATAAGGGGTAGCGATATTTGTAAAGAAATATGAAGTTCCATATGCTGATTGCTTAGCTAAAGTGTTTATAGGCAATAAAATAATTTGCCCCTTTTCTTTTTCTTCACCAATAAGAGCATGAGGTAAGTCAAAAAAATCTGATTTCCATTCATTATCTAAATGGCAAAAGTAATTAACTTTCTTATTTATTCTCTCTAATGGGATATTTAGCTCATTACATTTTTCTTGTGTAAACTCTATAAAATGTTTCATCCCTAGGTTTATCGTTATATCTGAAATAGTATCTAAACCTAATCCTTCAACAACTAATATTAGTTCTTCTAAATCTTCAATTGCACCAGACATAACCGCTTCAGAAGAAGTTAATGCTTCCAGCAATTTAGCTGCTTTTATTTCTCCAGCGCCTCTGCCTTTATAACTTTTCTTTGTCCATCCAATCCCTGTGCCTTTAGGTTCCTGAAAGTGGCTACATAATTCCGTGGCCAAAGTTTGATTATCATCTTTTAAGGCGGTCAATAAAGTTTCCATAAATGCCTTAATACATTTATGTGCATTCATGCAATGAGCATTATTAGTCATTGCCACACTGTAGGGATCTAGAAATACCTTTGTATCTTTTTCCAACTGTAAGTTAAGAAAGTCTAGAGACTCGGGCGGTGGTACCTTAAAAAAATCAAGAAATGTAGTCAAAGTTTAAACTCCAATGATACTGAAACATGATAAAAAGTTCGCTATACCGAACTAAGATCATTATTTATACTAAATTTTACATAGTCAAGTTTTTTTTTACGCTACTCCGAACTTTTTTCTTGTAAAATATACTTAGTATCAATCAAGAGACATATGAGATGGCAAATACACTTGGTGATAAAATTAGACTTCTTAGAAAAGAAAAAAAACTTACTTTAGAAGCCTTAGCCAATAGTGCTGGATTAAGTAAGAGTTACTTATGGGAACTAGAAAATAGAGAATCTCAGAAACCCTCAGCAGAAAAGTTATTATCCATAGCTCAAGCTTTAAAAGTTGAAGTTGAGTTTTTTTTAGAGTCTGACTCACGAACTCCTGAAGAAAAACATATTGATAATGCATTTTTTCGGGAATATAAAAATTTAAATTCTCAAGAAAAAGAACAAATAAGGAATATAATGGCAGTGATTAAATCATCATCAGGTTAATAATAATGGATGAGAAAATAAATCCACCTAAAGCAGCTAATAGATTATTAAAGGTTATAGACGTTTTTTCTCAGGCGCATGGTTTAGATAAATTTCCGATTAACGTTGATATGCTCGCATATGAAACTGCTAATATTTTTAAGTGGAATGATCCCATCACTGAAATTAAAGAAGTTTCAATAAAAAAATTTGATGGGGCATTGTTTAAAAATAGTACTAATAAATGGACTATATTATATAACCCAACTGTGGAATCGTCGGGAAGAATTTTATTTACAAAAGCTCATGAACTTGGTCATTACATTCTTCACAGAACATTACAGGATGAGTTTCAGTGCGGGAATGATGATTTTCAAAGTTATGAAATTGCTTCTATTGAGACAGAAGCTAATAAATTTTCATCTTATTTGCTTATGCCTATAGATGATTTTAGGAGTCAAATTGATCAATCAGATTTAATTCAATCCTTATCTTTGTGTGCATTGAGATATGGTGTTTCATTAACTGCTGCAATATTGAAATGGCTAGAATTTACTGATGAAAGTGCAATTCTAATTAACTCAAGAGATGGTTTTATGAATTGGGCAATTTCAAGCAAGGTTGCTGTAAAAAATGGAGCATTTTTCAGAACAAAGAAAAATATTATTGAAATACCTGAAAAATCTTTAGCCTCGAATCTAGAAATTATTGAATCTAAACAAGGTGAAGAAATTAAAGCAACTATCTGGTTCCCATACGCCTGTAAGGACAGCTCAATAATAGAATATAAAGTATATTCAGAAAAGTATGACCATATTTTAACTTTAGTTGTATTACCACGTACTTTAAAAGTTTGGAAGCCAAAAGATTTAAATTAATCTGGATAAGTAGATTTAAAAAACATAATTGGATTATTACTGATTAGATGAATGATTAAATTCATTCCCCAAGGCCCCCGTGTCACAACAGAACTTTAATTTTTTGCGCTGATTTAAAGTCATCCACCATTGCGACACAGAGATAAGGGAGCTAAGCCAAACGCTTAGCCCATGTCTTCTTTATCGCACCGCCGCATCACACTAAAAAAAGTAGGGGCAAAGTCCTGTGGGAGAGCAGGACTTTGCAAACTGACATGTTCTAGACGTTGCATGAGTTTAGGCGAATACACTTGTTCAAGCCGTTGGTAAATACAGTCGCAACTGGCTGGGGTGTGCCCACCCGACAGGCAAATTTTTTCAAAATCCTGCTGAGTGTGGAGGTCACAACCCGAAACGCTGTAATCGCCGACAACGAGGCCTAAAACCAAAATAGTTTTATAAAATTTCATATTATTCTCTTAATGATTGGGGATATATCAATGAGAAAAAATAAACCGCTATATTTAAAGTATTAAAATCATTTAAAAAGGGAATAGTTAACCCGCCTGAAATACAGGAAAATAAAATGATTAAAATTTTAAAATAAAATTATTTACAAATTTAAAATATTTTAGGTGAGAGAAAGCCTAAATTTTAAATAAATAAAATTACGAGAGAGGATAGGGGATTAATATAAAAAAGGTCATGGTCAACTCCTAGAATTTATGGAGCTCTACCACCAAAGATCACCGTCAATTGATTATGGTGGTAGAACGAAAGGGGGTTAGCAGACTGGGATCCAAGGAACCAGCACGCGCGAGCGCGTCCCCCTCCCGTCCTACCGCAAAGAAAAGGGACGCAAGGGTCTAACGACTTATAGTAAAACTATAACCCGCCATGGATCTACGGTCTGCTAAAACCGACTGGCAATGTAGGCCAGCGAGACCATAATAATCATAAGTTTTTAACAGGTCAATTCAATTTAAATAAAATATTATAAAAATTTTAAATATAAATTTATATTTCAATTAAACTCAAAAGTTAATATATTTAAAGCTGTAAATTAATAAAAATAATAAAGCTAAACTAAACGTTTGGCCTATACTTAAAATGTATAACGGTAATTAATAAATACTCGGTGCTGGTCCCAATCTTTCCGAGACATTCCATTTATTTTTTCACCTAAGTTTACATTTTCAAACTTCGACTCATAATGCAAAAATGAATAACGCACATCTAAGTTTTTCACCCACGGCAAGGCATAACTCACTGTAAAGTCAAAGTAACGCTCTTTACCCTCAATATCACTGCTGATGTTATTTTGGTGAGCGCCAAAGCCATAAATATACTTCGCCTCGGTTTTTAAACCTTTCACATAGTCTTTCCAGTTATATTTCAGGCGAAGGGCAACGGCGGTTTCATCGTTGTTGGTAAAGTCGGAGCCAATGGTCGCAGAGGTCGGAAACGGGTTGGTACCGTGGTCTTGCGTCACAACCGAGTTGCGGGCGGAGTGCACGGCAAAGTTATCTTCAATCCAAAAACCATCAAACTTTGAAACGGCAATGCTGCCTTCAATATTATTCTTGGCTAGATTTACATCGACAAAATAGCCATTGCCACGGTTGTTAATGTCTTGGCCTTTGACACAGTCCAGCTCGGTTTCGGCACCGCATTTAAACAGCTTGCCATCATCACGCGAGAAAAAAGCACCTGTGTTAAATGTCCACACCAAGCCATGAAACGGCAACTTATATTGAGCAATTGCCCCGTACTTTTTTAAGTAATCTTTGCTATTTAAATACTCGGCATTCACGCTCCAGTTTTTGTACTGATACTTAGCTCCCAGCAAACCGACATAATCAATACGCTCGTCATTTTCAGTCACCAGTTTTTCAAATGAGTCCATGCTGCGCGGTTTCCAGCGGTCATAGTAAGCCATGTAAGTTTGTAGCTGATCATTCAATTGAAACTGACCACTCGCACCCGAAAAAGTATCGGGCACCGCGCGGTTATTGGTGCTTTTAAGTAACAGCGAATCGTGCAACTGGCGACCTAATTTAATTTCGCCTTTATCGCCCAGTTTAGCTTTGATGTAGAGCTGCCCTAAAGTTGCAAAGTTTTGATCGAGCTTGCCGTTATTTTCGACCTCTAAAAGCTGAGTGCTAGGCTTGCCAGAGTCAAATAACTTGGTGACTGCATAGAGTGAACCATCTACCCCAAGCCAGTTCCACATGTACGGGGACTGATAATTTAACTCAATCCCTAAGGCACTTTGTTCATATTCACTCGATGAAGGCGAAGGGTTGGCAAGCGTGGGGTGGGCAGTGCCTTCATCGTTCCAGTAACGAGTGTTAAGTTTTAATTCTAACTTGCCAAATTCTTGAGGAAGCTCTGCATAAGCGTTGCTCGCACTGCCTAAACCAATACAGCCCCATAGCAAATATTTATTCATTTTAAATTCCTTTTTTAAGCATGAATAAGCCCTTTGCCTAACGCTGGGTTAGGCAAGCTTTTTATGAAATGGATGAATTAAGGAGAGAGTTTTTCGAGCACTTGGCCTTTGGTTTCAATGGCAAACAAGAAGGTTACAAGCCCACCAATGAGCGCCACAACGGCAAGCACACTAAACACATATTGAATGCCATAGCCACCAACAACGAGGCCGACCATAACTGGTCCAATTGCAGAGCCAGCACGTAGCCAAGCGGTACTAAAACCAATGCCCATCGCACGTAGGCGAGTTGGGTAAAGCTCGGCAGCGTAAAGGTATAAAGAGAATGAAATGGTCTGTAAAATGGCATAGCTCAGCGTTGCTAAAATCACAACTTCCATCGCCGATTTTGCACCTAAAATCGAGAGGCTCATAAGTGGAATAATTGCCAAGAAAAACGCTGCACTGTACCAAGGACGGCGGCCAACTTTATCAATCATTAACGCACAGATAATAGAGGCAATCACACCCACGCCTGAGGTAATCCAGCCATAACCTAAACTGGTTTGAAGCGACAGACCAAAGTGTTGTTTGTAGAGAGATGGCAGCCAAGTCACCATGGCATTGTTCACCATATACACGCAAAACCACATGCCCCACAGGGTAAAGGTACGTTTACGGTAAATGCCACGGAACAGCTCGCGCCAATCGGTTTTTGCCATGCCTTGCGGATTAATTTCTTTAACCACAGGTTCAGCCAAAGTTTTACCGCTTTTGATGGCACCGTCTTCAAAGCTTTTGACAACTTGATCAGCTTCTTTAAAACGACCTTTGGAAGCAAGCCAGCGTGGTGACTCAGGCAAGAAAAACCGTAAAGGAATGACCAGTAAAGATGGAATTAGGCCCACAATAAACATGACTTTCCAGCCGTAAATTGGCATCAGGAAAAATGCTGCCATGCCTGCAAACATAAGACCGAGGGGGAATAAAACTTCATAGAGCAAGAAAAACTTACCGCGCTTTTCTGCACCAATAAACTCGTTAATATAGGCACTCGCAACGGGCACTTCGCCACCTGTTCCAACACCTTGTAAGAAACGGAAAATTAACAGCGACATTCCGCTCCACGCAAACAGACAAGAAATGTCCATTGCCACAAACAGTAAAATAGTAAAAGACAGTACTTTTAAACGACCGACTTTTTCGGCAAGAGAACCAAAGAAAATCGCACCGACCAGTTGCCCGACATAGCCCGCGGCAATGATCGCACCGACATAGGCAGGCGTCAGGTGCCATTCGGTAATGAGTTGGGGTAAAGCAAAGGCAATTGCTAGAACAGTATAAGCGTCAAAAAAGGTCGCTATACCAATGGTAATACGCATAAATTGCAATCGACCAGTGACGGGTAGCCGTTCAAGTCTTGCAATAATTTCCGCATTTTTTTGATGATGACTAATTTGTTCTACATCCGCTAGATTTGTCATCTTCTATCTCCTTATTACTACATTCCTCGTAGTTTTTTTGTTCTATTTCGCACTACCTGTTCACCACAGTTTGCATGCTTTTTATTATTGTTTTTAAGAGACATGCCCGATGTTTGGCCTCAGGCAGCGTACAGGAAAAAAAGGCTAGCGTACATGCTAGCCCGAATAGAATTTAAGCAACGGCTTGGGTTAAATCGACCTTGCCAATTCCGGCTTGACGCATTGCATCATGAATTTCTTGCTCAGCACCATCTGCCAGTGGAAGCAGAGGCGATCGCACAGTGGCATGGTCCAAAATTCCGCGAGCAACCAGTGCATGTTTAAGCGCGACCGTGCCTTCCATGTGTGAACCACGGTGGTAAACATTGCGAGTTACTGGTAAAAGCTGGTCGTGAATCGCACGAGCTTTGGCGTAATCTTTAGCTTTACCTGCTTTAATCATTTCAATTAACAGTTCAGGGGCAATGTTGCCATAGCCAACCAAAGCGCCGTCTACATCAAACATAGTGTGAAGCAAATATTCATCGTGGCACGTCAACACTTGTAAGTCTGGACGTTCACGGCGAATAATCGGAATTTCGACATCCCAACGACGCATGTTACGCACACCATTTTTCATGGCAAATACACCTGGCTGTGCAGAAATATCGAGTAGAGTGTCTAGGTCGTAAGTGGCCTTCGTTGCATCTGGATATTGGAATAAAATAGATGGCAAACCGCTTTCTTCATAAATCGCTTTATAGCGGTCTTGTGGCGCGCCTTTTTGATAGCCAAAACGCAACCAACCATGTGAAGGGTAAATCAAACCTGCCGAAGCACCTGCGCTGACCGCACGTTTTGCTTCTTCTGCTGCAACCGAAGTACCTTCGAGTGTAATCCCTGCGATTACCGGAATTTTGTCATCTACCGATTTAACAAAGCTTTCGATGACCTGCATTTGTTCTTTTTGCGACAAGAATGTTCCTTCACCTGCATGCCCAAGAACAACCAAGCCTTTCACACCATCAATACTGCCTAACCATGAACCTAAACGTTGAATTGCATTATGGTCTACTTGTCCGTCACGGGTAAAAGGAGTCACAGGTGCTGGGGTTAATCCACGTAAATCTAAACTCATAATCGTACTTCCTATACAGTGTAATTAAATATTCTCTGGTTCTTAATCTGACTTAAATCGTGTTGTAGAGAACATGATTGGAGTATAGAAATAGGTGAGCTATGTAGGAATTACCAATTCTTGAATTTCAGTTATACTGAAAATGTATGGCTCAAAATGCTGCCTATTTACGATTTAGGAAGAATCGATGAATTATGAATTATGGAAAATATTTTTAGACGCGGTGGAACTCGGTAGCTTAAGCAAAGTTGCCATGTTGCATAACACCAACCAACCACAAATCAGTCGGCAAATGAATGAGCTTGAAGCGCAATGTGGTGGTCGTTTATTTAACCGAACTGGACGTGGCGTCGAACTCACCGATTTAGGTCAGCATTTACTTCCTAAAATTCGTTCATGGCTGAACGTAACTGACCAACTTAATAATGAAATTTTGCACTCGACCGATACACCGATCGGGACGGTTCGCATTGCCAGTTTGCCGTCTACTGCACATCCATTGTTATCAACGTTGTATAAAGTGCTTCAAGAGAAATATCCCTTAATTAAACTGTCGGTGCGTGAAGGGCAAGGGGTGCATTTGGAAAAATGGCTTGAAGATGGCAGCGTCGATTTAGCCATACTTTATCGCTTTAACCCGACACCTAAACAAGGCGATGTTTACCTTACCGAAGCCGATACTTATTTAGTCGGCTGCGAAGGTGATGAGTTAACTCAGGCCAATGAAGTCGACTTTAAAGAGGTAAGTCAGTTACCACTGGTCACGTTTTGCAGGCCAAGTAACTGGCGAAACTTTTTAGACCACATGGCCTATGAAAATGGGGTAGAGCTAAATATTGTGTTTGAAGCTGACTCGATTAGTTTACAAACCCATTTGGTTTCCGAGTCTCGCATGTACACCATGCTGGGGCCGCAAGCGTTAAAAAAAGCCAGCCAATACACCCCAATTCAAGCCGCAAAAATTATTAATCCCGCGCTCAAGCGCTATATATCTTTGTCTATTTCTAAGCACGGCTATTTAACGCCTGCGTGTAAGGCGGTGATGGAAGAAATTAGGAATTTGGCTGATTTGCTTTAATCAACCTGTAAATTTATGGCTGGCACTGTTGCATAGTACGTCTCATGGACTTTACAAAATCGCGCGGTATTTCAGGGCTTTGTAAACTCAAACTTCCAAGTTTATGCATGAGTTTAGGGGAGTATTGGCGTTCTAAACGATGATAAATGCATGTACAGCTTGCACGGCTATGACCAGCCGCGATACATTTCAGATAGAAATCACGATAAGGACTGTTTTTTTGACCCGCGAAGGCAACAGATACAAATAATAATCCCCCTAAAAAAACTGAAAAATTATAAAGTGACATATATCTACTCGAGATTGTTGTTATTGATTATCCATATTTTGGCATAACTTTTTCAGATCCAAAACCAGTTGATGTCAACTAGTGGCTTCATCATAGTTAGAACAGTTTTAGAGGTCAAATTGATTTGACATTAAAATTTCTAACTGAATACGTCATGTAGGTTTTAGAAATACATAAATATTATTAAGTAAAAATAATATATCTTACACATCATAATTATAAATAAGACAAGAAAATTATTTTAAAATAACTTTTAAATACAAAATATTATTCTATTTATTTTGTTGATTATATTTAAGTTTATTAAAAATCTATAAGCTTCTTTGTTTGAGTGTGTTGGATCTATTTGTTAAAATAAAATGGATCATTTGTGGTTAAAATAACAGTGTTAAATAATATCTTTGATTTCTTAGACAAAATTGGTTTTGCTTCACAAAAACGGGCACTACATATTTATTTTACTAATCCTGAAATAAATAATCAGGTTTTTTTACAACGTATTGATGGTTTTCATGCAATTAATGAAGGTCTCTCTGCGGAGCTTATTTGCTTATCAACAAATCCTTATATTTCTTTAAAACAATTTATTGGTTGTCAGGTTGCAGTAGAACAAGTAACAGATTCGGGTAAATTATTTAGAACGACAGGAATTATTACAGGGGCGAGTCAAGGGCAAAGCGATGGCGCTCTTTGCTTATATAAACTGACTATGCAAGATGCGACCAGTTTATGGCACAAACGACGTAATAGTCGAGTGTTTATGAACAAAAGTGTGGTAGAAATAATTGAGATTATTTTTAAAGAATGGCAAAACAAAAGCCCCTTATTTGCTGCGAGTTTACAAATAGATAGCAGTGGCTTAACGAAGAATTATGATGTTCGCCCTTTTTCTATGCAGTCAAATGAAAGTGATTATGCATATTTAACCCGTCTCATGCGGGAAGAGGGTATCAACTGGTTAGTTGATGAATCAGAGGCTATGGTCTTGAGCAACAGTCAGACGATTGAGCCTCAAAAATTACGTCTTATTGATCATAATCATGAGTATAAAATCTTAGAGCGCCGAGCTATTCGCTACCATAGAAGCAATGCAACTGAACAAAATGACAGTATTACTAGTTTTATTGCACAAAGACAGTTGCAACCCACCGCAATCCATCTTCAACGTTGGCAAGCGGATAATTTAAGTCAAGAAGATGCAAGTGGCAGTGTTTTAAGTGCACATCAGCATAGTTCACAGCGTGATAATGAAAGTTTAAGTCTTGAACAGGCATGGACAATGTCACCTGCTTGGATTGCGGATCTAAATGGAGAAGATCAGGCAACTATTTCAAGCAATAGTCAGATTGAAAAACTAAATAAACAATTAAATCAATATCAAGCTTTACAGGCAAAATATTTTATTGCTCAAAGTAGTGTACGGGATGCTCAAGTTGGTTATTGGTTTCAGTTAAATGAACACCCTGAACTTGAAAGAAATCATGAAATTTCTGATAAAGAATTTTTGATTTTAAGTAAGCGGTTTTATAACCAGAATAACCTGCCTAAAGATATACGTGATCAAGTTGAGCAACTATTAAGTTTGAGCCATTGGCAAGTCAGCCATGATCGAGCGCAAGAACGACAAGCCAATGAACTCATGGTTGTACGCCGTTATATCGATATTGTTCCAGAGTTTGACCCATTAATACATCGTCCCTCGGCCCATGTGCAACGGGCCAAAGTAGTGGGTTTAGATGGAGAAGAAATTCATGTAGATGAATGGGGACGTATCAAGGTTCGTTTTTTATTCACCCGTACCGATGACCATCAACATGATGGAGGTGCAGGAAGCAATGACAATGATACTGACTCGGCTTGGGTAGATGTATTAACTCCATGGGCAGGGGAAGGATACGGTGCACGCTTTTTGCCACGAGTGGGTGAAATCGTTGTAATTGACTTTTTTGATGGAAATATTGATCGTCCATTTGTTACAGGGCGAGTCCATGAAGGGCAACGGTCACCCACCAAATTTGATATTAAAGGCCAGCTACCGGATACCAAAAAGTTAAGTGGTATTCGTACTAAAGAAGTAAGTGGGTCTGGTTTTAACCAACTTCGGTTTGATGATACGACTGGGCAAATTAGTACTCAGCTCCATAGTAGCCATGGGGCGAGTCAGTTAAATCTAGGTAACTTAAGTCATCCTAAAGACGGCGCTACAAGCGAAGGCCGGGGAGAAGGCTTTGAACTTAGAACTGATCAATGGGGAGCTGTACGCGCAGGTGACGGTTTACTGATTTCAACATATAAACAAAAAAATGCAGCTCATGATGCGCTTAATCTAGAGCAGACGATTGCTGATTTAAAAACACATAAAGAATGGAATACAGTTCTAGAAGATAATGTAAAAGAACATAAAGTCATGGCACTAGATGCTTTAGCGACATTGACAAAAAGTATTGAGGCTTTAGAGGCAGCAGGTAAAGAGGCTGAAGTTCAAACGTTAAAGGAAGCGATTATTATTCTAACGAGTCCAGCAGATATTACCTTAAACTCATCTAAAAATATTCTTCTTCAAAGTCAGTCAAATACCCATATTTCAGCTAAAGAAAATATTAATTTGATGAGTGATCAAAATACGGTTTTAGCAAGTCAAAAGAAATTAAGTCTTTTTTCTTATGAAGACCTTATGCAAATTATTAGTGCCAAAGGAAAGTTAGAAATACAAACTCATGAAAAATCAATTGAAATGATTGCGAATGAGGTTGTTAAAATTTTGTCTGTTAAATCCAATATTGAACTCACTTCGCCAGAAGAAATTACTTTAACTGCTAACGCGTCTCAAATCAAAATCAATGGAAGCGGTGTATTTATTACCACTACTGGAAAATTTGAGGTTAAAGCAGGGCAGCATGTATTTTTGAGTGGTGCAAAAGCTGACTTACCAAAACTAACGTGGTCATTTAAAGAGAAAACTGCGAGTTGTATGAAGAACGCGAGTGAATCACATGAAGCCTTCATTGGTTTTGAGGGATAGTCATGGAAATTTTTACTCAATCGCCAGATTTGTTGGAAAATATATTTGCACCTACAGAAGAGGTTGATGAAAGCTTTTATTATTTTTTAATCGATAGTAGTTCTTTTTCAGGTGTGGATAGCTTTTGTAAGGATTTTCCATTTGATGGTGGGCAGAAAATAAACCTCTACTCAGATTTTTCTGAAAATCTACAAGAAAATGGAGCACTACTTTATTCTTTTACTCACGAAGAATGTATTAAAAATATTGAGCTAATTAAAAACATTAGAGACCAAGGTGGGCTAAATTTCTTCAATTCTTATTTTGAAATTGAACAAATTAAAGAACATCTTGATGAACTTATGGAAATTAAGCAACCTAATGGAAAAAGTGCTTTATTTCGATTTCAAGACAATTTTGCTTTTCATGCAACGGTAAGTGTAGTAAATGAATTGAAATGGAGAAAAATCTTATCATTTAAAATTAACTATTGGATTTGGCAAAATATTGATAATACTTTTCATCGTTTAGATAATGTTCCAACCAATCGCTCCATTCTTACGACATTAAGTTTTTCAGAGGATGAGTTTAAAGAGATTAATATTAATCTTAAACCAATGCGACTAATGCCTCTATTAAAAGAATATGATGAAAATTTAAAAGAGTTACCTTTTTATCAGCTCTATGAAATAGCAATAAACTTGCTTAAAGAGGCTAAAAAACAACAGTTGATCAGTTTTGAAGATGAAATTTTATTTAGTACTTTATATCACAAATTTGGTGAGTTCTTTCTTGCCGAAGGGCCTTTTAAAAAAGCTTTAAATAAAACTCAAATGACAGCAATGAGTTTTCAAAAAACGACTGATGAAATTGATTTAGAAGAGCTGGACGATTGGTATAAAAGATATCAAGAAGTTCAAGTCTAAATATATTTATTACAGAGATCATACATTGATAAAACCTCTAAAAATATTATGTTGTGCAGCAATACTTCCGTTCATGGTTGCCTGTCAGGCGGAAACGGTCGACTTAACTTTCTTAGTTTATAACTATAGTACGGAGGGGCTTGGCGAAATTCAGGTCAACGGTAAGGGAAGTACGATTGCTGATGGAGCAGAACGATTAGGCAGTGTAGGAGAGGCTGGAACAGCTTGTTGTGTTCATTTAATAGCAAACAGTGATACTGCCGATGTAAGCTTTTATACTGATCAAGGCGATGGCTATAAGCAGTACCATATTAAAGTTCTCGTAGAAAACCTCAAAGACACTCCCCAATCATATGCAGTTTTACATTATTTCCCAAATAATACAGGGGTAATTGAGGTCTCAATGCGTAGACCAAGTTTCCGTAAGGATTTATTTGATAAAGCACTAGGGAATAAAGCAAAAAATATTCAGTTAGATTCTCCAACAATGTGGAATACGATTCCTGAAAATGTAGCAGCCCGAATAGAGTATCCAGATTAAATACGACAAATTGGAATGAAATAATGAAGAATATTTTGAAATTAATACTGTCGGCAGCAATATTGCCGCTAATGGTTGCCTGTCAGGCCGAAACGGTCGATTTAACATTTATGGTTTATAACTATAGTACGGAGGGGCTTGGCGAAATTCAGGTCAATGGTAAAGGAAGTACTATTGCTGATGGAGCAGAACGATTAGGTAGTGTAGGTGGTTCAGGATCAGCTTGTTGTGTTCATTTAGTGGCAAACAGTAATACTGCCGACGTAAGCTTTTATACAGATCGGGGTGATGGTTATAAGCAGTACCATATTAAAGTTCCTGTAGAAAACCTCAAAGATACTCCCCGTTCTTTTGCGGTTTTACATTATTTTCCAAATAATACGGGGGTAATAGAGGTTTCAATGCGTTGGCCAAGTCCACGTAAAGATTTATTTGATAAAGCTTTGGGTGAAAAGGCTAAAAAGATTGTATTGGACTCTCCTGAAATGTGGAGCACTATCTCGGAAAATGAAGCAGCTCGAATAGAGTATCCCGATTGAAATTTTATAAATATCAAGACAACAGTTATGACTCAAGCAATACAAAATGAAACCCGTTCCGTGAGAGATATGCTTATAGCTGCCAAAGTTTTAGCAAAAGATGGTAAGGCTACAGAAAGCCCCTGTAAAACCTGTCGTGTGCCGGTTTGGGTCAGTTTCTTTTTTGATGGTACAGGAAATAATAAAGATGTTGATGCGGCAACTTTAAACCAAAGCAATGTAGTCGCTCTTTTTGAAGCTCATAAACAGGCTCCATTAAATGGAATTCAAAAATTTTATTATGAAGGTTTAGGTACACAGTTCAGGTTTGATAAATACTCAGTAGTGGACTCAGCAAAAATAACTGCTGCTGCACGAGGTTTACAGGGTAAAAAAATTGATATTACCGATGCTGAGTGGCGTAAACATGGTTATAGCGAGAGTGGTAAAGGTGTACAAGGAGCTTTGGGGTTAGGTGTTGCATTAGGTATACAACAACGTTTACAGAAAGCTATTTTTGAGTTAGTTGCTTATTTGGATGATATTTATAAACAAAAAGGAATTACTGAAATCAATATTTCTGCTTTTGGGTTCTCACGTGGTGCAACAGAAGCTCGTATTTTTATGAACTGGTTACAGCATGCCCCGAATGTGACTACCCAAGGCGCAGGCAGTAGCAAAAAATTGTTTTATAGAGGTAAACCATTAAAAGCAAATTTTTTAGGTATTTTTGACACAGTAGAGTCAATTGGTAATGCTGGGCAAAATAAAAATCCTGAGTTATATAGAACACGTATTGAAGACTATATAGAGCATAGTATGCACTTGGTCGCGTCTCTTGAAATGCGGCAGTCTTTTCCTTTAACTCCCACAGGTAAACCTACGGCAAATACTGTAAAAGGGCTTATTCATGACCAAAAGGTTTACCCTGGTGTACATTCTAATGTCGGGGGAGGTTATATGCCTATGGAACAGGCACGTATTTTAGGTTTGTCTCGTATTACTTTACATGCTATGTATAACCGTGCCTGTGCTTATGGATTAAAATTTTTTACCCTGAATGAATTAAGTGCTTCCAAGCAACGTAAAATAGTTTTTACAAGATTTTATGCTTTTGATTCCAAATGGCAACAAGATTTAAATAATTTTATGGGATATGTCAAAGGAGGAACCTCTTTTGAACAGCAAATGCAGAGCCAAATAGCGTTATATCATCAATGGATACGCGAAGGTGGATATGCTCGTTTTATTCATCGTAAAACGAGAGAGCGAATCGGCCGAAAAGAAAAAATCACTGCTATAACAAAACTCAATGATGGCTTGTTTGAAAATATTCGTCAGGCCCTAAATGTTTATGTACCAGAAGGTGCAAGACCGTATGATGTGATAAAAGGCAGAGATCGCAAAAGTACTTTACCAAAAGAAGTGATTTACTATTTTGAAAACTATGTTTGTGATTCAGTCGGTGGCTTTATTGCTGAAGCCAGTGACTTCCAAGCAATTCTCAATGATGGTAAAGCACCTAATTATTTTATCTCTAGAGGAATCGTTCGACCTACTTAATTCAATAAAGCAATTTGTATTATTCCTAAACAAGAGATATCGCAAACGCAGTTTATTGATGCTTATGAACAAGCTCAACAGACAGATAACTTTTTTAAATGCATCTTAGAGATGCATTTAAAATACCTTAGCTTTAAAAATAAAAAAGCTAATTACATTGTATCTTGTGTAAATACAATCTGTCTTAAAATGAATAGCTAGGTTTTTACATAAAGATCTGTTGTTATAAAGACGGAAGTTTATATTAAATTTCTGACAAAAAATTTCTAATTAAAAAACCAGTATTTGATAGGAAGTGTAATGACAGATACCCCAATTAAAAAAGACACAGAAAGTACCTGGGCAATATGTCGAGATCCTGTTTTACTCACCATGGTGGGTGGAGCAATTGATACTATTGGCTTTATTGCATTGTTTGGCTTTTTCACCGCGCATGTGACGGGAAACTTAGTGTTGGCAGGGGCAGCATGGGTTAAAGGTGGCTCGGGGTTATGGATAAAGCTCGCAGCAATCCCGCTATTTATTTTGACAGTGGTGATCACCAAACTGTTAATTGACCTT
The DNA here is from genome assembly GCF_016809775.1 of Acinetobacter sp. C13. Lineage (NCBI taxonomy): Bacteria > Pseudomonadati > Pseudomonadota > Gammaproteobacteria > Moraxellales > Moraxellaceae > Acinetobacter > Acinetobacter sp. C13. Next base: position 65,306 of record NZ_JAFBJL010000001.1, read on the forward strand.
AGTCAGGTTAAGCACAAAACACTGTCTTATTTATTTTTATTTGAAGCTATTTTTCTCTTTGCCTTTATGGTTGCTGGGCTTTATTTTGAGCCATTTAAAAATGCCGATGCGATTACCGTTGCTATCACGGGTGGCCTCGGTCTAATTGCCTTAGCTATTCGTAATACTTCAAGTAAAACCCTCATTAAAAATATTAGCCCAAGTACCATGATGACAGGCAATACTACCCAGCTTGGGATTGATATTGCCAACTTACTTAAAAACAATAACGCAGCTAATCGAACAAGTTTTCTAAAAAGTGCCAGTATTGTAATTGGTTTTGTGATTGGTGCTTTCTTAGGAGCGATCCTCTATGTCTATTTTGATTTCTGGAGTGTAGCGCCGTTTATCTTACCAATTTTGTATTTCTCTTATTTAGCTTCACAGCAAAAGTTCAACCAAGCTTAATTTGAAGAAATAACAAATTAGCCTGAATTAAAATGAGTTCAGGCTTTTTTTCGTAATAAAGCAAAACGGAAGCGGAGTCGAAATTGTTCGTTCATTGCTTTACAGGCATAATGACCAGATGGGGAATACATTCGATTAAGGAAGGCAGAATGACAAAGTCTTACCATTATTCAATCATAACAATAATGGCTTTGCTCAGTGGTTGTCAGGTCATTCATTTAAAAGAAAGTAATTTAAGCAATGCTTTAAAAAGTAAGAATGAAAGTATTTTGACCGACGGCACCTTAAGTCATCAAACCCAAAACTTACTGTATTTGGTCAAAGAAGATGAAAAAACTTGCCTGCAAAATTTTGATGATTGTTTAAAGAAAATTCAGAGCTTGTCCGAAAATAGTAGCCGAGAAGAACGCTATGCTGCGCTGAGTGAAATTTACTTGGCAAAAGCTTTAGATGTCGGGCGTAGTAGCCAGTGTCATGTTATTAATAAAAGTAAGAGTTGCGTTGAGCAAGAGTTAGCGCTGTTCGATAAAAGCTTGCGCTATAGTTATGTCTATTTATTTGATTCTGAAGAGTCGCCGTTTGATCGGGTGTTTGACCATCGCCAAAATCAGGTACGTATTTTTTATAACGTGGCCTTGTCAAAGCTTATGACCACGTATTTTAATCATTTAAATACACATCGTTTTCCGCCATTGCTGAAAGCAGATGGGCATGAGTACCACGTCAATTTTGACCACGCGTTAGATGTACAAAAAATAGAAGTCGATACTTTTCGCTCAAGCTATAACATGAACTTTTCTGGTTTTAATACCGTTAACCGTAAGGATGGTTTGGGGGCAGAGTTTATTGTTGGGCGTAAAGAAAATGATGTGAATCACGGCTTCATTTTAGACCCCGATAATTTTTATGCTCACCAAGCCAATCCTAATATTCACTTACCACGCTTCTTTCCAGCTACTGCCATTGCATATCCAAAACAAAAAGCCACAGCCGATCAGGTCATTGCTGGGGCAGAGTTAGAAATTTCAATGTTCGATCCATATCGACAAGACCGTGTAAAAATTGAAGGTGTGGACTATCCACTGACTGCAAACTATTCGGCTCCTTATGGGCTTTGGTTGTCGAAATATAATTTAGGTGCGGCAGGTTATTGGTCTTTAATTAATAAAGAAGCCAATTTAATCATGCCGCATTTATATATGCTGGAACCTTTTAACCCAAATAAGAAAATTATTGTGTTTGTTCATGGTTTAGCAAGTAGCCCAGAGGCATGGGTGAGCCTAACCAATGACATTATGGGCGATGCTGAATTAAGGAAAAACTATCAGGTTTGGCAGGTGTTTTATTCAACCAATATGCCGATTTTTGAAAGTCGTTTTCAGATTTATTCATTGTTGAATCAGGCTTTTCAAAACATTGCGAAAGACAGTTATGCGGCACACGATGCAGTGTTGGTCGGGCATAGTATGGGCGGTGTGATTAGCCGTTTACTGGTGAGTAATGCCGATATTTCAGAGCAAGCCATAAAAAAAATGAATGAAGCGCAGTTAAATCGTTTAAAAGAAAATCCGGTAATTCGTGAGCGTTTTCAGTTCAAGGCTTTGCCATATTTTAATCGAGTTGTTTTTGTTTCGGCACCGCATCATGGTACAGACTACGCTGACCGATGGTTTACCCAAATTGCCCGCCGTATTATTCGTTTACCGGCTGACTTTTTTATTGCGGTCGAAATGAGAGATGAGAAAAATACCAAACTCAGAAAAGGCTTAATTGAAAATGGGGCGAGTAATTTAAGTCGCTCTTCTAACTTTATGCAGTTGACTCAAGCTATTCAACCATCATCCCAAGTGGTTTATCACTCGATTATGGGCAATATTCATGGCACGCCAGATAAGTTAAAAAGCAGTGATGGAATTGTGCCGTATCAAAGTTCGCATTTAGGTGGGGAGCAGTCGGAGTTGATCATTAAAGGTGGACATTCGATTCAAACTAGCCCTGAGGCAATTTTAGAATTACGCCGTATTTTACGATTGCATTTAAAGCAGTCGCAGCCTTCAAAGTAGAGAGTTTTATTCTTAGAAAACCACTGCTGAACTGGGCCAACAGTGGTTGAAATAATTAATTTAGCTGATTTTGTTTGAGCGATTTTTTATGCTCAAAGTAGCTGATTGAAAAAATAACCAAGCCGACCAAATACAACACACCAGACAACAGAAGTAAGTCTAGTCCTGCGGCATAGAGTAACCAAAGCGCATAGATTGAAGCGACACTTGCAATCGCAATATGCGGTGTGCGTTTATGGCGAATGGATTCTTTAAGGTAAAAAGCTGACACCAGAAAATAAGGCAGCAAAATCATGACTGATGAAATCAATAAAAGTTGAGTGTAATTTTTATTGAAAAAATACACGGCAATGAGTGAGCCTTGTACCACAAGCGTCGTCAACCAAAGTGATGAAATCGGTACATTATTTTGATTATTCTTTAAAAATAATTTTGGGAAAGCACCATTTTTTGCCGCCAAAAATGGAATTTCAGTGGCAAATAAGGTCCAACTTAAGTAAGAGGATGCAACCGAAATAATCAACCCGATGGTAATAATGATGGTACCCGGCAAACCGATCAGTTGCTGTAAAATGGTCGCCATTGATGGGTTATGCATGCCTGCAAGCGCTTCACGACTCGCCACACCATAAGCCAACACTGTCACCATCACGTAAAAACTTAATGCCAGCAAAACACCTAAAATAGTTGCTTTGCCAATGTCATGACGTTTTTTTGCACGCGATGATAAAACTACAGCACCTTCAATACCGGTAAATACCCAAAGGGTAATCAACATTAGGTCTTTCACTTGCTGCCAAAGTGGAACTTGCAAAGAAAAGTCATGTAAGTTGAGTTTGAATAGATCAAACTTAAAGGCAATGAAGGTAAAGAAGATGAAAACCACCATTGGAATGATTTTGGCAATGGTTGCCAGTAAATTCACAATCGCAGCTTCTTTAATGCCTCGACTCACTAACCAGTGTACCAGCCATACAAAAATGCTTGAGCCAATCAGTGAATAGAGCGTATTACCTTCACCAAAAATAATATGGTCTTTGCTGTCGGTAAACATGCCGACGCCTGAAAAGGCAATCACCACATAACCAACAATACCAATGGTAGTACACAACCAATAGCCCCACGCTGAGCAAAACCCGATCAGGTCCCCAAAGCCTTCTCGGGCATAGTTATAAATACCGCCGTCAAGATCTGGTCGTTGACGCGTTAAATGCAACAATGAGAGGGCCAAGAAAATAATACCGACCCCAGTAATGAGCCATGCGACTAGAAGGGCAGAACCATTGGCAACTTGAGCCATATTTTGGGGGAGGCTAAAGACGCCTGACCCCACCATAGAACTAAAGACCAGCGCTGTAAGAGACAATAATCCAATTTTGGCAGCAGACATGGTATTTATTCTTTAAAAAATTGAGAAAGTTCAGCAATGTGTTCTGGCCCGATACCACAACAACCGCCCACTAAACTTGCACCTGCTTGCTGCCATTGTTTAGCAAAACCTAGATAAGCTGGAGCATCTAAGTCTTTACGAATTTCATCGAGACCATCGTTGGCAGTAGCGCTTTCATCTTGCGGTGGGAAAGCATTGGCATAAGCACCAATTTGTACAGACTCCGGAATAAGTCCTTTAATTTCATTAATCGCTTGCAAGATCACTTCAGGTTGGCAGCAGTTAAACAACACTGCTTTGGCATTTGATTGTTTGATGAACTCAGCCACTTGCTGCATATTTTCACCAGAACGAAGGAGTGCTTGTTCTTGTTTAATCTCATCTTGCAGCGTAAATGACACCCAATAGTCCTTACCATCTTGTGGTAACAACGCATGGACTGTTTCGACTTCTTTTAAGCATGATTGGGTTTCTGCTAGCCAAAAATCTACTTCCGGTGCCAATGTTTTAATGATGGGCTCAGCAAGGCTTTTAGCCTGTTCAGGTTGGAACAGGTCGGCACGGTAAGAACCAAATAATGGTGGTAAGCAGCCTGCGATTTTGACATTTTTGCCGCTTTCTTTAACTGCATTTTTTGCCTGTTCAATTGCAACTTTAATTAAACGCACACCGTCGGTTTCAAAGCGTTCTTGTCCAATATGAAATGGCACAACAGCATAGTTGTTAGTCGTAATCACTTCTGAACCAGCGTTAATAAAATCGAGATGTACTTCTTTTACTGTTTCTGGTGCTTCAATGAGTGCAAGCGCAGACCACTCTGGTTGACGAAATGGAGCGCCACGACGGGCCAATTCACGGCCTAAACCGCCATCTAAAATTTTCATAAATTACAACGTAAAGGGAGAAAAATAATTCAGCTAATCTAGCGTGTAGATGGATCGTATTCAATCGCGAATATGCTCGATATATTTCTAAATAAATTAGATTGTTATGAATATTTTTTCTTAAAAGGAATTCTGTAGATCATGTTCAGTTTTACTGATGAAATTCATGTGAAAAAGATTACGTATTTATTTGAAAATATAGACTAAAAAATAATCTTATAACGCGCCATATTGTTGCCAACTTTCGCCAGTGTGCTGCGTTCTATAATACGCTTTAAGCTGTTCAAGCTGCATAAAGTGTATGCCTGACCAAATTAATAAACTGATGAATATTAAAACTTTAGATAAGCGACGAACTTTTTCTAGGCGAGCAAAAGCTAACAGTACAAAAAATAAGGCAGGTAAAAATATAAAGAATTGAACAGGGGAGAAAAATAAATGAGCAGTACTGAAATATAACGCCGCTGCACCCATCAGCACATTTAAAACAGAACATAGCTTTTGATATTTACCGAGCTTAAAAGAGAAGGCAGTTATGACAAGTAACACTGCAGAGCCGATGTAAATTGCTGTGCCGCCAATCATCCACATATAAAAACCGCTTACCAAAAGATAAGCCAGCAGTAAAACAAGCACGAGCTTAAAACCAAATGACAAGAGGCGAGATGATGAGTTTAAAGGCGTCATAGTGAATCTAAATATCTCAACTGAGGGCTTAAAAAACAAAAGGACGAATCGAAATTCATCCTTTTGGAATTTTATTTATACATCGTCAAACTTAGTTTTCTTTTGCAACTGGGGCAGCAGCAGTTTCATCGTTTGCAGCTTTGAACGGAGATGTATAGTTCAAGCCAAGCGTAGAACTTGTGTACTGACGAACTTTGTCGAGTAACACAGGATCTTTGCTTAAGTCTTGTTTATAAGACACTACAATTTCATGAAGCTTCTGGTTCCACTTACCTTCAGTTTGCTCAGGGAAAGCTTTTTCAAGCAAGTTAAGCATGATGTATGGAGAAGTCGAAGCACCAGGCGACGCACCTAACAATGCAGTTACAGCACCATCTTTAGACGCAAAGATTTCTGTACCGAATTGAAGTGTTGCTGGTTTACCCGGTTCTTTCTTAATGATCTGAACACGTTGACCACCTTGGCTTAAACGCCAGTCTTCAGCTTTCGCATCTGGGTAGTATTTACGAAGTTCATTTAGACGGTCTTCATCTGACATCATGACTTGGCTGACCAAGTATTTAACAAGATCAAGGTTCTCTAAACCAACAGTGGTCATTGGTAAAACGTTGTTTTTGTTGGTTGATGCCAGTAAATCAAGCTGAGAACCATTTTTCAGGAACTTGTTTGAATACGTTGCAAATGGGCCAAACAATACATATTTTTTACCATCGATATAACGTGTATCAATATGTGGTACAGACATTGGAGGAGCACCAAGTTCAGCACGGCCATATACTTTCGCTGTGTGTTCAGCAGTAATTTTTGGGTTGTCAGTAATTAAGAACTCACCACCAACAGGGAAGCCAGCATATTGTTTCGCTTCTGGTAAACCAGTAAGTTGCAATAATTTAACTGCTGCACCGCCTGCACCGATAAATACAAAACGTGTTTTAACGTGATCTACTTTACCAGTTTTCAAATTTTTGAAAGACACAGTCCAAGTTTTGTCATCATTTTGGCTGATGCCAGTCACTTCAGTTGATGTCTGTAATTTGAAATTCGGGTTTTGATTTAAATGACCCACTAATTGTTTAGTGATTGAACCATAGTTCACGTCAGAGCCAACATCCATACGGGTTGCTGCAACTTTTTGACTAGGGTCTCGGTCATTCATCACTAAAGGTGCCCATTGTTTAATCACAGCTGGGTCTTCAGTAAATTTCATACCTTTGAACAACGGGCTTTGGATCATGGCAGCATAACGTTTTTCTAAGAATTGAACGTTATCGCCCCAAACGAAAGCAATGTGCGGAACTGGATTAATGAATGATTTTGGTTCAGCTAAAACGCCTTGTTTTACCTGATATGACCAGAACTGTTTAGCAACTTCAAATTGAGAAGCAACTTTTTCAGCTTTGGCAATTTCCATCTTACCGTTTTTCTCTTCGGTATAGTTCATTTCCATAAAGCCAGAGTGGCCTGTTCCGGCATTGTTAAAGCCGTTTGAACTTTCTTGAGCAACTTGGTCAAGACGTTCATACATACGAATTTGCCAGTTTGGTTCAAGCTCAGTGAAATAAGTACCGAGAGTGGCACTCATGATGCCGCCGCCAACAAGAACAGCATCAACAACTGGCTCATCTTTTGCAGTTTCAACTTGTTTTGACGTTGTTGGTCTAAACAAGAATACAATACCTGCAATTAGAATAAGAATGATTAATACCAGAAGGTATTTCAAAAACTTTTTCATGTAAGGGGGACCTTAAAATAAGTTATTTGAGTCACTTAAGGTGTGAGGAAACCTAGACAGCGTATCCAGACAAAACGGATATAAATGCGAAAGTAAATTCTCAAAATTAGAGAACTTCGAAAAAAATAAAAATTACTTGGGATTATCGCAAACACTCTATATTTTAGACTAATTTTGCATTGACAAGACAATTTTTATAATAAATGGGGTTCATCAAAATCATAAATATGATTTATATTTAATCAAATTGAGCTTTGAAAAGATAATTTAAGCTAATTATTTTTATTTAAGTATTTGAAATTAAATTAATAAATTTAATTTGATTAAAGTTAAATCATTTGAAGAATATTTTCCTATAAAAATTGATTAATTTTTATTTCTTACCCTATTTATGTAAATAAGCTGCTCGTAAGTGCTTATTTTCTGTCATACATTGTTCTTATTAATATTGGTTCTATAAAGATTAAATTAAGGGCATATCTCTGCATAAGAAATATGCCCTTTCAGATTTTATGATGCTACATAGAACGGTGCAGTTGAACGTGGTAACGCTTCGCGTCCACGAATTTGGTCTGCAATTTTCTCGGCAATCATGATGGTGGTTGCATTTAAGTTACCGGTAATAATCAGCGGCATAATTGAGGCATCAACTACACGCAAACCCTTCATACCGTGTACACGACCTTGACCATCTACAACAGCCATTTCATCTTCACCCATCTTACAGCTACAAGACGGATGGTAAGCTGTTTCTGCATGGTTACGAACAAAGTCGTCAAGCTCTGCATCTGTTTGCAAATGTTTGCCCGGACTAATTTCTTCACCACGATATGGATCAAGCGCAGGTTGCTGCATGATTTCACGAGTAATACGAATTGCATCGCGGAACTCGCGCCAGTCTTGCTCAGTCGACATGTAGTTAAACAAGATACTTGGATGCTCAAATGGATCTTTCGATTTAAGTTTGATACGACCGCGTGAAGGCGAACGCATTGAACCGACGTGAGCTTGGAAACCATGTTCTTTCACTGCATTACTACCGTTGTAGTTAATGGCAACTGGCAAGAAATGGTACTGGATGTTTGGCCATGTAAACTCATCAGAACTACGGATAAATCCGCCTGCTTCAAACTGGTTACTTGCACCAATACCTGTACCATTAAATAGCCACTCGGCACCAATCGCAGGTTGGTTATACCATTTTAAAGCAGGGTATAAAGAAACGGGTTGCTTACATTTATATTGTAAGTACATTTCTAGATGGTCTTGCAGGTTTTCACCTACACCCGGCAAATCATGAACCACATCAATGTCCATTGATTTTAAGAAGGTACTTTGACCCACACCTGAACGCTGTAAAATTTGTGGTGACGCAATTGCGCCTGAGCATAGTAAGACTTCGCGTTTAACCAATGCACGTTGCAAGTTGTTTTGGTCAGCACCAATAATGTATTCAACACCAATGGCTTGCTTTTGATTAAACAAGATTTTGTTGGTCGTCGCATGAGTCAAAATAGTCAGGTTTGGACGACCTTTTGCCATATCCAAATAACCACGTGCAGTGCTTGAGCGACGACCCTTAGGCGTAACTGTACGGTCCATTGGACCAAAGCCTTCTTGTTGGTAACCATTTAAGTCATCAGTACGTGGGTAACCTGCTTGTACACCAGCTTCAACCATGGCATGGAACAACACATTGTTGCCATTTTTAGGGGTAGCAACGGACACAGGACCATTGCCGCCATGGTAGTCATTTTCACCAATGTCACGGGTTTCGGCTTTTTTATAGTAAGGTAAACAGTCAGCATAAGACCAGTTTTCAAGGCCCTTATGCGTTGACCATTGTTCTAAATCCATGGCATTACCGCGAATATAGCACATGCCATTAATTAAAGATGAGCCACCTAAACCTTTACCACGACCACACTCCATACGACGGTTGTTCATGTGTGGCTCTGGGTCAGTTAAATAAGCCCAGTTATAGCGACGACCTTGAAGAGGGTAGGCCAAAGCTGCCGGCATTTGTGTACGGAAATCCAAGCGATAATCCGGTCCACCTGCTTCTAGCAGTAAAACGGTAGTATCTTTGTCTTCAGTAAGACGCGCAGCGAGTACATTTCCGGCAGATCCTGCGCCAATAATAATGTAATCATATTCTTTAATATTCATAACTATCCTTTTTTTACTAACAGTTTGCCTGAGCAATCTATAAAGACTGCTCGGCATATGTGATTTAGGTTGAAGTGTTTAAAGCGATGGAGGCATTAAAAAATACTTTGATAATCGCCAAGTTCAACTTGAATAGATTTGATACGGGTATAGTGCCCAAGCGTGGTCAAGCCATTTTCGCGGCCTACACCAGATTGTTTATAGCCACCGACTGGCATCTCGGCAGGCGATTCACCCCACGTGTTAATCCAGCAAATACCGGCTTCAATTTGGTGAATAATACGATGAGCACGGCTGATGTCTTGAGTAACTACGCCGGCAGCTAAACCAAAGGTCGTGTCGTTAGCACGTTGAATCACTTCTTCTTCAGTTTCATAGCTTAAGATGCTCATGACAGGTCCAAAAATCTCTTCTTGAACAATAGCCATCTGGTCAGTGCAGTCGCTAAATACTGTAGGTAGTACATAAGCGCCTTTGGCAAGTTCGCCTTCTGTAGCACGACCACCACCAATTAACACTTTAGCGCCTTGTTGTTTGCCTGACTCAATGAAAGACAACACTTTTTCCATGTGAGGGAAGCTAGTGAGTGGACCGAAGTTGGTGTCTTCAGCCATTGGGTCGCCAATGCGAATACGTTTTACACGTTCTACAACCGCTTTTTCAAAGTCGGCTAGAAGTGATTTTGGAACAAATACACGCGTACCGTTGGTACATACCTGACCTGAGCTAAAGAAGTTCGCCATGACTGCAATATCTGCTGCACGGTTCAGGTCGGCATCTTCACAAATAATCAGTGGAGATTTACCACCGAGTTCCATGGTCACTTCTTTTAGCGTAGAGCCAGCAGCACTTGCCATGACTTTTTTGCCAGTTTCCACACCACCAGTAAATGAGATTTTTTCAATCACAGGATGTTCAGTGAGCCACTGACCAATTTCACGGCCAGCACCTTGCACCACGTTAAATACGCCGTCTGGAACGCCTGCTTCTGTATAGATTTCTGCAAGTTTAAATGCAGTGAGTGGAGTGGTTTCACTTGGTTTGAAAATCATGGCATTACCCGCAGCAAGGGCAGGGGCAGATTTCCATAAAGCAATTTGAATTGGATAGTTCCAAGCACCAATACCAGCAACTACACCTAACGGTTCACGGCGTGTATAAAAGAAACTTGATTCGCGAAGTGGAACTTGTTCGCCTTGAATAGCTGTTGCAAGTCCTGCGTAGTATTCGAGTACATCTGCGCCAGTCACAATATCGACTGTAGATGTTTCGCTGAAAGCTTTACCTGTGTCGAGTGTTTCAAGACGGGCAAGCTCATCATTACGTTCACGAAGAATGTCGACAGCACGACGTAAAATACGAGAACGTTCCATGGCAGTCATGGCAGCCCAGATTTTTTGTCCTTGTTGGGCACTTTGTACAGCAGCTTCAATATCTTGTTCAGAAGCTTGTTGAAGAGTCGCGATTGTCTCGCCGTTGGCAGGGTTAATACTATTAAATGTTTTACCACTGGTTGCTTTAACGTAGCGTCCATGGATATACAATTGATGAACTTGTACATCACTCATTTTGTCTCTCCTGCAAAGGCTTGTTCGCAAATTGCAATTGCGTTTGTACATAATCGTAAGCAATGGAACGAGCAAGATTGCTGTCAAATTCGTTATGACGGCTTAAACTGCCTCGTAACCATAATCCATCAATCAATGCTGCCAAACCTCTAGCGGCAACACTGGCCTGTTGTTCATCCATTAACTTAAGAAAATAAAATTTCAAGTTGGAGTACAGGCGTTGATCATTAATCTTTTGTAAGCGGCTTAAGTCTGGTACATGCATACTTGCTGACCAAAAGTCCAACCAGACCCGCATTGCTTTTTCATTGACCTGACTAATGTCAAAGTTAGAGTCGATAATGGCCTTAATCTGGCTCTCTGGATGCGAATCTGCTTCTGCTCTGTACTGTTCGGTTTTACGACGCAGAACATTTAACATTTCTTGCATACAGGTATTTATCAACCCCTGTTTGTCGCCAAAGTAATGGCTGACAATGCCGGTCGACAGCTCGGCTTTTTTTGCAATTTGTGCAATGGTGGTATTGGATAACCCCACTTCATAAATTACGTCGAGTGCAGCGTTCATGATTTCTTCACGTCGCACATGTTCTGGTTTTACTCTGCGTTTTGTCATGGTTGTCCACATCAGCACTTTTATGGGTGCTTAAAATTCAACATGTTAACTTGCAGAGCATCATAGCACTTTTTTATCATACTTGTTATTGATTGAACGTTCAATCAATAACAAGTATGATATGTAAAAATCAATGAATTTTTGAACATGCTTCTAAAAAGAAAGAAGTGAAATCAAAGGTTCTAAAGGATAGGATGATGCGCATAAGTACATTACTTATCACGTTATTTTGAGAAAAATACACCGATTGCAAGGAGCAATAAGATGGTGTTGAAAAGTGATGGATATTCTTCAGACCATATTCGGTTAAATCGTTTCGTATTTTGGAGTTCAGCCATCAGTATTGGCATTTTTGGCCTACTTTTTGTGCTGTTTCCAGAAAAAAGTCAGTTTTGGTTGACCTATGTACAAGAGCAAGTAAATCACTTTTTCGGGTGGTATTACATGCTGGTTATTGTGCTGTGTCTGGGCTTTGTCGCTTGGCTCGCCTTTTCAAAAGTAGGACAGATTCCTTTAGGAAAAGATGACGACAAACCTGAGTTTAGCTATTTGGCTTGGACTTCAATGCTGTTTTCGGCAGGGATTGGTATTGCGCTACTTTATTATGGTGTGGCCGAACCTGTTGACCATTTTTTAAGACCGCCAGAAGGTGAGGCAGGAACGATTCAGGCAGCCCGTAATGCGATGACTTATAGCTTTTTGCATTGGGGGATTCATGGCTGGGTGCTCTATGCATTGCTCGGAGTTACTTTAGGCTACTTTGCTTTTAGACAAAACTTGCCATTAGCACTGCGTTCAGCGCTTTACCCAATTTTTGGAGAGCGAGTGCATGGCTTGGTGGGTGATTTTGTCGATGGTTTTGGAATTTTAGCGACGGTTATTTCCTTAGTGACCAACTTGGGAATTGGAGCATTAGTACTCGTATCGGGCATTTGTTATTTACTTCCTCAAATTCCGGATAACTCTGCGACTTTAATTACTGCCGTGCTCATTATGATGTTCGTTGCGACGATTACGACAGTGGTGGGTATTGAAAAAGGTTTAGCATGGTTGTCGCGTATTAATTTACGTCTGCTATATGCCTTACTTTTATTTGTATTTTTAACGGGTCCGACAAACCATTTATTAAATGGTCTGGTACAAAATACGGGCGATTATCTCAATAATTTTATTGGTAAAAGTTTTGATATGTATTTGTACAATCAAAAAGCCAGTGGCTGGTTGGGTTCGTGGACTGTATTTTATTGGGCTTGGTGGATTGCATGGGCGCCTTTTGTCGGTATGTTTATTGCCCGCATTTCAAAAGGACGTACCATTCGTGAAGTAGTATTAGGTGTATGCCTGATTCCACTCGGCTTTACACTGGCTTGGATTTCGGTTTTTGGAAACACTGCAATTTATTTTATCTTGCAGCAAAAACAGAAAGTATTAGGTGATATGGTCTTAACTGATCCAGCATTATCTTTATTTAAATTACTCGAATATCTGCCGTTTAATCCTTACGTTGCTGGTATTGTTGTTGTAATTTGTTTCGTTTTATTTTTGACACCAGTTGGCTCTGGTACACTAATGATCGCTAATTTGTCCTCAAAAGGGGGCACCAATGATAGTGATTCACCGATCTGGTTACGCGTCTTTTGGTCTGTGGTAATTACCATTGTAAGTATTGGCTTGCTTCTAGCCGGTAGTTTTAACTCCATGCAAAGTGCTGTGGTGTTATGTGGTTTACCATTTTCAGTCATTATTTTGCTTTATATGTTTGGTTTAGCCAAAGCGTTAAAGCAAGATGATTTTGACCCTCAATTAGTGAAAAAACAGTTAGCTGTTTCAAAAGACATTTCAGTCCCATCGAATTGTGACCAGAATAAAGTGACCGAGGTTTTATAACCTCAATCGATCACATCTATATATTATTTTTTTGCGTTTAAAGTCGTCTTTTCATTGTTTTAAATAAGAGTGAAAAGACGAAATTAAATATTTTGTTTTTATTTTATTCCTTGAGGATTGTATGGCAACAGATAATCCAAGAGCAGTTGATGATTTAACATTATCTAAATCTAAAAAAGACCCGCTCAACCGTGTGGTTTTTTATTTTTCAGCTGTACTTATTTTAATTTTTTCTCTCGTCACGTTTTTGTTCAACGATTTTGCTAATCGGGTCATGAATGCCGTGCTTCAGTGGGTAACTTCAACTTTTGGTTGGTATTATCTGCTTGCCGCAACATTATATATGGCGTTCGTGATTTTTATTGCCTGCTCAAGATATGGCAGTATCAAATTAGGACCTAAGCATTCAAAGCCTGAGTTTAGTTTACTGAGTTGGTCTGCCATGCTGTTCTCGGCTGGTATTGGTATCGACCTCATGTTCTTCTCGGTCGCTGAACCACTATCTCATTATATGCAACCTCCAGTCGGAGCAGGGCAAACCTATGAAGCAGCACGCCAAAGTATGGTTTGGACCTTATTCCACTATGGTTTAACTGGTTGGTGTATGTATGCCTTGATTGGTATGTCATTGGGATATTTCAGCTATCGTTATAATTTGCCGCTTACCATTCGTTCTGCACTTTACCCAATTTTCGGGAACAGAATTAATGGTGCGATTGGGCATAGTGTTGATACAGCTGCCGTGATCGGGACAATTTTTGGTATTGCGACGACCTGCGGGATTGGAGTAGTACAGCTGAATTATGGCCTACATGTGTTATTGGGGTTACCAGAAAATATCTGGATGCAATTTATCCTGATTGCTGTTGCGGTCGGTATTAGTATTATTTCGGTGACATCTGGGGTCAATAAAGGCCTGCGGATTTTATCTGAAATCAATATTTATGTTTCGGTCGGGTTATTGCTGTTTATTTTATTCTTGGGAAATACCGAGTTTTTACTCAATGCCCTTGTCCAAAATATTGGTGACTATTTAACTCGTTTCCCTGCTTTAGCATTACAAAGTTTTGCTTTTGAACAGCCTAAAGAATGGATGAGTAGTTGGACTTTCTTCTTCTGGGCGTGGTGGATTGCTTGGTCTCCATTTGTAGGACTCTTTCTGGCACGTATCTCAAGAGGGCGTACTATTCGTGAGTTTGTCTGCGGTACCTTAATTATTCCCCTTCTATTTACACTTACGTGGTTATCTATTTTTGGTAATAGTGCTCTGCACAGCGTTATTTTTGAAGGCAATCAAACCTTAGCAGCGACTGTGTTAGCAAATCCGGCTCATGGTTTTTATGACCTGTTAGCGCAATATCCAGGTTTTACCTTTATTGCTTCAATTGCCACTGTAACAGGACTTTTGTTCTACGTGACTTCTGCCGATTCAGGAGCTCTGGTTTTAGGTAACTTCACCACTAAACTCACTAATATTGATAATGATGCTCCACGTTGGTTAAGCGTGTTTTGGGCAGTGGCGATTGGTTTACTTACATTAGCCATGCTCATGACCAACGGCATTACCGCCTTGCAAAACGCAACTATTATTATGGGATTGCCGTTTAGTTTTGTGATGTTCCTTGTGATGGCCGGGCTTTATAAGTCGCTCAGACTTGAAGATTACAGGCATGCTAGTCTCAGTATGAATGCAGCACCAGTGGTAGGGAACGTTGATATTCTGAACTGGAAACAGCGTTTAACTCGAGTCATGCATCATCCGGGAACTACTGAAACACAGCGCATGCTAGATACGGTGTGTTTGCCAGCTGTTCAGGCTGTTGCTGATGAGTTGATTAAGCAGGGTATGAATGTGGATATACAGCAAACCCCGCTTGAAGATGAAGATACGCTTTACCATTTAGATCTGACTATCCATTTGGAAGAAGAGCAAAACTTTGTTTATCAGATCTGGCCTGTACGCTATAGCGCGCCGAACTTCAGTCAGCGTGTAAAACGTGGCAAACAGTTCTATTTCCGACTTGAAACCTATCTTTATGACGGCTCGCAAGATAACGATCTGGTTGGCTACAGTAAAGAACAGGTCATTAACGATATTTTAGATAAATATGAAAGACATATGACGTTCTTACATATTAATCGTATTAGCCCCGGGAATCGTCCATTGTTCCCAGATCCACAAGCTTAAGAGGAAAATGCATGGCTTCTCCTTATCTACATTCTTTTGCTTTATTTTTCTCGTTGCTCAATCCATTTTTAATGAGCATTTATATGATTGGCCTGATCCGCCATTCAGAAGCCAAGGTGTTTAATAAAGCACTGATTCAGGGAAGTTTGATTGCTTTTGTCGTGTTCATGCTATTTGCATGGGGCGGCGAAACAATTTTTAGTAAATATCTGAATGTACGTTTTGAAGCCTTTCAGATTTTTGGAGGCCTTATCTTTTTGGTGATTGGCTACCGCTATGTGTTTCAAGGTGCCGACACCATTGGAGAAATGCGTGGTGCTCCAGAACATCTGGCTGGCACCATTGCCATGCCGTTTATGATCGGTCCAGGGACTATTAGCGCTGCGGTAGTCACAGGAATTGAAATGTCAATTGGTGAAGCAGCCCTAGTGATTGCTTTCACCTTGTTTTTAACTTGCAGTATTTTGATTTTGATGAAATTTTCACATGATCATTTACGCTATAAACATGCCAAACATATTGACCGCTATTTTGATATTGTCGGGCGTTTATCTGCTTTATTAATTGGTACGATCGCCATTGATATGATTATTAATGGTGTAACAGGCGTCATTAATAAAGTTTAGCAAGTCACTCATAAGAACCTGCTATGCCATTGAACATGGAATAAAATGGCATAGCATCTTCTAAAAAATTCTAAGATAAATAGAACAGCTTTAAAAAATAACTTTAAAAATAGTGCCTTAAAAAATTAAATTTTTAAAAACAATCAAAGATATTAAAAAATACGATGCTATGTTATGGATTTAAGCATGTTTTTTTTGTGAATTATCAACCATAATGTTGACTGAGCTTGTTTTAAGACAGAGTTGAGCTATGCCTACATTAGATGAAATGACCACAGCAACTGATGATCAGTCTGAATTGACGATGTCAGTTTTGATGACGCCTGATATGGCAAATTTTTCAGGTAATGTTCATGGTGGTACGATTCTAAAACTACTAGACCAAGTCGCTTATGCTTGCGCAAGTCGTTATTCGGGTGGCTACGTGGTGACTTTATCTGTAGATAAAGTAAATTTTAAAGAACCTATTTATGTAGGTGAGTTGGTAACCTTCTTGGCAAGTGTTAACCATGTAGGCCGTACTTCAATGGAAGTCGGAATCCGTGTTGAAGCGCAAAATATCCAGAAGCGGACAGTGCGCCATACCAATAGTTGTTATTTCACGATGGTTGCTGTTGATGAACAGGGCAAGCCATGTGAA
Source organism: Acinetobacter sp. C13 (assembly GCF_016809775.1). Lineage (NCBI taxonomy): Bacteria > Pseudomonadati > Pseudomonadota > Gammaproteobacteria > Moraxellales > Moraxellaceae > Acinetobacter > Acinetobacter sp. C13. The sequence goes on from NZ_JAFBJL010000001.1 coordinate 82,203, forward strand.
GTACCTCAATTAAATCTCAATACAGAATGGAAGCGTTGCCGCTTTGAAGCTGCTGAGCATCGTAAGGTTTTACGTCTTCAAGAAAACCACAACCCATCTTGTAGCATGTATAAGAAAACTTCTTAAAAAAATAGATCAAATTAAAAAAGGATCGAACCGCAGCATGGTTCGATCCTTTTTCTTCTTTACCAAAATTCAGCGTCCATTTTTCATTTCAGTAAAATTATCTCTGAGCTTGGAGGAGAATGCTGAGAGAATTAACGAGTTGCAGGAGCAGCTTCAGAAGCAGAACCTACAGCATCAGATGCAGCATTTGCAGTGTTTGCTTGTTCTTGAGTTGAAACAACAACTTTTTCTTCACCAGCAGTGTTATGTGCTTGGTCGTGCTTAGAAGCAGCGAAAGTTGAAGCAGCAGTTAAAGCAAGTGTAGTAGCGAGTAAAGTTTTAGCTAATTTCATTTTATGGCATCCTTAAATTTCATTTAAAAATAAATTAAACCTAATCGTTCATACATACCTGAAACCTGTATGGCTGAATGACTAAGCTAGGACACATGCTAAGCCGAGCTTGGTATTACATCAATTAACTTAACAATCTATTACGGCTATCTTAACAATATGAAATATACGGGTCATTTATGTGAGCAATCTGTAAAATAAAAGGGCTTAAATACACCTTAAAATGTGAAAAAATATTTCTTATCGAATGAAAAAAGATCAACTGTGTTACGTAAACCTAACACTCTGGCATGAATTGTGAATGCGCCTAAATAGAATATTCCGTTTGAATTATAATTATCCAGAGTTAATATAGATTTTAAATGAGATGTATGTCACATATTAACTATTTCGGCCTGATAATTGAAAAGTATATCTTCAAAGTTAAAAATCATTTTCATGCTACTTAAACAGTGATATATCTTTCTTAGTTTTTTAAACCTTGTTGATTTGAGCTGCTTGTGAAACTGATAGCCCCAAAAACTGTTCCCACCCATATTATTTCTGGTTTTTTAGGGGCAGGAAAAACCACATTATTACAGCATTTATTAAGCCAAAAACCTAAAGATGAGGTTTGGGCTGTATTAATGAATGAGTTTGGACAAATTGGAGTAGACCAACAACTCTTACCTCAAGATGCAGGATATGCAGTCAAAGAACTATTAGGGGGCTGTCTATGTTGTAGCAGTCAATTGCCGATGCATATTGCTTTAGCACGTCTTTTGAGTGAACAAAAGCCAGATCGACTCTTTATTGAGCCGACTGGACTTGGGCATCCTTCTCAATTATTTGACCAACTGACTGAGCCTCATTGGCAAAGTAGTTTAGCCATGCGGGCACTGATTACTGTGGTAGATGGTAGTCGTTTGCATGATACCAATTGGGTTAAACAAAACCTTTATGAAGATCAGTTAAAAGCTGCCCAGATTGTGGTGGTGTCACATACCGATGTTATGACTTTTGAAGATGATCAGGCGCTTGAGCTATTAAAAGACGAATACCAGCCTTATCACCAAGAGTGGATTAAAATTGAACATGGTCAGTTAGCGTTAAATAAAATTGATGTAGCTGCTCGTTTAACTGAGCGATCTATACAACCTTTACTTAAACTTCAAAAACAAATGACTGAAACCGAGGTTAAGAAGGAAATTCAGCAATTACCTTATCATTATGTCGAGTCGGCACAAGGCTATATTGTGGCTGGTTGGAAGTTGCCTAAACGCTGGAAATTTGAGTTTTATGCTCTGCTTGATGTGTTGTGTGCACAGCAAGACTGGCTCCGAATTAAGGGAATTTTTAACACAGATCAAGGATGGAAAGTTTTTAACTTTAATCCTGATCAGTTTAATTATAAGTCGGGTGAAGAGGGCATTGATAACCGTATTGAAATCATTAGCGGACATCATCACGATTGGTTGGCTTTTGAAACAGCATTACTTGCCTGTCAGTTTGAAAAGTAGAGAACATTAAACCAAAAGTAATTCAATGTTCTCTGCAGAGTGGGATTAAGGTTTGCTATCTAACACAGCTTTAGCTTGCGCATGATCAATATCTTTTTCCCAGTGAGCGATCACTACGGTCGCGACACAGTTACCAATTAAGTTGGTACAGGCACGAATAATTCCGATAAACCAGTCGACTGAAAGTAGAAGCACTAAGCCAATTGCAGGGAGACTTGGTATCACTGAAAGTGTGGCTGCAAGAATAACTAAGGCTGAACCTGGAATACCGTGTGCACCTTTAGAAGTAATGAGCGAAACCAGCAAAATAGCCAGTAAGTCATGCATAGATAAATCAATATTGCAGGCCTGTGCAATAAAGATCACGCCTAAAGTTAAGTAAATTGAAAAGCCATCTAAATTAAATGAATAACCAGTTGGAATAACCAAACCGACAGTTGAATCTTTAATTCCCAAATTTTTGAGTTTTTTCATAATTTGAGGAAGAACAGAGTCAGAAGAAGCGGTACCTAAAACAATAGCGAGTTCATCTTTAAAATAGCCCACAAATTTGAAAATGTTGAGACCGGCAAGTTTTAAAATCGAACCTAAAACAATAACGACAAATAAAATGCAGGTTGCATAAAACAGTAAAACTAAATAACCCAATTGTAAGAGTGAATCTAAACCAAATTTAGCAGTGGTATAGGCGACTGAACCGAATACACCAATTGGAGCTAAACGAATAATGAGTCCCATAATTTTAAAGAAGACTTCCGAAAAAGCTTCAAGCGCTTGACGTACTAACTCTGCCAAATGTTTAGGAATTAAAAGTAGGGAAACACCAAATAAAATAGCGATCAATAAAACCTGTAAAATATCGCCGTTTGCAAAAGCGGCAGTGAAGGTCTTGGGAATAATATTGAGTAGAAATTCCGAACCTGTATGCATCTCGTGGGCACGTTCGGTATAGGTACTTAAATCTTTTGCATCTAAATGGCTAATATCGATATTCATACCGACGCCCGGTTTAAATACATAGGCCACAATAATGCCTAAAATTAAAGCAATACTGGTCACCACTTCAAAATAGAGAATCGTTTTTGCACCGACTTTGCCCATTTTTTTTATGTCGTTTGCACCATAGATTCCCAGTACAACAACACAAAACACAATTGGTGCAATCAGCATCTTAATTAAAGAAATAAAACCATCACCTAATGGCTTTAGAGAAAGGGAGAAATCATGAAAGCCGATTCCAACTGCAACCCCAAGAAAGAGCGCACAAAGAACCTGTAAAAATAAACTACGCTTGAGCTTTAGCCACATAAGTCATCAATTTTAGCAAGAGGAAAATATCTCTCTCTAAAGCAAAAAGCCGGCCAACTATAAAATAAGCTGAGCGTTTTGGAAGAATATGCAAATTTCACATGACTATGCTTTGCATTGTTTAGTTTTTTTATAATTTTTTACCCAAAATCGAGTATCCTTAGCGCCAAATTTTTGGACATATTAATCATGGCGCTTAAAGCAACAATTTATAAGGCAGACTTGAATATTGCCAATATGGATGACCATATTTATGGTGATTATCAACTGACGCTTGCCTTGCATCCTTCGGAAACTTTAGAACGCTTAATGGTTCGTTTGATGGCTTTTGCCCGTTTCGCAAGTGATGAGCTTGAGTTTACTAAAGACCTTTTTGAAACTGATGAGCCAGCGTTATGGCAAAAAGATTTAACGGGTCAGTTAGAAACATGGATTGAAGTTGGCTTACCATCTGAAGATAAAGTCAAAAAAGCCAGTGCGCGCTGTAAAACAGTTGCGCTTGTTGTGTATGGCACACAAGTCGAAGAATGGTGGAAACGAAACAGTAAAATTAAAACGTTAAGTAACGTTCAGGTGTGGCAAATTGCTCCTCAAAGTACAGCAGAGCTTGAACAACTTTGTGAACGTACAATGCAGCTTCAATTAAATGTCATGGACAACGAGTGGACGCTTTTAGGTGAAAAGGGTCAGGCAAGTGTTGTGTGGACACAGTTACAGTAACATAGAAAAGCGCAACAAATTCTACAGATTCAGTTGGTACACTAAGTACCAATTGCGATTTTAAAGATTCAGATTAAGGGGTAAACCATGTCAAATGAATTAGAAATTATCGATTTAAAAGTAGGTGAAGGCAAAGAAGCGGTTAAAGGTGCTTTGATTACAACTCACTACACAGGTTGGTTAGAAGACGGTACAAAATTTGATTCTTCAATTGATCGCGGTAATTATTTTGAATGCGTGATTGGAACAGGCCGTGTAATTAAAGGTTGGGACCAAGGCATTATGGGAATGAAAGTTGGCGGCAAGCGTAAGTTAATCGTACCTGCTCATTTAGCTTATGGTGAGCGTAAAATGGGTAAGATTATTCCCGCTAATTCTAATTTAATTTTTGAAATTGAATTATTCGATGTCAAAACTCGTGACTAGTGAAAATTTAAAGCCCTTTAGAGGGCTTTCTTGTTTATATGAGCTTTAAATATAAATACATTATTAATTTATATTTTAGCTTTTTAAATATTTAAGATTATTTTCAGATTATTTGATTATAAATGCTGACTGAGAAACTGTTCATTTATGGGCAGGCTGACATTAAGACCAAATTCCAAAAAGTTTGCGTCTTAAAATCAAACTTCGCATAAATAATCTATATTGTTATTGAGACGCTATTTCATGATTATCCGCTTTGCATCTCCTTTGTTGAACATATCACTTGGCTTAGCTTTGGCAGGCTTGTCAGGCATGGCATTAGCCAAACCACCTAAACTGGACGCGTCAACACTTACGGTGATTGGTTATCATGAAATTACCGATACTAAAAATGCATTAATTCCTCAATATGCAGTGACGACTCAACAATTTACACAGCATGTTGAATGGCTGCAAAAAAACGGATTCCATTTTATTACGGTTGATCAGTTGATCCGTGCTCATCAAGGTAAATTTCAACTGCCTACAAAACCTGTTCTATTAACTGTAGACGATGGTTATCAATCTTTCTATCAAAATGCTTATCCAGTCATTAAAGCTAAAAAAATTCCGGTTGTTCTTGCTGTTGTAGGTTCATGGTTAGAGCCAAAAGCTGGGCAAAAAGTCGATTTTTCAGGGGAAGAAATTCCACGCGATAAAATCTTAAGCTGGCCTGAGCTGAAAGTAATGCAAGATAGTGGCTTTGTTGAAATTGCAAACCATAGCTATCATTTGCACCGCGGTATTACAGGCAACCCGCAAGGCAACTCTGAACCTGCCGCAACTACTCGTTTTTATGATGTAAAAACTCAAACCTACGAGAACGATGCACAATATCAGGCACGTATTTATAACGACTTAAAGAAAAATAACGAACTACTTAAAGCACACGGCTTACGTTCGCCACGCATTATGGTATGGCCTTATGGCCGCTATAATATGCAAACAGTTCAAATTGCTAAAAAGCTGGGTATGCCAATTACCATTACACTGGATGATGGGGCAGACCACGCAAAACAATCTCTTCAAAATATGAGCCGTATTTTGGTAGAAGGCGATATGACTACTGATGATTTGGCTCAAGAAATTAAAAATCGTGAATTGAATTTAACGGATAACAACCGTCCGCAAAAAATTATGCATATCGATCTGGACTATATTTATGATCCAGACCCGAAACAGCAAGAACGTAATTTAGGTCACTTGTTAGACCGAATTAATGCGATGGGTGTAAATACTGTCTATTTACAGGCATTTTCAGATCCAGACGCGAATGGCTCTGCTGATATGGTGTATTTCCCAAATCGTCACATTCCAATGCGTGCCGACTTGTTTAACCGTGTAGCATGGCAAATTCAAACCCGTACGCCTGTAAGTCGTATTTATGCATGGATGCCTTTATTGGCATGGGAATTACCAAAAACTGATCCAGTTTCTAAAGATTTGGTGGTGACAGAGCAAGCAAAAACAGGTGAACACCTTAATATGGGGTATATCCGTTTAAGTCCGTTCTCAGCAGACGCACGCCAAACTATTCGTGAGATTTATCAAGATTTGGCTAAGTCATCTTCATTTAACGGAATTTTATTCCATGACGACGTCACCTTATCTGACTATGAAGATGCAAGCCCAGATGCCTTAAAAGCTTATGCGAAACAAGGTTTACCTACAGATTTGGCAAAAATTCGCGATAACGATCAAGATTTGCAAAAATGGACGGCATATAAGACAAAATATCTAGATGATTTTGCAATGCAACTCGTTGATGACGTGCGACAATATGAACCGTTCTTGCTCACCGCACGTAACTTATATGCGCAAGTTGCTTTAAAACCATATGCAGAAAACTGGTATTCACAATCGCTTGAAGAGTCGTTAAAACGCTATGACTTTACGGCTATTATGGCAATGCCTTATATGGAACAGGTCGATAATGCTGATCAGTTCTATAAAGATATGGTTGATCGCGTGAAACAATATCCAAATGGTATTAAGAAAACTGTTTTTGAGTTACAGGCAACCGACTGGCGTAAAAACGAAAAGGTACCTTCAACTGAAATGGCCGCAACAATTCATTCTCTGTATCAGCAAGGTGTAATGCATGTCGGATATTACCCAGATGACCCAATTAAAGATCATCCGGATGTGGACACTATGCATAAAGCATTTGCTGAAAAATCATCTCGTCTTGTGCCGTAGTCGAGGCTAAAACATGACAATCTTTGCTGCAATATGGTCGCATGCCTTAAAATTCGTTTTCTATTATCCATTATTCATGTCGTATTTATGGATGATTGGCGCGATTATTTTCTATTGGAAAGAACGTCAGGCCCCGCCTTACGATCAACCAGCTCCATTAGAGAGTTATCCAAAAGTTGCTGTATTAATTCCTTGTTTTAATGAAGGGGATAATGCAGAAGAAACCATTAGCCATGCATTAAAACTGGACTATCCTCATTTTGAAGTGATTGCGATTAATGATGGTAGCTCGGACAATACAGGCGAGGTACTCGACCGCTTAGCAGCACAACATGAAAAACTCCGTGTTGTTCATTTGGCGCAAAACCAAGGTAAAGCCATGGGGTTGCAAGCCGGAAGCTTAATGACCGATGCCGAGTTTTTAATTGGTATCGATGGCGATGCTTTACTTGATCCTCATGCAGCAAAGTGGATGATTCGTCATTTTCAGGAAAATCCAACAGTTGCAGCTGTGACGGGTAATCCGCGTATCCGTACTCGCTCAACTTTGCTAGGGCGTATTCAGGTCGGTGAGTTTTCTTCGATTGTCGGCATGATTAAACGTGCACAACGTACCTTTGGACGCTTATTTACCGTATCGGGTGTAATTACCGCTTTTCGTAAGAGCGCTGTTCACCAAGTCGATTATTGGTCACCAAATATGTTGACTGAAGATATCGATATTACTTGGAAATTGCAACGTGCAGGTTGGGACATTCGTTTTGAACCGAATGCCTTGGTCTGGATTTTAATGCCTGAAACTTTAAACGGTTTGTGGAAACAACGTTTACGTTGGGCTATGGGTGGGGCACAGGTATTAATTAAAAATATTGATGTGTTCACTAAGCCAAAACTAAATTTTTTATGGCCATTAATGTTTGAGCTGTGCTTAACCTTAGTTTGGTCGTATTTAATGTTGGCGATGGCTTTATTATGGTTGGTACATTTTATTTTACCGGTCCCTGCTTTAGCCGTTGTGAGCTCTCCATTTTTACCGTATGGTAGCGGTATTTTATTGGGGGCAACCTGTCTCATTCAGTTTGCTTTAAGCAAATGGATGGATAGTCGTTATGAACCACATCTAGGAAAAAACTATTTCTGGATGATCTGGTATCCATTGGTCTTTTGGCTAATCACCATCTCGGCAACTATTGTGGCATTTCCAAAAGTTTTAAAACGTGGAGATGAGAAACGTGCGCGTTGGGTGAGCCCGGATCGGGGCATTCGTGGATGAAATGCAAGAGTCATGAGATTTTAAAGATCGTGCTGTATTGATGTCTGGGGAAAACCACAGCACTTCGTTAGGTAAAGAGAGAAATGAAGACAAATTCGTTGATTATTGATTTACGCCGTCAATTACCATGGCATAAACGCTATGCTTCTACAACAAGCACAGCCATGATGTGGGCGGTTTGGTTGTTGCTGTGGCGTCCATTTGTACTTATCTGGGTTTTGGCTGAACTCCAAAAAACACATTTAGTTCACCGTTTGTTTAGTGCCTTTGGTTTGGGCATTGAACATGGCATTACTGCGTTAATTGCTTGTGCAATTTGCTTATTGTTGTGGAGTCATGTGCTGCCTGAGCATCGTGTTGGCGGTAATGCGCTTAAAGCAAAACAGACAGAGGATTATGCGCGCTATTTTGATTTACCTGAACATGAAATTGAACAGGGACGTAGTCAGAAAATTACAGTCGTTCACCATGATGAGCTAGGTAAAATCGTTAGAGTTGAATAAAGAAGATTAATGAAAAAAAGCCCGCATCGTGTGGGCTTTTTTTACGCTAATTTCTGTATATCCATAGGTTTTAAACTGTAGAGCGCAGTGCTTGAGCAGGTATTATTTACCTTTAAAAACAGGAGGTCTTTTTTGCAACATGGCAAATACACCTTCTTGAACATCTTCTGTTGTGAGCAAAGGTTGAAGATGGTTTTGTAATTGCTTAAAGGCAACCCCGTAACCTTCGTTAATAGCTTCACGAGCAGAGGCGAGGGTCGCTTTTACAGCAAGAGGAGCAGCTAGCGCAACATGTTCAGCAAGTTCTATTGCACGGTTGAGTTGAGAACCATCTGGGCATATTTCGGTAATCAGGTTCATATCAAATGCTGCTTTTGCATCGAAAGAGTCACCAGTGAGTAAATAACGCATGGCTTTGGCCCAGCCTGCGGCTTGAGTAAAACGTGCAGTAGCTCCCCCAAAAGGTAAGATGCCACGTTGAACTTCCATTTGAGCAAATTGTGTATTTTCACTCGCAATCGTAATATCTGCGTTAAGAAATAGTTCTATACCAGCGGTGTAACAATAACCTTGTACCGCTACTATCAAAGGTTTACTGAGCTTTTGGCCGATTGTGCCCCAAGGGTTAATTTCATTTTCACTAAAATCAAAAACACCTGTAGCGAGTTTAGGTTGTAACTCAACTAGGTCCAAACCAGCTGTAAAATGATCGCCATGAGCAAAAATAACCGCGCAGCGCAGGGCATCATTATTTTCATATTCAGTGAGTGCTAGTGATAAGTCTTTGATCATGTGACTATCAAAAGCATTACGTTTTGCTGCCCGATCTAGACCAATTAAAAAAATATGCCCGCGGGTTTCACGGCTGACTTTTCCTTCTTGATTTGACATATTGTCATGCTCTTTATTCGTCTTTAATCATGTTTTAAACAATCGTTTAAAAACTAGCAAATAGAAATTGTTAGTAACTTGATCAGTATTTGTTTTGTCTGTGTATTGAGATAAATCGATAGCATTAGAAAAGAGTAAAACCTCAGACAACTTTAATTTCCATCATTTATTTAAATTAGCAGTTTGCTTAGCTTTATATTTTTCTCATAATACCTCGTCAAATTGATCTCAATAAGCAGCTGTTTTATGTCACCTCTAGAAATCTTTGCGGTCTTGATTAGCCTGATTGGAGTCGGATTAACGGTAATCCGTAATATGTGGTGTTGGCTGTTTAATTTCTTTGCCTTTGTTTTATATGCGTATTTGTTTTACGAATTTAAGCTATATGGCGAAACGATTTTGCAGTTCTTTTTTATGGTCGTAAATTTTTATGGCTTTTACTACTGGCTTAAAGGAAAGCAGCAAGATCACGATATTCGAATTGAACCGATTGCAGTTCAAACCGCTGTCATCCAAATGATCATTGCCGCGGTAGGTGGCTTGCTTTTTGGCTTAATTCTTAAAAACTTTACCGATGCAGCAGTGCCTATGCTCGACTCTCAACTTGCAGCATTTAGTTTGCTTGCAACGTATTGGACCAGCCGAAAACATATTGCGACTTGGGTACTTTGGGTATTTGTCGATATTATTTATGTCGGCATGTTTATCTATAAAGATTTATTTTTAACAGCTGCGTTATATGCAGCATTTGTTATGATGGCCGCTTATGGTTGGTATCAATGGGAAAAGGTTAAAAAGAAACAGCTTTTAGCCTCTAACCAGCTTTAATTTGGAGAGCGATCATGTTGTTGAGCTTAGAGGTTTATAAACAACAACAGTTTGATCAAATGGCTGCAAAAATAATGGCCAAGCCAAAAGAATATTGTGAATTTAATTCTGTATCTGATTTTTATAACGCTGCGTGGCTCAACGGTTTTCCACAAGGTACTCAGGTCTCTGCGACAGGTTTAGATGATGGTGCTGAAGAGTTTTATGCAGTTATTCAGTTTAAACAACAGTATTTAAAATTTGATATTAAAGAAAATAATTCGACAATTATCTTTCAGGATATGAATGGGAAAGTATTTGAAAGTAATTTTTAATTGAAGAAATAAAAGTACAAAAAAAGCGACTTAACGTCGCTTTTTTTAATAAATAAATTTGGAAATTTTGTTTGCTGTTTCAACAACTAGGTTTGCGATATCTTCTTTAAATGTTCTTTCATCGTAAGTGGTAATTGGACAACTTACAGAGATAACAGCGACCATTTTACCATTTGACTGTTTAAAAATAGGCGCCGCGCAGGCTGCCATATCGTGATTGTAATGACCCCAGCTCACCATGGTTTTTTGAGTTTTTACATAAGAGAGTCTTTGCAATAAAGCTTTTAAATTGGTTGGCGTCAGTTCAGAGAAACTGTCCCAATCGCTAAAATTGCGGTAACGCTGACGTACTTCAGTTTCAGGTAAATCAGATAAAAGCATTTGACCAATGACGGTTGCATGGGCAGGCCAGCGAGTTCCTAAACTAATGTTGCTCGTAAAGGTTCCCATCGATTGGATATTATTTACAAAGACAATATGAGTACCTTCTAAAATAGAAAGATGTACAGCGAGTTTGGTTTGGTCACGTAGTTCTTTCATTAAAGGTGTCGATAAATCGAGTAATGAAAGTTTAGATAAACTGTTAAAACCAAGTTCCATGACTTTGGAATCGAGTGCATAAGTTTTTTGAGATGCTTTTCTTAAATAGCCACAAGATTCGAGTGTATAAATCAGGCGAAATGCACTAGAACGGTTCACTTCTAAAATTTCAGCAATTTCTGTAATGGTCATTTCTTGCGCTTGTTGATTAAATGCTTGCAAGATAGCTAAACCCCGTACAAGTCCGGGAACTAAATATCGGTCATCATTTTTTGTTGTTTCCGATTCGTGCGAATCTTCTTCAATTGCTATGCTCATTCGTGTCATTTTCCTATAAATAAAACATGATTCAATTTGGGGCATGCTGCTTTATTTTATAACTATTGTAATTGTTAAAAATGCATAAAACAATTTTTATATTTAAAACTTTGTTTCCTTCTTGAAACGTAACAAAATATTTAAAAATTAGTAAACTAATGAATTTTATATTTATTTTTACTTTGACAAAAAATGATCAAGGGGATTATGCTTAGCTTGTGTTTTGAAAATCAAATTATGTTTTGTATATAAAACAAAATGAGGACGCAAGGTATGAGTTGGATCTCAGTTTGTCAGCAGGGTGACGTTAGCGAAGATGAGCCGAAAGCCATCGAAATTGAAGGGAAAAAAATAGGCGTATTTTTCGTCGATGAAAATTACTTTGCTATCGAAAATGTTTGCCCTCATGCGTATGCCTTATTAACCGAAGGATTTATCGAAGATCAGACTGTTGAATGTCCATTGCACGAAGCAATTTTTGACATTCAAACAGGTGAGCTAAAAAGTGGGCCAGGGTGTAGAAACCTATGTACGTACCCAGTTCGTGTTGAAGGACAGGATATTCAAATTCAACTCTAGTCCTCACATGTACAAGGAAGCAGAACAATGAAGACATTTAATGAAAAGTTGGCAAGCTGGATTCATGCAACGCCGGCAACCGAAGCAGGTATCAACAATATTCAAATTCCAGGTCAATCTGAATTGTTGGTTTGGCAGACACGTTATAAAGAGCCAACTCTCTATGAACAGGATTTTGTAAAAAACTTGATTCAGGCATTTTCTGCGGGCGCAACAGAGTTAGATGACGTTGTTTCTGCACTTAATCAACAGGGTTTCCGCTGTGAATCTGGTGATGAATGGACTTCTGCAAGCTTTACAGAAGAAATGCAACGTTTAGGTTATTGATTCAGGGAAGAATAAAATGAACGCAATCGTATCAACTTCACAAAGCGCTGAAGAATATTTAGAACTTGGTTTACGTGACCAATGGCATCCGGTTTTGGCAAGTTGGGAAGTCGCTGCTAATCCAGTCGGTATTACCCGTTTAGGCGAAAATATCGTGGTTTGGCGTGATGCCGAAGGTCAGGTTCATGCACTTGAAGATCGCTGTCCACACCGAGGTGCTCGTCTTTCCCTTGGTTGGAACTTAGGTGACCGAGTTGCTTGCTGGTATCACGGTGTTGAAGTTCGTGCTGATGGTGTGGTTGCTGATGTGCCAGCGGTTCATGAATGTCCAATGACCGGCACTAAATGTTTAAAGAACTATCCTGTCATTGAGCAACATGGCGCAATCTTCATCTGGTTTGGTATTGATGCAAATGAACAACCAGCACCGCTTGAGTTCCCAGAGCAACTTGCAAGTGAAGAGTGGAGTGCGTTCCTTTGCCAAGCAGACTGGAAAGTAAACCATCAATACGCGATTGATAATGTGATGGACCCAATGCATGGGACCTATTTACACGCGACATCGCACTCGATGGCAGATGGTGAACGTACTGCAGAGATGAAGCACCGCACGACCGATAATGGCTTTGTTTTTGAAAAAGAAGGTCAAACAGGTGTGAACTTTGACTGGGTTGAATATGGTTCAACAGGTGCAAGCTGGTTACGTCTTTCAATTCCATACCGTAAACAATTTGGTCCAGGTGGTGAATTCTGGATTGTGGGTTATGCAACGCCAATTGATGCCAACAATACTCGCGTATTTTTCTGGCGCTGCCGTAAGGTGAGTGGTTGGCAACGTAATGTATGGCGTTTCTTATATCGCAATCACTTAGAACAGTTGCATTGGGATGTATTAGAACAAGACCGAATTATTTTAGAAAACCTTGCGCCAAATGCGCGTGAAAAAGAGTTTCTCTATCAACACGATGTTGGTCTTGCGCGTTTACGCCGTTTAATGAAAAAAGAAGCTGAGAAGCAATTAAAGAAAATTGCTGCACTAAATGCATCAAACCGTATCGAGATGCAGGAAGAAGCTCATGGCTAATGTAGCGTTGTTGCAAGGCAAAAAAGTTTTAGTGACTGGTGCTGCGCGTGGTTTAGGTAGAGATTTCGCTCAAGCCATTGCCGAGGCAGGTGCTGAAGTTGTGATGGCAGATATTTTGTCTAACTTGGTGCAACAAGAAGCACAAGCGTTACAACAACAAGGACTAAATGTTCATGCTGTCACCGTTGACCTTGCCAATGCAGACTCTATTGAAAATGCTGTTGCAAAAAGCGTTGAAGTATTACGGGGACTAGATGGCCTTGTGAATTGCGCGGCACTGGCGACCAATGTCGGTGGAAAAAATATGATTGATTACGATCCTGAACTTTGGGATCGGGTCATGAATATTAATGTGAAAGGCACATGGCTGATCAGTAAGGCATGCGTTCCCCATTTAAAGCAATCGGCTGCAGGCAAGATCATTAATGTTGCTTCCGATACAGCACTTTGGGGCGCACCGAACCTGATGGCTTATGTTGCTAGTAAAGGTGCAATTGTTGCCATGACGCGTTCAATGGCAAGAGAGTTGGGACAATCTAATATCTGTGTCAACACATTGTCACCGGGCCTTACTCTGGTTGAAGCAACCGAGTATGTGCCTCAAGAACGTCACGATTTATATGTCAACGGAAGAGCGATTCAACGTCAGCAACTTCCACAAGATTTAAATGGAACAGCATTGTATCTACTGTCGGATTTGTCCTCTTTTGTGACAGGTCAAAATATTCCGGTCAATGGCGGTTTTGTCTTTAACTAAGGAGTAGTCAAATGATTACAGGGATCGAGATTTTAAAGTTTGGAGTTGAAGATAGAGCCGCTTCAAACAAGTTTTTGGCAGATTTTGGTTTAAGCCAAAGTACTTCGGATATTGAAGGTACTGATCTTTACCAAACCCAAAATGGTAGCAAGATTTATCTATTTAATTGTGATGATGAGCGTTTGCCGACTGCTATTGAACAAGGTTCAACTTTACGTGAAGTGACTTGGGGCGTTGATAGTGCTCAAGACCTTGAAGACTTGGCAGCTCGTTTGGCCGATGTAGAAGGTTTTAAACGTACTGAAAATACAGTTGAGTGTATCGACCCAAATGGCATGACCATTCGTTTTGAACAAAGTTTTGTTAAAGAAGTACCTGAACTTAAAACGGAAGGTATTAACCAATACGGCAACATTCAACGTGTGAATGCAGCAAGTCCTGTTTATGAAAAAGGTCAACCTGTTGCGATTGGACATGTGGTGTTCTTCACACCGGATTTGGCAACAACTGAAAACTTCTATATTGAAAAAGTAGGTTTCCATTTATCTGATGCTTACAAAAATCGCGGTGCATTCTTACGTTGCCGCGGTGAAGGTTATCACCATGATTTATTCTTGCTCAGTGTTCCAAATAAACCTGCTGGCTTAAATCACGTTGCATTTGTCGTTCGTGATATCCATGAAGTGATTGGGGGCGGTTTAAATATGAATCGTTCGGAGTGGTCAACCTTTATTGGACCAGGACGTCATCCAATTTCTTCTGCTTATTTCTGGTACGTCAACTCACCATTAGGTGGTGCATTTGAATACTACACCAACGATGATTATTTGACAGAAGAATGGCAACCACGTGTAGAAGAACATCGTCTAGAGCTTTTCACTGAATGGGCGATTGAAGGTGGTCTTGATGACACAACCCGCCGTCAGGTGAAGCCTGTTTAACAGGTATTGCTTTACAAGGAAGATGGCTATGGAAAAGATCGTAATTGTAGGTGCCGGACAGGCAGCGGGTTGGGCAGTAAGTACCTTGCGTCAAAATGGGTATGTGGGCGAAATTCACGTGGTTTCAAATGAAGATCAAGTGTTTTATGAGCGTCCGCCACTGTCTAAGCAAGTACTTTCAAAAGAAGCAACGTATGAAAGTTTGAATCTGTTCTCTCCTGAGCAGGTTCAAGAGTTTAACGTTCAATGGCATAAACCGGAAATTGCGACAAAAGTCGATCGTGAGCAAAAACAGGTTCATTTAGAAAGTGGTCAGGTTTTGCCGTATGACAAATTGCTGATTGCAACTGGAAGCCGTGCACGTGTACCCGTCAATACATGGCAGTTCATTCCAAATGTTGTGACTTTACGCAATGTGCATGACTGTGAACGTTTGGCTGAAATTTTAAAGAATGCAAAAAATGTCGCTGTGATTGGCGGTGGCTGGATTGGTTTAGAAATTGCTGCAACTGCACGTAAGCAAGGTAAAGATGTTCATATTTTTGAATATGGCGACCGTTTATGTGCAAGAAGCGTGAGCCCGGAAGTTTCTGCATTTTTAAAAAATATGCATGAAACTCAAGGTACAAAAATTCATTTAGACAGCAAGAGTCTTCATTTAGTTGAAGCGCCAAATCAAAAAGTTGAAGTGGTGAATCACCCACAAAATAGCCAGTTATTTGACTGTGTCGTAGTAGGTGCAGGCGCTGAGATTGCCAAAGAGTTAGGTGTACATGCTGGTCTCGATGTGAAAGATGGCATTGTAGTGAATTGTTTTGGGCAAACTTCAGATCAAAACATTTATGCCGCAGGTGATGTTGCGATTCATCCGGGCTTGGGTTATTGCATTCAGTCATGGGCAAATGCACAAAATCAGGCGATTGCAGCTGCGAAGTCAATGCTCGGCATTGAAACCGAATATAGCGATATTCCATGGCTTTGGTCAGATCAATATCACTTTAATATCCAGATTTTAGGTACGTATCAACCTGAAAAAACGAAGGAAGTAGTCATTCGCCAAGGTGGGGAAGATCAGGTGAGCTATTTATATCTGGACCATGAAAATCGTTTGCTCAACATGATTGCCATTAATGATTCTAAACTGATCAAACTGGCAAAACGTTGGATGCAAGCCAACACCGTTTTAGATCCAAAACTATTAGCAGATGCTGAATTTAATGTCATGAAGTTAAAACCGTAAACATTAAATCTGGTTCTCATTACCAAATCGAAGGAATGACACATGAGTAATGAAGAAAAAAGTGGATTGAAGCATTGGGTACCTGCTTTTGTCCTTATGGTGTGTGTGGTACTGGCGTTTTTCGACAAGATTAGTATTGCGGTTTTATTTTCAGATCCTCATTTTCAAAGTGCAATGGGAATTGCTGAAGATAAGGCCAAGCTCGGATGGCTCATGACAAGTTTCTTACTTGCTTATGGTTTTTCATCAGTCTTTCTAAGCTTTTTGGGTGACATCTTTAACCCAAAGAAAATGCTGTTCTGGAGTGTAACGTCGTGGGGCGTACTCATGTTCTGTATGGGGTTCACCACCAGTTATTCAGGCATGTTGGTTTTACGTGTACTGCTTGGTTTAGCAGAAGGCCCGTTATTTGCCTTGGCATACACCATTGTTAAGCAGACTTATACGGACCGTCAGCAGGCACGTGCTTCTACCATGTTCTTACTTGGAACACCGATTGGTGCATTCCTTGGGTTCCCGATCACTGCAAATGTTTTAGCTCACCACGACTGGCATACCACTTTTTTTGTGATGGCTGCGCTAACCCTGATTGCGATTTTTAGCATTGTTTTTGGTCTGCGTAACTTGCAGCTCAAGAAAACTGTCGAAATTGAGGGCGAGAGTAAACGCACTAATTTCAAAGGTCACATTGCCAATACTAAATTGCTGCTCAGCAACAGCGCATTCTGGTTGGTTTGTCTCTTTAACATTGCGTTGATGACGTATTTGTGGGGCTTAAACAGCTGGGTTCCTTCTTACTTAATGCAAGACAAAGGATTCAATCTCAAAGAGTTTGGGATGTATTCAAGCTTTCCGTTCATTGCCATGTTAATTGGCGAAATTATCGGTGCGTTTTTATCTGACAAGTTAGGCCGCCGCGCAATTCAAGTATTTAGCGGTTTATTACTCGCGGGCATCTTCATGTATGTGATGGTCATTATGACTGAGCCATTATTGATTATTGCTGCCATGTCTTTAAGTGCTATGGCATGGGGTTTTGGAGTAGCAGCTGTATTTGCTCTGCTTGCAAGAGTAACGACCTCAAATGTAGGGGCGACTGCGGGCGGAATATTTAACGGTTTAGGTAATTTTGCAAGTGCAATTGCGCCTGTTCTTATCGGTTACATCGTGATGCAAACACATAGTTTTAATTTAGGAATTACCTTCTTGGCCGCTGTCGCTGTCATTGGGTCGTTGTTCTTGGTTCCTCTTTTAAAACGTTATTAATTCACTGTATAGGAGTTTAAAAAATGACTACACAACAATTCGAATCGTGGGCACAACCAGAGGGTGCTTCTTTAGAAGATTGGTTAAACACACGTATTGCTCGCTTTGAGACACGTAAATATGACTTTGATGCTTTGAAGTTCCAAGCAGATTACGACCCGAAATATCGCCGTGCACAAATGCGTTACATGGGTACGGGTGCAACAGGTGTTGCAAATGACGGTAACACCGTTCCAGCAGAAAACTTCACGTTTTCAACCATGGTTCTACCACCACAGTGTGAAGGTCCTTTGCACATTCACCACGATGTTGAAGAAGTTTTCTTTATGCTTCGCGGCGAAATTGATTTGTTTATTGAGCACAACGGCGAAAAATTTGAAACCCGTTTAAAAGAGCGTGATCTGATTTCAATTCCACCGGGAATTTACCGTGGTCTGTTTAACCCAGGTCAAGAAGATGCCTTGATGTGTGTGATGTTAGGAACAGGTAAACCAACCATTCCGAACTATCCACCAGAGCATCCATTGTCTCAAATCAAACGTTAATTGTTTGATGAAGTGAATGAAGGAAAGAATTGAAAATGATGACACTCATTGAAAAGTTAGCAGAATTTCCGGTGAAAACCGTTACTGTTCAAGGCCAGCAGCAAGCCTATCGGGAAGCCGGTCAGGGCGAGTACCTTGTGCTGTTGCATGGTATTAGTTCAGGTTCTGCTTCATGGGTAAACCAACTTGAAGTGCTGTCTCATCATTTTCATGTCATTGCCTGGGACGCACCGGGCTATGGCAAATCAGATGAACTTTTAACTGATCAGCCCAATGCTACTGATTACGTAAAGCGTTTGGCAGCATTGTTAGATGTTTTAAAAATTGAAAAAGCAATTGTGGTCGGACACTCATTAGGTGCCTTACAGGCCAGTGCATTTGCTGCACTTTACCCAGAGCGAGTGGAACACTTGGTTGTTGCTAACTTAGCTCAAGGCTACCAACGCCACGATGAGCAAACACAAATTCAGGTTTTTGAAAAAAGACCAAAAATGTTGAAAGAACTAGGCGCTAAAGGAATGGCTGAAAGCCGTGGACCTCATTTGATTTATAAACAAGAGCCACAAGCCTTAGCTTTAGTTTCAGAGGTGATGCAGCAGCTGACCCTAAAAGGTTTCACCCATGCATCGTACTTACTGGCATATGACGAAATACGTAATTACTTAACCAATTTAAAAGTCCCATGCACAGTCATTGCAGGGCAGCAAGATCAAATCACTCCTGCGTTAGGTATACAAGAGCTTGCTCAGGAATTGCAGTTGGAACAGCGCTTCGTCATAGAAGATGCAGGACATTTAAGTTATGTCGACCAACCGCAAGCATTTAACCAAATTATGTTGACGATTCAGGAACAATCGTAAGAGAGATTAAGGATTATGAGCTTCCAAGTTGAAGGAAAAGTTGCAGTTGTTACCGGTGGCTCATCTGGGATTGGGCTGGCTGCTGTTGAAATACTGGTTGCAGAGGGTGCAAAAGTTGCTTGGTGTGGTCGCGATGAAGAACGTCTAAATGCTTCAAAGCACTATATTTTAGAAAAATTTCCGCATGCCAATATTTTTACCAAAGCATGTAATGTGTTGAAAAAAGAAGAAGTTCAGCAATTTGCCAAAGAGGTCAAACTCAATTTGGGCAATGTGGACATGCTCATTAACAATGCTGGGCAAGGCCGTGTTTCAAATTTTGAAAATACGCAAGATGAAGACTGGATGAAAGAAATCGAGCTGAAATATTTCAGTGTTTTACATCCGGTAAGAGCTTTTCTTGATGACTTAAAACAGTCGGCAAATGCCTCAATTACCAATGTGAACTCGTTACTGGCATTGCAACCGGAACCGCACATGATTGCGACGTCATCTGCACGCGCTGCACTGTTGAACTTAACCCATTCGTTGGCGCATGAGTTTACTCAATATGGCGTTCGTGTGAACTCGATTTTACTCGGTATGGTCGAATCTGCGCAGTGGAAACGCCGTTATGAAACCCGTTCAGATTTAAATCTGTCATGGGAAGAGTGGACAGGCAATATCGCAAAAAATCGTGGCATTCCTATGCAGCGTTTAGGTCGTCCAGAAGAGCCTGCACGTGCTTTAGTTTTCTTGGCATCACCATTGGCATCTTACACCACAGGTTCGGCAATAGATGTCTCAGGTGGTTTTAACAAACATTTATAAATATTAGGTGCTGTCATGAAAAAGTTGATGATGATTGGTTTTGGCGCAATGGCAGCAGAAGTGTATGCCCACTTGCCTCAAGATCTGCAACTCAAATGGATTGTCGTGCCATCTCGTAGCATTGAAAAAGTTCAATCACAAGTCTCGTCTGACATTCAGGTGATTTCTGATATTGAGCAATGCGATGGTACGCCAGACTATGTCATTGAGGTGGCAGGTCAAGCAGCAGTGAAAGAGCATGCTCAAAAAGTTTTAGCGAAAGGCTGGACCATTGGTCTGATTTCGGTGGGTACTTTGGCTGATAACGAGTTTTTAATTCAGCTTAAGCAAACTGCCGAAAAAAATGATGCACATTTGCATTTGCTTGCAGGGGCTATCGCAGGTATTGACGGTATTTCTGCGGCCAAAGAAGGTGGTTTGCAAAAAGTCACTTACAAAGGCTGTAAAAGTCCAAAAAGCTGGAAGGGTAGTTATGCAGAGCAATTAGTCGATCTAGACCATGTTGCTGAAGCTACAGTCTTTTTCACAGGAACTGCGCGTGAAGCTGCCATGAAATTTCCAGCTAATGCCAACGTTGCAGCAACCATTGCACTTGCAGGACTTGGTATGGATGAAACCATGGTTGAGTTAACTGTTGATCCAACCATCAACAAAAACAAACACACTATTGTGGCAGAAGGTGGCTTTGGGCAAATGACTATTGAACTGGTGGGCGTGCCGTTACCAAGTAACCCAAAAACATCAACTTTGGCTGCGCTTAGCGTGATTCGTGCTTGTCGCAACAGTGTAGAAGCAATACAGATTTAAGAAGGATTTGATCATGGCAAAGGAAATTTATATTGCAGGTGAATGGCGATTAGGCCGTGGTGCAGTCATTCAAAGCCTGTTTCCGGCAGATCAGTCGGTAAACGCTGAGCTTTCAACAGCAACGCTTGAAGATGTAAATGAAGCAATTGAAAAAGCGGATCAGGCTTGGCGTCAACCGAGCTGGAGAAACAGTTTGCCGCATGTGCGTGCACGTATTCTCTACAAAGTTGCAGACATTATTGAAGCGCGTGTAGATGAATTAGCCAAATTACAAACACGTGATAATGGTAAGCCTTTAACCGAAACTCGTGGCTTGGTGATGAGCGCGGCGGCAACTGCACGTTATGTTGCTGCGGCATGTGAAACATTGAACGATGAGCTCACCACTCAACGTGCTCCAGACTTTATGACCATGAGCGTGCATGAACCTGTAGGCGTTGTGGCAGCCATTACTCCTTGGAACTCTCCAATTGCGAGTGAAGTTCAAAAGCTTGCTCCAGCTTTGGCAGCAGGAAATGCCGTGGTGTTAAAACCAGCAGAAGCAACTTCACTGATTGCTTTAGAGCTTGCCAAAATTTTTGAAGAAGCAGGCTTACCAAAAGGCTTACTCAGTGTGTTAGTGGGGCGTGGTTCTGTGATTGGTGATGCTATTGCTCAGCACCCATTGGTTCGTAAAATTTCTTTTACAGGTGGAACAACCACGGGACGTCATTTGGCACACATTGCCGCAGATAAACTGATTACTACTTCGCTTGAGTTAGGTGGTAAGTCACCAACCATCGTTTTGCCGGATGCGGATGTCGAACTGGCAGCTAAAGGTGTCGCGTACGGTATTTTTAGCTCGGCAGGCCAAGCGTGTATCGCAGGTTCTCGCTTGTTTATTCATAGCAGTCTTTACGATCAGTTTTTAACGCGTTTGGTTGAAATTACCAAAGGCTTACGTGTGGGCCATCCGGAACAGGCGGGTGTGCATTTAGGGCCACTGGTCAATGACAAGCATTTGCAGTCAGTTGACCGCTATGTGCAACTTGCTAAAAGCGAAGGTGGTCAAGTTCTGATTGGTGGTGAAGCGCTTACGACTGGTGACTATGCCAAAGGAAGCTATTACTTACCAACCATCATCACGGGCTTAAATAACAGTGCTCAAACCTGTCAGGAAGAAATTTTTGGCCCTGTTTTAGTGGTTATGAAATATGACAACGAGCAAGATTTAATTGCCCAAGCCAATGACAGTTGTTTTGGCCTTGCTGCAGGTATCTGGACTGAAAGCTATCGCAAAGCTTGGCGTATTGCACGTGCATTAGAAGTGGGAACGGTATGGATTAATACCTATAAAAAATTCTCGATTAGTGCGCCGTTTGGTGGCTTTAAAGACAGTGGAATTGGGCGCGAGAAAGGCCGTTTGGGCATTTTATCGTACATGCAACAAAAGAGTATTTATATGGGGCTGAATGAACAGCCTAACCCTTGGTGCGATTAATAAATTCAAGGACTGAAAACAAATTTTGAGGAATAGACATGACTGAACGTGTAAATGTAGGCGAAGCAATCGCAAGAGTTTTAGAAGTGCACCAAGTTGATAGTATTTATGGTGTTATTTCCATCCACAATTTACCTATTGCCGATGCGGTAGGGCGCCGTGAAAAAATGCGCTTTGTCGCAGCCCGTGGTGAAGCGGGCGCGGTCACCATGGCAGATGCACACTCACGCTTTAAAGGCCTAGGTGTAGCGTTAACCAGTACGGGTGCTGGTGCAGGTAATGCGGTGGGTTCACTCATTGAAGCAATGAATGCGGGTAGCCCTGTATTGCATTTAACAGGTCAAGTTGAGCGTGAATATCTCGACCGTGATGCAAGCTTCATCCATGAAACTAAAGACCAACTTACATTCTTGCGTGCATCGAGCAAAGCAGCATTTCGTATTACCAGTCCAGACAATGCAGTTGGCGTAATTCGTGAAGCCATCCGTGTAGCAACTACAGTTCCAATGGGACCGGTAAGTGTTGAGCTACCTATTGATGTACAGGCAGCAGAAATTGATTTGCCACTTAATCTTGGGCCAGTCAAAGCGCTTGAGTTGCCACAGGCAGAGCAAGCTGAAATTGATCTTCTTGTCAGTGAAATCAAAAAAGCAAAACGTCCAATTTTCTGGATTGGTGGTGGAACTTTAAATAGCATTGCCGAAGTTAAAGCAATTGCAGATTTAGGTATTCCTGTTGTGTCATCGACGCATGCTCGTGGGGTGTTGCCAGATGATCATCCACGTAGTTTAGGTGCTTTTCATAACTCGGCAGGTGTTGAGCAATTATTAAAAGATGCTGATTTAATGGTGGTAGTGGGTTCTCGTTTACGTAGTAATGAAACCAAAACCTATTCGGTTGAATTCCCTGAAAATATTATTCAGGTAGATGCAAACCCAGTTGCTCAGCAACGTAATTACAAAATCCGTAACTTCATTTGTGGCGATGCCAAAGATGTCTTAACACGTGTGTTAGAACAGCTTCAAGGAACTTCAAAAGTTGATGCCGATTACGATGCTGCTGTTGTGGCTGCTAAACAAGCTGCAATTGATGCACTTCGTAAACAAATCGATCAATACGCTTTAATTTGTGATCACTTGCGTGCAGCTTTACCTCAAGACGGCATTTTTGTACGTGACATCACCATGTCGGGTAGTACATGGGGCAGTCGTTTATTCCCGGTACAAGCACCAAACCAAAACATCCACTCGCTTGCGGGTGCAATTGGTTTAGGCCTTGCAACAGCAATCGGTGCTTCAGTTGCTAACCCTGACAAAAAAGTAATTGGTTTAGTCGGCGATGGCGGCTTAATGCTTGGCATTGGTGAAATTGCAACTATGGTGCAAGAAAACACCAACATGGTCTTAATGATTATGAATGACGGTGGTTATGGCGTAATGCGTGGCATTCAAAATAACTACTTCGGTGGTCGTCAGTATTTCAATGAATTGCATACGCCAGATTACAAACTTCTTGGCGAATCAATGGGTGTGAAAAGCTGGAAAGTCGGTAGTGCAGATGAGTTTAAAACGGTTATTCAAGAGGCTGTCGCTTTTGAAGGGCCAACTGTGATTGAGCTCGATATGAACTCGATTGGACCATTAAACTTCGCGGGTCCACCGCAAAAGAAACTGTATTAACCAGTTTGGATGGTTTAGTACATATGCGATGGGAGCTGCTAAGCCATCCTTTTTTTAGATAAATTTTTTTGTCTAAAAAACAATAAAAACGAAGTTTTACAGGTAAAACAAATAAAGTTCCAGCAGGACGCTGGAACTCAATCAAGGATGTAGAGATGAAAAAGACTTCATTGATCATGGCATTCATTGCACCGCTTACGCTGGGGGTAAGCGTCGATGCATTTGCAAAAGACTCATTGCTTGAATGGAAAAGTGATGACGGCACCGACTCATTAAAGTTAGGTGGGGTGGTTCGGTTAAATCAACGCTATGAAGATTGGGAAGGGCCAAACCGTGGTTTTGGTAAGCTCCATTTTGATATTTTCAGGGTTGATCTCAAAGGTAAATTTGATGATGCCTATATCAATGCCAGCTATATGTTTCAAGACCAACAGAAAACGTCCATTGAAAAAGCATATGTTGGCTATAACTTAGATGCCAATAACAGCATCGAAGCGGGGCTAGTCTATAAACCTTTTACGATTTATCCTTATCCGCAAAATGGCTGGACCTATCACATTCCATTCTTTTTAGGTTATGGCAATAACATTGCACCGGGGATCAACTGGAATTATCACAACAAAGATTGGGATGTAAAACTCGGTTATTATCCTCAAATGTTAGAGACGAACCTGCGTTATTCCCCTGAAAGTGCAACTTATGATGACTTGGCAGGAAATGCATTTCCATCTCAAAAAGCCTATCAAAATGAAAAGCGCAATCAGGTGAATACCCGTATTGTTCGCAAGTTAGAAACTGATTTCGGTAAGCAAGAGTTCGGTGTATCGGGTGCAATCGCCCAGCTACATAATGATATTACCGATAAAGACGGCAAATATTATGCAGTCGGTTTGCATACTGAAAACAACTACAAACGCTTTAATTTACAAAGCTCGGTCATCCACTATCAATACGATGCTAAAAATCCGGATGGTGTAAATAGTGATATGACTTTGATGGGAGCGAATGGCCTTACGCCTGCTTATTTCATTGCTTCGGAAGGTACGATAGCCAGTTTAAACCTTGCCTATACGTTGCCTGTGACCAATATGGGCAAGCTAAAAGCCATTAAGTTTTATAATGACTATAGTTATCTCGATAAAAAACGTGATGATTGGTCAGATTCGCAAATGAATACCACAGGGATGATGTTTATTGCTTCACCATTTATGGTTTGGGCAGATTATACCTGGGGTAAAAATTCGAACATCATTGGTGGCTCGACCAATTCAACAGGATATACCTCTGCAACTTCACCAAATAGTGATAAATGGCTATACCGTATTAACTTTAATATCGGGTTTACTTTCTAAAGTAAGCAGCAATAAAAAACCACGCAATTGGCGTGGTTTTTTATTTAATAAGTGAAAATTTTTAATACCTGTTTTTTTCGAACTTATTCCAAAACACAAAGGCAGTCACAAAGGCCAAAATGGTTAGCGAGAAAATATAATACATCGCACCAATATCACTATATTGACTGAGCCAATGAACTAAAGGCAGGGTCATACCACCAACAATTGCATACGATAAATTATAAGAAAATGAAATGCCCGAAAAGCGAACAGGCGCGGGGAACATTTTAACCATACTGCTCGACACCATGCCGACAGTACCAGAGCATAGACCCAACAACATATATAAACCAAAAATGGTTGAATGTGCCGCGTGTCCCAAACTATTATAAAAAACTGCTGCTGTGAGTGCCACGGCAAGCGCACCGACCATCATGACTTTGCCACAGCCAAAACGGTCAGCAAAATAGCCTGCCAAAATACAGCCGACCATTTGCATGACAATGGCTGCACTTTGCATTTCAAAAGTTTGAGAACGCTCAAAGCCAAACGTACCAGTTAATAAATTTGGCATGGCTAAAATCACCACCACCACACAACCTGTTAAAAACCATGTAAATAACATGCCAATCGCAACAGCTGTTTTATGCGTTTTTAACACTTGTTTTACAGGCATTTCTTTTGAGATTTCTTTACGAGCTTGCATGGCTTTAAACACAGGCGTTTCTTTTAAATAAGTCCGCAAATAAAGTGCAACCAGACCAAAAATACCACCTGCAATGAAAGGAATACGCCATGCCCAGTCATGGATTTGTCCTTCACTAAAATTCAGTGAAATCCATAAAGACATCAATGCACCCAATAAAATTCCTAAAGACAGCCCAGCGGTGAGTAAACCATTTGCCAGTCCAATTTTTCTTTCAGGTACATGTTCAGACACAAATGTCCATGCGGCTGGAATTTCACCCCCAATCGCAATACCTTGGACCACACGCATAAGCAATAAAAGTAGGGGTGCCAAATATCCGATATTTTCAAAGGTAGGCAATATCCCGATAAACAGGGTAGGCAGTGCCATCAGTAAAATAGAAAGCGAAAATAGTTTTTTACGACCGACCAAGTCACCAAAATGGGCCATGACAACCCCGCCTAAGGGCCTGAAAAAATAACCTGCTGCAAAAATACCGTAAGTGTTGAGCATGGCCCAAAACGGACTAAGTGTGCTAGGGAAAAAGAGGTCGGAAATGATTTTGGCGTAAAACACATAAATCACAAAATCATAAAACTCTAAAGCTCCACCCAATGAAGAAAGGGCGAGGGTTCGTTTATCTTCTTTATTAAGATAGTTCGCATCCTGCAAAGTTAATTCCTGATCCATTTTTTACTTAATTGTTGTAATTGAAGTTTGGATATTAATGGAAAAGTGAAGTAAAAGTAAATGGAGGAAATTTGTTCTATATGGTAACGGGTAACGTCGGTTGGACTTGCTCAGATCAAAAAGCTTTAAAACAAAAAACGCTTTAGATGAAACAAAAACAGATGTAGGAATGGCTTTTCTTTTGTTTGGTTCAGCGACACAATAAAACTTGTTATAGCCAGTTTAATGAGAGAGTCAAAGGATGAGTGTAGTTTTACCTGTCGCGAAGCGTGGTGAAGATATTTTGAAACTGACTGCGGCCCCTGTGTCGGCAAATGAGTTAAACAGTAATTGGCTTTATCAGCTTGCTGACGCTATGCATGCGACAATGCTTGAGCGTAATGGAGTAGGGATTGCTGCACCGCAAGTTTATATCTCTAAACGCGTCATTATTGTGGCGTCTCGTCCAAACCCACGTTATCCCGATGCACCTGAAATGGAAGCAGTGGTCATGGTGAATCCTGAGATTTTAGAGTTCTCAAACGAGGTTTGTTTAGGTGAAGAAGGTTGCTTAAGTGTGCCAGACGAGAGGGGGCAAGTTGAACGCGCAGAAAAGGTTAAGGTTAAATATTTAACACTTCAGGGTGAAGCAGTTGAAATGATTTTCCATGGTTTTCCTGCTCGTATTGTTCAACATGAAGTCGATCATTTAAATGGGATCTTATTTGTAGAAAGAATAATCTAATCTTTAGTTTAAAGTTTTGAAAAACCTATAATGAGCTTGAAAAGGATAACTCATCGGAATTAGAATACTTATATCGTGATATTTAAATCATTACAAAAGATATAATTTTAATATTATCAGCAGGTTGTGCTGAAATTTTGCGCGATGTTGTAAATCTCCTCATTTAAGGTTACTGACCATGAAAACCCCTCTCCCAGAATATTTGGCAAATGTTATAGAAGCCTGTGACATCGATAACAGCGGTCATCTCGCCGATTATATTCCTGAGTTGGCAAATGCAAACCCAAATCGATTAGCTTTAGCAATGTCTACGGTAGATGGTGAAATTTATTCGGTCGGTGATGATGATGTTGAATTCACCATACAATCAATTTCTAAACCATTTGTATATGCCTATGTTTTACAACAGCTTGGCATTGATGCAGTACTTGCGAAAGTAGGGGTAGAGCCTTCGGGGGAAGCCTTTAATGAAATTTCATTAGGTAAAGACGGCCGTCCCAAAAACCCGATGATCAACTCTGGCGCAATTACTGTACATTCCTTGATTCAGGTTAAACATGGTTTGCATAGCGCAGAAATCCTACGCCGTTTTATGAGCGAGCTTGCTGGTCGTGAATTAAGTTTTGATGAGTCTGTTTATGATTCGGAAGTCAAAACAGCCTACCGTAATCTTTCGATCGGTTATATGCTGCGCACGGTGGGGATTTTGGAAACTGACCCTGTTGATATTGTGAATGGTTACATTCGTCAATGTGCGATCATGGTTACAGTTAAAGATCTGGTACGCATGGGCAGTGTACTTGCCAATGGCGGGGTCGACCCTAGAACTGGAAAACGCCTATTAAACCGATCTGTAGTTAGACAAGTGCTCAGTGTCATGATGAGCTGTGGCATGTATGATGCCGCGGGTGACTGGCTTTCAACTGTAGGTATTCCTGCTAAAAGTGGTGTAGCAGGGGGGATTTTGGGTGTGCTACCGGGGCAGGTCAGTATTGCTGCTTTTTCACCTCGACTAGATGAGCATGGTCATAGTGTTCGAGGAATCGATATTTTAGAGCGATTATCTCGTGACATGGGATTACATCTCATGGAAGGTACGCCTTCTGCCCAGACCATTGTACAAAGTCATTACCGTACAGGAAAAGATGCATCATTAAGTGTGTATGTGCTTCGGGGTGTATTGAAATTTACCGAAGCTGAAATGTTGTTGCGTATTTTACAAGACGAGACAACTGATCAAAGCACAATCGTTATTGATTTAACCCAGATTTCACTTATCCACGATGTGGGTAAACGTATGTTTTTAGAAGGCGTAGATCGTCTGATTGATGATGGTCATACCCTTGTTTTAGTTGATCCTGAACAGCGCTTAGACCATGCCAGAACCGCCAAAGATCGAGAACTTCATGTCTATCATGATTTCGATGATTTATTGGAAAAACATGAGATCCGCTCTAAAAAAAAGACTTATAGCGACATCGCGGCACTTCTAAACTGCTGAGGTGTTTTTCCTAGATGTCGCTTAAACATCGCACTGAATGCGCTGGGGTTTGTATACCCCAGTGACTCTGAAATTTGGGCAATAGATTCGCCATTCGCGATTTTACTCAAGGCAAGTGCAATATGCATTTGCTGTACCCATGCCCGATAAGACAGCCCAGTTTCTTTTTGGAACATACGCATTAAAGTTCTAGAGCTCGTACCAATATCATCAGCCCAATCTGTTAAATCTTTTGAATGGTCAGGAGTATGTAATAACTCTTGGCAAATTTTTAAGAGTCTTTTGTCTTTCGGCCACGGAATCTGAATAGACAACAAATTAGCGCGATGGATTTCTTCAAAAATCAAAATTTGTAAAGAACGGGAAAGCTCTTGAGAGGTCGCTGTATTTGGAGTGTCCTCTCGTTCAATTTCATTTAAACGAATCAAAAGTTCATGTAACAGGTTACTGACTCGAATAATAAAGCAATGTTGTCCCATTAAAGCTGCTGCATTTACTTCAACCAATGCGGTATTTAACTTAACGTGACTCAGTGAAATCACGCTGTGCTCTACATGTGCTGGAATCCATAATGCACACATGGGTGGCACAATCCACACATGATTAGGCGTAAAAACTTGAATGTTGCCAGTGGATGCATATAAAAACTGCGCACGTGTATGCGTATGGGTAGGAGTGATTTCTCGGTAAGAATGCTCGGAAGATAGCCCAATCACCAGTTCAGATAAATCAGACTGAATAAGAGAATCGGACATAAACTATCCTAAAAATTGTCACTTATACAATGATTATTGGAAGATAACTTTATAAGCGACAATTTACAATAAGCATCTCATTTAAAAATATTGGAGTTTTTCAGGTATGACGTCTTCAATACAATTGAAAGATGGTATTGCCAATACCGTTGCAAATGATCAGCCTCAAGGAATGATTATTAAAATTGTAGGCGCCGTAGCAGTCGCACATTTACTAAATGATTTAATTCAGGCGGTGCTACCAGCCATCTATCCAATGCTAAAAGCAAACTTTTCACTGAGTTTTGCCCAAGTCGGCCTGATCTCGTTTGTATATCAAATTACAGGTTCACTGCTACAGCCTTGGATTGGACTTTATACCGATAAACATCCAAAACCATATCTTCTTCCACTCGGAATGGTCGTCACATTCTGCGGCATTATCTTGTTAGCATTTTCACCAAGTTTTGCTGTGTTGCTATGTGCATCTGCACTGATTGGGGTTGGGTCTGCAACCTTTCACCCAGAAGCTTCGCGGGTGGCACGAATGGCATCGGGCGGGCGCTTCGGTACAGCTCAGTCGACTTTTCAGGTGGGCGGAAACACAGGTACAGCCATTGGGCCATTGTTGGCAGCTTTACTCATTGTCCCATTTGGACAGCATGCAGTTGCCGGCTTAGTGATATTTGCACTTTTGGCGATTTGGGTTTTATTTGGTGTAAGCCGTTGGACTGTGAGCCATGCTAAAAATCAGGTAGCTGCACGTGCAACTCAAGCACATACTAAATTGCATGGTCGTAAGCTCATTATTGCTTTGAGCACAATTAGTGTATTGATGTTTGCCAAATTCACCTACATTGCCAGCATTAGTAACTACTTTACTTTTTACTTAATTCAAAAGTTCCATATCAGTATTCAAACAGCTCAATTGCATTTGTTTGCCTTCTTGGCAGCCGTTGCTTTAGGTACATTTGCAGGTGGCCCAATTGGTGACAAAATTGGCCGTAAAGCGGTTATTTGGGTTTCATTTGTTGGTATGGCGCCGTTTGCATTAATGATGCCGTTTGCAAACTTATTATGGACAACAGTTTTCTCAATTATTGCAGGTTTAGTGTTGTCATCGGCTTTTGCAGCGATGGTGGTTTACGCACAAGAAGCTGTTCCGGGCCGTGTGGGTATGATTGCAGGTTTAATGTTTGGGCTTATGTTTGGGGTAAGTGGTATTGCCGCAGCTGGGTTAGGACATTTAGCTGATATTAACGGCATTGAATGGGTATTTGGTTTATGTTCATTGTTGCCATTACTTGGTTTTGCAACTGCATTTTTACCCAACACAAAAGTTAAATAAAACCATCACTCCGTTGTTTTAAATCCTCCAGTCTTAAAAGGGTTGGGGGATTTTCTATTAGAAAAGAGATCTATATATTAGGGTGATAAATTTATTTTAATTAAAATAATAAAGTTAATTCAATAGGCTATCTTGTCCTATGAAAAAAATTGTTTAAAATCGCAAGGCAATATATCAAGACATAAATTGATAATATTATAGAAACAGTAATAATTTCTTAATTTATTGAATTTATTATATAAAATAAAATTTGTTATAGGTGGTATGAAGTGTTCGCTATTAAGCAATTATCATTAAGTGTTTTTCTCGTTTCTACATTAACTTTAGTTGCATGTGGTGGGGGTGGTGGAGGAAGTTCCACGGACGGTTCTTCTACATCTTCAAAATCAAATCCTAATGAAATCCCGACTTTATCATCTACTCCTTTGATTAATTACACTACAACTTTTGAGCAAAATCTCACTATAATTAATGAAAAAAATAATGGCATATCAACCCAGCTTGTTCCAAGTAATGGATCTAGTAACAGTGTGATTGAACCTAGTTATAGTGTAAGAACTTATGGAAATTCAGGGCTTTCATTTTACTATAAATTAGATAAAAATCAATTTATTAGGGTGGAGTACGATAAGCTTTCTGGCAAAGTAATAAATGCAAGAATTGATACGGAGAAATCTTCTTTAACTTGTAGGAATGATAAGTGGACTCCTGAAGGTTGTGAAGGAATTAGTATGATTTATGATGACCGTACTGGTGATTCAACACTATTATTTAATAATAAAAAATTTGAAGATTCATATTATACAGATTCCTCTTCGACTAATGAAAAGATAACGTATTTAGTTACATTGAATGGTACGGTAAAAGGGAGTATTAGCAGTAAACCTTTAGTATTTACAGATTTTGAAAAGACCCATAATGGTGAAATTACTGTTAATGGTAAGAAAATGGATATTCTTCGAGCCTATATGAGGGATACTCAGCTTGTTGTTCAATTTACGAATGGTGAGAGCTTATATTTGCTTACAGGTAAATCATCAGGGTTGGTTAACTCTTATTATACAGGAGAAGAGATTCTCTCTAGTGCGGCGGCTATGGGGACATTAAAAAAACTAGATAACGATCGAGTAAATGTAGAATTTAATAACGTTTACTTTAATTCAAAAACTGGATCTAACTCTAAAATAGCCTCAGGAAATATTACTTTAATCAATAGTTACGCCAAAATTGATATCTCAAATGTAGGAAAAATTGATACAAACGAGGTTTATGCTTATGAACTCTCTAATAAAGAAATAACTTACTTTATTACATCTACTACTGGGCATGGTTATATCACTGTTCAAGGACAAAATCCTGTGAATATTCAGATAAATGGCTATTCTTGTACCTTAAGTGATTGTAAAAATGTATTGATCTCTAAAGATGGTTCTTATATCCAATTGAAGGGTACAAAGCTGGGTGATGTGAGTGTGACTGGTTCAATTCGAACAAATATTCATTAAGTCATTCATTTCACCTTGGACTAATTGGATAGGAGTGAGGTGACGGTTAATATTCGGTATTTTATGAATACAAAAGTTAAATAAATGAAAAGACTCTCAGCCATATTTAGCTGAGAGTCTTTTTAATATGAACATAGCCTCATTGAAAAGATTATTTTTGAACACCAAACTTAAATACGGTGACACTGTTATAAGTTTGATTTGGGTTTAAACGTGTAGAAGGGAAAGCTGATTGATTCGGGCTATCTGGAAAATGCTGTGTTTCTAATGCTAGCGCATCTGCTTGTCGATAGAGTACGCCATTTGCACCAGTAACATTTCCGAGTAAATGATTGGCTGTATACATTTGAACGCTTGGTTCAGTGGTTAAAACCTGCATGGTTCGTTTAGATTTTGGGTCAACCACAATAGCTGCAAGATTGAGTTTCCCTTGAGACTTTTGATTAATTACCCAAGTTTGGTCATAGCCATATCCATAGGCCAATTGCTGATTATTCGCTCGAATATCTTTTACGATTGCTTTAGGTGTCCGAAAATCAAAAGGTGTACCTGCAACCGAAGCTATTTCACCTGTGGGTAAAGAGTTTTGATCGGTTACCAATATACGGTCTGCATTGAGTTGTACCACATGATCTAGTACACCATAAGGATTATTGCCAGCGCCTGATAAGTTGAAATAACTGTGGTTGGTGAGATTGACGACTGTCGGTTGATCAGTTTTGGCTTTATATTCGATCTGGAATTCATTTTGATCTGAAAGACTGTAGATCACTTCTACATCTAATTTTCCGGGAAAACCTTGATCACCATTTGGACTGGTTAACTTAAGAGAAGCTTTAACGGTTTCACCTTTAGAAACGAGGGGCTTAACTTGCCAAACACGTTTATCAAAACCGGGATTACCGCTATGTAATGAATTCGGCCCATTATTTTTTTCAAGGTTATACGTTTTTCCATCTAAGTTAAATTTAGCATTGCCAATACGGTTCGCATAACGACCAATTAATCCGCCAAAATGAATGCCTTCCTTGGTATCAGTGACTTCATAACCTTTTAGATCATCAAAGCCCAAAACAATATTATTTTGTTTGCCTTGTGCATCGGGAGTCAAAATCTGTGTAATTACACCACCGAAGCTAATAAAAGATATCGAGACTCCTTTGTTATTGCTCATGGTGTATAAATCAACTTTTTGCCCGTCTTGAGTCGTACCATATGGTTTTACATTTAATGTGGCTGCATTCGTAAGTTGTGCAAAGCTATAAATCGTAATACCTAAAATTACTAATTTTTTCATGTTTATACTCTATTTTTTAATCGTAGGATTGGATGAATATAAGATTGATTTTTCATCTTTTTAAAGAGGTTTTTATTATATGTAGTGTTAATAATAATCGAGTAGTTAATGTTAAATATTGGAAAAATTGGTTCAATTTAGGCTTATAAAGAAATTAATCTTATGAGCAAAATTCAACGGTAAGCTATTTTTATGAATCATCCCGACTCGGTTTTAAAATTTTCACTTGGTCTTAATAGCTTGTCATTTGACTTAGACAACCAACATATTCAACTTGAGCAGGGCTTAGGTTTTGTTGGTTCAAAAAGTATCGGCCATGGGGTTGTTAATGAACTCGCTATCGAAAAGATGATTTATTTTATTGAAGAAATCATCGAGTCAAGGCCCCTCAGAAACCTGAATATAAGTGGTGTAGCTGTTACATCTGATGCTGCTATGACCCACCTCAGTCAGTTATTTTTTAGTGCTAAAAAGCAAATCAGCCGTATTGAGCTTGAGCATGGTTTTAATAGTTTTATTGAGCGTTTGGGCTATTACACAAACCAAGTGTCTCCAGATCAGCTTTATATTTTTACCTATTTTGTATTTGTTCGAGAGATGATGCATCACTTAAGAGTTGAGCAAATTCAAATCATTTAACAATTACTTTCTCAATCCGCCAACTCATCATGAATCCAGTTTAAAAACAGCTCAATTTTAGGAATAAATTGGTGGGTTCGTGGATACACCAAATGATGAGCCGAGATAGGAATCGATAGTTCATCTGCAAAAACTCTAACTAATTTCCCAGATTCTAAATAATTTTGAGTAAGTAAATTACTTTCCAAAACAAAACCTAGCCCGTGTGTAGCTGCTTCAAGTGACATATAAGAGCGGTCAAAACTCAAAGTGTAGGGAAACTCAGGAATGCTTAAACCCTGATGGGCAAACCATTGGGGCCAAGTAACTAAGGTTGAGCGCGATAAAATCAGTTCTTTCTTTAATAAATCTTGAGGTTTATTTACTGGACTACGTTCAAGTAGATTAGGGGATGCAAGCACTTCAAGCTTTTCATTACGAATCGTTCTGATTTCTACCCCTGTCCAGTTGGGCAAACCGTGACGAATATCAATGTCGATCTTGTCGCGGGTAAAGTGTAAATTTTCATAAGAACATGACAAGTTGACTTGAATCATGGGGAACTTTTCTTTAAATGACTCGAGGCGAGGGAGCAACCAAAGCAAACCAAAACTTGGGGATGAATGAATATATAAACTGTCTTTAGGGCTTTTATCGGCAGCTTTTTCAGTCGCTAACATGAGGTTATGCAAAATGGTGGTGACATCTTGAAAATAGCGTTCGCCAGAAGGGGTCAGCGTCACACCACGCGCACCACGAATAAATAAACTCTGCCCAATCATTTCTTCAAGCTTAGCAATTTGATGACTCACTGCTGAAGGCGTGAGATTCAAATGCTCGGCTGCCTTGGCAACATTGCCGAAACGGGCGGTTTGTTCAAAAGCCTGTAATGTTTTAATTGAGGGTATTTGGTTGAAATTGTTTTCACTACTATCCATGAAATGATCCGTTTTTATCCCTAAAACTTATTTGAAAATAGCATAGGCATGAATTTTTTTCATGTCTTGTTGAATTCGAGATGATTGCTGGGCTTTGTGAAAAAAGAGATTCTAAGTCAGAACTCAGGAAATAAGGCGTAAAAGAGGATTGAATATGTTACTACAAGGAAAAGTGGCATTAATTACCGGTGCAGCATCAGAACGTGGAATTGGGCGAGCAACCGCAGAAATCTTTGCACAACAGGGTGCCAAAGTCATTATTGTTGATTTAGATCTTGCTCAAAGCCAAAACGCTGCAAAAGCGCTTGGTGAAGGACATTTAGGCCTTGCTGCAAACGTTGCAAACGAAGAACAGGTCAAAGTAGCTGTTGAACAAGCACTACAGCACTATGGCAAGATTGATATTTTAATTAACAATGCTGGTATTACTCAGCCAGTTAAAACCCTTGATATTCAACGTAATGACTATGACCGTATTTTAGATGTCAGCCTCCGCGGAACATTGATTATGTCGCAAGCGGTTATTCCATCTATGAAAGCAAACGGTGGTGGAAGTATTGTCTGTCTATCTTCAGTTTCAGCACAACGTGGTGGTGGTATTTTTGGCGGGCCACACTATAGCGCTGCCAAAGCAGGCGTGTTAGGTCTGGCAAAAGCGATGGCTCGTGAGTTTGGTGCTGATCAGATTCGTGTAAATTCTCTTACTCCAGGTCTAATCCAGACTGATATTACTGGCGGTTTAATGAATGATGACCGTCGTCACGACATTTTGGCAGGTATTCCACTCGGCCGCTTAGGTAAAGCGCAAGATGTTGCAAATGCAGCATTATTTTTGGCAAGTGATCTGTCAGCTTACTTAACTGGTGTCACACTCGATGTAAATGGTGGCATGCTGATTCATTAATCGCTCACTATTTCAAAACTAAAAATAGAATGATGGTCACAAGAGGATACTGTGGCCAAATGTAAAGGGATTCGCATGATGGATACAGTATTTTCATCTGAAGTAGATACGGCGGTTCGTAAATCTGCCTATCGAAAAATTGCATTTCGGCTCATGCCATTTTTAATGCTTTGTTATTTTTGTGCCTATTTAGATCGAGTAAACGTGGGTTTTGCCAAGCTCCAAATGATGAGCGATTTACAGTTTAGTGAAGCTGTATATGGTCTAGGCGCAGGGATTTTCTTTATTGGTTATTTCCTCTGTGAAGTACCAAGTAACATTGTACTTCACAAGGTAGGCGCAAGACGTTGGATTGCCCGAATCATGATTACATGGGGCATTTTGTCAGGTTGTTTTGCTTTTGTTCAAACCGAATGGCAATTTTACACCTTACGTTTTTTGCTTGGTGTTGCTGAAGCTGGACTAGCTCCGGGTTTGTTGCTCTACCTCACTTATTGGTTTCCATCTTACCGCCGTGCACGCATGACCGTACTTTGGTTTATCGCGATTCCAATTTCAGGAATGATTGGTGGACCACTTTCAGGCTTAATCATGGACCGAATGAGCGGCGTACATGGCTGGTTTGGATGGCAGTGGATGTTTGTAATTGAAGCCATTCCTACTGTACTTGTTGGCCTGCTTGTACTTGCTGTTTTAAAAGATTCAGTTCAAGACGCCAACTGGTTAACCCAAGATGAAAAGAACTTGGTGAAGCAAGAACTTGCTCAGGATAACCAGCACAAAGAAGGTCATGCTAGCGTCAAAGAATTCATTGCAGATAAACGCTTATGGCTACTGGCAGGTATTTACTTTTGTGTCGTGATGGGGCAATACGCCATTACATTTTGGCTACCAACTCTCATTCGTAACTCGGGCATTAGTGATAACTGGCATATCGGTTTGCTCACCAGTCTGCCTTATATGTGTGCCATTGTGGTCATGATTTTGGCAGGGCGTAGTGGTGACCATTTCCAAGAACGCCGCTGGCACTTAATTATTCCGATGTGTGCAGGCGCTATAGCACTCACATTTGCAACTTTATTCGCTTCAAATCTAACGCTCTCTTTAATTTGCCTTTGCATCGCAGCCTCAGGTGTGCTGACGGCATCCTCTTTATTCTGGATGTTACCAACCAACTTTTTGGGTGGTGTTTCCGCAGCGGCAGGTATTGCCGCAGTGAATAGCTTCGCCAATCTTGCAGGATTTTGCTCACCTTATTTAATCGGTTGGGTCACCACCAACACAGGTTCAAATGCAATCGGCATGTTCTTAATCACAGCAGTATTAATTTTCGGTGCCAGTCTGGTTCTGCGTGTTCCGGCAAAACTGGTCAATCGTTAATAAGGAATAGTAAATGACAATGTTAAATGTTGATAAAGCAGACCAAATTGCCGAGTTGCAACAACGTGCCTACCACATTCGCCAACATGCTTTACGCATGGGGCAAGTACAAGGCCAAGGCTATGTTGGACAAGCTTTAGGTGCAGCAGATTTGCTCGCCGTGTCTTATTTTCATGCGATGAAATATCAGCCAGAAAACCCTGAATGGGAAGGCCGTGACCGTTTTTATCTTTCTATTGGGCACTATGCAATTGCACTTTATGCGGCCTTAATTGAAGCAAAAATTATTCCGCTTGAAGAGCTTGAAACCTACGGAGCCGATGACAGTCGGTTACCAATGTCGGGCATGGCTTCCTATACACCCGGTATGGAAATTACAGGTGGTTCATTGGGTCACGGTCTTGGAATTGCAGTCGGCGCATGTTTAGGGCTGAAACAGAAAAAGTCGGATGCTTTTGTATATAACTTACTTTCTGATGGAGAGCTAAATGAGGGCTCAACATGGGAAGCCGTGATGTCTGCTTCGCATTGGAAACTAGATAACTTAATTGCCATTATTGATGTGAATAATCAGCAGGCAGATGGGCACTCCAGTGAAATTTTAGCATTTGAGCCAATTGTTGATCGTTGGCAGTCATTTGGTTGGTACACCCAACGTGTGGATGGCAACAACATGGAAGCTTTGCTTGAAGCATTCGAACAAGCGCGAAACCATGAGGGAAAATGCCCACGCGTCATTATTTGTGACACCAAAATGGGTAAAGGCGTATCGTTCTTGGAAAGCCGCGAAAAAACACACTTTATTCGTGTTGATGAACATGAATGGGATGATGCTTTAAATATTTTGACCCACTACGGACAGTAAGGAGTACACCATGAGCCAGTTAGCTAATCCTCCTAAGAAAAAACTAACCACTTCGGCAATGATTGCTTCTATTGCTGCCGAGGGCCAACCGACCAAACCAGCACCATTTGGACATGCACTGAATGCCTTGGCAAAAGAGCGTGACAATATCGTAGGTTTATCAGCAGATTTATCAAAATACACTGATCTACATATTTTTGCTAAAGAAAACCCAGACAAGTTTTTCCAAATGGGTATGGCAGAACAACTTTTGATGAGTGCAGCAGCAGGACTTGCTCGTGAAGGATTTGTTCCTTTTGCAACAACTTATGCCGTATTTGCATCACGCCGTGCCTACGATTTTATTTGTATGGCAATTGCGGAAGATAACCTGAATGTCAAAATTGTAGCAGCTCTTCCGGGATTAACCACAGGCTACGGCCCAAGTCATCAGGCAACGGATGATATTGCAATTTTCCGTGCTATGCCGAACTTGATGATTATCGATCCATGTGATGCCTTAGAAATAGAACAGGCAATTCCTCAGATTGCCGCTCATAATGGTCCGGTATATATGCGTTTATTGCGTGGTCAGGTTCCATTAGTGCTCGATAAATACAACTACCAGTTTAAATTGGGTAAGGCACAGGTGATTAAACCCGGTAAAGACTTACTCATTATTTCGACTGGTTTATTGACCATGCGTGCGCTTGAGGCAGCCGAAGAGCTTGAAAAAGAGGGCATTGAGGTTTCAGTGCTACATGTACCGACCATTAAGCCTCTAGATGAACAAACTATTTTAGATGAAGTCACAAAAGGTGGCCGACCTGTTTTAACTGCCGAAAATCATTCAGTCATTGGTGGGTTAGGAGAAGCTGTTGGCTCACTACTTCTAAGAAATGGTCAACATCCTCGTTTTGACATGATTGGTTTGCCAGATGCATTTTTAGATGCAGGCGCATTACCCACTTTGCATGATCGATATGGTATTTCAACTGAAGCAGTTAAAGAGAAGATTAAGGCACATTTGAAGTAAAAGTAATGTGTACTTGGTATAAATAGTATCGAAAAGAAATCTCTTAATCTTAAAGATTGGGGGATCTTTTTATTTACGGATTGTTTAATCTAATTGCTAGATTAAATGATTTTATTGAGCATTTAAGCTATTACACAAGCCAAGTGTCTCCAGATCAGCTTTATGTTTTTACCTACTTTGTGTTTATTCGAGAGATGATGCATCACTTAAGAATTGAGGAAATTCATGTAATGTGACCATATAAAAGCTTAAAAGTTCCTCAAATTGACAAATGGAACTTAGTAGGATTTAAGCAAGAGAATCTTATTCCAGCAGGTTTATTAACCATGCATGCGCTTGAAGTAGCCGAAGAGCTTGAAAAAGTGGGCATTGAGGTCGTAGCAGAGTTACATATGTCTACCATTAACTTTTTAACGCATAACTTATTAATGAATAAGGAGGAATTCAGTAGGATAAAATAAATGTATTTATTAAATATAAATACATTTATAGATTTGTGAGAAATTATATTTTGTAATTTAAATAAATTTTAATACTGATTGTAAATAATTTAATATGATTTTTTTAGGATAATCTCAATTGGTAAACTATTTTTTTCTAAATGTATTTCACAAGGAAAATCTACTTTGACTAAAGCTTTTTGATGGTTTTTAGGGTCTAAGTTAATATCTACTTTTGATAGGGAATTATTATTTGTTTTAGATAAGTAGATATTTTTTAAAATATTATTTGGGAGAATGTAAACTGAATTTTTAGGAAACTTAAATTCATACTTAAAAATTGTTTTTCCAATTTTATAACCCATATTATATTCTAGTTTTTTTATGATGTAAGTGAGAGGAGAGTTTTTAGTGGAATAGTGTGAGAGAAATTCTAATATTTCATTATTGTTATAAATTACAATGGGTAAAGAAAATATACAGCTCTTTAAGTAAATTTTCTGTAAAGTTTGAAATATGTTATCGCTTAAAAGGTATTCTATTCTTTTTATTTTTTGAATTTCTTCAAAAAATAAATTTTCTATTATTGATGCATAGTATTCAGGCTTGAATATATTGTCTAAATGTATGCTATAT
Source organism: Acinetobacter sp. C13 (assembly GCF_016809775.1). Taxonomy (NCBI): domain Bacteria; kingdom Pseudomonadati; phylum Pseudomonadota; class Gammaproteobacteria; order Moraxellales; family Moraxellaceae; genus Acinetobacter; species Acinetobacter sp. C13. The sequence continues at coordinate 122,511 of NZ_JAFBJL010000001.1, forward strand.
TCGGTTGTTAAATATTTTGAATCGTATGTTTCATAGTATGAGGATGAAACTATATTCTGATTGTAGTTAACTTGATTGAAAAAAATGAAAAAAAAGTTTCTTGCAACATGTTTATTAAGTCTTCTGTATGTAAAGTATTTTTTGAAACTAAATCTTCAACTTTATTTTGATCTAATTCTATAAATTCAAACTTAGATTGCAGGCATTTTGTGGTGTGAGAAATTAAATTTTCAATATAATCACTTAATCTTTTTTTGGTAATTTCAAGCTTTTTACTGTCCCATTCTAAGCTATCATAATTATTGAAATTAATAATTTCTTTCTGAATTTTTAATAGTAAGTTTAATATTTTATCATTTTTTGCTATTGAAGAATTTTCAAATGCTGATTCCCACAGATAACCTGACGTGGATTTGTTTTTCGTAGTGTTTAATAATAATAACTTAATTATATAATTGGTAATCCTATTTTCTAAAAATGGAATCCATCCTCCATGTATTAAGCCTGAAATTTCAATTATACGGTCTAACTCTTCAAGAAAATTGTTGAAATAATGTTCATATGGATGATTAGATAGAAGTCTAAAATAGCTAAATAAAATTTCATCGATGCTCTGGAATGAGTAAGAGTTAACCATTAAATCAGTTGTTTTAATTAACTTTTTTCCCTTAATTAAAACTTCATAATATTTATAGCAAACTTTATTGTCATCTAGATTTTTACTAATTAGATAAAAAGATAATATTTTTGTTTCTAAAACAAGATTAGCAAATGTATCTAAATTTTCAAAATCAAATATTGTTTGTAGTTTATTTTCATACTCTACATAATTTGGCATCTTAGCAGCTACATCCTCCCATCGACTTAAGCAATCGCAAATAAAATCAAGTCCCCTTATATTTTTGTCTTTGCTAAATGTATTAATTATTAAAGTTGTAAAATTAAGATGATTTTTAAAAATATAGAATGTTAAATTGTCATCTAATTTTATATATGAATTTAACCATTTGTACCAAGATGATATAAAATCGTTGATAATTTTAGGCTTCATCTCAACTGTTTCTTTAGTTATAAAGAAGGTATGTTGATAATGAGCTTGTAAAAGTAATAATATAGATTCATTTTCTAGTATTTTATAATTTCTACAAAAAATATAAAAATAGACACTATGAAGACTTTGATAATACTCAGGATTTGGACTATTTATTGCTAATTCTATATTTTTTTGAATTAAAAAAATAATTTTTGAAAATTTGGTGCTAAATAAATCATTTTTAAATGTTTTATTTAAGTTGGATGAAATTTTATTGTCCTTAATTTCTGTTGATATAATTATAACTTTGTCTAAGAAATAAAGAAGAAATTCTATATTTTTTTCAAAAGAATTTAGATCAGAATTTTGGATGTTTTCATTTATTCTGTTAGTAATAATGCTAATAATGTTAACAGACTCATCATTTTTTTCTGAGTTAATAAAATGTTTGGTTAATATTTTATTAACTCCATTTGTTGTAGTAAAGGAAATAGTTTGTTCAAGGAAAAAAAGAGTTACTATGATTGCATCTATAAACATGATTCCTAAGGTAACATTTAAAGATCTCCTAATTTGTTCTGAAAGGGAGGAGTCATATAAATAAAAAAAACTGATAACATAAAAAAGTAGTAGAATAAATGATCCACGATAAAGTGTTTTAGCATTTGTATTAGCAATATAAATTTTGAAGATCGAATCAAAATCATTATTTTTACTATATAAAATTCCAATTAAGGTTAAAATTATTGGAAAAATTAAGGCAATGATAGTAACTTGTGCTGCAAAAATATAGAGAGATTCATTTTCTAATTTAGGTAAAGTAAATTTATATGAAATTAAAAAAAAGAATAAAAATGTGAAAATAATGAGACTAATTCGTTTAAATGGAAAGTATTTTTGATTGGTACTAATTTCAAAATAATTCTTATACGCTTTTGAATAAGAATATTTTTTAAGTATTTTCTCTTTTTCGTCTTTTAAATTCATAAACTTATTTAAAATAAAAGGTAGTATATATTATATGTACTACCTTTAAATTTCAATTAAACAATCGAATCATCTAAATTCGGCGCTAACCAACGTTTCGCTTCATCCAGTGTCCAACCTTTACGTTTTGCATAATCTTCAAGTTGGTCTTGAGATATTTTACCTACGTTAAAGTATTCACTTTGTGGATGAGAATAATAGAAACCACTCACCGAAGATGGTGGCATCATTGCAAAGTGTTCAGTCAGTTTAGTACCAATTTTGTCGGTAGATCCTAACCAGTCAAATAACACTGCCTTTTCAGAGTGCTCAGGGCAAGCAGGGTAACCCGGTGCAGGGCGAATACCGACATATTTCTCTTTAATCAGCTCTTCATTGCTAAGCTGTTCATCCGCTTTATAGCCCCAGAACTCTTTACGAATGCGTTCATGTAAGTGTTCTGCAAAGGCCTCAGCAAAACGGTCAGCCAGTGATTGAACTAAAATTGCAGAGTAGTCATCACCTTTGGCTTTGTACTCATTTGCCAGTTCTTCTGCACCAAAAATCGATACAGTGAATCCGCCTAGGTAGTCCTGTTGTTCACGGTCATTACGAATGTAATCTGCCAAAGACAAGTTCGGTTTACCTGTCACTTTGTCAGATTGTTGACGTAAGTGCTCAAAAGTATGCGTAATATTTTGACCTGCTTCATCAAATACACTTACTGTGTCGGCGTCAGTGCGCTGTGCAGGGAACATACCGAATACGGCACGAGCATCAAAACGGTTGTTGTCGATAATATCTTTCAACATCGCTTGAGCTTGGTTATACAAATCTGTTGCAGCTTCGCCGACCACTTCATCTTCTAAAATTTTCGGGAATTTACCTGCCAAGCTCCAAGAAATGAAGAATGGTGTCCAGTCAAAATACTCTACAAGGGTTGCAAGAGGGTAGTTAGTGAGAACTTGTGTTCCTAAAAGATTTGGTTTTGGTGGTACATAGCTTTCGTCAATTTTAAAACCGTTTTCAACTGACTCAGCATAGGTCAATTTTGCAGCTTTTGGCTGTTTGTTGGCTAAGCGCTCGCGAATCTTGGCATATTCAGCACGGTGCTCTGCAATAAAGTTTCCACGCATTTCTTTCGAAAGCAGGGTGGTTGCAACACCCACAGCACGTGAAGCATCGGCAACATAAATCACTGCGTCATTTTGGTACTGAGGATCAATTTTTACTGCTGTGTGTGCTTTAGAAGTAGTCGCGCCACCAATTAATAAAGGAATGTTAAAGCCTTTGCGTTGCATTTCTTTCGCAACAAAGACCATCTCATCTAAAGATGGAGTAATTAGACCTGACAAGCCGATGATGTCACATTTTTCATCAATTGCGGTTTGTAAGATTTTCTCGCAAGGTACCATTACGCCAAGATCAACAATGTCATAACCATTACAGCCAAGTACAACACCTACAATATTTTTACCAATATCGTGTACGTCGCCTTTAACAGTTGCCATCAAGACTTTACCTTTAGATTGGCTACCTGTTTTTTCAGCTTCAATGTACGGGTTGAGCCAAGCCACAGCTTGCTTCATAACACGTGCAGATTTTACAACTTGCGGTAAGAACATTTTGCCCGAACCGAACAAGTCACCAACCACGTTCATACCGTCCATCAAAGCGCCTTCGATTACATCTAAAGGACGTTTGGCTTTGAGGCGAGCTTCTTCGGTATCTTCATCAATGTAAGTTGTAATACCTTTGACTAACGCATATTCAAGACGTTTTTCTACAGATTCATTACGCCATTCAAGGTTCTCGGCTTCTTTTGTAGCACCGCCTTGGCCACGGTATTTTTCAGCCACTTCAAGCAATTTTTCAGTCGCAGCTTGACCAGATTCACCTTGGTTTTGGTTTAAGATGACATCTTCAACAGCTTCTTTTAGCTCGGCTGGAATATCATCATAAATTGCCATTTGGCCAGCATTCACAATACCCATGGTCATGCCTTGTTTGATGGCATGGTACAAGAACACAGAGTGAATGGCTTCACGAACAGGCTCGTTACCACGGAACGAGAACGAAACATTCGACACACCACCAGAAATCATAGCGTGAGGTAAGTTCTGTTTAATCCAACCTGTGGCTTCAATAAAGTCGACGCCATAGTTATTGTGTTCTTCAATCCCTGTTGCAACTGCAAACACGTTCGGGTCAAAAATAATATCTTCAGCAGGGAAGCCAACATCATTAACCAAAATGTCATATGAGCGTTTACAGATTTCACGCTTACGTGCAGCAGTGTCGGCCTGACCTGTTTCGTCAAATGCCATAACAATAATTGCAGCACCATATTGACGGCACAGACGAGCTTTTTCTACAAACTCTTCATAACCTTCTTTTAAAGAAATCGAGTTAACAACGGGTTTACCTTGTACGCATTTTAAGCCAGCTTCAATGATTTCCCATTTTGATGAGTCAATCATGATTGGCACACGTGAAATATCTGGCTCAGAAGCTACAAGATTTAAGAAATGCACCATCGCATTTTGCGAATCAAGCATCCCTTCATCCATGTTAATGTCAATAATCTGCGCACCAGCTTCAACCTGTTGCTGTGCAACTTCTAAAGCTTCAGCAAAGTTTTCTTCACGAATTAAACGTAAGAATTTTTTCGAACCTGTAACGTTAGTACGTTCACCCACGTTCACAAAAAGTGAGTCATCATAAATATTAAATGGTTCTAAACCACTCAAACGACACGCAGGTACAGTTTCAGGAACTTGACGAGGCGCAATATCTTTTACCGCATTGGCAATCGCGCGGATATGGTCAGGTGTTGTACCACAGCAACCACCAGTAATATTAATTAAGCCGCTTTCTGCAAATTCTTTTAAGAATGCTGCCGTTTGTTCTGGCGTTTCGTCATATTCACCAAAAGCGTTTGGTAAGCCCGCATTTGGGTGCGCTGAAACAAACGTATCTGCGACATCGGAAATAGTTTTTACGTGAGGACGCATGGCATCTGCACCAAGCGCACAGTTAAAACCAATCGATAGCAAGTCGCCATGACGTACAGAGTTCCAGAACGCTTCGGCAGTTTGACCTGTTAATGTACGACCCGATGCATCGGTAATGGTCCCTGAAATCATGATTGGTAATTCACGACCAATTTGTTTAAAGACTTCTTTAACCGCAAAAATCGCAGCTTTACAGTTTAATGTGTCAAATACGGTTTCAATCAAAATGATATCTGCACCGCCTTCGATCAGCGCATGAGTCGCTTCAATATAGTTTTCTTTTAGCTCATCAAAGGTGATGTTACGAAAGGCAGGGTCATTTACATTCGGTGAAATTGAACAAGTACGCGATGTTGGCCCAAGCACACCTGCTACAAAACGCGGTTTCTCTGGAGTCGAATACTTCTCACAAGCTGCTTTGGCCAAACGTGCTGCTTCACGGTTAATCTCTGGAACAAGATCTTCCATGTGGTAATCAGACATAGAAACACGTGTGCCGTTAAAACTGTTGGTTTCAATAATATCTGCACCAGCATCAAGATAAGCTTCATGAATACCTTGAATGATTTGAGGCTGGGTCAGAACCAAAAGGTCATTGTTACCTTTTAAGTCATGTGCCCAATCGGCAAAACGCTCACCACGGTAGTCGGCTTCTTCTAATTTATGGCGCTGGATCATAGTTCCCATAGCACCATCAATAATCAGAATGCGTTTAGCAAGAAGCGCTTTTAGGGTGGCAAGCGTAGACATAGAAAACCCCGATCTTTTATATGAATTTAAAAATGCGGCGCTATTGTAACAGAATAGTTGCGCAATTGATGACCTATAACGACCCATCATTCACAGTAATAGATTCATTAAAAAACGGCTTTTATAACAAATGAAGACTGTTTTTTCATCAAATATTCATAAAATGATCATGATATTGAAATATTTCATCTCCAATATTCGGTTTTATGACAGTTGTTGTGTTTAAAAAGTAGACGTTTAGGTAATTTTTTAGATATTTTTGCTTCAAAAATAGTCATAAAATAGATGGGTGGGGATTTATGTAAATTATTGTATTTAAATAAAAAAATAAAAAGCGTAGAGGAAAGGTGCATCAAATGAGGTCAAAATGTGAAAAATTGACTTCATCAGGCGCCGCTTTGTCATATAATTGTCATAATTTAATTTAAGAATACAGAGGATTTTTTTATCCTCTTACCGTCTGCATGAATTCTAATCTACCCCCTGTTTCGGATTCAAAACTTGCGGCAAACCTGCAAGTCAAATCGACGAATGTACATGTCCCGACACCTAAATTTTTTATGCCGGTGTTTCTGACGATTATTGTTGCAACACTTATTTATATTGGATTTCAGGTGAGTGCTGATTTAGCACATGTACCACCTTTGAGTCTTTATTCAGTTATTCTTTTATCAACTGCCCTCTTGATTGCTTTAGGCTTTGAGTTTGTAAATGGCTTCCACGATACTGCAAATGCAGTGGCAACAGTGATTTACACCAATGCTTTACCAGCACCGGTAGCAGTCATGTGGGCTGGTTTTTGTAATTTTCTTGGGGTAATGGTTGCAAGCGGCGCAGTCGCTTACGGCATTATTGCATTGTTGCCTGTTGAACTGATTATGAATATGGGCAGTGGTGCAGGTTTCGCAATGGTTTTTGCGCTTCTTATTGCTGCGATTCTCTGGAACTTGGGTACTTGGTTCTTGGGTATTCCTGCTTCTAGCTCACATACCTTGATTGGTTCAATTTTGGGTGTGGGCATTATGAACCATCTATTGAGTGCATCGACTGGGGTAACGACCAGTGGTGTTGATATGGATCAGGTGATTAAAGTCGGTAAGGCATTATTATTTTCACCTTTAATTGGTTTCGCTTTTGCAGCGATTGTATTCTTGTTGGTTAAAACTATTTTTAAACGCCAATTAGAATTATTCCAGCCACCTGAAGGGAATAAACCACCACCAGCAATCATTCGTGCAATTTTGATCTTTACCTGTACAGGTGTGAGTTTTGCACATGGTTCTAATGACGGTCAAAAGGGTATGGGACTCATCATGCTGATTTTGGTTGGTTTGGTGCCGTTGGCTTATTCATTAAATAAAAATCTTGATACTCAGCAAGTTCAATCATTCCATCAGCTTTCTTCTCAAACTGCCGTATTTTTGAATCAAAATCAGCCAGAATTAACCGATGAAAAAGCACGTGTTATTTTGACTAAATATATTCAAACTAAACAGCAAACTCCGGAAGTTGTGCCTGCATTGGCAAGTATGACTGATCACTTGGGTGAACGAGTTTCTAGCTATAGCAACTTAAAAGATATTCCTGAAGCTGCAATTAGCGAAATTCGTAATGACATGTATTTGAGTACAACGACGTTTAAGCGTTTGGATAAAGCAGATGCTTTACCAAAAATGGATGACTCACAGAAAAAGCTTGTGAAAGAATACCGTAGTAGCTTAGATTCATTCTTACAATACATTCCGACTTGGGTAAAAGTGGCTGTTGCTTTAGCACTTGGTCTAGGCACAATGGTGGGTTGGAAACGTATTGTTGTGACTGTAGGTGAGCGTATTGGTAAGCACCACATGACTTATGGTCAAGGGATGTCTGCTGAGCTTGTTGCAATGAGTACAATTGCAGCTGCCGATGGTTTAGGTATGCCAGTTTCAACAACACACGTTTTAAACAGTGCTGTTGCGGGGACTATGGTCGCGAATAAATCAGGTTTAAACTTTAATACCGTGAAGACAATTCTCTCTGCATGGGTATTTACTCTTCCTGCAACAATCTGCTTGTCAGGTGGTTTGTACTGGTTATTCTTACAGTTTGTATAAAAGCATTTAAAAAATTAAAGCCACTGTTCACAGTGGCTTTTTTATTTATTTAGTTTTTAAAGTTGAGACTATTTTTCATGTACATTCATCTATAAATTAATAAGTTGTTATAGGTCATCAAACAGCTTTATAGGCTGGGCTTAAAATTTTATATCAGGATATATTATGAATGCGGTTCAAATACATCAGCTAAAACAAAAATTTCCACTTATTGAAACACTTCAAGCCTATCAAGAAACATTTTGGTTTACACCTCATCGTTATCCTTTAAAAGAAGCTTTAGAAAAAGTTGGACTAACCGCTAAGGATGTAAGTGAAGCAGAAGCAAGACTAGCGCGTTTCGCACCTTATTTGGCAAAAGTATTTCCTGAAACTCAAGCACAACATGGAAAAATTGAATCAGATATTGTTGAAATTGCTCATATGCAGCAAGTGCTTTCGTCAGCGAAACAAGTACAGCTTAATGGAACATTCTGGCTGAAAAAGGATAGTCATCTACCTATTTCAGGCTCCATCAAAGCACGTGGTGGCATTTATGAAGTGCTCACACATGCTGAAAAACTTGCCATGCAGGCAGGGTTACTTAAACCAGAAGATGATTATAGTAAATTAGATCAAGATTCATTTAGGGCATTCTTTTCTAAGTATCAAATTGCAGTAGGTTCTACAGGCAACCTTGGGCTTTCTATTGGCATCATGAGCGCCAAACTCGGCTTTAGAGTCACTGTTCATATGTCGGCTGATGCTAGACAGTGGAAAAAAGACAAACTACGTTCAATCGGCGTTAACGTTGTAGAATATGCCAGTGATTACGGCGTAGCTGTTGAAGAAGGACGAAAAGCCGCAGAGCAAGATCCACACTGCTTTTTCATTGATGATGAAAACTCAACAACATTATTTTTAGGTTATGCCGTTGCAGGAATACGCTTAAAACAGCAATTTGAGCAAAAACAAATTAAAGTCGATGCTGAACACCCATTATTTGTTTATTTGCCGTGTGGCGTCGGTGGTGGGCCTGGTGGGGTGAGTTTTGGACTAAAACTGGCTTTTGGTGAGCATGTACACTGTATCTTTGCAGAACCAACACATTCGCCGTGTATGTTACTTGGTGTCCACACAGGTTTGCATGATCAGATTTCAGTCAATGATATTGGTATTGATAACGTTACTGCGGCAGACGGACTTGCGGTAGGGCGTGCTTCAGGTTTTGTCGGGCGTGCTATGCAACAATTAATCGATGGCTACTACACCATTCATGATGAACGTTTATATGAGCTCATTGCGCTTTTAAATCAAACTGAGAATATTCAGCTTGAGCCTTCTGCAGTAGCAGGCATGATGGGGCCGTATTATGTTCAGACGAGTCCTGATTACTTGGCTTTACACCAGTTTACAGCTGAGCAGTTGCAACAGGCAAATCATGTAATATGGGCTACCGGGGGTGGCATGGTGCCGCCTGATGAAATGCAAAAATATCTATCGCACTTTCAAGGTAAATAAAGACACTTTAGAAAAAAGCCCAATTCTAAGATTGGGCTTTAATCAAATTATTTTTTAGATGATTTTCTAAAAGGAAGTTTTTCGGTAGCAAAACCATAAATTGCCGCAAAAGGCAGGGCAGTTCGTGCTAAATAAGCGACACGCCATAGACCACCATGATTGGCACCTTCCATCATAAGTTCAAGCGGATGGTCTAATACAGTTTCAGGATTCGCGACAGAAGACTCATTTCTTAAGTCATGAATCCAGAGCGCCGCCATAATGGCATTGGTGGTTTCAGGGCTAAATGCTTCTACATCGAAAAGTTCTGCGCCATTAAAAGCTGCTTTCAATAATGGATTTTTAGTCACTGAATGAGTTGTTGTCGATGGTGCAATATTAATGCTGACACGTTGTCCTTGATGGCGGGCCAAAATAGCACGCCATTGTTGAATACGCTTTGCCAAAGCATAGTTTGGACCTTGTTCAACCACTAAGCAGTCGGCAATACCATAAGTTTTTCCATTTTCACATGTAACCAAGTCTTGGTATGGCGCTTGAAAAAAACGATTGAGCGAAAGAGCAGAAACACCTTTTACTGCCAATTTTTGCATTTTTCTGCGGGATTTAAATTTCTCTTGAGCAGCCTCTGCAACTTCTTTTGGTACTGCATAAACATCGGTTGGAGTACACATAAACATAAGGCTTGTATCAGGCTTATGCTCGCTCACAAATTGCATAATACTATCCATTGCCATGGAAACGCGGACATGCTTTTCACCATCTAAATAGGCGATTGCTGCCAAATCTAACTTTTGTGGAAACTGCACCAGCCACTGCGCTATTTCTGGTAATTGAGTCAGTAAATTTGCACCCAGCTTATCTTTTAACTCCGAAGCTTTTGCTGACGAATCAACGGCTTCAACACATGGTGCAATGAGTGTTGCATTCCCTTGTTGAATTGTATTTAGGATTTTGCCCCAGACTCGTGAGTTTGGTAAATCTACAGCAACAATATTCGCTTTCCATTTGGCTAACCAAGGCAGTGGTCCTGCTTCTGAGGCTGCACCAAACAGCACCATCGTACGGTCAGACAAATCGAACCATTCTGGATGAGCAATAGCTTCACGAAGTGCTTTTGCATGACTTGGCTCAATAATACCAGTCTCTTCCCAGCGTTGAATTTGGTCCAGTAAGCTTTGTCCACTCAGCTTTTGTCCTTTATAAGGAACATACCACTCTGGTGCTGCCTCACTTTCACCTTTAAGTTTTACTGTATAAAGAGGAGTAGATGAAGCAATATGAACGGCATCTTTTAAAAGGTAGTGTTTACCATCACGATAATAATCAAAAATATGGTGAGCTTTATGCAACCCTTGCTTCGCAATAGTAATTGGGTTGTTGATATTAGAAATCCCTTGTTTAACAAGAGCTTTAAAATATAAAGGATAGTTTTTTCGCCAGTTTTTTTCATTCAACACTTGTTGTGCGGTTTTATTATCTACAATAGATAAAGCCTCTGACAAAATCTCTTGGCCTGTAAGAGATGTACTTTGTTTTTTTGTTGAGGCGTGTACCGGAAATTGTAGACCTTCGACTTGACTTGTGCTGGACATAAAATATCTCGTTTATACGACTGGGTTAATATACATGTGTATACATTATCTATGCCAATGAAAGGAAACGAGTGGCAATAACTGACAAAATAATATTGATTATTTATGTGATGAAACGTGAAAGAGAAAGTTATTATGATAAATTCATCTCATTTTTACCTTAATTTTTTTCACATTTTTAGAACATTTTTATAGACTTACGTTACATAAATGTTTATTTTGTATTAAGCAAATACATCAGTATTAACCTGAAGGTAAAATGTTCAAAATGTATCAATAATAGAGATACAGAAATGATTAAAAACTAGACTTTTTTCTTAAGCGGTAAGAAAAGTCAAACGGAATAAGAAAGAATTGGGGTGAAACTAGATAGAAGACAACGTAAGATTGTCTTTTAAAAATCTTGGGGATATGGTGATTTTTTTACACCATAATTTTCTAGTTTCATCCCATCTATTTTTGGGCTGGAACCCTCCATTTAGTATTCAATTCCTCACTTGATTGAAGCCTATTTCTTTAGAGTAACTTCAAAATTACTTTCAAAGAGGGTATTTCTAACAACGTCCTTTTTTAGCTTGTCCTGGTGGGCAAAAGCCTCCTGGATGTCCGTAATATGGTGAATCAGGGTCAATCACAATACTACCTTCAGGTGTATGGACTGCACAGGCTGATAGTGACATTGTGAAAATTGCTGCGGCACAAAGAAGTAAAGTTTTCATCTTGTTCTCACTTTTTTATCATTCTCACTTGTACTATAAAAACATTTTGATTATTTTTCGACCTGATTTTGGTTAAAAAATATCTTTAATAAGTCGAATTAAGTAGAAATTAAGGAGACCGTAAAATAGTCCGAAATCCAACATGTGTTGCAGCTAAATCAAAATCTTGTGGATAACGGCTACTGCTACGATAACGTGAACAATAATTTTGTGCACAAAGAAAAGATCCACCTTTAATTACATATTGAGTGCTGGTGATTTCTTGTTGACGTAAATCAGAATAATTTCCCATATGCTGGTCATGAGCACCTTGATAAGGAGAAGATGTCCATTCCCATACATTTCCAATCATATCAAATAGTTTGAATTTATTTGCCGCAAAACATCCAACGGGTGCAACACCTTTAAAGTGATCTTGATTTAGGTTTTGAAAAGGGAATTCGCCTTGCCAGTAATTGGCTTGCGGATGTTGATGTTCATCAGTAGGGGCCTGATGTAAAGGGGTATCAGTTTTTGAATTGGCTTTAGCTGCATATTCCCATTCTAGTTCTGTTGGTAAATCACGTCCTAGCCACACTGCATAATGTTCAGCATCATTTTTACTTACATACCTTACAGGCTCATTAGGATTTGCTATAGCTCCAGTACCGCCGTTTGGCGTTTTCCATGTATACCCTGATTTTAGCTGCCACCATTGCTGTGGGTGATGAGGGTCTGGTGAGAAAACAGCAGCCTGTTTTTGTTTTTCGGCATCGGTAATATAGCCAGTTGCTTTTACAAAACTTGCAAACTGAGCGACCGTAACTTCAGTTTGGTCAATCCAAAATCCTTTGACTTCGCGCTGCTTTTTTCCAAAATTAAGTTCATCGGGATAGGCCTTTTCAGAACCAAAGTTAAAATCTCCATCGGCAATTAAAACCATTCCTGCTGTAGGCTGTTTGAGCCAACCCTGAGGCAGACCACTATAGTTTTGACACTTTTCAATAGACCCTAAATCAGCTAAAGATGTTTGCTGTTGCGTCGAAGACCTAGATTCAGAAAATTTTGAAGATTCGCTACAGCCTGTCATAATAGACAGGCTGATTGTGGTAACTAAAAATGGCTTCAATTTCATTTGGCGTTATATTCCTGCACACCATTTTTTTCAGTATATTTTTGATAGACCGATAAGAGTTCTTGAACTTTTGCAGGATAAAGCTGAGCAACGTTTTGTCTTTCACCGCGATCTAATTTAATGTTGTATAGCTCCCAAGTCCCTGTGCCTAATTCAGGCCGCCCTTGAAGTGCGATTTTCCATTCACCTTGTTTTGCATATTTGCTGCCATGCAGCTCATCGGCAAAGCTAAAATTTGCAGGGCGAATAGTATCGGTTTTGTTTTCAAGCAAAGGTTTCCATGAAATTCCAGATGGCGTATTAATGGCCCGGCCATTGTATTGACCTTGTGGTACTGGAATATGAGCATATTCTAGTAAGGTAGGGAAAACATCGAGTACAGATGCAAAGCTATGATTTGTCTCTTCCGCTTTTTTCTGATTTGGTAATTTCACAATAGCAGGGGCAGTCGTTGCGCCTTCGCCCGCCGTATCTTTCCATAAGTGGAAAGGTGCCGCACTGACTTCGGCCCAACGTGGCCCAATATAGTGATATGAAGTAGGTGTACCAACATTGGCTACTGAGTTATCAAAACCAGATTCACTGCCATATCCGCCACGTACAAAACCTTCTGCGCCATTGTCTGAAACAAAGAAAATTAAAGTATTGTCATAAAGATTATTTTGTTTGAGATATTGAATAATGCGGCCGACATTGGCATCAAGATTTTCTACCATACCCGCATAGATTTCCATCTTACGAGCTTCTAGTGCCTTTTGCTCGGCTGTTAACTCATCCCATTTTCCATATTTTTGTGGAGCATTTTGAGTTGCAATTGGTTCTGCTGCATCAAAATTTGCAGGAATAATTCCGAGCTGTTTTTGTCTCGCAATGCGGGCATTACGAATTGCATCGTAACCTACATCATAAACTCCGCGATATTTTTCACGATATTCGGCTGGGGCTTGAATTGGCCAGTGAGGTGCCGTGTAAGCAGCATAAGCAAAGAATGGTTTACCACTATTTTTGCCTGAATCTAAGTAGCTTAGTAATTTATCGGTAAAATAGTTGGTAGAGAAAAAGTCATCAGGCAATGCCGAAATAGGAATAATTTGCCCATCTTCTGTATAAGTTGAATTTCGTTTAAAGGCACTTGGAGCTTGTTTAAAATGATGATCTAAACCTTGTAATAAGGTAAATGAATGATCAAAACCTTTAGCATGTGCATTGCTTTCAGGGGTTAAGCCTAAATGCCATTTACCACTAATATATGTGCGGTAACCATTGTCTTTAAGCACTTGGGCAATCGATAAAGAACGTTCGTTTAAATAGCCCTCATAACCTGGTTGTCCTTTCAAATGCTCTGGTGTGAGTTCCGCCATTGCCCCAATACCAGCTAAATGATGATCAGTACCGGAAATAAGTTGAGAGCGTGTTGGCGAACAGGTCGGGGCAGTATGATAATCCGTTAAAAGTCGACCTTCTTGAGCCAGACTATCAATATTAGGGGTATGAATTTCACTACCAAAAGCCCCTAAATCTGAATAGCCTAAGTCATCAGCCATAATAAATAAGATATTCGGTTGCTGAGGCGTGCTTACAACATTTTCTTGTTTATCGTTGTCATTACATCCAGCCAAAGATAAGCTAAATAAGGCAATAGAAAGACTAGATAAAATTGCTCTGTACTTCATTGTATCATCTGAATTATTAAAAGAATTGGCTTGAGTTTAATCAGATGGTTTTTGCAAACAAAACAACGAATTGATCAAAGAAAATCAGAAAAAAGACTGAGAATTTATGCAGATAAATAAATCAGAAAAAAAGAAAAGCCCATAACAGGCTTTTCTTTGAGTTATATCGTTTAGAAAGGAAGGCGAGTAAGCTGGTCTAAGAAATGTGGAATAACTTTAGGTTCAAGTAAAATGGTTACGATGATCCCGTAAGCTGCCCCCCATAAATGAGCACTATGATTGATATGGCTATTACCACGTTTACCAGCCCAAATACTGTACGCCACATATAAAATAGCGAAAATAATAGCGGGTACAGGAATGAAGAATACAAAAATCAGCTTCCATGGCTGAAACAGAATATAAGCAAATAAAACCGCTGAAACAGCACCTGAAGCGCCTAGACTGGCCCAGTTCGCATCATTTTTATGTTGTAAATAGCTTGGTAAAATCGCAAAGATTAAGCCACCTAAGTAAAACAACACAAAACCCATGTCGTAAAAATATTGGCGATAAAAGCTTTCAATAATACTGCCAAAGAAAAATAGGGTAATCATGTTGAAGAGTAGATGTGTTCCATCAGCATGAATAAAGCCATGAGTAATGAATCGATCAATTTGTCCACGTTGCATTGCAGGCGGCCAAAAAATCAATCGGTTCATTACATTTTGATTGCTAAAAGCAAGTAAAGAGATAATGACCGTAATAATAATAAGAGTAACTGTATGGTTAAACGGCAAATGCAACATAAGAAATATTTAAAAAATGATCAATACTGAGGTCAATAATGCCATTAAAAACTTAACTTGAAACCCTGTTGTGTATAAATCCGACAAATTTAGTTGATTTTTTTTAAATCTACCTCATCTTCGGTTAATATAAAGGCATCAGCTTGAGGAATATTGTTATGTCGACTGAGAACACCAACACTGCTGTTGCAGAAGAAATTCCAAACCTTTTGATTACACCATCTGCACAAGAGTATTTGCACGATTTACTAACGAAGCAAAATACTCCGGGAATTGGCGTTCGAATTTTTGTTGAGCATCCGGGTACGCCACGTGCGGAATGCTGTATGGCATATAGTGCGCCAGAAGAAGTGATCCCAACGGATTATAAGCAGGACTATCCTGATTTTCCTGCGTATATTGACGCGCCATCTATTCCTTATCTTTTAGATGCCGTAATTGATTACAACAAGGACCGTTTTGGTGGTCAGCTCACTTTCCGTGCTCCAAATTCTAAAGTTCCACGTGTTGGTCCAGATGCTTCGATTGAAGAACGTATTACTTACATTCTTCAGGCAGAAATTAACCCAGGTCTTGCAGGGCATGGCGGAAATTGTAGCTTGGTAGAAGTACAAGATGATCCAGAACACGGTTTAACTGCTGTATTGAAATTTGGTGGTGGTTGCCAAGGTTGTTCTGCAATTGATGTTACCTTGAAACAAGGTGTAGAAACTACTTTAAGAGAGAACATTCCTGAGCTTCAACGTGTGGTTGACCAAACAGACCACACACAAGCTGAAGGTGCTTACTTCAAATAATTAAATTATTTGAAAAGTGAAATAAAAAAGCCTCGCAATGAGGCTTTTTTATGGCCTTACAATTGAAAATAATTATCAATATTATTTATTTTTTTATTTAAATTTGTTACATTTGTTTAAGTAAAACTTAATATTTATTCATAATTTAATATGTTGGAGTAGGGTATGACGAAGAGTATTTTCCAATCTGTATTATCAATTTCGGTACTTACAGTAATGTTTCCTGCGGCTTATGCCGCTGAAAGTGAAAATATTTTAGTTGATTCTTCCATAAAAAATGAAAAAGAAAGCGAGGTTGCTCAACTTGAAAAAATTGTCGTGACAGCAAGTGGTTTTGAACAAAATATAAAAAAAGCAGCAGCTTCGATTTCGGTTTTAACTCAAGAAGAAATTAATAAAAAAGCATATCGTGATGTAACTGATGCACTTAAAGATGTTCCTGGTGTAGTTGTTACAGGTGGTGGAAGCTCATCTGATATCAGTATTCGTGGGATGGGAAGTGCATATACCGTTATTATGGTTGATGGTAAGAAAGTGAATACACGTTCTGTGCGACCAAATAGTGATAATTCAGGTATTGAGCAAGGTTGGTTACCGGGAATCGAAAGTATCGAACGTATTGAAGTTATTCGTGGTCCAATGTCGGGTCTATATGGTTCGGATGCGATGGGTGGTGTGATTAATATCATTACTAAAAAAGTTGCAGATGTTTGGAACAGTTCTGTTAAGTTAGATACAACAATTCAAGAAAATAATAAATCTGGAAATCTTTACCAAGCCAATACTTATGTGTCGGGACCTTTAATTAAGAATTTACTTGGTTTAAAAGCCAATGGCACATTTTCACAAAGAGATGAAGATGAAATTATTGGTGGTTATAACAAACAAAAAATTCGGGCGGGAGGGGCTACTTTAAGCTTAACTCCTAATGACCAACATACCATCGAGCTTGAATACCAGCGTTCTATCCAAAATCGTAATGCCACAATAGGTAAAACAGTTTCACCTATTCAAACTGGTCGCAATCCACCAGTAGATTCATTAACAGACTATTACCGTACAGAATATAGTTTAACGCACCGTGGTGACATTGGTCCTGTAAAGACTCATTCTTATATTCAACGCGAAGAAAATAAGAACCCGTCTAGAAATATGGAAGCTGTAAATACTACATTTAACACGCTTAACCAGATCACACTCGCAAATCATGCGCTTAGCGTGGGCGGAAGTTATCTAAAAGAAGAATTAGATGATTTAGGTAACCAATTAAAAGTGGGTGGCTCACAACCTGTTTCTAATTTAGATCGTTATAGCTGGGCATTATTTGCAGAAGATGCATGGAATATTATTGATCCTTTCACTTTAACAATGTCATTACGGATGGATCAGGACGAAAAATTTGGAGATCATTTCAGTCCTAAGCTATACGGGGTATGGACTTTAAATGATAACTGGATTATTAAAGGCGGCGTATCAACAGGTTATAAAACACCTGCATTAAGAGCGACCGTAGCAGAATGGGGGCAAGCTACAGGTGGCAGCAGTTCTGCTGGAGTGATTGTTGGTAATCCAAATTTAAAACCTGAAAAAAGTACCAACTATGAGCTATCATTCGCGTGGGATAATTTAGATAACTTGAATGCTGGATTAACGATTTTTAACAGTGAATTTAAAGATAAAATTACCGAAGTTAGAACGTGCTCAGGAGATGCAGGTGCTCGCGAGTGTAAGTGGTTAGGTCTAGATTATGATTTTGTGAGTCAACGCACAAATGTGGATAAAGCCAATATGAGAGGTGTTGAAGCGACATTTGGTTGGTTAATTTCACCAGATTTAAAAATGAATGCTAATTATACTTATACCGATACTGAGCAAAAAAGTGGTCAATTTAAAGGTCAGCCTTTAAATGAGATGCCGGAACATATGTTTAATACCACTTTAGATTGGCAAGTTAATGACTTAGTTAATATGTGGAGTCGTTTGAATTTCCGTAGCAAAACTTCTGAATATTTAAGCCGTACCTCAATGGCTGAAGGAAAGCCTGCTTATGGACTGGTTGATATTGGTATGAACTATAAACCGACTGACAAAATACAAGTTGCGGCAGGGATTTATAACTTATTTGATAAAGACATTGATGTGGCAACTTATAATTATGTCTTAGACGGACGTCGTTATAATTTAGGAATTATTTATAAATTTTAATTAGTTAAATAACAAAGGCGCTCTAAGCGCCTTTGTTATTTAAAATATCTAATGCTTTTTCAGAATAATAGAATTTTTCTAAGTAAACACGGGCACGACGTCTTAAATGTCCTGTTGTAATTAACTGCTGTAATACAGGCACAAGTAACGTGGTCAGCTCGTGTTGCACTAAGCTTTCATCAATACTGAGGTCAAGAAGTAACAAGTCAAAATTACGCTCTTGATTACGTACATACCAAGTATAGATACCATCATGTACTTGTTGTTTTAAATAATCAGTTTGACGAATGTGGTCCCAGATTTCATGCCCTAAACCAACCGTTTTTGATAAGTCTTGAGTTTCTACATAATTTTTTAAAACAGAAAGTGGCATAGTTTTAACTTTATGCCAAACATTTGCCTGAAAATGGTAGAGCTTATCATTGTCAAAATGTTGGTTTAAAACACGCTCACTCATTTGGCTGAGTTTTAAAATATTCTTTTGCAAATAATGATTAATCGTATCGTCCAGATTTGAATCGGTTACTGTTTCTAAAACAGATTTCCCCATTTTCATAAAACGACCTACACCGGGCACACGTTTTGACATCGATTCATCTAAATAATCATGCATTGTTTGCTGAATCAGTTGCGTGAGCAGGGCCGAAAAAGCAGGGTTATTCACAATCGTTTTAATCAGTTTTTTACGGTGCTGTTCCTTACTTGCAACGTATTGTGCAATTCGGTCAATCGTTAGAACAGGAATAACATCTTCAACAGTTGCGGTTTCATTTGCAGGATGAATCAATGCAAAGCGAATATGCTCAGCAATTTGTTCAATCAGGAAATCAGAAGCAGGCGTATCTAAAATCTGCTTTTGAATGAGCTGTTGAATTTGTTCAAAAGTCCACAGATGTTGTAATTGCCGACTCCCCAACCAATGATAAAATTGCTCAAACTCTTGCTGGATCACCTGAGTCTGAGCAAATTGCTCATCTAAAAAATCTAGATGAGCTTCAATAAGTTTTTCAATAAGTGGTTGGGTAGACATAAGGTCTCACAAGTCCGAAGTTTTATTAAGGTGTGGTCGTTTTTGACGACTGATTTGTTTCTACTTTAAGTAAAAACGGTAGATATTGTTGCATAACCAACTGTTCAGCTTCCAATATTGGCATATGACCTACATTTTCTAAAATAACTGGAGGCTGAGCATTCTTTAAAAGTCGTTTTAGTTCACTTGCTACTTCGACATTAATAATCTTATCTTGTTTGCCCCATAGAATGAGCGTCGGTGCATCGATCGTTTTGGTAAGTACAGCAAATGAATCTGGTGTATAGACTTTATTAAGTGCAATCAATTGATCAACCAGTTTTTGTGTTTGAGGTGCCTGATCAATCATCAACTTTTCTTGAGCTTGAAGAAACTCTTTAGGAATAAACGGAGGATTAAACATGGTTTGTTTTAATAAATAATTAAAGTCACCTTTTTTAGACACTAAAAGTTGTTTGAGGTAAGCAGGATCTTTTAAATAAATTGTATTGGCTGAGCGAAAAATACCGCCGCTATCTACTAAAAATAAACTTTTCGTTTCAAATGGATATTGTCCAGCATAGAGTAGGGCAATAGAGCCGCCGAGTGAGTGCCCAGCAATATGAATTGGACCTTTTAAATTTGCAGCCTCAACAAAGCGACGTAACTTTTCAGCAAGATTTGGTACAGAATAATCGAAGTCTTGTGGAACGATAGTTTCACCACTACCCGGTAAATCAGGAATAATGACATGGTAATTTGTGGTGAGATAACGAGCCACTCGGTTCCAGTTATCACGGCTACCCGCTAAACCATGAATAAGGAGTAAAGTCGGTTTTGTTGTAGAGCCGCCTTCGCTATATGACCAAGTCACATCACCGACTTTTAAGCTTTTACTTTGTAGACCTGCCCAGTTACGTTCTTGCTGTAATACATTCTGGAATGTCACATCAATATTATCGGCTGCCTGTGTTTGAGAAATACTCATCACTGACAATATGCTACAAGCCAAAGTCAGGGCGGTAGCAGTTTTTTTCATAGAGGCCTTAATTGATGTGGACAGCCTTGTCATAGATTTCATCCTTGAAGCTTAAGCGAGTTTGAAAAATTATTGAAAAACTTTGCCAATGAGTCATTTGCCAAATGTTTAGAATGAAGAAAATTATAGTCAATCCGAGAACCAAAGTATGTCTATTTTTTCACTAAACAGTAGCGAATGTGCAGTGAACTCTACATTAAAACAAGTTAAGTATTTTTAAATTTTTTCATAGAAAAGGATTTATTTTTTGTCAGTGACATTCAAATTTTGACACATTAAAATGATTTCCAACCTTGAAAAAACAATGGAAATATAAAATGCCTACTGCGCAAGAAGTTTTAGATCGTCTGAAAGCGGGTAATCAACGATTTGTAAATGGAAATAGTTCCCTTGCAAAAACCTTATCGCATCATGAACGCGCTGAAATGGCAAAGGATCAAAATCCGTTTGCGATTGTATTAGGTTGTTCAGATTCACGTGTTCCAGCAGAAATGGTATTTGATCAAGGTCTTGGTGACTTATTCGTAATCCGTGTTGCTGGTAATGTAGTTGCTCCTTCACAAGTCGGTAGTGTTGAGTTCGCGGCAGAACGCTATGACTGTCCAGTTGTTGTTGTATTGGGACATAGTCATTGTGGCGCTATTCAGGCGACAATTGATACGTTAATGAATCCTGATCAACCGCCATCATCTAACCTAATGTCGATTGTGAACCGCGTTCGTCCATCAGTTGAAATTTTAATGCAGACTGACTTAAAAAATGATTTGAAAAAATTATCATGTCATGCGGTACGTTCAAACGTTTTTGCTTCTGTAAATCAATTACGCCATGGTTCAGCGGTGTTAGAGAGCCTGATTGCAAAAGGTGAATTAATTGTTGTTGGTGCAGAATATTCACTCGAAACAGGTGAAGTTACTTTTTTTGATTTCTGATCATATTAAAAAGAATGCTTAAAGATAAAAGGTGCCTATAGGGCACCTTTTATATATGGGTAAGCTAAATTAAGTAGTTTTGACTGCGCTTGAGCATTGGGATGAATCAAATCATTTTGCATAAGCTGTTTTTGACCAGCAACACCATCTAGAAAAAACGGTAGTAGTTTCACCTGATATTTTTGACTTACAACTTTATAATTATTTTCAAAAGCTTTGCTATACGCAGCCCCATAATTTGGCGGAATCTTCATGCCAAAAAGAATAACTTTGGCTTTTTGTTTCTGGCTTAATTGAATGAGCTGATCCAGATTCTTTTGAATCATTTGAGGTGGTTGACCACGCAAGCCATCATTCCCGCCTAATTCAATCACGACAACATTGGGCTTATAAGTCTGTAATAACTTAGGTAATCGAGCTAAAGCACCGCTTGTTGTTTCTCCACTAACACTTGCATTGACCACTTTGTGTTGTTTGGGATACTGTTGGTCTAAACGTTTTTGCAGTAATTGTACCCAACCTTGTTTGGGATCAATTCCGTAACCGGCACTAATACTATCTCCTAAAATTAAAATAGTTTTCGCCGATACAAGCATGGGCAGCATACTTAATGAGATGAGCATGATGCTTTTAGAACCAATCAAAAAAGATTTAGACATTTGTACTTCGACCCTGATTCTGAATACATAGGACTTTTCACATCATGCCACAACCCATCATTGCTGCCCATCAAGTTACACAAACTATTCAGATTAACCAAAATCAGTTTACGATTTTAAAAGATATTGATTTAGAGATTTTTGAAGGGGAACAGGTAGCAATTACGGGACGTTCCGGCTCAGGTAAATCAACCTTACTAGGAATTTTGGCGACTTTAGATCAACCGTCTGAAGGAGAAGTCTGGTTGTGTGGTCAAGCTGTTCATCAGTTAACAGAGGAACAACGTGCCCAAATCAGAATGCAGCATATTGGTTTTGTATTTCAGTCTTTTCAACTTCTGCCTCAGTTGAGTGCGCTTGAAAATGTGATGTTACCTTTACGATTACGTAAAGACTTTGATTATAAAACAGCGGAGAAAAAAGCTTTAGATTGGTTGCATCGAGTAGGGCTGAGTCGTCAAGTTGAACAAACGCCTAAAGTCTTATCTGGTGGCGAGCAGCAGCGTGTAGCCATTGCACGCGCTCTCATTGCAGAACCACAAATTATTTTTGCGGATGAACCGACTGGAAACCTAGATGGTCAGACGGCACAAGAAATCGAAAGCTTGCTCTTTGATTTAAACCGAGAGTTAGGTACGACTCTGATTTTGGTGACCCATGATCGTAATTTAGCAACCCTTTGTCAGCGTCATGTTGAGTTAGATGATGGCCGACTAAAGACAGTACAGGGTGGTTAAGCTATGCGTAATCTTCTCAAACCACTTTTGCTACAGAGTTTTCGTACGGGTGGATTATATCTACTCATTATTGCTTTATCGCTTGCGATTAGCGCAACGACAGCCCTGAAATTTAGTAACGATCAAGTTAAAAATGCAGTAAGTCTGCAAGCTTCACAAATGCTGGGTGCTGATTTAGTTCTGTCGAATAACGAGCCTATCGAGCAGTCGTGGAAAAAAAGGGCAGAGCAGCTAGATCTAAAACAAACCAATGTCACTATATTTAGCTCGATGGCACATACCCAAGATCAGTTTGTCATGGTGAATGTAAAGGCAATTGAGCCTTTATTTCCACTCAGAGGACAGTTGGAAATTGAGCCAAGCGCTAAAGCAATTCAATCTGGTGAGGTTTGGCTAAGTCAAAGAGCAGCCGATTTACTTAAAGTAAAGCTAGGAGATACTGTTTCTATTGCTGATGGTACCTTCCGTTTTAGTGGCGTGATTGTGCGTGATTCAAATCAAGAACTCGGTTTTTCAGGCTTTTCTCCAACCGTTATTATTCATCAAGCCGATATTGCTAAGACTCATGCGATTCAGATAGGGAGCAGAATTGACTATCGTTTATTAATGGCAGGTAGCCCTGAACAGGTTCAGTCATTTTCAAAGCAATTTAAGCAACAGCATCAACCATCTAAAGAACCAGATGAAACGGCAGGTTTGCGTTTACGTGATGCGAGTGAATCAAATAGTCGGTTATTACGCCCGCTTGAAAACCTAGATACCTTTTTGCAATTAGCCAATATTTTAACGATTTTGTTGTGTGGGATTGCCATTGCTTTAACGAGTCAAAGATATGTTCAGCAAAACCAAGATCATATTGCACTTATTAGATGCTTAGGCGCCAGTAAGTTCCAAATCTTGTGGGCATATATTGGATTGCTTTGTATTGTCAGTGCGATTTCAATTGTGCTGGGAAGCCTATTAGGTTTAATCATGGGGTTTGGCCTGCTGCAACTTATGCTGCAATTGATTCCTCAATTAGAGTTAAGTTTTTCGGTTGTACCTCTTTTGGTCGGGCCTTTACCAATTGCGATTTTTACCAGCGTGATTGTGCTGCTTGGTTTTATTTTGCCAAGCATTTGGGAGCTTTTAAATACACCTCCAATTCGTGTTATTCGGGAGCAAGCCAAATCTCGCAAATCTTTATTTTTTATGTTTTTTGCAGGAATCACTAGCCTAGTCGTTTTTAGTTTGGTATTGAGTGAAAACTTAATGCTCAGCATTCTGGTTTTAGCAGCCATTATTGTTCTTTGTATTTTGCTTTACACTGTTGTTTGGCTATTGCTTCGCAGTTTAAAAAAGCTGAAAAATCGTTTGTCTTTTTATATTCGTTCGCCATCGCAAAGCGCCTTACAAATTACTGCATTGGCTTTAGGCTTAAGCCTCATTACAGTACTCAGTGTATTAAGAACAGATTTATTAGAGCGTTGGCAACAACAACTTCCGGAAGGAACACCGAATCAATTTGTTTATGGATTGCCTCCATTTGATTTAAAAGCCTTTGAGCAACAGTTAAAGCAACATGGTTGGCAAAGCACCCCGTTATACCCAAATATTCGTGGCCGATTACTGGCTAAAAATGATGTACCTTTTTCAGAAGAGGCTATAAAGCAAAATAATTCTTTGCGCCGTGAATTGAATTTAACACAATCAAATCAATTGCCGAATGACAATGTAATTACAAAAGGACAAGCTCAGTTTAATGGCGTAGGGCAAGTTTCAGTCGAAAGTAAAACTGCCGAAAGTTTGGGAATCCAAATTGGAGATAAGCTTACTTTTGGTTTGCCCGAAGGCAACTTACAGGCCAAAGTTGTGAATTTCCGGAGTGTCGAGTGGGAAAGTTTTAGCCCTAACTTTTTCTTTATTTTTTCACCTAAAACCTTAGACGAAAATGCTGGAAGTTATTTAGGTAGTTTCTATGTGCCTAAGCAAGATCAACCTAAAATGATCACTATTATTCAGCAGTTCTCAAATACAGTATTTATTGATGTTGACCGGATTTTAGATGAAGTAAAACGCTTAATGAATGTTTTGGTCAAAATAGTAACTGTACTGGCAGCGTTAGTCGGTTTTTCTGGAATATTGGTACTGATTGCATGTTTAAACCTGTTAATGGACGAGCGACGCCGTGAGGTTGCTTTACTGCGCTCATTTGGTTTATCTAAAAATAAAATGAAGCAAATGCTCAGTTTTGAGATTGGTTTCTTAGGTCTGCTAGCAGGCATAGTTGCCTGCTGTTTTGCAGAAGTGATTAGTGCGATCGCAAGCTATAAAATGAATATGGCAATACAGTGGCATATTGAAATATGGCTGATTTTACCAATTGGCATGATGCTGGTTTGTGCGCTGATTGGTCGTTATCGACTAGGCTATCTCTGTAATTTGCCACCTTTACAAAGTTTAAGAGAATTAAACCAAGTGTAGTTTAAGGAATAATGTCAGGGTTCTGGATGATGATTTCATGCCATAGGGGAAGCAACGGTGAGTTGAGCTGTACACAGTACATATAAAAACCACCTGTAATTACAACTGCTCCTAATAAGCCTAAGATTTTGAGCACATTTTTTAACTTGCTGACATAGCTTAAGTACCACATCAGTGCAAGAAATGCTCCAATAATCATGCCGCCAATATGCGCGGCATTATTAATACCTGTTGCGACAAAACCAAAAATAAGGTTGATGGCCATAACCATTAATAAAGCTTTTTTATCGAGTATGTAGGCTTGATGCGGAAGCGGGGGAAATAGAGAAAGTACTGTTAACGCAGCACCTAATCCCATTACGGCACCCGAAGCACCTGCACTGACATGAGGAAGTAAACTTTGATCGAAATGTTGCAGTAATTCATGCCCATTTTGAATAGTCATATAGCTACTGAGAAGGCTACCAAATAAGCCAGCAAGTAAATACATACCTATAAAATAGAAGCGACCAAATAGTGACTCAGCTACATTACCGAAAATATAGAGGGCCCACATGTTAAGCATGAGGTGAACAAGACCAAAATGAAAAAACATGCTGGTAAATAAGCGTTCGGGCTGCCCAGTAAAAGTAAGTGGTGTAAAATCAGCGCCCCAATGAATAGCATCTTTCATGACTGGGTCGCTAATATCGACACCAGTCGCAATTTGCCAGACAAACAAACTTACATTAATCAAGATCAGTAAGGCGGTCAGCCACCAAGTTTGTACATTGAGTTTACGATTAATGTGCGGAGGCTGATATTGAGTCATGCTATGCTTTTGTTATATATGAACATGCTTAACAGCTTAACATGAAAAAAGTTGAATACAGGAGATCAGGACGAACATGAAAGCTTTTATTGTTCGCGTGTTGTTAATTTTTATTGGGGCAATTCTCCTTATTCAGCTTTGGATTTTCTCAAGTTTAGTTTGGTGGCGTACACATGAAGTCGATACCACCATGTTTATGCGAATTGATTATTGGTCAGATACCTCAGAGCCGATCATTCATGAATGGCTTGACTATGATGATATTAGTGACAATTTTAAACATGCGATTTTAGCTGGGGAAGATGCAAAATTCATCCATCACCATGGTTTTGACTGGGATGGCATTCGTTTTGCACTAGAGCGGAATAATGAAGAAGGCGAAGTGGTTGCTGGTGGTTCTACAGTATCTCAACAACTGGCAAAGAATTTGTTTTTATACAATAAGCGTTCGTTTATTCGTAAAGGCCAAGAAACTATCGCAACTTGGATGATGGAGCGGATGTGGTCAAAACGCCGAATTCTTGAGGTATATATGAACTCTGTTGAATTTGGCAAAAACCGATATGGTGTAGAAGCAGCCGCGCAATATTATTATGGTAAAAGTGCGAGAAGCTTAACGCGTGAACAAGCTGCTTTTTTGGCCGCATTATTGCCTGATCCGAAATATTATCAAGATCACCGCAATGATCGTAAACTACAGTATAGAAAACGCGTTATTCTACGTTATATGAATAGCACCCAGATTCCCGAATAATGATGTTTTAAAGATGTGTAAATTTT
The DNA here is from genome assembly GCF_016809775.1 of Acinetobacter sp. C13. Lineage (NCBI taxonomy): Bacteria > Pseudomonadati > Pseudomonadota > Gammaproteobacteria > Moraxellales > Moraxellaceae > Acinetobacter > Acinetobacter sp. C13. Next base: position 149,191 of record NZ_JAFBJL010000001.1, read on the forward strand.
TTAGTTTTTACCAAATTGTCATATTTTTGCAGCATACTGTTTTATAGAGATTTTGGCTGGATAGAGAATTGAGTTAGACATGAATACAGCGATTACACCAACGACCCCAACAGAATATAGTTATAATGACCGTTACATAAATCGTGAATTGTCTATTCTTGACTTCCATTTGCGTGTATTGGAGCAAGCGGTAGACCCTTTACATCCATTACTTGAGCGAATGAATTTCTTGCTCATTTTTTCACGTAATCTAGACGAGTTTTTCGAAATTCGTGTTGCAGGGGTGATGGAGCAATTTTCTCTGGGCAATGAGAGTCGTAGCCCTGATGGTTTGACGCCAAGACAAGTCTTACAAAAAATCTCTGAAACTGCTCACGCTGCGATTGAACGTCAATATCGTATTTTAAATGAAGAAATCTTACCTAAATTACGTGAAGAAGATATTTGCTTCCTCCGTCGTGGTGAACTAACGCCAGCACAGTCAGCTTGGATTAAGAAGTATTTTCAAGAACAAGTTGCACCTGTATTAACCCCAATTAGCTTAGATCCAGCGCATCCGTTCCCACGTCTCGTAAACAAGAGCTTAAACTTTATTATTACCTTAGAAGGTAAAGATGCTTTTGGCCGTCAAATTGATTTAGCCGTGGTTCCAGCCCCACGTTCATTACCTCGCGTTGTACGACTGCCAGATGAGTTAACAGGTGGTAAAGAACATCACGTCATGCTATCTGCAATTATCCATGAGCATGTGTCCGATTTGTTCCCTGGCATGACAGCAACAGGATGTTATCAATTCCGTGTTACACGTAATGCAGACTTGGCATTAAATGAAGATGTTGAAGATTTAGCAAAAGCTTTAAAAGGTGAATTAAGTTCTCGACGTTTTGGCCGTGCTGTTCGCTTAGAAGTAACTCATAACTGTCCGCAGCATATTTATGAGTACTTATTAGAAGAATTTGATTTAACCGATGAGCAGTTATACAAAGTTGATGGACCTGTAAACTTAGCTCGTCTGGTTTCAAATTTTAAACGCCCTCATTTGCGTTATGACTCGCATACGCCGATTGTGCCTAAAGTGTTTAAAAAGACCGAGAACATTTTCTCTGCAATGCAGAAGCAAGACATTTTACTTCATCATCCTTTTGAATCTTTCGCACCCGTGATTCAGCTACTTCGTGAAGCTGCTCGCGATCCACAAGTATTGGCAATTAAGCAGACGCTTTACCGTAGTGGTGCTGACTCTGAAATTGTACAGATTTTGGCGGAAGCAGCGCGTAATGGAAAAGAAGTGACCGCAGTTATTGAATTGCGTGCCCGCTTTGATGAAGAATCAAATATTGAAGTAGCTAACGTTTTACAAGAAGCGGGGGCTGTCGTTGTTTACGGTATTGTTGGTTATAAAACTCACGCCAAAATGATTATGGTGGTGCGCCGTGAAAATAACAAACTTGTGCGTTACGTTCATTTAGGCACTGGTAACTACCATGCAATGAATGCTCGAATTTATACCGATTATGGTCTCATGACGACCGATAAAGATCTCTGTGAAGACGTGCATCGTATCTTCCAAGAGTTGACTGGTATGGGCAAAATGGCGAAATTGAAAAAGCTATTACATGCACCATTTACCTTACATGCTCAGCTCATCAACTTTATTGATGAAGAAATTGCCAATGCTAAGGCAGGACGTAAAGCTCAAATTATTGTGAAAGTGAATGCCTTAACGGAAGTTCAATTGATCAATAAATTATATGAAGCATCTCAAGCAGGTGTTCAGATTGATTTGATTATTCGTTCTATTTGCTGTTTACGTCCAGGTTTGCCTAACTTATCAGAAAATATTCGTGTACGTTCAATTGTAGGGCGCTTCCTTGAACATACCCGTGTTTATTACTTCAGCAATAATGGTGATGCGCGTATTTACTGCTCAAGCGCAGACTGGATGGATCGTAATTTATTTAACCGTGTTGAAGCATGTTTTCCTGTGGAAGATCCTGCATTGAAAAAACGTATTTATCAACAAGGCCTAGTGAACTATTTGCAAGATAACCAGCAAGCTTGGTTGTTACAGTCAGATGGTACTTGGGTACGTGCTGAGCCAGCAGAGGGTGAAAAATTGCATAATGCTCAAAGAGCACTATTAGAAATGATTAAATAATAAGTTTTAAATTTAATTAAAAAAGCCGACAAAATGTCGGCTTTTTTAATTCACTGAAATTCAAAATAATTTAATTAGTTTTTCTAAATGGTTGTTGGGTATACGATAATAAGTTGAAGCACAGCAAGATGTTTTTAAAATATGTGATTTTTTCCATAAAACATTGAATTTTATAAATATACAAATCATGTGAAATCTACTTTAATACGCCGCATTAAATATACTTAACTTCGGTAAATGAATAAGATGCAATGCTTTATTAGAAATTTACTTATTAGAATACTTTTGGGGATAATGCCAGTGACCGCCTATGCAGATCAGAAGTGTTATGGGGATATCATCGTATTTCAAAGGTTTGATGATCAAGCGATATATCCTTATTTTGCACCCGTTTCCAGTGATAAAACTAAAAAGAGTGAGGTAAGGAATAAAACAATAATCATCCAAAAAAGAAAACAAAAGCAAGATGAGTTTTTAACGCAAAAGAAAAATGAGGAAGTTCACACAAAAAAAGTAGAAGAAAAGAAAAATTCTGAAAATAAAAAACAACTTGATGCTGCGATCGCTAAAGAAATTTTAGAAAATGGTGAAAAAAAGTGGATGGTTCAGGTTGCATTAGCAGCTAATCAAAATAAAGCAAATCGGGTTCAATCTCAGCTTGAAGCAAAGGGCTATAAGGTCGTAACCAGCTCAACCACTAAAGGAATACGAGTCATGATAGATCCAGCCAACGACTATGCTATAGCACAGATTATTAGAGAAAAAATTATTGCTGATAATAGTTTGAATATGCAATCTGCTTGGGTGTTTAAGTGGGCATCCCTTACACCTCAATAAAATAAAAAGGAGTCCGAAGACTCCTTTTTTTTATTCATGCAGGTTTGTTGTGATTTTCTGCATAATTTGCAGTAACACGTCAAATTCACTTTGTAGCGGCGTACTTTTACGAGTGACTAATGCTAAAGTGCGGCTTGGGGCATCTTCAATGGGTTTTGCAGTAATTTGATCATTAAACTTGATCATACTATTTTCAATTGCGATCTCTGGTAAAAGTGTAAAGCCTAAATCAGAAGAAACCATTTCAACTAAAGTTGGTAAAGAGCTTGCTTTTAAACGGTTGTCGTTTTTACGTTCACCGATAGGGCAGGCACTTAAAACGTGGTCACGTAAACAGTGGCCTTCTTCAAGCAAAATTAATCTTGATAAATCAAGATCATCTAGTGAGTTTGCTTGCAAAGCATTTGCATCTTGCTTACTACAGACAAGGTACAAATTTTCTTTCGAAATTTCAGCGACTTTTAGGCCTCTGGTATCAAATGGTAGAGCAAGAACAATCATGTCTAGATTACCGTGTTCTAGACGCTCTACAATTTTTTCACTTTGAGCTTCATGCAGATGCAATTGAATTTTAGGTAACTGCTGATGCACTTCATCAAGTAACCGTGTCAGGATAAAAGGTGCAATGGTTGGGATAACTCCCAAATGCAAATCACCTGTTAACGGTTCACTCATTTCACGGCTCAAACGCATTAAATCTTGAGCATCTGCTAGTAGTACACGGGCACGAGCAACGACTTGTTCACCTAAGGGTGTTAAACGCACATTCTGACGGTCACGCTCTACCAGAACGCCACCTAATAACCGTTCAAGCTCCATGATGCCGCCTGATAACGTCGATTGCGTGACAAAAGAGCGGCGTGCTGCTTCAGTAAAATGCAAAGTTTCCGACAACGTAACTAAATATGATAGCTGTCTTAGTGAGGGTAATGCAGCCATAGTGTCCTAGTATGATGATTTAAAATGATGCGCAAATAAACCGCTAAGCTGTGGAATAAAATGTGCAGGGATATCATGCCCCATTCCATCAATTAATTCAAACTTAGCACCGGAAATTGCTTTTGCTACAGCCTTACCATGACTAGGTGGAAGTAAGCGATCACGAGAGCCATGTAAGACTAACGCAGGTTGCTTAATTTCACGGTCCAGTTGAAGTAAGGAGCCTGTACATAATATTGCTAAAAACTGTTGAAGTACACCAGCAGGATAATAGCTACGTTGATAAAGTTTGCGTGCAGTTTGCATTGCTTCAATCTGGTTGACGTAACCAGGTGAACCAATCAATTGAAATAGTTTTAAACTGTGATTAACAATACCTTCTTCATCACGCGATTCAGGTTTGCCAATTAAACTCAAAAGCTGTTTCGGAAAAGGAGGGGGTAAAAAAGGCTGATTATTACTTGTAAACATGAGCCCCAATTTCTCAACCTTTTCAGGATATTTTGCTGCAAGAATTTGAGCAATCATCCCACCCATTGATGCGCCAATGACATGTGTTTTAGCCACGCCTAAACGGTCAATGAGCATTGATACATCATCTGCCATATCGTGCAGGGTATAAGGTGCCCCTTGATTACTTAGACCGAGTGCAAAGCGACCCATCAATTTAACAGTATTTAAACGCTTACCTTCATGACGTACTTTTGAAGAAAGGCCAATATCACGGTTATCAAAACGAATAACACGAAAACCTTGATCAATGAGTGATTTACAGAAGAAATCTGGCCAGAAAAGCATTTGAGCCCCAAGACCCATAATCAGCAAAATGGTTGGATGTTCCGGTTTTCCACCTACTTCTACATGTAGCTCAATACCATTGCCTAAGTTGACTTTGGTTTCTTGCATGAAAGATGTGTACGGCGAAACGTTAAACTGTAAGGCACTATTCATGTTATTCATTCCTTAAAGGAATACTCACAAAAGAGTATTCCTGATTCAAACCTTATGCTTGAGCTGGAATAAGATCTGGAACAAGCTTTGTTAAAGTTAAGCGTTGTTTACCTGCTGTTGCACCTAACAATACGAAACCACGCAATGTTCCTTCATTGTCAATTGCTTTAGCAAGCATACCATCGTCGAACTCTTCTGTTTCCCAGTTCACTTCTACATCTACTGGTGCCGGTAATACTGTAAGTGGAGCTGCAGGAGTTTTTACTGCAACGGGCATAGCAGGGTAGTGTACGGCAGTTTGTTGCCCACTGAGGGTTTTAGCAAGAGCACGAGCTTGCTGCATAATCGGCATTACATATGGAAGTAGCGTGCCATTTACTTCAGCGCAATCGCCAATTGCATAAATGTCGGCTTGATTCGTTTCAAGTAAACTATTGGTAATAATTCCTCGGCTTGTTTGAATATCTGCACTTTTAGCAAGTGAAATATTTGGCTGTAAACCAATGGCTGAAAGAACAATGTCTGCTACCAAAGTTTGGCCATTTGCGAGTGTAATCGCATAATCTTCGCCACCATTAATTTTGCTGACTTTTTCAACGGTTGTGCCTAATGCAAATTTAACACCAGCCTCTTCGAGATTTTGCTGGAATGCAGAAGCAATATGACCTGGCAATAAGCGACCTAATGGTTGAGGTGCCAAATCAATGACAGTAATGTCATATTCACTGTGAAGTAAGTCATTGGCAAATTCACAACCAATTAAACCGGCACCCAAAATAACAACACGTTTATCTTTACGTTGAGCTAGATTTTCACGGAAAGCACGGTAATCAATTAGCGAGTTCACGACATGAATGTCATCGCTACCATCGCCTGCAATTGCAAGACGAATTGGGTTAGCACCAACCGCTAAAATCAGTTTTGAATAGGGTTGATTCGAAGTTACCCCATCTTTCTCAAGAACAAGCTCATGACGTTCAGCTAAAATTTCTTTTACAAAAGTGAAAGGCTCAATACGCATATTGAGTTGGGTACCCATTTTAGCAGCATCACCTAAAGCAATCTGTTCAGGTGCTTTCTTACCTGCAAATGCATTTGATAATGTTGGCTTTGCATAATTCACTGCATCATCCGCACAAATCATCACAAGTTCTTGCTCTGGGCTAAGTTTACGAAACTCACGTGCTAAGGTATAACCCGCCATGCCTGATCCGATAATGACGATAGGATGCATTTTTCTCTCCAGAGTTAGAATTGTTTGTTTAATACGGTAATGGGTAATATTCGTAAAAAAGACCATGTCAATCATGGCCTTTTACTTTAAGTCATTAGATTTCGATCATTTCGAAGTCAGCTTTTGAAACGCCGCAATCAGGGCAAGTCCAGTCATCAGGGATATCTTCCCATTTTGTTCCAGCTGCAATGCCGTCTTGTGGCCAACCTTCTGCTTCATCGTAAATCCATCCACAAACGATACATTGATATTTTTTCATGAGACTCTCCGCACTGATAAGTTTGCTCAAAGCTGCCTTTCAGTAAAACTATTCCATCTATTAATAATGTAACCACGATCCGGTCAATAATAACCAATGTGCCTTTGATCGGATATCAAATTTTTACGCAGTTCTACATTTAATGTAAAGCAAATAACGGAGTTTAATCATTCGTAAGCAAAGATGAATGGCAGGTTAGGACAAATAAGTGGTTTTTTAGGCAAAACTTGAGCATAAACTAATAATAACTAATACATTCTTAACGTTAATTTTAAACTTAATGTTGTTTGTGAAATTATTGAGAAATAAAAAGTGTCTGCTCATTTAAAAGATTTATATAATAAGAAAGCTAAATAACAACAAATAAAGATTCAACAGATGTCATTATTAAACGCGAAAATTAAAATTCGACAGTATAAGAACGGAATAAATCAGGGAACTTAAGTATGGAAAATTTAGTATACGAAGTAGAAATTGAGGCGCCTATAGAAAAAGTATGGGAATTACTTTGGAATAACGAGACATATAATGCTTGGACAAAATTCTTTGCCCCAGACTCTTCAATGCGTACCGATTGGCAAATCGGTGGTAAAACTTATTTTCTAGATGGTGAAGGCAATGGCATGGTCTCCACCATTGAAGAATTGAAAAAGCCGGAAATATTGATTTTTAAACATTTAGGAATGATTAAGGACGGTAAGGAAGATTTAGAAAGTGAAGAAGTTAAAGGCTGGAGTGGTTCCCAAGAAAAATATTTTTTGAGCCAGCACGATAGTGTAACTACTTTAAAAGTCGAATTAGCCACCTTACCTGAATACATGGGCATGTTGAAAAGTGGCTTCGTTCAAGGATTTGATGTCATCAAGAAATTGGCAGAAGGAAAATAGGTAATTGGCATCAAGTTAAGCCAAATATTTTTTATAAATTTTCATAATCAAATCATTGATACGAGAAGGATAGGCCAAACGATGATGTCCGCCTTCAAAGGTTTCAATATTCATGTAGGGCGCAAGTTTTTCTTGAACCTGATACATATCAAGTTGCTCATCTCCTAATTCTAAATAAGCCATTTTAGGATTAGAGAGGGTAAGTTCCTTTTCGGAAAGCTGAGGATAATCAGGTCGAAAACTAGGCGTAAGACTTGGATTTGCCACAATCACAGCTAATTTATGTTGAGCGGCAGTTTTTAAGGCCCAATATCCTCCAAGGCTGTGACCAACCAGTAAATCTGGTTTGATCGTCTGAATAGCTTGGTGATAAAAGTACTCAACAGATGCATAACTTAGGTTGCGATAATCAACGTCAATACAAAACTTTTCAGGATGTAAAATGGCGTGGAACTTTGTTGATTCACGAGAAGAATCCAAGCCATGTAAAAATAGAATTTTCATTATTTACGACACAATCTCATTGATAAAATACAAGGCAAATAGGGCCTGTGAATATCGAGGTTATTTGGATTTTTTTATATTTTACTAAAAGCTTTAAAAAATGATCTTAGCGATTGGTCTAAGTCATTTTGCCTTTAAAAAGTACTGCTCTTTTCTATAAATTGTCTTTTTTCATTTTTGTTTGATTGAAATCATTCGAAAAACTCCTGCAATCTGTTAAGCTATGCCACTTCATTTTTACTTAATCGAGGCAGAGATGACGCAACAAAACGCTCAATCGACTTCTGAACCAACTATTTCCGAAAACGATTTAATTGCACAGCGTCATGCCAAATTAAAGCAAATCCAAGATGTTGCGAAGGAAACTGGAAAGAGTCCTTGGCCAAATACTTTTAAGCGTGAACATTACGCAGCTGATCTACAAGAACAATTTAAAGATCAGTCGAAAGAACAAATTGAAAGCGCTGAGCATGTCTATGTAAAAGTAGCTGGCCGTGTCATGTTAAACCGTGGTTCTTTCATGGTGATTCAAGACATGACAGGTCGTATTCAGTTATATGTTGACCGTAAAGGCTTACCAAAAGATATTCTTGAAACCATTAAAGGTTTAGATCTTGGTGACATTATTGCTGCCGAAGGTTATATCGGACGTTCAGGCAAAGGTGACTTATATGTTCATCTTGAAGGTTTTGAACTTCTTACAAAATCTCTTCGTCCGTTACCAGATAAATTTCATGGCTTAAATGACACAGAAGTTAAGTACCGTAAACGTTACCTTGACTTAATTGTGAATGAAGAAACACGTAAAACTTTTGAAATCCGTGCCAAAGTTGTTGCTGGTATCCGAGCGTTCTTAAATAACGAGCGTTTCATGGAAGTTGAAACGCCAATGATGCATGTGATTCCGGGTGGTGCTTCTGCACGTCCATTTGAAACACATCACAATGCTTTGGATATGCCTTTATTCTTACGTATTGCGCCTGAACTTTATTTGAAGCGTTTAGTGGTTGGTGGTTTTGAGCGTGTGTTCGAAATCAACCGTAACTTCCGTAATGAAGGGGTGTCAACACGCCACAACCCTGAATTCACGATGATCGAGTTTTATCAGGCATATGCTGATTATAAAGACTTAATGGCATTGACTGAAAATATGCTTGAAAAGTTGGCTTTGGATATTCTAGGTACAACTGATGTTCCTTACCAAGGTGAAGTATTTAGCTTCAAAGGACCATTCAAGAAAATCTCTATGTTCGATGCGATTTTAGAGAATAACCCGCAGTTCACACCTGAAAATGTAAGTGATCGCGAGTTTCTTGCAAAATTTATTCGTGAAGAGTTGAAAGAAGAAGTTAAGCCAGGTTTTGGTTTAGGTAAGCTTCAAACAATCGTATTTGAAGAAACAGTTGAGAATAAACTTCGTCAGCCAACATTTATTACTGATTACCCAGCGGAAACTTCTCCATTGGCGCGTCGTAATGATGACAATCCACACGTTACAGATCGTTTTGAATTCTTCATCGGTGGTCGTGAGTTAGCAAATGGCTTCAGCGAGTTAAATGACCCGATTGATCAGGCTGAACGTTTCCAAGCGCAAGTTGCTGAAAAAGACGCTGGTGATGATGAAGCAATGCATTACGATGCAGAGTTTGTTGAAGCACTTGAATATGGTTTACCTCCAACAGCAGGTGAAGGTATTGGTATTGACCGTTTGGTTATGTTATTTGCTGACGCACCAAGTATTCGTGATGTAATTTTATTCCCGCATATGCGCCGTAAAGAAGGTTAATCTTCTAAGATGCAAAAAGGCAGTATTTATACTGCCTTTTTTATTACCTTTTATATCTAGAAACTTACCTACTTATACTAATCTTAAGATAGCGTTAAAAAATGTAATTGCACAGTTTAACAATTGCAAAGTTGTGATAAAAAATTTAAGGTGTTGCTCATAAATAACTTTGAGAATTGGCTGGCATGTTTCTAAGAAAAACACTTTCGATTGCAATATTGGCAACTGCTTCATCCGCTATTTTTGCACAAGGTTTAGTGCTAAATAATGAAGACTTACGTACCGACTTAAACTGGTTAAATCAACAAGGTGTTATCAGTATTAGCACCTCAACTTGGCCGTTAAGTGGTGATGAAATTCAAAGAGCACTTTCTCAAGCAAAAGTGACGCATCCAGCTCAACAAAAAGTTATTAATTCAGTACTTAATGCATTAAAAGCAGATAACAATACAGTTAAAGTGGGTGCTTTTGCTGAAACTGATATCAAAAATATTCCTCAAGCATTCGGTGATAACCAAAAAGCTCAATATCAAGGTTCATTAGAGTTTAATGCTGGCGGTGAAAACTGGGATGCTAAAATCCGAGTAAATGCAGAAAAAGATCCTCAAATTGATAATGGACAAGACGTTAATGTTGAAGGTTCATATGTCGCTGGTAAACTTTGGAATCAATGGATAGTTGCAGGTCAAATTCCAACATGGTGGGGACCTGGACACGATGGTAGCTTAATTCGTGGTGATGCTAGTCGACCAGTTTATGGGGTAACTGCACAACGTGCTGTGCAAAATGCTTTTGAGACAAAATGGTTGTCTTGGATTGGACCTTGGCAATACCAAGCATTTGCTGGTCAATTAGATGATTATAAAGCAGTGCCTGATGCTAAATTAATTGGATTACGTTTAACTGCACAACCATTACCATATATCGAGTTAGGTGCATCGCGTGCTATTCAGTGGGGTGGAGATGGCCGTCCTGAAAGTCTTAGTTCGTTATGGGATGCATTTGTTGGTAATAAAGATAATGGCGGAACTGGCGAACCAGATCCATCAAACCAAATTGCTGGCTTTGATGGTCGTTTATTGCTGCAACCGCTATTCCAAGTTCCAGTCAGTTTATATGGACAATATGTAGGTGAAGATGAAGCAGGTGGTTTACCTTCTAAGAAAATGTACTTAGCTGGTGTGGACTATTCATCTAGCTACAATAACATGCCGTACCAACTTTATGCAGAGTGGGCAGATACGCGTACTAATGGTGATGTAAGAGGTATCTCTTATTCTCATTCAACATATAAAGATGGCTATTACCAACATGGTTTCTCGTTAGGCCATGCGATGGGCGGTGATGGGCAAATGTATTCGGTAGGTGGCGATATCCGCTTTGATGTCATGAACCGTTTAAGTGGGCGCGCTATGGTGGTTAAAGTTAACCAATCTAACTTGGCAATCAATAAAGCATTCCCTAAAGATGATGAAATTAAAGCACTTGATTTAACGTGGACGCATTTCATCAAACCTGATCTTCCATTAAAAATTAATGGATGGGTAAGTGATTCGGATCTTGAGGGTAATGATGCAGGTGCATCTATTGGTATTGAAATTCCATTAGAACGTAAAATGTTTGGTTTCTAAGATTAGATCATGTTTTAGAAAAGAGAAGCCATCAAAGCTTCTCTTTTTTATGGTTTTTAAAGAAATATAAAGACTAGAACATGATTTGCTTAAGTTGACTACACAAGCTAGGATTACCAAGTTATGCAAGTGAATCAGCATATTACATGTATATGATTAAATCGAATATCAATATGAAAAAACAAGCAAAAGGAATCGGTTTTAAATCACTATAATGCATAACTAATGCTATAAGCCATATAAAGGCTTGTGGTTGGATTATCTATCACGAAAAATTGGAGTTGTTATGGCACTCGTTCCTCCACATGGTCTTCTAGGTGGTGGTTTAATACTACTTCTAGATTTTATGGGCAAAATGGATAGAGAAGGACGTGTTCATGACTGAATCAAGACTCACACATCTCAAGCAACTTGAAGCTGAAAGCATTCATATTATCCGTGAAGTTGCTGCAGAATTCGAAAACCCAGTCATGCTTTACTCAATTGGTAAAGACTCGGCTGTTATGCTTCATCTTGCGTTAAAAGCATTTTATCCAGCTAAGCTTCCATTCCCATTATTACATGTAGATACGGGTTGGAAATTTAAAGACATGATCGCGTTTCGCGATAACATGGCAAAAACTCATGGTTTTGACTTAATTGTTCATCAGAACAAAGAAGGCCGTGAAGCTGGGATCAACCCATTTGATCATGGTAGTTCAAAATATACAGATATTATGAAAACCCAAGCTTTAAAACAGGCTTTGGATAAATATCAATTTGATGCTGCTTTTGGTGGTGCACGTCGTGATGAAGAAAAATCACGTGCGAAAGAGCGTGTATATTCATTCCGTGATAGTAAACACCGTTGGGACCCTAAAAACCAACGTCCTGAACTTTGGAACCTTTACAATGGTAAAGTGAACAAAGGCGAAAGTATTCGTGTATTCCCATTATCGAACTGGACAGAGTTGGATATCTGGCAATATATCTATTTAGAAAATATTCAAATTGTTCCTCTTTATTTCTCTGCTGTTCGTCCAGTGGTAGAGCGTAGTGGTACGTTAATCATGGTTGATGACGAACGTATGCGCTTAAAAGAGGGTGAAGTTCCACAGATGAAGTCTGTACGTTTCCGTACGCTTGGCTGTTACCCGTTAACTGGTGCAGTTGAGTCTGAAGCAGATACGTTACCTGAAATTATCCAAGAGATGCTTTTAGCCACGAGTTCTGAGCGTCAAGGTCGTATGATTGACCATGATGAAGCGGGCTCAATGGAAAAGAAAAAGCAAGAAGGCTATTTCTAAGACAATTTCTAAATTTGTGGAGTTTGAGCAATGTCTCATCAATCAGAATTAATCAGCCAAGATATCTTGGCCTATTTAAAGCAACATGAACAAAAAGACCTTCTACGCTTTTTGACTTGCGGTAACGTAGATGATGGTAAAAGTACGCTTATTGGGCGTTTACTTTACGATTCAAAATTGATTTATGAAGATCAATTGCAAGCAGTAACGCGTGACAGTAAAAAAGTAGGAACTACGGGTGATGCACCAGACTTGGCATTACTGGTAGATGGCCTTCAAGCTGAACGTGAACAAGGTATTACCATTGACGTAGCTTACCGTTATTTCTCAACAGAAAAGCGTAAGTTTATTATTGCGGATACCCCGGGACATGAGCAATATACACGTAACATGGCAACAGGTGCGTCAACTGCGGACTTGGCAATCATCTTGATTGATGCGCGTTATGGTGTGCAAACTCAAACTCGTCGCCATACGTTTATTGCAAGTTTGCTTGGTATTAAAAATATCGTTGTTGCAATCAATAAGATGGACTTGGTTGAATATTCACCTGAACGTTTCACTGAAATTCAGATTGAATATGATGCTTTCGTAAGCCAATTAGGTGATCGTCGTCCAGCCAATATTCAGTTTGTACCAATCTCTGCTTTAAATGGCGATAACGTTGTAAACCCGTCAGCTCATACGCCTTGGTACAAGGGTCAAACCTTGATGAGCATTCTTGAGTCGGTGGAAATCAGTCGTGAATCGAATAAACACGAATTCCGTTTCCCTGTTCAGTATGTAAACCGTCCAAATCTTGATTTCCGTGGTTTTGCGGGTACCGTTGCTTTAGGTGAAATCAATGTTGGTGATGAGATTGTTGCACTGCCATCAGGTAAGCGTTCAACAGTTAAAGAAATCGTTACTTTTGATGGAAACCTTGAGCAGGCTGTAGCGGGTCAAGCGGTTACATTGACCCTGAATGATGAAATTGATATTAGCCGTGGTAACGTTTTGGTACGTGCTGGCGAGCAACCGTTAATTTCACGTAGTGTTCGTGCTTCAGTGGTGTGGATGAATGAACATCCGCTCGTGAAAGGTAAGTTATACAACGTTAAGATTGGTACCCAGACTGTTCCTGCTAAAGTCACTAATATTCACTATCGAGTGAATGTGAATACACTTGAACATACTCATGTGGAAGAGCTTGAGTTAAATGCAATTGCAGATGTTGTAGTTGAGTTCGATGCGCCAGTTGTGTTTGATCAATATCAAGATTCTCGTTATACAGGTTCATTCATTTTCATTGACCGCTTAAGCAACGTAACTGTTGGTGCTGGTATGGTTGAAGCTGCTGTTGAATGGACTGCACATAGCAATCCTGTAACAGCTGAAGATCGTGCTGCACGTTTGGGCCAAAAGCCAGCGGTGATTGGGATTTCTGCACAGTTAATCGAGAAAGCTCAAGTTTTAGAAAGTTTATTGATCCAACAAGGTGTAGTTGCGATTGCAAAAGCCAACTTAACTGCTGATCAAATTACTTTATTGCGTGAGACAGGTGTTGTAGTTATTACTACGGCTGTGGATGGTACAGATACAGAAGTTACTGCTGAAACCGTTGAAGAGGCAGCTGAAAAAGTTGTGGAATTAGTTCGTCTTTAATAGACTGAATTGATTTTGAAAAAACCCGCGTAAGCGGGTTTTTTTATTGGGTTTAGAAAATACTTTGAGTTTTTAAAGTTAAATATTCTCTTAAATCTTTAGGATAGCTCTGAATCATTTTTAAAAATATATCTTGATCGCCTTGATATAAGGCACGTGTTGCTTCTTCGTAATTTGGCATATTGCCCAACATGGCAGACATAAAACGGTCGATGGCTTGTTTAGCGAGCATAATATTACCTTCAGAATTTGGGTTATTTAACTCTTTATCAATTAACTTACGAATTACTGCTGATGCACTCGCACTTTGTTGATCTAACCAATCCCAATGTTTTTTCTGTAAAGTGATTTCACGAGAAATTACTCCGAGTTTAGGTCGTCCAACTTTTTTAATTTCTTCCGGTTCAGCATAACGTTGATGAAATTCTTGTTCCGAACCAGAAAGATCAAGATCAATTTGTTGACCTGTTTGATCATTAAAAATCAGAATATTTTCCGTTGTTTTCGGAAGATCTTTGAGTTTTTTTGCAAGTTCAATGAGGGAGTCACTCGCAATAAGCGTGCTTCCAGTGAAGGCAGTATAGGTGATTTTAGTATTCATTTTAGCCATATATTTTTATCTGGGTAAAATAATATTATCAGGGTAAAATTAATTTGGCAAATAATTAAAATTATAACCAAAGAATTATTTGATTTTATGAGTGTAGTCTATGAAGTTAGGACTATAAAAATAGTCAAGATAATGGGCTATTTAAAATTTTACTCTGCTTTAGTATCGCTTTTATGAGAGAATACGCCTTTAGTTGTATGTATAGAGACTCCTATGTTTGAGCAATCTCCTGAATCTTTAAGCGATATCGAAATTTTAGACATTTTACAGTCGATGAAAAAAGATAAGCTAGATACGGAAGCAAATGAGATCATCCGTAACGGGGGAAAAGCAGGACGTCAGGAAGCACATAAACAGGCCTTAGTGGCACTGAATACAAATTTTGAAGAAAAGTTTGTAGAGGCAGTTACTCTTGCACTAGGTTTAAATGCAGCTCAAGCTAAAAAAATTCGCTATAAAAAAGATCGAATTCGTATTTTAAAAGCGCGTGGTATTGATTATTTAGCTATTGATGGTGCAGAAACAGCGCAAGTTTTGGCACAAATTTCACAAGCGATTGTTCGAGAAGATGCAATAGTTACTCATGACTTACATGACATCTTCCCATTTTGGAAAGAAGGTTGGCCAATGGTGCAATTTGATAATGCCTATAAAATTTTAGAAGAAGATATTAGCTTGCACTTTCATGCGTTCTTAGACGCCATGATTGAATATATAAATAAATAAAAATAAAAGCCCCGTTTGGGGCTTTTATTTATAGGGAATAATTAAAGTGTACTAAAGAGCGGGAAAACGCCAATCACTAATGCAGTGCCCATCAAAACCATACATGTTATAAATGCCCACTTAAATGTGAACTTTTGATGATCTGCAAAGTCAACTTTAGCAAGACCGCATAACAAGTAAGTTGATGGAACAAGAGGCGATAGCAAGTGCACTGGCTGGCCTACAATTGATGCACGAGCAATAGCTTCTGGGCTAATACCGTAATGTGAAGCCGCTTCAGCAAGAATTGGTAAAACACCATAGAAGAATGCATCATTTGACATAAAGAATGTCAAAGGCATACTGACTAAAGCGGTAATCGGTGCAAGATATGGACCCATGCTTGGAGGAATCATTGCGACGAATTCTTTAGACATCGCCTCAACCATACCTGTACCAGATAAAATCCCTGTGAAAATACCTGCAGCGAAAATTAAACCTACAACAGCTAAAATACTATCTGCATGCATTGCGATACGCTTTTTCTGCATATCAACATCAGGATAGTTAATCAGCATTGCAATACAGAACGCTAGCATGAATAACACTGACATTGGCAAAATGCCTTTGATTAATGCAATCATGAGAATAATAGTAAGTACCATATTTACTTTGCGTAAATGTGGACGCGTCGCTTCAGGGTCTTTCGACACGGTAATATTGTCACCATGATGACTTTCAAGCTCAATCACGCCTAAACGTTTTTGCTCATAACGGCCATATAAATATGCCAAGAAGAATAACCAACCAATACTAATGATCATTGGAAGGATCATCGGTACGAAAATATGGCTTGGATCAACTTGTAACGCACTTGCAGCACGAGCAGTAGGACCACCCCATGGCGTTAAGTTCATTACACCACTACATAACAGCATAAGTGCAGTCATGATGAGTGTGTTCATTCCTAGACGTTGATAAAGTGGCAACATTGCAGCCACACAGATCATATAGGTGGTTGAGCCATCACCATCTAAAGAAACAAGAGTGGTTAAAAAGACAGTTCCTAGAGTAATTTTTAAAGGATCGCCTTTAACTTTTTTCAAAATCCATTTAACCGGTGGGTCGAAAAGACCTGCATCGATCATTAAGGCAAAATATAAAATTGCGAATAAAAGCATTACGCCAGTTGGCGCTAATTTTTTGATGCCATCCAGCATCATCTCACTGAGACCTTTAAGTTCAATGTGACTTAAACTTTCAAAGTAATGACCTAGGCCCCAAGCAATGAGAGAAAAAATAAACGGGATGAGAATTAAAGCAATAATAGGGCTTAAACGTTTGGACATGATTAAGTACATGAAGCACAAAATCATGCCAACACCAAGTAATGTCAGCATACAATCAATCCTTTGCCTATAGTTTTACTGAACAAGTTTATTCAAAACTCTGACCTTGGTTATTCTTATTAATTTTTATTAAAAAGACAAATAATATATTTAGTTTATTTGGTTAATATATATTCGTTTGGATAGGTATATTTAGATGAAATACTGAACATATATATTAAGGTTATAATGGTTTTATAATAAATGAATGCTATTATAAAATAATATAAAGGTATTATAAAAATAAAAATTATATGGCATTTTTTTTAATTATATATATTTTGATGATTGAAATGAGAAGAAGAAGCATTTAGGGATTGACTTTGAGCTAAGTTACATAAGTTTGTTTACAATGTAAATGGGGCTTAATCACTTTATAGGCAGTTAAGAGATATAGATTATTTTATTAATTTTCAGTATTTAAGCTTTAATAGAGTTGTTAAATAAAATAATAATACTTTTAGATTAAAAGAGCAAATTGAATAAATGAATCTAAAATAATTATTACATATATTTAAAAAAGTTATTTAGTTTTAAAAAATACCCCAACTAAATTGTGGGGCATTTAAATTAATAACGATTAGTTTTCATCAATTGATGAGTGCGTTTCGGTTTGTTCTAAAATTCGAGTTACAAGAAGTTGGTCAATTTTAAAATGGTCGACATCGACAACTTCAAATTTATATCCACCAAATTCCACAAAATCTGCTGGACGTGGAATTTTGCGTAAACGGTACATCATGAAACCTGCGAGCGTCTCATAGTTTTCTTCATCAGGCATTTCATCAATTTCAAGAGCATGTCTTAGGTCATCAATTGGTGTGCTGCCATCAATTAACCAAGAGTTATTATCACGTTTAATGATTTGCTGTTCTTCTTCAATAGGAGTAACCCAATCACCCATAACTGTGATCATGATATCGCTTAGCGTAATCACTCCTACAACAAGTGCATATTCATTGATAACGACAGCAAATTTCTCTTTTGTAGAACGAAAACGGTCAAGTAGTTCAGAGAGTGTGAGAGTGTCGGGAATCATGAGTACAGTACGAATGGTAGACTCATTTAATTGAGTTGGTGATTGATTATTTAAAATGCGTACTAAGAAATCTTTAGCATCAACATAACCAATAACCTGATCAATATTTTCATTACACACTAAAAATTTTGAGTAAGGATATTCTGCTAATTTTTGACGAATACTATCTTCATGTTCGTTTAAGGTGAAATAAACGACGTTCTCGCGTGTCGTCATGCTTGAAGGTACGGTACGTTCTTCTAGTTCAAAAACATTCTCAATAAAGTGGTGTTCTTGTTTTTGAAGTACGCCGGCTTGAGCGCCCGCATCCATGACCGCTGAAATATCATCAAAAGTAATATTGTCTTCGCGTGTTGTATTGACTTTAAACAAGCGAAATAACAGATTCGCAATAGCATTAATTCCCCAAGCTAAGGGTTTACATACCTTAATAAAAACTTGAATCGGGTTAATAACGCTAATTGCAATTTTTTCAGGTGCAATCATTGCCAAGCGTTTTGGCATGAGATCAGCAAATAAAATAAATAGAGAAGTTACTAAAGTGAAGGAGAGGGCAAAACCGATAGTTTGTGTCCAAGGGCCTTCATAAAAGCGGTCAACTAAAGTGACAAAAAAGGGACGAAAAGCAGCTTCACCCAAAATACCGCCTAAAATTGCAACTGCATTTAGTCCAATTTGAGAAGCTGCAAAAAAATCGGCAGATTGTTCTTGTAGATCAAGTACTTGTTGGGCACGTTCTTCGCCAGCTTCGGCTAAAATTTTTAACTTTACTTTTCTGGCGCCAGCCAATGCAATTTCAGTTAAAGATAAAAAGCCTGCTGCGATGATGAGCAGTACGATGATAATGATATTTTGAAAGAGACTCACAAATCACCCGAGGTTCATCATTATTATGACTATGTTTTAACACAAAAAAGCGCTGAGGTAATCAGATTGATTGCTCAGCGCTTGAAGATAATGTCTAAAATCGACAATTAAATCAAAATTTACTTAATAGTGAGAAAATTGCGAATTGTTGGTTAGAAATTCACGATTTTCTTCTTCAATCATTTGACGAGCAACAAATAAAATAAGTTGGCGTAACCAGCGATGAGCTGGATGATGATGTAATAACGGGCACCAAGCCATTTTAAGTTCAAATTCTGGAATATAAAAAGGAGGATCTTTTATAACCAGTTTTGGATTTTGAGTTTGTAGGCGTGCCATTCGAGTTGGAAGGGTGGCAATCAAGTCAACATTTTGAGCAAGTAATGCTGGCATTTGGTAGTGACGAGTAAATACAGAAATTTTACGACGTTGACCAATACGTTCTAATGCCTGATCGATCCAGCCTAAACCGCCTTGTTTGTCTGGATTTACACCAAAACCTACGCCCATACCCGTTTTAGAAACCCAGATATGTTGCGCATCTAGATAACTTTTGAGATTCAAATGGGTTACAGCAGGGTGTTTGTCATTAAGAATACAGCTGAAACTATCACGCCAAACTAACACTTGGTGGAAACTTTGCGGTATTTCATTAAATCTATTAATCGCAAGATCAACTTTACCTTGTTCCATGTCTCTATAAGACACATCACTTGGTGTAAGAAAGTCGAGTACAACATTTGGAGCTTCAGAGCGTAGAGCTTTGACAAGACGAGGGACTAAAGTTGCCTCGGCATAGTCAGATGTCATAATGCGGAAAACGCGATTACTTGTATAAGGGCGGAATTCGGTACGGGGTTCCAAAATCATGGAAAGATCAGAAAGGGCATCACGAATACGGGGTTGTAATTCAAGAGCACGTTCTGTCGGGGTCATCCCTTCGGAAGAACGGATAAGAAGCGGATCATTAAATAAATTACGTAAGCGACGTAAAATATTACTCATTGCAGGCTGAGTCACCCCAAGCTGTTCGGCTGCGCGCGTAACATTTTTTTCACGAAGAAGTACATCAAGATATATTAATAGATTAAGATCTACTCGCTCCAGATTCATAAAAAAAATACCGAAAATAAAACCCTGAAATTGTTTCAAATTATGCCATATTTAATGATCATTGTGTGAAAAAATGATGAGAAAAGCGACATTTTTTGTAGGAATTAAGTAGGGTGGAAAGACGTTTCAAAGGCACGTTTTTACTGTCTTTGCTTAGTTTTGAATGAAAGAAATCTAAATAGAATATATTTATGAATAACTTCTCAATTTCTAGCATATCAATTGACTTGTTGCATTGGCAAAAATAGCCTAATTTACAATTGACTTTTAGATTTAAAAATGAGTGGAAAATCTCCAAAAATTGTATAAAAATAAGACTTAGTGAGTTTTTAGAATAAAACTTTATACTCCTTTAGGATAATTTTATTTTTATAAACAAAGTGTTAAAGTTTTTTGGTTTTATCTATAATATCGATTTATTGGTATATTTTTTAAATAAATACTGAAGATTAACAAAGGATATTGGATTAATTGATTGGCTAAGTCTAAGCTGTGTTCATGAGGAAGCAGCTGGTGTCATAAGAAATTTAAGTAACGTGACTCTAGGCTTCAATCGATGAAATCCTAAAATGAATACAGGACAATATCATGACTACATATCAAACAGCGATTGATGCAGTACGTCAATTAAAAGCAAAATTCGGCAATACTTGGGCAGACATTAGCCCAGAAGATGCTGCTCGTATGCAACTTCAAAACCGTTTCAAAACTGGTTTAGATATTGCTAAGTATACAGCTGCGATTATGCGTCGTGATATGGCTGAATACGATGCTGACTCAAGCAAATACACTCAATCATTAGGTTGCTGGCATGGTTTCATCGCACAACAAAAAATGATTGCGAACAAAAAATATTTCGGTACTACAAGCAAACGTTATATCTACCTTTCTGGTTGGATGGTTGCTGCTCTTCGTTCTGAATTTGGTCCACTTCCTGACCAATCTATGCACGAAAAAACTTCTGTTCCTGCATTGATCGAAGAAATCTATACTTTCTTACGTCAAGCTGACGCAAAAGAATTAAATGATTTATTCCGTGCGCTTAAAAAAGCACAAGAAGCTGGTGATACTGCTAAAGCAGCTGAAATCACAGCTCAAATCGACAACTTTGAAACTCACGTTGTGCCAATTATTGCGGACATCGATGCTGGTTTCGGTAACGAAGAAGCAACTTACTTACTTGCTAAGAAAATGATCGAAGCTGGTGCTTGTGCGCTTCAAATCGAAAACCAAGTATCTGATGCTAAACAATGTGGTCACCAAGCTGGTAAAGTAACTGTTCCACACGAAGACTTCATCGCTAAGATCCATGCATTACGTTATGCATTCTTAGAAATGGGTCTTGAAGAAGGTATCATTGTTGCGCGTACTGACTCTGAAGGCGCTGACTTGACTCAAAAAATCCCAGTGGTTAAAGAGCCAGGTGACATCGCTTCTCAATACATCAGCTACTTAGATACTCAAGAAATTGACATTGCTGATGCTCAAGAAGATGAAATCTTAATCAAGCGTGATGGTAAATTACACCGTCCTAAGCGTTTACCTTCTGGCTTATATCAGTTCCGTGCTGACACTCAAATTGACCGTGTTGTACTTGACTGTGTGTCTAGCTTACAAAATGGTGCTGACCTTCTTTGGATCGAAACTGCGACTCCAAACGTAGAAGAAATCGCACACATGGTTAACCGTGTTAAAGAAGTTGTTCCAAATGCTAAGCTTGTTTATAACAACAGCCCATCATTCAACTGGACTTTAAACTTCCGTCAACAAGCTTACGATCGTTGGGTTGCTGAAGGTAAAGACGTTTCTGCATATGACCGCGCTAAATTAATGAGTGCTGAATATGACAACACTGAATTAGCTGCTGATGCTGATGACAAGATCCGTACTTTCCAAGCAGATGCTTCTCGTGAAGCGGGTGTGTTCCATCACTTGATCACACTTCCAACTTACCACACTGCTGCTCTTTCTACTCATGAGCTTGCACAAGGTTACTTCGGTTCTGAAGGTATGTTGGCTTATGTTGCTGGCGTACAACGTAAAGAAATCCGCGGTGGTATCGCTTGTGTTAAACACCAAGCAATGGCGGGTTCTGACATCGGTGATGATCACAAAGAAATCTTCTCTGGTGACAACGCTCTTAAAGCACATGACGATGCTAAAAACACAATGAACCAATTCGCAGCTCACTAAAAATTGATTCATAAAAAAAAACCCGCTCAAATGAGCGGGTTTTTTAATTATTAAAAATTATTTTTTCAAAACATAGTGTTCAGCTAAAGAGCCTTCAACTTTTTTACCTTCCATATCTAAAGCAGTTGCAGTGTTTTCACCGATAAAGAATTTACGGTTTTGACCTTTATCATCTAACGTAATAATTGAAGTATTATCTTTGTCGAAAGTAAAGGTACCATGGGTTTCAAATGGGTTGGTGTCACCTTTACCAAGATAAGTTTCGGTTAGCTCGTAGGTTTTATCATCTTTAAGTTCTAATTCAGTTTTAATACCTTCACAGTCCGCACATGGGAGAGTGCCTTTATATGTGCCGTCCCAATCGAGTGAGTTTTCAGCTGTGTGTGCGGTATCTACAGCATTATTATTTGCTTCAGTAGTTTGCGCTGGAGCAGATGCTTGAGTTGTCGTGTCGGCTTTATTTTCATTTTTGCTACAAGCGGCAAGAAGGATACTTAAGAGTGCTACTGATAATAATGTTTTTTTCATGATGATCTAAACCTCGGAAAATAAATAAAAAACAAGTAAACAGGCTATGAAATATAAGAGCCTAATAAAAGTTTAAGTATGTAATTTAATTTTAACAAAAGGTAAAGTGAGTAAAAATTAATCAAAAAGAAAGATATAAAATTAAAAAAGGTATCCACTAAAAAATTAAGTGAATACCTTTATATATTAAGGTTGAGAAGAAACCCCACCTAAAGAATCACAAGCCGATTTATAAAGTTGATATTGTTGCTTTAAAACTTCATCGAGCGGCATGTCAAATAACTCTTCACCATTTTTATAACTCTCTACATATGAAGTCGCCTTTTCTTTGCTTACCGCTAAAGACTGTTGGTAGTAAGAATTAATTGAGCTTGTTGCAATCTGACTTGTCTCAACATTTTTACATTCAAAATTATGGAGAATTTTCTCTGCACGTTTGACCTCACTAGATTGGCCAAAAATACACCCAGTTAAAAAGACAAGTGGCGTTAACACGAAAAAAAGTTTCATGGAGAGCAAGTATGGAAGCAACGGTGGGCGCTATTGTATAAATAATTCCATGAGTTACTGTGGTTTTATGTTAGACATTGATTGTTTTTTAACTCATTAAAATCAAAAAATTGTATCTAATTTTATCATTTTGCTTATTTTTATATTTGGTGCGTATTTTGCTTATAACTTTAAGCACTTATTTTGAACATATGAACCAGAATGAATCAGGTACAAACGTTTTCAAAAAACTCTTTAGCACCATTTTGGTATGCGCGATTAGAGCTCGGATTTTGTTTTGAAAATTCACGCACCATAATGAGTCACAGAAAACACCATGGCCCTGTAAGGGTGCAAAAAATGCTCTGGCCTGAAAAAACAGGCGTATGTCATGCGATTATTGTACATCCTCCAGCAGGAATCGCAGGAGGAGATCATCTTACTTTTCAAATTGAAACCAAAGATCAAGCTCATGCGGTTGTAACGACTCCTGGTGCGGGAAAGTGGTATAAAACCAATGGGAAGCAGGCCTTTCAGCATATTCATCTTCATGTCCGAGATCGGTCTATTTTGGAGTGGGTTCCACAAGAAACGATGCTGTTTGACGGAGCTCTAGCACACTCAGAAACTCATATTCATCTTGATCTTGCTGCCAGTTTTATTGGCTGGGATATGTTTGTACTCGGGCGGCAGGCACGCGCTGAACGTTTTGTGCAGGGAAGTTATCACAACCAGTTTAAGTTGTGGCGAGAACAAAAATTATTGGTTGCAGATACATTGTTTTTTGAGGGTGAAGACCGTTGGCTTAGTTCGTGTTTAGGTATGAATAATCAAGCAGTAATGGGAAGTTTTTGGGCCGTAGCACCTGAGAAATATCGGTCATCATTTTATTTAGAACAACAGCTCGAACTCATTCGCGAATTGATGATGCGTATGCAAGCACCTGTAACTTTAACATTATTAGATGATGTGGTTTGTGCGCGTTTCTTGGGAAATGATGTCCGACATTGCCATGATGCATTTGCGGCAATAAGAGCAAGATTAAGACGTTATTGGTTTGATTTAGATGAAGAATTTCCGAGAATTTGGAGAACCTAAGTTACGTTAAATTGCGTATTTAAAAAACGATTAAAACAAGTATGCTGCTTTTGAGCACGTATTTTGCTTAAAGAAAGTTAGATGCTATTTAGGAAAGAGATATGGAACTCAATCCAACAGAAAAAGATAAATTACTTATTTTTACCGCAGGGCTAGTCGCTGAGCGCCGTAAAGCTCGCGGCTTAAAGCTAAATTATCCGGAAGCTATCGCTTTTATTTCTGCTGCTTTGCTTGAAGGAGCGCGGGACGGTATGACGGTGAGTGACTTGATGCATTACGGAACAACTTTATTAAAGCGCGAAGATGTGATGGATGGTGTGCCAGAAATGATTGCTGAGGTTCAGGTCGAAGCAACTTTTCCTGACGGTTCGAAGTTAGTCACTGTTCATCAGCCAATCGTATAAAAGGAGCGTTTATGATCCCTGGTGAAATCATTACTCCAGATACAGACATTGAGCTGAATGTTGGGCGACAAACTTTAAAAGTTGTAGTTGCTAATATTGGCGATCGGCCTATTCAGGTGGGTTCACATTTTCATTTTTATGAAGCAAATGATGCACTACAGTTTGACCGTGAAACAGCGAAAGGCTTTCGGTTAAATATTGCAGCAGGCACGGCAATACGTTTTGAACCGGGACAAAGTCGAGAAGTAGAGCTTGTTGCTTTGGCAGGTAAGCGAGAAGTATATGGTTTTGCGGGCCGAGTCATGGGCAAGTTGGACTAGACATAAGAACGATAATGAAAGAGATGAGTAATAAGTTATGAAAATGTCACGTCGTGCATATGCTGAAATGTTTGGTCCAACGGTTGGAGATCGTATTCGCTTGGCTGATACAGAGCTTTTTATTGAGGTTGAGCAAGATCTAACGACTTATGGTGAAGAAGTTAAGTTTGGCGGTGGCAAAGTCATTCGTGATGGAATGGGGCAATCTCAACTTTTAGCCGATGAAGTTGCCGACACTGTGATTACCAATGCTTTGATTGTCGATTGGTGGGGGATTGTAAAGGCGGATGTTGGCTTAAAAAATGGTCGAATCTGGAAAATAGGGAAAGCAGGAAATCCTGATATTCAACCTGACATTACCATTCCTTTAGGTGCTGCAACAGAAGTGATTGCGGGTGAAGGGCAAATTTTAACGGCAGGTGGTATTGATACTCACATTCACTGGATTTGCCCACAGCAAGTTGAAACAGCACTTATGTCGGGTACAACAACAATGGTGGGTGGTGGTACAGGACCGGCGGCTGGAACTTCAGCAACGACAGTGACTCCGGGGCCTTGGCATATTGCGACCATGTTGCAAGCCATTGATGATTTACCTATGAATATTGGCCTGCTAGGTAAAGGTAATTTGAGTTTGCCAGATCCAATTCGAGAGCAAATTAAAGCTGGGGTAATTGGGTTAAAACTACATGAAGACTGGGGCTCAACACCAGCAGCCATTGATAACTGCTTGAGTGTGGCAGACGAGTTTGATGTGCAGGTTGCAATTCATACAGATACCTTAAATGAAGGTGGGTTTTTAGAAGAAACTTTAGCTGCATTTAAAGATCGCACGATTCATACGTACCATACCGAAGGCGCGGGTGGTGGGCATGCACCTGACATTTTAAAGGCAATTGGACAAAGTAATGTCTTGCCGTCTTCAACTAATCCAACACGTCCTTATACCATCAATACTATTGATGAGCATTTAGATATGCTCATGGTTTGCCATCATTTAGATCCGGCAATTGCTGAGGATATTGCATTTGCTGAAAGTCGTATTCGCCGTGAAACCATCGCTGCTGAAGATATTCTGCAAGATTTAGGCGCCATTGCCATGATGTCATCGGATTCTCAGGCGATGGGGCGCGTGGGCGAAGTGATTTTACGTACTTGGCAAACTGCTCATAAAATGAAAATTCAACGTGGCCCGCTTGAGGGTGATAATGAGTTTCATGATAACAATCGCGTTAAACGCTACATTGCCAAATATACAATTAACCCAGCCATTACCCATGGTTTAAGCCATGAAATTGGTTCGGTGGAGGTCGGAAAACTTGCTGATTTAGTGTTATGGAAGCCTGCTTTTTTTGGTGTAAAACCTTCCATGATTATTAAAGGTGGCATGATCGCAGCGGCACCGATGGGTGACATTAATGCTTCAATTCCGACACCTCAACCCGTGCATTATCGCCCAATGTTTGGTGCCTATCCGCGTGGTGTACATAACACATGTATTACCTTTTTATCTCAAGTGGCAATTGATGAAAAAGTTGCTGATAAACTAAATCTTAAAAAGTTAATTAGCCCATGTAAAAACACGCGTGCAATTACTAAAGCAGATATGAAGCACAACACATATTGTCCAGTTATGCATGTTCATCCTGAAACTTATGAGGTGCGGGCTGATGGTGAATTATTAACATGTGAACCTGCTGACGTGTTACCAATGGCTCAGCGTTATTTCTTATTTTGATAAGTTTTATAGAGATGATTTGCCTCATTACTCTAGATATGAAAGAAATAAATAAGGAGAGAAAAGCTAAATGAAAATTTACACACAACGACTTGAAGATATTTCTCCTGATCAGGCATTTGAAACGGTTGAACTGACTTTTGATACCCGTCAAAAATCACGGTTCCGAGCGGCTTTAACGAGTGGCGTCGATATTGGTGCTGATTTACCGCGTACTGGCATTTTGCGTAGTGGTTCATATATTGCAACGCAAGAGGGCGATGTATTACGTGTTGATGCCAAACCTGAGCGATTAATGCAAGTCACTGCTCAAACCGATTTTGATTTGCTTAAAGCTGCCTATCACTTAGGTAATAGGCATGTACCATTAATGTTGACCCCTTCAGCTTTGTATTTTGAGCCTGATCATGTGCTTGCAGAAATGGTGGAAGGGTTAGGGCTTACAGTTTCAGAAACTGATCATCCGTTTGAACCTGAAAGTGGTGCTTATGCGCAGCATAGTCATGATCATCGTTTAAGCCCAATCAAAGCTTTACATCATGTCCATTCATAGTGCCGCGCAATTACTGCAACTGCTGACACTGTCTTCTACAGCATTGCCAGTTGGGGCGTATTGTTATTCACAAGGTGTGGAAACGGCGATTGATATTGGTCTAATACATGACGAAACCTCGGCAATTGCTTACTTTGAAGAAGTGCTTGAGATGTTGTTGGTGAGGTTTGAGTTGCCCGTATTAAAGCGTCTCATGCAATATCATGATGACTCAGAACAGTTTCTGGTATGGGCAAATTTGTATAAGGCCAGCAGAGAAAGTAAAGAACTCTTGGCAGAATCTCAACAGCTGGCATTTTCTTTAAATGCGTGGATTAAAGATGTTTTAAAAAAAACAGTTGAGGTTAAAAAGCGGTTTGGTTTCGTACCAGTCTATGCACAGCTTTGTGGCCGACTTGAACTCAACGACATGGATGTACTTACTGCTTATACCTTTACTGTTTTAGAAAATCAGGTTTTAGCCGCAGTAAAAACTGTTCCTTTAGGACAAATGGCTGGGCAAAGAATTTTATGGCATTTACATGGTTTAGTACCACAAGCGGTAGAGAAAGCTTTGAAGCTTAATGACGAACAATTGAGCAGCGCTTTACCTCGTTATGCCATGCTGAGCATGAAACACGAAACACAATATTCACGGTTATTCAGATCTTAAGTTTAGGAAAAAGGATAAAAATCATGACAGAACGTAGTCCATTACGAGTTGGAATTGGTGGACCGGTAGGTTCGGGTAAAACAGCACTTACTCTTAATTTATGTTTAGCCTTGCGTAATAAATACAATATGGCTGTGGTGACAAATGATATTTACACCAAAGAAGATTCAAACTTCTTAACCCGTAATGAGGCGATGTCACCAGATCGTATTGTGGGGGTAGAAACTGGTGGTTGCCCGCATACAGCTATTCGTGAAGATGCTTCAATTAACTTGGCTGCAATTGATGATTTGTGTGAAAAATTCGAAGGCTTAGAACTTATTATCATTGAAAGTGGTGGTGATAATTTGGCAGCGACATTTAGCCCTGAACTTTCTGATCTAACTTTATATGTTATTGATGTGGCAGGCGGTGAAAAGATTCCTCGTAAAGGTGGGCCGGGTATTACCAAGTCAGATTTACTCATTATTAATAAAACTGACCTTGCGCCAATGGTCGGTGCAAACCTTGATGTCATGGACCAAGATGCAAAACGTATGCGCGGAGAAAAGCCATTCTTATTTTCAAACATGAAAACACAAGATGGTCTTGAAGAAATTATTCAGTTTATTGAGAAACAAGGGCTGTTTAAAGCTTAAGGAGAGATTATGGACTTCATGAAAAAATGGAATGTAGCGCTCCTTTCATTATTGCCAGCACTTGCAATGGCCCATCCGGGACATGACCATGCACATTCTGGTTTTATGGCAGGCTTTATTCATCCGTTTACCGGTCTAGATCATTTAGTCATGGCTTTGGGTTTTGGTGTCTTGTTGTGGTCAGCTGCTAAACAGTGGAAAATTGCTGGAGTCATTGCCTTAAGTACTACCTTAATTGTAGGCTTTTTAATAGGTGCTCAAGGTTTGGTACTAGTTAATATAGCTGAATACGGCATTGTTGCTTCTTTAGTTATTACAGCAATTGCTCTATGGACAAAATCAAATAAAGTTCTACCAATTGCTGCGGCTTTGCTTGCAAGTTTCCATGGTATGGCTCATGGTGTTGAGTTAGCACATGCAGGGCATATTGTTGCATTAGTAACTGGTATGGTTGCTGGTATGGCGCTCATCTATTTGGGTGGATTGATCTTGGGTGCCGTGCTTACACGCTATGTGCCATATGGCAAAAAAATTGTTGGCACCTGTGCAGCAGTTGTAGCAGTAATTGGTTTAAGTTAATTAAAACCTTGCAAAAAAAGGTAGCATTAAGCTACCTTTTTGGATTTGCAAAATAAAATGTGTGTGCATAAAAATATTGATACTGTTTTTATAGCGCTGATTATCTTTTACAGTGGATATGTTCAGGCTTATGATTTTTTTCAACCAGAAAGTGATTCTACTTTACTAGATACAGACCAGTTGTTAGATCAATCAGATTTAAACTTGGAACAAAGGCGGTTAGCCATTGAGCATGATGATGAAGTTAATAACTATAATGTGCTCAAAAACGAGTTTTATTCAAATGAGCGTTGGGTAATTTATAATTATACAGCCTATGATACTGGGCAACTTCAGAATAAAAACAGTAATGGTTTTACGAATCATATTAATATTCAAGATTTATCCATTTCAGTTGGATATGGGGTTAATTATAGTGTTAATCCAAGACTGAAAATTGGTTATGAATATATTTCGAGTTTTCCTTATGATCGAGGTCAACTCATACGATTTTTTACGATCTATTTATTCTGAAATATGAAATAAAAATAATCTAATTCAAATAAATAGATCAGGTAAATTAATTTGCCATAAAATCCTACATGTTTAAATTTTCTGATAAAGCCCAGCGTGGACTGTGCCAGCTTTAGTGGTTTTAACTTGTTGCCATGTTGCGGGAAGTTGAAGCTGAGCTAAATCTCGGTCAGCTTCAACATAAATGTATCCATTCTTTTTAATATGAGGCTCGGCCAAGTTCGAGAGTTCATGCCATAGATCAAGACTATAAGGCGGATCTAAAAAGACTACATCAAACTGTTCTTTTAAGCGGGGTAGAGCTTGTTGAGCAGTGGCATTAATTAGGTGACAATTTTGGGCTTTTAATAGTTCAATATTATCTTTTAAAAAACGTGCCTGAGTTTTGTCGGGTTCAATCATATAAACAGATGCAGCACCACGTGACAGAGCCTCAAAACCTAATGCACCAGAGCCTGTACAGATGTCGAGAACTTGAGTATTTTGAATATCCCACATGAGCCAGTTAAATAAAGTTTCGCGTACTCTATCTGGGGTTGGGCGTAAACCATCAATGCTAGCAAAAGGAAGTACTCGTCTTTTCCATTCGCCGCCAATTATACGTAATTGATTTTTCATTATTCATCGGCCTCATTGGTAGCAGGACGAGCAGGAGCAGCTTGCGGTGTTGATGTTGCTGGTTTGTTAGTGGTAGCTGTAGCTGATGCTGGACCAGAACTTTCACCGCCGCTTGGAAGTTCACCTGGTTTAATTCCTGCCGTCATTAGCCCGCCATTGACTTGGTGATTTGCTGGACGAATCGGGTTTTTCTTACGAGTTAATAGCCAGTAATCAAAGACAGGTCTTGCAAGTTGAGCAGCTGAACCACCATGACGACCATTTTCCCAAATAACTGCAATCGCAATTTCAGGTTTTTCAGCAGGGGCAAATCCAACGAATAAACCATGGTCAAGTTGACGTTCACTCAAGGCTGCTTCGTTATAGCGTTTACCCTGTGCAATACTCTTAACCTGTGCTGTACCTGTTTTCCCTGCAATTTGGTAGAGGGGAGTACGAATACCGCGGCCAGTACCTGATTGAATTACATCAATCATGGCATCACGCATTTGAATCCAGTCTTCATCAGTGCCGTTGAATTTGATTTTACCATCAGGCGCATTACGTACTGTAAATGGTTTTGCACCATGCGTTGCGCGTAAAACATGAGGCGTTACATGAGAACCATGATTTGCCGTAATTGCTGTTGCCATCGCAAGCTGTAATGGAGTGGCTGTAAACGCGCCTTGACCAATACTGACAGAAATAGTTTCACCCTTCATCCATTTCGCTTTACGCGTACGCATTTTCCATTCAGGACTTGGATAAAGGCCTTCACTTTCACTTGGTAAATCGACACCTGTTTTTTGACCAAATCCAAATTGGCGCATCCATTGGTTCATTTGATCAATACCCATTTGATGGGCAAGAATATAAAAATAGGTATCACATGACATAATGATGGCTTTATGCATGTTCACGATGCCATGACCAGATTTTTTCCAGTCACGGAATTTATGTGAATCACCTGGTAGATGGAAATAACCAGGGTCAGAAATTGCCGTTGACCAGTCTACAATACCGTAGTGTAGGCCACCCATTGCTTCCATTGGTTTAATGGTGGAACCAGGGGGATATACACCCTGCACAGCACGGTTATAAAGAGGTTGGTCTAAATTGTCACGTAGTGAACTGTAGTCAGTATGACTAATGCCTGTCACAAACAAATTAGGGTTAAAACTTGGACTAGACACTAAAGCTAGAATTTCACCTGTACGAGGATCAATAGCGACAATAGCTCCACGACGACCTGCGAGCTGCTGAGAAGCGACAACTTGTAAACCGTAATCTAAAGATAAATAGAGGTCATTACCGCGAGTAGGGTCTTTACGGCCTAAATGACGTAATACATTACTATGTGCATCTGCTTCAACAGATTCATAACCCGGTGTTCCATGCAATAGGTCTTCATAGCTTTTCTCAACGCCAATTTTTCCAATTAGGTTGGTCCCAGCATATAAGTCTTTATCAATACTTTTTAATTCTTTATCGTTGATACGCCCGACATAGCCAATCACGTGAGCAAATAATTCACCGTGTGGATAATAGCGAGTCATTTGTGTCTCGATTCTAACACCCGGAAACTTATATTTGGCTTCACTAAATTTAGCAATATTGGCTTCAGTTAGATTAAGTTTAATCGCGACGCGTTCAGTTTTACGGGCAGTTTTTATACGGCTTTTAAAACGGTCAATATCTTCTTGCGTTAAATCTAAAATAGGCTGTAATTGCTCAATGACACTATCAACATCTTCTACATCTGTTTTACTTAAAGTTGCTGTAAAAACAGGATAGTTATCTGCTAGTAATACACCGTTTCTGTCATAGATATAACCACGAGCAGGTGGAAGTGGTTGCAAGCGAATTCGGTTTTTGTCAGATGCAGTCGAGAATTCGTCGTAGTGAAAAATTTGTAGATAAGCGTATCGGCTAATTAAAACTAATAAACAGATGGTCACGATCCCTACGGCAAAAAAGATACGACCTCGATAAATGCGCTTTTCTTGCTGGATATCTTTTAAAGGAAAGTGCTGTTTCATAAGGATCGACTTAATGACATAGGGTAGAAAAATAGCTGCTTATTCTAACGCAAGAGCACTTAAAATATTGCATAATTTTCAAAGTTTCATTGCATTTTAATAAGATACTTTTTGACTTTGCAGACAACAAAATTGTAGATACTTGTATATAAGAAGCAAAATAATTCTGTTAAAGTCTCTCATTCAATAGAATAGGGTTGTTCTCACCATACGATTAGGGAAAATGGAGAAAATAATGAGAAAAATTTATCCCTTACTTGCAGTTTTGACAGTAAGTAGTTGGGCCCATGCTCAAGACTACTCGTTTCTTCCGGAAGCAAAATTAGCAGGACATAATGCATCTACTTGGAATGTGGGTGCCGGAGTTACTCAAAAATTATTACATCTTAACGGTGAGTGGGTAAATCCATATGGTATTGCCTATGCGAAAGCCGGCGCATTTTTGAATGGTGACAAAACCGCTGGTGGTCAAGTTGGCTTCCGATATCCTTATTATCTTACTGGCACAGACAAAAATGGTTACTATATCGGTTTCTATGCTGGTCATCTTGATAGTAAAGAGGTCGATGGTGATTTTAAATCCCGTTTAGGTGCTGGTGTTGATTTGGCCTATGTGTGGTTAAATTCAGAAAGAATTAGCACTTTTAGTGTGGGTATCGGTGCAGCTGAAAAATTAACCGACCAGAACGGAAATGTTGCTGCAGATACGAAACCACAAATTCAATTTTCTTATTCTCTAAGTTTTGGTTTATAAAACAAAGCAGTTTATCGTTAACTCGCCATAAGCAGAGCACAAATAAATACGAGAGTCTTACATGTTAGAGTACGTCAGTGGATTGTGGCAGACCTTTTTACACAGACCTGATTTTTGGGCCGTTTTGAGTATTATTCCCGTAACGGCTTTTGTCACATGGGCACATGTGTGGATGGCTTTAAAAATGGTATTTTACCCAATTAAATTTTGGGGATTCCATTTAGGACCATTGCCAGTAGGTTGGCAAGGTATCGTGCCACGTAAAGCAGGACGTATCTCTGGAATTATTACTGATAACACTTTATCTAAATTAGGCTCATTGCGTGAATTTTTAGAAGCAATGGATCCTGAAGATATGGCGCGTATTATTGGTGAACAAGTCGGTTTTGAACTTGAACATCTTATTGATGAAGTCATGATCGATCGTAATGCCGTACTTTGGGAAAATTTACCTTATTCAATTAAACGCCGTATTTATGCTCAAGCACATAAGCAATTGCCGGGTGTGTTAAAAGAATTAGTGACTGAGCTGACCATGAATGTAGAGTCACTGGTTAACATGCGTGAAATGGTCGTGAGCCAGATGGAAGGTGATCGCCGTTTAATGGTACGTATGTTCTTAAAGGTGGGTCAAAAAGAAATTAACTTTATTTGGCATATTAGTGCACTGATTGGGATGTTCTTTGGTATTTTCCAAATGGTGGTTTGGTTTGTAGTACCATGGCACTGGACAGTACCATTTTGGGCTGCAATTTGGGGCTTTTTAACTAACTGGATCGCAATCTGGATGGTATTTAACCCAATTGAGCCGCATTATATTCGTTATCCACAGATTTTTAGATTAACAAAAGATCGTAAGTTTCCATGGATTGTACCAGTTCTTCGAATTGGGACCTATAATGTCCAAGGCGCTTTTATGAAGCGTCAAGAGGAAGTCTCTGATGTGTTTTCGAGCGTAGTCACAGAAGATTTGATCACGTTAAAATCGATTATGACCGAAATGATGTACGGGCCGCGTAAAGATAAAACGCGCCGCATTGTTAAGCGTCATATTAACGAAATCATGGAAACTCCGTTAGTTCGCACCTCTTTACAGCTTTCTTTAGGGCCAAGAGAGTACGCAAGATTAAAGACGGACTTGATTGATCGTTCAATTGAAATTACGATGGGACCCGTATGTGACCCAGCACTGAACGCAAGCCGGGCACAGAAGATTTTTCAAATGTTTAAAGAGCGTATTCGCGAACTGACACCAAAAGAATTTCAGAATTTATTACGTCCTGCATTTCAGGAGGATGAGTGGATTCTTATTGTACTAGGTGGGGTAACCGGATTTATTGCTGGTACAATACATTTGTTTGTGGCTTTCTTATAATTCGATGTCAGGCAGGATCTATTGAAGATTAACGAGACTTTTTCTGCCGGACTTCATATTCATTGTTTTAAATGAGGATGTTTTTTATGCGCATTATTTTACTCGGACCACCTGGAGCAGGCAAAGGGACTCAGGCTCAGTTGATCTGTAAGCGCTACAATGTCCCACAAATTTCAACCGGTGATATGCTCCGTGCTGCGATTCGTGAAGGTACTGAATTAGGTCTAAAAGCTAAAAGTGTAATGGAATCTGGTGGTTTGGTTTCAGATGAACTTATTATCGGTTTAGTAAAAGAACGTATTGCTCAACCTGACTGTGCAAATGGCTGCATTTTCGATGGTTTCCCACGTACTATTCCACAAGCTGAAGCTTTGGAAAAAGAAGGGATTAGCATCGATCACGTGATTGAAATTGATGTTCCTGATGAAGAAATCGTAAAACGTCTTTCTGGTCGTCGTCAGCATCCAGCTTCTGGCCGTGTTTATCACACTGTATACAATCCACCTAAAGTGGAAGGTAAAGATGATGAAACTGGTGAAGATCTTGTTCAACGTCCAGATGACCAAGAAGAAACAATCCGTAAGCGTTTAGCGTCTTATCACACTGAAACAGAGCAATTGGTTGGTTTCTACCAAGGCCGTGCTGCTTCTGGTGAAAATGCTCCAACTTATGACAAGCTTGATGGCTTGCGTACAATTGAAGATGTACAAAAAGATTTGTTCAACATCTTAGACAAATAATTTTTTTCTATAAAAAACTGCCCAGTGGTTCCACTGGGCAGTTTTTTTTATATTAATAATAATTAACGACATAATGTGTCGCACTATGTAATAATAGTATGTGAAATTAAATTTAAAACATTTATAGTGTGTTTGATTGTATAAACCAAGACATTGAAATTAAAAAATTATTTTAAAGGGTTAATTATGTTGCTGATGATTCAATCTGATCAGGTGGAACAGATTATTCCAGATGCAAGTTCAGCGAAATCAGCTAAAAAACTAGCGAAATTTGAAGCGTGGAATAATATCTCAGGTTCAGTTGATCAATGGATTTGGGGGGAAATTCAAGGTAGCTCAATTTATCAAAGTGCAATTTTTTTACCCGAACTAAAGTGTGAATGTAGTTGCCCGAGTTTTAAGCGGCCTTGTAAACACGCTTTGGCATTATTATTTGTCTATACCGAGTATCAAGATAAATTTATTGTGCAATCGGATGAACAACATATACCTGAGCGAGTACAGAAATGGCGGGATAAAAAAAACAAATCACTTGAAAAGAAAGAAAATAAAGTCAATAAGCCTATTGATGAAGAAGCCCGACTCAAACGCCAATTGGCGCGTGATAAAAAAATGGATACCGGGATTGATGCATTACAAACATGGCTAAATGATGTTGTTACTCTAGGACTAGGGCGGTTACGTCAACAACAACACGAGAAATTCAGAGATATCCAAAGCCGTTTAGTAGATGCTCAAGTTGCAGGTTTGGTGAGTTATTTAGATGAATTTTCTAGTGCCTTGTATCAAGCCAACTGGCAAGTAGAAAGTTCATTCTGGTTGGCTAAATTACAAACTGCTATTCATCTATGGCAGAATCGTCATCGTCTTAAACCTGAGCTTTATGAAGAGTTAAAACAGTTATTTGGCGTTAATTTGCCAGCTGATATGTGGGATAACATACCAGTTCATAAACTTGATCTTTACGCTTTAGGACAAGTGACGCATGAGTTGGTCAATACTCGGGGACGTTATCGTCGTCAATGGTTATGGGATAGTCAGAACCTGTGTGATTATTTGCTACGAGATTTTGAAATACCCCCTCATTCAAGCTTTGGAGTGACCTTACCTTATCAAAAACAATTGCCTATAAATGTCAAACTCTATCCTGTAATAAGCCAACAACGCTTACGTCTGGAAGATAATCTAATAACATTTAATGATTTAAACGAAGTGCTCATTTCACCTAGGGGGTTTAAAAATTTTGACCAGGCATTTACTCAATATGCGAATGGCTTAAAACAACATCCTTTGCAATTAGTACGCTTTTTCTGGCTAGAGCAATTACGTTTAGTAAAGCTTGATAAAATAATTTATTTGGTCGATCAGGATCAAAAGATGTGTGAAATTGAAATTAAACAGTTTGTTGAGTTGTGGTTTTTAGTGGGGGCAGAGCCTTTCAGTGCTGGTGTAGAGTGGGATGGGTTGAAACTTAAACTTATAAGTATTTGGCAAGGAGGGCATTTTGAATGTCTTTAACCACATTATACAGTGAGTTTAATCAACAGTTACTTCTCAAACTGACTTTAGGACAGCAATTTAAGCAAGTTATAAAAATTCCCAAAGAATTGCAGGATTATGTTCCTAAAGAAATTGATTCAGCACAAGATTTATTGGTCTTAAATCAATATTGGGGACTGATGCAACTAGCAGGTTATCAAACACGAGCTGTGCCTGAAAAGGTTCAAAAGAGTTTTGGTGAAATTGATCAGATACAAAATGAAAAGCAGCTAGATGATGAGCTTGTGCAAATTTTGAAATGGATTGTTGCGCAAGAGTCGCCATTTTTATATCAGGATTGGGTTAATCAAATTTTTAAACTTGCTCAACAGCAGCAGCAAGTGATTCCTCGTTATTTGGTGTTGAAGCTTCTACCACAGTGTCAGAACCCAGTATTATTGGCCACTATTCTACCTGAGTTCGCATTTCAAGGTGATTTTACAACACGTGTGGATGATGCGAAAAGGGTATGGAAATATTTGAAACAACAAGATTCATCGTCATTAATCCGTCAATTGTTGAAATCAAAAAATAGTGATTGGTCCTTACTGATGAGCCAATTGTGCAGTCAATTACCAGACTTTATTAACCAGCATATTGCGGAATTCTGGTCACAATCTATTCAGAAAAATCATTTGCAAAGTCATGCTGAAAGTCTAGTGACATATAACATGCCAGTAACCCAATTTGAAGCTTTATACCAGCATGTGAAAATACTAGAACCCCAAAATGCAGCGACAGTACGCAATAATGCAGCATTAAGCTTTTATTTATATTATCAAGATAATACCCTCTATAACGAGGTTATGGCTTTACTGCGTGCATGTTTGAGCTACGATGTTCAAGCCAGAAAAGTTAAATTCAACATTAACTTAGATCAAGATGATGCATTGAATGATTATGGTTTCTTTGATCGAGAAGCAAATTTGGTTGAAAGCCGTAAAAGTTTAAAAACGGCTTACCAAAGTTCTCAAGTCGAACAGGCTTATCAGGAGTTTTGTGAAGGTTCAAAGGGCGTACTTTATCTCAAAAGAATTTTAATCCAATTACCACTTGCCTATTGGTTAGAATTATTTGGTACTTTGGATCATTTATTTTCATTACATTCGCGACAAAAAGATTCACTGTGGAGCGCATTTATTTTGTGCTGTTACCGAGAGCAGCGCCGTGATCTAGCTTTATGGTTTTATCAACATCAGACCAAATGGTGTGAAGCTGTGACAATATCAACTGGAAGCAGGATCGAGCGTGAGACAATCTTTGGTTTGCTAGATCAGGAGCCAGCAAGCAAATTATTATTAGAACAACTTGAGTCCTATTATCGAAATCAAGATTTAGAACATTTTTGGTATGTATTTCAAAGAGCAAAAGTTTTACATCAAGATCAGAAAATTTCAGAAATGGCAGCTGTGTTAATACAACACGCATATGAGACTTTGGACTTGCAGCAGGATCAAAATAAATTTGCATTATTAAAAGAGCATGCACAATGGCTGATTTTGGAAGCTTATCCAATAGACTTCAGTTGTCTACAACCTCTTTTTCCTATTTCTGAATGGAAACAACTTATTCTGTTTATTCAGTATAAACAAAAACTTATTGCTTAATGATCAATAAATCATAAATTAGGATAATCAACATGTCTCAACAAGTTTTACGTGCACGTGCAGAACAACAGTTTTCTCATGAATTAGATGCATTAAAGGCACATGACCATTTAGCAAAACCACCACAATGGCAACTTTCACCGAAAGCTGTTGTAGATTATTTATTGGGGACCACTTTAGCTGATGGAACTGTGATTTCACCTAAATATATTGGTAATCGCCGTTTAATGGAAATTGCAGTGGCAACTTTGGCAACTGACCGAGCATTGTTATTATTAGGGGTGCCGGGTACGGCAAAATCATGGGTATCTGAGCATTTAGCAGCTGCTATTTCTGGAAATAGTGCATTACTGATTCAAGGTACGGCTGGCACTAGTGAAGATACTTTACGTTATAGCTGGAACTATGCACAACTTTTATCTAAAGGTCCTAGTGAAGATGCATTAGTCAAAAGCCCGATGTTGCGCGCGATGCAAGAAGGTAAGATCGCTCGTGTAGAAGAATTAACCCGTATTCCTGCAGATGTTCAAGATACTTTAATCACGTTGCTTTCTGAAAAAAATCTGCCTGTGCCTGAGCTCGGTATTGAGTATCAAGCGATACAAGGTTTTAGTGTGATTGCAACAGCCAATAACCGTGATAAAGGGGTGAATGAACTCTCCTCTGCGTTAAAGCGTCGTTTTAATACGGTAATTTTACCGCCGCCTGCCACAATCTCAGAAGAAGTCGAGATCGTACAAAAGCGTGTTCAGTCATTAGGTAAAAGCTTGCAACTTCCTGAGATTCAGCCTTTGGATGCTCAAATTCAAAAACTGGTGACGATTTTTAGAGAGTTGCGTCATGGACAAACTTTAGATGGTAAGCAAAAGCTAAAAACTACTACGGGTACCTTATCAACAGCTGAAGCTATTTCTGTGATGAGTCATGGTTGGGTAATGGCTGGGCATTTTGGTTCAGGTAATTTAACTGACCATGAATTAGCAGCAGGTTTACAGGGTGCTGTATTAAAAGATCCTGTTCAAGATATTGTGCCTTGGAAAGAATATGTGGAAACCGTGATTAAACAACGTGAGGGTTGGCAAGACCTGTATCGTGCTTGTCGTGACTTAGAATAAAACCCAATAATAAATGACTTCATCCCAATCTTCTCCTTGAAAAGGAGAAGATGTGATTGAAATAAAGGATAGAAAAATGCTGCATATTCTCGGTATTCGTCATCATGGGCCTGGTTCGGCACGTAGTGTATGTAATGCTTTGGCTTCGATTCAACCCGATTGTATTTTGATTGAAGGACCACCTGATGCCAATCCAATCATTGCCCAATTACAACATGCCGATTTTAAGCCGCCTGTAGCATTGTTGTTGAATACTCCTGTACAAAAAGAAGTACGATCACAGGCGGTCTTCTATCCTTTTGCTGAGTTTTCACCTGAGTGGCAAGCTTTACAATATGCGCTGCGTCAGCAAGTTGCAGTAGAGTTTATGGATCTACCTTTGCAACATCGTTTTGCATTAGAAAAACAATGGGCAGAACAACGTTTACAGAAAGCTTCGCTGGTTGAACAGGTATTAACAGATGAGCAAGAGGTTGAGCTAAATCAGCAAGATGATATTGAGTCAGAATACAATCTGGAACAACATTATCTTTCGATTCGTCGAGATCCAATTCAATTATTGGCTGAACAGTCTGGCTATCAAGATAGTGAACGGTTTTGGGAACATCTAGTCGAACAGCAACCACATGCTGGACAAATGTTTAATGCTATTAGCGATGCGATGGCAGCTTTACGTGATCATTTGCTAAGCCAGCAACCTGAAAATTACAGTAGCGAAGATCAATTGCTGGAGCAGTATCGTGAAGCCTATATGCGCAAAGTGATTAAGCAGGCAGAAAAGCAAGGCTATCAAAATATTGTGGTGATTTGTGGTGCATGGCATGCACCTGTGTTGGTAGATTTAAAAGCTCAAACTAAAGCGGATACTGCTTTACTGAAAGGTTTGCCTAAAATCAAAGTTGATGCTGCATGGATTGCATGGACACATGGACGATTGAGTCGAGATAATGGTTATGGCGCAGGTGTACAAGCGGTTGGGTGGTATACCCATCTTTGGAAGCATTACCAACAAGCTTTAGACGGAAATGTTGATGGCGAAAAAATTACCATTGATTGGTTAAGTCAATTTGCCCAAGCCTTACGCCAAGCAGGTCATGACGCCTCTAGTGCCCAAATTATTGATGCGGTACACCTGATCCAATCTTTATTGCAATTACGTGGACGCCGTATCCCTGATTTGGAAGATTTGTTTGAGGTAATTCGCTCGGTCTTGAATCATGGTTTGGATATTCCACAACCGATTTTAGCTAAATTGCTTGAAGATGAGCAATTGGGACAAGTACCTGCTGAATTGATTGAGTTGCCAATTCAAAAAGACTTTTTACAGCAAGTGAAGCATTTTCGCTTAAAACTCGAAGCACCACATCGTGATATTACGCTAGATTTACGTGAAGCATTCGACTTGGCAAAAAGTCAATTTCTACATTGTATTAAATTACTTGGCGTTGCTTGGGCAGAGTTAGCAGGTACAGGTGCGAAGCAAGGGAATTTTAAAGAAATTTGGCAGTTGTCTTGGCAGCCTGAAAGTAGTTTATAT
Source organism: Acinetobacter sp. C13 (assembly GCF_016809775.1). Lineage (NCBI taxonomy): Bacteria > Pseudomonadati > Pseudomonadota > Gammaproteobacteria > Moraxellales > Moraxellaceae > Acinetobacter > Acinetobacter sp. C13. Next base: position 190,037 of record NZ_JAFBJL010000001.1, read on the forward strand.
CTGAATGAAATGTCATTGTGGGGCAATAGCGTGCAACTTGCTACGCAAAGTTATGTAGAACATCAGATCAAACAATGTGAAGATGTGGGACAAATTGCTCAACTGATTGAAAGCATTTTATTGTCTGGTTTGGACCAAAGCTTAAATTTAGCGTTGGATAAACTGAATGAACTTACCACCAAGCATCAAGACCCAAGTATTATTTTGGCAACTTTAAAGCCATTAATTACCGCAATTCGTTATGGCAGCGTACGTCAGTTTTCGATGCAACATTTGCATCAACTGGTAGAACATTTAGCGATTCGTTTGATGTTGAGTTTGCCAAGTTATTGCGTACAACTAAATGCTGAAATGGCCCAGCAGTTTGCTCAACAACTACAAGCCTTATATGAACTTTTAGAACAATTACAACAAGATGAATTATTACAGCTTTGGCAGGAGACCTTGCAACAGTTATTGCAGTTGGAACATATGCAAGGTTATTTGCATGGTTGTTGTGTACGTTTAGCACGAGAACAGCAGTTGATTGATGTGAAACAGACACAGGGATTTCTCTCACGAGCTTTATCGATTGGGCAGACGGCAGACTACAGTGCCGCTTGGTTTGAAGGTTTTCTCACTCATCAAGCTTTGTTATTGATTCATGAGCAAAGCCTTTGGGAAACCGTGAGCCAATGGGTCAATCAATTACAAGAGCAGCAATTTATTGAGTTATTGCCAATTTTGGCGAGAACAGCCTCCAGTTTTAGTCCTGCTGAAGCACAGCAATTAATTCAGAAAGTGACGCAAAAAACGACCACAATCAAACAAGAGGTTGGTGTTTTAGACATCGAACGTGCTAAAACGGTATTAGATGAAATTTATACGTATTTGCAGCCTGTTGCTGTCGAGGTTTAAGTGATGAGCATGAATGAAGAACTGATCACTTTAGAACAACCAGACCTTGCGGAACAAGAACGACGTTGGCGTTTGATTTTAGGACAAGTCCCAAATTCGACTTCACATTTACCGAATTGGTCGATGCAAGATAGTAAGATGCAAGAGTGTTTGAATGAACTTTATCAGACGCAGCAGCCTAATCGCCGAGGTGGTCTTGGGCATTCGAGTCCTCGAGTTGCGCAATGGTTAGGTGATATTCGTCAGTATTTTCCATCCTCGGTAGTGAAAGTCATCCAAAAAGATGCTTTAGAGCGTTTGAATTTACAGCAAATGTTGTTAGAGCCTGAATTGTTGGCGAGTGTTGAGGTTGATATTCATTTGGTTTCAACTTTGATTTCACTCAATCATTTAATGCCTGAAAAAACCAAAGAAACTGCGCGTATCGTGGTACGTCAGTTAGTAGAGCAGCTTGAAAACCGTCTAAAGCAGCCCTTGCAGCAAGCGATTAGAGGGAGTATTAACCGTTCAGCTCATACACGACGTCCTAAACGCATGCAAGATATTAATTGGAAGCGCACCATTCAAGCTAATTTAAAGCATTGGCAAGAAGACTTTAAAACGATTATTCCGCATGAATTACATGGGCATCCACGCCAACAAACGGCCTTAAAAGATATTGTACTCTGTGTCGATCAAAGTGGCTCTATGGCTCCCTCAGTGATTTATTCCAGTGTTTTTGCGGCGGTGATGGCAAGTATTCGTGCAGTCAGTACGCAAATGATTGTGTTTGATACCGAGTTAGCTGATTTAACACCTTTACTAGAAGACCCAGTGGATGTGTTATTTGGTACACAGTTGGGTGGGGGAACCGATATTGCTAAAGCGATAAAATACTGCCGTAGTAAAATCACTCGACCAGAAGATACGATTTTTATCCTGATTAGCGATTTGTGTGAAGGTGGTGATGCTAAGCAAATGCTCAAGCAAGTGGCTGAAATGCTAGATAGTGGGGTGCAAGTCATTACGCTACTGGCATTGTCTGATGATGGTGCACCTTGGTACGACACTCAACATGCACAGATCTTTGCTGATATGGGGATTCCAACGTTTGCCTGTACACCTGATCAATTTCCCGAACTAATGGCAACTGCAATTGAAAAACAGGATATTCATGCATGGTATGCAAGCCAACAAAATCTGACATAATAGTAGTTAAAGATTATGTTATGGCATATAACAATCAAAGTTTGAGTGGATTGAGGATACTTCTTTGCTGAAAATTATTTTGATTGTAGTGGTAATTTTAAGTTTAGCTCTACTGTTATTTTTATTGTATCAAAGTCAAAAAATGCTGCGTCATGTGCAGAAACAACAGGCTTTGGAAAATAAAAAGAATGGACGAGAACGTCAACTACATCCGAAATTACAGCAGATTAAGAAACCTCAGGATTAACTGAGGTTTTTTGTTGGAATCGTTTTTATTGCGCCAAATTCAAAGCGATCAGGCCAGTTACAGACATCTGCAACAACACATTCTGCACATTTAGGTTTACGGGCGATACAACAATAACGACCGTGTAATATGAGCCAGTGATGTGAATCTAAAATAAATTCTTTAGGAATGACCTTAATTAAGCGGTGCTCAACCTCAAGAACATTTTTACCTACTGCTAAACCAGTTCGATTTCCTACACGGAAAATATGAGTATCGACAGCCATGGTGGGTTGTCCGAAAGCCGTATTTAAAACCACGTTGGCTGTTTTACGCCCGACACCTGGTAAAGCTTCTAAATCTTTTCTGTTGCTTGGAACTTCACCGTTAAATTGTTCCATTAAAATCTTACAGGTCTTAATGACATTTTCGGCTTTTGCGTTATAGAGACCAATTGTCTTGATATATTCCTTTAACCCATCTACGCCCAAGTTATAGATTTTCTCGGCTGTATTCGCCACAGGGTAGAGTTTATCAGTTGCTTTATTAACACTTACGTCGGTCGCTTGAGCTGACAACATAACTGCAATCAGTAGCTCAAATGGAGATGAATATTTTAACTCGGTTTGAGGTGAAGGTCGTTGTTCGCGAAGGCGTTCAAAGAAAATTTGAATCTGCTTTTTCGTCATATTCTTGACGGCCATTCAGACCTCCTGTAATTGCATGAGTTGCTGTTGAAGTTCTTCAAGTTGAAGACGTTTTTTAGCATCTTCACGAACACTGAGCTGTTTTTCCAGTTTCTTAATTTGCGTACGAATTTTCGCTAACTCAATTGTAGTTTTTGCATCAGTTGACACAACTTCTTTGGATTTCTCGATGAGCTCGATTGAAGGTACTTCATCAAGTGCCTGAGAGAATTGGGCAAACAGTTGGGTATCAATTTCAGCGCGTACTACAGGTCCTTTACGGTGAGTACGACGTTTTTCTTCGCGCTGAATGTGAGTGTAATAACGTTGTCTTAAATCATTTTGTTCAGCGATACGCTGTTGCTCATTTGGTAATGCTTGCGTGTCTTCGACCAAATCAATGCAATCTACCGGACAAGGTGGAATACATAACTCACAACCTGTACATAAGTCAGTCAAGATGGTATGCATGAGCTTACCACTTCCAATAATAGCATCTACAGGGCAAGCACTAATACATTTGGTGCAACCAATACATTCATCTTCCCGAATAATCGCTTTCATTCGTTGGGGACGACCATCGGCCTGTACAGGCCATACGCTAGTTTCAGCGGTTAACACAGGACGATTTAATAGATTTGCGAGTGCATCGGCTACAGGCTGACCACCTGGAACACATTTATTTGCTTCTTCACCTTCAGCAATCGACTTTGCGTAGGGTAGACATCCATCACGATGTCCACATAAACCACACTGAGTCTGTGGTAATAACGCATCAATCTCGCGTATGAGAGAAATAGATGAATTCATAGTGGGCAAATAGCTTGGTTAAAACGATGCGATAATGAAGAAAAACCTAAGTAAGGTCAATGGATTTTAACGAATTTATTGGCTTTTTGATTGACCTAAAATGTAGCTAATATTGCACAATAATAGATCAATAAAAATGAAAAGATAAATGACTATTTCTTATTTTTAAGTAGTTTTTCTAAAAATAAGTTTTTGATAATTAAGATAAATAAAATAATTTAAAATAAGTATTGTTAAAATTGATGGAAAGGGATTTAATATTTTGCTGCTAAATGATGCATTTAAAAATGTATTGCACCAATTTAATTCATTACTATGCTGAGGACCGTGCATTGAAATACAACAACCTGAATGAATTCCTGAATTACGTGCAAGCGCGTGATCCGCATCAACCTGAGTTCTTGCAAGCTGTCGAAGAAGTCATGACGAGTTTGTGGCCATTTATTGAAAAAAATCCGGAATATGCAGAGCAGGGATTGCTAGAACGTTTGGTTGAACCTGAGCGTGTGATTCAATTCCGTGTTTCATGGATGGATGATCAAGGCCAGACTCAAGTTAACCGTGCTTTCCGCGTTCAATACAATTCAGCAATTGGTCCATTCAAAGGGGGGATGCGTTTCCACCCATCGGTCAACCTATCAATTTTAAAATTTTTAGGTTTTGAGCAGACTTTTAAAAACTCACTGACGACTTTACCAATGGGTGGAGGGAAAGGTGGTTCAGATTTTGATCCTAAAGGTAAATCTGATGCTGAAATTATGCGCTTCTGTCAAGCATTAATCATTGAGCTTTATCGCCATTTAGGACCAAATACGGATATTCCTGCGGGTGACATTGGTGTGGGGGCACGTGAAGTCGGTTATATGGCAGGCATGATGAAAAAGCTGAGTAACGACACTGCCTGTGTCTTTACCGGTAAGGGAATTTCATTTGGGGGGAGCTTGATGCGTCCTGAAGCAACTGGTTATGGTACGGTTTATTTTGCAGAAGAAATGCTTAAAGCCCGTGGACAATCTTTTGCTGGTAAAACTGTTTCTGTTTCAGGCTCTGGTAACGTCGCACAATATGCGGCGGAAAAAGCAATGTTCTTAGGAGCAAAAGTTGTTACCTTGTCGGACTCAAACGGCACAGTTTATTTAAAAAATGGTTTTACAGATGAGTTACTTGCTGAAGTAATGGAACTAAAAAACGTTAAACGTGGTCGTATTTCCGAGTTTGCTTCTAAACATGGTTTTGAATATTTTGAAGGAAAAACGCCTTGGCATATTCCTGTTGATATTGCTTTGCCATGTGCTACGCAAAATGAATTAACAGGTGAAGATGCTAAAACGCTTATTGCAAATGGTGTCATTTGTGTAGCTGAGGGCGCTAATATGCCATCTACACTTGAAGCAGTTGAACACTTTATCGAAGCAAAAATTTTATATGCCCCAGGTAAAGCATCTAATGCGGGTGGGGTGGCAACCTCTGGTTTAGAAATGTCTCAAAATGCAATTCGTTTAGGCTGGACCCATGCTGAGGTCGATGAACGCTTACATGCAATCATGAAAGACATTCATGCCAATTGTGTTAGATACGGTACTAAAGAAGATGGTACTGTGAACTACGTAGACGGTGCCAATATTGCAGGTTTTGTAAAAGTTGCTGATGCAATGCTTGCTCAAGGTATTTTCTAAGATAGAAATAAAAAATCCGATGCATAAGCATCGGATTTTTTAGTCTAAAAACTTATTTTTTAGGTTTTTTAACTAACTCTTGTTCTACAACCATATCTAATACATCTGCTTGACTAGATTGGTCTGCAGCCGGGTTTTTCACTTCAAAACGTTTCACACGTAAAATTACGCGTTGGTCTGGTTTGTGTTCAAAACCTTCGATTTGACCGTAATATAATGACCAGTTTTTGTCTGCGTAAGTTTTAACGCCTTTGTCATCATATTTAATTTCACGAACTTGCATACAAGTTTGTGGCGCAACACCAGTACAAGATTTAGTTTCTGGAGCAACTTCTAGGAAAACTGTTTTCCCTTCAGATTGATATTTTGCTTCAGGTGTCATTTTACCTGTGAAAGTATATTTCTGGCCTTGAGCATCAGATACAGTTAATGTTGGTTGATCAACATTTGTAGTATTGAGTTCAAACGGAATTGCACGTTTTTGGAAGAGGCTGCTAGAGAACTGTTCCTGTTTCATTAAAGCAGGTTCACATGCCATCATCGTCGACATTACGTCTGTCGTTACAATCGTATTGTTTTCAACTTTCCAAGTTGTTCCTTGGCGGTTACAACCTGTTGCGATAGATAAACGATCATTTGTAAAGTTAAGAACGATTGGTTTTTTTGTATTTTCAGGCTGATATGACCAAGAGTAGTCTGTTAAAGCTTGAGTATTAACTGCTTTTTGACCTTGGAAAATGTGTTTTTGACCAGTTTTATCTGTCACCGTTAAAATCACCTGACCATTAGTGTTGCTAATTTCAATTGGTAATTTTGCTTCATTAAAGATGCTATTCGACAATTGTTCTTGTTTCATTAAATCATCTTGGCAAGCCATCATAGTTGAAACTAGATTCGAAGTAACAAGTTGGTTGCCTTCAACTTTCCAAGTACCGCCTTGGCCATTACAGCCCGTATTAATGGCTAATTTACCATCTGCATTAAAGTTAAGAATAAGTGGTTTAGAAGCTTTTACATTTTGATAAGTCCATGCATATTCACCTAAAGTGGTTGCAAGGTTTTGTTGTTGCTCAGAAACAATTGGAGCAGGAGTATTAGTAACTGTTTGACACGCCATCAAAGAAAAAGGTAATAACGCAAGAATTAAATATTTAATTTTCATTTAAAAACTTCAAGTAAAAAAACAACAGTAATAAGCTTAAAACATTCTTAAAAAAAGAAAATGTAAACATTTGATTGTTTCGGTTTTTAAAATGTATAAGTTTGTAAATTATTCTAATTTTCAACAAAAATAATGGTATACCCCGCAAAACGGGGTATTTCTTAATAATTAATCAAAACGATAGATGTCCATTCCTAATGAGCCCATTGTGAAGCTACTATGAACAATCGTAAAGCGATTGCCTGTACCCATAGCAAAAAACAAAGGTGCAAAATGTTCAAGCGTAGGGTGGTTACGTTTCACAAACAGCAATGATTGCCAGTCTAAAACTCCATCATAATCTTGATGGGAAAGCTTATTAACGACAGTATTTCTAAAAGTTGAAGCCCATTCAGGAACTTTAGAGTTGTCTCCTTGCCAAGATAATTCTGCAAGATTATGAGTAATACTTCCTGAACCAATGAGTAAGATTTGTTTATCACGTAAAGGGGCAAGCGTTTGTCCTATACGATAAATTTCTTGTGCACTTAAATTTGATGGCAAAGAAATTTCGACTACAGGAATATCTGCATCTGGGTACATATGCAATAAAGGCATCCATACGCCATGATCACGAGGACGGGTACTATTGGCATGTGCAACAAAGTGAGCATCGGCCAATAATTTTAAGATTTCTTCTGCTAATGCTGGTTCGCCAGGCGCACTGTAGCGAATTTCATATAACTCTTTAGGAAATCCACGGAAGTCATGCCACGTTTCAGGACGAGTCGAAATACTTACTTCAAGTGCTTTACTTTCCCAGTGCGCAGACATCACAATGATTGCCTTAGGTATAGGAAGATTTGTACCTAAACGGTGTAGAGCAGGTCCCACTTGTTCCGGGTCAAGTGCAAGCATGGGTGAACCATGTGAAATAAACAGTCCGGGAAGGGTTTGTAGTTCCATTTCATTACACCTGAGTTGAAAAGCAGAATAATAGGTATTATGCCAAAATCAGGACATGATAAAAGTATCCAGATTTCAACGGATTGTTCTTAAAATGAAACGTTTGTTCCTTTTATGCACGGTGATAGGGATGATTGTGGTTAATACTCATGGCCCGATATAGTTGCTCGATTAATAAAACACGTACTAAGGGATGGGGCATCGTAAGTTTTGAAAGTGACCAATGCCAAGCGGCAGCTTTACGTACCTGATCTGACAAACCATCTGGACCGCCAATCGCAAGTGCTACATCATTACCCTCAAGCATCCATTGTTTCATTGTATCGGCTAATTTTTCTGTACTTAGTTCCCGACCACCAACTTCAAGAGCAATTAAGGTTTCATTGGGTTTTAAAGCATTTAAAATACTTTCGCCTTCAATTTGGCAATACTTTAAAATATCCGCTTCTGAATCATTCTTACCGCGTTTGGCCATAGGTAGTTCAATAACTTGGGTTTGAACAAAAGGTTGGATGCGTTTGAAATAATCTTCAAAACCAGTAAGAACCCAAGCAGGCATTTTTTGACCAATGGTCAGAATACGAATTTTCATGTTATCTATTCATTCAAATACAGCTGGCGCATTATACCTGATGAATGAAAGTATCTGACGATCTAAAAAGCTGGCATAAAAAACGCAGTCCAAAAAACAGTGTTGGACTGCGATCAAATGATCATCTGTCTGGAGTTCAGATGATCATAGAGAATAAAAACAAGGCTATCTAAGAATTAGATAGTTAAGAGTACTCATTTATTTAAATACTCTTATTACCTATTATGAGGATGGTTGGATATTTTTCAATCAAATTGTGTAACAAAAAAAAGAGAGCCAAAGCTCTCTCTTTTTTATTTTTTAATTAGTGACGTGCTGCTTTTGAACCTTCCACCGGTTTTACAATCGGTGTTTTAGGTAAAGGCTTTGGCATCGAAACTAATGCTAAAGGTAAGATGTCATCAATACTTTTCACAGCTTTGATTTCCAAACCTTCTTTAACATTCGCAGGAATTTCTGCTAAGTCTCGAACGATGTCTTGAGGAATAAAGACAAGCTTGATTCCACCGCGGTGTGCTGCAAGAAGTTTTTCTTTTAAGCCACCAATACGCATTGCACGACCACCTAAGCTTGTTTCACCAGTCATTGCAATATCTGGACGAATTGCAATACCTGTAAATGCTGATACAAGCGCAGTTGTTAATGCTAAACCAGCAGATGGACCATCTTTTGGTGTTGCACCTTCAGGTAAGTGAACGTGTACATCAGTTTCTTCAAAACGAGAAGCTTCAATACCTAATTCATCGGCACGTGTACGCACTAAAGTCATTGCTGTAGTAATAGATTCTTTCATTACGTCACCGAGTGAACCAGTCGTAATGAATTTACCTTTACCTTTAACAGCTGCAACTTCAATAGTAAGTAACTCACCACCTACAGATGTCCAAGCTAGACCATTTACACGTCCTACTTGTGCTTCATCTTCTGCGATACCAAAGTCAAACTTATGTGGACCTAAGTATTCTGGAAGATTGGCAGAAGTCACATCAAGTTGTAAGTTTTTAGACTTTTTACTTACTGCTTCTTTTACCACTTTACGCGCAATTTTAGACACTTCACGTTCTAGACTACGTACACCAGCTTCACGTGTGTAGCGTTGAACAATGTCACGGATCGCTTCTTCATGAATTGTTAACTCTTTTGGACGTAGACCATTGTTCTTAATTGCTTTTGGAACAAGGTAACGTTCAGCAATGTTAACTTTTTCATCTTCGGTATAACCCGGTAGACGAATAACTTCCATACGGTCAAGCAAGGCTTCTGGAATATTCATACTGTTTGCAGTACAGATGAACATCACTTCAGATAGGTCAAGATCAAGATCTAAATAGTGATCGTTGAACTTGCTATTTTGTGATGGATCTAATACTTCAAGCAATGCAGAAGCAGGATCACCGCGGTAGTCTTGCGCCATCTTGTCAATTTCGTCGAGTAAGAACAATGGATTCTTCACGCCAACTTTTGTTAAAGATTGCACAATTTTACCTGGCATCGCACCAATATAAGTACGACGGTGACCACGAATTTCAGCTTCGTCACGTACACCACCGAGGGCCATACGAACAAATTCACGACCTGTTGCCTTCGCAACAGACTCACCAAGTGAAGTTTTACCTACACCAGGAGGGCCTACTAAACATAGAATCGGACCTTTGAGCTTTTTAACACGCGACTGAACAGCTAAGTATTCAACAATACGGTCTTTTACGTCATCTAAGCCGTAGTGATCTGTATCGAGAATTTCCTGTGCTTTCGCAAGGTTAATACTCACTTTGCTCGCTTTATTCCACGGCGTATCTAAAATTACTTCTAGATAGTTGCGTACAACAGCTGCTTCACTAGACGCTGGTTGCATTGCTTTAAGCTTACGGAACTCAGCTTCAGCTTTTTTACGTACGTGTTCAGGTAAATCAGCTTCAGCAAGACGTTTCTCTATTTCAGCAACGTCATCTTCAGCACCGCCATTCATGTCAGAAAGTTCACGTTGAATGACTTTCATTTTTTCATTTAGAAAGTATTCACGTTGGTTTTTTTCCATTTGACGTTTTACGCTGTCATGCAAAGTTTGTTCAATTTGCTGTTCAGCAGATTGATTGACCAAGTAGCTCATAAGCTCTTGCAAATGTGCTTCAAACTCATCGTGCTCTAAAAACTTCTGTTTAATTTCAATATTTAGAGGCACACGTGTTGCTACGAAGAACATGAGTTGTAGCAAGTCTTCAATTTTATTAGCCGCAGCAACAAGTTCGCGTGCATTACGTAATTTTGCTTCAGCATATTGAGCAAATAAAGTACGTAACTCTTGCAAACGAGTTTCTTGAGTAGCTTTATCTACGTTAATTGTCATTGGACTTAAGCTGTGTTCAGCAGTCAAATGGCTATCTTCATCGATAATCTTTTCAAGTTTAGAGCGATGTAAACCTTCAATAAGTACTTTAATGCAGTTTTCATCATTCTCATGATTTACGACTTGAACAATCTTAGCGACAGTTCCGTACTGATAAAGGTTATCGTGATCAATTTCTTCTGTAAGCGAATCTTTTTGCGCAACTACAAATACTAAATTGTCACTGTTACGAGCCACATCAACTGCATTGATCGATTTTTCACGACCCACGAATAACGCAATTTGCATGTGTGGGTAGACCACTACATCACGTAACGCTAAAAGTGGTAATACACTTGGAACCTGAGGCTCTAAGTCAGTTTTTTCATTCATAATAAGTTCAGACATGGGCACTCCTAATGAGTGACAACGAGGTTGCCATGTTTTTTATAGTGATGTGTATTTCAAAAATTACAAGGGCCTCTCTATAGAAAATGTGGAAAAAATGACTAATTTAGTCAACTTTTTTATTAAAATATTATGAATCAATGGATTAATTCTTAAGAAGAATAAAATTTTGTAGAAAGGATAGGTAATTTAGCTTAATAATTATGAAATATTCATATAGTAAAAAAGACGTTTGGATGGAAAATAACCATTTTCTTATGTCATTTGTCGGCATTGTATAATTAATAACAATGCAAAACTTATTTAATATTGAACATTAAATAGCCGTGTTACTATAAGTTGGTAAATCGGTCTGTCACGTAGAAGTAACCATCCTTAGGGTGGTTACTTTTATGATTTTAGGGGCACTAAAAACTTAAGACTAATTTTAATTTTCTATAAATATTATCTTTTAAAATAATAAATATGTTGAGGGGTGAGTAAAGCATCTAAGGGTTGATCCCAACTTTGACGTTTTAAAGTATGTCCAATAAATTGAAATTGATGAGCCATTCCTAAACGATAAGGCTTATGTTTTGCACTAGCCAATGTACGGTCATAATAGCCGCCTCCCATGCCAATACGCGTACCGTATTGATCACAAGCTAAAAGTGGCATTAACAGTAAATCAAGTTTTGATACATGTTTTCCTCTTGTTGCCATGGGTTCTTTCATACCCAATGGATGATGAGAAAAACGTCGATTTACATATTGGTTTTTAGATATTCTTACCCAGACTAAACGTTGGTTCATAGAACAAATCATCGGTAAATAAACTTGCTTATTCTTTTTAAAACATAATTCTATGAGAAGCTCTGTGTGAACTTCTCCAAAGGCATGCAAATATAAACCAATTTTTTTGGAAGAATGAAAAATAGGCAGGGTATTTAAATGATGAAGAACATTAAGCTGAGCTTGTTTTTGCTCAAATGAACTTAAAGAACGTCTTTTAGATCTTAAATTTTTTCTAATAAAGCTGAGTTCATTCATGTATAAATCTAACTAAGATTAAAGATCAGTCGTGCAAAATTATACCTATTTTTCGACAGCTTTATGGAAATAGAAGGGTAATTCGAAAATAACTTAAATTCGTTAGACCAAAAGTCATAAATTGATCTGATCTATTGTGTTTAACTATTAAAAATTCTATTTCTTTACGTATTGTCAGTATTTCTTTACATTTAATAAGGTTAAGTATATTTAAAAGATTAATGCAGAATTGTTAAGCGTATGAAGTTGAAAATTTTAACCATTACAGTAAGTGCTGGTCTGCTACTTGGTGGATGTACGAAACAAGCCGAACCTGAAGCGGCGGAAGTTGATTATAAAGCTCAATTTGAAGAATCAGATCGTAAAATAGGAGAGTTTTTAGATCAACTAGATAACCCGAATACACCGCAAGTAGTTAAAGTCAAAATCTTATGTCATGACTATCCAGAAGTTTATAAAACCCAATATATGCCTGCCTTAATAAAAATTTCGCCTAAACCTTATACCGAAGAGAAATTATTATCGGATTTGAAAAGTGCGACTGATTACTACAAAGATGCCTTTGCTATTAGGTGTAATTAATAAATTCATTGATGTTTTAATTCTCAAAAAATGCAAAAAATGTGAATTGTTTGGCGATATTGAGTTGTGGTAAGTTTAATTTTGTTTTGTTTATAACTGCTAATTGGGGGTTCTCGATATGGAAATCTTGAAATTCTTACAGAGTTTTAATACGGTCGGTACATATTTAACGATCGCTTCAACCGTTTTAGTAGGTCTAATTATTTATTTTTATGTGATTAATCCAGCATAAAAACCTTTAAAAGAAATAGGGATCAATTTCCTATTTCTTTATTAATAATAAAATTCTTTAATTAATTTAAAGCTATAAAAATAAGGTAGGTATATGAAATTTAAATTATTTTTTCTTGGTTTTTTAGCTTTTGGCTGTTATGCCGATGAAAGTGTAAATGACCCCGAAATTTGTAATGTGGTAAAGAAAGTTTCTTATACTGTCATGGAAGCGCGTCAACAAAAAGTCCCATCTGAAGACTTGCAGCATATAGCGAATAGTCTTGAAGATCCAAAGGCAAAAAAACTTTATCAAGATTTAATTACTTCTGCTTACTCAACCAAAGTATTCAAGACCAGCTTCTTTAAAAGAAAAGCGATAGAAGATTTTCAAACAGCTTGGTATCAAGAATGCCTGAGTAGAAAAGAAAAGTAATTTTGAATGCAAAGACTTATTCATCTCTAAAATAATAATGTCATGCTTATTGAATGCTTGAGAAAAAGATCGTACCGACAGGTCTGTATTGAAAGGCAAATTAAAATAAATATTTGAAATTTTATTATTTAATTAAAAATAAATGCTCCGAAGATGCCGCTGCATGTGTCGTTACCCTGAACCCGATGAGTTCTCGGGTAAAAATGATTTTATAGCAACATGAAACGATATTAGACTATTTGAAATCATATGAAAAGTGTTTTCAAGTATTTGTATTTTAATAATAATATCTGAAATAATACTAAAACACCTGTCATGATACGATAATATATTTTATTTGCCTACTATCTGCCTATTTCTTCGAATTTGCCTATTATTATTGGTTTTTAGCCTATTGTTTGCCTACTAAAATATTACAATAAAAAAGGCGGTTAAACCGCCATTTGTGATGTTGATTGTATACGTCGTCGTTCAATATAAGCTAAAACATCAGCTTTTTTATAAATAATTTTTCGATAGTGAACTTTTGCAAATGGAATACCACCACCTTCACAACGCTTTTTCTGCAACCAAGATGTCGAAACATCAAGTATGGCCGCAAGAGATTCGGGTGAAAATTCTTCATCATCATTAGCGGCGTTGAATTTATCAATCTCGGCTTGTTTATCAATACATTTCATTTAGATTACCTCACCAAAACACTGCAATTTAAAAAGCTAAAAACCATAAAATATTTGTTCCGTAGAGCGCTTCTTTCATCCCTCAGCTCCCGATTCGCTTGGCACTTTATGAAAATGCATCCAGTGTGTTGGTGGATCACTGTCAAAGTTTGCCCAAATATGATTTAAGTCGTCATCACAGGTCATGTAGTCAATTTCTGGTTGAATATCGGGCGCAACTGACCAACAAATAAGTACCATTGTGTCTGTAGTTGGCTCTTCATCTTCAACACAGATCCAAGTTGGCACCGCTTGAGCTTGGGCTTTCATAAAAGTAACTGCTTTTATCCACATCGCCCAGCCAGTATTTACGCGATGGTATATTTCTAAAATGTCCTCTTCACTTAGTTCGGTTTTGACACCATTCGCTATTTCAAAACACCCATCAATCAAGTCAAATTCAAGGACTTCTAAATGATTTGGAAGCCAATATTTTTCTTTAAAGAAAGGTAATTGTTCTGCCCAGAAAGCTTGTTTAGTTTTTAAATCAATCATGCTTTATCCTCCGAAACTATTTCCCATTCACCCCAATCGCCTAAATAGCCTGATTTAGAAATGTTTGTTGTAATCACTTGGCCATCATCACAAGTAACTTTCATTCGTTTGGCATCTACGCGAACAGCTTTATAAACAACATTCATTTGTAGATTTTCTGGTAATGGACTTGAGCCATTTACGGACTTAATTCTTACTTCCATCACGCCACCGCTTTATATATTCGTTTAACTTCATGATTCAGCTCATCCATTGCTGAGCGGCCTTCTTTGAAATACTTCAAAAGCATTAACTTGTAGCGCTCTTGAGCTGCTTTGTTCATCTCACCTTTATCTGTCAAGAAGAGGGTGGCTTTATTCCCTTTAATCAGGTTTACACCGTGAGGCGTACCTCGTCCGCGATAACCTGCATTAACGTTGAACACTATGAACTTCTCGAAAAGCTGCTGGGGTAGCAGCTTTTGTTCGAAAAGAAACTCTGGAGTAATCTGTTTCGACATTAAGATTGCCCCTCCAATACACATTCAGGATTTTCATTCACAAGTAACGCTAAACGAGTAGTAATCGCCTTTAAGAGAGGTTCCATTTGTTGATCAGACCAGCCACGGGTATAGCGATAAACAGCATTTACTTCTACTGTGGTTTTAGATTCACTAACTCGTTGAAGTAGGGTGTCTAGAGTTTTTTGATATGACTCATCCAAGATTTCAGTTTGCTCAACAGGATCTTTTGATGACTCATTTTCAAGATCATTAATTTCAAATGCTGCTATTTCATTTTTGGCTAAGGTTTCAATTTCTTGTTTAACGTTTTCTAGCTTTGCGGCTTCTATTTGTGTAAGTGCATCGATGCCGAAATATTCACAGACCGACTTAACATCTAAACCACAGGTATCAATAAACACCTGTAATTGATCACGATCAGCTTCGGTGATTAAATCCACTGGAATAGAATTAGGATCCATGTATTTGTTTTTTTCAGGGTCAAATACGAAGCCCAAGCTTTTAGCTCTATTAATGAAGTGCTTACGCATTTCCTTATAATGAGGATGATTTTTGTCGAGCTGTTCAATCAATGTATTTAGCTCAGATACATAGTTAATTTGATCGCATTCTGAAAAGAACTGATCTCGCTCTTCAATTGCTTTCATCGTTTGCAACTGAGCAGGAGTCATAGTGTTAAGATGTCTTTTTGCTTGCTCGATCAAATCACCGAAGAAAGTAGGGGCATGGTAAAGATCGGGTAAAACTATATTTCCACTTGTTTCAGCACCAAGATTTCCTGAGTTTTTGGCATGATGCGAGTTTGATGCTTTGAACTTTAGAACACGGACAATTTGCCCATCTGTAGCTTTTTCATAAGTTAGATAAGCCATGATGTCTGATATGCGGTAAAGCACATCACGATTTTTACCACTCATAGAAGGGCGGTGAATTAACAAATCATCGTTACGTTGTTCTTCAGCATGACCAATAAAAATGATGTCTTTGCCATAACTACGAATACGATTAATTAACCCAATAAAATCATTCCCTGCATAACCCTGAGCTTTTAAAGTCAGGTTTCCATCACGCTGGGTATTTCCTTGAATACCTTGATAATAGATTTTAACGCAATCCAGCATGGTGCCAACTGTATCGAAGGCAACAGTATTATAAGGTTTAAGATCCTCTTCAGTTACGTTAGATACATCAGTCCATTTTTGTACTTGTACCGCCGTTCCGCGACGTAAAGCCCCTACACGGTGAACACCTTTATCGAAGTCAAACAAAATGGTGTCTTTTGCCGTAAAGGCTAAAGAAGACTTACCTATGTCAGGATCTGCATAGTAGTAAGCAACAATTGTTTCTACATGGATCGGTTCATTTGCATGAACAATATTTGCAAGTGCCATTTTTATTATCCTTATCTTGAGCCAGTGAAGCCGCGAGAACGCTTATAGTTTTTACGGTCCTGTGAAGAGATATTTGATTCAAGTAGCTTTATAGCGAGCTGCTTTCTACGTTGAAAATCAATTTCTTGAGTGAGTACATCCCAAACTTTCGAATATTCAGTTTTGAACTTCTCAACATCTAAAGGTGTCTTAACTTCTTTGATGATTTTGTACAGAACTGAGCCATTAGCATTAGATGCATACACTTGCCAGCCAATTCGAACGGAATAGAGGCTTGTTAAACGGTCAAGACCTAAATAAGACTTATAGCCGTCAGGGTGCTTTTTGACGTTAGACATGATTAAGCCTCCTCGATCCAATGGTTACGATCGATGTAGCCCACCAACAAAATATTTATATTTTTATGGTCATCGCGATTAGTGAAGTCGTTCCAAGGCTTGCCGCTTAGGTCTGTTACTGATTCAATAGAAAGGTTGGTAATTTCAGCTGCTGTAAAGTCAGATCCAGCTACACCGTAGCTATCTGCAATACCGTTAAAATCAAAGCTTACGTTTAATTTAAAGCCGTCAATGCGTATAACAGCTACACCAGTTTTTTCACCAGTCTGCTTAGCACCTAAAAGCTCGTATTCAGAAGCAACTACTTGTTTGCTTTCATATGAGTAATTAGAAGGGACGCTAGAGTTAGCGGTACGGTATTCACAAGAACCAAGGGCTACAAGTACAGTAATTGCTGTAAGGCCTGCTACCTTATGCTTGTGTGGAATTGCTTTTGCATTCATAATTGATCTCGCAGTTTGCAAAGCACATCGGAAGGTAGAAGAGTCGATGTGCTTTTTTGTTGTCTACGAGATAAATATTAACTATGGTTAATTTTTTAGTCAATAGAAAAGTTAACAATAGTTAATCATTTTTATTAACCATAATTTGATTTTTATTAACTAAAAGAAAACCCACCTTGGGGTGGGTTGAGTGATTTGAGTTACTTAATAATAATTATCAAGATGGTCTTGATCTTCTTTTTGCTCTGTATGTATATCGCATGCAGTCAACTACTTGGCCCACAAAATGACAGTGTTCATCTAAAGGAATTATATTTGGTTCGAATTTTGGATTTAAGGCTTGTAGAAAGCGAGAACCATCTGTCTCGATAACAAGTTTTTTAAAAGTTGCATCTTCAAATCTTCGCACTACAACCATATCGCCAGATTGCATGTCACTGTAGTAAACATCGGGATCAACAAGAATGTAATCACCTTCTAAAAAGTCAGGTTGATTACTAACACCTTGAACTTTTAGGTAAAAACAATTGGAACATTCGTCAGGAAGAGGAAGCCATTCTTCAACTTGGGATAGGTCTACAGATTGCACATTAGTAAATAAACCCGCCTGAACCCATGAAAGTACAGGAGCTAATGTAGCTACTTTCTTAGAGACATTATTATCTATTTTTGGTTCTTCTTTTCCACCATATAACAACCAATCATCAGAAACATCTAAGAACTTTGCAATAACTTTTAAATTGTCAGCTGTTGGAACACTTACACCATCAAGCCACTTTTTAGCAGCAACTGGTGACTTCTTAGTTGCACGTGCTAGGTCAGCAGCTTTTAGCTTTTTCTCATCTAATTTCTGCTTAATGCGCTGGTGTAAAGACATAACAAAAATTCCAAAAACATTAACTAATGTTAATACACAGTATTGAAACTATGGTTAACAAGTGTTAAATTCCAACTATTAACTATAGTTAACTTGGTGCAAGTATGAATCTTAGTGACTTAATGAATTATCACGAATGTAAAAACAAAAAAGAGTTATCTAAAAAAACTGGATATTCAACTGTAACTCTATGGAAATGGGAGAACAACGGAATACCAGTTAGAACTCAAGCTGTTTTACAAGTTCAAACCAATGGGAAGCTTAGAGCAGACCTAAATGTATTAACCGCCTAGGAATAACCATAAGCAAAGTATCAATCAAATAGTTCAAAAAATAAATGTGAAGGAAATGAAGGATTTCACAATGCAAGAAATGACTTTAAGCCGGGATGCACAAATAGCACTTTGGCAAATGGTAAATAAAACACCTAATTGCTCAGCAAAAGAAATTGCTCAAGCAATAGGTGACTCACATAACACGGTTTGTAATTACGGCAATCAGAACATGCCGGCCTATTTACCGAGCTTAAAAAAGCTTGAGGCAATGATTTTTTTTACACAAAACCCTGCATTGCTAAAGGTTTGGGCTCATGAGCTGGGCTTTGCTTTAGTTCCAGTTGGATGCAGCAGCTCTAAGCATCATGAGTTATCAATTTTTGAAGCAATGATGCAGCACAACATTAAAAACGGTAAGGCGAATCGGGTCGTATATGAAGCATATGAAGACGGAATTATTACGCCGATGGAATATGAAGAAATTCACCATCTAACGCAAAACCTTATTGAGCTTATCACCGCCGTTGATCAAGCAGCACTAAAGCAAATGAAAAAATGTACAGCGGAATTAGGAAATGAAAAAGCCTGATGGTCGAGATCAGGCTTTTCAATTCAATTACTGGCTAGAGGAATCGAATATGCAAACTAATTTATCAAATCAATCGTCTAAAGACAATCTGCAAGAACAGAAGCGGCAGCAAATCATTCAGTCTTGGTATGAGCCAGCTCTAAAAACCTTGGACGATTTACTTGAAAAGCGTAGAGAGAACTTGAGAAACCAAAACCGCGAAGAAAAAAATGCAGCGGTAAAACGTGATGAGTTTATGCAAGCACTTTCAGATCAGCACAGAATGCCACTTTTCCATGCAGGTCAAATCATTTCAAGTTTGTATCGAGCTAAACGAATTCGGTACTTAGGTAGCACTTTCATTCAGATGAATGAAGGCGGTGAAGCATGAAAGAAAGATTTTATCTTGCTTGCTTCCGCGACAATGTGGGATCAAATGTAAGTTTTCATTGTATCGATGGCAAAGGTTATGCAACCGATATTAATAAAGCTCATGTTTACAACCATGAAGAAGCTCAAAAAGAATGGAACACTGGTCGTACATATGATCGTCCAATTTCAGCAGAACATGTTGATGCCTTGACTATTTGGAAAGTTGATTGTCAGTACATACCTAAAGAAACATCTTGCGCTGATTTAAATGATTTGTACGTCGCATACCAAGAAAATAAATGGGATGGGAATGATGTTTTTTGGTTGACGATGTATGTTCAGCCTTTAACTGATTTTGAACGTGCTTACAAAATGGATTATGAGGTCGCTAAAGCTTTCCTTAAGAGCACGGATTCAAGCGGTTTTATTGTTATTCCTTTTAGACTGGCCAATGAAGCTAAACGCCGTACGTTTGATTTTAATAAATATAACCCTCGCACTATGACACAAGGAGCAGGCTTAAAAATGCCAGCTCATCTTAAGAAAGCTAAACGCTGTGTAGAAAATCCAAAGTCTCGTTTTAACTGCCCAAATTGCGGAAAAATCGTATGGCAATACAACCCATATGAATTTGATCACTGTGACCATTGCGGACAAGTGGGGGATCTATGAGCTTAGACGCTACTGTATGGGCTTGGAAAACCCGTCAAAAACAAAAGGTGGGTGGTGCATTAAAACCACTTAAAAAATTAGTTCTTCTTTCGTTGGCTGATAGAGCTGGCGAAACTCATGAATGCTATCCAAGTGTTGCTCGTCTTGTGGAAGATACAGAAATGGACCGTAAGACAGTTTTAAAAATTATTGATGAGTTAATTGAGGATGGATTTATTGTCGATACTGGCAAGCGTGAAGGCAGAACAAAGCAAGTAAAAGTATATCTTTTAATCGGAGTTAAGGGCCGAGAAACCGTACCAACAACGGTACTCTTTGATACGGAAAATGATGATTCAAACAGTACCAACAACGGAACAGTTCCAACAACGGAACAGTTCCAACAATTCCATGAAACAGTCCCAACAATTCCGTTAAACAGTCCCAACGATGGGACACGGAATCTTCCAAAGAATCTATCAGAAGAATCTAAAAATAAAAAAACATGGTTGAGTTTGAAAAAACTTGGTGAAGAAATTCTTTTGGCAACTGATCAGGAAACTTACGAGCAAATCAAAAACGCGACTTGGTTCGATCGTGAGCTAAGAGCATTTGAACTCTACAACGCCGAGAAAAATCTTTGTGATGAACTCATGAATTACCACTTTGCAGATTGGTTAATCAACGCATGTGGAAAATACCAAGCACGTGAACAATCTAAAAAACCAAATTCTGGAACACAGGTTCGAGTCCCGCAGGGAGAATCAAACACTCTTAGTTCAAAACAGATTTACTCATTTGCTCAAAAACTTTCTGTACATCCTGAGTTTGCAAGCAAATACGCTGAAGGTAACGAAAGCTATGAACAACTTGCAGCACGTATCGCCGTAAAACTCGCAGATCCTGCGCAACAACAAAAATTGATGCCCTATCTCATTCAAGTTGGTTTCACTGGAAAGGGGGCTGCATGACATCAATGAGCCTTGCTGAATATCGTGAATTATTTCCTATTCAGAAAAATAAAAAGCGCCGTTCAGCAAAGCAAAAACGAGAACCAAGTGTAGGGGAGGTTTTGTTAGCAACTCATCTTAAAGCCTGCAAGATTGATTTTGAGCAGGAATATAAATTCCATCCAAAACGTAAGTGGCGGGCGGATTTTTTAATAACGGGAAAAAAGATTTTGGTAGAGGTCGAAGGCGGGATCTGGAGCGGAGGCCGTCATACAAGAGCCAAAGGTTATCTAGGAGACATGGAGAAATACAACGAAGCGGCAATGATGGGGTTTACAGTTTTGAGGTTCAGTACTCAGCAAGTTAAAGCAGGTGTGGCGATTAAACAAATTGAGCAATTGGTGGGATGAAAATGAAGACAATTGAAAAAATAAGTAATATTGAATGGCTAGGTCAGCACATGCGTGCCAAGACACCAAATTATGAACAAGTATGTTCTAGTAGCACCGATGATGTTGCAGCATGGGAAGTGCGTTGTGCTGCATTTGAAAATATTGAAACTCAATTAGCTAAGGCGCTTGCATCTGTTTATGTATGGGGGCATAAGGCGCAGATTGAATATTTATATGTACAAGAGCATTTAGCTAATATCATGATTCGAGCAGCTGAAGAGAAAAACCAGAAGCCTAATATTATTGGTTTAGAAAAGTTGGCTGAGTTGATAGCTCGTCTTGTTCTTGATTTTGAAATTGACCCAAATCTAAATGAAGTTTTCACAAGTAAAGGCCGATTGTATTACGCGGGTATTGCAGCTCATCATTTAACTTATGACGCATATCGAAAAACATGGAAGGACTACGAAAAGCTTATGGAAGTAGCATTAGTAAATGCACGTTGGGAAATAGAAAACGGGGTTGGGGAATATAGAAGTAGATTGAAAGAAATTGCTTAAATATAGGTAAAATAAATTTGAGTAAATGGCCTGCAATTAATGGGCTTTTTTCTTTTTATATCTTATGATTGTGATGATTTTTAAACTTTATAATAAGGTATACATATGGGGTTTGGTAGCTTAATGCGTGACACAATTAACGTATATGATTTAGATGGTAATCTTGTTGCTGAAAAAGAAAAAGCCAGCGTTCAACAGGGTAAAAAAATTATTACTTTTCGTGCAACTTATCCAGTTCAAATTGGATTCATTGTAGAAAGAATCATTCCTAATGGACTTGTAGAGAGATATAAAGTTATTGAACCGAACTACTGTCAAGGCCTAACAGCTATTGCGCCACATTATCAAATGGATGTTGTTAATGTAAATGCAGAACCTAATCCTAGAGCAGCTAGCACTGTTAATACTATTTCGGTTTCTGGAAATGCGCGATATTATCAAAATAGTACAGATAACTCAGTAAACACTATTAACTACACAACCAATGATTACAGACAGGTTTTAAATCAAATCAAGAGTGATTTGCTGGATTTGGGATTGGATGATTCTGATCTAAATATGTCTAATAAGGTTCTAGGCAAAATTGAGGAAGAAGTACAAAGCGGTAACCCGAATAAGGGTAGGATTAATACTTTTATTGAGTTATTGCCAGCTGGTGTCACTGTACTAGAATCAGTTACCAAACTGATTGAAATGTGTTCGCCGTAATCAATGAAAATTTCCTATTCCATTATTTTGGGAACTGAAGTAAAGTATTTATAGAATGGTCGTATTGTCTTTAGGCATTAGATCAAATTAAAAAGCTCTCCGAAAGGTGGGCTTTTTTGTTTTGTGCTATAGTCCAGACTAATTAAAAACTGGTACTTAAAATGAATATCTGTGTTGGTGGTGAGCTTGACGGCCAAAAGATAGAAAAAGAGGGGCGATTACTTAAAGCCTCTGAAATTGATCCATCATTTAAAACTGAGTACTACAAGCAGATTTTTAACCGCGACAATATTCAATATCAATTCTGGTTACCTCAAGGCTCAGATCTTCACGAAATGTCTAAAAAGGTTTTAGAAATCTTAAGAACACCTAAAAATTAGTTTTTCGTTTGCCGGACGTATCGGCGCAAATGGCCCCGCTAAATATCGATTATTGGCGGGGCTTTTTATTTTTAAAGTTGAAAATATTTTTATTGTCTCAATATATTAATTTCATTAGAAAAGAGACTTAAAAATGACTACAGCAAGAACACCTAAATATAAGATTGGTGATAAGGTTAAATTAAATGTAAATGGTCCAGATATGGCTGTTAAAAGTATTTCTTTAGACTACCATAAAAATTTTGAAGGAATTTATAGATGCCAATGGTTTGCTGGTAAAAAATTAGAATGGGGAGAATTTCCAGAAGAAAGCCTTGAGTTGGTTACAAGTGAGGATGAAGATCAAGAAAAAAAGTAGATATTAACCAAGTAGTTGATTGGATGTTAGCTAAACTATGTACTGAAGGATGTCTCTATCAAGATGATGTAGTAGATTACTTGGTTAAGAACTTCTATTTTGATTTTCTTAAAGAAAATGCAGATGGGAATTTGGTTATTGCCACGCCCTTATTAAATGCCTTTAAAAAACCAACTATATATGATGTTGTTTGGGTAAAACCAGATCGATATTGGCGATATAGAGTTCCAGAAGATGAATCTAGTCGTGAAGCTAGAGGTTAAATATAAGCTGCCAAATGGCAGCTTTTTTAATGGATATAATTTATGAAAAATGAAGTCGGTTTTCATGTTCCAGTTCGTCCAAAACCACCAGAATGGCTTTTTGAAATAAATACACCAAACTTTGCTCCAGCTCCAGAAATGTGGGAATGGATAGGTAAAGTATTTCTAGATCCAAAATCAAAATTATTTAATCCTGATCATATGCATTTACGTTCATTTCGGTATCCCGATATTGCAGTGATGTGGGCTAGATCTGGATTTAAAAAGCAAGGTCGTCAGGTTATTGGTACTACAGAGAAAGTCATGATCAATGCTGGTGGCTGGAAGAAAGAACGGCAAGAAGAACAATACATCCAGTGGTTCAATTATTTACCTGAATACTTAATTACTTTTGATGCCTCATATTCACGCATAGCTAGTGATGTGAATTTTTGCGCTTTGGTTGAGCATGAGCTTTACCATATCGCCCATAAGAAAGATCAATGGGGAACACCTTCATATAACAGAGAAACGGGTATGCCTAAGTTAGCAATTCAAGGACATGACGTTGAAGAGTTTACAGGTGTTGTTCGTCGTTATGGAGCAAGTGAGGATGTCAAAAGAATGGTTGAGGCAGCAAATACAAGACCAGAGCTGTCACGCGCTGATGTTCATTACACATGTGGCACTTGTTACTTAAAGGTGGTTTAAATTTTTTTGCCACTCTACTTGGACGTACTTGGACGGATAGAGAGAAATGGCAAGGCTTAATAAACGGGTAAAACTCTATATAGTACGGTCACTTGCTACCTATGAGACACCCAGCGAAACAGCAAAGGGCGTCCAAGAAGAATTTGGTATTACCGTCACTAAACAGCAATGTGAAGCTTACGATCCAACAAAGAAAACAGGACAGGACTTAAGCGAAGAATTTAAAACTGAATTCTACAGAGTGCGCAAGGAAATGAATGACAATATTAGCGCTATTCCTATCGCAAACATTGCATACCGCCTCAAGCGCCTACAACGCTTCATCGATCATGAACAATTCAAAGACAACCCCGTATTAGTGCCGAGCTTATTGGAGCAGGCAGCAAAAGAGGTTGGTGGACTTTATACCAATCGCAAGGAAATTACAGGCGGTGGCGGTGGTCCATTACAAAGCGAAAATATTACCTATGTGACTGCTACCGATGAGCAGGTAAGGCAGGCGATAGATGAACTCGAGAACGAATATTGATCCTGTTAAAAGCAAAGCTAAGCGGATCAAATGTGAGAAAGAACATTTATTTTTTACACGTGCTTTTTTCTTGCCCCGTATGGGCTTTAAGTTTTCGGTCAATTGGCATCATGAATATATTGCTGACAAGATTGACGAGGTAATTGCTGGCAAGGTTAAAAACTTAGTTATTAACGTTCCACCCGGAAGCGGTAAAACTGAATTACTTACAAACCTTATTGCCCGTGGCATAGCGCGTAATGCTCGATCACGCTTTTTGTATTTGTCTTTCTCACAGTCACTTGTTGAGGATGTATCGGCAACAGCAAGAAATATTGTTAAGTCTGAAGACTTTCAGAATCTATGGCCTGTAAAGATTTCTACCAGTACGGACGCTAAGTCTAGTTGGAAAACTACAGTTGATGGATATGAAGCAGGTCATGTTTATTCTGCATCGATGGGTGGTCAGGTCACAGGTCGCCGTGCCGGTACATTAGCGGATGAAGGCTTTACCGGTGCAATCATTCTTGATGACCCATTAAAGCCTGAGGATGCATTTAGCCAAACAGCAAGACGCAAAGCTAACCGTAAGATCTTAAATACGGTCAACTCACGTAAAGCTAAATCTGATACGCCAATTATTCTGATCATGCAGCGTTTGCACGTTGAAGATCCGACTAACTTTGTGATGACAGGTAATGTGCCTGGTGAATGGGAACAGATCAGTATTCCCGCGCTTATCGATGATGAGTACGTCAGTAAGTTGCCTGAAAAAATACAAAGCAAAATTCCACGTAATGTTGAGCGAGATGCGAAAGGCCGTCAAAGCTATTGGCCATTAAAAGAATCATTGCAATCGCTATTGCAACTCGAACAAGGCGGACAGGATAAAGACGGCGCAACGGTATCGCGTTACACGTTTGCAAGCCAATATCAGCAGGCCCCTAAAAAGCTAGGTGGTGATCTTGTTAAGGCTGAATGGTTCCCACGTTATCTAGAGTTACCAGTTCTTAAGTGGCGGGCTGTATGGGCCGATACTGCTCAGAAGGTCAAAAAGCATAATGACTTCTCGGTGTTCTTATGTGCTGGTCTAGGCTATGACAATAACCTTTATATCATTGATGTGAAGCGCGGGAAATGGGAAGCACCTGAACTATTGAAAGAAGCTAAGGCCTTTATCAATAAGCACAAGGATAGCAATACCAAAATCGGCAAATTGCGCTATATGGCCGTAGAAGATAAGGCGAGTGGTACCGGATTAATTCAATCTATTTCTAGGGAAACGACATTACCTATTCGGGCAATTCAGCGGGATGAAGACAAGTTGTCACGGACAATGGACGTCATTCTTTATGTTGAAGATCAGCGCGTTTGGTTACCTGCAAACGCACCATGGTTATTGAACTATGTTGAAGAAATCGAAGGCCTCACAGCGGATTGGTCACATGATCATGACGACCAGTGGGACCCGACCATTGATGCGATTAATGATTCATTAGCTAAAAAGCCAACTGTATTTGATTAGAGGAAATTATGGCTGAAGATAAAAAGTCCGATGCAATTGGCGATGCAGGGGCGTATACAAACTTTGTCTCAAATATTGGTACCGAACGTGACAAAGCTTCTCACGGATCTTTCGTTAAGAAAGTAATTCCTGATGAGCAGTTAGAAGCGGTGTATCAACACTGGTTAGCTAAGCGTATTGTCAACCGCCCAGCAAGTGACATGCTCCGAGCTGGTTGGTTTTATGAAGGTGTTCAGGATAACGATTTATTGAAGCTTAAAGAGGCTTGTAAGGCTTTTAACTTAGATGGGGTGCTCTTATCTAGTTTGGTCCTTTCTCGCTTATATGGCGTTTGCTATGTGCTTCTAGGAACTGTGGACGGCGGCAACTTAGATCAACCGTTTGACTTAAACAAGTTGGGTGTTGGTCGTTTAGAGTTTTTTACGGTACTCAAGAAAAAGCAGATTGAAGCTGATACTTCAAAGTACTTACCACCAAATGAAGCAGGCGGTCTTTTAAAGCAACCTGAATTTTACAAGCTTAAGCTCGATGGAAAGTCTAACCAACGGATCCACCACACTCGCTTAATTAAATTTGGTCATGCTGACGTGGTCAATGAAGAGCCTGTAAGTGTCTTACAGGAAGTCTATGAGGATCTACTTGATCATGCAGCAGTTAAGAAAGCCACTGCTAGTCTAGTCCATGAATCAAAAATTGATGTTATTAAAACTCCGCATTTGGTTGATAAGATCAAAGAGGATCTAAAAGGTGTAGCAGAACGTTTTCTTAGTGTTGGGTTGCTTAAAGGTCTAAACGGCATGATCGTTTTGGATAAAGAGGAGGAGTACGACTCTAAATCTTATAGCTTTGGTGGCTTACCTGACCTTATGCGTGAATATTCGATACAAACTTCTGGAGCTGCCGAAATGCCATATACGGTTTTATTCGGTCAATCACCAGCGGGAATGAATGCAACAGGCGAACATGACACACGCAACTATTATGACAGTATCGCAACTAAGCAAACATGGTCATTAAAACCATTCATGTTAAGGCTTCTAGGAGTGATTGTTCAAACTACATTTGGTCGTCAGATTCCAACTCTGGACGTTGTGTTCAATCCACTATGGCAGTTAGACGCTAAGGTTCGTGCCGAGGTTGAGAAAGCTAACGCAGAACGTGACGATAAATATCTTCAAATGGGTGTCATTACAGAGCCACAGATAGCAAGACAGCTTGTTATTGACGGTGTTTATTCAGTGATTGATGAAGAACATATCAAAGAGCTTGAGACAATGGTGAAGCCTGATGACGACGATAATACAGATACTGAAACCACACCTCCAGCAAGCAAAGAAACGAAAGAAAGGGCGTAAAGCTTCTAAACCGAGAGCCGTGCACGTAAATCGCCGTGTAGAGCTTTATTACACACGGCAATTACTAGCTATATCTAAATACTGTCAGGATCAAACAAAAGATCTAGTTATACCAACAGTAGGCCAGAACATTGGTGATGCTTGGTTCTCTGAAATGATGACGGCGTTTAGGGAAAAGCTCACAAAGTATGTTGTTGAGGTTTCCCGACCGTTGGCCACAAAAGTTGTGACTGATACCCAAAAGGAAGTAGATAAACAAATAGCGGAACATACCAAATCAATTATTGGTGTGGATCTTACGCCGTTCTATCGAGCTGCTGATATTCAGGATGAAGTAGATCTAAATATTACAGCTAATGTCAGTTTGATTAAGTCTATTCCGCAGCAATACGCCGATAAGCTTGAAGTATTAATCACCAATGCTTTGCAGACTGGACAAACAAATGAAGAGTTGGCCAAAGCTATTAAGCAATTGGGTTTATCTACTGATTACCGAGCACGTCTTATTGCTAGTGATCAGATGGGCAAGATTAACGGCCAAATTAACCAAGCCCGACAGCTTTCAATGGGTGTTGAGACATACACATGGCAGACGGCGAAAGATGAGCGTGTAAGGCCAGATCATCAACATAAGCAAGGCAAGACATTTAGATGGGATTCACCGCCAGATGGTGGGCATCCCGGTCAGCCTATTCGTTGTCGTTGCACAGCTTTGCCTAATTATGAGGATATTTTGATTGATTAATTTAATTACTTTATGAGATTTTAATAACTTGGTAATTAAATTTTATTTAATCATTTTATTAAGGTGGGGTAATGGAAATTAAAAATGAAATTTTAAAAGATTACGAAGATTACTGTCATAAAAAATTAGTTAGTGAGTTTGGTAATTATAAGGCTGGAACAAATGGACCAATTCATTTATATCAACGTTATAAGTACAGAATTATTAACGCTCAACCGAGAGAGGTGATTGAACCTCAAAATTTAGTCATACCTGCTGAACATTTAGGTGCTTATCAAAAAATTATTTTAGATATAGAAAAAGGAAACTCTTTAAATAAATATCAAAGCAGAAACCTTAAAAAGCTAGATTATAATGATGATATGTTATCGCATTGGAGAATCCAGCATTTTCATTTAGGTAATGTTGTGGAAAGTGATGGGTATATGGAAAGAACGTCGGATTTATTGTTTATCCACTTTTCTAACTCTCAAGCACACATTATTGGTATTTTCTCACATGGCGATTGGTGCGATTTAGATATCATCGAAACTATTCATGAAAATTGGCCTAATCTACTAATTAGTTTTAAGTCTGAATCGACTAGCGAACCATTGACAGAAGAGCAATATAAAATTTTAAGACGTAAAGGCTACAACACAACAGTTAGAGTAAAGGATGGTACAGAATATCACCCACCAGGTTTTGGTGTTGTTGCTAATGGATCGCCTGTAGAAGCCATAACGAATGTTCAGAGGATTTTAATTACATTTGAGAACTCATTTGATGCAATTTCTACGAATATTGATCAAATATTAGAGGCTGACCCTCAAAAAAGAACAACTGAAATAGCAACTATCGGTTTGGAGATGGATGAGGCTAATCAAAGATTTGTTTATATAATTAAGGAAACAGGCCATAGATTTACCTTAGATTACGAATAAAGAAATTTTTCATCACAGGAAATTAAATCTGATATTTCAAACCCACCATTTGGTGGGTTTTTTATTGAGCGCAATTTATGAAAACCATTTACCAACTCAAAATTGGTGACTTTGCGCCAAGCGAATCGACACGCTCATTTACCAAAGAGGGGTATCTGAAATGCGTAAATGTTCGTTTAGCTAAAGCGCCTCAAGTACGTCAGTACTATGCGTATGAGTTTCCATCACTGGAAGGTTATACCGCTGATCAAGTCATTAATGTCTACACGCCAGCAGATGAGCTTTTTAAGCCCGAGACTATAAAAAGTTTTAACGGTGTAGATGTCACGGACTATCACCCACCTAAGAACGAAATTAACGCATCTAACTGGAAGGATTATCACATTGGCTATTGTGAGAACGTCCGACAGGAAGGCGATTATCTCGTGGGTGATTTGCTCATTAAAGACAAGATCAGCATTGATCTAATTCAAAGTAATGAACGATTAGAAATGTCTCTTGGCTATGGAGCTCTATTAGTCGTTGAACAAGGTACGGCGCCAGATGGAACGCCATACCAAGCTAAATTTATCAATTTTAATGGCGACCACATGGCGCTAGTTAAATATGGCCGTTGCGGTGGTGATTGCCGCATCGGTGACCAAAAGCAAACTCCACCAGAGGGGAAAACAATGGAAGTAATTGTAAACGGTATGCGTTTTGACATTGGCGATAATAAGCCTTTTGCGGATGCATTAAAGATCCAGCAAGAGCAGCTGGAAAACTTGAAGGCTGCAAAACTTAAAGTTGGTGATAAGCAATTTTCAATCGGTGATGAACTAAACGCAGTTCAAGCAGTTGTAGATCAATTGCATACCGATAAAACCACACTTGAGCAGAAAGTCGGTGATCTGGAAAAGAACCAGATGACGCCTGAAAAACTTGAACAAGCTGCTACCGAACGTGCTGCTGTGATTGCCGATGCTAAAGCATTGGTGCCAACAGTTAAAACTGAAGGCTGCACATGTGAGCAAATCAAGCGCGATGTAATTGCAGCTAAAGCCGGTGATGCGTTGGTAACTGCTTTATTGGGTAGCGTATCGGTAGGAGATGCAAAGCCCGATCAGATCGATACAACTTTCCGCGCTTTGTCTGCTGTGAAAGGTACACACCCATCTAATCCAGTAGGTGATGCACTTCATAAGCAACAAAACATTCAAGCTGGTGACGGTAAGCCAGATGATGGGGAGCCTAAATCTAACAACAAGAAAGAAGCTTGGAAGAAAAGCTTCTAAGAAACTGGAGAGATGACAATGTCTTTAACCCCTCAAGCTATTCCGGGCATGCGTGCACGTCTGCACATGCCTGAAGAAATTCTATCTTTACCAGTTGCTGGTACAGGCGTAGTAAGTGACGGTGAAGTGGTCGTGCAGTCTACTGATGGAAAAACAGTTAGCGCGGTAACTGGAGCAACCAATACAAAGTTTGGTGTAGTCGTTTTTCAGCACGTCGGTAAAACAGGAAAAAATGTATTAGGTAAAGAAGCTTATCAAGCTAAGGACTGTGCACCTGTCATGCAAATCGGCTCAATTTGGGTAAAGCCTACAGCACCTGTGATTGATATCAATGCAAAGGTATATGTGCGTACTGCGAACCCTACTGTCCAAGCGCCGTTAGGTTCACTTTCTTCTGCAGCATTGGATTCTACGGAACTTCCTAATGCCTCATGGGAAACCATCACTGGTCCTGATGGATTAGCAATTCTTCGATTACGTGGAGCATAATCAATGTCAAAACAATTAGAACAAATGAAAATTCGCCTAACGGCAGTTGCACATGGTGTGCAGATCGCCGTAGGTGATGCATTTAATTTAGATAACTTTGCCAAGTTATTGTTGAAGCTTGAATCAATTGATGAAATGACACCGCAACTTGCTGAAGCTCAAGCTTATGCAAAATATTTGCCAATTGAAGGATTGGAAGGTGCAGTTGTGGGATCCGCAAGTGTCTTACAACGTAAGAAAGGTGTCGGCCGTGGTAAACGTTTCGCAGGTACTGGCAACGATGTGCCCTTAGCAGAAGTGGTTTATGACGAAGTTAAACTTACTGTACAGCCTGGTGTTATTGGTTATGAAATCAGTATTTTTGAAGCTGCAGCAGCCCTAAAAGCAGGTATTCAATTAACGACTGATAAAGTTGAAGCGGCTCGTCTGGCTTATGAAAACCATATGAGTGACGTTGCATGGTTTGGAGAGCCTGAAACCGGGTTACAGGGTTTCTATAATCAGACTGGTGTAGAGGTTATTTCTTCTACGGTTGATTATGCAACAGCTACAGTTGAAGCCGTTCTTGCCGATATAAATAAGGCAATTAAAGGCGCTTCAAATGCCTCTAAGTTTGATAGCAGTATTCAGCCTGATACTTTCGTAATGCCTGAGAATAAGTTCACTATTCTCGCTAGCCGTATCGTTCCCGATTCAGCAGGGAAAACCTTCCTTGAATATATTAAGGAAAAGAACACCTTTGCAATGCAAGGTAAAACACTGACATTCACTTCTGAAAGTATGCTTGAAGGTAAAGGTGAAGGTGGTACTGATCGCAGCATTATATATCGTCGTGATCCGAGCTGTATTACTTTCCGTTGTAATGAACTGGAATTCTTGGCAGCTCAACCTATCAATTATGTGATGCGTACACCAGGACACTATATGTATGAAGGTGTCTATTTAAAACGTGTCGATTCTCTCCGCTACTACGATGTTGAATAAGGATAACTAAACATGCCAAAAATTACTTATAGCGGCTCTCAGGCCGCTTTTTCTTTTGATGGGATTCAAGTCGGTCAGGGTCAAACCGTGGAAGTTAATGCTGCGGATCTCACACGTATTTCTAAAGGTAAAGCCTTTAAATCTCTCGTTGAAAAAGGTGAGCTTGAAGTTCAGAAAATCTCAGAAGATGAGCCAAAAGCAGCAGGTAAAAATGGTGGTCGTGGTGGCAAAGGTGGCAATGCAGCCAATGACGCTGCTAAGGTAGCAGATGAAGCTGCTTTGGCCGCCGTGAAAGCTGAATTAACAGCGCTTGAAGTAACGGTTAGTGATGATGAAACACTTGAGCAGCTACAGGCGAAGTTAGATCAGGCTAAGGAATAAGGTGGATCTATGGACGTACAAACGTTTCGTGAAAAGTTCTCGACTGAATCGAGTTTAATGTCTTTGCCAGATGAGAGAATTCAGGATGCATTAGAAGAAGCTGATCTGGTTGTATCTCAAATTGAGTTTGGGGCATTAAAGGAACGTGCTGTAGGTCTATATGCAGCACACATTCTTAAAGTTGGTACCGCAAGTAGCAATGGTACTGCTTTTGGTACTGCATCAAGCATGACAATTGCTGGCCAAAGTGTGAGTTATTCTCGATCATCGAAAGAAGCTTTCTATGATCTCAGCATGTATGGCCAGCGCTACCTTGCGTTAAAAAATTCCATTCCAATCGATGACGAAGGCACAAACCCTAATCGTTTAGGCGTTGGTGTTTTTGTTGTATAGGAGAATCCCATGCCATTTAAATATCAGGCACCAAAAGGCTATAAGCCAACAAAGGTTGTTATTGCTGGTCAAAACCTAGATATCAATAACGGCGTTTTAGAATCTGAGGACGACATTATCCATATGTTAAAGCCTTTAGGTTTTGAGCGTTTTGTCGAAGTGGTTGAGCCAAAGAAATCGACAGCCTCTGCTAAAGAGTAATTAAACTATGAGCGATATTCGTGTTGATAAGCATGTCAACTTTGATGAGATGAATAATCGCGTTAGGTTTGAAATAAGACGCACGATTAACACTCTTACTTTACGCTTACAGCGGATTGTTCAGGAAGATATGTTGAGTGGTCAACGGCTGAACGTACAGTCTGGCCGCTTGCGTGGATCCGTTTCATCTAAAGTGGATGAGGATAAGGATTCGATAGAGGGAACGGTGGGTGCTGGTGGTGCTTTAGTACCTTATGCACCAGCACATGAGTTTGGTTTAAATGGTTCTTTGGGGGTTAAAGCCCATTTAAGAACAATTAAGCAAGCTTTTGGCCGACCTATATCACCGGTTCAAGTCAATATTAAGGCTCACTCACGGAATGTTCGTTTTAAAGAGTTACGCTTCATGCGTGATTCACTGGATATTGTGGCCAAGATTGTGCCGAAAAATATTGATGCAGCAATTGAGCGAGGTTTAGCAGGTGAATAGCGAAGCAATCTATCAAGCGTTATTTGATCGGTTAAGTACAAACGTAGAAGGATTGATTACGGTAAGTCGCCGTTTACGTCACTTTAACCATGTAACACTAGAGCAACGCCCAGCCATGTTTATTACACAAGGCAATCAGCAAGAAGTACCGGTACATGGTTTAGATCCAAAAGTTGAACTAGCCGCTGAGGTTTATCTCTATATCCATGAGACCGATAGAGATAAACCACCATCATCACAGATGAATGTTTTCATCGATCGTGTACGTGAAGCTATTCAGCCAGACTATCCGGAATTTAGCGAAAATCAAACCTTAGGTGGTTTGGTAGAGCATTGCTGGATCGAGGGCACAATCGAAGTATATGAAGCAGTAGAAAACATGCTGGATGATCAGGCGATTGCCATTATTCCTATCCGGATCCTCACAACCAATTAACAAAACATTCATTTAATGACCGCCTCTATGGCGGTTTTGTCATTTTAGAGAGGTCAAAATAAATGGCTCAATATTTATTTGGTGCCGGCAAGATCTTTGCTACACCGATTCAAGACGTTTTCGGGCAGCCGATTAGCAATCCTACACCTGTAGAAGTAGGGGTATTACAGTCGGTCGGAGTCGATATTAGTTTCGATTTAAAAGAACTCTTTGGTCGTGGACAGTTCGCCGTAGATGCTGCACGTGGTAAAGGCTCAATTAAAGGCAAAGCATCATTTGGGCGAATTAACGGAACCCTTTTAAATTCTATTTTCTTCGGTGGCGTTGTTGCTGAAGGTGGAATCGAGACAGTATCCCAAACAATTAATGGCGAAACTATTCTGGCGGGTGGATTGGTTACACCTGTAGTTCCTAATGCTGGCACATTTGTTAAGGATTTAGGTGTTACAGATGGGAAGGCTATTCCACTAAAGCGTGTAGCCTCAGCACCAAAAACAGGAGAATACAGCGTTGATAACGCTACAGGAGCATACACTTTTGCTACAGCTGATGTTGGCAAGATTGTATTCATTAGCTTCCGATATTCCGCGACAGTCGCAGGTGGTAAGTCAATCACAGTATCTAACTTAGATATGGGCTATACACCTGAGTTTGCCTTAGATCTTCAGCGAGATTACAAGGGCAAGTTCATGCACATGAATTTCTACCGCTGCACCAGTAACAAGCTTGGATTCAGTTCAAAGCAGGACGATTACGACATTCCTGAGTTTGAATTCCAGCCTATGGCTGATGATCTTAACCGTGTTTTCAAAATCGATTTATCGGAGTAATAGCAAATGCAATTTAAGCAAGTTGAAAACCCGCGTGGCTCTACAATTATTATTGATGGGCAGCCATTTGTATTTGCTCCATTGTCACTTGGTGCGGTTGAAAAGTTATTGCCAGCTCTTCAAGCATTTAAGCCCGATGATGTTGGCACTGTGATTGATGTTGCGTTTAAGTCGCTTAAGCGAAATTATCCTGATATCACACGTGATGATGTTGCAGAGATGATTTATATGGATCAGCTAACAGAAGTCATGGAAGCTGTAATGTCGGTGTCTGGTCTTAAAGGAAATGATGACAACGCTGCAGGTGGTTCGGGGGAATAGATTGGGAGGAGCTTTACACGCATTTAGTGCTAACCATGGGTAAAGATTACGACTATGTACGTGATGAAATGGATTTACCAAGATTAAGAGCATTAAGTGCGTATCAGCAAAGTAACCCTCCCGCCCATATAGGAATACAACGTCTTTGTCGTATTTTAGAAGCTTTCATGGGAATCGAAGAAACTCCACAAGCTATCACCGTTTCGGATGATGAAGAGGACGATATGCTAGAAGTGTTAGAAAGTTTCCCGCAGGGTGGTTAAGGCTGCCCTATTTGCATTATTTGTAAGCGTTGGTTAAAGTTTGTTAATTAAAACTTTATAAGGATAAATCTGTGGCTTTAACTAATTGCAAAGAGTGTGGGGCACAAGTTAGCACTCAAGCTAAAAATTGTCCAAGTTGTGGGGCTAAAGTTAAAAAACGCTCAATTTTAAAATGGATTTTATTAGGCTTTGTCATTCTTTTTATTATTGGCGTTATTGCGGGTGGTGGTGAGGGATCTTCCTCATCAAATAGCACTAGGGAATTGTCGCCTAAAGAAGATGCTCTTAAAAACACTGTACTTGATTATGATTGGTCAAAAGGTGGATTTGATAGTGTCATGTTAGTTGATTTTAAAATCAAAAATAACAGCAAGTATGACATTAAGGATATAACAGTAGAGTGTGAGCACTATTCAAATAGTAAGACAAAAATCGATAGCAACAGCCGTGTAATTTATGAAATTGTAAAAGCTGGACAAACTAAAACAGTTAAAGAATTCAATATGGGATTCATCCACTCACAAGCTGCATCTTCAAGTTGTGGAATATCTGATTTAGTCGTAATTCAATAAGTAGTCTTCAAGGAAAACGCCGTAATTACGGGGTTTTTTTTATTTCTTTTAATTTACCTTGCATCGGCAAGGTTTTTTTATGCCTATGAGGTGTGTATGGCAAATAATAACCGTGTCGAGGTGCATATCGGTGCAAAAACTTCCGAGTTAAAGGAAGGAATGCAAGATGCTGAAAAAATTGTTTCGGATGCTTCTAAGAAAATTGAAAGTACGGGAAATAATATTGATTTTAAACTTGATCTATCAAATCTAAGATCAGAGTTAAATGGTTTTGCGACAGGTTTATCTGACAGATTTAAAACTGTAGGGAACGATATAAAAAGCTCCCTTACTAGTGGTTTATCCTTAGTTAAAGGCGGTTTCTTTTTAGGGATAGGTCAAGAAATAGCGAGAAGTGCAGCTGAGGCTGTGGCGGCAATACCAGATTTAGTTTCTGCAGTTGGTAAAGCATCTAAAGAATTAGAAATTCAATCAAGGTTAGCAAATGCAAATACCACTGAATTTCAAGAGTGGGCATTTGCGGCAAAAAAGGTAAATGTTGAGCAAGATAAACTTTCGGACATCATGAAGGATGTAAACGATAAGTTTGGTGATTTTATGCAAACAGGCGGCGGTGAAATGGCCGACTTCTTTGAAAAGATTGCCCCAAAAGTTAATGTTACTGCAAAAGAGTTTCAGGGTTTATCAGGTCCGCAGATCCTTGAAAAGTATTACCAGACTTTGCAAAAAGCTAATGTTTCGCAAGCTGAAATGACCTTCTACATGGAAGCAATTGCGAATGATGCGACTTTATTAGCGCCATTACTGGATAACAACGGACAAAAATTAAAAGAATATGCAAGACAGGCGCATGATTTAGGCGTAATCATGAGTGAAGATGCAATTGCTGCGACTAAAGAATTTAACTCTGCTCTTGAAACGATACAAACAACATTACAAGGAGTGCTTACACGTATTGCAGCCCAAGCAGCACCGTCATTAACTGAGTTAGCAAATCAATTTTTAACATTTGCAGTAGATTCTAAAGATGCTATTGATGACTCAATTAAATCAATTATTGGTATTTTTGAAAGCCTCTTTTCTATTCTCAGTGAGCAGTTCACTACTATTGCAGGAATCTGGAATGATTTGACGGGAAACATTGGTGATGATGCAAATACTCAGATAAGCTTTATGGATGCTATTTCAGTAGCTTTACGTGCGCTTGGGGTGGTTGTAACTGGATTTCAAGTTGGAGTTCAAACAGCATTTGCAATTATTCGCGCCGTTGTGGTGACGGTATGCCAAGCCCTGATCATTGCCTTTAATGGCCTCATGGCTGGCTTTGACATGGTGCGCAATACCATTCAATTCGGTTTAGATGTTCTTCAGGTTAAATTTCAAACTTTCGGTAGTGTCGTTAATAATATTCTTCACTTCAATTTCTCAGGTGCGAAAGCTGCATGGGAGGGTGGATTATCTCAATTAGGTGGGATTACTGATCGATATACCAATCAAATGAAAGGTCGAATGAACGACCTTAAAAACTCTTGGAATACTGGCGCAACCACCGCAGCTAACTCACTTGTCACCGCAGGTAAACGGATTCTTGATGTTACAACGGCGGGCAATCAGAAGATTACCAGCTATGTGTATAAAGATCCGGCAAAATCAATTGAAACACCAAGTGTTCCAAAACTTGGAATTGGCGCTCCACCTCCAAGTACAAATAAGGGCATTGGTACAGGTGTTAAGGATGATAAAGGAGGGTCTAAATCATCTGCAAAATCTAAAGCTGAGCAAGAGGCTAAAGAGCGTCAACGACAGGCTGAGCAGGCAGCTAAAGCGCTGGCTGATATTCGGTATAAATATGCATCCGAAGAAAAGAAAGTCGCTTTAGATCTACAAAAGGCATTAGATGAGATTGAAAAATCTAAAATGTCTGAAGCTGAAAAAGTCGCTGCCAAAGTCAAAGCCGAAAAGGATGCCTCAGACAAGATCATTGCTATCCGTTTAAAAGAGTTTGAGGAATACAAAAAAGCTCGTGAAGAACAGATAGACAATTATCAACAGCAAGCACAGCGCCTTTATGAAATTGAGGCGGCACGGATCCAAGCAGAATATGATGCCAAGAAAATTTCAAATGTTCGTAAAGTTCAATTAGAGAAGCAGCTCGAAGATCAATTACGTGAAATTAAGCGGCAAGGTCTTTTAGAGCGTCTGGCACTTGAGAACGAGCAAACTGGCGTTACTGGTAAGCAAGGTAATCAAAACCAAATCACAAACAATATTTCCGATTTAGAGACAGATCAGAAAGTTGCTGACACTAAGTCTATGGGCTTAATTAGTGATGCCGAAATGAAAGACTTTGAGGCTAAGTTTGGTGGCTTTACTTCTAGACTTTCCAATCTTTGGGAACAGGGCATTCAGTCACTTATGAATGGTACCTTGACTTGGAGCAACGCAACTAAAGCAGTGCTGGCTGATATGGGTGCATTTGCCTTGCAGTCGGCAACTAAAGAGCTACAGGGCTGGCTAAGAATCCAAGCGATTAAGTTAGCTCGAAAACTTGGTTTTGTTGGTGCTGAAACGGCGGCAGAAGCTTCCGGCCAAGCGGCTCAAACGGGGGCAACGATCGCTGGTGAAGCAACAAGAACTGGTGTAACTGCCTCAGGTGGTTTAGCTCGTTTAGGATTAAAAGCTGCTGAAGCTGTCAAAGGCATCATGATGTCAGCTTGGGAAGCAATGGCGGGTGCATTTAAAGCCATGGTTTCTATTCCTTACATCGGTCCAGTTCTCGCCGTGGGTGCCGGTGCTGCTGCGTTCGGTTTAGTTGCTGGTTTAGCTGGCAAGATCAAATCTGCTCGAGGCGGTTACGACATTCCATCAGGTGTGAATCCAGTTACCCAGCTGCATGAAGACGAAATGGTTTTACCTTCTCAACATGCAAATACTATTCGTGAAATGGGTAAAGCTATGCGTAGTGGTGCAAGTTTTGGAGCAGCTGCAGCTGCTGAAGGTGATGGAGCTGGAGCGACCATTAATATCAGTGCAATTGATGCAAAAAGTATTGAGCGCTTGTTAAAGAAAAATGGCCGTGCGGTTGCTAATGGTTTGAATAGTTACGCTCGTGGATTCGGTAAGAATGGTAAATAAGGGGGTATAAGTGTCTAACGTTTTATTTCCAGAGTTACCCGGTCTTGAATGGGATACATCAATTACCCCCACGTTCAATACCAAGATCATGACATCAATTAATGGCCGAGAGCTACGTGCAAGCTTTCAGTCTACTCCCAAATATGAAATCTCGTTGTCTTACGCTTTCTTACGTGAAAATAAGGGGAGAAAAGAATTGCAGCAACTCCAAGGCTTTTATTTAGAACGCCGAGGCGCATTTGATTCATTTCTTTATAAGATGCCAGACGATAACCAGTTTGACTGTACATTTATTGGTGATGGCTCAACTACCTCATACCAGCTCTACAAGATGATGTATGACACGCCTTTGCCTCTTGGGAATACAGAGGAAAAAATTGTACAGGCCATAGATCCTAATATGTGGAATCAAGCACCTGCTAAATCTATGTGGAATACCAATACAGCTAAACGGATGTGGAATACAGCAACCGCACAAGTTACCGCAGATGGTAAATACATTCTTTCTCAACCGATTGAAGCCGGTATCGAACTAAATATTAAGGGTACTTATTTTTATCGCTGCCGCTTTAAAGATGACACTCAACAATACGTTAACTTTATGCACAAGCTTTGGAAGGCTGGAAAAGTTGAGTTAATCGGATCCTTAGGAACAAAGATATGAGACAAGCATCACCTCAACTTATCGCCTTGTTAGATGCTGATCAGTTCATCATGGCCGATTTGTACACCATTACGACCATACAGGGTATTGAGTATCGTTATACAAGCTATGACGTTAATTTGACTGTTCAGGGTAAAGAATTTCGTGCTGATGGACCAATCATCAGCCGAGAAGGTACTAGCCTATCTTTAGGCATTGAGGTAGATAATTTATCTATCACAATTGAGACAAATGAAAGTACAAAATTTGGTGATGTGCCAGTAGCTCAAGCCTTTCATAACGGCATATTGGACGGCGCACGGTTTAAGCTGGAACGTATCTTTATGGATATGTATACACCAACTGATACTAGTGCCGGCACCTTGGTTTTATTTGAAGGTCGTATCGTTGAGCCTGAGCTTGATCGATATGAAATCAATGCAAGTGTGGTTTCTGATGTTGATAATTTAAAACTTCAAATGCCAAGAAACTTGTATACACCAGGATGCTTAAATACTCTTTTTGATAGTGCATGTGGCTTACTTAGTGCTGATTTCGCTGTTAATACAAACATTGGTCCAAACAGTACTCCTAACCGGATCCTATGCAATTTAAGCCAGCCTCAGGGGTGGTTTACCCAAGGCGTATTAGAGTTTTTGGAAGGGGTAAATATTGGGATTAAGCGAACTGTACGATTACATGAATCGGGTGCTTTACTCTTAACCTTGCCGCTACTTGAAATGCCTGAAATCGGTGAAGCTATTCGCGTGTATTCAGGCTGTGATAAACGTCTCGATACCTGTACTAATAGATTTAATAACCGTGCTCGGTTCCGTGGTGCACCTTTTGTACCGGTTCCTGAAACTTCTGTTTAAACATATTCATCTTTAACCAAAACCCCGCATAGAGCGGGGTTTTTTATGGGGCTATAAAATGGCTTTACCGAATGTTAATGATTTAATCGGGGCAGCTGTGACAGAAGAAGGTTTTAAAACCGCTTTAAAACAGTTTCTCGAAAATACAGCTTCTACAGATCAATTGAGTAGTTCACTTAATCAATCTCTCGATTACACAGATTCTCGTGAGCGTTTGGGGCTGTCTCAAAACATCTTTACTCTTGATGAAATCAAAGGAATCGATTTTTCAAGAATCACAAACCAAGCAGGGCGCACTGCCGTTAACCGGATTACCCCTAAAGCTATTAAAGTTACTGGGGCAGCAAATACTACAACAGATGTTCGCTGGCGTTTTAGCGCGGCTCATTTTAAAGATACTAGTGCTATCTCGGCTTATATTCGATTAAAGAGTGTAGGAGCTAGTGCTGGTGCTGCGGTGCAAGCAGTTCAATTCATGCTCTGGCAAACCAACATAACTGGTGGATCACTAAAAACTAATTCAACTTTAATTGCTGGACCTGAAGCAATTACAAGCGAACGAAATGTAGTAATAGAAAATATTGCTCTTGATCCGGCAGCTATATTTGTTGAAATTGGATTTAGCATTAATGCTGTAGCTGCCAGAGATTTGATATTTGAAGACTTCTGCATTTCTTCAGCAGCAAAGGCAGTGTTTATTAGACCTCTTGCAAATCCCGTAAATTTATTTCCTGATCCACTATACAG
The DNA here is from genome assembly GCF_016809775.1 of Acinetobacter sp. C13. NCBI lineage: Bacteria > Pseudomonadati > Pseudomonadota > Gammaproteobacteria > Moraxellales > Moraxellaceae > Acinetobacter > Acinetobacter sp. C13. Next base: position 231,232 of record NZ_JAFBJL010000001.1, read on the forward strand.
TGGTCAATATTCAAAAACTTTCGATGGTCTAGCTCGGATTGAAAATAACGAATTGATCATGACTTTTGAAGAGACAAGTACCCTTCGGCAGTCACTCTACCAAATCCCAGCTTTAGGCCGATTTGCCCCTGGTGCTATTGTGCGTTTTGGTGCGGAAGTTTCTAGCAATTCAACAAATGCTACACATGTAACACTAGTATTTTGGGATGCTGCAGGAGTAGAAATTCCTAATACTCGTTCTACAGCTGCTTCTCGAATAGTGAACAGTTACGACATACTGTCAACTGAGTTTGTCGTCCCTCAAAACTGTGCACGTGTAGATGTGCGGCTTATGAAAGACGCAAACGCAACACTTGCAAAGTTTAAACCCGCATTTATTTATTGTTCTTATCAAAATCGTGTCAATTTTAATCCTCAATTTCCCTTAACCATAATTTATGTAGATGGCGTGAATGGTTCAGACTCGAACAACGGTACGCAAACAGCTCCTCTAAAAACTCTCACACGTGCGATGGTAATGGCAGGGTATTACACACGAATTGTTGTGGCTGAAGGCGATTATGCTGAAGCGCCTCAAGTTACTGCAAAAATCGGAGTTTTAGAAATTGAAGCAGCCCGAAATGCTCGCGTTAGACTTATAGGAGGTACAAAAGTAACAGGGTTCACACAGACAGCCGGTTATTCAAAAATTTGGCAAGTTAATCTAATTGATAGCCCATTATTGGCTACGGATCGAAGTGGATTTTGGCTAATTCATCATGGTGTGCCTGATGCTACAACTCTCATTCCAGACTTAGAACGCCATAGTCTACATGAGGGGAAAATCTATCGAATTGCCGATTACACAAGAATTTGGAAAGTAAATAGTGTAGCTGAAATTGAAACTGCAACTAAGCCAAGCTGGTTTTGGGAAAATGGTATTTTGTATTTAAGCTGCGCGGGTTTTGGTAATCCAAATAATGCCGATATCAGGATCCCTGAGAAAGTACTCAGCCCGTTCTACACTTCTGCAATAACCAAAGATCAAAAAATTAAGCTAACTGGAATCGAATCATTTTATTGGCTTCACGGTTTTAGAACTTGGGATTTTTCAAGTGTAGAAATGACTCGTTGTAAGGCATGGGGTAACCGAGTAAACGGTTTTGAGCATAGCAACACAATGCATGTTTGCCGTACAAGTTGCGAAAGTGGGGGGAACTGGGTGGATGGTTCCGGTGGGCATGTCCACACAGCCCAAGGGCGTCCGAATCCGTCTGGACAAAGTTGTTTGTACATCGGCTTTAACAACTATGAACATGAGCCGGGTGATGATGGGCAGTCTCTTCATGAGTATTGGCGCGGTGTGGATTTTGGTGGATTAATTGAATACACAGGCGATCGATGTCTTGCTACGGCTGTAGGCGGGCATTCTGTACATCATGGCGTTCATGTTCGCAGGTCAGCACAAGGTTTGGGGCTTTGGGATATCGATGACGGGGCGGGTTTTGCTTGCGTAGGAACTGCAACGGATGGTGGCGCAACAACAAACATGGAATTATACAACTGCATTGCCGAAGACTGTCGTATTAGTATCAATGTTGCGGGTGTTGATATTAATAAAAACGTTATCAATGCTCATAATTTCAAATCATATAATCCGACCGTAGCGCACTTCAATGCTTCACGGGGTGTGATCAATTTATATGGAGCTGAAGTTAGTGATGATGATAAGCCTATTAAGCAAATGGATAATGGCGGTCTCATTAATGTTAAAGCCACTAAAAAGGTAACCTAATCAAAATGAAAAATCTTGAAGCTGTTCAAGAGGCTTTAACTTGGCTAGGTACACCTTATCATCATCAAGGCCGCGTTAAAGGTGTTGGAGTGGACTGCGGAACATTGATTTGTGAGGTCTATGAAAAAGTAGGTCTCATGGATCATCTAGATCCACGGCCATATCCACCAGACTGGCACATGCACCAGATGGGACAGCGTTATTTAGAGCTTATTTTGGGTGTATGTGATCCGATAGAAGGACCACCACAACCGGGTGACATCGTTTTATATCAATTTGGCAAGTGCATTAGTCATGGTGCAATTGTCATCGAATGGCCTCAGGTCATTCACAGTTATCTCCATCAGGGAGTGATTATTCAGGATGGAACAAAAGGAAGTTTAGCCCGCCGTATAGCGGGCTTTTTTCGTATGAAGAGGCTGAAATAATGGGTGGATTATTTGGCGGTACCACAATTAGTACTACTGATACCCGTATTAATTCTATGCGTATTCAGCAGTCAGCTTATGGGCTTTGCCAGCCTTTGGTTTATGGCAAAACCCGCGTAGCGGCTAATATGTTTTGGTATGGAGATTTTCTAGCAACGCCTCACACAACTGTTGAAAAATCAGGCGGCAAAGGGGGGAGCACTAAAACTAGTAACACTACATTTAGTTATAGTGCATCTCTCATGCTTGGGCTATGTGAGAACCAGATTAAAAAGATCGGCTTGATTTGGGTTGATAAAGAACAGTACATATCAAAGCTGGAGGGATCTATTACGTTAGATCCAATCGATCAGCTAAAGTTTGAATTGTTTGATGGGAACAATAACCCTCCGTGGGGGTGGTTAGTTTCAAAGCATCCAGATCAGGCAATTAACTATCCATTTTTGGGATATGTAGCATGTGCTAATTATGAGATGGGAAATAGTGCCAGCCTTTCAAATCACACTTTTGAAGTGATTAGCACAATTACTCTGTCAGAATCTATTGATGATGCTAATCCGGCTGATGTGATTGAAGACTTTATTACGCATCCTAGACATGGCGCTGCACCTAATTTAAATATGGCAGATTTAGAAGAGTTCCGTACTTATTGCCGTGCTGCAAATCTCTTAATTAGCCCCGCATTCACAGAACAACGCCCAGCATATGAAACAATCAATGAGATTGTCGAGGCTGTAAATTGTGCTGTGGTACCAAGTCCAGACGGTTTAAAGATTCGTTCTTTTGGCGATTCTGCAATTACAGGGAACGGCGTTACTTTTACTCCGGATCTCACACCGGTTTATCACTTAACTGATGATGACTTTATTAGTGATGATGAACCTGTGCGAGTTCGCCGTAGCCGTGATACTGATGCTTATAATCATGTGCAGATTGAATACATCAATCGCTACAACCAGTACAACACAGAAACGACTGAGGCCAAGGACCAAGCAAATATTGAAATGTTCGGCTTGCGTACTGAAGATCCCGTCGAAAGCCATTACTTTTGTGAGCCCAAAATAGCCCGTCATGCTGCACAGCTTCGCTTACAACGATTGCTTTATGTTCGTAACGAATATGAGTTTACCTTAGGCTGGAAGTATTGCCGGTTAGAGCCAATGGATATTGTCACCATTACTGATGAAGCTTTGGGCCTAAATCAATTTCCTGTACGTATTACACGTATTGAGGAAGATGAGTTCGGTGAATTAACTATCACAGCTGAAGAGTTGGCCATAGGTTCAAGATCTGCCATTGAATACGATTCACAAGCTTCTAATGGTTATCAGGGGGGGAATGAGGAAGCAGGTAATGTAAATGCTCCTGCTATCTTTGAGCCTCCGCTAGATCTAACGGATGGCAAGAATCAAGTATGGGTTGCTGTGTCTGGTGGAATCAATTGGGGCGGCTGTAACGTTTGGGCCAGCCTTGATAATACGACTTATGAAATGATCGGCACTATTTACGGATCCGCACGATATGGGCAACTTGTAACGGCCATTGATGCAGATGATACCGCTTTACAAGTAGAGCTAAATACAGCAAGTCGAATCTTCAGCGGCACATTACAAGATGCTCAAGCCGATCAAACGCTTTGTAAAGTTGGTGACGAGTATTTTAATTATCAAGTGGCCACTTTAAACGGATCCGGTCTTTATACGTTAAGTGATGTTCTGCGTGGACGTTTTGACGATGCCCAGATTCATAATGCTGGTGAGCCTTTTGTACGTCTTGATCGGGCTATCTTTGAATACCCATACAATGAAAATCTTGTGGGTAAACAGATCTTCTTAAAATTCACTAGCTTTAATGGCCTTGAACGCAAAGAACAAACATTAGATGAGGTTACGGCTTATAGCTATACATTGTCTGGTGGACGTCCTGCGGGGGTTAAAGGCCTGTCACTTCAATCGCCGTTTGTTGGTACCACATTTAAAGTTCAATGGCAAAGCTCAACCGGTGCCGATGGCTATCGTGTGCAAGTTTGGTCGAATGGTGCAATGATTCGTCAAGTAGATACAACCAATACGGAATATAGCTATTCAATTGAAGATGCTAAAACGGATGGTATAGGCAGAGCTTATACAATACGTGTAGCCAGTAAGAGCGGCGACCAGTTCAGCACCTATGCTGAATTAAGCATTAGCAATCCGGTACCGCCAGTGCTCCTAAATGTTTATACAGCTGCTACGGTGGATTCAATTACAGTGAATTGGGTACCGAGCGAAGTACCAGACCTTAAAGATTATGCGGTATGGCTCAGCATTACTTCTAATTTTGATCCTACACAAACGCCGCCAGCATGGACTGGCACAGATTTAACAACAACTTTTGGAGGCTTAGAACCAACAACCCCATATTACATTCGTGTCGCTGTACGTGATGTATGGGAAAACACAGTCTGGAACTATACAAATCAGATTACTCAAAGTACTTCTGAAGCTTAATTTAAATTAATTCATAGCACCCAAACGGGTGCTTTTTTTATTCCAAAATTTAAGGAGCCTATTATGGCCGAACCTATTAGCACTGCTGGTGCAAGTGCCTTTTTTAAAATTTATGGAATGGCGATTGTCGTCATTCTAAGTACGGCTCTTATCGCCCTTGTAGTGATGATGATACGTATGCCAAAGAACCCGCAAGAGTGGGCAGTAGGGCTGATTTGTACAGTGGTTTCAAGCATCACAGGCGGATCATTTTTTATTATGAAGTTTGGTCTACATGAGTGGGTAAACAATGTTTGGGGTGTGCTAGCGCTTGGCGGTTTTTTCTTTGCTTGTGGTTTACCTGGTTGGTTCATTGTTCGTATTACTGCCAACTTTATTAACCAGCGTGAAAGCAAAAATATTATCGAAGTCGTTAAAGAACTTAAAAAAGAAATGAAGGGTGAGTAATGATGAAATCGAAAACATTCAATGCCGCCGAAACACGGTTTTGTTTAGATGTACACGTATAAGAGAGAAATTACCTGTTGACACTACAAGCTGCTGACTACTACGAAAACCTATTGACAACCAATATTATGAAACGACCACCTTCGGGTGGTAATTCTTTTTTACGGGTAGGAAAACGAGTATGAAGCATACGTCAACTAACAGAAATAAATTTTTAACAAAGTCAGCGGAAGTCCTTCCGCCTGATATTAAAAAACGGATGGGGGTAAAGTTCGTCTATTAATTCTATGGGAAGTAAGAAATGTACTTTATTCCAAAAAAGCAAAAACCCCAGTGCGCCAACACTGAGGTTTTTAATTCCACCAACTCATACAAGTAAGAGGAAAAATATATCTATATGGAAGATTTTATCAAATTAGTTAACTGGTGTCTAAAGGAAATGAATGAGATGAAAGATTGGCGATTTATTGCTGTTCTTATCACTTTGATTATATGTACATATATTTGGAAAATGTAATTCAACAAAATATTTAAACCGACCCTAATGAGGTCGGTTTTTTATTGCCTAGAGGAAAATGAAATGAATATCGAACAATATCTTGATGAATTGATTAAACGTGAAGGTGGGTATGTAAATAACCCGGCCGATCGAGGTGGTGCTACTAAATACGGTATTACTGAAGCAGTTGCTCGAGCAAACGGATTTAAAGGAAACATGAAGGATTTGCCGCTTGATGTCGCCAAGTCTATTTATCGCAAAAACTATTGGACAGCTCCGCGTTTTGATCAGGTGAACGCCGTTTCTTCAGCAGTAGCGGAGGAGTTATTAGATACAGGAGTAAATTGTGGTACCAGCTTTGCAAAACCACTTTTACAGCGTGCACTAAACTTATTGAATAATCAGGGTAAGGGCGGTTGGCCAGATCTTACGATAGATGGAATTTATGGCCCAGCAACCTTAAATGCTCTTAAAATCTATTTGGCCAAACGTGGAAAAGACGGCGAGAAAGTGCTTGTGCGAGTTCTTAATATCATGCAAGGCCAGCGTTACATTGAGATCTGTGAACGTAACCCAAGCCAAGAACAATTTTTCTATGGTTGGATTGCTAACCGGGTTTCCCTATGAGGATTTAATTTTGCTGTGCCTTCTTATAAAGGAAGGCACAGTTTACTAAGATTATTAAGGTAAAATTTATGTATTTATTTTCCAAAAAAAAAATTAGTTTGAAAAACATTCGAGGAAAAATATTTGAACTTTATGATATTAACTACTTCACTTATAGTGAATTGAAAGCAAAAGTAGTTAAGTTGACTAACAAAATTTATAGGGTTCATTTAGAGTTAGAATATGGAACATTGATAGTTTTACTTGATCAATGGAATTTCTTTAAGCTTGAAATTTATTCTAAAAAAAGAGAAATTCCTTTCCGAAAAGTTACTGATTAACAATTCCCTCTTTTAGACTTGATTTGATGTAATTTAAATGTATTTCAGTCTTTTGCTCTTTTAAAATGGTTGTTAAAACTCTTTTGGTAACAATAGTTATACCTCCAACAACTGTTCCGCTCGGAAAAGTTGCCAACGCAGAGTCAGCTGCTGCTGCAGCACCAAGTTCAATACAATCGCTTTTTAAATCAGAGATAAGATTTTTAAAAGAAAGTTTATCCTTAAAACTTTCATTCATGGATTTATTTAAGTTAACTAGAGATTTTTCGAAATCAGAGATAACTTGTAATTTCTTTAAATCCTGTGAGTGTGCAGTATTCGCAATATCTAAATATAAATTAGTAAGGTGCTGATGTAGATCACCCAGTTCATCTGTTCTTTTTTCTTTAAATTCTAATAAATCTTGAATATTTGTATTAGATGGATAGGGAAGCAAGCTAGCTAATTCTACTCTTAGAGCTTGTTGTTCTATTAAGTTGTCGTCTTTTAAATTACTAAAACCATTAAATACATTGTGATGAATCATGAAATCAAAAGTTGGATTATTTTCTTTAAATCCCTTATATGCATCAATTAATTCAAGAGAAGCTACTTCATTTATTTCACTACTACTCATAGAAGCACTTCGGTTTATTATTGGTCGCACAACCGCACCTGAGTTGATAAAATCTGGCTCATATGGGATGTTTCCATAAAAATGACCATTACCAGGAATAATCACTTTATCCCAATACAAGCAGTAATACATTAAATCATCTAATGTAATTCGTTCACTAATTTCTCCATTTTCATTTCGGAAATTACCATAGTGGGCAGTTATTATTGCACGTTTCATAAATCCTTACCTTCTATTAGATTTTAAGTTGATATTTAATAAAAATGATTATCTTGGTTCTATTGTTTGTACATTCGGTAGGGATGAAGTGCCTACATGAACTATAGGCAAAGCTAAAATTTTATTTTTTACTATTTCATTCTGATTATGATCTTTAACCCAATTCTCCACTCCTACTATCATACTTAAGCAAAAAAAATTAATATCTATTATAACTTTTTGATCATGGCGCATAATTCCGCTTATCATCGTATTAGTCATAAAGCTTACAGAAGGAGCGGCTTTATCAATACCTTTTAAAATCTTTTGATGCTGAGTAATATTTGTTCCTTGATGTAGGAAAGAACATCGTGCTGCATAACATTCTTGAGCTGATAAAAGAACTTTATTACCGGGACGAGGAAAACTCCCAGCTAAGTACTTTTCAAACCATGCACAATACTTATCTCTATTTGTTTCATTATTGTCTGATTCAATTGATGCGCAGATGTCAGGTAAAGTTAAGGATAAAGCAATTGCTCCAAAATAATTTTTGGTCTCTAAAGAAAGCTTGATTGAATCTAAGTATTGTTTCATGTAAAACTTCTCGGGTTCTTATTTAAGTAATATTCAAATTTATAAATTTAAAGTAATAAAATAACTTTATACAAATTAAAATCAAACATTAAATGATATTAATTTTGAATTATATCTTTATAGTTAGTAATTCATCACACTTAAACGGATTTCTACTCAATTTATCTCTCTACATCAACCAGTTTCGACCTAGCGTATAACAGGATCCCTCTTTAAATTTTACTTTCCAAGCTTTTTGTAAAATGTCTTTAGAGTTCACAGCTCATACGATCAAAAAGAATGTCACTTTAGCTATTTGTGTGAAAGTTCTCCTATGAGAGTTTTAACTTATGAATTTATGCTTTTAGTTTTTTTACGGCTAAAATTATATATTTATTCTCTATATCATTGATAATTGGAATTAAATTGGAAAATTCAAACATAAGTTTACTAGCACAAGAGTTAATATCTGTATCATTTATATTCAGACAAGCAATTGAGAATTTTCTGTAAGTTGACCTAATAATATTTAATTCTTTTTCTATATTTTCTTTATTATTTATTAATAGGGAGAATTTTGTAATAATCTCCATAACCCCTAAAAAGCTAATATGAAGATCCATTACTTTTTTATTTTTATGTTGCTTAAAATTATTTATTGCATTTTCTAATAAGTTATAATCTTTAAGATCATAAGCAAATGAGATAGGGGCATAAAAGGCGGTAAGCTCTTCATCAAAAATATCAAATTTATCAATCATTTTTAATGCAATTTGAACTTCTACTGATTTATTGTGCTGTATCTTCCAATCATTAAAAAGATATGCTGCAATTATCGCAGCTCCAATAGTTGTTAATGCCGAAAGAAGAGCTATTGATAGCGTCCAAGCTTCTTTTAAAGGGTCCTCAATCATATTGTAGGAATAGAGTAGGAGGATAAAAAAGAAGAATATTATGCATATTGAAATTATCCAAAAGCATACATCTATCAATAAATTTTTAATCTCAGTCTTCATGCAATTTTAATGAAAATTTTTAATTTATTCTAATTCAGTATTGTTAATAATAGAAGGTTTAATTTTAATTAAATTAATGAAATTTTAGCTTATTAAAATTTTATGTTTACTGTATTTGAATTATACTTAACTATTTAACGATTGTTAGTTGATCCCACCGAAATGGATTTCTACTTAATTTATCTCGTGACATCGACCAATTTCGATTTGGTATAAAACAAGGTCCGACACTAATTTTTTTCTTTCCGAACTTACTATGGATACCATCCATAGCTTTCATCAAACATTCCTTTTTTTTTATATGTTCAAAGTCCGTCAATAGGTCATAGGTATGGCCAGATTTTGGCTCTAAACATGTAAGCACTACGCCGCATTTCTTATATTTAATTCCTTCCTTGTAGATATCGTTCAACATTCTTGTTGCTGCTTTAACAAAATCAATAGCGCAATCCGTGGGCTCAGAAAATGAACCAGTGATTGATTTATTGTAGAACGGCACATTTGAGTCGAAAGGATTTGACTGAACAAAAGCAATCATACATCCGCATAACAGCTCTTCATCACGAAGTCTTTTACACGCATCCTGAGCATACATCGAGATAGCTTCTTTTAGATCCGTTAGTTCTGTTACTCGACCACCGAAAGACCGGCTTGCAACAATTTGCTTTTTTGAGGGTGGGGTGTGCTCGATCTCAATGCATGAGATGCCTTGCAGTTCGTAAATAGTACGAGCCATAACAATCGAAAATTTTTTCTGCATTTCGCGCGGCTCAGCACAAGCTAGATCCAGCACCGTATTAATTCCCATCGATTGAAGCTTTTTAGAGTGCTTACGACCAACGCCCCAAACTTCAGATACTTCAACTAATGAGAAATAATATTCTTTATTGCACGGATCCATAGATACCAGATCGCAAACACTATTAAATCCGGGATTCTTTTTAGCTATATGGTTAGCTATCTTTGATTCAGTTTTACTTCTGCCGATTCCTACGCATACTGGTAATCCTAACCACTTCCAAATTTGTTGGCGCATTTGTTGACCAACTTTTTCTAAGTCAAAGTTCTTTTCATAAGCTGAGAAATCAACAAAACACTCATCAATTGAGTACGGTTCAACTTCTTCTGCGGTTACGTACGAGCTCAGAATCTTATGAAAACGTCTCGACATTTCTGCGTACATTGCATAGTTGCTTGAAAGTACGATTACGTTATGATTTTGAACAATGTCTTTAATTTGGAAAAGTGGCACACCCATCTTTATATTTAAGGATTTCGACTCATTGCTACGCGCTACGGCGCACCCATCATTATTACTGAGAACAATCACAGGCTTATTATTCAAACTTGGGTCAAAGACTCTCTCACATGAAACGTACATGTTATTCACATCTATGAGAAAAAAGACTTTATTCTCATGTTTCATGATCTTTTTCTTGTCATTTTAATGATATGAGTGACAACGCCCCAGATAATTAGTTCCTGACCATCTGCCAGATAAATATTTTTATAATCAGGATTTTCGGCTTTGAGCCATTGGCCTTTTTCATCGATCATTAGGCGCTTAACTGTAAAATCATTATCAATAAGAGCAACAACAATATCGCCGTGCTTTGCGTCAAGACTACGATCGACAATTAGTTCGTCATCAATATCAATACCAGCATTTAGCATCGATAGCGAAGCAACTTTCACAATAAACGTAGCGGTTTCATTTTTTATTAAGTGCTCGTTCATATCGAGCGCTTTGTCTATATAGTCTTGTGCAGGAGAGGGGAAGCCAGCGGAAATTTTTTCTAGAGCGTAAGGGATAAGCAGGTGAGTTGAGGGCACAACTTGCTTGATTAACAAGGCTTCAGATAAAACAGCACCTTGTAAATACGGTTTTATCTGGATGATGGATGGTGCAATTTCGCTCATAGAATATCCCCTAACTTGAATTTGTAACGTATTCAAGATGATATGCTAGAGCACAGTTGAATTTCAAATTTAAAAAGTTGTGGATAAATAACGACTAGTCATTACTTGTCGCGCTAGTCGGTGCATTTGGTCGGAAAATCAACGGCGCTAATTTGCACTTTTTTTGGGTTTAGGGAAGTAGTCAGCAGTAAATTCATCGAGCGGCATTTCAAAGAAAAATTGATCAGCATCTTCTTTTTTACAGTTCAACCAATCCTCCCTGTATTCTTCAGGGATTACAATAATCGATCGTTTCTCATCTTCTGGTTTATGAAACTGGCTCATGAAAGGGTGATTATCTGCATTAATAGTCAGCATAGACATAGATCTTACTTGCTGCCCATCAATCAAAGTCGAATCATAAATAGCAGCTACTGTAAAAGGTAAACCATCCTCTCGATAAATTCCCCATCTTTCCGCTTTACCATTCACATACTTAGGCTCATAAATTTTTTCTACAGGTATTAGCGCGAATTGGCTTTTAGCCCATGCATGTCTAAAGCTTGGCTTTTTATCTACAGTTTCTGTTCTAGCGTTGTATGTGAACTTGGAAAACTTAAAATCATGGTTCCATGGTGGAATCATACCGAACTTTACTTGGCGCCATTCTATATGGCCATCTTTAGAAAAAATAAGAGGGCAGTCGTAACCCGGGTAAACATCCGCTTTATATTCGAAAGTAGGTTCGAATAGATCTAGTAAGTGCACCCGGTCTTTTGATATAGGTTCATAGTTTGCACACATAAGAATCTCCATATTCTGCCTATCAATACTATGACATACATTTTAAGAGTAACTTAATTTATAATTCGTTTACCTATCATAATAGCCTCATCAAAAATACTTAGACATTCATCATAAGCTTCTCTTGAAGGTCCTGTATTTAATAGACCATCTGGTTTTACATCTTGAGCTAAACTCATTAAAAGCGAGTAAAACCTAACAACATCTTTCACTTTTTTCGGTCTAATTAAAGAAATTTTATCTAAGTTATTGAAGTAGATAGGGCAATAATTTTCTTGTATTTGAACTTCCAATGTATAAAATTCATTTTTAGATAATTTTTCACCTAATCCAAACAAGAATATTCCTTCTTCTAAACCTTTTCTATAATTTCTCTTCTCCATAATATTTAAAATAGCTTCTACTTCAGCAGTAATTGACAATTCAAAAGTTTTTGCTTGATATCTACGATCGTTCCATTTAAAAAAAAATTGGACTACGAAGCTAATTAAAGCAGAAAATAATGCAACTGAAATGGCATTTGTTAAGCTTATATTCATCAAGAGTACATCCCACTTAAAACTAAAAAATTATTCTTTAAACACAATGACCAGCCTGACTCTTTATAGAAAGGTTCACCATACTTAATTGTGTGTGCGATATAAAAATAGACCCAATCTTTCATTTGCTAATTCTCAATTAATTAGTAAGTGTTTTTACATTTAAGAACTTCTTAACTGGCTCAACTATTCACAAGATCTACCTACAATAATATTGTTATGCTCAACCCATTTATCTCTCATATTCCTTATTGATTTTTGTTCAAAGTAGATTCTGTTTTTGATCAAAGCTTTTGAAATGTCAGATAACACAACATTTTCAATCATATTCATAGCTTTACGAAGATCATCAAAAGTCACTTGGACATATCCATCGGTTACATCATTATCATCATCACCAACCATGTGATTAATGAGTTTTTTAATTGTGTAACTACCAATCGCTAAACTATTTGCGATTGTTCCGAAGGTTCTCCGCAAGTCATGAAATGTAAATTCAATACCAGTTGCTTCAGTTATCGTATAACGGGCTTCACGCTTATCAACGATATGTGAATCAAGCGTATCACCAGCGAAAACGTATTTATTATTGCCAGCAAGTTTTTTTCGCTCTGCCAATATATACCAAAGCATTTCTCCCATAGGCAGGAGAAGGTCTTCATGATTTTTTGGGTCCTGAATTTTTAAAGTTCCATATTTTAAGTCAACATTTGCCCATTCCAGTGTTTCACCTTCTTCTCTGCGGAATCCAGTAAGTATCAAGAGAAGTAAGAAGTCCTGATTTGTGTATGCACGATGATTTAGATTTTGGTTGCCTATCCACCAAGTCGTACATACAGCAAGAGACCAGTCATGTATCTGGTCTGCTCGAATATAACCCTTACGACGTTTTATCTTGTTCCATTTCTTCTCTTTATATATAACCCCAACAGGGCTTTTTTCAGTGATAACTTTTTCATCATTATCGTTATATAGAATTGAGGCATTGAAGTTATAAACAGCAGATAAAAACTTCATTGCAAGATTTGCCTGCGCGAAACTGCGCTCCGATAAATCCATATGCTTGTTTAAAGTCATTTTCTGAGAAATTTCAGTAATTTTGATGTTTTTCCAATCTTTAAAGTAATCATTGGCACATCGGTCATAAGCATCAATCGTATTAGCACTTAGCTTTTTTTTACTTTTGTAGACTTCATAAGCTTGTTCAAGTGTTGGGATTAATTCGTTTGCTTCTTTTTCGGATTTAAAATCATTCTTTAATTGTCTTTTTTGAGCAACTGGATCAATGCCTTGGTGCATCATTAACAATATTTTTTTAGCTTCTGTACGTGCTTGCTCAAGAGTATAAACACCATGTTTACCAATGGACTTCCTTTTGTTTCGGCCATCGGGCATTCTCGTTTCAACAAAATAGGTTTTCGACTTTGTTGCAATTAAACCAAAACCGATAGTAACTGAGTCACGATAAAATTTAGTTCCCGTTTCTTCGAGCGGGATGTTGTCGATAAATGTTTTTGTAAGTTTATATCTTTGGGTCATGTTGACTTAAAAAGTACGAAACGATACGCAGCAATATACCACAGTATTTCTAGAGCCTACTATAAGCCTATTTTTGATTAATTTAGTGAAAAATAATAGGTTTTTAAAATGATATTATTGGTTGTAAGTTGTTGTTTTTATAATTAAATAAATGCTCCGAAGATGCCGCTGCATGTGTCGTTACCCTGAACCCGATGAGTTCAAGGTGGACGCGACGTATACTTGCTGGGTTTCCTACTCGAAGGTAGGCATACACTCTAAATATACAGAACGCAATCCATAAGTTTAAGTATCGGCAGGGGAATAGACCCGCTGGCGAACATCCCAGAGATAGCTTAAGTATAACCGATCTAACTATGTTGGCAATCACTTGAACCTATGGAACTGTAAACTTAGTTTGCGTTTGATGAAGCTTTGTACATTGAAAGTAGATAAAACGATATTCAACTGTAGTTGATAGTTAAAGTAAAAAAAGCCTTGCATCTATGATTTATAGAGCAAGGCATTTTGTCGTAATCAAAGCTTGTTTAAATAACCTGTTCCACATCTTCTAAAATCGCTTGTAGTAGGCGTTCACAGTGAGTGTATTCCTGCAAAGATTTATTAAGGCTTAGCACTTCTTGAGTTAACTGTAGAGCGACCATAATGACTAGTTTGTTGTGCTCAACACGTGGGGCACTACGGCGCATGTCATTAAATTTCTCATTGAGAAGTTGTGCAGCGCGTTCAAGTTCATCTTTTTTATCTGAGGTAGTCGCGAGTCTAAAAGTCTGCTCAATCAGCCTAAGCTCTACCATGACTTGTTCACTCATGATTGGATCTCCTCACCAGTTTCAGCATTAGGATGGGCAAGTTGCTGGATTTCTTGAGCGTGTTGATCTTGAGCAGTGCCTAAAATTCCTAAACGCTGAATAATGGCTTCAACTTTTGATTTGGCAAGCTCATTTTTTTGTAACAAACGGTCACGATCTTGTTGTAAATCATGCAGCTCTTGTTGGGTTTGACGCTGGTGGGCTTGTAACTTTTCTTTTGTAACACGTAATTCATTTCGTTCGGCAAGAATTTCTTGAAAACGATTTTTTAAATCAGTCGTACTTTTTTCTAATCGGCTATAACGTTCGGCAAGTGTGTTAGCATCTTGATTCAATTGTTGAAATTGGCCTTTTAACTGAGAAAGTTGCTCAGTTACCGACTCAATTTCCTCTTGTTTTTTAGTGATAATACTATTTTTTTGCACAACTTGTGCGTGATGCTCTGTTTCAGCCAGTTCTTTAGCTTCCGAGAGTGCGGCATGTTCACTCTCTAAATGATGTAAGCGTGTTTTTAAAACGCTAATATGCGCTTGTAGCCGCTGTAATTGTTCTAACATAACGAGGTCGCACAGAATTGCAATCAAAGGTAATATATACAAAGTATAGAGATTGGATAAACGAATGCAAGACGATATTTCAGGCTGGACAGATTGGAACGCTCATTTTGAAGGAATTGAAGAAATTTCAAGCCCTAGTGAGTTACATGGTCTGTTAACAGGTATTGTTTGTGTGACAGAAGCGCCTACGCGTGAAGAATGGTCACAAATTTTAACAACCCTTAATGTGCCAGAGTTAAGTGAAGATGCTTTAGCGCTTTTGACTAACGAAGCAGAAGATGTGGTTCATGCTTTATCTGAAGATGAATTAGATTATCTACCAATGCTTCCAGATGATGAACATCTACTTCAAGAGCGTGTGCAAGCACTATCTGATTGGTGTGCGGGTGTTGTGTTAGGTTTCGGTTTGGCATCGGGTCATGTTCGTGGTGATGAGCGCGAATTGATTGAACACCTTCAAGATGTTGCTGCAGTAGAATTTGAAGATTCTGACAATGATGAGGAAGGCGAAAGCAGCTACGAAGAATTGTATGAATTTGTACGCTTGATCCCTGTAAGCTTGTCGATTGGTAGAAAAAAAATCACTGTAGCTGAAAGTTCTTTATTGAAAAACTTTCATGCAAAAAGTAAAACTGCTGCTCTAGGTACAGATCAGAATATTGTAGAAATGTTCACACCACATCGTCCAAGCTAATTGAGGCGATGTGTTATTGGTTGTATTTTATTTTTTGACTTTAAAATTCTAAATCAAGTAGATCATTATGAAATTGCCTCAAGCTGATTTTCAACATCGTAGAGACCGTTTAGCAGAAAAAATGGGTCCTAATAGTATTGCAATTATTGCAACGCGTGAGGAGATGTACCGTAATCGTGATGCGGATTATAAATTCCGTGCCGATAGTAGTTTTTTCTATTTGACGGGCTTTGCTGAGCCTGAAGCAGTTGCAGTTATTGAAACTTTTGAGGATGTAACTGACTATAGCTATAGTCTTTTTTGCCGTGAACGTAACCGCGAGATGGAAATCTGGAACGGTTACCGTGCTGGAATTGACGGTGCAATCGAAGACTATGATGCAGATGAAGCCTATGCAATTGATCTGCTTGATGAAGAAATTATTGAAAAGTTATTAAATAAAGAACGCCTTTATTATCGGATTGGGCAAAATGCTGCGTTTGATGCACGAGTGAGCCAGTGGATTAAAAAAGCAGATGCGGAGCATCGACATCAAGGTGCTCCAGCTCAACTGGTACAGCTCGACCGTATTCTCGATGAAATGCGTTTAATCAAGTCACCACAAGAACTTGAGCTGATGCAAACTGCTTCAAAAATTAGTGCTCAGGCACATACCCGCGCGATGCAAATGGTGCGTCCAGGTATGATGGAATATGCGCTTGAAGCCGAGCTCAATTATATATTTGGGCAAAACGGCTGTGTCCCGTCTTATAACAGTATTGTTGGTGGTGGGGCTAATGCCTGCATTTTGCACTATGTTGAAAATAACCAACCTCTTAAAGACGGTGATTTAGTCTTAATTGATGCTGCATGCGAATATGAGTTCTATGCCTCAGATATTACCCGTACTTTTCCGGTCAATGGTAAGTTTAGTGCTGAACAAAAAGCATTATATGAAGTTGTATTGGCTTCTCAATATGCGGCGATTGATGCAGTACGTATTGGTAATTCGTATCGTGAGCCTCATGAAGTAGCCGTTAAAATTTTAACCGAAGGCTTAGTTACTTTAGGTTTACTCAAAGGTGATGTTAACGAACTTATCGAAACCGAAGCATACCGTCAATTTTATATGCATGGTACAGGCCATTGGTTAGGAATGGATGTACATGATGTCGGGTCTTACAAAAAAGGTGAAGACTGGCGTCAATATGAAGAAGGTATGGTCGTTACCGTTGAACCAGGCCTATACATTGCACCAGACGATGAAACTGTAGATAAAAAATGGCGTGGTATTGGTATCCGTATTGAAGATGATGTGGTCGCAACATCAAAAGGTCCGCGAGTTTTAACTGCTGATGTAGTTAAAAATATTGCAGATATTGAACATTTAATGGCGCAAGCTAAATCATAATTAAACGTATTCGCCAAAGGAGCACAACTCGATGCAACAACAAGTGATTATTGTAGGTGGGGGAATGGTTGGACTTAGCCTTTCACTCATGCTGGCGAAGGCTAATATTGCAGTAAAGCTGTTAGAAGCTGTGAAATACCCAAACTATGATGATCAAAATGTTGCCCCTTATCATTCCAGTTTCGATGCGCGTAATACGGCTTTATCGCGTCGTAGCGTCCAGATTTATCAGAAGCTGGGGGTATGGGATGCATTACAGCAGCACGCGACTCCAATTCTACAAGTTCACATTACTGAACAAGGCAGTTTTGGTAAGGCACGATTAATTGCAGAACAAGAAAAAGTCGAAAGCTTTGGGCAGGTGATTGAAAATGCTTGGTTGGGTCGTGTTTTATTGACTCAAGTACGTCAGCAGCCTTTGATTGAGCTGATTGATGGCGTTCAAGTGACTGCTTTAACTCAAGATGCTGAGCAAGTACATATTGAGGCCAAGCGTGGTGATGAAGTTTTAAAACTTGAATCAAAACTATTAATCGCTGCAGATGGACGTGACTCTTTCTGTCGTCAGGCTATCGGCATTGGTGTAGATGTTCATGATTATGATCAGGTTGCAATTGTCACTACCGTTCAGACTTCAAAACCTCATGAACAAGTAGGTTTTGAGCGTTTTAGTGCATTAGGTCCTTTAGCTTTATTGCCTTTACCGGGTGGGTATCGTCGTTCGGTTGTATGGCCTGTTAAAAAAGGCACTGAAAGTGAGTGGTTAGGCGATGAAAATGATCAGCATTTCTTAAGTGCTTTACAACAAACTTATGGTGACCGAGCGGGTAAATTTGAAAAAACCGGCAAACGCTTTAGTTATCCGCTTTCACAAGTGCTCGCACATAAACAAGCTGTCGGACGTGTTATTTTAATGGGTAATGCGGCGCATACAATCCATCCTGTTGCAGGACAGGGCTTTAACCTATGTCTACGTGATGCGGATGTTTTAGTGCGTTATTTAGTGAACCAGCTAACTGCTTCTGATGATATTGGTAACCCAGATAATTTACTGGCTTATGAACAAGCTCGTTTGTCAGATCAACAACGAGTCATTAAGTTCTGTGACACCGTGGTTCGTGGTTTTAGTAATCAAAATCCATTATTAAAATTAATTCGTAATACGGGATTAATTGCATTTGATGTCATTCCAGGTGTTAAACCACTGGTAGCGAACTATGCAATGGGGCTAAAAGCATGAGTGAAGTCTTAGATGTTATCATTGTTGGTGGTGGACTGGTTGGTGGTTTAACAGCTTTATTACTTGCCCAAGGTGGTGTACAGCCTACTGTGCTTGATGCTGCTCCTGTACTGGATGTTGAAAAAACACTAAGTGTGATGAACCCACGTGTTTTAGCACTAAGCCAAGCGACCATTCATTTACTTAAAACTGTCAATGTTTGGGATGATCTAGCACGTCAAATGCCATATACAGGAATGCAGGTGTGGAATCTGAATGGCTATGGTGAAATTAATTTTGGCCACGAGTCCGTACAAAGACCAATGCCAGAACAGTCCTTAGGTTCTATGGTTGAGCCAAGTGTATTGAATGTTGCTATTCAACAAAAAATGCTTGAGCAGTTAACAGATTATCGTACTCAAGTTCGAGTGACTCGCATTGAGCAGGGTATTGGTTGTTGGCATATTCAATTGGCAGATGGTACGACACTTAAAACAAAACTGCTGATTGGTGCAGATGGTGCCAATTCATTTGTACGAGAACAGGCCTTTATTGACCTAGATGTCTTAGATTACAAGCAAGCAGCGATTAGTTGTGCTATTAAAACATCTAAACCCCACAATCATGTTGCTCGCCAAATTTTCTTACCTACAGGGCCTTTAGCTTATTTGCCGATGGCTAGTCTTGAAGAAAGTGAAAATGGCTACTGGCAGTCAATTGTCTGGACACTACCTGATGATTATGCCGATGAATATTCTGCTTTAACCGATCATGAGTTTATGCAGCTTTTAACTCGTGAAAGCCAACATATGTTGGGTGAAGTATTAGATGTACGTTCAAGAGCCCAATTCCCGCTCAAAGCGCGCGCTGCAAAACAGTATGTGAAAGCTGGTTTAGCTTTAATTGGAGATGCAGCACATGTGATTCATCCACTTGCTGGACAAGGCGTAAATATTGGTTGTTTAGATGCGGCTGTACTCTGTGATGCATTACTACATGACTTAGCGCGTGGTGTATGGGCAAATGAACAGACATTGTTGCGTTATGAGCATCGCCGTAAAGGCCAAAATGACGCAATGATGCATAGCATGTCGGCAATTGGCTGGTTGGAAAGTAGTGAGCTATTTCCATTTATCTGGGCTCGGAATGTGGGACTCAAGCAAGTTGAACAAATTTCCTTCTTAAAAGAGCGTTTTATGCAACAAGCAAACGGTTTAGGGTCTTTACAAAACACCCAGTATAGTCGTTAAAATAATTACGAAGTTTATGCTCTACTGGTCTAAATAAATATCAGTAGATATTTTTTAAACAATCATTTATATATCATTACCAATTGGGTTGAAAAAGATACACATTTGACCAATTTGGCTCTTTGCTAAATGCAAAGAGATTGCTAAATTTCTGAGGTCTCAAAGACCATAGCGATGATGCAATAGAAATCATTCTGGGGAGTGAAAAATGTCAGATATCAATGATTATGAAGATGCAGAAGATTCTGCTGTAGATGAAGATGAAGCAAAGGCAGCTGAAAGCGGTGCAGCTGATGAAGAAGCAAGCAGTATTAATGATACTGATATTGCTGAAGCAGAAACACTGACTGTGACTGCTAAGCAAAAACAGCGCCAAGCGCTGGAAGATGAAGTTGCCGCATTTTTAGCTCGAGGGGGGAGAATTACCGAAGTTCCTCCAGATGAACATAGCGACCATTAATCCTAAAAAGCATCACATGAGTGATGCTTTTTTATTTTCAAGGAGAGTTTTGAAGCTCTTTCAAGATCCCGCACTCATCTACTGTTCGATTGGTCGAGCAATGCTGTTTTAAATCAATCAAAGATTCTTTTAAAAGTAATAATCGTTCGATTTTTTCTGATACTTCTTTTAAATATTTATCGACTAAATTATCAATTTCTGTGCAGGCCTGTTTGGGCTGAGTTTTCATTTCTTTTAACGTTTTAATATCACTCAGTGAAATATCTAATTCACGGCAATGCTTAATAAATAAAAGGTCTGCAAGTGTTTGTTCGGTGTAAACACGATAATTATTTTCTGAACGTTGGATGCGATCAAGTACACCTACTTTTTCGTAATAACGGATCGTATCAATTGGAATATCCGCTTTTTTTGATAATTGACCAATAGAAAGACTCATAAGACTTGACTCTGGAGCTACTCAAGGGTTTTTAATCACTATAAAAGAGTTTTTGAGGAAATAAAATGGCTGGATGTGGTTGTGCTTCAACATGTTCTCCTTCAAAGAAGGTGAGTCCTCGTTTTAGAAAAGCGTTATGGATTGCACTTGTGATCAATGCCTTAATGTTTGTGGTGGAAATATTGGGAGGTTATAAGGCCCAATCTGTTTCACTTTGGGCAGATGCATTGGATTTTGCCGGAGATGCAGCAAATTATGCATTATCTTTAGTCGTCCTTTCGATGAGTTTATATTCGCGTGCAACAGCTGCATTAGTTAAAGGAATAACGATGGCAGCTTTCGGCATTTTTGTCATTGCGAAAGTGGTCTGGTCGTATTTTTATGGCGTTTCACCCGAACCAATGGTGATGGGAGCAATTGGTGTAATGGCTTTAATTGCTAACGTTTCTGTCGCGCTTATGCTTTATGCATTTCGTGATGGGGATGCCAACATGCGCTCTGTTTGGTTGTGCAGTAGAAATGACTCAATTGCCAATATTGCTGTAATTTTAGCGGCGGTTGGGGTCTTTGGAACAGGCAGTGTATTTCCCGATTTATTTGTTGCCTTTGTCATTGCATACTTGGGTGTATCTTCTGGTTATGCTGTTATAAAACAGTCACAACAAGAAAGAAAACAGGCAAGAGTTATAGTTGCCAGTGAAGCGTAATACTCAAGAGTAATAAAAAAAGGATCTTTTATATGATCCTTTTTTATTTTAAGCCGTTAAAACAAGAGGGTTATAGCGATACTCCACATAACGCAACCAATAATGAAATCTAAAATTTTCCAAGCTTTGGGATTGGTAAATAGTGGCTTTAATAATCTTGCACCATAGCCCAGACTAAAAAAGAAAACCCAAGAGGCAAGAATGCTGCCCAAAGCAAAACTCACTTTATCTTCAAGCTGAGTTGCAACTGAACCAATCAGAACAATAGTGTCTAAATAGACATGAGGATTAAGCCAAGTAAAGGCAAGACAGGTCACTAATGCTTGAGTTAATGTTTGTTTTTGACTGCTATCAAGGTCCATATTTTGGGTAGTCTTAAATGCAGCATAAAATGCTTTGGCACCGTAAACTAATAAAAACGTTGCCCCTAAATATTTAGCTACGGTAATTAAGATAGGTGATGCAGTCATGATTTCTGCAAAACCTAATACACCACAGGCAATTAAAATTGAGTCGGACAGGGCGCAGATTAAACACAACCAAAATACATATTGCTGTTTAAGTCCTTGTTTTAGGACAAAAGCATTTTGAGCTCCAATTGCTACGATAAGCCCACTGCCAATACCGAAACCTTTAAAAAATATACTAAGAGAGAACATAACAATAAGGTGAAAAAATCAGATATGGGAATTATCTGACTTTTTATTAAGAAATAAGTAAAATTAAGAATATTTAGGTTTGGCTAAAAAAAATTTAGATTTAATATGTTAGATAGCAAACAATGTGAAGCCTTTCTTGCAGTCGCAGAATTGGGAAGTTTTGATGCGGCAGGGGAGCATTTATATATTACGCCATCAGCAGTGTCCTTACGCGTACAGGCTTTAGAAAAGTATTTAGGACAAATACTCATTATACGGGGCCGCCCTTGTATGCTCACTCAAGCGGGGCAAACTTTATTGCAACATTTACGTCATACGAGATTAATGGAGCAAAATTTATTACAAGGTTTGATGGGAAAATCATCAGAATCTGAATTTTATAAAATTGCTCTAGCTTCAAATGCAGATTCATTAGCTACTTGGCTTTTACCAAATATTCAGCAAACACTTTTTAAAGAAAAAATCGTGTTAGAACTAAAAATTGATGATCAATCTCACACGCACACTTTATTGGAGACAGGACAAGTCAATGCCTGTATTTCGGCAGAAGAGCAGGTCATGTCAGGTTGTTTAGCTCAACCACTAGGAAAAATGCGTTATAAAATGTTGGCCTCTGCTGAATTTGTAAATAAATGGTTTAGTGCCGGAGTGAATAGAGACGCATTAAGAAAAGCACCAGCAGTTATTTTTAATCATAAAGACTTAATGCATTCAGAGGTCTTACTAAAAGGATACGGTTTACCGATGCAAAGTTATCCTTATAGTTTTATTCCAGCAACAGATGCTTTCGTCAAAGCAATTCAATTAGGTTTAGGCTATGGCATGGTGCCCGAGTTGCAGGTTCAGCCACTACTCGAAAATGGAACACTTGTTGATATTATGCCTGAAGCCGAACTTGATGTTCCTTTATATTGGCACCACTGGAAAAGACAGTCGCAGCAACTTGATGTATTAACTGAGACAATTGTTCAGTCAGCGAAAAAGATATTGAGATAAATTTAAGTCCGTGAGCGGGCATAAAAATTTGAAACATGCTGAATATAAAACTCTATATCTTGTGTTGAGTAACCTAAAAGCTGTCCGATTCTACGGTCAAGCTCTAAGCGATCTTCGAGCTGAGTCTCCTTTAGTGATTTTTCAATACATAACACAAGTTCATTTAAATTTGCTAAAGGTGCATTTTTATAGATCAACATAATTGAAAATGGTAAAGGTAAAGAGGTTTCAATGTCTTTACTCAGCATAGATAAAGTACCTTGCTCGAGATGCTCTAAAAACTCGGTAGGTAGTAGATCATAAAACAAAGCGATAGGTTTCTCGCCTGAAAGTAGTAATTCTAGTTCACACTCTTCATGCGGCCCAAGCTTTCCAAACTGTACATTCATGTAAATACTCTTATTTTTATCTTTAATATTATTATGCAAAATTCATGCACAGTGATGATGAAGAATATTTATTATTCATCACTGTGCTTAATCAAAAGATTAAGATTGTGTTAACTCAAGCGCACGTTGATAAGCGACTTTTTTCTTAACTCCTGTTAAATCAGCAGCCAGTTGAGATGCCGCTTTAACAGATAAATCTTGAAGTAAGCGCTTTAAAAGTTCATCTAGTTTTTCTTGTTCCAGATCTGTCTTTTCTGGTGCACCGCCAACTACAAGAACAATTTCGCCTTTTTCTTGGTTGTGATCATTTTCTATAAAACTGACCAAATCTTTTAAAGTCATTTTTTTGATGGTTTCAAAGGTTTTGGTAATTTCACGTGCGAAACCTACAGGACGGTTTTCACCAAATACCTCAGCCATATTTTTTACACATTCTAAAATACGGTGTGGTGCTTCATAGAAAATTAAGGTCTGAGTTTCATTTTTGAGTTTTTCTAATTGAGAAATACGTTGAGAAGCTTTTGATGGCAAAAATCCTTCAAAACTAAAACGATCGCTCGGTAGACCTACTGCACTTAGAGCAGCAATTGCAGCACATGCGCCAGGCACAGGAACAACCCTAATGCCATGTTCTTGAGCAGCTCGAACTAACTTAAAACCAGGGTCACTAATAAGCGGTGTACCAGCATCGCTAATTAAAGCAATGTTATCGCCTGCAAGTAATTTTTGCACTAACTGCTCAATTTTATTACTTTCATTGTGATCATGACATGCAGTAAGTTGAGTCGATATATTATAGTGCTTAAATAATTGTGCTGATTGACGTGTATCTTCGGCAGCTACAATAGAAACGGATTTTAAAATATCAATTGCACGGAAAGTCATATCATCTAAGTGCCCGATTGGGGTGGCTACAACGAATAACTGAGCACTCATTTGGTTTTACTCCGTACAGATAAACAATTTTAATGGGGTAGTTTACCCGAAATTATGATTTGGGCGTGAACAATGTCTGCCAACCTTTGCTTTTCCAAAATGATCTGATCTTCATTTGTTCAATTTAGGTCAGAAAGTACGGGTGGATTTAACGAAATAATTTAAGCATCAAAATATGTGGTGCTACTTTTAATTTGGGGAAGATAAGAATGCTATTAGCGCAGCAGTTGGGGAAATGGGCAGAGCAAACAGCTTTAAACCTGTTGCAAAAGCAAAACTACGTATGGGTAACCAGTAATTACCATTCACGCCGTGGTGAAGTTGATTTAATTGTTAAAAGAGGGCAAGAGCTGGTTTTTGTTGAGGTAAAGGCGCGTACTATAGGAAATTATGGACAAGCTTGCGAAATGGTGACAAGAACAAAGCAGAAGAAAATTATTAAAACCGCGATGCGTTTTTTACAGCGCTACCCATCTTATCAGGATTTTTATTGTCGTTTTGATGTGATTTGTTTTGATTTTCCACAGAAAATTGCAAAAACAGTACAGCAAGACTTTTCAAATTTCCATTATGATCTGCAATGGATCGAAAATGCATTTACTTTGGATTAAGAGTTCATTACTCTTTTGAGCAAATTAAAACCGATGTTTTATGATCAAGCCAAGAAGAGATTGATAGGAGTCTGGTGGAGTGTTGAAACGTATTGCTGTAACAGCGCTTTGTGTCGCAAGTTTGTCAGGTTGCGCAAGTTTTATTTCTGGTGGAACAGGTACAGCTCCAGTTGGAACAGATAGTGGTGTACGTAGCTTAGGTCAAGTATTCATTGATTCTTCAATTAAACGTACAGCGAATATTAACCTCTATAAGCTTGATCAGCGTTTTAAACAATCTCGTATTAACATCGAAAGCTTCCATAGCACAGTATTGTTAACTGGTCAGGTGCCAGACCCTTACTTGAAACAGCTAGCAGAAGACAATGTTAAAGCCATGAGTGACGTAAAAGCTGTACATAACTACATTACCGTGGGTAATAAGGTCAGCTATAACACGATCATGCAAGATGCTGGTGTAACTGCAAATACACGTGCTCTATTAATGAAAGCACCAGTTGTATCGGACAGTAAAGTGCTCGTTCATACTGAAGATGGTGTTTTATATGTGATGGGCCGTTTAAATACTGCTGAAATTAATGATTTAAATAATGTGCTTCAAAATGTTGGCAACGTGACCAAAATTGTGACACTCATTGATAACGTTGATTTAGCACCTGCGCCAGCGGCGAGTACTGCTAGTGCAACGACTACACCGATTATTAATAACGTCATTGCTCAACCAACAGTTCAAACTCCTGTTGCAATTGATCCTGACCAAACAGATCCAGCTTCGAATGCACAGTAATTTATGAATCTGATTGAACAACTACAAAGTAAAATTGAACAGGCGCGAACTCTCTATAAAGAGTTCCGCCTTTATGATTTGGGGAGTTTTGCTTTAAACCGTTTTACGCCAAAAGATGGTTTTGAACAGGTCGCAAATGTACGTTATGGTCTAAAGCCGCGTCACCGTTTGGATATTTACCGATCTGTTAAAAAACTAGCACATCAGCCTCTTATTGTTTTTGTACATGGTGGTGCTTGGCAACATGGTAATAAGCGAGATTATCTTTTTATTGGTGAGACGTTTGCTAAAGAAGGCTATGACGTTGCAGTTATCAACTATCAATTAGCTCCTAAAAATATTTTTCCGAGTTTTGTTGATGACTTGACACAGGCACTGAATTATTTACATCAAAACCAAGACAAACTAGAAATTTCTACAGAAAATGTTGTGCTTATGGGACATTCGGCAGGGGCATTTAATGTAATGTCTGCTGTTTATCACCCAACGCCAAATCCTATTCAATGTTTAGGAAATATTAAGGCGATTTTCGGTTTAGCTGGACCTTATCATTTTGATTATAAGGGGGACCCACTAGCTGAAGATGCTTTTGATCAAAGTACTTCTTATCAAGAAGTGATGCCATACTATTTCGTCAATCAAAATAGTATTAAACATTACTTACTCATGGCTGAAAATGATCAGCTTGTCGGCAAAGAGAATACGTTGGATTTGGATCGGGCTTTAAGACAGAGTGGAAATCACAGTCATATCGCTGTGATTCCTAAAACTGGACATATTACAATTTTGGCCAGTCTTTCTAGCTTTATTAGCCACTATTTCAGAACGAAAAGAACGATCTTACATTTTCTCGAAGAAGTGTTTTAAACGAGAGTCTCGTTTAAAACACGGCAGATTACCCAGCTTGGGTAATCTGCATAATCATTGAATGAGCAATACTTCCTTTAAACGGAATCTCAGGTAATTGATCAATTTTGAAGAATTGGGCATCTGCAATTTCTTCTTCTTGAAGCTTAATTTCACCCGACTCATATTCTGCCCGAAATGCCACCATAAGGTTACTTGGGAATGGCCAAGGCTGACTTGACATATACTGAATATTTTTGAGTTTTAAACCTACTTCTTCAAAGGCTTCACGTTGTACTGCTTCTTCAAGTGTTTCGCCCACCTCAACAAAACCTGCAATCAAACCATACATATTGGTTTTGTTGTGAACTGACTTAGCCAGCAAGATTTCATCATCACCACGAGTAATGACGGTAATAATGCAAGGGTTTACACGAGGATATTGGTGGTAGCGACAAGAAGGGCATACCATTGCATATTCGGTTGGGTGAACTTCTGTCGGATGTCCACAGTGGCTACAAAACTTATGGTTACGTCGCCATTCAAGTAATTGAACAGCACGGCTCGCTTGCAAAAACTGTTCTTTCGACCAGCTGGTAATAAGCTGGCGAATTGGGACAAGTTGTAAGCCTTCCGGGATAGGTTCCTCAGCAAGCAAGTCACGTGCAATGACTTGCTCATCATGAGTGAAAAGTAAATCACTTGCTAACTTTTCGACTTTGGGTAGTTGGAGATTCTGGTCAACCAGTAATTGTTGATGATGGAAAATATAAGCAAGTGATAATTCAGACATTAAGCTGCCTTTTTTTGAAGTTGTTGACTACTCGACAATGCTACATTAAACATGGATTGTAGAACAGGTTGTTTATTTTTTAAATTGTCAACTAACATGTCAATGCCTGCTAATACGTTAAAAATACAGTGAATTTGGTCTGTATTAAAAGGCTGGTTTTGTTCAAGTTGCTCTTGAACAAATTGGGCAGTTTGGAGTAAAGCATGTTGTTGCGTCGTGCTTCCTAAAAATTCGGCTGCACCTGCTAACTCTTTTAATGAACCTGCAATGGCTTCAATATTTTGTGTTTGGTCATTGGCATACAACGTAAGACTCTGACAGATAAAATCAATTAAATTTTTTGTCTCGGTAAGCAAAGCTTGATGAGCTTCATCAAGACGATCTAAAGAAATAGCCGTATTATTCACGCTAAGTTGTAGACGATTTGACGTGTAATTGCGTACCAAAATACCAATTGAGTTCATAGCAGATAAAATGCTGTTCATCAGCTGCTGAGCATAGTTTTCATCACTTAAAATGTTAAGTTGACTTAAACTGCTGGCTTGTTGAGAAAGAGCAGATGCGGCTTCATCAAGGTTTAGAAGTTTAAAGGTATGAGCCAGTTGTAAAAGGCTCGCTTGTAGTTGCTGTGCTTTTTCAGGCGACATATTTTGATAGTTGTATTCAATATCGTTCCGCACCTTATTCATTTCATCCAAGATTAATTGGCTGACTGTGTGCATCGTGTCAAAGTCCGGACCAAAAAGATGGCGACTTAAAACGAGTAATTGAGTATCAGTTGGTGTTTTATCACCAATATGAAGCTGGTTACGAATATGGTGAGCAATCTCATCTTCTTGAGCGATGACAATACTTAAAATATCTGCGAATGCCGCTAAATTAGGTTTAAAACTTTCGGGCGCTGCTAAAAATAGAGCAATATGACTTTCAATATTAATCAGTACACGTAGGCGTGAATCATTTAAAAGGAGGTCATCAATATGGTTAAAAGCGTAATTGACGAGCTGCCAATATTTTTGGCTTGGCTGAGTATTCGCCATGCTGACCAAATAGGTTGCAATAAGTTTAAAGGCTTGAAAATTCTGAGCTGAGGCTGTCTTTTTTAAAAATTGGTGTAGAGAGAGTTTGTATAGTTGATGGATGAACTGAGTTTTTTCACTAATTAATATTTCAGGCAACGGCAGTTCAAGCGAAGTATTTGCAAGTAAAGGGACAATAGCTTGTCCGGAGGTAGTTAGAGGCTTATTTAAAGCTAATTCTAAATTATTTAAAGTCGTAAGAAGAAATTGTGGAACTTGTATTTCACGCAAACAGATAAATTCAATATAACGCTTTACCATGGTCGTGCCTTCGCTTAGGGCAACGACATCATCCGTATTAATTTGTGCTGGATTTGCAATAATTTTTTGCATCAACTCAGTTGAATACTGAGTGATTTTTGCAAGATAAGGAACATCAATTAAACGTAGAACTTGAGTGCATTGTTTAAACTGTTCTAATGCATCATCAATACCAAAAGGGAGAGTTTGTTCTTCAATTAAGGTACTTACCGCACCTTCTACCAGTTTTATTGAACGATCAATTTCATGTTTAATGATGAGTAAAGCTGTTGGATCGAAATGAATCGACGTATGCTCAGACATAAACGTTCCCCTTTGCAAAAAATCAATTGTTATATTCGTAGTGCTCAATAATTTGAGCTAAAAATCTATGTGACTAATATAACTTAACTTGCAAAGGGGAAAAGCTAAAAACACTAAAGAATCAAAAATTTATTTTGCAAAAAGGCAAGGTTCTCCGTGTTTTTCCTCATATTCTTTGACCCAAGTCTCATGTGTATTTAACTCTTCATCTGAAGGGTAAATTACAGGAAGATCAATTTGAACTCTGCTTCTATTGGTTGTTTGCTGGCTATTTTCACTCTGAGATAAGGCATCAATATCAAAAGAAACCTGACCACCAGTCATTGCCAAGTAAACATCAGCAAGAATTTCAGCATCGAGTAATGCGCCGTGGAAAGTACGGTCACGTGCTGGAATTTCATAACGTCTTACAAGCGCATCAAGGGAGTTTTTTTGTCCCGGATGTTTGTTTTTCGCTAAAGCTAAAGTATCTGTTACCTCACATACTTCAGAAAGTGCAGGAAGTCCTACGCGTTTAAACTCCATATCAAGGAAGTTCATATCGAAGGTCGCGTTATGGGCAATAATCTCTGCACCTTTGAGATAGTCAAATAAGGTGTCAGCAATGTCCGCATAGAGCGGTTTATCTTTTAAGAAATCATCACTGATACCGTGGATGTTTTCTGAGTCTCCCACTGGTTTTTGTGGGTTGATATAAATATGAATCGAGCTACCCGTAAGCTTACGGTTAATCATCTCAATCGCGCCCACCTCAATAATGCGGTCGCCATCTTGGAAATAAAAACCAGTAGTTTCCGTATCGAGAATCAGTTGTCGAGGACCTTGTAATTTTAACTTGGCTTCGGTCACAACGATTTGAGGATGAATGTTATTGGTTGGCTGCTTACTTTCTTGTTCGGTAGTTTCAACTTCAATAATTTCTTCTTCCACAATAATCATATCAACTTCTTCAGATGCTTCAAGATGAATATTTTCTTCTTCAGTTGCGTCAGCCAGATCAAATCCGAAAGGGTCATCTAGCAGCCAGTCCTGTTCAGGCTTTTTTATATCTTGCGATACAGTGGCAGACTGTGGTTGCTTGAGTTCTTTAGCAGTTTTGTCTGCACCTAAATTCGCCAACTGGTCTGCCATTTCATTGCCAGGGTGTCCTGCATGGCCTTTAATCCAGTTCCACTCAATATTTCTACCTGCACAGACAGCATCTAATTTCTGCCAAAGGTCAGGATTTTTTACATCTTTCCAGTTTTTCTTTTTCCAACCATGAATCCACTCAGTAATACCTTGCTTCACATAATTTGAATCTGTCCAGATAATCAAATGTGCATCGGTTGGACAAAATGAAACACCTTCAATGGCAGCAGTGAGTTCCATACGGTTATTGGTCGTATCAGGCTCACCGCCAAATAATTTATGTTCACCCTGCTCGGTAATGACATATGCGCCCCAACCACCTAAACCCGGATTGCCACGACATGCACCATCAACATACAGTGTGATTGTTTGAGACATAAATCGAAACCTAAACTAAAAGAAAAAGAACTGAATATGGTGTATTGTATACGCAAAAAGTTCGGTTCCATCGTATCAAAGCAAGGTTTTTTTAATTTCTTGTAACATTTCCATGCGAATGACATTAAATTATTGCCTTGTCTATCTTGCATGCTTTACTACAATGGCATCGAAGACCTAGGGTTTGTGGGCAGACCCCAAAAAAATATTACGCGAGTTGTTTGGAAGTTTTTATGTATAAACCAACCACATTTGTGTGGCAGCCATCTGCAGCATCATTGTTTAAAATTACCGTACTTAGCTCTGCGTTAGCTGCGTTGGGTATTACAACAGGCTGTTCATCGACTCCGCAATCTGCAAAAACCTCAAAATCGAAACAGGTCAGTGGTGCAGGTTATTTAGATGCGAGTAGTCTTGATTCATTGGAAGACTTACTTTCAGCAACTGATATGCGTGCTGTAGAGGGTGACCGTCTGCTTATTTTAAAGCATGGTGATGTCTGGAAACGTATGTCTGTTGGTTTCAAAATGGATTTGAACCATTGGGATTCACGTATTGAAGCTCAGCGTAGTTGGTTTATTTCTCGTCAGCCTTATCTTGATCGTTTAAGTGCCCGCGCAAGTCGTTATTTGTACCATACAGTTAAAGAAGCTGAACGCCGTGGTTTGCCGACAGAACTTGCACTATTACCTGTAATTGAAAGTTCATATGACCCAGCTGCAACAAGTAGTGCTGCAGCAGCAGGTTTATGGCAGTTTATTCCGAGTACTGGCCGTATTTATGGCTTAAAGCAAACAGGCATGTATGATGGCCGTCGAGATGTTGTTGAGTCGACTCGTGCTGCCTATGAGTTTTTAGGAAGCTTATATAATCAATTCGGTTCTTGGGAGCTTGCTTTAGCAGCCTATAATGCTGGACCGGGACGTATTCAACAAGCAATTAACCGAAATCAGGCAGCAGGTTTACCAACTGATTATTGGTCTTTAAAATTACCTCAAGAAACCATGAACTATGTTCCTCGTTTCTTGGCTGTTGCCCAAATTATTAAAAATCCAAAAGCTTACGGTATTTCTTTGCCGCCTATTGCAAATAGACCCCATTTCCGTGAAGTGACTTTATCTGCACCTTTATCATTGAATGAAATTGCGTCTGTAGCTGGATTAAGTCGTTCGGAACTCTATGCATTAAACCCGGGATATCGTGGTGAAATGGTAGACCCAGCAAGCCCAATGCGTATCTTGATTCCGGCAGATTTAAGTCCTTCAATTGATAATAAATTAAAAGGTATGAAGTCAGGCGGTGGTTCGGGTTGGTGGGCAAATGTGACTTCACCATCTAAGCCAGATGTAAGTGCTTCAACATCTGTGACAATTAAAACCACGCCTGCAAATCAGGTTCAACCAGTTAAACCGTCAACACCTACTAAAACAACGAGTAGCTCTACCACAGTAAAAACTTCAACTCCTCGTGGGTCTGATGCTTTAGCCGCGTTTGCAGCTTCGGCTGATGTACCAAGTGCTCCACGTATTCCTGTTGCTGTGACACCTGCAGCAAATATTAAGCAAGTGAAGACAGAGCCACCAATCTCGGCTGCAGAACGTGAAAAGATTTTAGCGGCAGTTCGAGCTGAAGGTGAGAAAGAAACAGTTCAACAAGCTTTAGAGCCACAACCAACGCAGGCTGAAAAAGATCAAGTAGTTGCCGAGTTAAAAGCTATTGCACCACAAGGAACAGAAATTGTTGATCCTTATGATGGCAAAATTAAATTAACTGCGATTCAAACAAGTCAGTCAGTTGCAGAGCAACAAGGTAAAGAAGTAAGTAAAGGTTTTGCATATCCAAAAACTTTAGCTGAAGATGTGACTGTAGCTAACTCTGAAGATGGGCAGCGCAATAAAGACAAGCCTTACATTAAAACTGACACAGATGTAGTGGTTGTACAGCCAAAAGGCAAACGTAGTACCTATACAGTTTTACCGGGTGATACTCTAGCCGTTATTGCGATGAAAAATGGCGTAAACTGGCGCGATGTTGCTAAGTGGAACCAGATTGATCCAGAAAAGACGTTATATGTTGGTTCAACGCTATACCTTTATGATGCTAAGCCACAAGAAACTCAAACGACTTCAAAAAGCACAGCTAAACCAGATGTATATGTCGTTCAGGCTAACGATAGCTTAAGCGGCGTGGCTAACCAGTTTAATTTGTCAGTAAGACAATTGGCTGAATATAACGATTTATCAGTGACTGATGGCTTATTTGTTGGGCAAAAACTACAGTTAAAAGAACCAAAAAATAGTCGCTCAAGTGCTAAAGCAGAACCGAAAGCTGTTCAGGCAAGTGCAAAACGTATAGCAACTAAGAGCTATACTGTGAAGCGCGGTGAATACCTTAAATTGATTGCAGATCGTTATGCGCTCTCTAATCAGGAACTTGCTGAATTAACACCGGGATTAACTGCGGGCAGTAACTTAATGGTAGGCCAAAAAATTAATGTGCCTACACAAGATATTTCTGTAGATGAAGTTGCTGAAACTAAGGCTTCTAGTAAATCTGAGAAAGCATCAGCAAGTGTTTCTTATAAAACAGAAGGCTATAAAGTACAACGTGGTGATACTTTATCGAGTATTGCAACTAAATCAAAAATTAGCCTAGCTGAGTTAGCCGAGTTAAATAACTTAAAAGCAAATAGCCATGTGCAGCTTGGTCAAACTTTAAAAGTACCGGCAGGCTTAAGTGTTCCAGAACAATACGTTGTACAGTCTGGCGATAGCTTAAATGCGATTGCGAGTAAATATAATTTGCAAACAAGCTATTTGGCTGACCTAAACGGTTTGTCTCGTACTGCTGGTTTGCGTGCTGGTCAACGCTTAAAACTAACAGGAACTGTTGAAGAGGCGCCAACTAAATCTTCTAAAAACGCCAAAGAAGAAACACCAGAAACTTATACAGTTAAATCTGGTGATAGCTTAGGTAATATCGCTAATCGCTACCACTTACAGTTGGACTACCTTGCTTCATTAAATGGTCTTTCACGCAACAGTAGCGTTCGTGTGGGGCAGCGCTTAAAGCTAACGGGTGATGTACCTACAGTTGAAACAGCTAAAGCAGATACTAAGTCTTCAACTAAAACAGTTGCCGCTGGTAAAAACACTGAAAGATATACGGTTAAATCTGGCGAGTCTTTAAATAGTATTGCGAGCCGTGCAGGTATTTCAGTGCGTGAACTGGCTGAAATGAATGCATTAAAAGCAAATGCTAACTTACAGCGCGGTCAGAATATTGTGATTCCAAAAACTGTCGTGGAATACAAAGTGAAGCGTGGTGATACCTTAATTGGTCTTGCGAGTAAATATGGTTTAGAAACCAATTTATTGGCTGAGCTGAATAATTTAACGCCTTCTACTCAGCTTCGCATTGGTGATGTGATTAAAGTGCCTAATTTGTAAAATAATTAGCCACTTATGCATAAATTAAATTTTCAACTGAGCCTGCTAGTCGGGCTCAGTGTCGTTTCGCATGCAGTTTTTTCTGCACAGCAAACCACATCATATATAGCAATTCATTCCAAACCTAAATATTTAGGAATGATGGCTATGCCATATGCAAACCCTAATGCTCCTAAAGGTGGCCTATTAAGTCAGGCAGCTCAAGGAACTTTTGATAACCTTAATAGTATGAATGGGAAGGGAAATGCTACAGAAGGCGTGAATTATCTTTTTGATACCTTAATGACCCAATCACTTGATGAGGTCGGGGTTTTATATCCGCTTTTGGCACAGAAAGTGAGTTATGACCCAGAAAAAACACAATCAGTGACTTTCTATTTAAACCCTAAAGCGCATTTTAGTAATGGGCAGCCAGTCACTGCGGCAGATGTTAAATTTAGTTTTGATGCCTATCAGACGAAGTCCAATTTAGGTTTGCAAATGTACCTTGCCGATTTGGCTAAAACAGAAGTAATAAATACTCATCAAGTAAAGTTTAGTTTTAAGTCTACACATAACCCTAAAATGCCATTCATTTTGGCAACCTTACCCATTTATTCAAAAGCAGATTGGCAAAAAAGAGATTTTAGCCGAATTACCCTACAACCGATTATTGGTTCGGGACCTTACGTGGTTGAACGAATTGATCCGGGCAGAAGCATTAGTTATAAACGGAACCCAAATTATTGGGCAAAAGATTTGCCTATTAATAAGGGGCGTTATAACTTTGACCGCTTGAGATATGTTTATTATCGAAATTGGGATATTGCTTTTGAAGGATTTAAATCTGGGCAATACACTTTGCATGAAGAAACTAATCCTAAGAAATGGGTAACAGATTACCGTTTTCCAGCCGTAAAAGCAGGGTTGGTTTCTCAATATAAGTTTCGTCACCATAATCCTATAGCCACTGAAAGCTATGTTTTTAATACGCGACGAAAACCTTTAAATGATATTCGTTTTAGACAAGCCTTAACCTATGCCTATGACTTTGAATGGCAGAATAAAGCTTTGTTTTATGGACAATATCAGCGCCTACAAAGTTATTTTGAAAATAGTGAATTAGCAGCAACAGGCCGACCTTCAAAAACTGAATTAGAGTTGTTAAAGCCGTTATTGCCTAAGTTATCTCCAATCATGCAGCAAGGTGTTTTAGCAAATTGGAAATACCCCGTGTCTGATGCGAGTGGTTTCAATCGTCAGAATTTATTAACTGCACGCCAATTGCTTATACAGGCTGGCTATAAAGTTAAAGAAGGGCAGCTCTTTACCCCTGAGGGAAAGAAAGTTCAGCTTGAGTTTTTAATTCAGCAAGATGGTAAACAACGAACACTTTTACCTTTTATTCGTAACTTAAAAAAGTTAGGTATTGCAGTTAATTTGCGTCAGGTTGATGCTCCGCAATATTTAGAACGGACTCGTCGTTACGATTTTGATATGACCACAATGAATTTGCCTCAATCTCTAAATCCGGGAAATGAACAGACTCAATTTTGGGGGAGTATCGCCGCAGCTCAGGATGGAAATTACAATTATGCTGGAATTCGCAATCCAGTAATTGATCAAGTGATTTCAAAACTCGTTGCGAGTAAAAATCGTGAACAGCAGGTTATTTATACTCGCATTCTCGATCGATTGCTTAGAGCTGGTTATTATCAAATCCCGACCTATGGTAAAGGTGAAAACTGGTATGCTTATTGGAATATGTATCAACAACCTAAAGTTAAACCAGCACTTTCTTCTGGGATAGAATATTGGTGGAGTGATGCAAACAAGGCCCAAAAAGTTGCCAAATATTTACATCAACAATAAAAAGCACCTGCCATAAAGGAAATCTTGTTATATGGGTTCATATATTCTCAAGCGACTTCTTTTAATGATTCCAACATTGTTTGTCATTCTATTGATTAACTTTGTGGTTGTGCAAATTGCACCGGGTGGGCCAGTTGAGCAAGCAATACATCAGGCACAAAGCGATTTGGGAATTGGCCGTGCATTGAGTGCAGAAACTTATTATCAAGGTGCTCAAGGTTTAAGCCCTGAAATGGTTGAGCAAATTAAGGCTCAGTACGGCTTTGATCGTTCTGGCCCTGAACGATTTTTTCTAATGTTAAAAGGCTATTTAACTTTAGATTTTGGACAAAGTTTCTTTAAAGATAAACCTGTTGTGCAATTGTTGTGGGAAAAAATGCCTGTTTCCATTTCACTTGGGCTGGTGAGTACTTTACTCATTTATCTCATTTCTATTCCGTTGGGAATTAAAAAGGCAAAACAGCAGGGTTCTTGGTTTGATCGCTCCACTTCTTTAATCCTCGTAGTGGGATACGCCGTACCAAGTTTTGTATTTGCCATTTTGTTAGTTGTTTTTTTTGCAGGTGGGTCTTATTTTCAATGGTTTCCACTACAAAACTTAGTCTCAGATAACTTTCATCAACTCAGTCTCTGGGGCAAAGTTAGCGATTATTTATGGCATATGACTCTGCCACTCATTACGATGGCATTAGGCGGTTTTGCCAGTTTAACCTATTTAACTAAATACTCATTTCTTGAAGAACTCAATAAACCCTACGTTTTGGCAGCCTATGCAAAAGGGTTGAATGACCAACAGGTCCTATATAAGCATGTATTTCGTAATGCCATTTTAGTTGTGCTCGCAGGATTACCAGAAGTGTTAGCAGGTATTTTCTTTGTGGGTAATCTGTTTGTAGAAATTATTTTTCATTTAGATGGGGTGGGTTTGTTGGGCTTTGAAGCAATTGTCCAACGTGATTATCCTGTTATTTTTGGTGTTTTATTTTTCTTTACTCTATTTAGCCTGATTTTACGTCTCATTTGTGATGTGTTGTACCAATGGATTGATCCACGAATTCACTTTGAAGCGCAAGGAGGCAAATAATGTCCTTGATTGTGCGGACACGATTACAGCGTTTTAGAAAGCATAAATTGGGCTGGGCCAGCTTTATTTTATTTAGTCTGATTTTGGTTTTGTCATTAGCCGCGGAGTTAATTGCTAACGATAAACCGCTGTTAGTGAAGTATGAAGATTCGTACTATTTGCCTGTGTTGAAAACTTATCCTGAAACGGCGTTTGGTGGAGTGTTTGAAACAGAAGCGGATTATAAAGACCCCGCTGTACAAGCGCTTATTAATACTAAAGGATGGGCAGTTTGGCCCCTCATTCAATTTTCATATCAAACGCCCAATTTAGACTTGGCAGTTCCTGTGCCATCACCACCTTCCAAGCAAAACTGGTTGGGAACAGATGATCAAGGAAGGGATGTTCTTGCACGTATTCTTTATGGCTTAAGAGTATCGTTGCTTTTCGGTTTAGCTTTAACCTTTTGTTCTGCTTTATTTGGAATTACCGTAGGTGCCATTCAAGGTTATTATGGCGGTTGGGTAGATTTATTAGGACAACGTTTGGTTGAGGTCTGGAATGGCTTACCCATGCTTTTTATGGTCATGATTTTAGTCAGTATGTTTGTTCCAAATGTATATTGGCTATTTTTCATTATGCTATTTTTTGGCTGGACCGTTTTGGTGGGAATTGTCAGAGCAGAATTTTTGAAAGCTCGCCAGTTAGATTATGTGCGTGCAGCCCAAGTTTTGGGAGTGACCGATCACGCGATTATTTTTAGGCATATTTTGCCCAATGCGATCAGTTCGAGTTTATCTCAGTTACCTTTTATTTTAACAACTAACATTAGCGCTTTAACTGCTCTTGATTTTTTAGGATATGGTCTACCGCCAGATGCTGCCTCTTTAGGTGAATTATTGCTTCAAGGTAAAAATAATTTAGATGCGCCATGGCTAGCAATTTCAGGCTTTTTTAGTCTGGCGATTGTTCTTTCACTTTTAATCTATATTGGGGAGGCGGCTCGCGATGCTTTTGACCCAAGAAAATAATTTAAATACCACTTCAACATTATTAAAAGTAGAGCATCTTTCGGTTCAAACCAAAAATCGAAGAGTTTTATTAGATGACCTGAATTTTTACTTAAGTGAAGGGGAAACACTGGCTGTTGTGGGCGAAAGTGGTTCAGGTAAATCGATGAGCTGCTTAGCAATAATGGGGTTGCTACAAGATAAATTAGAAATAACGGGGCAGGTCTGGATTGGTTCACAAAATATGCTTGAGCTAGATGAAAGAGCTCAATCAAATTTACGTGGTCGACAAATCGCTATGATTTTTCAAGAGCCTGCTACTGCATTAAATCCGCTCCATCGGGTTGAAAAAATTATAGGGGAAAACCTTCTTTTATCTGGGTTTTCAAAACTTGAAGTTCGACAGCAAATATTAGAACTGCTAAAAGATGTTGGAATTGTTGAACCAGAACAAATATTAAAACGTTATCCTCATGAGCTTTCTGGTGGGCAAAGACAACGTGTCATGATCGCGATGACATTGGCGCTTCGGCCTAAAATTTCGATTGCTGATGAACCTACTACTGCGTTGGATGTGGTTTTACAGATACAGATTTTAGAGCTATTAAAATCTTTGCAAGCAAAATATGGAATGGCACTTATTTTAATTAGCCATGACCTCAATTTAGTGCATCGCTATGCTGAAAAACTTATTGTATTGCAAAGTGGGCGTGTAGTAGAGCAAGGTGAACTGAGCCAAATTTTTGCAAATCCTAAAACAACTTATACAGCACAGTTGTTAGATCATGATTTTGGAAGTGTAGAGTCTAGACCTGCTCAACAGAATGTTTTATCAGTTCGACAGCTCAGCGTGCAGTTTCCTATAAGAAAAGGAATTTTAAATCGCATTCAAGGGTATTTCACCGCAATAGAAGATTTGAGTTTTGATCTTGCTCAAGGTGAATCACTTGGGGTGGTGGGAGAAAGTGGTGCGGGTAAGTCATCCCTGGCGATGGCTTTGGTCCGACTTATTAAAAGTGAAGGGCAGATTGTTTTTTTAGGGCAAGATTTGAATCAGCTAAAGCTCAAAGACCTACGTTTGATGAGATCAGATTTTCAACTTGTGTTCCAAGACCCATTTGGAAGTTTAAACCCGCGTATGACAGTAGGGCAGATTATTGCGGAAGGGTTAAAGTTAAAAGTGGTGGATGATAAAGAGATAAAGCAGCAAATTGAATCTGTATTGGTGAAAGTTGAATTAGCTGAAGATTTTCAACATCGTTACCCACATGAACTTTCTGGGGGACAACGTCAACGTGTCGCCTTAGCCAGAGCTTTGGTGGTTCGACCTAAACTTTTAATTTTGGATGAACCTACCTCTGCCTTAGATCGGACCACACAAAAAGCCATGATCAAGTTGTTGAGACAATTACAGCAAACTGAGCAGTTAAGTTATATTTTTATTAGTCATGATCTCAATATAGTAAAAGCACTGTGCCATAAAGTAATGGTGTTACGTCATGCCAAAGTTGTTGAATATCAGGAAACAGAACTCTTATTTTCTAAGCCTCAGGCTGAATATACGAAACAGTTAATTAAAGCATCCTTTTAAAGATATTTTTATAATTTATTGTTTTATATAAATAAATTTTAGTTAAACTTCTAATGCAAAAAGTTGCATATTTTTATTTTTTTTAAAATTGACATGTGCTATTGTCAGTTATCGATTATGACTTGACATGCCCAATAACTCATTTAAATTAGAGTAATTGCTCTAAAATTCAAAGAACAGAGGTTAACCATGAACCAGATTGCTCAACCCATCACAATTCGCAATACCACCTTTAAAAACCGAATTATTAAAGGTGCAATGAGTGAGGCACTTGCAAATTATGAAGGCCAACCAAATGACTTACATTTGGGTTTATATGGTGCATGGGCAAAAGGTGAGCTTGGCTGTGCGATTACTGGTAATGTCATGGTAAATGCCGGCGCAAAAAATGAACCGGGTGTTGTTATTATTGAAACTGAACGTGATCTAGAGCGCTTAAAAGAGTGGGCGGAATTAGGTAAAAAATATGGCATGGTGCAGTTGATTCAATTGTCACACCCAGGTCGTCAGTGTCCAAAAGGTTTAAATAAAGAAACTGTAGCGCCATCAGCAGTACCTTTTAGTCCAGCTTTAGCAACCATGTTTGGAACGCCACGTGAACTTACTCATGACGAAATTCTAGATATTATTAAACGTTTTGCGACAGCAGCTCATATTTGTGAAAAAGCAGGTTTTGAAGGGGTGCAATTACACGGCGCACATGGTTATTTAATTAGCCAGTTTTTATCACCATTAACCAATAAGCGTACAGATCAGTGGGGCGGTTCAGTTGAAAATCGTACTCGTTTTTTACTGGAAGTTTATAAAGCGGTACGTGAAGCAACCTCAGAAAATTTTATCATTTCAGTGAAACTTAACTCAGCTGATTTCCAGCGTGGCGGTATTAGTGAAGAAGATGTGATTTCAGTGTTTAAAGCAGTGGATGAAGCTGGTATAGATTTAATTGAAATTTCAGGCGGCACTTACGAGGCACCAGCAATGGCTGGAGCTAAGGCGGATAAGCGTAAGGCAAGTACGATTGCACGTGAAGCATACTTTTTAGATTTTGCAGAGAAAATCCGCCAGCATGTTAAGTGTAAACTCATGGTGACAGGCGGTTTCCGTACTGTAGGAGGTATGAATGCCGCACTTGAAAGTGGTGCATGTGACTTTATTGGTATTGCTCGTCCATTTGCAGTAGAAACTGATTTAACTGAGCGTTTAATTGCAGGGCAAGATGTTCGCTATGCAGTAAAACCAATTAAAACAGGCTTACCATTTGTCGATAAGATGGCAATTATGGAAATTATTTGGTATGCCGCTCAATTTAAAACGATTGGCAAGGGTAAAAAGCCAAATCCAAAGCTTTCCCCACTTGTGGTGTTTTTAAATTATGCTAAAGGCAATATTAAAGCTGTTGTACAAGGCCACGTGAACTCACGTAAGTCTGCGTAAATCCGATGCGCCATTTCAATAGCTGAAATGGCGCATTTTTTTAGAATGTATAGCTCATACCCACTTGAACGGTACGTGATTCACCAGGATACGCATATAGACTGAAAGCACTTTCATCATAAACTTTGTCAAAAAGATTTTTCAGATCTAAGTTAATACGAAGTTTTGGTGTTGCCTGATAATAAGAAACCAAATCTGTAACTGCATAACCTTTCATGGTGTAGGTACTATTGGCTGTTTGACCTGCACGTTTATCAATATATTTTTGATTAATGCCCAGACCTAAACCTTGTAAAGGGCCATTCTGAAATTCATAGATATTTAACAGATTAAAACTATTCTTGGGAATATTGGCTAAAGCCGTTCCTTTTTGCAGAGTGTTGTCTTTAGTCACTTCTGCATCTGTATAAGCATATCCACCAATAATTTTCCAAGCTGGAGTAATTTGCCCTGCAATATTTAGCTCAATACCTTGGCTACGAACTTCGCCAGCAGTGACTTTTTTATTTTGATTAGGGTATAAAGGGTCATCTGTTAAGACATTTTCTTTATTAGCATAGAAAATTGCAGAGTCAACCGACAACATATTGTCGAGTGCTTGCCATTTAAAGCCCAACTCGTAAGCCATGCCTTCCTCTGGGTCAAATCCCTCTCCATTATGGCTAGCACCAGTGTTAGGTTTAAAAGATTTCGCAGCATTGCTATAGATTGAAAGGTCATCACGCGCTTTAAAAACTAAACCTAAACGCGGAATAAATGCATCATGACTGGTATTCCAGTTTGCTGTATTCGGTAGTAGGTTTTTGTAATCATGTTCGTAGTGCTCAAAACGCAAACCCAGCAGTGCACTTAAACGCTCATTTAATTCGATTTGGTCTTGTACAAAAAGAGCCGTTGTTTTTAAATTTTCGCGGTCATGTGTAGCCACGCTATTAAGCTCAGGTAGAGGTTGACCTAAAACTGGATCATAGATGTTAATAGGGTAGTTATTTGACTTAGGGTCTGAACGAATAATATATGACTTATAATCATAGTTTTCGTATTCAAGCCCAGTCACTAAAGTGTGAGCTAGACCTAAAAGTTGAAAATTACCTGTTAGATTGATCTGTGCATCAGTATCTTGCCACTTTAATTCCCGATAGCTGTAATTTCTGTTAATTTTTTCTATATCATCTTTATTAACACCGCTTCCTTCTACCGCATAGCCATGCAATTTGCCATGTAGATATTGCACACCCGCATTAAGTTTCCATTCATTTCCCAAGTCATGCTCAACTCGTAATTGAGTCATGTCATTATCATTGTAAAGCCGGTTGTTGTATTTACCTGTTTCCCATAAATAGGTTTTGGGTGAACTATTAAAAGACTTTTGTGTAGGGTAGCGTGTGTGCCCGCGATCAAGTGGATGTTGATTTCGTAAAATATCGGCTTCAAAGATAACTTTTGTTGCATCAGAAGCCTGCCATTGGATGACTGGTGCAATTCCATATCGTTTGGACTCGACATGATCACGATAACTATCACCACCTTCTGCAATCACATTTAGGCGATAACCGATATTTTCTGCATTCGGGATAGTACCTGTTGTGTCTACCGTGGTGCGATATAAACCTTCACTGTTAAGCTGAGCACCTAAAGTGGTTCGTTGTTCAGACTTTGGTGTTTTAGAAATTAAGTTAAACGTACCACCCGGGTCACCACGACCATATAAGCTAGAAGAGGGTCCACGTAAAACGTCTACACGTTCAATCGTGTTGCTATCTGGAGCATTTGGATAACCACGGTTAATTGGGAATCCATTACGGTAAAACTCACCACTGGTGAAACCACGTAGGTTAAAGCCTGTTAACCCTTGACCACCAAAGTTATTAGCACGAGTCAGACCGCCAGCTAAATCAAGCGCTTCAATCAAACGTGTTGCGCCGATATCTTCAATTACTTTTTGAGTTACTATACTGACGGATTGTGGCGTATCTTTTAATGCGACTTCACTACGTGTTGCGGTATTTGAACTATCGACTTTATAA
Organism: Acinetobacter sp. C13; assembly: GCF_016809775.1. Lineage (NCBI taxonomy): Bacteria > Pseudomonadati > Pseudomonadota > Gammaproteobacteria > Moraxellales > Moraxellaceae > Acinetobacter > Acinetobacter sp. C13. The sequence goes on from NZ_JAFBJL010000001.1 coordinate 274,125, forward strand.
GCTTGGTCGGCAGCTTGTTGGGCTTTAATCTTAATGGTAGCGAGCGTTGTTGAGGAATTATTGGTTCCTGCGAAAGCACTTGAGATACAGCAGAGTTGAGCGATGCTCAGGGAGAGGAGGCGAAGCTTAAGATCCATTTAAAACCTTGTTGATAATAAATATCAGTATAAAAATAAGAATTATTATATTGTAAATCTATGTAAAGGAAATACCGGATCAGTGATATATGTGTACAAGTGTATTTTATTAGGAAATACAAATGGCAAAAAATTAAACAACAAGAATTGATTAGTTTAAATAATTATAAATTACAGACTAAAATAGAGTATCAGATACATAGAACAATAGCTCTTAAAATCAAATAAATAATTTATAGCTAGCCGTTTCTAATTGTATTTTGAAAATCAAAATAGTTTTTATATTTATTTAGGGGAAATTCGATGTTTGCGATTGTTAGTATATTTTTAATAGCCATGATGATATTGGCAATTTTAAATGTTTTAAAGAAAGGGGAAAGCAAAAATAGAAATGCAAAACGTAACCCAATTAAGGGAAAGCGTATCATTACTATGAATGAACAACCTACTTTTATGAAACTAAAGGAAGCTTTGCCCGAACATATTATTTTGGCGCAAGTTGCTTTCAGTGCTTTTATGACAGCACAAGGATACGCGACGCGTAATTTATTTAATCGCAAAGTTGCTGATTTTGTTGTGTTGGATAAAGCATTTAATATAGTTGCTATTATTGAACTGGATGATTCTAGCCATAAGGGGAAAGAAAACCTTGATGCAGAGCGAGATGCTTTAATTCAAGAAGCTGGTTTTAAAGTCATACGCTATAAACGAACACCAGAATTGGCACAAATATATAGTGATTTTAATATTGCATCGAGTTCATTAGCTCAAGTTTCAATAGAACCAGATTTAACAAAAACAAAGTTAGTTGCTGATGCAATAATTATTGAGAGAGATGATCCAAGTGTACAACCGACTCAACATATTGATGAAGCAAAGCTGAATTCTTGATTTTGAAAATAAGAAGTTTATCTCATGGATGATATTTGAAGTGAGATAAAATAATTTGGAGATAGGATTCTTTATAGATAGAAAGAATATGGCGTCCCTACGGGGATTCGAACCCCGGTTACCGCCGTGAAAGGGCGATGTCCTAGGCCTCTAGACGATAGGGACGTTGAGGATGGCGGTATCTTAAGAAGCCGCCACCAAACTGTCAAGGAGGTAAGGTGACAGTTTGTTCAAAATATAGCAAAACAGTTCAGCAGTCTTCTGAGTATCGTACAAAGCAGAGTGTGCTTCTTTGCCATCGAACTCAATTCCAGCTTGAATACATGCTTTCGCAAGCACAGTTTGTCCAAACATAACAGCACTTAAAGTAACCGTATCCATCACTGAAAAGCTATGAAATGGGTTTTGGTTTTTTGTGCTTGTACGCGCAATTGCTGCTTGTACAAAACCAAGGTCAAAATGCGCATTGTGGCCCACTAAGACTGCATGTGTACAGTGTTGCTGTTTACGGACTTCATTCACCGATTTAAAAATACGGCGTAATGCAGTGCGCTCATCTTCAGCCATTGCAATACGCATTGGATTGAATGGATCAATACCAATAAAGTCTAACGAACGGCGATCGAGATTAGCCCCTTCAAACGGGTTAATATGCGCATGAAATGCTGGACCAGGGACAAATTGTCCCTGAGCATCATACACAATTGGAATGCACGCAATTTCTAGCAATGCATCTGTCTGGGCATTAAAACCTGCCGTTTCAACGTCTACAACAACAGGTAAGAAGCCACGAAAACGTTGGCCAATGACCGGGACAGAGGTTTCTTGTGTCACACTTTTCTCCATTGCAGCGTTTTCCCGGCATGCAGCGGGATAATTTTTTGATTATCTAAATAATCAAAAGATTCTGGAACGAGGTTATCTTCTTTTACCAAAGTAATCGTAGAAGTATTACGTGGTAGGCCGTAGAAGTCTGCGCCAAAGTGGCTAGCAAAACCTTCTAAACGTTCTAGTTTACCTACTTGATCAAATGCTTGAGCATAAAGTTCAATTGCATTAGGCGCACTATAACAGCCCGCACAGCCGCACGCATTTTCTTTTGCATTTTGCGAGTGAGGAGCACTATCTGTACCCAAGAAAAATTTAGGGTTACCGCTCGTTGCAACTTCAAGCAAAGTAGTCTGGTGAGTTTGACGCTTTAAAATTGGTAAGCAATAGAAATGCGGTTTAATACCACCAACCAACATATCATTACGGTTAAATAATAAATGCTGAGGTGTAATCGTTGCAGCGACATTACGATCTTGTTCTAAAACAAAGTGTGCAGCGTCACTTGTTGTGATGTGCTCAAGTACCACTTTAAGTTTTGGAAACTGTTTTAATAACGGTGATAAAATTTCGTCTAAGAAACGCTTTTCACGGTCAAAAATATCAACGTGGTTATGAGTCACTTCACCATGAAGTAATAACGGAACTTGATGCTCTTCTAGTTGCTCAATGACTGCATAAACTTTACGAATGTCACTTACTCCGTTATCAGAGTTGGTGGTCGCACCTGCTGGGTAAAGTTTAATGGCATTTACATGTCCAGATTCTTTAATTTTACGAACTTCATCTGGTGAGGTGAAATCAGTAAAATAAAGCACCATACGTGGGTCAAAGTTAAGACCCTCCGGAACATGAGCAAGAATACGTTCACGGTAAGCCAATGCTTCTTCCACAGTTTTTACAGGTGGAACAAGGTTTGGCATACAGATCGCACGAGCAAATTGTTTGGCCAAATCAGGTACAGTACGTTTTAATGCTAAACCATCACGTAAATGTGCATGCCAGTCATCTGGCTGGAGCAGGGTAATAGAGTCCAAGGCAGTTCAAACTTCGAAATAAAACAAATGATAATCGATAAAGTGTGAAAATGGTAACGAGAATTACGGACAAATGGCAAAATAAAGCGCCAGAGGCCTTAAAAAATAATGTTATATTTTGTTAATGTGTAATGGGCAGGAATCAAGTAGTGGTGAATAGGGGAAATGTACATGAATTACTCAAAGCAAAAGAAGAAATAGAATATTTAGTAACCCTACATACCCATCGTTATGCCAACATGCCTTTACCACACCAATTAGAAAAAAAATTCTGGTGCTTGAATCTTGAGCGAACTAAACAAAATATCTCAAAATTTTTAACAAGTGGCATTTTAACCTATCTTATTTTTATTTTGTTGGTGTTGCCAACCGACTACTTAGTGATAGGTAAGCCTTATATTACTCTGGACTTTATTCATTGTTTATTAAGCGCAATGAATATTGCGCTTGCGCTCTTACTATTTTGGATTTTTGCCAAATCTAAAAAGCTCTCCGAGCACTTTTATTTTGCTGCATGTAGCATTGTTTTTTTTAGCATTATTACAAGTGCAATGTTGTTGCTAAGCGTTGGAAATATGGCGCTTAAAAATCAGTCGATGTTGCTACTTTCATTTTTATATATGCTTGGGTTTATCTTAAGTGGGATCAAGCCACTACATATGCTGTATGTAGGCTTATCCGCAGCAATATTGGTTTTTATTTTTCTTAATTTACTCAACGTAAATTGTGATTATATTGCACTTGGTCGAGCCTTGTTTGGTACTTGTATTTTAGGTTTTTCAATTAGCACAATGCTTATCTCTAGAGAAAGAAGCCTTTTTTTAAATAATCAGCTTGCTGAACTTAATGAACAAATTTTACGTATTGAGGCATCTGAATTGCTTCATTTAAGCCAGCAGGATGCACTGACGAATATCTCAAATCGACGTACTTTTGATGAGATGTTCGACTTTTTTTACTATCGTGCAAAGCAAGAAAAGCGACCATTGGCCGTTTTGTTTATTGATATCGATTTTTTTAAAAATTATAACGATTTTTATGGACACCAAATGGGGGATAAAGTCATCTCATCTATTGCCGCTGCAATTAAAAATTCGATTCGGCATGTTGATTTTGTTGCCCGTTATGGTGGAGAAGAATTTGTGGTACTGTTGCCGAAAACACCTGCTCAAGGCGCCTATGCCGTCGCTGCAAATATTTATAAAGCAATTGAGCGACAAGCGATTCCTCATGCAGCATCTTTAGTCTCTAAGCATGTCACAATTAGTTTAGGTTTTACTGTTTATACAGAAGGTTTTAAAGTAAATCAGGAAAAATTAATTCATGCTGCGGATCAAGCTTTGTACCGAGCTAAGCAGCTTGGACGTAACCAGATTTATTATCAACCTTTGGAAGTAGCAGAACTTGTTTGAGCACAAATATTTGAAATAAAAAAGCCACCTTTGTCGGTGGCTTTTTTATTAAGTAAGAAAATTATTTTTTCTTGCTATCAAGTTGTGGTACAGCAGAACCTTGGCCGATTGAAAGCAAACCAGCATCTGTATAGATACCAAGTTTTGCACGTGTATCGGTAATGTCGAGGTTACGCATAGTTAACTGACCAATACGGTCCATTGGCGTAAACATTGAATCGCCTTTTTCCATTGTTAAACGTTCAGCTTCGTACGTTAAGTTTGGAGATTCAGTGTTCATGATGGTGTAGTCATTACCACGACGAAGTTCAAGAGTCACTTCACCAGTAATCGCTTTAGCAACCCAACGCTGTGCAGTTTCACGCAACATAAGTGCTTGAGAGTCGAACCAGCGGCCTTGGTAAAGTAAACGACCTAAACGTAAACCGTTAATGCGGTATTGTTCGATCGTATCTTCGTTATGAATACCAGTAACCAAACGCTCATAAGCAATATGAAGAAGGGCCATACCCGGTGCTTCATAAATACCACGTGATTTTGCTTCGATAATACGGTTTTCGATTTGGTCCGACATACCTAAACCATGACGGCCACCAATACGGTTTGCTTCAAGAATAAGCTCAACCGGATTGTCAAAAGTTTGACCGTTTAAGGCAACAGGTACACCTTCTTCAAAACGTACAGTCACTTCTTCTGGAGTAATTTCAACTTCATCTTTCCAGAAAGCAACGCCCATAATTGGGTCAACGATTTTGATACCAGCATTTAAGTATTCAAGATCTTTTGCTTCGTGAGTCGCACCCAACATGTTTGAGTCAGTTGAGTATGCTTTTTCTTTTGACATTTTATAGTCAAAGCCGTTGTCGATCAGGAACTGTGACATTTCAGCACGGCCACCGAGTTCATCGATGAAGTTTTGATCTAACCAAGGCTTATAAATTTTAAGATTCGGGTTAGTCAACAAACCATAACGATAGAAACGTTCAATATCGTTACCTTTATAAGTTGAACCGTCACCCCAGATGTTTACGTCATCTTCTTTCATTGCAGTAACTAACATTGTGCCTGTTACTGCACGACCTAATGGAGTCGTATTGAAATAAGGAACACCACCTGTACTGATATGGAATGCACCACACTGAATTGCAGCAATACCTTCAAGCGCAAGTTGTAAGCGGCAGTCAATTAAGCGAGCTTTTACAGCGCCGTATTGTTCTGCTTTCTTTGGAATTGCATCGTAGTCATCTTCATCAGGCTGACCTAAGTTTGCAGTATATGCATAAGGTTCTGCGCCTTTTTGTTTCATCCACAATAAGGCAGCTGAAGTGTCTAGGCCTCCGGAGAAGGCAATCCCAACTTTTTTGCCTACTGGTACATGCTGCAAGATAGTTGCATTATCAGTCATTGCTAATCCTAACATTTATGAAAAAGACCCCATATAGGCGGTCTTGAGAATTCTGAATGGCGGCTATTGTAGCACTATTCATGGTGCTTTTTTTCGCAAAAAAAGCATTAATTCACTTGTTCTGATTTGAAGTTTTAATTTGATAAAAAATATAAGGCTATTTCTAGAATAAGAAGAGTTAAATGAAGTATGGTTGTCCAAATAAGAAAAGACTTTTAATAACTTAAAAAGAAAATAGGATGAATATGAAGAAAAATATTGGCTTATCACGTGCACACTATGTTGTGGCCGCGATCACAGTACTCGACGTGATTTATATGATTTACCATTACATGGCATTAAATGACCCTATTCGTACATATTTAATTGGTGGAATTATTGGAAAAGGGGTAGTTATTGGATTCCATATATACGCTGCTAAAAGAGTTTTAGATGGCACAAAAAATTCTAGATATATTTCTCTTTTTCTAACGATATTTTTACTTTTTGCATTTCCTATTGGAACCATTCTTGGTGTGATTATGCTGTTTTTATTATATAAATGGGAGAAAGAGCTAGATTTCATTAGCGTCATTAAATAAAAGCAATAGGAGCTGTTTTACTGGATTGACCATAAGCTCCGATAAATTTCTTTGCATGGTCATCCAAAATTATCAAAAAAGTATTAAAGTACTATGCAACAAGTTGCAAAAAATTATTGGGACGCAGCATGACAAGTTACGCCAATTTATTAAAACCATTACATCTAGGCTTTACCACTATTAAAAACCGTGTGGTGATGGGTTCCATGCATACGGGGCTTGAAGATCGTTTTTACAATTACCCAAAGCTGGCAGCTTATTTTGAAGAGCGTGCAAAAGGTGGGGTGGGCCTGATTGTGACAGGTGGTATTTCACCGAACCGTCAAGGATGGTTAGCACCTGCTGGCGGAACCATGAATAGCTTATTTGATATTCCACAGCATCGTCTGGTTACACATGCTGTGCATAAACATGGTTCTAAAATCTTAATGCAAATTTTGCATGCAGGTCGCTATGGTTACCAGCCGTTTGTTGTGTCTTCAACTGCAATTAAATCTCCAATTTCACCTTTTAAACCACGCCAGCTTTCTGAAAAAAATATTCTGAGCACAATAGAAGATTACGCACAGTGCGCTGATATTGCTAAAAAAGCAGGTTATGACGGTGTCGAAATTATGGGCTCGGAAGGTTATTTAATTAACCAGTTTTTAAGTCGCCACGTGAACCAGCGTACTGACCGTTGGGGTGGTGAAATTGAAAACCGTATGCGCTTTCCGGTCGAAGTCGTAAAGGCGATCCGTGCAAAAGTTGGTGAGAAATTTATTATTTGTTTCCGCTTGTCTTTACTCGATTTAGTCCATGACGGTAACACCATGCAAGAGGTGGTGACTGTAGCCAAAGCTTTAGAAAAAGCAGGAGTGACTTTATTAAATACCGGCATTGGCTGGCATGAAGCTCGTGTGCCGACCATTGTAACATCTGTGCCTCGTGCAGCTTTTGTCGACTACACTGCTCATGTAAAACAATATATTTCTATTCCGATTATTGCGTCAAACCGTATCAACATGCCTGAAACTGCCGAAGAAATTTTGGCAACTGGCAAAGCAGATATGGTTCAAATGGCGCGTCCTTTATTGGCCGATGCATTTTGGGTAAATAAAACTGCGACTAACCGTGTTGATGAAATTAATACCTGTATTGCATGTAACCAAGCCTGTTTAGACCATGCTTTTAAAAATAAGCGTGTATCTTGTTTGGTTAACCCACGTGCAGGCCATGAAACTGAACTGGTCTATTTAAAGACTAAACAACCTAAGCGAATTGCAGTTGTGGGCGGCGGAGTAGCGGGTATGTCGGCGGCAACTGTTGCGGCAAGCCGTGGCCATGCAGTGACGCTGTTTGAGGCAACTTCTGATGTAGGTGGCCAATTTAACTTTGCCAAAGTTGTACCAGGTAAAGAAGAATTCCATGAAACGATTCGTTATTTTAAAGTCCAACTGGAAAAAACTGGAGTAGACGTACGTTTAAATACTCGCGTAAATCGTGAGCAGCTTGAACGTGAAGGTTTTGATGAAGTGATTGTTGCAACAGGTGTAATCCCTCGCGCATTAAAAATTGAAGGAAGCGACGCACCACAAGTCCTTTCTTATGCTCAAGTTTTAAAAGGGGCAGAAGTCGGGCAAAAAGTTGCAGTGATTGGTGCAGGTGGTATTGGTTTTGATGTATCTGAATTTTTGCTTAAACCACCACATCAACCTCAGCCTCAACCTTTAGCCGAGTGGCAACGTGAATGGGGTGTTGACCCAGATCCAAACTACATTTCTGAAGGGGGAATGCAGCCGCCAGTTGTTGAGCCAGCAATCCGCGAAATTTATTTATTGCAACGTAAAACAACACCACTCGGTATTGGCCTTGGCAAAACTTCGGGCTGGGTCCATCGTGCACAGCTTAAAAAGCATGGGGTCCGTATGCTGCGTGGTGTGCAATATAAAGCAGTCACTGATGAAGGACTTTGGATTGAGCATAATGGTCAAGACCAACTTTTACGTGTAGACACGGTAGTGGTGTGTGCAGGGCAAGAGTCGGTAAAAGACTTGATGCCAAAAGAAGATGAGTCGACGATCGCGAACTACCATATTATTGGTGGTGCAAAGCTCGCAGCAGAGCTAGATGCGAAGCGTGCGATCAAAGAAGGAGCAGAATTGGCTGCTCAACTGTAAAATTGATGAAACAATATGCACTTGAACACAAAGCGATGATATTTTTCTTGAATAAAATGAATAAGCTTTGTATTCTTACGCACATGGAAGCGTGGCAGAGCGGTTTAATGCACCGGTCTTGAAAACCGACGAGGGTGTGAGTCCTCCGTGAGTTCGAATCTCACCGCTTCCGCCAAATTCGAAAAGCTCCTGTTAATAGCAGGGGCTTTTTTTTATTTATTGTTTATCACTCAAATCAATTTTAATTTGCAAGTCTAATATGTTGATGCTAATCAGCATGATCAACAGATAACGAATTTCTGTGAACTCGCATTCAAGTGCCAAGATGTGCCATATGCCAAAAGGAAAATAAGCTTTCCAGTCACTATATTTGCTATGACTGGTAGATAACCATCTGCTGTGTATAAGATTTTAATTACAAGCTCTAATACTCAAAATCTGACGATTTAATTCAATAACAATTAAAGCGCAGATTCTAGAGCTGTTAGAGCCTGTTTTTTTATTTAACGGTTGTGAGCAACATAATGTTGAGGAAAGATTTAGCTTTTGAGCGAAAGTGTGTACATGGGCTCTCATCAACTAGAGAGGTGGCCATGATACCTTCGAGAGAAGCAAATATGATTTCAGCCATGTCTCGCTCTGTTTCAATAGTTTGAGGTGATTCTTTTTTTGCTTGGCATAAAGTATCTTCTAACCAATCGATATTCTGTTTGGCGAATAACCTCAATTCACTTACACATGGCTCTTGTTGGAAAGAGGCTTCTCTCACCATTACCATATATAAGCATAGACGTTTTTCGTCGTTCAGCATCTCGGCGAAAAGTTCAGAATACGCATGCAGTTTTTGGGTTAAGCCATTCAGTTTTTCAATTTCCTGTAATCGGTAGAATTGCTCTTCTCTGTAGTGTTGAAGTGCAGATCGTGCCAGATCATCTTTAGACTCAAAATGGTAGTAGAGACTAGGCGCCTTTATTTGTAAGCAGTCAGCGATTTGTCGCATGCCTAGTCCGCTGAATCCATGCTGTTGAAACAGATGAATTGCGGCTCCTAGTATTTTTTCTCGCGTCAAAGGTGTATGGTTTTTTGTAGAGGATGTCATAATATTATTCCGTCAGTTCAATACCGCCATGATGAGTAATGAACAAGAGAGTGTTCTCTACGGCAAATGCCTTATGTTCGTCAGTACCTTGAACTTGTAACACATCTCCAGCCTGCATTTCGACATCATTGAAGCGAATCACACCTTCTAAAACAATGATCTGTTCCCATCCAATATGAGTGTGTTTGGGAAAACTTGTTCCAGCCTGAAATTTTGCTAAATAGCTTTCAATACCATCTTCACTAATCCAAGTTCGACAGGTTTGAACTCCTGGGATATTACTATCAGTCCAAGTGCGATCTTTTTGACTAACTAAAATCATTTATAACTTCTTAGATAATTGAATTTTAAACAATCTAACTAACGTTTGTTAGAAAGTCAATGTGAACTAAATTTTTAGTGAAGAATAGTAGATATTTATGAGTGTTTTTATGGAGTGATCTCAGAGATATTTGAACAAATTGCTAGATTCTATGACTTAAGTTCGTAAAGTTTTTCTTAAATAATAGATTGAAGACTTCCAGAACTTTATACTAACAAAATTAGGTGGAGAGCGTTCTCTGGTTAATCTTAAAAAGTATTGAGATATAGTATTTTAAAATGTTGATATAAATGGCATTCAAGTTCTACTTAAGTGTAATAGGGTATTTTTTTAAGATTGTTTTGGTTCGGGAAAAGTTATATTTAGGTCTACCTAAAATAATAAGAGAATAATTTTTCATCATTGAGTTTTAATTGGTATTAATTAGTTTATATTTATAATATGCTTTTTATTAAATTTTATCTAAAAAATTATTTGAATATATATTGTATTTTCTCATCAAATCATTACAGTAGATATTGTTAAGCTCTAATTTTTACTATTTCAGGCTCAGTGGTTTTCACTAGACCCATTTCAAATTTTTGGAATGGGTTTTTTATTATAAAAATTTTAAAAATGTCTTTTGAAAATTTATTTTGTCTCAGCCTAACTAACTGGTCAGATTAAAATCAATTCGTAAAGTATTTAGTAAGGATGAGGTGATCAGCGTTACCTATAAAGATGTGCAATATCGAGTTGATGATTGGTTATATTTGAACATGAAATTAATAAAACCAGTAGATTTACTGGTTTTACTTTAGGTAAATATTATTTAACACTTGCCGTAACCATTACTTCTACTAATACTTGCGGACGTGCCAAATCTGCTTGAATAGCCGCGCGCGCTGGTGCTGCTCCATCTGGTAACCATGCTTCCCAACATTCATTGAACACTGCAAAATCTTTGGCAATATTTTTAATCCAAATTTGTGCAGTTAAAATACGGCTTTTATCACTACCAGATTGTTCCAGTAAAGCATCAATTTTTGCCAGAACTTCTAAAGTTTGCTGCTTGGCATCAGCATCTAAATTCGTTGGAACTTGACCGGAAACATACACTAAACCGTTATGAAGCACGCAACCTGATAAACGTGCATTCGTATCAATACGTTGAATATCATGACTCATTTTATTTCTCCAGAGATAAACCATCTAATATAATTGGCGAGGTTGCTTGGCTAATTAACTGACTAATGACCATGGCACAACCAGCAGCTAATGTGAAACCTAAACTACCTTGGCCAATATTTGCCCATAAATTCAAATATTTCGTACGACCCAAAATGGGTAAACCTGTAGGGGTGGATGGACGTAAACCACTCCATTCTTGTGCAGTATTTACACCCAATAAATCGGGAAATGTTTTTCGTACCGTATCTTTCAATGCATTTATTCGCTCTTTTCGAATGTAGATATCTTGATAGCCAATATCGACCATTGCGGCAATACGAAGCTGATTCCCCAATTTTGCATATACAATTTTATTTGCATAATCGGTTACGCTCATATTGGGTACAACGTTGGCTTTTTCTGGGAATGGTAGAGTTAGGCTATATCCTTTTAATGGATAAACTGGGACTGAAATACCTACCATATTAAAAAGTGCAGTACTGCCATTGCCTGCAGCAACGACAAATTCATCTGCTTTTATACGTTCTTGATTTGTTTCAATCGCAGTAACTCTATTATTTTCTACAAAAAAATCTGTCACTTCATGTGCATATAAACATTTGAAGTTACTACTCTTTTCTAGTGCTTTATACAATGCTAAACAAAATTTGTAGCAATCTGCTGTTTCATCATCAGGTGTATAAATTGAACCCACTAATGTAGATTCAATACCTTTTAATGCAGGTTCAAGTTGAACTGTTTCTTTAGATGACAGCACTTTTTGTACAGTTGGATCAATCCCTGTTGCTGCTTTTTTAAAAGCTTTTTCATCACGATGAATAATCATTTTTCCTGATTTTACCCAGTCAAAATCATCAATTTCATCACGCCATTTAGACATAATACTTTGACTATATAGGGATAACCGTAAAATATGATTGCCGTTCACAATATTGTCTTTACGATTACATGCCATGAGGAATTGGAATAACCAAGACCATTGAAGAGGTGAAAAATTCAATTTAAAGTTTAAAGGCGAATGGGCTTTTCCTAACCATTGCAGCGCCTGAAATGGAACGCCTGCATCCGCTAAAGGTGCAACATAGCGATAACTGAGTTGACCACCATTTGCAAAACTTGTCTGGCAACCAATCTGGTCTTTTTCTTCAACTATTGTAACTTTATGACCTGCTTGAATAAGTGCATAGGCCGTACTTAAACCAATGACTCCACCACCAATGACAACGACATGCTTTTTCATTCTTCCATGCTATATTTGCAACACACATTTGTATTAAAGAAGAAGAAAAAGGGTTAAACAAATGAGTTTTTACATAGTGCTCATAACTTTTGGTTAATTGATGGCGTCATCGAAGCAATTTCTCTTTTAATCAATTCAATAAAATCTTCAGTCGCTTTGGTCGTACTTACATTGGCATTTTTTAAAATATAAATTGTGGTATATAAACTTGGTTTTATTTCATGAATCATATGATTTGGTAAGGAGTGTGCAGCAGTATAAATATCGGTAATGCTACACCCTAAACCTTCGCGTACCAGTTCACTCGCCATATAGTAAGTTTGTACATTCACAATACTTTTATTAAATGTTCTGTACTTTTTTACGACTTGCAGGAGGGAATCTGAGTAGGGTTGAATCCACCTGTTTTCATCAATTAAATGAATATCTTGATTTGAATCAATAGGCTGAGAATCAATATAAACCAGAGGAATTTCTAGAACAGGTGTGGCAATAATGCCATGCTGAGTATGGGGCTGGAACGTCACCGCAATATCAATTTCACGTCTTAATAATTTTTGCTCTAATGCTTGAGTATGATCTGTGCCAATATTGACAAAAACATCAGGGTATTTTTTTAGAAATTTTGCAGTTAATTTGGGAATGAGGCTCAAACCTAAACTGGGTAAACATCCGAGTGTGATTTGACCTTGAGTATTTCTTGCCAAATTATCCGTCAACTTATTTAATTCATTCATTTTTTCATAAATTGGCTTAATTTCATCATATAAAATATAGGCTTCTTTCGTGGGTTGTAATTTCCCTTTGACCCGTTTAAATAGAGCAAAACCAAGGCGTTGCTCTGCATGTTTTAGTAATTTACTGGCTGCTGGCTGTGAAATGCATAACGATGACGCTGCTTCTGTGAGTGAACCAAAAAGCATGACTAAATAGAATATTTCTAGGTGTCGAAGATTCATAAATGAGCACATAACTATTAGTTATAGGTAATCTATTAGAATTCATTATTTAATGTCAATGAACCCTTGTAAATTGGTGTGAAATTCAATGCCCAATGATCAAGGAGTGATACATATGTCAGTTGAGCAATCTTCTATAACAATACCAAATATAAGGACACCTAAAAATATTGCCCTTATCACCATTATTATTCTTAGCTTTGCTTTAGCATTTTATGCAAAAGGCCTACCAGTAGAGGAGGTCGGTTTAATTGGGTTATTGCCCATTTTTGCCTTGGCGCTCTTAACTGTTATTGGTCTCGATATTGTTCTGGCAGTTATTATTGCTATTGTCATTAGTGTGATCATGACATCCACCAGCGTATTTGAATTGGGTGGAATTCTTGCAAAGTCTACGGGCTCATTTATTGCGACTGTAGGTCTTATTATTATGTTAGGTGCTGGGGTTGGTGAAGTTGCTAACCGAACAGGTGCAGCGAAAGAATTGGTCAAATTTATTGTCAATAAAGTTGGGCTTTCAAGTATTCCTCGCGTCAAACTTGGCATCATGATTTCATCAGTTGTTATTTGTGGTTCATTGGGAACTATGGCAGGTGGTAATGCCATTATTGTTGCTGTCATTATTCCCATTGCTGCAGCAGTTGGTTTAACACCGCCTACAGTTGCATTACTTTTGATGACAGCAGGTTCGGTCGGTCTCTTTATAGGACCTTTTACACCAAGTACAGTGACTATTTTAGAGTTGGGAGGCTTGACCTACCCGCAATATTTGAGCACTTGTGCCATACCTATGAGTGTTGTCACACTTCTGACGGGGTGGTTCATGTCTGGCTATATCCAAAAGTGGACTTTTGGAAGATATACCTATAATGAAAATTTCTTAGAACCTTCTGAAAAAATAGAAAGTGCCTCTGAAGTGAAAAGAAGTAAACGTGCAGCGATTGTATTTATTGGCACAATTATCGTGATGGCAATTCTTGGAATTATTTTTAAAGCAGGCTTTAGTTTTGCAATTATTGTGATGCTTACTGTTGCCACATTAACTGGGTTAGTGGCGGGGTTTAGTCCTAAACAAATTTTGGAAGCACTCTATGAGGGATGCGGTAAATTAGTATGGATGTTTATTCTTTACTGGTTATACAATCCAATTTTAGTTCTTGTTGAAAAACTTAATGCTTATCAAACACTGTTAGATAATGCGACACCGTATTTGGTCGACTTAAGTCCTGCGATGCTGTGTTTTGGTATTTTTTTATTTAATATTGTGGGGCATATTCCAGGAGCAGCTGTTGCACAAATGACTTTTACCAATAAAATTTTTGGACCAATTTTACTGGCAAATGGTGTTCCACCTGTTGCGGTTACAGCAGTTTTATTATCAAGCTCCCAAGTAGACTGGTTTGGTCCTTTCCCATCTTCTGATATGTTTGGTCAAATGGGTTTAGCACGTTCAAGTCAACTGAAATATATGCTATATGGTGGTTGGGCCATAGTGATCGCAAATATTCTACTCTTTGCAGTATTGTTTCAGATTTTGAATTAGCCCCTACAAATTAAAGCTATTTCTTATTTAAATGAATTTTAAAAGTCTTTTAAACTAGAAAGTTTAAGGGGCTTTATTTTTTCGACGATAACAAATGCACCTAACATTGTAGGAGTTGAAAATTCATTCTATTCGTTTTTAACAAGACGAGAACCTTTTGCAGTCCAATCTAATCAATTTTTAAATATTATAATTTCTGATATTTTTTAAGAGGTAATGATCTTTATCTTTCTCAATTATGAAATTAAAGTTAGCTTTTCGCATGGAAATTTTTTTTAAGGATTGGACTATCTCATAGGGAATAGGGGAGTACTTTGTAATACCATTCATTTCATAAAACCCTTTCGACTTTCCATTATCTGTTTTTATACCATCTAACTCTCCATAAACTATTGTGATTTCTCTTTTATATTCCATTAAAAAAAGCCAAATTGATGATGAGTAAAAGCTATAAGGTTTGGAAATTTCATCCTTAAATTCATTTCCATATATTTTTTTGACTGCTTGATCTGAATATATCGCTGGGCATAATAGAATCAATCGATCAATTTGAAATTTTTTAGCTAAATTAATTGCAATATAACCGCCTAAACTATATCCAATGACAATATCCACTTTTTTTAGAAGGCTGTAAAAAACCATACTTTCATTTATGTTCTGAGATAAAGATGATTTCGTTTCACTCGTATTATTTAAGCCACTTAAATTGAATGAAAGTGTTCCAATATTTTTACTTATAAGTAGATTTTCCAAAGGACTTAAAGAACTTAAATCAGAATTGCCGCCATGTATCAGTAAAGCAATTTTCTGTGGAAAACCATCACAATAATTGAATTTAGCTTCTAATTCATAAGTACCAAAGTCATGTAGAAAGAAGAAAGAATTTTCATTTTCAATAGGATCATTTTTTAGCTTATGTATTGGAAAATTTGTTAGATTAGAAATCGTATTGGAAAAATATCTATCTACAATCGATATCACATCTTGCTTTTCCATAATTCATAATTCCTATTGATGGTGTTAATAATATTCGTTTGTATAAAGTACAATTTAAATAATGATTACTTCATAATTTTATTTTAAAAGTATAGCTCATATGATTTTAATAAATAAAAAAACTGCTTAAAAATTAGAGATTGAACTAGAGGCCTAGGTCTATCTAAAAGATATATTCTGTATGGATTTGCCAATGCTACCAATAAAATCTAAATGTTATATTATTTTAGACTCTAGATCATTTGGTTTCTAAATTTTCCTTTATTTATTAGAATCTTGAACTGTGAAGATATATCAATTTTTATTAAAAATCTGTTTTATAACTTTTATAGACTTATTTAATACTTAATGTTGTGAAGTTTTTACCTACATGATCTAAAAGAGTTTTTAGAAGCAATATTATATCAAAAATAGTTATTTTCGTTAAGTTTATGCAATAGCGATTTAGCTACCAAGAATATGTAAGTAATAGGATAAAAATGTTAGAAACTGATGTTTTAATTGTTGGAAGTGGTCCAGCTGGTTCTTCTGCTGCACTTATGTTAAGTAATTATGGAATCAGAAATATCATAATAACTAAATATAGATGGCTAGCAAACAGCCCTCGTGCCCATTATATCAGTCAAAGAACTATGGAAATTGTTCGAGACTTGGGGATCTCAGATGAAGTAATCGCAAAAGCAGCACCAAAAGAAGTTATGGGAGATGTTGTTTATTGCACATCTTTAACGGGTGATGAAATTGGACGTTTTCCTTATGGAATGAATAATCCAGAAAGAATATCTGAGTATGCTAAAGCGAGTCCCTGTGAACAGTGCGATCTTCCTCAACATCTATTTGAACCTATTTTGCTTTCAAATGCTGCATCACGAGGTAGCCATCCAAGATTTGATACGGAATACTTATCTCATGTACAAGATGAGAATGGTGTAACAGTCACTGTTTTAGATAGATTAACTAAACAAACATACTTAATTCGTTGTAAGTATTTAATCGGAGCTGATGGTGCAAGCAGCCAAGTCGTAAAAGATTTAGATTTGCCTATGGCAGGTAAAATGGGGAAAAGTGGGAGTATCAGTATTATTTTTAAAGCCGATTTAACAAAATACGTTTCACATCGGCCTGGTTACCTGTGGTGGATTATACAACCTGGAGCAAACATTGGTGGGATTGGCCTAGGGTTGTTGCGTATGGTCAGACCTTGGAATGAATGGCAGATTGTTTGGGGATATGACATTGAAAAAGAAGAACCATCTCTTACCGATGATGAGGCAATTGCAATTTGCAAGCAGCTTATTGGCGATAACGACATTGAAATAAGCATAAGTAGTAAGTCGTTATGGACAGTAAATGAAATGTATGCAGAGCAATACTCAAAAGGTCGAGTTTTCTGTATTGGCGATGCTGTCCATCGTCATCCACCTTCGAATGGATTAGGTTCAAACTCATCTATACAAGACGCTTATAACTTATGTTGGAAATTAGCATTTGTATTAAATGGCAAAGCGGGTAGTGGTTTATTAGATAGTTTTAATGATGAAAGAGCACCTGTTGGTGAGCGAATTGTTAAACGAGCAAATCAAAGTGTTAGAGAGTTCTCTACAATCTTTTCTGCTTTAGAGTTAGATGGAAAGTACAGTACAGAGACGATGCAAGGAAGTATAAATGTCTTAAGCGAAGGTAATGAAAAAGGTGCTGTTAAACGCCGTGATTTAAGATCTGCAATTGAATATAAAGCTTATGAATTTGCTGCTTTAGGCGTAGAAACTAACATACGTTATCATTCATCTGCAATTGTTAGAGCAGAATATCATATTGAAAATAAAATAGATTCTAGTAGAGATGAAGATCTTCATTATTATCCTTCATTTACCTCTGGCCATAAACTCCCTCATGTATGGCTAGTCAAAAATCATAAAAAAATATCAACCTTAGACTTAATCGGAAATGGAAAGTTTACGCTGTTCTGTTGGTTACAAGGTGACAAATGGAAGTGGGTTGTAGACAAACTTAATAACCAGCTCAACTTGGATATTAACGTTATACAGGTAGGTCCAAAAAGAGACGTTGAAGACTCTTATGGAGAACTTTCTCGCTCTTGGGGTAATGATGAAAATGCTTGCATAATGATCAGGCCAGACGGCTATATTGCTTGGCAAAGCAACAAAATTGAATCGGCGGACAATGAATTACACAAAGCCATGTCATCAATACTTAGTTTGAATTAGGATTTCACCGCTTCCGCCAAATTCGAAAAGCCCCTGTTAAAAGCAGGGGCTTTTTTTTATATCTATTATTTTACCCCTCATTCTACCCCACATAAAAATTTGGATTGAGTTAGACAGATTTTGATTTCAGTTTAATTTTATATTGTGTAGTTAATGCACCATCATAATGGTCAATATCTTGTAATTGTTTGATGAATTCTTTCGAGTCAACTATTGCTGCTATATGTATAATTATAGGCGGAATAGCTCCTTATAATACTAATCCCTTTGCATCACTAACTTGCAAAGTAAAATCGCCTGATATGTACCAAATTTAAATTAAGAGATATGGATAATTCATGAATTTAATAAATCACAGTAGTAAGTTCTTTTTTGCAATTTTTCTTATGATGAATCTTTCAAATACATATGCCGCACAAATACAGGCTGTAGGTGTTGAAGTACAGGAGAGTGCTGGAGACGCAATGGAAGCTGCTGGAGCAGAAGCTGTAGAAGTTGGTGGGCAAGAGGCTATATGTCGTGCTGATGAGGCGTGTGATGTTGCATCTGCTGTTTCTGAGGATGAAATGTACGGTGGTATTCAACAGGAATATGTCGTAAAAGGCTGCAAGGTAACAATCTACAATGATGGGCCTGTGAAAATGGTCAATATAAAGACGGATCAACCATGTGATGCTCCACTTCCTAAAGACCATAAATTTTCTAGATAGACTCTGTGAGCCTATAAATTATTTTGTGCGCCTTTCTGTTTTTTCTCAAAATCATGAACCATTCGAATACGCTCTTCGGTTGCAGGATGAGAGGATAAAGTATCAAGAACAGCTGTAGATAGTTTATTAGCTGAAGATTCTTCTTGAGAAGTTGCTGGGTTGGCCTGATTCTTTTTATCGATACCTTCTTCTGTTGTATCGCTTAAACGTTGTAAGAAATTTGCAAAGTGCGAGACTTCGATATGCTTCCTATCCATCAACTGTAAAGCATATAGATCGGCTTCGGATTCAAATTTACGTGAGTAATTTGCACCAATCATAGCAGCAGGTAAGGACGTAAATAAGTCTGAATTATCTCCTGTCATTGCAATATATAATATACTTAGGCCTAAACTCGTTAACCCTTGTTGCAAACTATGGCGATAAACCAAATGGCCTTGTTCATGGGCTAATACGCCTAAGATTTCCTGATTCGTATGTGCCAATTTGATCAGTTCATCTGTGATAATAATCGTATTATTGGGTAGCGCTACAGCATTAGCCCCTAATTGATCGCCTTTACGGAAGACTAATTTGGCTGGTTTGTTTTCAGCAACAGTATTCAAATATTGTTTAGTAATTTGATCTTTTTGAGTTTGTGTTAATTGGCTGGGTGCAGTCCAATTATTTAATACATAATTCTCTGCTTCATCACCTAGTTTCTTTAAAGTATTCTCAGGCAATTGAAAAGCAAGATAATGGGATGTGGCTGGAACACCCCATTTGACTAGACTGATCGCAAAAGTAATCACAAAAATTACACTAAAAAGAATAAGACCCGGAGAGCGTTCAAATTTCCAGATCGAATGTTGAACCTTTTTAGTTGTGTAATTAAACCATTCAGGTAATGCACTATGAAATTCAATTCGTGCATCATCAGATAATTCAATTACTGGGTGTAACTGTCCCAGCGCACCAATCAATTTCATATCAGTATATTGATAATGACGCTGAAGTTCTAATTGCTCACCATACCGAATTAGAACTTCAGATTCAGATTGAGCTGAAATCTGAGCAGGGTATGGTTTAGACACTAGGCCATCATAGAAAGTGATATCTACTGCTTGGGACATAAATTATTAAACTCAGATTATTATAAAGAGATGTCGATATCAAAAATATCACTGATTTCTTCAGCTAAAGCACTTTGCTCTTGTTGGGCTAGATTCATCATTTGATCTGGATCATCTAATAAAATTAAACTCATCGATTCAATCTGGTATTTATGAATACGAACTGCAGCCCAAGCAGACATTAAACCTATGGATAAGATTTTTACAATCCAGTTTGATGCTACAATCCATGCAAAACGCCATTGATTACAGTCTGTTTTAAATTGACTGTTTCCAACTGTAGTATTGTTCCATGTCGTAATAAAAATACGTGCAGCGATTAATGGATAAATAAATAATCCAATAAATGCATATACCGTAAATATTCCGAAGAATATAGCGTTTGGTGAGAACCCAGAAATTGTTCCTGCCATAGCAAAGTAAATGATTGAAAAAATAGCAATTATACCAATTGCAATAAAAACTGGTATATAAACTGCAGCCATATATGCAGACCATTTCGCGTTTAATTTAAAATTTAATTGTCCAGCATATAAGTTGTTAAGATAATATTTTTTATATAGCCAAATAGCTACAGGTGTAAAGATTCCTAAAGTGAAAATATATACCAATATACTCAAAAGAAAGACTTTATAAGATTCTTTTGTCGTTCCACCAAAATAAAAACGTGCGTTGCCGAACTTACTATTTCTTGCCGTAAAACGTAAAGTAGCGCGAATTAGCCAAGGTACTGCTGCATATAGCGCAACTAGTCCAACCACAGTCGCAATCATTGAATACTGTGATGAAATTGCAAAAACGACGTAAATTCCTAATGCAATTAAACGTCCAATCAAAATCTTGGTTGGAATCCCTGTAAAATCAAAGCGGCGTTCAAAAAATTCTGTATTACCATAGAAATAGCGTAAGCGACGAACTTTAGCCCAAGGCGCATATAAGCTTAAGGTAATAATAGTCAAAAGAATATTAACGATCCAGATTCCAAAATATTCTGAGGCATTCCCATGAAATTTAAAATGATGAATTCCTGAATGTGAAATTGGTGGAGTTGTAATATTTTGATCCTCATTTACATCTTGAGGAAGAGAGGTTAAAGCTTGGTCTTGCATTTTATTCTCTTTATTGAAAATATATGATCTTGATTGAATGTAATAGATAATTAAAAAACTATTGAGAATATTATATATTTTTTATAAATTGAAATAAATAGAATGAAAAGCAAACAGCAATACCACTCGTGTCCTTCTGTAGCGAAACGGGAGAAAATCACCTTTTATTTTATATAAAGCTTCTTATTATTTTAGTTGAGAATAATATTGTTTTCTCCAATCAAGATAGTTTAAATCTAAATAATCTTCATTCCCCAACTTTATGGAATAGTATGATCGCAAGGCTATTTCAAAAGCGCCTTCATGGTGTAAAAGCTCTGCAACTTGCTGCATAGTCAATCTATGTAATAAATTATGATAAAACTTATTCACTATTTTATCTGAATTTTCTTTATCTTCTTTAAATATTGAACTTAACTGAGATGATATAACATCTAGTAAGTGAGGAATATCACATTCAATAATAAAATCACTTTCTAATCTCTTTTCTAGTGTTTCTTCTGCAATTGAGTGGATTATCAGTTTCGATATTATTTCGGAAGATTGTGAAAGAATCATTATTTCTCCTTTTTCTTCCAAATTTTCAAGTATTTTACTTACCTTATTTATATAGTCTTGATGAGTGTTCGTTAGCATTAAATTTTTAGTCTTATAGATTGTTATTAATATTATAAAATTTTCAATAATTAATATAGTACCCCTTATACGAAATACGGGCACAAACCCAAATCAATAAACCTATAAATCGCTAAATTATTGTGACTTTATAAACCCCACTTTAACAATAACTCATTCATTATTTATCCTTACTTTTTAATGATCTAATTTAAAACAAATGTCATTTTGTGTGCTTGACTGTAAGAGAGTTGAATACTATTCTTCGCATGCTGGCCACATTGCCAGCCGGTTGTCGCAGACCGGGAAAACAAAGTCGATATGCAAAATTCTTATTTTGTGTGTCGGGAACTCGTTCGCCCCCTTTTTCTCTACGGTAGGGCGGAAGGGGGACACCTTCGGGTGTGCTGGTTCCTTTGTTTCCAGTCTGCGAACCCCCTTTCGTTCTGCCACCATAATTTTAATGATTTGGCAGAACTCCCAATAAAAAAGGAGTTGGCTTTGCACATTCATTATTTCTTGGCAGCCTTTGTCAAAGTCTATATCGACACAACTTAAAAATTTAAAGCAGCTTGAACGTCATAAGGTTTTCAGGCTTTAAGTCATTTTTACTTAAAACTTAGCAACTACAAAACTTGAGATGTGCCAAGCACCGTCTTACGGCTTTGCTGTGCCTTTTTTTCTCCCAGAAAGGGCACAGGCTTTTTATCTCATTTAGACATAACAAGAATTTATAACGGTAAAACGATGCCAACTTTAGAAATATCTTCCAAAAAATTACAGGTGGTTCAAACCGCTATCCAACTTTTTACCACGCATGGATTTCATAATGCAGGCGTAGACCTGATTATCAAAAAATCCAAAATTCAAAAAGCGACGTTTTATAACTACTTTCACTCGAAAGAACGACTTGTTGAAATGTGCTTAATCTTTCAAAAAAGCCGACTCAAAGAAGAAGTTCTGGCAATTGTCTACTCACACCGCTACCCAACCGCAGCCGATAAACTCAAAGAAATTATTCGCTTACATGTCGATATAAATAGCCTTTACCATCTTTTGTTTAAAGCTATTTTTGAATTAAAACTGCTTTATCCTCGAGCTTACCGCATGGCGATTGAATATAGAAAATGGCTACTTAAAGAACTTTTTGATTTGATATTTAGTCTAGAAAGTCGTGGCTTAAAAGCTGATGCAAACATGATTTTATTTATGATTGATGGCGCAATCATCCAACTTTTAGATCCTAATAAAGCTAGTGAAAGGGAGAAGTTGTTGGATTATTTTTTAAATGCTTTGGAACGAAGTTTGGTGACTGTATGAATAAGAGTATAAAAAGTATATTAGTTATATTAATAATATATTCTATATCAATAATTATATTATCTAAATTTTATTAATTTGTGCTTAAGCTATTGTAATTGTAGTGAATTGTTTTTACTTTTTATGGGGTGGCATTTTATAAGATATTGATTTTTAATTTTATTACATACATTCTAGGAAGTTATTATTTGTAAAAGGGTAGATTTGAAAATAGACAAATCTGTCTATTTTTTATAAAATATAGTAGTTTATAACTCAGATTTATAAAAAAGTGATGTTTAATAATATCTTTCAAATTTTAGAGAATTTTGGTTTTCTCTCAAAACATCGTTCGGTATACCTTCAATTTTCAGATGCATCCCTGAATAGCCAAGTTTTTTTACAACGTATAGATGGGCAACATTATCTTAATCAGGGCATAACTGCAGATTTGATTTGTTTATCAACCAATGCTCACCTTCCACTTAAAAAATTTATAGGTGTACAGGTTGCTGTTGATCAGGTGACAGATCAAGGACAATTATTTCGTACTACAGGTATTATTACTGGAGCATCACAGGGGCAAAGTGATGGTGCTCTAACTTTATATAAGCTCACAATAAGTGATTCAACTTATCTTTGGCATAAACGCAGAAATAGCCGTGTGTTTATGAACAAGAGTGTGAAAGAAATTAGTGAAATTCTTTTTCAAGACTGGCAAGGGAAAAGCCCATTATTTGCTGCTAGCCTTACACTAGATTTGAGTGGGTTAAAACAGCAATATGATACTCGTCCTTTCGTTATGCAGTTGAACGAAACTGACTATGACTTTCTAACTCGTTTATGGCGAAGTGAAGGTATTAATTGGCTGATTGATGAAGCGGAACTGATCGTACCGAATAATACAGATCATATTCAGGCACAAAAATTACGTCTCATTGATGATAATAACCAATTTCAAGCGCTGACAAGAAGAACGGTTCGCTACCATCGAAGTCATGCAACTGAACAGTTTGATAGCATGACTAGCCTAATCGCTGGTCGTAGTTTACAGCCGACTTCTGTGTATGTGCAGCGTTGGCAGTCAGATACATTACAACAAACAGATGGGGCTGGCAATGTACAAAGTAAACATCAACATAGCAGTAATTATGACAATCAGAGTTTAAGTCTTGAAGATGCTTGGCATTTTAGCCCAGCATGGATGCAAGATTTGAAAGGTGAAGATGGTGCAACACCAGCAAGTGGTCAGCAGCTAGAAAAGTTCAATCAAAACTTAAGTGCTTATCATGATGCTCAATCTAAGCAGTTTGTTGCTCAAACTACTGTACGGGATACACAAGTCGGCTATTGGTTTGAACTTAATGAGCATCCGGAAATTGATCTACATAGTGGAGCAGACAAAGAGTTCTTAATTATTGGTAAGAGTTACTACAACCAGAACAATTTACCCAAAGATTTAAATCAGCAAATTCAAGCTTTGGTTCAACAAAGCGATTGGCCGTTGGGTAATACAGAAGAACGTCAGGGTAATGAACTGATTTTACAACGCCGCAATATTAAAATTGTGCCTGAATATCAACCATTACAAAATCGGCCTAAAGCTTCTCCTCAACGTGCGCGTGTAGTTGGTCCAGCGGGTGAAGAGATTTATGTTGATCAATGGGGACGTATTAAAGTTCGTTTCTTGTTTACAAGAAGTGATGACCATAACCACGATGGTGGAGCGGGAAGTAATGACAATGACACTGATTCAGCTTGGATCGATGTTTTAAGCCCTTGGGCTGGAAAGGGGTATGGTGTACGTTTCTTACCACGTGTTGGAGAAATCGTTGCTATTAATTTCTTTGATGGTAATGTCGATCGCCCATTTGTAGTTGGACGCATTCACGAGGCTGAACGTCATCCAACCCGATTTGACCAGAAAGGACAGTTACCCGATACCAAAAAACTAAGTGGGATTCGTTCAGAAGAGGTGGGTGGAAAAGGCTTTAACCAGTTACGACTTGATGATACGACTGGGCAAATTAGTGCACAGTTACAAAGTAGCCATGCTGTTAGTCAGTTAAACCTTGGTAATTTGAGCCATCCGAAAGGAAGTGCGACAAGTGAAGGTCGTGGTGAGGGGTTTGAACTCAGAACGGATCAATGGGGAGCTATTCGAGCTGGTAGTGGTTTACTCATTACTACTCATAAACAGGATCAAGCCCAAGGTGTGCATCTTGATGCAAATAATGCCGAACAACAAATAGAGGGTAGCCTCAACAATGCCAAAGCACTTAGTGAAGTTGCTAAAAATCAGCAAACCGATCCACTAGAAGTGCTTGAAAATCTAAAAACTTTTTTAGAACAAATTGAACAGCAAGATAAAGATAAAGCAGCTGTATTTAAGCAAGCTATTATGGTGTTAAGTGCACCAAATAGCGTGGCTATAGCCAGTAACGAAGATATACATTTAAGTGCAGATGGCCAATTAAGCCAAAGTGCTGGAGATAGTATTAATTTAAGCACTCAAAAAAACATAATTGCACACGCACAAAATAAGATCAGTCTTTTTGCAGCCCAACAGGGAGCTAGGCTCTATGCGGGTAAAGGGAAAGTTGAGATACAAGCCCAAGCTGACGGAGCAGACTTAATTGCACGTAAAGGCGTTCAGATTATTTCTACAGAAGATCGAATTGAAATTACTGCCTCTAAAGAAGTTGTAATCACATCTGGTGGTTCCCAAATTAAGATCAATAGTTCGGGAATTTTCCCCGTCACAGGCGGGAAGTTTGAGGTGAAAGCTGGGCAGCATTTATTTACTTCTGGAGCAAGTGTGAGTGCAAATACTCCACAGTTACCTAAAGCTAAATCAATGCAAGGAGCTTTGGAGTTATTGCGGAGTTATGGTGGAGAAAATTTCTTCAAGCAAAATAGCTATAAAGTTATTGATTCATTAGGTAAGCAAATCACAGGCAAACTCGATGGAAATGGTTTCGCACAAGTAACAGGTATTGCGCCTGGACCGGCTAAAGTAGTTTTTGAGAAAGATAATACAAGTGCATGGCTACAAAGCAGTGATTTTAATCGTAAATACACTTGGGCTGAGCCAGTCAAAAGTGTTCAAGGTTTAATGAAAAATACCCTAGGAGCAGTGGGGCAAAATGCTATGTCTCAGTTGCAAAATAATCTTTTTTCAGCTGATAAAAATAGTTTCAAAAACTTTGGCAAGAATACTTTAGATAATTTAGTTGGACAAACAGTAGGTCAGATTAAAAATCAGGTAACCAATACTGCCCTCAATACTGTTTCAAAACAACTTAATCACAATTTATCTGCCGATCAAATGAAAAGTCTTGGTCAAATGGCGTTAAACCCAAGCCAGTCTCTTGAAATGCTTAAAGAGCAGAGTGAAGGTTTTCTCAGTAATCAAATGGCTGCAAAATTATCTAAGTCCATAAATCAAGATTCACCTATTCAGCAGAGTGCTGTAGATACTTTTGTGCAGTCAAAAAAGTAGATTAGATGAATAGAGCGATTCAACATAGAAAAACATTGCTGTAATTGAATGAGTTAAAGGTTTTATATTGATGGCTAAAGAGAATACACAACAGAAAGAAATTAAAAAACAACCTGCTGTTGAACTTGCTGTTTTTAACTTAAATAGCGTTACGGATGTAGCGGACTTGCAAATGATTGCAAGTCAGGTTCAGCGTTATTTACAAGTGTGTGGAAACACGACACTAGAACAAATAAAAAGTAAGGCCAATATAACCACGGTTGCTAATATCTTTGCATTAACGGGTAGTGTATTAGACCTAATGCTCTATGCTACAGATAAGAAAACTGGTGATGTTGCTGTACAACGTGGGGCATTACTTGCGGCAAATTTAATAGGCTTATTTTCAGAACCAAGTAATGAAGCTCATGCGCGCATGGCTTTACGTCCGATGTTTGGTTTAATGGCACAGCGCTTATATCGAGAAAATGGAAAAATTACAGAAACTGATATTAAGCGGTTAGGTTTACATCTCAATGCGATGATCGCTGGAGATTTAGAGAACTTTTTAAAAGAGACTCAAGCGAAGTTAAGCACTCTACTTGCCAGTGCTACGGCGTTGGGTGTAACTATATTACAAAGCATGGCGACCCCAGCAACAGGTATAAATGTAGGAATAACTATTGCGGCAGGTGCAAGTGCAGAGAAACGAGATCCAAAACTCAAATTTACAAATTGGGCCATTCCACTCATTGATTTGTTAGGGAAGCCTACCCAGGCAAATTTAACCCCTAAAATACAACCAACTATAACAAGTCTTTTGCAACAAGAAGCAACTCAAGCTATTGTGGCTTTAAGTCAAACTTTACAACAGCAAGCGAATACAAGCCAAAAATATACGTTGGCATGGCTATTACAAGAAACACTGAAAGCCATACAGGCATTAGAAAATAAAGGTAATGCAAATGTGCCAATCAACCAGACGGGCGAGTATGAACGGCATACGAAAGGAGACACTTTAGAGTTTGTAAGTTTACAGGCAGATGCTTTAAATGCTCCGCCATGTGAAGGTGCTGATTCACAATCTGGAAAAAGTATTAGCTATTCAATTGGTGCTGAACGGGTTCAACATGCAGACTTCTATTTACCAAAAATAGGTTTTTCTTTTATACGGCAATATAACTCACAAATGGATGAGTTTGATCAAAGTATGATGGGTGCACGTTGGATGATGCCATTTTCCAATATGATTCAGCATAATGCTCAAGGCTATCTATTTATTGATAGTAAAGGGCGAAAGCATCAACTGCCAGCTTCCATTATATTTGAAACTTATGAAGTACCGTATGAAGGAATAATAGTACAACCTCTTAAAAGTGGAGATTTGGTTCTAAACTTTGGGGGAGACTGGTCTTTTCAATTTCATCAGTTTTCAGTTGGACAGCCTTATCAATTGATTCAACAATTCAATGAAAAAACACAAGAAAAGATTGATTTAAGTTACCTTATTTTTGAAAAGGTTGCTTATCTTCAATATGTTGATTTTCAATTAGAGCATGCCAAACACCAATTAAAATTTGCTTTTAATGAGCAAGTTAAAATTATGGCGGTGTTTTTAGATGATAAAGCCGAACCATTAGCACGTTATGAATACGATACCCAAGGGAACTTAATTAAAGCTATTGATCAGAATGGCCATATAAGAACTTATGAATATAATCACTTTCATCAACTAACGCGCTATACAGACCGTACAGGGCGTGGACAAAATATTCGCTATGAATCAACTGAAGCCAAAGCTAAAGCAATAGAAGAATGGGCTGATGATGGCAGTTTCCATACCAAACTAAAATGGCATCCCCGCTTACGCCAAGTGGCGGTTTATGATGCTTATGATGTTCCAACTTACTATTACTTTGACCTCAATGGGTTTACTTACCGCACACGTTTAGCAGATGGACGTGAATCATGGTACAGCCGTGATGGGCAAAAGCGGATTACTCGTCAAATTGATTTTGAAGGGCGAGAGACTCAACAAGAATATAATGATCAAGATCAACTTGTTAAAATTGTCCAGCCAAACGGCGGAGTAATTCGTTTTGCATATGATGAACAGGGCAATTTAGTTGAAATTAAAGATCCAGAGGGCAGTATTTGGAAACGCGAATATGATAAAAATGGTAACCTTAGTAAAGAAATCAATCCATTAGGGCATATCACACAGTACAAATATAACAATAATAATCAATTGGTTGAAGTCATTAATGCAAAAGGTAGTGCTAAGAAAATTCAATACAATGAATTGGGGCAGATGATTTCATATACCGATTGCTCAGGTAAGAGTAGTACATGGGAATATGATGAAGATGGTGCACTGACAGCTGAACAAACTGCAAATAATAAAGTTGTACAGTATTTTTACAGCGATAAAGGCCGAGATAAAGGGCAGCTACAAAGCATTATCTATCCTGATGGGTTAAAAGAATACTTTGAACATGATGAAGAAGGACGCTTACTTAAGCACATAGATACTAAAGGTTTAGTAACGGAATATAAGTACAATCAAGTTGGCTTATTAGAGCAACGTATTGATGCCAATCGACATAGCGTAACTTATCAATGGGACAAACAAGGTCGCATTCAAAAGCTAATTAACCAGAATCAAGCGGAATACTTGTTTGGATACAATCCGTATGGATATTTGATACGTGAACAGGCCTTTGATGGAGAGGAAAAGCACTATAGTTATAATGAGAACGGAAGATTATTTCAAATCCGTCAACCAAATATACTGACCCAATTTGAATATTATGCAGATGGACAAATTGCTTCTAAAAGCTTTACCCATTTACATACAGGGCAGAAACAAACAGAACAATTTGACTATAACCTGAATAGCCAACTGAGCCGAGCCAGTAATGAGGTTAGCCAAATTGATTTCTATCGCAATGCACTTGGACAGTTGGTTAGAGAGCACCAGCATTATAAAATTCCAGAACTAAAACCACTCACAGCAGTATTACATTATGAATATGATGAGCTTGGAAATTTAATTAAAACAATTCGACCTGATGGACAAACATTGAACCATCTTGTTTATGGTTCAGGGCACATTTATGCGATTGGTTTAAATAACCAAGAAGTTGCTTCATTTCAGCGTGATGAGTTGCATAGAGAAACAACACGACTACTGGCAAATGGACTCATTCAAACCAAACAATATAATGATATCGGGTTATTGAATTCACAGCTCATTCAACCTGAGCAAGAAACTCAAGACTATTTACAATATCAAGCACATAGATACTATCAATACGATCAAAACTATTTGCTTAGTCAAGTCGAAGATAGCCGTCTGGGTAAGCTCAATTATCAATATGATTCAATTGGGCGTTTAATTGCAGCTCAAAGTTTACATAAAACAGAAAGTTTTAATTTTGACCCAGCAGGTAACTTAATTGACACTGACTCGGTACTAAGTCCAGCACAAATTAAAAATAACCTTATTAAAAGTTATAAAGGTAAACACTACCAATATGACGCTCAAGGTAATGTGACAGAGATTACTCAAGCAGGCAAAAACCTTAAACTGACTTGGGACAATCAAAACAGACTTATTCGAAGCGATAATAATGGTCTAGTTACAGAATATGGTTACGATGTATTTGGTCGTCGACTCTACAAAAAAACAGCCAGAGAATTAACTTTATTTGGTTGGGATGGAGATTTAATGATATGGGAGTCTTTTAAATCTGCACAGACCAATTATACAAAGCACTATATTTATGAACCTGATAGCTTTGTTCCACTATTACAAGCAGGTTATAAGGATTTTATTCAACTCATAGAAACTCCTGATTATCAGGAATATCAAACAAAACCTTATTCTATTTATAAAGACCCAATATGGAATAGTAATACTCGGAAAAAGCGTACTGATTTAGAGCAGATTACATTCTACCATTGTGATCAGGTAGGAACACCACAAACCATGACTAATACCCGAGGAGAATGTGTTTGGGAAATTCTCCACGACACGTGGGGAACGGCATCGGAAATTACAACGGTAAACCAAGATAATCCATTTGAACAAAATAATTTACGCTTTCAAGGACAATATTACGATCTGGAAACAGAACTGCACTATAACCGTTATCGTTATTATGAGCCTCATAGTGCAAGATATGTGAGTAAAGACCCGATTGGTTTAAGTGGCGGAATTAATACCTCTGCTTATGTAAGTGATCCAACTCAATGGATAGATCCGCGGGGGCTTGCATCGAATTCGATTGGTTCATATGGAAGTGTAAAATCAGCATCAGATACATATGAAAAGTATGCAACAAGTAAAAGTTTAAAAGATGTAGCCGAAAGATATGCGGCTGGGAAAACAGCTAATGCAAGTATTGTGGCAGGTGTGGGGATTGGTGGTTCTGTAGAATATAAAGGAAATGGTGTAACTAGGTCGACTTTAGAAAGAAGTATAGGCTTATATGGAGAAGCAAGTATCACCGAACCAGTCGATGGGTTTGCATTTGGTGAACGCAAAGATGGTAAGTATGTAGAAGCATGCGCTGGTGTTGTTAAATATAAGGCTTGTGGTGGTTCTAATACAGACAAGATCAATCTATATGGTAGATTAGAAAAACCACAAGGTATTTCTAAAGGATTGAAAATTTCTCAGGGCCAACAAACAACAGTTGACCATAAGTTACCGAAACTCCCACGAATCCCAGATGCCCCATCCAAAATGGGTTATCATCCACTTGATTTTCCAAACCAAGGCATGTTTTAAATGAGAGATAATATGAAAATTTTCTTGTCAATATTTATATTTAGTACATTAACTTTGGTAGGATGTGATTCATCTAATATAAAAGTTAAAAGTTCTAATAGTGAGTTAAGTAAATATCAAAAAGACGCAGAAAATGGTGATCCTGTTGCCCAATACAATATGGGGGTAGTATATCAACAAGGTTTAAATGGTGAGAAAGTAGATTTAGATAAGGCCGTTTATTGGTTTGAAAAAGCAGCTAAGCAAGGTGAAGAAGATGCTAAATATAATTTGGGTGTAATTTACATTAGTGATAATTCAAAATATAAGAATGTTAAAAAAGCAATTGAAATTTTTTCAGAAGGGATGGAAAAAAATGATGCTGAATCTATTAATCAATTAGGAGTTATATATAAAGATGGTATTGATACTGCTGTAGATTATACAAAAGCATTATCTTTATTTAAGCAAGCAGCTAATTTAGGATCGAATAGTGCAGAGTTTAATCTAGGGATAATGTATTTTAAGGGGCAAGGTGTTAAACAAGATTTTATTGAAGCTAGGAAATGGTTTGAAAGAGCATATCAAACAGGTGAAAATATTGATGCAGCTTATACCCTTGCTGGAATGTATTATGAAGGGAGAGGAGGGAGTAAAGATATTGAAAAAGCACTAAATTTATATCAGTTTGCAGCTGATCACGGAGATCAAGAAGCTGCTAAAAATATAGAAATTATAAAAAAAGAATGTGGGTGTTAAGAAAATGAGATGATCTGAGTGAGGATAAATAATATCTAAGCTCAGGATGAACTATAAAATAATATTTTAATTTTAGTATGGATTGGTTTTTATATATTAACTACTTAGTAAGATAAGAATTATACTTTTAGGTTAATTTTATATTTAAATAGATATTAATTTAACTTGAATAATTCTTGAGCTGCATATGAGTTTCCTGCTTCAGCAGACTTTTCAAACCAAGTACGGGCTAAGGATAAGTTCTTATCCACTCCTAGTCCGTCTTTATATATTTTCCCGAGATGATATTGTGCATTGCTTTCGCCTTGATTTGCAGCTGCCAAAAACCATTTTTGTGCTTGAGAATAATCTTGTCTTATACCATCTCCGAGTAAGTGCATAAGCCCTAAATTATATTGGGCATCAATATCTCCTTGGATGGCAGCTTTCAAATACCATTGAGAAGCTTCTAACTTGTTTTGAGTTACTCCTCTACCATATAAAAACATGGTGGCAAGATTTGTTTGAGCATCTGAATCACCTGCATTCGCAGCATCTAAGTAGTATTTAATAGCCTTTTGATAGTCCTGCTTAATACCTAAACCTTTACTGTAGAAATTTCCAAGTTCGTTTAAGGATGGTATATCACCTTGTACTGCGGCTTTCTCATACCAATATTTTGCTTTGATATAATCTGGTTTAATATGCTCATTTCCCATGTATAATAAACCTAAATTATATTGAGCATTAACATAACCCTGATTTGCAGATAAAGTGTACCATTCAATAGCTTTTAGAATATCGGGTTGAATGTCTTTATATCCTTCTGCATACATTACACCTAAATTGTACTGTGCTTCCGGATCTCCCTTTTCAGCTTTTGATCGGATATCATTTACATTAATATTATTTATATTATTCTGATTAGAGTGCTGTTGTTCATTATTGTCATTAGCTTGATTGACATATTTTGCACAACCTGAACTTAATATACTTAAAAGACAAACAGTTAGAAAATTTTTTTTTGATAACATCTTTTATCTCGGATAGATTAATGGGTGTTAATTTACTATATAAGAATTCTACTTGCTCAATTTGCAACGTAAAATAACATAAACGGAAAAACAACGTATCAAAAAGAAGGATTTTCATAGATCAATTTTAAGAAAAGATATATGCGTGTATCTATAGAAAATTATAATCAATCTAATTACTGATTTTAATAATAAGAATAGTTTTATGATCATGTACATACTACTAAAGATTGAGAATATAATTTCAAAGCTTCACAAAACTAACAGTCAACTGTTGATCATAAATTACCGCCAGCTCCAAGAATTCTTCATGCTCCATCCCAAATAGGCTATCATCCACTTGATTTTCCAAATCAAGGCATGTTTTAAATGAGAGATAATATGAAATTTTTCTTATCAATATTTATATTTAGTACATTAACTTTGGTAGGATGTGATTCATCTAATATAAAAGTTAAAAGTTCTAATAGTGAGTTAAGTAAATATCAAAAAGACGCAGAAAATGGTGATCCTATTGCCCAATACAATATGGGGGTAGTATATCAACAGGGTTTAAGTGGTGAGAAAGTAGATTTGGACAAGGCTGTTTATTGGTTTGAGAAAGCTGCCGAACAGGATGAAAAGGAAGCCAAAGCTAATTTGGGTATAATTTATTATACAGAGGGGACTAAATATACTAATATCCCTAAGGCTTTAGATACTTTTTCTGAGCTTTCGAAAAAAGATAATAGAGTAGCTCTTAATTTTTTAGGAAAAATGTATAAGGATGGAGTTGGTGTAAAACAGGATAATAATAAGGCTTTTAATCTTTTTAATAGAGCTTCTATTTTGGGTGACTTAAGTGCAAATTTTAATTTAGGTAATATGTATTTTAATGGCGAAGGGACCCCTTTAGATTATGAAAAGGCTGCCTATTGGTATAATAAAGCAGTTATAAAAGGAAAAGATGGAGATGCGGCTAAAATACTTGCTGGAATGTACTACGAAGGAAGAGGTGTAGAAAAAAATATTAATAAATCAATTGAATTACTTCAGATTGCTGCTGATCAAGGAGATCAAGAGTCGGCCCAAAATATAGAAATTATAAAAAGAGAGTGTGATTGTTAATAAAGAATATATTAAATTGGTCTGAACTAAGATAAATAATATCTAAGATTAGGAAAGAATATAGTTAATAATTTAAAAAATATAGTATTCTAATTGTTTAATTAACTTAATTTTAAATTATTATTGGTTTTAGAGATTCTAATGAAAATTATCGCTATTTTATCAATATTATTAATACTTGCAGGTTGTGGTAAAAAATATACGATTACTCCTGATAGTTTGCCAATAGCTCACGTTAATCAAGAATATAAGCAAACTATAGAAATATCAGGGGGTAAAGTTGTCGATCAATATGCTGAATTAAATACGAATATTCCAAAAGACTTTGGGATAACTGTTCAACCAGATAATGATTCAAATGGCTATAATATTTTAGTTGTGAAGGGGACTCCAAAATATAGTGGAGAATATCTCATAACGATAAGAGCTGATTTCTTTGGTGGTGGTGGTGCTGAAATCAAAAAAACCTATACTCTTAAAGTTGAGAAATAAATATTTTAAATTTTAAGAAGTTCCAAAATTAACTTAGTACTCTTCCCAAAAAAAATAGTCTATTATTTATAGGCTATTTTTATTTGTAATTTTTATCAATGCAAATTTAACAATAAATTTTAATATTTGAAAGCTTGCTTAGTCGCGGTAGTTAATTACGAAAAAAGTATTTTTTGCTTCAATTGTTAAAAAGGAAAAATTCTAATGAAAATTAAACTTATTGCTATTTTCTCAATATTATTGATACTTACAGGTTGTGGTAAGAAATATACGATTACACCTGATGAGTTACCCGTTGCTCATGTCAATCAGAAATATTATCAAGTGATTCATATTTCAGGTGGTAAAGTCGTTGATACAGATCAGCCATTGAACACAAATATTCCTGAAGATTTAGGAATAACAGTTCAACCTGCTAATGATCGAGATGGTTATAATATTATTGAGGTCAAGGGAACCCCAAAGTATAAAGGTACATTTACAATTCATATTTGGGCTGGTTTTTATGCAGGGGGTAATAATGAGATCAATAAAACTTATAATTTTACAGTTCAATAAAAGAGATTTAACCTGTAATAAGTTATATGAAATTTCTATCCATTTAACAGAAAGAAGATGGTCTAATGATGGGGAAATCTAACAACTATATTCGCTCCATTATTTTTTCAATTTTACTGATACTTACAGGCTGCGGTAAAAAATATATGATTACACCTGATGTGCTTCCAACAGCTCATGTGAGTCAGGAGTATAGACAACTTATTCAGATTTCTGGAGGTAAAGTTGTAGATAAAGAGGCTGAATTAACTACAGATATACCTGATGATCTGGGTATTACAGTTAAGCCAGAAAATGATTTATCTAAATACAATATTATTGAGATCAAAGGAAAACCAAAATATAAGGGAACATTTTCTATAAAAATTTGGGCTGGGTTTCATGGTGGGGGAAGCTCTGTAATTGAAAAAACCTATACTTTTAAAGTTGAATGAAAAGAAACATCATTTAGTATCTATACTTTTATGTGCGCTTTTATAGAAAACTTAAAAATATAGTAATACATGGTATTTTAATTATGTTTGATGGTGCTAATTTTGTAGGACTTGCAGCAACAATAAAGACTTGATAAATAATTGAATTATGGCTTCTTATTGCTGAGTTAACTATATATTCCTTTATTATTTTGAGCCAAACAACTTGTTTGGCTCTTATTTTGAGGTTAATCCCTATCTATTCAGACTGAGCTAAGTCACGTTCACGGCATGATAATTCATAATAATTACCTTTTGGCAGAGAACGAATTTTAAAGCCATAGTAATCACTCGTCGACTCTATAGGAGCGACACTACATTGATTTGTTTTCGCAAATTTTTCAATCAATTTTAAATTAGAAGTTTGCTTAAATATGGCTCCCCAACCTTCACTCACACAACAGCCCACATATTCAGACATATATTCATCTGAAATGAGTACAACGTTTTGTCCCATAAATTCATAAGGCTTTTTCAGTTTGTATATATCGTTATAGTCTGCTCGTGAAATATTAGGTTTCTTGGCTAAAAAGCCTTTTTGTTTGAGTATTTGGAACTTTAAAAAATTCTGAGGCCCAGTACCAAGTCCTCTATAAACCGAATTATTATCTTCTGCAAAGCTATATGAGCTAAGCATACTGACTAAACTTAAAAATAATATTTTTCTCATTTTAAATTTCAAAAGTTATATGAGGCCGTAATTCTTTCATATCTTATGAGTAGCGTAAAGTAAATGACTGATTTTTACAGTCTACACATAAAATATAGTGTCGATAATAGTTTGTTATTAAATTAAGTTTTCTTTGAATTAGATGAGGTAAGAGAGGGAGGAAAGCAATCAAAAATGCTTACTTTCCTTACTTTAAAATAAATTAAACCTGAGCTTAATTTATATAAATATTACTTCTTTTGCTTAAAACGGTATTTACATTTTAAACAGCGATAATCTTGAAAAATATTCTTGTCGATTATTACGCCAGCTTTCTTACCAAAAATATTACCAACTACACCGCCAGTAATTCCTGCACTAATGGCACCAACAAAAGTCCCTACAGTTCCGCCAACAATTACACCTAAAGGACCAGCAACAGTACCAATAGCTGCTCCAACAGTAGCACCAGTCGCAGCACCACCTACAGTGCCTGCCGTTGTGCCGGCAGCTGTGAGTAAAACACCGCCAGTTGTTCTAAGTAATTTGTCATGGTCACGTGCTTCAATTTCTGTAGAACCACACTTAGGACATTGCAGAGCTTTTTCCATAAAATTTCCTGTCTTTCATCATTGAGTGACACAGTTGAAGGCTAAATCAGTAAAGTGGGTAAAGAACCTGTCTTGCGATACAGTATCTTTTGCCTATTGAGTGATCGTAACGATAAACTGGTCTGTTTTGATTTTAGCTGAACATTGACACAAATATTTATAGATCATGTAAACACTTGTACTTTAATAATTATCTCATTAAATACCAATGTTTAGAATGACTAAGGCTTATATATCCATGTGTCTAGTAGAGAACAATTTAATAATGATGAATAGAATGTGAATGGTTTTTCTAAAGTTACTTAGAGTGACAAGCTGATAAATGATAAAAGGCCTATTCTGTTTGAATAAGCCTTTTTTGAATATTAGAGTGCTTTTTTCCAACTCAGAAATTTATATAATCCAAACATGAATATAATCCAGATTGGAATTAAAATCACAGATTTTTCAAACCCTTTTGTCCACATGATATATAAAATCATGCCAATAAAAATCAAAACGATATAGTTACTTAAAGGTGAAAATAGAGCAGGGAACTTGGCAACTTTGTCTTCAAGTTTCATGGCACGTTTAAACTTTAAATGAGTAAAGCTAATAATTGCCCAGTTTAAAACCAGTGCAGCCACGGCCATGTACATGAGATAGCTTAAAGCTTCTTCTGGAATAAAGTAGTTCAGCAATACACAACCGAAAATCAGAATAGAAGAAAAGATAACAGCAGGTGTTGGAACCCCTTGTTTGCTGACTTTTGTAAAAATTTTGGATGCATGGCCTTGTACTGCTAGACCATATAACATACGACTGTTTGCGTACATACCGCTGTTATAAACAGACAGTGCGGCTGTTAAAATAATAAAGTTAAGCAAATGCGCTGCCCAACCAATCCCAAGCTGGCTAAAAATCATCACAAATGGACTTTTATCTAAACCACCGAGGTCAAGCTGATTCCACGGAATAAGCGACATGATGATAGCAAGCGAAGCCACATAGAAAACCAAGATTCGAAAGATGACTTGGTTAATGGCTTGCGGAATACTTTTTTCAGGATTCTCTGCTTCAGCGGCAGTCATCCCAATCAGTTCAATACCGCCAAATGCAAACATTAAAAAGGCGAGCATATAAAACAGGCCCGAGAACCCATGCGGGAAAAATCCGCCATGCTGCCACAAGTTCGCAAAGCTAGCGATAGAATCACTACCCGCGGTAAGCAACAAATATAAGCCAAACACGATCATGGCAATGACCGCCGCAACTTTAATAATGGCTAACCAAAACTCAGATTCACCGTAAAATTTAACGTTGCCTAAGTTCAAACAGGTAACCAAAACAAAGAAAAATAAGGCTGATATCCACGCAGGAATGTGGGGCCACCAGTAATGCACATATTTAGCAACTGCTGTTAATTCGGTCATCGCGACCAGAATATAAACCACCCAATAGTTCCAGCCCGATAAAAAACCGGGGAATTTCCCCCAATATTTTTGTGCAAAGTAACTAAAGGAACCGACCACAGGTTCTTCTACGATCATTTCACCCATTTGACGCATAATTAAAAATGCGACCAAACCGACAATGGCATAACCTAAAATAATAGAAGGACCAGCAGACTGGATGACTTGTGCAGAGCCTAAAAATAAACCTGTCCCGACAGCACCACCCATAGCAATTAACTGGATATGGCGATTTTTAAGTCCGCGTTTTAATTGGGAAGATGAGTTGCTCAAAATATATGCGCTGAATAAAAAAGCTGGCGCTATTGTAATAGATTGGTTAGGGATAACCTAGTTTGAAAAGGATTTTACTCCGCTAAATAAAAAGGATCCGTACAAAGCTATACGGATCCCTTTTTGAAATCGGTTATTTTATAAATTAGAAAGATACCATTTTGCCCGGATTAATCATTGCACCGATACCATACATGCTTTTAGCGAGTGGAATAACAACGGGAGCAAGGGTACGACCAAAAATAATATTTTGATGATCAATTTTAGATAACATTTCGAAGTCGTTAGATTGCCCAACAAAGTCATTCGCGATGGCTTTACCAATACGTACCGTCTGAGCAACGCCGTGACCACTCCAACCATGAACAGCATAAATCGGGAACTTATTACCAAACTTACGGCTATCGACTGCACCATTTACGGTTAAATCAGTTGTTCCACTCCAGACAAAATCCATCTCTAGATTTTTAATTTGAGGGAAAACAGTGTGAATTCGATGCTCTAGATAATTTAATGTTTTCTCTGGACCCCAGCATGTGCCAGTACCTTGGCCACCAAACAATAAGCGGTTATTAAATACGGGACGGTAGTAATCAATCTGGAACTGAGTATCATAAACTGGATGCCCAAATGGCAGTAGCTCTTTAGTATCAAGCTCTAGCGGGGCAGTCGTCGCAACATAGGTATAAAACGGAATAGTGGTATTGTTTTGCTCTGATAAAAGTTTAAAAGAAGCATGGTGCACGGCTAACACCACAGACTTTTTAGCTTTTACGACCGCATTTGCAGTTTGAACATAAATGCCATCTACTTTTTCTTCTATTGAAATGACTTCTGTTTGTTCATAAACAGTACCGCCATTTTGGCAAAATCCATAAATTAAGCCACGGTTTAAAGCTAAAGGATGAATTTGTCCACCTAACTCATCAATTAAACCACCTGTGTAATAATCAGACTTAATAAAGTCCATGAGTTCGTGTTTACCTACAATGCGCGTATGGTCTTCACCTAAGTATTTTCGTGCATCGGCGCCTTGTGTTAAACCAACCAAATGCCCTTCATGAACAGCGGCAGTAATGTGGCCGTATTTGCGGTCAAAGTTGAGTTGGTATTTTTCCGAGATGTCATCAATGAGTTGCATGGCTTCTGTAGAAGTAAAATGCCAGAGTTTTTTTGCATCTTCATAGCTCAAGCGATCGGCCATTTCTTGAGCTTCCCAGCGAGCTAAACCAGGGGTGAGTTGTCCGCCATTGCGTCCAGAAGCTGCGCTACCTACACGGTTTTTTTCTAATAAAATAGTCTCTACGCCTTGTTCAGCTAAATGTAAGGCCGTAGATGAACCTAATAAACCACCACCAATAACCACCACATCGCATTCAATATCAGCTTTTAAGCTGTCAAAGGTATGCCAATCAGAAAGTGAGCTTTCATAGTAGTTTGCTGGATTATCTGCCGATGCACCTTCTACAGTTGTTGCGTCAAATTTTGCATGCTTTGGATTTAACCAACTCCACTCTTTGCCCACTTGTAGAGATTTACTTGGTTTATATTCCACGTCTTTTAAAAGTTGAGGTTTAGAAATAATTTTCATAATAAAGTTCCTTAAAAATTAATAAGCATTGCTGATAGCAATACTTTGTTTTTTAATCGTTTTATAAATAAATAGGAGAATGCCCAAAGCTAACCAGAAACATCCAAAAATCAGTGAAGATGAGTCAAGATTAAGCCAGAGGCAAATAATGCTAAAGACTGATATAAGCGGTAAAAACAGGTTTAGAAATTTATTTTTAAACCCTGAACGCTGTTTATCTTTAATATAAAACTTCATAAAAACTGAGAAATTTACGGCTGTAAAAGCGACTAGCGCACCAAAGCTGATGAGGCTTACGACTTGGGCTAAATCTAGAAAAACCGCAGACATTGAAATAAGACCAACAAACAAAACCGAGAAAAACGGTGTACCTAATGAAATATGAATTGTCCCAAAATACTTTTTAGGGAAAATATTATCGGTACCCATTATATACAGTAAACGTGAAGCGCTGGCATGTGAGGCAAGGCCAGAGGCGACTGTGTTCATAATTTGCCCGCATAAGAATACGGATTGGAAAAAAGCACCACCAACGTAAAGCACAATTTCAGGCAACGCTTCAGATGGATGCTGAAAGCGTAGATTGTTTGGAAAATAAAGCTGAATAAACCAAGCGGCTGTGAAAAAAATAAGCCCGCCAGCGAGAGTCGTTAACATGACTGCACGAGGAATATTTTTGGTGGGTTGTTTGGTTTCATTAGAAAGCGTGGTAACCGCATCGAAACCTAAAAATGAAAAGCACAAAACTGAGGCACCCGCAACGAGGGGGAGTAAAGATTGGTGCTCATGCCAGAGTGGAGCCAATGTAAGCACATGCTCATAACCTTGAGTCGAGCCAATCCCCTTAATCACTAAATAAACAAAAATGACCATGAGTATGATGGGTGCAAACACAAACAATAGACTCAAATTGGCGAGTAACCGAATGCGGAAACAATTCACTAAAGTGACTAGGCTCGCTGACACAATTACCCAGAACCAGTAAGGCAGACTTGGAATAAGGGCTGTGAGATAAATTGCGGCTAGCAAAACATTAATGAGAGGTAATAACAAATAGTCGAGCAGAGAGCACCAACCGACAAAAAAACCACTTTTAGGCCCTAAACTTTCAGCTGTATAGCTATATGCCGAGCCTGATTTTTCTGAGTTTTTACTAAATCTTGCATAGCTCCAAGCGGTGAGTAGCATGGCGCCAAGTGCGAGTAAATATGCCAGTGGTACGTGTCCATTGGTAATTCCAGAGACAATACCGAAGGTATCAAATACCGTCATAGGGGTCATGTAGGCAATACCAATAATCGTGACTTGCCAAAGAGACAGTTTTTTTAAGGAAGACGT
Organism: Acinetobacter sp. C13; assembly: GCF_016809775.1. Lineage (NCBI taxonomy): Bacteria > Pseudomonadati > Pseudomonadota > Gammaproteobacteria > Moraxellales > Moraxellaceae > Acinetobacter > Acinetobacter sp. C13. The sequence continues at coordinate 315,547 of NZ_JAFBJL010000001.1, forward strand.
TTTATTTTCCATGTCATTTCAACCTCAAATTTCGTTGTTTTGCTTTTCATCCGGAAAAGCGATGCTATTTTTGAGCCAAAACTTCCCCTAGACTTGAATAAACACGTCTATTTGGAGAAAGTTTGTACAAAAGTGGGTGGCTGTTTCGCCTTGGTGATGCCCTAAAGCAAGATCAAATACTTATATCTTTGATATAACTCTAGATCACGACCAATTGAAAAGATTGACACGGTCGTGAGAGAACCTGCTCGGGGCTTTGGCCTTTAAATAATGTGCCTGTTCTGATGGTGATGTCATTTGAAGTAATCACTCGAGAAGAGTCGTTAATCACAATTGCTTTTTGTTTAATATTTTTAAGCTTCGGCATAAGAATTTTTTCGAGTGCGGAAACTAAAATATCGGTGGCAATCACACCGATAAATTGATCACGAATCATGACTGGATGGGCAAGGGTGATGGTGTATGCACCATTGCAAATATAATCGACATAGGGTCCATGGATGCACGGACTTTTGTTTTGAGCAGGTTTATGGAACCATTCAAAAGAGCGAAAATCTAAAAATCGCTGAGCATTTTGATAGTTTTCAAGCTTTGCTTGCTGTAACTGATCTTCTTTTTTATACCACCATTCGAGTGTCCAATAATCTTGCTCTTCTTGCGTTGCAGGGCTATAACTTGCAAAACCAATACCTTGACTGTAATGGCTTTCCTGTAAGGCCTTTTTAATTTCTTTTTGCAAAGCTGAACGCTCTGAGCCTGAAAGCTTAACGTCTTTGGTTTTTTCAGGTTCATGTTTTGAAAGAATTTTGCTCGCTTTAGTTGCCAGCTTTTCTGTAATGGTTGTCGTTTCTTCAACCACCGTCTTTAACAAATTTTGAAGCTCTTCTATATCTAAATGTTGGGTCATTCCTATAACTCCTAAAATTCCGTATTTCTCACTCGATATTTTATAAGTGCTCTACTTTATTGTTTTTATTCAATAGATAACTTATATCGAAGCATTTGGTCTGTTAGCATCGAAATGATTTTTCGCGCTTGAATAACAGCATCATCTTCATTGCCTTGAACAAAAGATGATAAAAGTTGGTGGTATTGAGCGACGACCAGTTGATGAAATTGATCATCTTGGTAAAGCACAGCAATGAGCGGTGCCCATTCGGCTTGTATGGTTAACTCTTGATTTGCCAGTCGAGCTGATTGAGCAAAAGAGGTAAGTGTTAACAAACAACGTAAATCAAGTTGGGCACGTGTGTCTGGTTCAACTGCTTGTTCAAATTGATCAATAAGCTCTTTGATTTTACCCAGTTCATATTCAGTGGCTCTTTGTGCTGCCAAATATGCACCATGGCTTAAAATTGCACTATGAAACTCACCTAAATCAGCCAGATATTCATTTGAAGCTTGACGTAGAGGATGCTTGTTTAAGAGTAAATCTGAAGGTAACTCGCAAACAAAGCTTCCGCCGTTTCGCCCGCGTCGTGTATCAATCAGACCTTTTACGCGTAAAGTATTTAAAGCTTCACGGACCGTAATGGGTGACACTCCCATTAAGCGAGCTAGATCCGCCTCGTTAGGAAGCTGTTCATTGCTTTTGAGCAATCCAGAGATAATTGCATTTTCCAAGCGTTCTACAACTTGTTCCGATCGAGTTGCCTGAGCGATAGGTGCAAAAATTATCGTATATGCTGACATGGCGAATTCTCTAAAAGCTAAGTCAGAGACTTAGCTTAATGAAACGGATAAATGATTAAAACACGCCATATTGATGGACTGCCTGTTCATCTTCAGGCACAGCTGGTATTGCATCCCAAAGTTCAACAATTTTGCCATTATCGACTCGCCATAATTCAAAATAGGCATGTCGATTTCCGGCAATACTTCCTTCGGAATGTGTCAAGACAAATTGACCATCAGCAATGGAGCGATGCGTTTTGGAGTATACCAAACCTTGTCCTTCATTACGGATATTGTTCAAAAAATCAATGACTGCTTTAACACCATCGCCAATGTCTGGACTATGTTGAATGAACTGATCGTCGTGGGTGTATTCTTTAAATGCCTCGTAATTGCCATCAATTAATGACTTCTTAAAGAACGAGGTCACAATCTCGCGGTTTTTCTCTGGATCATGGTGAGTAACGATTTCAGTTGGACCATCTAATTGGGTTCTACCACTCACATTTGGCGCAGCTTCTGCCACAAGACCATCCCAATGTTCCACAATTTTGCCATCTTTCACTCTGTAAATATCAAAACCAACTAAAGGGTTTTCATCTAGACCCTGAAAGCGGCCATGAATTGCAACCAAATCACCATCTGCCAATACACGCACAGCTTCGTGTTGCATGTCAGGACAGTCTTCTACCAATTGGCGAAGGCCCGAAATGCCATTTGCAACGAGTGGCGAGTGCTCTATAAAGTCTTCAGAAAAATAACGGTCCAAAGCAGTGGTGTCGTGCAAATTAAATAGCTCGTGATGGGCTTTAGTCACCAAGGCTTTCATTTCTTGCTTATTCATTTTGATCTCCTTTCAAAGCTCATTGTTATTATTCATTTGAACTCATCACATGTTTAACGCGAGTATATTCTTCAAAACCATAGCCAGATAAATCTTTACCATAACCTGATTTTTTGAAACCGCCGTGTGGCATTTCTGCGGTTAAAGGAATATGGGTGTTAATCCAAACTGTACCGAAATCGAGTTCACGTGACAGACGAGTTGCACGAGCATGGTCTTTGGTCCAAACACTTGAAGCTAGGCCATATTCAACATCGTTGGCTTTTTCAATCGCATCATTTTCATCTGTAAATTTTTGAACGGTAATCACTGGTCCAAAAATTTCATTTTGAATGGCTTCGTCGTGTTGTTTTAAGCCACTAATAACAGTTGGTTCAAAATAGAAGCCTGGACGGTCTGCTTGTTTTCCGCCTGTTTCAACTTTGGCGTGAGCAGGTAAGTTGTCGATAAAGGCTTTAACATTTTTTAATTGGTTGGCATTGTTAAGTGGACCATAAAGCGCATCTTGATCATCGGGTTCACCAAAACGGGTATTTTTTGCAGCTTCAACTAATTTGCTTAAAAATTCATCATGAACTGCTTCAGCCACAATTACACGTGTTGCCGCAGTACAGTCTTGGCCTGCGTTGAAATAGCCTGTTAAAGCAATCATTTCAACTGCTTTGTCGAGGTCAGCATCTTCAAAAACCACTACAGGTGCTTTACCACCAAGCTCAAGATGTGCCTTGGCTAGATTTGCTGCGGCAGAAGCTGCAACTTGTAATCCCGCACGAACTGAACCTGTAATCGAAACGAGAGCAGGGGTTTTATGTGATACCACTTTTGAACCGACTTGAGCTTGACCTAACACCACGTTAAATGCACCTTTAGGGAAAAATGGTGCAGCAATTTCAGCAAGTAAAAGCGTACTTTCCGGCGTCGTATCACTTGGTTTAAGTACCACGGTATTACCTGCGGCTAAAGCTGGAGCAATTTTCCAAACAGCCATCATGAGTGGATAGTTCCACGGTGTAACTTGTCCAACTACACCGACAGGTTCGCGGCGAATAGAAGAGGTTAAACCTTCTAAATATTCACCTGAAGCAGTGCCATTGAGTAGGCGAGCAGCACCTGCAAAGAAACGAACCTGATCTGCTGATGCACCTACTTCCTCAGATGCGATTAAATGTTTTAACTGACCCGTATTACGACTTTGTGCTTCAATTAAACGCTCCGCATTTGCTTCAATAGCATCTGCTAAATTCAGTAATGCTTTTTGACGAGTCGAAGGTGTACTGCGTCCCCAAATTTTAAATGCTTCTTTTGCAGCGGCATAAGCTGCATCAACTTCTGCCTCGGTTGCATTCGGTGATTGTGCATAAACTTCACCAGTCACTGGGCTGACCAAATCGAAATAATCATTTCCTTTGCTAGCAACATATTCGCCGTTAATGAAGTGTTGTAGTTGAGTTTTAGCCATTTTTTATACCTTGTCCTTAGGTTTTAACATATAACATATAATACTATATGTATTATGTTTTAAATTTTCTGTCAAATGCTTTGATGAGGGGATTGAGTGAAAAAAGTTGGAATTTAAATCAAATTGGATTTTAAGTTTTTGAATTGATTATTTAAAAAATATTAAAAATTTATTGAAGATTTTTAATTGTTCTCTATTGATTCACTACTACAAGATAGTTCTGAACCTTTTTAGAGAGGGGAAGATGCAAGTTTTTGGAAAGGTAACATCATTTTCAAAAAGTTAAGTGAATTACTTCAGCTTTATATTTTAACTTTGTAGTTTTATTCAAAGGTATCTTATATTTTAATGAGGATAATGAGTTAGAGATTCATTTAAATTCATATGATAAAATAAGTTCAGTAAAGAATTCTTTCTTATTAATAATTTATTGAAAGAAAAAATATCATTTTAAATGAGAATAATATATGGAAACTATGTATTTGGTATATCATGTTAGAGATAAAATAAGAAAAGATCCTAATTATATAAAAAAAGTTCAGGCTTTAACTTTGAATGAATTAAGACCAATGCATGGATTGAAAGGCACATATGGGCTATATGGTTCGCTTGAGTGGTTAAATAATTTAGAGTCGGGGACAATTCCACGTCAAGAAATATCAGGAACAATTCGGCGTATTTATACAACTGATATGGATAATGGCAACATACCAGACACTATGGATATTGAATTAAAAGATATCGGCAAAATTATGAAGCAAGGTATTTTTTTAAATAATGAATCCGATATAAATCTTTTTATTGTAGGGAGGAGGATAGAGATTATCTATTATATAGAGGATATGAAAGCAATTGATCATACAACTGGTGAAAATGTAAAGCATGAGTTTGTTCTTGAAATGAAAATTTCAAACTGATCATAGATAGTCTTTCAATATATTCTACAGAAAGAGATATCCTATTCTGTAGAATAATATATTGAATATGTTTGTAGGTTATTAGCTTGAAAAAATAAGAAAACTATTAATCTCAGGTCTTATGACTCGCAAGCAGAATGCTGGTTTCACTGTTATAAATACCTGAAATATTCCTGATTCTTTCTAATACTTTATCGAAGTTTTCTAAAGTGTCAGAGCGTAGCTCAACCAAAATGTCCCATTTGCCATTGGTTTTATGCAAACATTCCACGGCACTTTCTAGGCGTAATTCTTTAATCACAGACTGCGCTTTAGTGCCTTCAACCATAATGCTCATCCATGCACGGATGACGTTGCGTTCAGCATTCGGTTTAAAACGAACCGTATATCCGGTAATAATGCCCGAAGACTCAAGATACTCCATTCTCTTCTTAATAGTTGCTCTTGAAACGTGAACTTTTTCGGCTAATTCAGTAACAGACATCCGTGCGTTATCTTTAAGTAAACCTAAAATAATTTGATCAATGTTATCCATATTGTAATTGTCAATTATCAGATTGGTAAAAAATAATTCATTTTTGACTGAATTACAAATTTTGTGAATCAATTTGATTTTGAATAATAGGGTCATCAGTTAAGCCTAATAATTCAATTTAATGGACTAGATAAGATGAATAATTTTGCAGTTTCTCGTAATGACTTTAACGAGTGGATGGTTCCAGTTTTTGCACCGGCAAATTTCATTCCAGTACGTGGTGAAGGTTCACGTATTTGGGATCAAGAAAATAAAGAATATATCGATTTTGCAGGCGGGATTGCAGTAAACGCATTAGGTCATGCGCATCCAGTGGCAGTAAATGCTTTAACAGAACAAGCAACAAAACTTTGGCACGTTGGTAACGGTTATACAAATGAACCTGTTCTACGCCTTGCAAAACAACTCACTGAAAATACATTTGCGGATAAAGTATTCTTCTGTAACTCAGGTGCAGAAGCGAACGAAGCCGCATTAAAATTGGCTCGTAAAGTTGGACTCGACAGCGGCGTAGCTGGCAAAAGTGGCATTGTGGCATTTAACAATGCGTTCCACGGTCGTACCTTATTTACCGTTTCAGCGGGTGGTCAACCTAAATATTCACAAGACTTTGCACCACTTCCAAACGGAATTAACCACGTTGCCTTTAATGATTTAGAAGCTGCAAAAGCAGTAATTAATGAACAAACTTGTGCAGTCATTGTTGAACCGATCCAAGGTGAAGGCGGCGTTATTCCTGCTGAGATCGAATTTTTAAAAGGTTTACGTGAACTGTGTGATCAGTTTGGTGCATTGCTGATTTTTGATGAAGTACAAACCGGTGTTGGCCGTACAGGTGCACTGTATGCCTACATGAACTCTGGTGTTATTCCAGATGTATTAACGACTGCAAAAGCATTAGGTGGTGGTTTCCCAGTCGGTGCAATGCTAACAACCGATAAGTTTGCTCCGCATTTTTCTGTCGGTACACATGGTACGACTTATGGTGGTAACCCGTTAGCAAGTGCGGTTGCAGGGGCTGTATTTGAATTTATTAATACGCCTGAAGTGCTGAATGGTGTTAAAGAACGTCATGACTACTATAAAAATGCTTTAAATAAATTAAATGAAAAATATGAAGTCTTTAAAACGATTCGCGGTGAAGGCTTATTGATAGGTTGCGCTTTAGAAGACAAATTTGCTGGTAAAGCAAAAGACATCAATAACCTTGCGGGCGAAGAAGGTTTACTGAGTCTGATTGCTGGTCCAAACGTTGTACGTTTTACGCCGTCTTTAATTATTCCATTTGCTGACATTGATGAAGGTTTGCAACGCTTTGAACGTGCACTTGCTCGCTTTGTTGAAATTCAAAAGGATGACCAAGCAGCATGATGATTATTCGCTACATTGAACCTAAAGATGTCAATGACCTTTATCTCTTGGCGCAAAAAGCAGGTTTTGGTTTGACATCTTTGCAGCCAAATATGCAAAAACTTGCTGCTCGTATTGAGAGGGCGTGTAAGACAGTCGCAGGCGAACTCCCAAAGGCAGATCAGGTTTACCTATTTGTTTTAGAAGATACTGAACTCAACAAAGTTGTCGGTGTTTGCGGTATTGAAGTCGCACTTGGTTTAAAAGAACCTTGGTATAACTTTCATGTAGGAACACAAGTTCATGCTTCTGAACCGTTAAGTGTTTATAACGCTTTACCGACTTTGTATTTGAGTAATGACCATACCAACTGTAGTGAGCTTTGTACTTTATTTTTAGACCCTGACTATCGCTTAAATAAAAATGGCAAGTTTCTATCTAAAGTCCGTTTCTTATTTCTTTCAGCATTCCGTCAATATTTTGAAGAAACGATTGTTGCCGAAATGCGCGGATATTCTGATGAAAATGGACAATCACCATTTTGGAACGCAGTAGGTCATAAGTTTTTTAATATTGAATTTACCAAAGCCGATTACTTAAGTGGTGTCGGGCAAAAGGCTTTTATTGCTGAGCTGATGCCAAGACATCCACTCTATGTCGATATGTTGCCGGACGATGCTAAAGCTGCGATTGGCATTGTTCACCCAAATACTCGACCAGCCTACAATCTCTTGCTTGAAGAAGGACTACGCTACAAAGGCTATGTCGATATTTTTGATGGCGGTGCGACGTTGCAAGCAGATATCGAAAATTTAAGGGCGATTAAAGAAAGTCAGTCCGTAACGGTACAAGTCGAACAAACTGAAAATATCGCTGTAGGGGATGAATCTTACATTGTGGCCAATGATGACTATGAAAATTATCGCGCCATTCTTGTGTATAGCAAACCTCATCAGAACATATTGCAGTTAACAAAAGAACAGGCAAACCAATTGAATGTTGAAAATGGCTCTTTAGTTCGGGTGCTAAGTGTTCATGTTAAACAAGTTTCGAGTCCAGAAGTGGTCAATAAACTCAAAGCCACTGAACATTTTCGAATGGCTGTTAATTAAGCGGAAATTACTACACATTTCACCAAATTTAAGAAGGAATACTATATTATCGCTAGCGCAAGATGGGTATATGGATAAATACAATCTTGCTCGCTGAGCTGAGATTAATTAGCCTGTTTTTCTATATAAAAGTTAAATCAATAAAATATTTAATTAGTTTATATATTTTAAATGTTTATCGAAATTATATTTTGGAAATCAGGCTAATATAATAATGAAGGAAAGGAATGATGAATAATTTTTATTGTTATAGGTGATGGCTTTTAAAAAGGAATTTATAAGGTCTTAAGTGATTTAATAATATTTTAGAATGGTTTAATGGACTAAATTAATAATCATATAATTTGTTTATTATTAAAGCATTTACGACGGTTGCTATAAATTGGAGTAAATATTACATGAGTAAGAATAACGGAAAGCAGTTCCTGGAAGGAGATCTTCTTGGTAGTCAACATATGACTGAACAAGAAGAAGAGAAATTGCAGCGCTCATTAACCAATCGTCATATTCAGATGATCGCAATTGGTGGTGCAATTGGTACTGGATTATTTATGGGTTCCGGGAAAACATTAAGTGTTTCGGGTACTTCAATTGTTTTAACCTATTTAATTATTGGTTTCTTCTTTTTCTTCGTGATGCGAGCAATGGGTGAATTGTTGCTTGCGAACACTAATTTTAAAACTTTCGCCGATTTTGCAACGGCTTATCTCGGCCCATGGGCGGGTTTTTTCCTTGGTTGGTCCTACTGGTGTAACTGGATTATTACTGCGATTGCAGACGTGATTGTAATCGGAGGGTACATGCAGTTTTGGTATCCCGATTTACCCGTTTGGATTCCTGCATTTACTTCATTAGCGGTTTTAACCATACTTAACTTTGTGGCTGTGCGATTGTTCGGTGAACTTGAGTTTTGGTTCTCACTCATCAAAATTACTGCAATTATTCTGTTTATTCTGGCTGGTATTTATTTAATTAGTACCGGATTTACTTCACCAAATGGGGTTAAGGCCTCAATGAGCCATTTGTTTGAAACACAATCCATGTTTCCTTATGGTGTAACAGGTTTCTTAGCTGGTTTCCAAATTGCCATATTTGCGTTTGTGGGTATTGAGCTGGTTGGTACAACAGCTGCTGAAACCAAAGACCCGTATACCTCACTTCCAAAAGCAATTAACTCTATTCCTTTACGTATTTTATTATTCTATGTGGGTGCATTGGTTTGTATTATTGCGGTTACATCTTGGGCTAAGGTTTCACCAGAAAAAAGCCCATTTGTAGAGATGTTTACTTTGGTCGGGTTACCAATTGCTGCGGGTTTAATCAACTTTGTTGTTGCGACTTCAGCTTTATCTTCTGCAAATAGTGGAATCTTTGCGACCAGCCGTATGTTATACGGTTTGGCTTTAGACAACGACGCACCTAAAAGCTTTAGCAAATTATCGAAAAGAAAAGTTCCAATTCGCGGACTTGTATTTTCAATGGCGTGCGTAACGGTTGGAACATCTATTTTATTTATTGTTCCAAATGTCATGACAGCATTTACGATTATTTCAGCGCTCACTTCAATTTTATGTATTTTTACGTTTATGTTGATTGTGCTTTCATATATTTATTATCGTAAGAAAAGCCCTGAACTACATATCCAGTCAAAATATAAAATGCCAGGTGGTTTATTTATGGCATGGATGACTATGTTGTTTTTAGTGTTTACTATCGTAATTTTAGCTTTAGACCATGATACTTTAATTGCACTTGAGTGTTCACCAATCTGGTTTATTGGTTTATTTATTGCCTATAAATATAAAAAGAAAAAGATGTTGCAGCTTGATATCTTAAAAGCTCAAAAGGTTGATTATATTTAAGTCGATTATAGTTGTTTTTATATTAAAGCTAGGTGGGTGCCTAGCTTTTTTATTTTTAAAATAATAATTTTTAGTTAAGATAATTTGTTTATGGTTCCAACATTTAGCAGCAAACTTACTCAGAAAATTTTTGTAAGGTCTGAAATGTTTTTCAGGATTTTAAATATAGTCATAAATATTAAAATGAATTAAATTGATTTTAAAACTAAAGATTACAAAGTAAAAGGAATAGTAATCCCATGATACTTAAGTGTAATGATAGTAATTTGTACGATTTTACTATGGGGAAAAGATATATCTGTTTTGGGATGCAATTTAATGAATATCGAAATGAAACAAAGGTATCCGTTCGCCGTGATTCAGATGGTACCCCTGTTATTGTAGATATTTCTAAATTTGAAATAATTAATCCTAGTATACCTGAAGGTTGGGAAATTTCATTTTATAGACAGGAAGATACTATAACGACGACTATTGAACCTAAAGAATTTAGTGGAGAATTTTGGGATGACTATCATGATGGAAATCCTAAAATGGAAAAATTATTTGAAGATACTTATTTAAAGATCTGTAAATTTCATAATTTTTCTATTACGTCCGGTTGATTAATTAAAACCCAATAAAAAAGCCTCACTACGAGGCTTTTTTATCATCCTTATTTAATATTTGGATCGCCTTTCTTCAAGAAAAAGCGAATCGCTAATTTTTGTAGGAATGTCCCATAAGGAGGGTGGAAAAGCTGAGTCGGGAAAAACCGATGACGAATAAATACAGTTTTTGCATGTGAAAGTTCGCGGAAACCTTCTTCACCATGATATGACCCCATGCCTGAGTTGCCGATACCACCGAAAGGAGCGTCATGGTTAACTACATGCCAACCCCAGTCATTGATGGTCACACCACCCGAATGAGTTTCACGTAAAATACGATCACGTTCTACCGAGCTATGTGTAAAGCAATAAAGTGCTAAAGGTCGCTCGTCCGATTTCACATAGGTAATCGCATCATCTAAAGAATCATAAGCCACCACAGGTAAAATAGGACCAAATAGTTCTTCTTTCATAATCCGCATGTCTGACGTGCAATTCAGCACAATTTGTAGAGGCATTCTACGGCCTTGTTGGTCGAAGCTATAAGTGTCACAAGGAATAACGTGTGCACCTTTTTCTTGTGCATCGGTCAAGATATCTTGAATACGTTTTAAATGACGGTCATTTACAATCGATGTGTAATTCTCATTGTTTTCAATGTTTTGACCAAACATTTTTATAAAGCTTGATTTCGCAGCATCTACAAACTCATCAATACTTTCTTTTGGAACCAACGCATAGTCAGGTGCTACACAGATTTGACCACTGTTTGTTGCTTTGCCATGTGTAATACGTTTTGCCGCATCGGCAAGCGGGTAGTTGCGGCTTACAATTGCAGGAGATTTACCACCTAACTCAAGTGTAACAGGTGTTAGATTTTCAGCAGCAGCTCGCATGACGATTTTGCCAATGGCAGGAGAACCCGTAAAGACAATATGATTAAATGGCAAAGAGGTAAATCTTGCTGGGTCTGTAATTTCTTCACCAAAAACCGCCACTTCATCTTCGTTAAAGACTTCGGCAAGCATGCGTTTTAGCATGGCATTAGTATTCGGGGTAATTTCAGGGAGTTTAATCATGACTCGATTGCCCGCAGCTAATGCGGCAATGAGTGGGCCAAGTGCTAAATAAACGGGGAAGTTCCAAGGCACAATCACACCAACCACGCCTTTAGGTTGGTATTGCACACTTAAACGGTTTGATAAAAATAAAAGCTCGGTACGGCGTTTGCTTGGACGCATCCAGCGTCGTAAATGATGAATCGCATGATCGGCTTCCAACACAGAGCCAAGCAAATCGAGTAATTTGGATTCATCAAGTGATCTTGAGCTAAAGTCAGCATTAATCGCAGCAGCTAAAGCATCTTGATAACGAATAATTTGTTTTTTGAGTTGATGCAGTTTTGTGCGGCGTGACTCAAGACTTGGGTAAGGATCTGCCTCAAAATTGGCACGTTGTTTGGAAAAAATAAGTTCCATATGTTCAGTGGCAGAGCCGCTATATTCTTTTAAGGTGGACTGTTCCATTATTATTCCTTCCATACTTTTGCTTATCATACTTTATGCTTGAAGCGTTGTATGGTCGATGTTAAATTGAGACAACAAGAGGTAGTTTAGTGCCATTATGCATGTCACTCTAGGGATGGTGTGAATTAAATGCCTAATAATGTTTATAAAAATACAAATGCGGTTATCGAAGGAAATTATGATAATACATCCTTAGGTGCCAATACATATTTGCTGGGTTTGACCAGTTTATTTGATGAAATGGGTACGCAAGGCCATTCAATATCAGATGTTCTATCTGACACAAATATTTCGCCAGATGCGATGAATCAATCCTCTATATATTTCCCAAGTCCAAAAAATTCAGCTATTTCAAAATATTCAAAAACTATCTCACGATCCTTTAATTGCACTACGCGCAGGACAAAAGCAGCAATTGTCTGATTTTGGAGTATATGGTTACACGCTTTACTCTTCGCGTAATTTTAGACAAGCGGTAGATCTGGGCATCCGACACATTAAGCTTGCAGGGAATGTAATGGGGGCTAGTGGAAAAGGTGGGAAAATGCCTGAAAAAGAATGAGCTCTGCCGAATCCAAATGTTAGAATTTTAGAAATGTTAAAACGTTAATAACGGGATACCTTAAATATGAGTAAACAGTTTCAAAGAGATTTTGGAGTTTATTGCTGTCCCCATATATTTCATAAAGAAAAACCTGTTTTATTGGTAATCCGTGATGAAGATGGAGATTGGCAGTTCTTATGTGGGAATGATGTTGACGATGAATGTCACTATGTTGGAGTCGGCCATCTTTTAGATAGAGATAATTCCTTAGAAGTATTAGTTAATCTTGAAAAGAATACAGGTGCTGAACGTGATGATGCTAATCAGGTTTGGAAATATTTTCCTTTGGATTAAATAAATGAAACAGTGAATACTATTATTTATAGTATTCACTGTTTTAAATATTTATAAAAATTCTCTAAGTTCTTGAAGATTTGGTGAAAAGAAATATATTTAAGAAAAATACCTAAAAATCTTATTTTCACACTTTAAAATAAATTAAATGAGCTTACTTTAGACAAAATTATATCCACATTGCAAAGATTGTAGTGGGAAACAAGCTGGACAAGTTACACAGGAACAAAGGCGTATATTTTTGGAGTTTAAGAATCGATGAAAGATATTTTGAAAGTTCAGAAAGAATGTTGTGATCATTATGAAGAAAAATTTTTTCCTGTAGAGTTAGATCAGTTGGTTGTAGTATCTGATGGAGTTTTAGAAGGAGAAATATCAATAGAAGGTGTTAGGTATAGATCATCTAAACATATGAGTGGTTGGTGGTTAACAGCTGATAAATATGATGGTGATATAAAAACTCTCAAGAATGTTCATTTTGCACATATATTGGAAAAAAGACCTGATTTAGCAATTTATATGGCATTACCTTGCGGATATAGATTTATATTGGGGGGAGAAGAGGAACATGTTTGGTTTGATGAGAATACTTTAGATGAATAGTTTATATTTAATTGTAAAGTAAGATGGTTGGGGATTTAATAGTCATTTGATTTCAGTGACTATTAAGTCTAATCCAATTTTCTTGAAAGTGAAGTTGGCAGTCTTTTTAGTTAATGAAAAAACTAATAAATATAATCAGTTTTTAGGTTGAAATAATATTGTATCGCTTATGGTATATTGTAAGAGTTAATTTTTAATATGAATTTTTTAATAAACTATTATAGGCTGTGTTAAGTTGTAATAAATTTATTTACTTAAATCGAGAAAGTAACTTTTTCTGCAAAAATGGATTACAGAGCAAAATCGCAAATAAAATAATAAATATACCGATAATGCTGAATAGATCCGGTAATTCATGCCAAAAAATAAATCCCCAAACTCCTGCAAAAATAATAGCAATATAGTTCATTGGGCCAATTTGTCCTGCTGGCGCTAAGCTATAGGCATAAGACATAAATAGTTGGCTAATATTTGCTAAAAGTCCTGCGGCAATGAGTAGGCTTAATTCGTGCCAAGTGAAAATACGCCAATGCCAAAACATGGGAATAGAGGAAATTAAACTACCGAAAACACAGAAGTAAAAAACGATACGTTCAGGCGGCTCTGTACTGGTTAAAGCTCTTACGGTGACAAAGGCCATTGCTGATAAAAAGCATGCACCCAAGCCAATAAAAGATAGTGCGTTAAATAGACCTTGGTCGGGTTTAGCGACAAATAAAACTCCAATGAGCCCAATCATAGCGGCAAAAACCATCGATTTGGTAATTTTTTCTTTTAAGAAAAGCCATGCAATCAGTGGAATAAAGATAGGAGATGAATAACTAAAAACCATGGCGTTCGATAGTTTTAAGTTCGCAATGGCATAGAAAAAACCATACATTGCGGCTAGCCCGACAATACTTCGCCAAGTATGCATCCAGAGTTTATCGGTTTTAATAAAATCTAGCCCCTGTTTAAAGAGCATCGGAATAAAAATAAATAAACCTACTGCATTTCTAAAAAACACGACGGTCGCATTGTCTACCGTTTCTGAAGCAAAACGAATGCACACTCCCATAATGGAAAATAATAATGCTGATGTCATAAGACAAAGCAGTGCTTTTCCAAGTTGAGTTGAGGGGAGGTTTGAAGCAGTCTGATTTTGCATATCGAAATGAGTTTTTGGTTTTTTCGGTGTTATCTTAGCAGTGATGCAGGTATTGGATGAAATATCATTTAATAATGATTCAATAGTGATACTTAGTAAAATAAAAAAAGAGAGCTTATTTAAGCTCTCTTTTAATTTTATAGGGTGTTATTTACAGCTAAAGTTTTCAGCTTTTTCACTATCGCCTTGACCGTTGTAACGGGCAATCAGTGGGTAAGGGCAAAGTGGGCGGGTACGGTCTGGTGCCCAATCTTGCGGAAGTTCAGTATTCACTTGACCACTTGGGTTACCTGCGCCGCGTGCGGTCGCAATGATTTTGTCAGGTGCTTGGCCATATTCGACCCAGTTAACTAAAGCAGTCAATGCGTCAAATTGGTCGGTCGCAATCCCATCACGGGTATGGTTCATGCCCGGAACTCTAAAGAAACGTGCAAATTCAGGTGCTGTACCTTTTGCATCATTTTTATAGTGCTGGAGTAGTTGATCGTACCAATCTTGGGTGTCATCTACAGAGAAAACGCCGTCTGCTGTGCCTTGTACCACAATCATTTTTCCACCGTGATTACGGAGTTTATCTAGATTGAGTTCATCGGGTGGCATCATGAAGGACATGGAACTTTCGGTATAGACATCATTGGTTGCTGATAGTTTTGGATAGTCGGTATCGAAGTTAAAATTAAAGGCAAATTGTCTAGAGTTTTGAGTCACAGTTGGGTCTGGTGGGACTTGAAAAAGAATGCCGACTGCAACTGGGTCACGTGCTGTTCCCACAGAAGATTCAAATTTCCAGCTTGCCCAGTTGCTTCCCACTAAACCAGGGTCAAAAGGCTGGGTTGCATAGAGCGCTTGTCCAGCCGAATTTACAGGGCCACGGTAAATGTTGGCTAATACATCAATTTGTTCGGTGCTTAAACAAGTACCATCTCTTGTGCTTGAGCAAACAGGTACATCTTTGTGAATATCAAAAGCTGTACGACAAGATTCGACATCTTGAACCAAGCCATCTGCAACACCGTCTAGAGCATCGCATCGATCTAAAATCGCTTTTGCTAAAACTTTACGCTCCGTAAGAGTAAGAGCGGTACTTAGGTCATTTTCATCTGTTGCTACACGACGAAGCTGCTGCGCTGTGTAGAGCTGAGCCGCGGCTGCACGAGGTAAATGAAAACCCGGTGTACTTGCTAAAATTCCATCATATTGGTCACCCAAACGAGTTGCAGCAATCATGGCATGACGCCCACCGTTCGATGTGCCGCCTGCATATGAGCGGTCTGGCAATTTACCATATGCGGTTTTAATTAGGTTTTTTGCCATAGGCGTGAGTTTGGTAATCGCACCGTAGCCATAGTCAATTCTTGCTTGAGGGTCTAAACCAAACATTGGATTTTGTGAAGCATTATGTCCGGCATCGGAAGAAATAACAGCAAAACCATCATGCAGGGCATTGGTCAGCGGGCCACCACTGCCGACCTGACCTGTTGCAGGGACTAAATTACCATCGGTTCCGCCATTGCCTTGATAGAGGAAACGACCGTTCCAATCAACAGGTAAGCGCATTTCAAAACCAATTTGATAAGTTTGTCCATCGATCGGGCTTACACGTTGGTCCATATAACCTTTGATCAAACAATGAGCGCCAATCGGTTTGTTGGCGACAGTCAATGTGCCTGCTTCTTGAAGGGTAGCTGAGCTAATGACTGTATTGTTGTATTGAAATCCGAGTAAGTCCGTACAGCTTCCTGTCATTTTTACGCCCACAGCAGGAGATAACTGCGGTGGTTTGGTTGTTGAGGGAATCGTTGTGTCATCACTATCACTTCCACAGCCTGCCAAAGAACCAAGCATGGCAAGTACTAAAGCGGAGTGGGTCAAAATTCGTTTAGTGTTGGTGTAATTCATTTATTCATATCCTTATTGAATGAATGGTCGCAATTAATCTAAAACCAGAAAATTAGCTGTGCTTCGTGCAATCATTTTGTTGTTTTGCCAAGCTTCACTTTCAAGATTTAGTACAGTTTTGCCTTGTTTAATGAATCGGCATTTTGTAATGACTTCACCCACAGCACAGGGCCTTAAAAAATCCATTGTTAAGTTGATGGTGGTAGCGGGTTTATGGTTATTGGCGAGATATGCAAAAAGTCCCATCACATCGTCGAGCATGGCGCAGATCATGCCGCCTTCAACGGTGCCACGTGGATTGGTAAAGCTTTCTAGGGCTGTGTAATGGATGTTAAGTTCAGTGTTTTGATCATTCCAATGGATATTGTGTCCGCCCAAATGGTGATGGATGGGCGGTAAGTGCTCTAAAATTTTTTGATCCATAATGAAGGGTCCATCCTTTTGAAAGTGTTATAAAAATTATTATTTCAAGGTGTAGGCATCATAAATAACAGCTTTACCCAAACGCATTGCACTACCTACCGCAACGGTCTGGTTAAGCCATGAATATTTAGGTGAGCTGGTTTCAAACTGCATGGTAATTTTGAAATAGTAATTTTTCGGGTCGACATCTTTGCCTTGGGCAAGCTGTTTTAGTGTTTCTGCCGAGCCATGTCGGTAACCTTTGGTTTGAAGGTAAATAAGCGCACCATCATTGGTTTCTAATAGATATCGCGTATCAATAATGGCTAGCCCTTTACTGTCGACAATTTGCCAATCTGCGCCATTATTTAAAATGCGGCCCTTAAGTGATTTCCCTTCAAATGTCCCACCTGTAATGGGAATAATTCGGCGTTTACCTGCGTCACTGGTTGTGCCTAATTCCCAAACAGGCGCATTTAAATCAACACTGAATTTTGCTAAAGGTTCAAGCTGAATAGGTGGCGGGCTATATTGTGTTTCGGCATGAGTCAGGCTAATGAGACAAATTCCGCAGAGTAGCGTTACAACTTTCTTCATGATGAATTTCCCGAAATAAAAAGAGGTTCTATGTGTGACAGAACCTCTCGTTTTGAATTATTTAAATTTCCATGTGTAGTCAATGTTGATACGGGTTTCATTTACAGGTTTGATGTTGGCTGTAGAGAGCATGTTGTTGTCATAAATGGCGTAGCGCGCACGTAGCCCTAGATTTTTTAACCAGCCACTTTGAACGGTGTAGCCTAAATCAAAGTCGGTTTCGCGTTCTTTTAAATTGGTGCCACCTAAGTTAGGTGCATAAATATTGTGGCCTGTGGTGTAACGAGTCATGAAACGTAAACCCGGCACATAATCTTTAAAGTCATATTCATAGCGGAAGCTATAGGCTTTTTCTCTTGGGTTTAAAAACTCACCCGGCCATGTGTCAATGAGAAGCCCAGTTTCACCTCCAGTCAAATACGGAAAGGCGGTGTCGCCGTGATGCTGGAAAGTTCCAAAAATAAATTTATGGTTTTGATGTTTGAGTTCGAAATGCGCATGATAGAGGTCATTATCGACTAAGCCTGCTTTTGCTTGCCCGTCATCTCGGCTGCGGTAGTAACGTAATTGTGAGCTAAAGTTAGTGGTGTCATTAATTTTGTGTTGATGTAAAGCACCGACCATGGTTTGGTTATAAAGATCATCAACATCCATGTAGAAAGCGGTGAGTTTGAGTGCAGGATTAAACTGATAGTTTCCACCTAAATAATAGAGTCCATCCGTTTCAGCACTTTTAAAGCGTCCATTTACGCCTGAAATTTTAATTTTTTCATAGTTGGTCGAATCACGATGATTCACTTTATCGAGGTAGGCCGTTTGTAAGTCGAAGTCTTTAATATCTTTACTGGTGAGTGAAATTCCTCGATAGGTTTGAGGAAGTAAACGAGCAGGTGAAGCCACTAAAACTGGGTTCATCGGCATTAGCGTACCAATGCGTAGTTCAGTCTGACTCATTTTGGCTTTTGCTGTGACCCCAATTTCGCCATAAGAGTCAGCAGGTTCATTGGTACGCGTGTCTCTAGGTAAGTTTCCTGTACCGCCATGCTCTGCGTCGGCATCGAGTTTAAAACCCGCCGTCGCAAGTACATCCAGCCCAAAACCGACAGTCCCTTCGGTATAACCTGAATTGGCTTTAAGAATAAACCCTTGTGTCCAGTCCTTAGCAGCAGGGTAAGCAGATTGCTCTTGATAGTCGCGGTCAAAATAGAAATTTCGCGTGGTGAGTTCTACTGAGCTGTTGTCAATAAAATTGCCAGCCCACACTGAACCAGAGAGCATAAGGGTAGAGTACATCCATAATTTCGACATAGCATTTCTTCCTGAAATAACATTTTTTTGTTTTAAACAAGGCATAGTTGTTGTGTCTGCCTTGTTTGGTTTTAAATCGAATTATTTTCCGAGCAGTTCTCGGGCCACGATTTCTTTCATAATTTCATTGGTTCCCCCATAAATTTTTTGTACCCGCGCATCGACAAAAAAGCGTGAAATCGGGTATTCCTGCATGTAACCGTAGCCACCAAAAAGCTGAAGTAATTGATCAATCACTTCACATTGGACATCGGTAATAAAGCACTTCAGTGCGGCAACTTGAGTGACGCTTAACTGGTGTTGTTGATACAGCGCTGCACATTGGTCTACAAAAGCTTGAGCGGCTTTGGCTTTGATTTGAGCGTTTGCGAGTACAAAGCGCGTGTTTTGCATTTGGCTTAAAGGTTGTCCGAAAGCTTTACGTTCTAGTACATAGTCTTTGGTGATTTCGATGGCGCCTAAAATTGACCCCAAAGCCATCATGGAAATACTCAAACGTTCACGAGGTAACTCTTGCATTAAATAAGCAAAGCCTTGTCCTTCTTCACCCAAACGCTGAGTTGCAGGCACACAAACATCATCAAAAAATAGTTCGGCTGTATCTTGGGCATGCAGCCCGATTTTTTGTAAAGAGCGACCTTTTTTAACGCCGTCTAAAGCAGCATCAACTAATAATATTGAAATGCCTTTTGCTTTAGCTTGAGGGTCAGTTTTTGCCACCAAAACAATCAGGTCGGCATGTAATCCATTCGAGATAAAGGTTTTTGAACCATTCACACGATAGTGGTCATTTTCTAAAATGGCTTGAGTGCGTATGGCTTGTAGGTCTGAACCAGCATTGGCTTCGGTCATAGCAATTGCAGTGACGACTTCACCTGTGACCATTTTCGGTAACCAATAACGTTTTTGCTCTTCAGTTCCAATATTTTGCAGGTAAGGAGAAACCAACTCATTTTGCCCGCCAATGGCAACCGCCAAAGACGCAAAGCCCGCTTGAGCCGTTTCTTGAACCAGCATGAGGGAGTAATGAACAGGAGCGCCGTAACCGCCATATTCCTCAGGCACATCAACACACAAAAAACCATTTTCCCCAAGACGAAGCCATAGATCACGTGGGATAAGGCCATTGTGTTCCCACTGTTCGTAATACGGGGCAACCTGTTCTTTTAAGAACCTGCGATAGCTGTCCCGAAATAGTTCAAATTCTGTATCGTGTGGCATGTTGAACCTTTTTTAGGCAAAAGTGAGGCTAAGGCCCAAACCGAAATTTGAGCTTCCTTTTTTATTTCAATTGCTTATTGTTTTAAGGTGGGCACCCGAATAATCAGCGGGTTATCAGTCTGCTTTTGATAAAGTTCATCAATTAAAGCTGCACGACGCTTGGTAATACTGCTTTGATTGAGGTTGCCTTTATCGGTCACTTCACCTGCATCGAGTTGAGGTGGTTCGATCATTAAATAAAGCATTGAGACTGTATTTGAACTGCCAGTCGCATCTTTATTAAAGGTCGTTAAAAATTGGCGGAACCATTGCTGGACTTTAGGATGCTGTAATATCTCTGTTGCAGAATGATCACCAAGGTTAAGACCTGCATGTTGAGCACAAGCTTCTAATTTTGGAAAAATCAGAAAACCCACAGCATTCAGGTTTGAACCAGTAATACAAACATCTTGAATCAGTAAATTACCTTGAATCAGTACTTTGTTGCGTAGTGTGCCCACATTCACAAAAGTACCCGTATTGAGTTTAAAGTCTTCGGCAATTCGTCCGTCGTACATCAGACCTTTAGTTGGATCATTCACATCGACTAAACGAACAGCATCTCCAGTATGGAAAAAGCCTTCATCGTCAAATACAGTGCTTTGTTGGTCTGCCTTTAAACGCCAATAACCTTTCATGACATGTTTGCCACGAACACAAAACTCAAGTTTGTCACCACATGGCACTAGCTTAATTTCGCATCCCGGAGCAGGGTATCCAATAAAGCCAGCCATCACGCGTGGGCCAGTTGTAAAAGCACAAGAGGGAGCAGTTTCAGTCATGCCTAATCCGCTCATAATGCGAATTTTTTCTCCGCAATGTTGCTGAGCAATTTTATCGAGTCTGTTCCAGCCCGCTTCTGAAAGCGCTGCACCTGCAAAGAATAGAATTTTAACTTTGGCAAAAAAGCGGTCTCTTAATTCTTCATCTTTTTCTAACGCTTCGGTGAGTTCTTCCCAACCTTTTGGCACATTTAAATAAACTGTCGGAGAAATTTCTTTGAGATTACGAATAGTTTCGTCAAATTTTCCGGTAACGGGTTTGCCATCATCAATGTAAATCGTACCACCGTTATAGAGTGCGATGCCGACATTGTGACTGCCGCCAAATGTGTGGTGCCAAGACAGCCAGTCGAGTAGGACAGGCGGCGTTTCTTCAAACTCAGGGAAAGTCTGCAATAGCATTTGCTGATTAACACACAACATTAAATGTGTGGTCGGTACAGCTTTAGGTAATTTGGTTGAACCTGATGTAAATAAGAATTTGGCAATCTGGTTTTCATCAAGGGTCTGATAAAATTCTTGAACATTTGAAACTGGCGTATCTAAAAGCGATTGAAAAGATGTGCAAATCTGATCGCCCACAATCCCTTTATTGGTCACCACTTCAATGTCAGGTGTAATACATGCTTGAATGGCTTTGGCAAAGGCTTGTCCATCGCTGGCATAGACCATACCAGGAGTGAGCACTTCAAACACATGTTTGAGTTTGCCAAAGTCTTGAGAAATCAGAGAGTAGGCGGGTGAAATAGCAGAGAAAGGCACACCCGCCAGCATGGCAGCCATAGACAGTGTTAAATGTTCCAGATCATTACCACTTAAAATGATGAGTGGTCGTTCTTGGCTTAACTTACGTTCATGTAATGCCTGAGCAATGTGCCATGCACGTTGTAAAACTTCTGCATAACTCAGTTTGACCCATTCACCTTGAGCATTGCGTTTTGCTGCAAAAATATGGTCTGGTTTGGTTTGTGCAAAATGAATTAACCGATCTGTCAGTTTTTGTGGGTACGGTTTTAATTGCTCTTTGGGGCTGATATAGAGCGTGTCATCTTTATGGTGATAATGAATATCATGTTGCCCTAATTTTACGAACCGTTCGCGGTCTTGTGATTGAGTGGCATTCATTTGCATTTCTTTCACTCCATGGAAAGCGCATCACTGCGCTTTATTTTTTTGCATCATGCAATTTTTATTTAATATGTCGGTATTCGCATTAGCCTGACTAAATCGGGTAATGACGTGATTGGGTTTGAATGGTAATCCAGCGTAGTTCGGTAAATTCGGCAACAGAGACTTTACTACCAAAACGTCCGTAACCACTCGATTTTGTTCCGCCAAATGGCATTTGAGCTTCGTCATGTACGGTTGCGCCGTTAATATGACAAATACCCGAATCAATCTGTTTAGCGACTTCCAGTGCTTGCGAAATATTTTGGCTAAACACTGCTGAAGAAAGGCCGAACTCGCTGTCATTTGCCAGTGCTACGCCTTCTTCAATGCTTGAAAAACGTTGAACTGTGCATACAGGTCCAAATGATTCTTCATGGTAAAGCAGCATGTCAGGTTTAATATTGAGCACCAGTGTCGGTTGCATGGTGGTGTCTTCAATATGGATGCCTAAAGGTAAGTCAGCCCCTTTGTTTTGGGCATCTTCTAGCAAATGCTGAATACGGCTTGCAGCACGGCGACTTTCTAAAACACCGAGTACATTGTCTTTTGAGGTTGGATTACCTGCCCGAATAGCGCGGGTTTTTTCAATCAGTTTCTCAATAAATTGATCGGCAATTTTGTCTTGAACCAAAACACGTTCGGTTGACATACAGATTTGCCCCTGATTAAAGAATGCTCCAAAAGCAACTGCATTTACGGCTTCATTAATGTCAGCTTCATTTAAAACTACGACAGGGGCTTTCCCACCCAATTCAAGTAAAACAGGTTTTAAATATTTGGCAGCAGTCTCGGCAATAATTTTTCCAACTTTGGTTGAACCGGTAAAATTAATGCGTTTCACAGCTGGATGAGACACTAAACGCTCCACGATTTGTGGTGCATCTTCGGCGGCATGCGTAATCACATTGACCACACCTTCACCCAGACCTGCTTCATGTAACACTTCACCAATGAGACGATGTGTTGCTGGGCAGGCTTCCGATGCTTTTAACACAACCGTGTTACCACAAGCCAAAGGCATAGCAAGCGCACGTGTTGCCAAAATCACAGGGGCGTTCCAAGGTGCAATGCCAACAATGACACCGCAAGGAACTCGTACACCCATCGCAAGATTGCCCGGCACATCTGATGGAATCAGGCTTCCGTCAATTTGTGTGGTCATCGCTGCTGCTTCCCGTAACATGTTAGCAGCAAGGTGAACGTTAAACCCATACCATGTTGCAGTTGAACCTGTTTCTTGCATTCCAGTTTCAATGAATTGCTCGGTTTTTTGGTCCATTAAATCGGCTGCTTTTAATAAGCGTAAACGGCGCTCAGTAGGCGAGAGTTTCGACCATACTTTAAAAGCTTGCTGTGCCGAATCGATTGCACGGTCAACATCTTCCAGTGTTGCGGCAGCAGCTTTACTGGCTACTGATCCATCAATTGGGCTAATACGCTCAAAAGTTGCCTGATTTGATGCATCAACAGATCGACCGTGAATAAGTAACTGTACATTTTGCATGGGTTGCGTCCTTACATTGCCATTAAAGTATCAAAAGTTAACCAGTACGTTTATAACTCTGTAAACCCGGTTTAATTGATTTTTCATCTAAGAATTGTTTCAAACCTTCTTGGCGGCCATTTTCTGTATCGCGGTGGATACATTGATCAAGTTTGGCATATAAGTAGTCTTCGTTTTGGTCCCATGTCAGTTCGCGGCAACGCTTAAATCCATTTTTAGCGGTACGAAGAACCACAGGGTTTTTCTCAAGTAAGCAATTTGCAAGTTCAGTCACTTCTGCTTTTAATTGGGCAAGCGGTACGCTTTTGTTCACAAGGCCCATGGTTTCAGCTTCTTTACCACTAAAGGTTTTACCCGTCATGATGTAGTACAAAGATGCACGGTGACCTACGGTATCTGCCATTGCTTTGCTTACAAGGTTACCTGGCGGGATTCCCCAGTTAATTTCAGATAAACCGAAAGTTGCTTCATCGGCTGCAATTGCGAGGTCACAAGCCACTAAAGGTGAGAAACCGCCTCCAAAACACCAGCCGTTGACCATAGCAATAGTTGGTTTTGAATACATACGAAGAAGTTGCCACTGCCAGCGACAAGAGTCACGGCGAATACGTTCTTGGAAAATTTCAGGCTGAGTGTCGACTTCA
The DNA here is from genome assembly GCF_016809775.1 of Acinetobacter sp. C13. Classification (NCBI taxonomy): domain Bacteria; kingdom Pseudomonadati; phylum Pseudomonadota; class Gammaproteobacteria; order Moraxellales; family Moraxellaceae; genus Acinetobacter; species Acinetobacter sp. C13. The sequence goes on from NZ_JAFBJL010000001.1 coordinate 339,630, forward strand.
CGGAAATATTCCTTCAAATCCATACCCGCTGTCCAAGAGTCACCAGCACCCGTCAAAACTAAAACACGCGCATCTTGATCAAGCTCAAGAGTTTCGAGCACATCAATCATTTCACGATTGAGTGTTGGGCTCATGGCATTTTTCTTTTCTGGGCGGTTTAGTGTTACCCATGCAATTCCATCTTCAACTTTGACATCTACTGTTTCCCAGCGGTTTTCATAACTCATCTTCATACTCCTTGAATGATTTTTAGCTGTTCTGGGATTTAATCTAATATCAGTTAAACTTACATTCAAGTCTTTTTTATAAAATTTCATAAATATTTTTTAATTCATTGTATTTTAATTAATAATTATTTTTTAAATTAATTTAATATAAAAATATGTTGATTTTTTAGTAAGTTTAACTGATATTTTTGGTGTGTTTAAACAACAATACACAAAGGGCTAAATGGAACGACTAGTCAATAAAGGACAACACAATGGAAAAAATATCAGGACAGCCTTCAAGGGCAAAAATCACGTTGCTACTGTGCTTTGCCATAGCAATTTTTGAAGGGTTTGATCTTCAATCAATGGGGGTAGCCGCTCCACGAATGCGGGCTGAGTTCATGTTAGACAATGCCCAGATGGCGTGGGCGTTTAGTGCTGCAATTTTAGGGACGTTACCAGGTGCAATATTAGGCGGTAGATTTGCCGATATTGTCGGGCGTAAGAAAATTCTGATTTTTAGTATTTTACTTTTTGGAATTATGTCTTTGCTAACGGCTTATGCTGCTAACTTTAGTTTGCTGTTACTCATTCGTTTTTGTACTGGTTTAGGAATGGGTGGGGCACTTCCAATGATGATTACACTGGCATCTGAAGCTGTACCTGATAAATATAAAGGTACCGCGGTAAGTATTATGTATAGCGGTATTCCTTTTGGTGGATTACTTACTTCTGTAGTTGCCATGTCGTTGGCTGGCGACGCAGAGTGGCGTCATATTTTCTATATTGGTGGGATTGCGCCAATTTTACTCATTCCACTGATTATGCGCTTTTTACCTGAGTCAAATGATTACCTGCAACGTAAAGGTCAAGCGCAAAAAACGACTCCATTCTTGGAAGTTTTATTTGCAAAAGAGCGTCGTATGTCGACCATTCAACTTTGGGTCAGTTTTTTCTGTACGCTGGTGGTACTGTATTTCTTGTTGAACTGGTTGCCGTTACTGATGGGCGCGCAAGGCTTATCGAAACTTCAGGCAAACTATGTACAGATGGGCTACAACGTTGGTGGAATTTTAGGTTCAATTCTCATGGGTGTATTACTTGATAAATTACGCATGAGTTTTGTGATTAAGCTGATTTATCTCGGTATTTTATTTTCGCTTTGTTGTTTAGCAATATCCCCAACCGTTGCTTTACTTGCACTTTCGGCAGTGGGCTGTGGCTTATTCATTGTGGGTGGGCAATCGGCGTTGTATGGTTTGGCTGCCATGTATTATCCAACCGAAATGCGTGGAACCGGAGTTGGCGCTGCGGTTGCAATCGGGCGTATTGGTTCGTTTGCTGGACCTTTAATGGCTGGTTTTTTACTCTCGCTTGGGCAAAGCTCGACCATCGTGATTGGTTCAAGTATTCCAGTGATTTTAATTGCAGCGATCTCTGCATTACTTCTTGTCAAGAAACCTAAACAGCCTGTACATTTAGTACAAAGCTCAGGTGCTCGCTAAGTTTTAACGAAAGTATGGGGTTAGAACCTCATACTTTCACTACAGATTTTCTTATGATGAATGAAAGGTTATGGTACGTTCGAATTTAGTTCCAAAAAAAGTAGAAGATGAGCCTAAGTTAAGTTATATGATTGCTCGTGTTGACCGAATTATTAGTAAACATTTAACAGAACATTTAAAAGAGCTTGAAATTACCTTACCGCAATTTACTGCACTTTCTGTTTTAGCTTCAAAAAGTAATTTATCTAATGCCAAGCTTGCTGAGCGCTCTTTCATTAAGCCGCAATCAGCCAACAAAATTTTGCAAGATTTACTGGTCAATGGCTGGATTGAGAAAAAACCAGACCCAACACATGGCCGCCGTATTCTAATTACGCTGACCGACAGTGGTATTGATAAGCTAAATAAATGTAATGAAGTGGTTTTAAAAGTTGAAGAAAAAATGCTTGAAGGCATTGATATTAACTTGGCTTATTTAATTCGTAATAATCTCGATATTATGGTCAATAATCTTAAGAATTTTAAATAATTTAGATTAAGATTTTCTAAAATTAGTAAATTATAGTAATAATTTAAGGAACAGCGATCTAAAGATTATTTAAATCGCTGTATATAATACTAAATTTATTTAGAGCAATATTTTATTGCAGATGGAGAGACTGTTGGTTCTGAATTTAGCCATTGTTTTGTTGGGGTCACTGTAATATCACAATTTTCAGCAACTTTAATTTTAAATGCGCTCCAATAGAAGCTTTCTCCAGTATTTGAAGTAGGGGTAAAAATTTGAGTACCTTTCATTGTATTTAATTCAACTTTTATTGGTGAGCCAAAAATACCGGGATTCGATGTGCCTGAATAGTTGTGAACAAAATAATGGTAATCACCTACCATCAATTTACTTAATGTGATCACTTCAGGGCCATAGCTGGTCGTATCATCAACATCTAAATTTATAAAAGGATGTTGCAGTAATGCTCCTTGGGCACTGTATGAAACATGACTGCCATCCGGGGCTAGCATATGCGAGTCAATATCATCGGGGTTTTGGCCCCAAGTCAACCTAACCGTAATATTTTGGCTTGGCTCTGTTAAAACTAAGCAATCATTTAAAGTGCTATTTGATGCTAATACAGTATGTTCAACGGTATTACTGCGTAAACTATTTGCTTGACCATTAATTAATACAATAGAGTTTTGTTTTGCTGCGGCTGAGAACTCACCATTATTGTTGGTATTGGTAATGGTGTAGCCAGAGTAGTCTTTACCCTCAAGCAAAATTTGAGCATTAGCAATTCGTTTTCCACTTGAATCTGCTAAGCAGCCAGCAACATTTGTTGTCTGATAAGGAATATCTGCATTTACAACATTTAATGTACTTGAGTTACCTGTGTAGAAACGATTTCCGTTATTATCCATCTGTAAGGTGAGTGTTTGGTTACCATCCTGAAGCCAATAACCACGAGTAGGGTCAAAATAATAAAGTGGAATGGTAGCAGGGGCAATTCCTCTCGCCATTAAAGGAATACGAATATTAGCCAATTGGTTAGCTATCAGTTCAACTTTTGCACCAGTGCTATCTCTCAAATCAACAACCATGGCTCCAAAACTTTCTAACGGCGCTCTTGTATTGTTCACTTGGGTTGCTAGGTCGCCTGGCATATTGCGCACTTCTTGTGCAGTGTTAATGAGGGCAAAACTCACATTTACATTACCTTGAATAGGCTGTCCATCTACACGTTTTAGACTATTTGGAGCAATAATAACTTGAGCTGTACTGTTTGCTAAGTTTACCGTTCCACCAGTGATGGCAGAAACAGACCCTCCTAAATTTAAAGGTATGAGTTGAACAATAATACCTGAGAGTTCTTGCTTATCCACTAAATCGACAGTAACAAATTGATCTGCATAACCAGTTTTACTAATTTTAATGACAGATCGACCAACAGCAATTTTTTGTAGTTGTGCTTTACCTTCTATATCAGTATTTAATGATACTGTTTTATTTACTATGCTAACTTGAGCATTATTAATTTGACTACCTGTAGTATTATCAAACACTTGTAAGGCAACACTTGCGGAAGGAGTCGTAACAGGTGAAGTTTCATTTGGATCATTATCGCTATCATTACAAGCCATTAAGCCCATACTTAATGCAATAATTAGTGGTAATTTTTTAAAAAATAATAAATTTCTCATTGATAAATCTCTAATCTGATAAGTATAAATAATTTTTAAAATTATCGTTTTAAAGCTGTGTTATTAATTTTAAAACGAGAATGAAGTCATCCTTTTTAATGAGTGATTTGAAAGTAAATATTTAATAAAAAGTAATTAAATACCTATCATCTAAAATAAATGAGTTTAAAATATATTATAAATTTATTTTTTATTAAAGAGGTTTTTGTGAAGATTTATTATAGAATAATCTTTAAATTATTCTTAATAATCAATATTTTTATTTATATTATTTAATGAATTTATGACTATATTTTATCAATTTAAAAATAAAAAATAAGTTAATTTTGATATGACGGTAAACCAAGTTGAGTACTTTTTTAAAAAATTAATTTAATCTTGATCAATTAAGTTGACGCTTATAAATGTCTGAGCTGTTAGATTCAAACAGAAAATTTATTTCATTTTACAAATGAACTTGCTAGCATCGAAGTGACGTTTTTGGTGATGTGTGGCAGCGAATGTCTTCAGGACAACAAGTTTTACTTAAACTAAGAAAAATGATTATTTCAGGGGAACTTGAAGGCGGTGCTAGAATTGCCGAAATTCCGACTGCCGAGTTACTTGGTGTTTCAAGGCAGCCTGTTCGTATTGCCTTTCGGTTGCTCGAGCAAGAAGGCCTCCTCATTAAAAACCCAACTCGTGGTTACACGGTTCGTGAAATTTCAGAGCAACTTGTTCATGATGCGCTCGAAGTACGCGGTGTGCTGGAAGGGTTGGCTGCGAAAACTTTGGCAGAACAAGGCTTAAGCGAAGATCAGAAAAAGACCTTGCAACATTGCATTCAGGAAACTGAAAAACTCTTTAATGAAAAAGACGAGTTTGGTGATGCTGAGCTAGAACGTTATCACCATTTTAATGTCATCTTTCATGACACTATTATTGAGGGAGCGCAAAACGTTGCGCTTATCCAAGCCTTAGCAAAAAACAACCAATTGCCAATGGCTTCTGCCCAAGCCATTACCTATGACCAGAACCAAGCTTTATCGGAATATCGCCGTTTGCACTATGCACATTTGCAGCATTGTTCGATTTTCGATGCATTGGTACATCGTCAGGCAGGGCGTGCTGAAACGTTAATGCGCGAACACAGTAGTGTGGTGATTTTAGGTGAAACCCTAAGAAATGTTCTCAGCGCTTAAAGTGAAAAGTTCCTTTATTTTTGAATAAAGGAACTTTCGAGTTAAAGCTCAATCACAAGATGTTTAGTTTTTGCACGAGAACAGCAGGGCGTAAACTGGTCATTCAATGCATGTTCCTCATCGGTCATAAACATATCTCGATGATCTGGAGTGCCTTCTACTACACGGGTAATGCACGTACCACAAATACCTTGTTCACACGAAACAGGAATATCAAAACCATTTGCAATTAATGCTTCTGTTGCTGTCTGCTCTGGTAATACTTCAATTCGGCGGCCCGTACCTTTCACTTCAATGGTGAAAGCTTCATCGTTGGACGTATCTACCTTTTGAGCAACAAAATGCTCTTGATGTAACTGTTCGCTATGCCAACCCGCTTGTTCGGCCGAGCTCATGACAAACTGCATAAACCCTGTAGGTCCACACACATATAAGTGTTTATCAGGTGAAGCTTGGCCCAAAACCTCTGCCATATTACATTCGGTGTCTGGTTGGTCTTGAATGTGAAAATGAACTTGGTCACCAAAGTGTTCGGTTAAGTTGCCATAGAAGGCAATCATTTCATGACTACGAACGAAGTAGTGCAATTCAAAAGGAATATTGGCCGACTTAAGCCGATATGCCATCGACAAAATCGGGGTAATACCAATACCACCCGCAAATAAAACCGCCTGTTTGGTTTGAGGATGAATCTCAAATAAATTACGCGGCTCACCAATTTTTAAATGATCGCCTTCACGATATTCGGTGTGGATGCAACGTGAGCCACCGCGTGAATTGGCATCATGTAAAACACCAATGACGTAGCGATGCTTTTCAGTGCAGCAGTTTGAAAGTGAATATTGACGGGTGAGGCCGTTTTTTAGGTGCACATCAATATGCGCACCTGCTTCAAAACTCGGCAGCGCTGTACCATTTGCTGCAACCAATTCAAACGCACGAATGGTCGGGGTAAGCTGGTGAATTTTTTGAATAATAACGTCCATGTTCATGCTCCTTTAAATAATCCGAATGTTTGGAAACTTCTGTGCGGACGTTTCAGGAGGTGTTTTATTTTCTTCGGCAAGTAGTCGCTCAATCACCTTACGGGACTGGACACCGCCTGCGTCGATGTTGAGCATCAGTAACTTGCGATGTGGGTTGTTTAAAATATTTTGTTGTTGTTGCTCCAGCATTTCTAAATCTTCAGTAAAGATTTTGCCTTGGCCTTCGCGAATTTGATCGGTGAGTTCAGCATTGTCTGGCTGGAAGTTACGTGCCATTCCCCAGAAATACCAGTGTGAGGTTTCAGTTTCTGGCGTAATAAAATCGACCACAATTGAAGAAACTTTTTTGTCATTTGGTGCGTGATAACCACCATGTCCAGCGTGTGCTACACCGACTTCAATATGCACATTACTTGGAGCAAAGAAGTGACAACGTTGCCAACGGTCAACAGGTACATCATCTGCTAAATGATTACCGCGAAGGGCCATTTGCCAAAATGGAGGTGCGATCACATTTTCCATATAGCGTTCGGTAATGACATGGTCGCCGTCAACTTTAGTGACAGGCAATGACTCATCAATCTCTTTTTGCCCAATACTGCTTGAGTGAACATAGGTCTCGTGGGTTAAATCCATCAGGTTGTCGACCATCAGGCGATAGTCACACTGAATGTGAAACAGGCCTCCGCCATAGCTCCATTCAGGATGATCTGCCCATTCTAAAGTTGGCAGTTTTGCTTCTTCTGCTAAAGCTTTCTCGCCTGGCCATACCCAAATAAAGCCGAACTTTTCGACAACTGCATATGCTTTGTTGCAAGGGAAACCATTTACACGTTGAGCTGGCATTGAAACGGTCTTTCCGTCACAACCCATGACTAAACCATGATAACCACACACAAGGTTGCCATCTTCTACATAGCCAAGTGAAAGTGGGGCGCCGCGATGGGGACAAAAATCTTCAACGGCTGCAACTTGGTTTTCTTTACCGCGATAAAAAACAATTTTTTCACCACAAATAGTGCGACCTAATGGTTTGTCTTGGATTTCTTCTGGGCGGCAGGCAACATACCAAGCATTTTTAATAAACATTGTGACGACTCCTTATCACTTATTGGATCCAATTTATAATAAATAAAAATATTGGTCAATTGATAGGCAGTATATTTTTTAAAAATATTGATCTTTAGGTTTGGTTGTTTTTGTATATTTTTAATTGCTATTAAAGACTTTTGTATTTACTTTGAATTTTAGAGGCTAAATTTTTATTCATCTTAATTTGGATCCATAATGGCTATAGTTAAGCCATTATTGGAGTGTAAAGATTTAGAAATTAACCGTGTAGTGAAGCATCATGCGCTGTTCATCCAGACTTTTGCCATGTTTGGTGTCGTAGTTAATATTTAAGAAAAGAAGCTTAAGATTTTTAATCCAAGCATTTAGGTCGTACTGAATCAACACATCACTTTCTTGTTCAAAATCATTTTGGTTCATGGTTTGAAATGAATCGCCATAAATATATTTATAGGTGATTTTTAGACCCTTGATATAGTCTTTAAAGTCATACGAGGCAACGAAATGATAAGACTTTTCATCTGCTTTGGTAAACGCGCCTAAGGTCCAGTTCACCATATGCGGGATAGGCATATTGTCGAGTTTTGGAATTCCATCTTTGCCAAAGTTTTCTTGGTAGCCAATTCCAGTTGTAAAGTTGCCATGTTTGATAAAATGCATAGCGCCTAAGGATGTATTGTCATATTCTCCAAGTTTTGATTTACCGACGTCGTCGTGGCGAAACACACGTAATTTTGTGGTGTGCTGCTTTGTCCACTGATAATCAAAAGCAAAGTAACTTTGATTGATGAGATCTGTTAAGTAACCATTATAAAATTTCCAGTGGTACCGAGGTGTATTGCCGTCCCATTGAAAGAAATAGAGGCCGTCAGATTCATGTTTTGAAATGGCGAGTTTGTGGTAGTCCTCCTCATTTTTTGGTGAATAACGGTTAATCAAACCCAGCTCGAAATTTTGTTGCGGTGTCTTATATTTTAATTCCAAGCCTTTATAGTTAACTCGTAATTGATGTGTATCCACTTGTGGCGTAAGTGGTGAATCGGGAGTGATTTCACCTACATTCATGCGAAAGTTTTGATATTCAACTCCAGCACCTAAGCCATATTTAACTTGGTCTTGTGCTTGTTTCTGGGCGTTAGGGTCAAAGGGTATGATCATATCATTGGTGTGTTGGTCGCTACTTAGGCGATAAGCATATTGGATGCTTGGATTGAGGTGGAGCTGAACCTCATTAAGCTTGGTTGTCCAGTCACCACGATAAACGAAGCCTTGACTCAAGCTATGAGTATCGGGACTAGTACCATTTTCATATTGTCTGTCAAAGTTGAATGTTTTTAGTGTGAGTGTATTTTGAAAATTAACATCTACTTCACTATGAGCTAAACAACAGGCAAGGGTTGTCCCTGAGAAGAAAATCCCATAAATAAAAATATGCTTCATTTTTAAATCCGTTTAAAAGCGTTTTACTGTTCTAAATCCGACATGGCTGGTGGCAAGGTCGAGTTCCTGTGGATGCCTCGCGGCAGCACGATAACGCGCGCAATAGTTGGTTGCACATAAATAAGATCCACCTTTAATCGTGTATTGCAAAATCTGTTCGTGACTTTGCCGATATTTCGATGGATCCCCCATATGGTGATCTCGTGGACCTGTATAGGGTGTTTGCGTCCATTCCCATACATTGCCAATCAAGTCATATAGCCCAAATGGGTTTTTACTAAAACAGCCAACAGGGGCAACATCCTTAAAACCATCTTCCTGAACATTTTTGTATGGAAATTCACCTTGCCAGAAGTTGGCTACAATATGGCCTTCATGAGTAGGGCCAATATCGGAGTTTTGCTGAAAACCTTTGGCTGCATATTCCCACTCAAGCTCAGTCGGTAAGTCATGACCTAGCCAGTTTGCATAAGCGTAAGCATCATTCCATGTCACCATACGAACAGGCTCGTGAGGTGCTGGTTGTTTAGGGTTGTTTGGGCCCCATGGGTGTTTCCAATTGGCCCCTTTTTCAAATTTCCACCACTGTAATTCTTCAACTGGATGATCTGGCTGTACAAACATAGCTGCGCCGCCTTGCTTCTCTGCATCGGTGACATAACCCGTTTGTTTAACAAACTCTTGAAATTGGGCATTGGTGACTTCAGTTGCATCAATTAAAAAAGCGGGAACGGAAGTTGTCTGTAAATTTAATGGGCGTTCATCTTCATAACCTTGTGTGGTGCCTAGAACAATTTTTCCTTGCGGAAGCTTGGCCATGCCTGCTTCTTTATTGTTAGGCCATCCCGAAGGAAGGCCTGAATAAGAATTACATTTAGCTTTGCTGCCTAAGTTGGGCAAGGTGGTCTGTTCTAGTTGAGGTGTAGTTTTTTGGCATGCACAAAGTAACAGGAAAGATGAAAGCATTATGATCTGTTTCATCTGGTTTTCTCTACTTTTTGTTGTATTGCTCAAAATCCACAACACCATTTTCATCGGCATATCTTAAATATTTGTCATTTAAGACTTTGACGATCTCAGGATGTTCTGCATAAACATTATGTTGCTCATTAAAATCTGTTTTTAAATTGTAGAGCTCCCAGCCATAGCTCTTAAATTTAGAAGGTGAGTTTTCAATAAGTTTCCATTCGTCAGTTTTTGCGTAGCGGCTGCCATGCAATTCTTTAAAGTCATAATAATTAACAGGACGAATACGGTCAGTATTATCTTTAAACGCAGGAATTAGGCTAAAGCCCGACGGTTTAATTTTGGTGCTTGAAGTTGGATAAACCTGATTATTTTGAATACCCGCTAGTTCCATTACAGTTGGGAATATATCTCTGACTGTCGCAAAGTTATTGTTAATTCCACGTTGTTTGGAAATCTGCACAGGCGATTTAACAATAAATGGAACTCGTACTCCGCCTTCTGAAGCAGCTGACTTCCAGTGCGTAAATGGGGTGCTGCTCACTTCGGCCCAGCGTGGTCCCATGTAAACATATGAGCTGGCGTTACCTATATTTTCATAGCGATTGTCGGCATCACCCATTGGGAAATTATGATCGCCGCCTTCAGCGCCGTTATCTGACATAAACACAATTAAAGTGTTGTCATATAAATGATGCTTTTTAAGATATTGAATGACATCACCCACGCGGTCGTCTAACTGGGTAACCATGCCCGCATAAACTTCCATTTTACGTGCTTCGTATTTGCGCTCTTGGGGGGTGAGTTCATTCCAGCTTTTGGTGCCTAAAGCTTGGTTGCCACGCTCGACTGGGTATTCTGCGTTTGCTGGAATTAATCCTAATTGCTTTTGTCTAAGAAAGCGTTGTTTACGAATTGCATCGTAGCCTTGATCATATTTACCTTTATATAGGTCTCTATAATGAGCAGGTGCTTGTAGTGGCCAGTGTGGAGCGGTATAGGCTAGGTAGGCAAAAAATGGTTTTTGCGCTTTATTTTTGTCTAAGTACTCAAACGCTTTTTGTGTAAAAAAGTCGGTCGAGTAGTAGTTGTCAGGCAAAGTGGTCTTTTGACCATTTTCAGTGTATTGGGTGTTACGCGGATAGTTTTTAGGTTGGTCTTTAAAATGTAAATCGAAGCCATCGAGCAGAGCAAAAGATTGATCAAAACCACGGGCTTTAGGGTTTTGTTCGGGCGCATAGCCTAAGTGCCATTTACCAACCATGAAGGTGTAATAATCTTTTGTCTTTAAAATCTCTGCGAGTGTATAAGCATTTTGCGTTAAATGACCTGAATAGCCATCAATTTTGAGGAGTGCACGCGGGCTATCGGCTCCAACCAATTTTTCTTGTCGTTTTGAAGTTTCATACATCGCACCTAAACCTACCAAGTGGTTATCGGCACCTGTCATAAGCTGTGCACGAGTAGGTGAGCACATTGATGAAGCATGAAAATTAAAAAGCATTTTTCCTTGCTTTAACAGACTATCAATATGAGGAGTTTTAATTTCGCCACCATAAGCACCAATATCTGAAAATCCAAGATCATCGGCTAAAATAATCATGATATTAGGTGGTTGTTGATTTTTTGGAGGTGCTGCTTGCGTTGTGTAAAATAATTGGCTGGCAAAAAAAAGTCCCAATGTAAGCTGGCTTACTCTTTTGAGTTTCATAACAACAATCCTTTGATGTTTTAAAAATGCATCTTGCATTTCCTGGAAATAAACTGAGCTTTTTTTGGCTAAAAAATGCTCTGGAATCGATCATAATAGATTTTTTAATATGGATCCATAAAAATATTCAAGCATTCTAATTTTATGTTTTTAATAATTTTATACTTATATAATTTATGTGTTTATATACTTTTTAATAATCTGTTTATAATTTTAGTTGATTTTTTGGATCCAAATATTCAGTATAGAAAAAGAGCAGGATGCTCAAAAAAATATTCCTCTAGGTCATTATGGATACGGATGTGCATAACCACCCAATCGCTCATATCAGCAATGTCGTGTGTATGTCTTATCCAAGGGAGATACACAAATGGAAAGAGACGTTCTAAGTGAGATCAATCAAAACAATATGAGCCGCTATCAATGGTTCGTCATTTTGATCTGTATTTGTCTCAATATTATTGATGGCTTTGACGTGATGGTAATGGCATTTACTGCTCCATCCGTGTCAGCAGAATGGTCACTTTCAGGCGCACAAATTGGCTTGTTGTTAAGTGCTGGCCTTTTTGGAATGGCTGCTGGTTCAATTTTTCTCGCGCCTTTAGCCGATAAAATCGGTCGTCGTTTACTCATCTTAGTTTGTCTTGTAATTGCAGGTCTTAGCATGCTGGGCTGTGCTTTTGTACAAAGCCACGGCATGTTAGCTGCACTTCGGTTTATTACCGGAATTGGGGTGGGGGGCATCCTTGCGAGTAGTAATGTATTGGCAAGTGAATATGCCAATGCTCGCTGGCGCAGTCTTGCAGTGAGTTTAATGTCTACCGGTTATGGAATTGGCGCGACGCTTGGTGGAGTATTATCACTGGCATTGATTGAGCATTTAGGTTGGCGCTCAATCTTTTTAGCAGGAGGGGTTACTACCATTGCAATGCTGCTGATCAGCGCATGGTTATTACCTGAATCTTTAGATTACTTACTCGCGAAACGACCAAAACAGGCACTAGAACGAATTAATGCAACTGTAAATCGTATGGGGCTAAACGAATTACCAGTTATGCCGCGTTATGAAAAAATCAGCACGCAAAATGGCAGTGAGCTGGGCAAATTATTTGCTGGACAACTTGGATTTCAAACGCTTTGTTTGTGGTTTGCATTCTTTTTAGTAATGTTTGGATTTTACTTTGTCATGAGCTGGACACCAAAAATTCTAATTTCAATGGGAATGTCACCAGAGCAAGGCGTAAGTACTGGTATTTTAATTAGTATTGGTGGGATTTTCGGGGCAGCCATTATTGGTTTATTGGCATCACGTATGAAAATCTTCTATGCCTTAAGCCTGTTTTTAGGACTAACCTCGGCATGTGTTTTCCTATTTGTCGCTGTCTCATCTCAAGTGAGCATTGCACTCATGGTGGGGTTATTACTTGGCACACTCATTAATGGCTGTGTGGCAGGTTTATATTCTATTTCTCCAACAATTTATGATGCTGAAATCCGTAGTCGCGGCGTGGGCTATGCAATTGGTTTTGGACGAATTGGGGCAATTTTATCGCCAACGGTTGCAGGCATCTTCCTGGATAAAGGTATAGCACCCGCAACGCTGTATGCCTATTACGGTGTGGTGTTTATTTTGGCTATTTTCCTGATTTTAAGTTTGGGTAGTGCTTTTTACCGAAGTAAGAAAGAGCAGAACTACTCGCTTAAAACAGCACCTTAATCCATTAAAAATTAAATAGTTGAGATAAAAAATGAAAAAGACACCAGTATGGGTGGGGGTATGCTTGTGCCCATTATTTAGTCAAGTTGTGCATGCCGAATTTCTTGCAGATAGTAAAGCTGAGCTAACACTACGTAATTTTTACTTTGACCGAGACTATAAAAAAGACCCATATCCTTATACAGCAGGTAGAGATTGGGCGCAGGGTTTAATTTTTAAAGGACAGTCTGGTTATACTGAAGGTGCGGTTGGGTTTGGTGTTGATGTACTGGCAATGGCAGGTTTTAACCTGATGGGAAGCCGTGCTGATGACTATGCGCGTAGTGGCTTATTACCAGTGAATACCGATAACTCGCGTGATGATTATTATGGAAAAATCGGCATTACAGGAAAGGCTAAATTTAGGAAAAATGAGCTTTTTGTGGGGGACTTAGTTCCACAATTACCGACCATTTTTTCATCGCCAGCGCGTTTGTTCCCTCAGACTTACCGTGGTATCCGTTTTGTTTCAAATGAAATTCCAAATCTTCAACTCGAAGGCTTTTATGTCGACGAAGTACGTCAGCGCGACTCAATTCGTTATACCGATGTTGGAACAGACAATATCAACCATCGTTTTGACAAAGCGGCAACTACTGATTCTTTTTATACATTAGGTGGAAGCTATCAGTTAAAGGATTATCGTCTACGGGCTTACCATGCTGAACTCAAAGACATTTACCAGCAACAATTTTTAGGTTTTAACGGCAAACAACCTTTAAATGATCAACTTAATTTTTTAAGCGACGTGCGTTTTTTTAATAGTGAAGAAACTGGAAGTAAAAAAATAGGAGAGGTCGATAACCGACATATTAGTGGCTTATTTGGTTTGAACTATCAAAACCATACGGTTTCTTTGGGCTACATGCAGTCATTTGGCTCGACTGGTTTACCATTTTTGTCAGGAACTGAAAGTCCGGTTGTGCTTGATTTTATGAGTTCTGACTATTCAAATAAAGATGAAAAAGTCTATTCGATTCGTTATGAATATGACTTTAAAAATGCACGACTAGGTGATGTTTCGTTAAACGGTCTGCGCTTTATGACCCGCTATGCAAAAGGTGAAGACATTGATTTGTTGCAATATGGCGATCAGCGTTTTAAAGAAGAGTCGATGGAATTTGATTTAGGCTATAAAATTCCTGAAGGTAAGTTAAAAGGTTTGGGAGTGCGAGCTCGTTTTTCTCACTATCGCAACGATATGCCTACCAATATGACCTTTCATTCGACAAATGAAACGCGGTTAAATGTCGATTACACTTTTAAGTTTTAACACTCAATATTTATTAAATTAAAGACAAGTTAAAACATTGTGAGCAGCAATGTTTTAACTTTAGTTATCAACTTCACAAAATCCCTCTATAATACCGCCAATCTTATTAAAGCCAATTGAGTCGTTCATTAAACACATGGCTTTAATCTCTCATTTTTTTAAGTCAATTTCTTCGCTGTGATTCGGCTTATTTTTCAATATTTAGAATTTTATGTGTCTGTGCTGACACATAAAAATATTTAGGTGCCAGCATGGAAATCAAGGTTAATTATCTCGACAATCTTCGACAGGAAGCTAAGTTCGATGACTTTACGGTAATTGCCGATCAACCAATTCGCTACAAGGGTGACGGTTCGGCACCGGGCCCATTTGACTACTTTTTAGCATCGTCAGCATTGTGCGCAGCGTACTTTGTGAAAGTGTATTGTGCCGCTCGAGATATCCCAACCGATAATATTCGTTTATCGCAAAATAATATTGTTGATCCTGAAAACCGCTATAAGCAAACATTTAAAATTCAAATTGAATTACCAGCCGATATTTCAGAGAAAGATCGCCAAGGGATTTTACGTTCGATTGATCGTTGTACTGTTAAAAAAGTGATTCAAACGGGTCCCGAATTTATTATTGAAGAAGTTGAAAGCATCGATGCAGATGCACAAGCATTGTTATTGCCAAGCTTAACTTCAGAAAGCCATACCTATATTCAAGGTAAAGACCTGCCATTAGAAGAAACCATTGCCAATATGTCATCTATTTTGGCAAATTTGGGTATGAAGATTGAAATCGCGTCTTGGCGTAATATCGTGCCAAATGTGTGGTCATTACACATTCGTGATGCACAGTCTCCGATGTGTTTTACCAATGGTAAAGGCGCGACTAAAGAAAGTGCTTTAGCGTCTGCATTAGGCGAGTTTATTGAGCGTTTAAACTGTAACTTCTTCTATAACGACCAGTTCTGGGGTGAAGAAATTGCCAATGCCGAATTTGTGCATTATCCAGATGAAAAATGGTTTAAACCGGGTCCAAATGGTGAATTACCTAAAGAAATCTTAGATGAATATTGTCTTGAGATTTATAACCCAGATGATGAGTTACTGGGTACGCATTTATATGACACCAACTCAGGCAACGTAGAGCGTGGCATTTGCTCTCTACCTTTTGTGCGCCAGTCTGACGGTGAAGTTGTCTATTTCCCATCAAATTTAATTGAAAACTTGTACTTAAGTAATGGTATGAGTGCGGGTAATACTTTGGCAGAAGCTCAAGTTCAATGTTTGTCTGAAATTTTTGAACGTGCTGTAAAACGTGAAATTTTAGAAGGTGAAATCGCACTTCCAGATGTTCCTGAAGACGTATTAGCAAAATACCCAAGTATTGTTGCTGGTATTAAAGGTCTAGAAGAGCAAGGTTTCCCTGTATTAGTTAAAGATGCATCGTTAGGCGGCCAGTTCCCTGTAATGTGTGTGACTTTAATGAACCCGCGTACGGGTGGGGTGTTTGCATCTTTCGGTGCGCATCCAAGTTTTGAAGTTGCGTTAGAACGTAGTCTGACTGAATTACTTCAAGGCCGTAGTTTCGAAGGCTTAAATGATTTGCCTCAACCAACTTTCCAAAGTAATGCGGTCACTGAGCCGAACAACTTTGTTGAGCACTTTATTGACTCAAGCGGTTTGGTATCTTGGCGCTTCTTTAGCTCTAAATCTGACTATGACTTTGTTGAATGGGATTTTTCTGGCGAAGGCGAAGAGTCGAACGCAGAAGAAGCTGCAACATTGTTCGGCATTCTCGAAGAGATGGGCAAAGAAGTGTATATGGCAGTCTATGAGCATTTAGGTGCGACTGCTTGCCGTATTTTAGTACCAGATTATTCAGAAATTTATCTTGTTGAAGATTTGATTTGGGACAATACCAATAAAGCACTTTCATTCCGTGAAGATATTCTAAATCTGCATCGTTTGGATGATGAACAGCTTGAGGTATTGGTTGAGCGTTTAGAAGAATGTGAGTTGGACGATTACACTGAAATCACCACACTTATTGGTATTGAGTTTGATGACAATACAGTTTGGGGGCAGCTCACAATTTTAGAACTGAAATTGCTGATTTATGTTGCTTTACAACAGTTTGAAGAAGCAAAAGAGCTTGTCGAAACTTACTTGCAATATAACACCAACACCGTTGAACGTGGCTTGTTCTACCAGTGCATGAACGTAGTGCTTGAAGTGATGTTAGATGAAGAACTAGAGCTTGAAGACTACTTGACTAATTTCCGCCGTATGTTTGGTGATACACGAATGGACGCGGTATTAGGTTCTGTCGATGGTAGTGTTCGTTTCTATGGTTTAACACCAACAAGTATGAAACTAGAAGGACTTGATCGCCATTTACGTCTGATCGAGAGCTATAAAAAGTTGCATGCAGCTCGTGCTAAAGCCGTAGCGATGTAATTAAAAAAGCGAAAGAAAAAGCCTATTTAAAATAGGCTTTTTTTATAAAACAAATTTCTATTTTAAGCAGATGCTTTTGTGATCTCTATGGTTTCTGCATCTACTCTATGATCTTGCTGCTCATCCAAAGTATGTTTAGCCGGAATATAAGACATTGCGCGTTCTGCAAGAGCTGTAATGGTGAGACTTGGGTTAACGCCCAAATTTGCACCTAACATTGAGCCATCTACAACGTATAAGTTTTTATAGTTAAAGACACGGTTTTGTCCATCTACCACACCGCGCTCTGGGCTTGAAGCAATTGCACAGCCACCCATACAGTGCGCTGTAAAAGGTACATTAAACAAAATTTCGGTAATAGTCGTCATTGGATGACCATTAAACATTTTGGCAACTTTTTCGGTAAATGCATTGGCCTGTGGAATATACACAGGTAGCTTTTTACCTTCGCTCGATAATACTTTGCCAAAAGGCCAGAACCAATTACGTTTCAAGCGCATATTAATGGAGGCATCAGCTGTTTGCATCACCAAGAAAATTAAAGTTTGACGCGCGAAACTGACAGGATTACTCATGCGAAGGAAAATAAATGGATGGCAGATTAAGGCCCATAACCAAAAGAATATACGTGTCCAACCTGGTTTGCCTTTAGCCATGTAAGTACACATAAGACCCATGGCATCTGAACCAGTTTGGTAACGCGTCGCTTCAATGTGAGTGTCATGGTCGATGTAAATACTTGAACCAATGGCAACACCTTTACTCATGTCAACATCTTTACCAAAAAAGCGAACGCCTAAAATCGACTCGGCATTGGTACGAACTCGATTGCCTAAATCATCAGAAATATTTGGTAGTGAACCAGACTGTTTTAAACGGAATAACATCTCTTGCGTACCCAAAGAAGATGCTGAGAAAATCACATTACGAACACGCCATGTACGGCGTTGTTTGTTAAACCATGAGCTTGAACATTCAGTCGTAACTTCATAGCCATCGCTGCCATCGGCTTTACCATTAAGTGGTTTAACATCAACAACTTTGGTTTCTTCGTAAACCTTGGCACCATTTTTTTCGGCAAAATACAAATAGTTTTTATCTAATGTATTTTTTGCGTTGTGTTTGCAACCTGTCATACAGCCGCCACATGCCGTACAAGTTCCGCGGTCTGGACCTTCGCCGTTAAAGTACGGGTCAGGGTAGGTCTTGCCACCTTGTTCACCTTCGGGGGGAAAGAAAGTTGCAACACGAGTCGGTTTAAACGTATGTCCAACACCAACTGCGTCGCCCATTTTTTTTAGCATGTGGTCGGCAGGACCGAAAATTTTATTATCAGTCACCCCAAGCATACGTTCTGCTTCAGCATAGTGCTGTGGCATTTCATTTTTCCAGTCCGCTGCATCTGCCCACGTGCCTTCATCCCAAATATGTTCAGGTGGAACAAGTAGGGTATTGGCATAGGTGATTGAACCGCCACCTACAGCATTACCGCAAATAATGGTGACATGGCGAAAAAAACGCATATTGAAATAACCAAAAAGTTTCATGCCCGGGCGCCAAATCCAGCGACGGGTATTCCAGTTATTTTTAGCAAAATCTTTAGCTTCCCAGCGTCGCCCCATTTCCATTACAGCAACAGAGTAGCCTTTTTCGGTTAGACGGCAAGCAGAAACACTACCACCAAAGCCTGAACCAATAATGAGGTAATCATAGTCATAATTGTTTGTTGTCATGCCGAGGACTCCTCTCTGGCGATATTTTTATATTGACTGTGTATGTTTATCAATGAATTGCCCAATGCGCTCAATCGAGTCATTAGATTCGTTTAGTATACCCGCGTGGAACTGAAAAACATGTCCGACTCGGTCATAAACCCTTAAGTTCGTCGGAATACCATACTTTTCGGTTTGTTCAGCGAGACGTTTTGCATCGTCTAATAAAACTTCTTCGGTACCGACATGAATTAAAACAGGTGGTAATCCCGTTAAGTCGGCATAGAGTGGGGAACAGGTTGGATCGGTTGCCGATTTTTGGCCGCAATAGGTTTTTGCACACCAAGCTAACCAGTCTTCTGACAGCATCGCATCTTGAGCAGCATGAGTTTTAATCGTGCTTCCAGAGAGGCTTAAGTCAACCCAAGGTGAAAGTAAAACTAATGCTGTTGGTAACGGTAACCCTGCATTTCGTATCGCAATTGCAGCACTTAAACTCAGTCCACCGCCAGCAGAATCGCCAGCGATCACGAGTTTTTTCGGGTCTTGTCCTTGAGCAAGTAAAGCTTTATAAACTGCAATTACATCTTCAATAGCAGCAGGGCTTGTGTGCTCTGGGGCTAGGCGATATTCAGGTAACCAGACTTGTGCTTGAGCTGCATGTCCGATTTGAGCAGCAAGCTTAGTGTGACTTTTTGAGCTACCCACCACATAGCCTCCGCCATGTAAATACAAAATGCCGCGTCCTGATTGAGTCGTTTTGGGCTGAATATGGACTGTCGGTACTTGAGCGATGGTTTGCTTTTTTGTTTTATAGCCACGTGGCCCAAGCACAATTGCACTGGCTGCATCGCTACAAAAACGTTGTAGCTTTAGTGGTGTTTTAGGGGATAAAGCTGGACGTAGCGTGGTACGGATAGTCCATGCAAGAAGCTGCTTCATAATAAGGACTCATACTAAGCATTTAATGTCAGTCAGCATCTCTTAAAATGAAGAGTATGCTGACCAATGTTTTTATTTTGCTGATTTGTTGAGTAGGCGAGTTTGCAAGGCAGTCGCAGTTGCAAAAATCTTTTGGTAACCCTGTGGAAGAATACGTTGAATCACATCAACGGCTTTCGCATCGGCTCCAATGAGTAAGCGGCGACGGTCTTTACGCACAGCTTCTAAAATTTGTTGAGCGGCATCGTCAGCAGGGGTGCGAAGTAATTTATCGAAAGCATCCTGACTTTTTAAAGGATCCATTCCTAAAGACTGGACGCTATTATTCATGCGGGCAGCTTTGGCAATATTGGTGCGAATACCACCCGGATGGACACAGGTCGCACTCACTCCAGCATTTTGTAAATCGAGTTCTTGGCGTAGGGATTCAGTAAAGCCACGAACGGCAAATTTACTAGCGTTATAAGCACTCTGAGTTGGTTGAGCTGTTAAGCCAAACATACTGGAAATATTAATAATATGCCCGTCACCACTTTGCTTTAAGTAAGGTAAAAACTCTTTGGTCCCATAAACTACACCCCAAAAATTAATCCCAATCAGCCATTCAAGGTCTTCGTAGCTCACACCTTCAGCCGTACTGCCAATTGCGACACCAGCGTTATTAAAAATCAGGTTAACTTGACCATGCTTATCTACAACAGCTTTTGCCCAAGTTGCAACTTCATCACGCTTCGCCACATCGACTTTTTGAGTGGTGACTTTGACAGAATAAGGTGCCAAAAGCTCGACTGTTTTAGCTAATCCAGCTTCACTGATATCAGAGAGTGCCAGATGGCAACCTTGTTTGGCTAATGCAATGGCAAGTGCTTGTCCAATACCAGAGCCCGCACCTGTCACAGCTGCGACTTTATTTTTAAAAGACTTCATAAAATTCTCCGTTTATTTTTCTCATTTCCTATGGTGAAGCTTGTTTAAGAAATAGCTGAAACCTGAGTGTAGTTTTCAACATCGAAGCGACGAGTACGTTGACGATATTCAAGAGTAAAACCTGGCCAGTTATTGGTATTTTTACCCTCAGCAGTTTGATACCAACTGGTACAACCTTGCGCCCAGACAGTTTTTTTCATTTTTTCTTGAATGCTTTGATTAAACTCATGTTGAACTTCTGCACGAACATTGGTAAACAGAAGTTTGTTTTTTAGAGTTGTCTGGAGTGCATCTAAAATATAATTCACTTGGCTTTCAATCATATATACAATTGAGTTGTGTCCAAGATTGGTATTTGGACCATAGAGCATAAAGAAGTTTGGAAAGCCGCTTACAGTTAAACCGAGATAAGCTTCTGCACCATCTTTCCATGTGTCTTTTAAGGTGCGACTATCAAGACCTGTAATCTGCATTGGCGCCATAAATTCTGTTGCGGCAAAGCCTGTACCATAAATAATGGTATCGACTTCACGCAGATTTCCGTCTGTATCTAAAATACCGTTTTCAGTAATTTCTTGAATGCTCGTATTAATCACATCGACATGAGGCTGGGTCAGTGTTTCATACCAATGGTTAGAGATTAAAATACGTTTACAGCCAATTGGGTAATCCGGCATTAGGCGGTGGCGCAACTTCCCATCTTTAACAACTTTTCGAATGTGGCGCTGGAATAAATATTCCACCAAAGGCATTTCATTTAAAGAAGTTGTAAAGGCCAGCAAACGAATTTCATGGTGTCCATATTGCAAGGCGCGGTCTAGACTTTGCAAAATTGGTAGTTTGCGGAAAGCTTTTTTCTCTAAAGGTTGATAAACCCGATCCGGTTTGGGAATAACATACGGTGCCGAGCGTTGATAAACGTCTAGGTGAGCCACTTGTTTAGCAATTTCAGGTACAAACTGAATTGCGCTTGCACCTGTGCCAATGACTGCAACACGTTTGCCAGTTAAGTCATAGTCATGGTCCCAACGTGCTGAGTGAAATGCCTTACCTTTAAAGTTTTCAATACCTTTAAGTTTTGGATAGGCTGGGCGGTTAAGTTGGCCTACCGCGCCCACTAAAAATTCAGCTTCAAATTGTTCGCCAGTCGTGCTTTGAATGTGCCATACACCTTGCAAAGCATCAAATTTAGCACTGGCTATTTCAGTATTAAATTGAACATGTGGACGAATATCATATTTATCCGCACAGTGGCGTAAATATTGATAAATCTCTTGAGATGTTCCGTAGCGATTTTTCCAGCCTAGCTCTTGTTCAAAAGAAAAAGAATACAGATGAGAAGGCACATCACAGGCAGCACCCGGATAAGTGTTGTCACGCCAGACACCACCTACATCAGCAGCTTTTTCAAAGAGAGTAAATTGTTCAAAACCTGCTTGTTTGAGACGAATGGCAAGTCCTAGACCACCAAAACCAGTGCCAATAATGGCGATGCGTACATTTTTATTTGAATTAGACGACGAATTAAACATGGGCTGCTCTAAATCCTTAAAAACAGTGAGCGAAAAAATCGCAATTTCCTGTATGCAGAATAGACGTTTATTTGCTTGATTTAGAGGATGGATGAGGACAAAATATTGTGATTCGAGGACATTCTGAGCAATACAGTGAAGTATGCATGGGCTTTTGAACGCAGTGTACATAGTGTTCGGTTAATGGCTGATTTTGCGGTGGAATCGGGCATTTCTTATCAGACGATTTTGCAAGGGACAGGGCTTAGCCAACAACAATTACTCGACCCTAATATGGTGGTGACAGGCCATCAGGAATTACAGCTGATTCATAACTTGGTTGAGCAACTAGGAGGCAGACCGACATTAGGCTTAGAAGTGGGCACACGCTATCATTTCACCACATTTGGGCCATTAGGCATGGCTTTGATGAGTAGTGCGAGCATTCGTGAAGCACTAGATTTGGCTTTAACCTATTTCACTTTAACTTTTGCTTTTACTCGCTTTGATGTGTCGGATACACCGCAAGGAATCCGTATCGAAATTGATGAGCAAGATATCCCATCTTCAGTGCGTCAATTCATTATTGAACGAGATGCTGCTGCACTCATTACAGTACAGCGAGATTTGGTGCAGGACAATTTTTGCCAATATTTGGCTTTTTCTTTCCAACTCAAAGGCGATGCCGAGCCTTATCAGGACTTATTTGGCGTGATGCCTGAATTTGGTGCTGCGAAAAGCTTTGTAATTCTTGATCCGCAAAAAGTAGACCAAAAATTGCTTATGGCAAATGAATTGGTTTTACATACAGCCGAAGAACAGTGCCGTCAAATATTAGAAAAACGCCAATCACAAAATAAATTTACAACCTTAGTGCAACAGCAGCTTATGAATGTGCGAGGGGAAATGCCTTCTATGCAAATCGTGGCTGACCGACTGCATTTAAATGCACGAACTTTACGCCGTCACTTGGCATCAGAAAGGATGACTTTTATTCAGATACGTGAAGAGGTCAGACAAGTTCTAGCTGAGCAATATTTGGCATTACCAAAAGTTTCGGTTGAGCAGATTGCCGAGTGGTTAGGTTATGCAGAACCTGCCAGCTTTATTCATGCTTATAAAAGATGGCATGGGAAAACACCTCATGCCATGCGTTTAGTACAAAAATAAAAAATGAAGGGCGCTTTTGCTTTCCCTTCATTAAAGAGCGATTTATTTAATAAAGCTCAGTTGCTTGCTGATTTTTTCTAAAATTGGTGCTTTCTTAGCTTGAAATTCAACTTTGTTTTGTTGAATCAGGTTGTTGCCTTTAGTGTCGATAGAAATAATGAGCGGGCCAAATTCTCTCACACGGTTAATCCAAAGAGTTTCTGGCATACCTAGATCTTGCCATTCAGCACCTTCGATCTCTTCAACTAAAGTTGCTGCGAGTACCGCGCATCCACCTGGAAAAATGGCATGAACCGCAACATTTTCCTGACAGCCGGCAGCTGTTTCTGGCCCCATGCCGCCTTTACCCACAATAAGCTTAACTCCAGTTTGTTTGATAAATTCTCGTTCAAATTTTTCCATTCGCATACTGGTTGTTGGACCAATCGAAACCATTTCGAAGTCGTTTTCACCTTTTTTGCGCACAATAGGGCCGGCATGAAAAATCGCTCCGCCTTCAAGGTTAACTGGCAGTTCTCGACCTTGTTCGATCAGTCTGCGATGGGCAACATCGCGACAAGTCACTAAACGGCCTGTCAAATAAACGACATCACCGACTTTAAGGTCTAAAAGATCTTCATCTTTAATAGGAGTTGTCAGAATTTTTTTCATAGTACAACTCCTTCATGAGACAAGATTTCATACGACATATCTGGGTTAATCTTAATTTTGCCACGGCGATGTGCCCAGCAACCTGTATTTACGGCAACCCCAATGGTTGATGGGTGGCGCGCAGAAGATTCAATATTGACTCCCATCACACTGTTATTGCCTGTTAGTCCCTGAGGACCAATACCAATTTCATTAAGACCTTGTTCTAACAGTTGCTCCATCAAGGCAGCGCGTGGGTTATCACTTGTTGAGTCAACCGGACGCATAATCGCGAGCTTAGAAAGGCGAGCCGCTGTTTCAACTGAAGTCGATACGCCAACACCAACCAGTAAAGGTGGGCAGGCATTAACACCGCGTTCGGTAATAACATCCATCACAAATTCAGCAACGCCTTCGTAGCCTTGACCTGGCATTAAAACTTTTGCCGCACCCGGTAAGGTACAACCGCCACCAGCCATATAGACATCAATGGTACAAGTGTCGAGTTCAGGTACAATACGCCAATCTAACCATGGAATTTGAGTACCTGTATTTGTGCCCGTATTTTTTTCATCGAAGGTTTCCACAGCGTTGTGACGTAAAGGACCTATGCGAGTTGCCTCAGCAGTTGCTTCGCTCAAAATATCTTGAAGTTCACCAAGCAAAGGGAAGTTGGCACCTGCTTCAACAAAATATTGAATGACACCCGTGTCTTGGCAGCTTGGGCGGTTGAGTTTATCGGCAGCTTGCTGATTTTCTTCCATCGAGTCATAAACTGATTTAGCCAATGGATTGGTTTCTAAAGTACGCAGTTCAATTAACTTGCTTTTCACATCTTTCGGTAGGCGTTTTCCAATATAAGCCGTAAATTTGGCCATGGTGTCCGTAAGGGACTGGACTGCAATATCTTTGTCCATGTTGTGCTCCTTGAAGAAACTTGTTCAGATCTAATTGATATAAATAGGGTTATTGGGTGGTTTTGGCAGTATTTACTTTCACTTTTTGGGAGAAGCTCAGCACTAGTGTTAGTAAGGTCGAGATAATCAGTAAGCCCGCAACAAAATAGAGCCCACCTGTGAAATCTCCAGTTTGATCTTTAATCCAGCCGATCATGGCAGGGCCTGCAAACCCACCTAAATTTCCGATTGAGTTAATAGTGGCAATGCCTGCCGCTGCGGCTGATCCTGACAAGAACATGGTTGGCATGCTCCATAGCGGTGGCTTGGCACAGCTAATACCGACATTCACAATGGTAAGTGCTGCAATTAATCCAATGACGTTGTGTGTGCCTGCTGCAATTGCGAGACCAACTGCTGCGGTTAAACATGCAAGAGCAACATGCCATGTACGTTCATTGGTGCGGTCAGAGTGTCGAGACCATAAAACCATGGCAATGACAGAAACAATTGGTGGAATGGCATTTAAAAGCCCCACAGTCATAGACGTTACGCCAAGCTGTTTAATAATTTGTGGTGCCCAGATACCGAGGGTATAAAGCCCAGCCGATGTTCCGAAATAAATCAACGCAAGGGCAAGTACCCGTGGGTTAGCAAGACCGCGAAGAATGCTGTGATGCTGAGGTGCATTTTTCCCGACATCTTCTTCTTTCATCGTTTTTACAAGCCATTCGCGTTCATCCTGTTTTAACCAAGTGGCTTGTTCAGGACGGTCAGTCATATATTTAAAAACCACAACGCCTAAGATGAGTGCTGGTATAGCTTCAATAATGAACATCCACTGCCAGCCAGCGAGACCCCAAATTCCATGCATTTCAAGTAACGCGGCAGAGATTGGTGAACCAACTGCTGTGGCAATTGGGGCGGCTGCCATAAATAAAGCAATCACACCAGCGCGATGTCGTGCAGGAAACCAGTAAGTTAAGTACAGAATAATGCCGGGAAAGAAGCCAGCCTCGGCAACACCGAGTAAAAATCGCATAACGTAAAAGCTGGTTGAGCTTTCTACAAATGCCATGCCAGCTGCAATCAGACCCCAAGTCACCATGACTCGAGCAATCCAGATGCGGGCGCCGACTTTATGCAAAATAATGTTGGACGGGACTTCAAATAAGAAATAGCCCAAAAAGAAAATTCCGGCACCAAACCCGAGAACCGAGGCTGTAAAGCCTAAGTCTTCTTTCATGGTGAGTGCGGCAAAACCAATATTGACGCGGTCGATATAGGCTATAAGGTATAACAACATAATAAACGGTACGATTCTCCAAGTAATTCGACGTAACGTTCGCTTTTCAATATCCATTTCCATGTCATGACTCCATATTCATGACTACCAATCCTGATTGGTAGTTTTCGCTTTCTTTACCGCTATTGATTCGGCTAGATGGCTTTTCCCGTTCATCCACAGCATTCCTTCTGCGGACATTGTTATGCTCTTAAACAAGAGATGGCTTATGTCGGGAAACATTGAAATGGATGTTAAATCCTTTAAAAAACTGATGAATCGATATAAAGTTAAATCACTATTGCAAAAAACTTAATAATCATGAACGCAGATACGGAATTAGCTTTCTTTTGTTTACTGGTTAAACAAGGAAGTCTTGTCGCGACGGCACGAGAGTTAAACTTGACCCCACCTGCGGTTTCTAGACGTTTAACTCAACTTGAAGAGCGTTTAGGTGTAAGGCTTTTAAATAGAACAACACGCCGAATTAGTTTAACCAGTGAAGGTGAGGTCTACTTTGAAAATGCGGTTCGTATTTTAAAAGAGATTGATGAAATGGAGCGTTTGGTTTCAAGTAGTCGGGCAGCACCCAAA
Organism: Acinetobacter sp. C13; assembly: GCF_016809775.1. Classification (NCBI taxonomy): domain Bacteria; kingdom Pseudomonadati; phylum Pseudomonadota; class Gammaproteobacteria; order Moraxellales; family Moraxellaceae; genus Acinetobacter; species Acinetobacter sp. C13. The sequence continues at coordinate 366,041 of NZ_JAFBJL010000001.1, forward strand.
GGGGTATTGCGTGTGAATGCTCCTTTAGGCTTTGGTCGTTCTTATATTGCGCCAGCGATTTCTACATTTGCCAAAATCTATCCTGATGTCGATGTCCAACTACATTTAACAGACCGCCCGATTAATCTGCCAGATGAAGCCATTGATGTCTCAATCCGCTTTGGCGAAATACCTGATTCACGTCTAATTGCAAAAAAATTGGCAGCCAACCGCCGTTTATTATGTGCATCACCTGGCTATTTAAAAACAGCAGGGCAACCACTCACTCCTCATGATTTAACGCAGCATCAGTGTATTGTGATTCGGCAAAATGATTCTGCTTATGGCAATTGGCGGTTAAGTCATGGCAAACAAGTTGAAACCGTTAAAGTTCATGGGCAACTGAGTACGAATGATGGTGCAGTTGCATTAAATTGGGCCTTAGAAGGCTATGGTATTTTGATGCGGGCAGAGTGGGACGTAGCAAAATATTTAAGAAGTGGTAGATTAGTTCAAGTGCTAGCGGACTATGAAACACCACCAGCAGATGTCTATGCGGTGTATTTAGAGAGACTGAATCTGTCGCCTAAAGTCGCGCACTTTTTAGATCATTTACGCCAATTTTTAAATCAGCATGTCGATGGGCCAGAGCCTCATTCAAGTTGGTAACGATGGTATTAACCTCAATTAAAAAAGCCAACTTAAGGTCTAAGTTGGCTTTCAACATCATTTTCTATTTAAACGCAAATGCAATAACCTTGTTGCTGAGGTGTGGCGAATTTCATCGGTCCGTGCATTAAAATATCGTTCAGTAATGGCTTCACCTGAAAGATCTTCGATCACTTCAAATCCCATCTGCTCCACGGCCTGATGTAAATCTATTGGTTTAAATTGACCTAGTAAAGGCTCTTTCAGCAAATGGGTAAATTGTGCAACGCCCATACTTCCAAGTCGCTCAATACCGTTTAATTCCTGAAAATCGGTCGAATAGTCGAGTACCACTTCGCTACCGTTTGCAGCAAATTCAGCAATACTTTTTAAAGTTTGCAAGGTCGTTTGCGGGTTTAAATAGTGCGTTGTGCCTAACCACGAAAAAAATGCAGGAGCAGATGAATCATAGATACTTCTGATCAGAGCTTCCGAAATAGACTCTTTTTCAAAATTAATCGCGACAAACTCAACGGTAGTAGGAATATTTCCTAACTTTTTTAGCTTGGCTTGTTTGGCCGATTGAGTATCAGGATGATCAACTTCAAAAATTTTCAAAGTAGGATAATGGTGTGATTCACGTAGTGCAAAAGAGTCTAGGCCGGCACCCACTAATACATATTGTTGAGTATTTTGTTGAACTGCCTGAGCAAGTAAATCTTCGGCATAGCGAGAGCGTCCGACCACTTGTCCAGTAAGTAAACCTAAAGTGCGGTTTAAAACCGCAGAATTCATTACTTTAACAATCAGTGAATTAGAGAGAAGTTTTTTCCAGCCTTTACTGGTCAGCTCAAAAGCATAAGGATCTGAAAATACAGGGTTCTGTGTATTTTGAAAATGATTGGCTCGTAAGGCAGCAGCAGCTTCAGCAGTACGACTTGATTGTCCTTCTTTCATCTTTATCCTGTTTTTTTATTTCTTGAAGATATTCAACGAAGAAGGCAGTGTATTTCATGAGAACCTAAAATACACTGCCTATTTCTTACAACGGATTTGATCGAAATTATAAATTAGTGAGTTTTTGTCGTTTGATACGTCACTTCATAATCTTTCAAATCTACTTTTTTCAAACGTTGTTTAAGTTTTTTCAATGACCAAGGCCATGCAGCAAAGTTACGACCGTTGGCATCAAGGTAATAACTCTTACACCCGCCGCTATTAAATACCGTTGTTTGTAAGTGCTTTTGTACTAAATCATTATGCTTTTTAATCACATCAGATTTAACATTTAACTTGCTAATTCCTTTGTTTTTAATTTTCAATAAGCCATCTACGATATAGTCGAGCTGTGCCTCTGCTAAACCAATGAAAGAATCATAAACCAGTACGTTAGGTCCTAAAATTAAAAATGCATTTGGTACATTTTCAATGTTGGTTCCTAAATAAGCCTCTGGTGAACTATCTTTCCATATATCTTGTAAACATTGACCGTTTTCATTGTGGACACGTTTACCAATTGGTGGATGAGATACTTCAAAGCCTGTACCCCAAATAATCACATCAACTTCGTGGCGTTCACCATTGGCAGCAACCACTGTGTTGCCTTCAACTTTCACTAAACCATGAGGAATGAGTGTGGTGTTCGGTGCTTGTAGTGCAGGGTAGTAGTTGTTAGCGAATAAAATACGTTTACAACCAATGTCAAAGTTCGGCGTTACGTTTTTACGTAGCACTGGGTCATTAATTTGCAATTTAAGTAATTGCTTACCCAATACATTTACTGGTTTTAGGGCAAGTGGATTACGTAAACCAAAGTTAATTGCATTCAGTGTTAACGCTACACTTTTACGCCAGCTCGCCTGAATAGCTGGATATTTGGCAATCACTGATTTACTAAATTCGCCCAAGTCTGTATCTGGTTTTGGTAATACCCAAGGTGCTGTACGTTGGAACACAAACAGTTCTTTTGCTTTTGGTTGAATTTGTGGCACAAATTGAATAGCAGATGCACCAGTACCAATCACGGCAATGCGTTTACCAGTTAAATCATAATCATGGTTCCATTTTGCTGAATGGAACATTTCGCCTTTAAATGTTTCTAAGCCTTCAAGACGTGGAATTTGAGCTTCGGTAATTGGACCTGTGGCAAAAATAACGGTTTTAGACAAATATTGACCAGTAGTGGTATCAAGCACCCACACATGACGTGAGTCATCCCACGCTGCGTTAATCAACTCGTTGTTAAACTCGATTTTAGATGTAACATTAAACTCGTTACTTACATCTTCCAGATAACTTAAGATTTCTGGTTGGCGTGCAAATAAATGGCTCCATTTTGCACTTGGTGCAAATGAGTAAGAATAAAGAGCAGAAGGTACATCACACCCACAACCTGGGTAGGTGTTCTCACGCCATGTTCCACCCACGCGGCCAGCTTTTTCAATAATCTTATAGTTGGTATAACCAACTTGATCTAGGCGAATGGCAGCAGCAATCCCTGAAATGCCCGCACCCACAATAAAAGTATCGAAAATATGGCTTGGTGATTTGACAGCTTTTTTTGCTGATGCATTTGTTTTCATTTGCGCAGTCATATGTGTACTACCTATAAATTTTTTATTTAAATAATTTGTACGATGTACCAAGGAACTTGGTATACAAGCTTGGGGATGCACGTTTCATAAGCCAAAATAACTTCGCATCAATTTGAGGAATGGTATACATCTCATCCTGATCAAGGCGATTAAGGGTTAATCTTGCAACATCATCACTTGTGGTGAGCGCATAGTTCATCAGTGCATGGTCCGCCAGCTTTGAATAGCGTCCGGGAATTCGACCATTTTTAATGATATTGGTAGGTACCAGCGTCGGGCAGAGCACGTTCACCTTAATGTTAAACTTACGCAGTTCGGCAGAAAGCGTTTCTGAAAGCGCACGCACACCCGCTTTAGTCACGTTATAAGCAGTCATTTCTGGTGCAGCCGTGTAAGATGCCGCAGATGCCACATTAATAATCGCGCCGTAACCTAACTTTTTAAACTTGGGAACAAATGCATGACAGCCATGAATAACTCCCCATAGGTTAATATTCATGACCCAGTTCCAGTCTTCTAGGCTGAGTTCGTCAAACTTGCCACCTAAACCTACTCCAGCATTATTAATGACAAGAGTCACAGGGTGCCCAAGTAAGATTTCAGCAGTTTCAGCGAGATGGTTAACTTGTTCAGCATTACCCACATCACAGCGCATAGCAAAAGCTTTTGCACCTTCTTGTTCAAGAAGTTTTACTGTTTCTTCAGCAGCTTCGAGATTAATATCTGCACACACTACGCTGCCACCACGTTTCGCAAGTTCAATTGCAAAACTTCGACCAATCCCACTGCCTGCACCCGTCACTACGGCATAAGCTTTTTGGCTTGGTTTAACTTTCTTTTTGCCAAATAAAATCATGATTCATCCATAAATAGCTTGAAGAGATACCAGCTAGCTCTTTGATAGCTGGAAATGCAGGACGATTAAGACATGCGTACTGGTGGGGTAAATTCTTTAACAAAGTAAGGAGCAATTGCGCCGCCTTCGGTCAGCAATTTCTTTTTGTAATACTCAAGATATTCAGTTGTATCATGATCATTTGGATGAAAATCTGGGCGTAAGTAGTCAAGAATTTGACCAATCGTACTGCCGAAAACTCCGTCTTTTGGACCAAAGATTAATCCTACACCACGACGAGCATCTTTCCAGAATTTCAAAGTCAGCATCTCTTGTGGCTTTCTTAACACAGGCACAAATAATGTAGTCGCAGGGATTAAACCTAAAATGGTAAATAGCGCGAGGAAGAAACCAGACGCGCGTAGTGCATAGCTACCATTTAAAAGTTGATATACATCGTAGGCAATATCTTTATGCTCAGATTCTTCAAGCATATGCCACATCCACAATGCACGGCTTTTTTCGTCATCTGAATAATAGAAATTCTTTTCATGCTTCATCATGTATTCGGCAAGTACCGCAGTAAAATGCTCAATACCCGCCATCATTGATAATTTGAGTGGCTGTGGAAACTTTAAGAAAACATACTTAAAGAAGTTTGAGCCAAGAAAACGATACAGCGCGACAGGATATTCAGCATCTTGAAGGGCATCGTTATATTCATTGTGCAATTTAGAATGAATTGCTTCTTGGCCAATCAACGACGTTACTCGCTGCTTTAATATTGGATCTTTGATAAATTCACGGTGATGGCGAGCGGTTTCAATAACTAGATCTTCACCGTAAGTTAAAAAAACCGAAAGTGTGGCAAAAAACAAAGTAGCAAATTGATTGTCCATATAGAATCTGACATCAATTTCTTTACCATCAAAACCAATATTTAAATGTCTGATTGGAATTGAACTTTTGCTAGCAAAATCTGGTAGCTCAATTTCACGCTGAAATTTAAGCTTGTTGAATGATTTTTTAACTGCGGTCGAGATCATGGCGACACCCTGAGGCAAAGTAGTGGTGCATTTTGATGAAAATCAATAAACTCAATGATCAACAAAGCACTGTAAAATTCCATTTTCAAAAACAGATGATTCTCTGCATTGACTACGGTGTTGTTGCTCCGTTATTTGTTTGATTATTTGGCTGAATAACGGAAGAAGAACCGAGGCAGACAAGAGCTGCTGAATGACTCTTCTTTAATTTTTTCATATTAATCTGACATTATGTTCGGATTCAATTCGGGTAAATTCTTAAATATATAAAAGTATTTTATAGACATTTCTTGTAATAATTTTTCTAAATAAATTGATTTTATCTTTTTGAAAAATAATAAATTAAATTTATTTCTAATCTCTTGAAATAATGAATTAAAACATCAATTGATTGATAAATTGAGATCTATTTTTCTCAGTTTTTTCACTTAAGTTTGACAACTATTCGGATTTTGTTTTTTTATTTCTACCGAGTTAGATTACATGCTAATCTGACTTTATGTTCGGATTATTAATTAGATCGTATGACTACGCGTAAACCACGTCAAACTCGAGCTAAAGTCACTGTCGACACGATTATTGAAGCAGGTTTTATAGCCGTGGCACTTCATGGACCGAGTGGAACCACGACACGTCATATTGCAGAAATTGCAGGAGTGAGTGTCGGGTCTTTATACGAATATTTTAAAAATAAAGAAGAAATTTATGATGCGATGAATCACTTTTTTGTTCGGGAAATTCTGGACATGATTACAGAGCTTACACCGACAATTTTACAGTTGGAGTTAGAGCCTGTCATTGAAATGATTTTTTATACTTTTAGTGATTTATTAAAGAAAAATAATGACCGCTATTTGACTGTTTTGCGCTATGCAGGGGAATTGCAGTACGACAAATACATTCCCAAAATTGAACAGGCTTTAATGGAAGTCATCATGAAATATATGATGCATAATCCCAAATACCTAAAAATTAATAATTTACCCGTAATTACCTATATCTGTATCAATAGTGGAATTTTTAATGTCGCACGGCATCTTATTTTGCCAAACCCTTATATTAGTTTTGATGAAATGGTGCAGGGGCTAACTACTATGATCATGAGCTATATCAATACAGAGATGGCTCGTTCAGAAGAGCACTGAGCAGAGTTAGAATTTTTATAAGTCCAAGTAACGATAAAAAGCCCTCACATAAAGTTTATGCGAGGGCTTAATTGATCTTATGGCATGGTTGGAACTTCTTCAGGACGCATATCGAAAATCAAAATTTCGGCGTTATCACCCTTGGTAAACGATAAGCTTCCACCTTCACGAATACGTGCAGCATCGCCGGTGTTAAAGGTTTTACCATTTACATCAACACGACCTTTAGCAACGTGTAGGTACACATATCGACCATCAGGAATCACAAAGTCAGCAGTTTCTTCACCATCAAAAAGACCTGAGTAAATATTAATGTCTTGTTTGATCGATAAAGTTTTCTCGCCACCTTTTGGTGAGATGATCAAATGCAATTTACCGCGTTTGTCTGCTTCATCAATATGAACTTGTTGATAGCCTGGCTCTGTATTCACTTCATTTGGAACAACCCAAATTTGCAAGAAATGAACGCCTTCTTGAGCTGAATGGTTAAATTCACTATGAGCAACGCCACGACCTGCACTCATCAGCTGAATGTCACCCGGTACAATCACAGAGCCTGTACCCATCGAGTCTTTATGCTCTAATGCACCTTCAAGTACATAGGAAATAATTTCCATATTACGGTGAGGGTGAGTACCAAAGCCTTTAGATGGAGCAACGTTATCATCGTTAATTACAAGCAGATCCGAAAAACCAACTTGTTTAGGATCCCAATAGTTAGCAAATGAAAAGCTATGTTTTGATTGTAACCAACCATGATGTGCTGCACCACGCTCGTGAGATAAACGCATATCAAACATGATGTATTCTCCTGATTTAATTTTTTATCTGAGTACAGTTTATCGTAGCGTTTATTGGAATGAAGCTATGAAAATGGAAAGCTTGGTGTGATTTATGGAACGATGAAACTTGAACGTAATTTTGCTAGTCCACCAATAGGGTCAAAGGAGAAAAAATATTTTTTAAATAAGATGAAGATTTCTTTGAGATGAATTTTTACTTTCCATGCTAAACATGCAATATAGAAATTAGTCGCTAAAGAAACAATTTTAAAGAAAAGTACATTAACGAAAATAGCTCCTTTTTATCTCATTTAAAGCTTAGCAAATAAAAACAAATTTCAAGCCATATACACATTTGTCTATGCTCTATCTTTAAAATAACTTAAGAGTTAAAACCGATAAAAAGATAATATTAAAAATAACTAAAATAAGCTCTTATTAAATAAAGTTACTTTTCAATGGAAAAGTTTAGTATTTATTAGGTTTTTTCAGGATATTTTTAAAATAACTTTTATTTTCAATAATTTGAATAAGAGTGGGTTATTGTAAATAAATGTGAAAATATTCACAAAGCTATAATTTTTTGTTAAGATCATTAACATTAAAAACATAGAGATAATAATAATGATCAATAAAGTATTAATAGTGTTGTGTGTGGGTATCGTCTTTGTATTAGGGTATTGGGCTTATTTAGATACTCAAAATAAAAGACATCAAGAGCTAATGCAGATCATACAAGAAGCTGAAAAAAACCTGCAAAGTATCGAACGAAATCCGAATCATGCTCATCACAGCAATTTAGCTTCTTTTCATATGCAACAATATATAGGCGAGAAAAAAATTATTTTCTAGCAATAACGAGCTATAAATTTCTAACTTTTTACAGTGTCATTGGTCATATCTTTTCATAAATTTTGATCATGTTTCTGTTGAATCTGTTAAACTTATTGAACGTATAGTAAAAAAGCTGCATAGGGGTTATGCAGCTTTTTTGTGTTTCAAGAGGGGCTGTGGTTATTTGCTATGTATAAAGCTAGAAATCAAATGAGTGGCATATTTGTTGCTTCTTAAATTTGAGATTCTTGTTTATAGGACTGAACAGAAAAACAATATTGTTCAGCGACCTACATAGACGTAAATATTCCACAGTTCAGATTTTGCATAGAGGCTACTTATGGCGGCGCCCAATTCTTCGGCAGGCTGGTTAGAGCGTTTATTTAAGCTAAGCGACAATAAAACCACTTTCCGAACTGAAGTTCTTGCTGGTGTAACTACATTCTTAACGATGTGTTACATCATTATTGTCAATCCACTCATTTTATCTGAAACCGGCATGGATCATGGTGCCGTATTCGTTGCAACCTGTTTGGCAGCAGCAATCGGATGTTTAGTAATGGGGATCATTGCTAATTATCCGATCGCACTGGCCCCTGGTATGGGTTTAAACGCTTACTTTACCTACTCGGTTTGTATGGGGATGGGCGTGCCATGGCAAACAGCTTTAGCCGCTGTTTTTGTTTCAGGCCTTGTCTTTCTTGCAATTAGCTTCTTTAAAATTCGTGAAGCGATTGTTAATGCGATTCCAATGTCACTTAAGTTTGCAATCGGTGGTGGTATTGGTTTGTTCCTAGCACTGATTGCACTAAAAAATGCTGGAATCATTGTTGATAACCAAGCGACCTTAGTCGGTTTGGGTGATATCAAACAGCCTACAGTATTATTAGCGCTATTCGGATTTTTAATGATTGTGGTTTTACACCAATTAAAAGTTCGTGGCGCAATCATTATTAGTATTTTAGTGGTTACGGCCATCGCTACTGCTTTAGGTTTAAATGAATTTAAGGGTGTAGTGGGTCAAATTCCTTCAATTGCACCAACATTCATGCAAATGGACTTTGAAGGTCTATTTACAGCAAGTATGGTCGGCGTCATTTTCGTATTCTTTATTGTCGACTTGTTTGACAGTACAGGTACTTTGGTTGGTGTTTCACACCGTGCAGGTCTTTTACAAGACGGTAAATTACCTCGTTTGAAGAAAGCATTATTTGCAGACTCTACTGCAATCGTTGCAGGTGCCGCATTAGGTACATCTTCAACTACACCATATATCGAATCAGCTTCAGGTGTAGCAGCAGGCGGACGTACTGGTTTAACTGCTGTTGTGGTTGCAGTCTTATTTATCTGCTGTTTATTTTTAGCACCTCTTGCTCAATCTGTACCAGGTTTTGCAACGGCGCCAGCTTTATTGTTCATTGGTGTGTTGATGATCCAAGGAATCACTCACATTGATTGGGATGATATTACTGAAGCTGTTCCAGCATTTTTAACCATTGTATTTATGCCATTCACCTATTCAATTGCTGATGGTATTGCAATGGGCTTTATTAGCTATGCATTAGTTAAATTATTCACGGGTAAGGCAAAAACTGTACCGTACATGGTATGGATTATTGCTGCGCTTTGGGTATTTAAATTTATCGCGTTTGGCGGTTAATATGATTTTTTATAATTTTCTTCTGAGCTATCTTAGACATAGTTTTCAATAAGAAGAAAATTATAAAAGGGTGTGATTTTGACCACACCCTTTTTCTTTAGACGTGGAGTTAATATGAATCAAGTCGAGCTGATTCGCGCCTTACCAAAAGCCGAATTGCATGTACATATTGAAGGGACTTTCGAACCTGAATTAATGTTTGCAATTGCCCAGCGCAATCAGATTCAGATTCCTTACAAATCTGTTGAAGAAGTAAAGCAAGCTTATAACTTTCATAATCTTCAATCATTCTTAGATATTTACTATGCTGGCGCGAATGTTCTTGTACATGAACAAGACTTCTATGATTTAGCATGGGCTTATTTTGAGAAATGTGCCGAAGATCATGTTGTTCACACAGAAATGTTCTTTGACCCGCAAACCCACACAGACCGTGGTGTTGCGTTCTCAACTGTGATTAATGGTTTAAAGCGTGCGTGTGCAGATGCCAAAGCTAAGTTTGGTATCAGCTCTCAACTGATTATGTGTTTCTTACGTCATTTAAGTGAAGAAGCTGCATTTGAAACACTTGAACAAGCGCTGCCGTTTAAGCAAGATATTATTGCAGTCGGCCTTGATTCAAGTGAAGTAGGGCATCCGCCAGCTAAATTTGAACGTGTTTTTGCTAAGGCACGTGAAGAAGGTTTCTTAATCGTGGCTCATGCTGGCGAAGAAGGTCCGCCTGAATATGTATGGGAAGCTTTAGATCTACTTAAAGTGAATCGTATTGATCATGGTGTGCGTTCTGAAGAAGACGAACAATTAATGGCACGTTTAATTAATGAAAAAATGCCATTAACAGTTTGTCCTTTAAGTAACTTAAAGCTATGTGTTGTTAAGGATATGAAAGATCATAATATCCGCCGTCTTTTACAAAAAGGCGTACATGTGACGGTTAACTCAGATGATCCTTCATATTTTGGTGGATATATGAATGATAATTTCTTTGCCATCCAGCAAGCATTAGACTTAAACAATGATGAGTTGAAACAACTCGCAATTAATTCTTTTGAGGCTTCTTTCATTTCAGATGAAGAGAAACAAAAGTGGATTGCAGAAATCCAAAAAATCTAAATAAAAAACCGCCTGTGATAGGCGGTTTTTTTATACATCAGGTTTATTTAGGCTGTTTAGTCATACTATTTAAAATATTGTCTTTATCAATAAAGTGATGTTTCAAAGCTGCAAGTACATGCCCAACAATGAGGAAACCGGCAAACCAAGAAATATAAATATGTAATGGTTTAACAACAGCTAAAAGCTCTGGGTTATCTTGCACTAAACGCGGAATTTCAAATAAATATAAAACAGGGGCAGGGTGACCAGCACTCCAACTAAACAAGCAACCAGTGACAGGTAAAGCCACTAAAATTACATAAAGGAACAGATGACCCACGTGTGCCAGAGTTTTCATCATCGGTGACATGGTGTCAGGTAGTTTTGGAGCTGGATGTGTATAGCGCCATAAAATCCGGATAATGACTAAAAAGATAATGGTGGTTGCAATATTCTTGTGCAACGTAATCACATCACCTTTAAAGCTGCCATCAACGTCATAGCTTAAAAAATTTCCACTATAAAAGCCAATAATCCATGCGACGATGAAAATAATTGCCATCACCCAATGCAGAATTTGTGCGGTACGGGTGTAATACTGAGAGGAAGCAGCAGGCATAAAAGACCCTTTTTTTGTCGTTTTGATTTGTGATTTTAGGGGAAAGCGCAGATTTTGAGAAATGTTTTAAATGTGACAGAGCGTGCTAAAAACAGAACGTTTTACCCCAAAAAAAGTATTTGATGGGCTGAATTTCACTCGGCAAAATAGTTTGCATAAATGCATCAAATTATTTGTTTCTTCTAAAGTTGAGTTTAGGCACAATACGCGCTGCCAACGTTCAATCAAAGGAAAAAATGATGAAAAAATTGATGCTCGCTCTAGCACCAGTTGTTTTAGCTTTAACAGCATGCGCAACAACTACAGGCACTGGTACAGGTGCTTCTTCTGCACAAACCACAACTCAACAATTAGGCGTTGCTGCGTTAAAGGTTGCTGTAAATGCGAAATGTATTACAGAGATTAATAATGTTGCAGCTTGGAAAACAGCAACAAAATATATGACTGCTGAGCAACGTGATAGCATCCAAACGAATGTGTGTGGTTGTGTGAGCGAAAAGGCTCCAAACAGTGTGACAGCAGTAGAATTAGCTGCAGCTGCACTTGATGTAAATACACGTGCTACAATCGTAAACCAAGTGGTTTCTAAAACTGTAAACGCTTGTGTGGCAGAAGCTTTACAAAAGTAATTAATAAATTATGTGTTAAAGCAGGCTGATTACTATTGATCAGCCTCTTTTATTTAAAGGTAGTGAGTCGATGTTTATTGCTGGTGTAGATGAGGCAGGACGGGGGCCTTTAGTAGGTTCGGTTGTGGCAGCAGCTGTGATTTTAGATCCGAATAATCCAATTTTAGGATTAAATGATTCTAAAAAATTAACTGAAAAGAAACGTGAAAAGTTGTTTATTGAAATACAAGAAAAAGCCTTAGCTTGGTCAATTGCTGAAGCAACTCATGCTGAAATTGATGAGCTAAATATTTTACAGGCGACTTTTTTGGCTATGCAACGCGCTGTTGATGGCTTGAAAACTCAACCTCAAAAAGTGATTGTCGATGGTAATCAAATTCCGAAAGGAATTATTATTCCTTGTGAAGCCATTGTGGGTGGAGATGCGAGTCATCCTGAGATCAGTGCAGCGAGTATTCTGGCAAAGGTTACCCGTGACCGACAAATGGCAGAATTAGATCAGCAATATCCATTATTTGGTTTTGCCAAACATAAAGGATATCCAACTAAAGCGCATTTTGAAGCGATTGCAACACATGGGGTAATTGATCAGCACCGCCGCAGCTATGCTCCTGTTAAACGTGCTCTAGGCTTATAAATACAAAGTCCTAAAAAATTTAAAGCGACTAGAAAGTCGCTTTAATTAGGGAGAGAATAACTTCATATTAACGATTGAAGTTTTTCTGTGCATAATTATCATCTTCAAAAGAAACTTGATAATCTTGGTCAAGATGTTGAAGGTGTTCATGCATTGCACGTTCATGTTGAATACGTTGATAAATTTCTTCGCGATGAACAGAAACCTCTTTTGGTGCATTCACACCAATACGAACCTGGTTTCCTTTGACGCCAAGCACAGTAACACTGACTTGATCCCCAATCATTAATGTTTCCCCGACACGGCGGGTCAGAATCAGCATGTTTATCTCCTTGCTAAACGCTTAAAACTGCAATATTGGTACCCAAATAAAAGCTCAACCTCAGTTTTCAGTCAGATTCTAACAGAAATATGAGAACAAAGTCATATTTTGATAATCACTGCCAAAAAACTTTCCGTTTAATATAACAGAGCCGCTATAAAAAAAACTATAGCGGCTCTGTGTTTTCTTTGATTATTGTCGGACAAGTAAACATTTTTTAATGAATTCTTGACCGGTTGGTAAAATTAAGCGCGAGCGCTGCTTTCACCATGTTCACGATCCAAACCAAAAGCGGTATGTAAGCAGCGAACAGCAAGTTCAAGGTATTTCTCGTCGATAATCACAGAAACTTTAATTTCAGAAGTTGAAATCATAAGAATGTTGATACCTTCATCAGCAAGGGCAGTGAACATTTTGCTCGCTACACCTGCGTGTGAACGCATACCTACACCAACGATAGACACTTTAACGATGTCATCACGTGTTGAAACTTCACGTGCGCCAATATTTTTAGCAGTTTCGTTTAAGATTTTTTCAGCTTTCGCTAAATCAACACGGTTTACAGTGAAAGTGAAATCTGTTGTGCCATCTTCTTCAACATTTTGCACTATCATATCGACTTCGATATTGGCATCACTTACTGGTGATAAGATTTTAGAAGCAATGCCTGGTTCATCAGGTACACCTAAAATCGTTAATTTTGCTTCGTCACGGTTAAAAGCAATACCTGCAATAATTGGCTGTTCCATAGTATCTTCTGCCTCAGTAGTAATGAGTGTACCAACATTTTCTTTAAATTCGTCGTCAAAAACGCCGTCGTCGTCATTATCAAAGCTTGATAATACACGTAAAGGAACTTGATATTTCCCGGCAAACTCTACTGAGCGAATTTGTAAAACTTTAGAACCTAATGATGCCATTTCTAGCATTTCTTCAAAAGAAATACGGTCGATTTTTTTGGCTTTAGGAGCAACGCGAGGGTCAGTAGTGTAAACACCATCTACATCAGTGTAAATCTGGCATTCGTCAGCTTTTAAAGCAGCAGCAAGAGCAACACCAGAAGTATCTGAGCCACCTCGACCTAGTGTTGTGGTATTTCCATTAGCATCAAAGCCTTGGAAACCAGCAACCACAATAACACGGCCTGCATCTAGGTCATTGGTCATGACATCTGTATCAATAGACTCGATACGCGCCTTGGTAAATGCACTGTCAGTTTTAATACCGACTTGACGTCCGGTATAGGATTTAGCTTCCACACCAATCGAATTAAGTGCCATAGCTAACATGGAAATCGTCACCTGTTCACCGGTTGAAACCATTTGGTCTAACTCACGTGGGTCAGGTGTTTCGGTAATGGCTTTAGCGAGAGCAAGTAAGCGGTTTGTTTCACCACTCATTGCAGATACGACCACAACAACCTTGTGACCGTGATCATGCCAACGCTTCACACGACGAGCAACATTTAAAATGCGCTCGGGGGTACCCATAGAAGTACCGCCATATTTTTGAACGATTAATGCCATAGTTGTTCCATATAAGCCATGACCCTGAGAGGCTTTTCAGGGTCAGTTACACAAAAAGTGAAGTCTTATTTTTGTTCAAGCCATGCAGGCAATGCTGCGATAACTTGTCCAAACTTCTCGTTAAGTGGCGCGCCACCTTGTGCTAAGTCAGGTTTACCACCACCTTTACCACCTAACTCGGTTGCTAGATGTTTGATGATGTCACCTGCTTTTAGAGTTGCAGTGTATTGTGATGCAACTGAAGCAAGTAGGCTAACTTTGTCACCCTCTACACCAGCTAAAACAATAACTGCATTCTCTAATTTCGATTTAACACTGTCATGTAAGTTGCGAAGTGATTTTGCATCTACACCTTGAACAGTGGTAATAAGCGTTTGACGACCAGCAATGGTTTGTACCTGATCAATCAATTCTGACGCTTGGAAGTTTGCCAATTTCTGATTGAGCTGTTCAATCTGCTTTTGTAATGCAGAAACCAATTCAACATTGGCTTGCACACGCTCAACAGTTTGGTCTTTCTGTGCTTTTAATAAGCCATTAATGTGCTGGATATCAGCATCAGTTTTTTGTACTACATCTAACGCTTTAGTACCTGTAACAGCTTCAATACGACGTACACCAGCAGCTACACCACCTTCAGAAGTGATTTTGAATAAACCAATATCACCTGTACGTTTAACGTGGATACCACCACAAAGTTCAATTGAGAAGTTTTTCTCATCAATAATTGAACCCATAGAAAGTACACGTACTTCATCACCATATTTTTCACCGAACAACATCATGGCACCTTTAGCTTTTGCAGCCTCGATATCAAGAAGTTCGGTTGTTACAGCACTATTTGCAATAATTTCTGCATTCACTAAACGCTCAACTTGTTGTAACTGTTCAAAAGTTACAGGTTGGTCATTAGCAAAGTCGAAACGTAAGATATCGCTTGCAACTAAAGAACCTTTTTGTTGTACATGTGAGCCTAAGATTTGACGAAGGGCAGCATGTAATAAGTGAGTTGCAGAGTGGTTACGTGCAGTTGCTTCACGAATGTCCGCTTTAACAATCGCTTCAACATTTTGATCTGCTTTAAGGCTACCAACGGTCACAATACCTTGATGAACAAAGGCACCGCCTGACTTTTTAGTATCTTGAACTTCAAAAATACCAGTTTCATTTTTGAAGATACCAGTATCACCAATCTGACCACCACTTTCAGCATAGAAAGGAGTTTGGTTTAAAACGATAAGCGCTTCATCACCTTCTGAAACTTCTTCAACTTGTACGCCATCTTTATAGATCGCTACAATTTGACCTTGACCAGTGGTGTTGATGTAACCATCAAACTGAGTTTCGCCTTCAACTTTTACAATGTTGTTGTAATCAACTGCAAACTTACCGGCATCACGAGCACGTTGACGCTGTGCTGCCATTTCTACTTCAAAACCAGCTTCATCAATAATAAAGTCACGTTCACGTGCAATATCAGCAGTTAAGTCTGTCGGGAAGCCGTAAGTGTCGTAAAGTTTAAATACAGTCGCACCAGGAATAGTTTTATCTTTTAATTGAGCAAGTTCGCCTTCAAGTAGTTTCAAACCTTGCTCAAGTGTTTTAGCAAACTGTTCTTCTTCACGAATTAAAGTTGCTTCAATCACGTCTTTACGCGCTGCAAGCTCTGGATATGCATCACCCATAACTTCAATTAAAGGTTGCAACATTTTGTAGAAGAACGTACCAGTTGCACCAAGTTTATTTCCGTGACGAACAGCACGGCGGATAATACGGCGAAGTACATAACCACGACCTTCATTGCTTGGGTTTACACCATCAGCAATGAGGAAACAGCATGAACGCGCATGGTCTGCAACAACACGTAAAGAAGGCTGACCTTGGTCTTCAATACCGATAATGTTGGCAGCAGCTTTTAATAGGTGTTGGAACAGGTCAATGTCGTAGTTTGAATTAACATGTTGCAATACAGCAGAGATACGCTCTAAGCCCATACCTGTATCAACAGATGGAGCAGGAAGAGGATGAAGCACGCCATCAGCAGTACGGTTAAACTGCATGAAAACGTTGTTCCAGATTTCAATGAAACGGTCACCGTCTTCTTCAGGTGAGCCCGGTAAACCACCCCAAATGTGATCACCATGATCAAAGAAAATTTCAGAACATGGACCACATGGGCCAGTATCACCCATTGCCCAGAAGTTGTCAGATGCGTATTTTTCGCCCTTATTATCACCAATACGGATAATACGTTCTGGCGCTAAACCGATTTCTTTGTTCCAGATGTCGTAAGCTTCGTCATCGGTGTGGTAAACCGTGGCATAAAGTTTATCTTTTGGTAAAGCAAGCCATTGTTCGCTGGTTAAAAATTCCCATGCGAATTTAAGCGCATCACGTTTGAAATAATCACCGAATGAGAAATTACCTAACATTTCAAAGAATGTATGGTGACGTGCAGTGTAGCCAACGTTGTCTAAGTCATTGTGTTTACCGCCAGCGCGTACACATTTTTGAGATGTAGTTGCACGCACATAGTCACGTTTCTCAAGACCTAAAAAGCAGTCTTTAAACTGGTTCATCCCAGCATTTGTAAATAATAAAGTTGGGTCGTTGGCAGGAACAAGAGAACTCGACGCGACACGTGTATGCCCTTGCGTTTCAAAGTAGCGCAAAAATGCTTCACGAATTTCAGCAGATGTCATTAAACGAGTACTCACAACCAAGTCACTCCATATTTTCGAATTTGGCTAAATGTATCAATGCCTGTTTGTTTTATGCCAAACCTTGCATGTGATACGGGGCTTATTTTTTAAAAACGCTAAATTGTAGCGGAAAAACCCCACCGAACCAACGATTTTAAAAGGAATATCTTACAAAACTGTGATTTGGCTAAAAATCTATATTCAATTGGCC
Source organism: Acinetobacter sp. C13 (assembly GCF_016809775.1). Taxonomy (NCBI): domain Bacteria; kingdom Pseudomonadati; phylum Pseudomonadota; class Gammaproteobacteria; order Moraxellales; family Moraxellaceae; genus Acinetobacter; species Acinetobacter sp. C13. The sequence continues at coordinate 383,305 of NZ_JAFBJL010000001.1, forward strand.
TTGACGTGCTTTACTATATGCCTTCTTTAGTTTGTAGTTTTGTTGATAAGGATAGGTCATGCAACGTATCGCCATTAATGGGTTTGGTCGGATTGGACGTAATGTTTTACGCGCCTGGTTCGAAAGCCCAAAACAATTTCATTTTGAAATCGTGGCGATTAACGATATAGCAGATGTCCAGACATTAGTGCATTTATTTAAATATGATTCTACGCACGGCCGCTTCAATGGAAATGTAGATATATTGATTGAAAATGAAAAAGTTTTTTTGAATATTCAGTCAAATCAACGAACGCTAAAAGTTGAGGTTTTAAAGCAGAAACAACCTGAACTTTTACCATGGTCTAGTTTAGATATTGATGTGGTACTTGAGTGTACAGGACTGTTCCGTTCTCATGCGGATGCAACACGTCATCTACAAGCAGGGGCGAAGCGGGTTATTATTGGGGCAGCACCTTTTGATCATGTTGACGCAGCCATTGTTTATGGTGTGAACCATAATGAAGTCAAAGTGACTGATCAGATCATATCAAGTGTTTCATGTACTACGCAGGCTTTGGTTCCATTAGTAAAAATTATTGATGATGCTTTCGGTATTGAAACTGCGCTTATGACAGAAATTCATGCAGTGACAGCAGATCAATCTGTTCTTGACCACGCACATCGTGATTTACGTCGTGCTAGAGCTTCAGGGCAAAATATTATCCCGACCACATCTAGTGCACTCGGTGCATTAAAACGTGTTATGCCTAAAATGGAAGACCGTATTGATGGTTATTCAATTCGGGTACCAACTATTAATGTGGCGGCAATTGACTTAACTTTTATCGCGCAATCTCCAATTACTGTGCATCGCATTAATGAATTGCTGATTAAAGCTTCTCAAACAGATTATGCGGAAATTATGGCGGTAACAGATGAGCCATTAGTTTCGAGTGATTTCAATCATTCACCTTATTCACTCATTGTTGATTTAACTCAAACTATGGTTGTAGGGCATCAAGCTAAAGTATTCGCTTGGTACGATAATGAATGGGGCTATGCAAATCGTTTATTGGATCTGTGTGATTCTTTCTAAATTTAAAATACCTTAAGAAAGCTATTCAAAGATTAAATCTGGTTAACTGGCAACAAGGAGATAGCTCAGATATTGGCCCATTCTTTGGTCGAAGAACTTTTGTCTATGATATGAGTGAATGAGAATAAGATATTGAATATTATTATTAATTCATTAAATCTTCTTTTTGACTTTAGAGTTTATTAAGAAAGATTTATGCAAATTGTCAGGTGCATGGCACAAAGTATCATGCTACACTAAGAGAAATCGGGTGTGTTCCCGATTTTTTTATGTGGGGTCGTTCCACGTTGATCAGATTTTAGGCTTGAAATATGACCATTTCAGAGACATGGTTGCTGCCTGACGGGGTAGCAGATGTATTGCCGGAACAGGCGCAAGTCATTGAAAAACTTCGCCGTGAAGCTTTAGATTTCCTCGCGGTACGAGGTTATCAATTGGTATATACACCATTTATCGAATACATCGAATCGTTGTCTTCATTATCAGAATCAAATCAAGACTTAGATTTAGTAACTTTTAAGGTCATTGATCAGCTCTCAGGCCGTTTACTCGGTGTTCGTGCTGATATGACGCCACAAGTTGCACGTATCGATGCACATGTAAGACCAGTTGAAGGCGTTGCACGTTACTGTTATTCAGGGACTGTATTACATACTAAACCACAAAATTTCAATGCCACACGTGCACCTCTACAATTAGGTGCAGAGTTATACGGGCATGACAGTATCGAAGCTGATGTCGAAATGGTCGATGTTATGCTGGGGTTGATCGAGAACATCTATACTTTACAAGACGCGCATTTAGATTTGGGTCATGTAGGGTTGTTCCGCAGTTTAGTAAAATGTGCTGGACTGTCAAAAAATGAAGAGCATGAGCTTTCAGATCTTTATCAAAGAAAAGCGTTACCAGAGTTAGCTGAATTTACTCAAAATCTCAATATGGGTTCTGATTTCTATGCGCTTGGCCGTTATTCTAGTGATTTAGAAGCATTGCAGGCGAATTTAAGTGCAAACATCTTACAAGATGCTGAGTTTAAGTCAGCATTAGATGCACTTAAAACAACACTTGCGCAAATTAAAGGCCGTTGGCCAAATCTCAATATCGGTATTGATGTTGTAGAGCTACGCAGTTATCACTATCACACTGGCTTAATGTATGCGGTCTATGCACCGAATCGCGCTGCGCCCTTAGCACAGGGTGGTCGTTATGATGGCATTGGCGAGCACTTTGGCCGCGCACGTCCTGCTACTGGCTTTAGTTGTGATTTATATGCCCTAGGTGCAAATCAGTTCGCCGAAATCGAAACTGTTGTTGCTCCAAAAGGCTCAGAACAGGATTTACTCTCAGCAATTTCGAATGCACGTGCTCAAGGTTTACGTGTAGTTCAATTGTTAGGTAATGATGATTTAAGTTCTATTCCATATGCGACCCATCAACTTGTGTCGCAAAATGGACAATGGAATATTGAAAAGATTTAATCGCCAACGGTAAATTTTTACTGGTGGTTTCCAATTTTAACAGCATGATGTAATGAGGCTATTATGGGCAAAAATGTTGTGGTACTTGGTACCCAATGGGGCGACGAAGGTAAAGGTAAAATCGTCGACCTGCTCACAGATCAGGCGGCTGCGGTAGTACGTTATCAAGGCGGACATAACGCAGGTCATACTCTTGTCGTAGGTGGTAAAAAGACTGTATTGCACCTCATTCCATCAGGCATTTTACGTGAAAACGTATTGTGCTTAATTGGTAATGGTGTAGTACTGTCACCAGCCGCGTTAATTGAAGAAATGGGAATTTTGGAAGCAGAAGGTGTTCCTGTTAAAGAACGTCTACGTATTTCTCCAAACTGTCCACTCATTTTGCCTAACCACATTGCACTTGATCAGGCACGTGAGAAGAAACGTGGTAATGCTAAAATCGGTACTACAGGTCGTGGTATTGGTCCTGCATACGAAGATAAAGTGGCTCGCCGTGCAGTGCGTGTTGCTGACCTTGTTCGTGGTGGTGCAGCGTTAGAAGAAAAACTTCAAGAAATGCTTGAGTTACATAACTTCCAATTAACTCAGTTCTACGGTGTAGAAGCTGTTAAATTTGAAGATGTATTGGCTCTTTGCAACCAATGGCGTGAAGTGCTTGCTCCATTAGTGATTGACGTTACTAAAGTGTTGCATGACTATCGCAAAGAAGGTAAGGCTGTAATGTTTGAAGGAGCTCAAGGCTCACTTCTAGACATCGACCACGGTACTTATCCGTATGTTACAAGTTCAAATACAACTGCTGGTGGCGTAAGCTCTGGTTCAGGTATGGGGCCTTTACATCTTGATTATGTATTAGGTATTACTAAAGCTTATACAACACGTGTAGGTGCTGGTCCATTCCCAACTGAATTAGTTTACGATGCAGCTGCTGATTCTGGTGACCCAATTGGTAAACACCTAGGTACAGTTGGTCATGAATTTGGTGCTTCTACTGGCCGTCAACGTCGTTGTGGTTGGTTTGATGCTGAAATTCTTCGCCGTTCTGTAGATGTAAACTCACTTTCAGGTATTTGCTTAACTAAACTTGACGTTTTAGATGGTTTGGAAGAAGTAAAAATCTGTGTAGGTTATGAAAATACAGATTCAGGTTGTGTCGGTTCTTCAGATGCGGTTTCTTTTGAATGCTTGAAGCCAATCTATGAAACTATGCCTGGTTGGAGCGAGTCGACTGTTGGTTTAACTAGTATCGATCAATTACCAGCAAATGCTTTGGCTTATGTTAAGCGTATTGAACAATTAATCGAATGTCCGATTGATATCGTTTCAACTGGTCCAGATCGTGCAGAAACAATTGTTTTACGTCATCCATTCTCTGCTTAATTAGCAAAGATTAAAAAGGCCTCCTGAAAGGGGGCTTTTTTATACCCGACTAAAGTGCAGTTTTCGTTTTATTAGATTCAGATTAAAACGTTATATATAGATAAGGAAGGATGGGCTCAGGATGAAGCTGCAACCAACTATTTCAAAAACAATTTTTTATTCTTTTTTATTTGCTATTGGTGGTTCACCCACGCTGGCGATGTTGGTTATTTATGGACAGGAATATCATGAAGATTTCTTTATGACCGCTTTTATGAGTTTGTCGGTTTTGTTCGCATGTGTGTTAATTCCTGTTGTACTCATACAAAATAGTTATTTACTCTGGAAACGGGAAAGTCCTAATCTTGAAGAGAAAGTTAAAACCTTAAGTCATGTTTATCTTGGTTTAAATGTAATCTGTTTAATTTTCTGGATTTATTTGATGACTTTATCTACTTGATCGTTACATAAATACTATGATCATGAAGAAATGAGACATTCAAAGCATGAGTGGTATTTCTTATAATAAGTGCAAAAGAATAAACAGCTTTTTATCGATTTAGGTGATCCGTGTTATGAATAAAAAACTCTTTTTAAGCTTGTGTGCAGCAAGTGTGATGACCATTTCTGGCTGTGCAACAGTAGCGGACATGGCTGGTGCAGATACTGCAACCTTAAATGCTCAATCTGCTCAAGGTTTTAATAAGATGGTGCAGGAAGCACGTGGTAAGGGTGCTCTCGATACAAGCTCTAGTACATATAACCGTATTAATGCTGTATTCAACCGTTTAAAACCATATGCTAACCAGATGAATCAGACTGGTCAACCATTTAGCTGGCAGTTAGCGGTGTTGAAATCAGATACGATTAATGCTTACGTTGCACCTGGTGGCAAGGTAGTGTTCTATACAGGTATTGTGAATAAATTGAACCTGACAGATGCTGAAATTGCAGCTGTTATGGGACATGAAATGACACATGCTTTAGAAGAGCATGCAAAAAGTAAAATCGGTGCACAAGCTTTAACTGATTTAGCTCTTGGTATCGGTTTAAGCTATGCGGGTAATAATGTAGGCCAGCTTGGTACTGCTGCCGCTCAGTTAGGTACACAAGTGGGTGTAGGCTTACCATATTCTCGTAGCTTGGAAAGTCGTGCTGACCAAGGTGGTTTAATGTTGATGGCGCGTGCAGGCTATAATCCAAATGCAGCGATTACGCTTTGGGAAAAAATGAATAAGCTTGAAGGTGGCGGTGGTTCATCATTCTTGTCTACTCACCCATCTAACTCACAACGTATTGGTGATATGCGTAAAAACTTACCTGCGGCAATGGCAGTTTATAATAGCCGTAAATAAGATATAAATTTTATATAGATAAAGAAAACGGATGCTTAAGCATCCGTTTTTTATTTAAGGAGCAGGGTTGGGCTGTTGGGTATGGATGGCCTCAATACCTTTTAGAACTTCACTTGGTAGTTCAATCTCAAATGCCTGAATATTTTCTTTGAGTTGATCTAAATTAGTGGCACCAATAATTGTGCTTGTCACAAAGAATTGTTGCTTAATAAAAGCTAAGGCCATTTGAGTTAAGCTTAGCCCATGCTTTTCTGCTAGCTGTGCGTATTGTTCAGTCGCCCATTCGCTTTGAGGGTTGCTGTAGCGGCTAAAGCGAGGGAATAGTGTTACACGAGCATTGGCGGGACGCGCACCATTTCTAAACTTACCCGTTAAGTAACCAAAAGCCAGAGGAGAGTAGGCGAGCAAGCCGACATCTTCATATTTAGCAATTTCTGACATACCTATTTCATAAGTGCGGTTAAGCAGGCTATATGGGTTTTGAACACTTACGAATTTACTGACACCTAGCTTTTCGGCCAAATGTAAAAATTTCATGGTGCCCCACGGGGTTTCATTTGATAAACCAATATAGCGAATGCGCCCGCGATTAATCTCTTCTTGTAGAGCAAGTAATGTTTCTTCTAGAGGTGTTGTGTCGTAATCATTTTCAGCTTGCTGATTGCCATAAGCGAGCGTACCAAAAAAGTTGGTATGACGTTCAGGCCAATGCAGTTGATAAAGGTCGATATAGTCCGTTTGGAGGCGTTTAAGTGATCCATCTAGAGCTTTGGCAATATGGTCACTGTTAAAGCGTGTATTGCCTTCTCGGATGTGTGTTCCTCCCAAGCCCGGACCTGCAATTTTAGATGCGAGAAAGACTTTGTCACGTTGTCCATGCTGGGCAAACCAATTACCAATAATCGTTTCAGTTGCACCATAAGTTTCAGATTTTGGCGGAACGGAATACATCTCTGCCGTATCCCAAAAATATAAACCATGGGCCAAGGCGTAATTGAGTTGTTCAAAAGCTTCTTGTTGGGAGTTTTGCTCACCAAATGTCATGGTGCCTAAACAAATTTCTGGAAGTTTAAGGCCTGTGCGACTAAGTGGGTTAAATTGCATACAGCGGAATCCTTGGAAATTTTGAGTTAGCCTAACGGAGAATATGTATTCAACTTAAATCATAAAATTAGAATAGTTTGTAAGTTTTGTGTATTAACTCATTGTTGCATATAAAAAAAGCAAACCGAAGTTTGCTTTTTATTAAAAATTTAATGAATATTATTCTTCATCGTCGTAGTCATCATCAGAAACAGTGTTTTCTTCTAATGATGCATCAAAAATAAGAATGGCTTTACCATCAGTTTGGATCATACCTTGATCTTCTAAGGTTTTGAGTACACGGCCAACCATCTCACGTGAACATCCAACAATACGGCCAATTTCTTGACGAGTAATACGAATTTGACGACCATTCGGCAAAATCATTGCTTCTGGTTGAGAAGATAGATCGATTAAGCAACGTGCAATACGACCAGACACATCAATGAACGCAAGATCTGTCATTTTACGGGTCGTATTTTTTAGACGGCGAACTAATTGTGCAAAAACAGCATAGCTTAAGTCTGGGTATTGTTTGCTAAGTTCGTGGAAGTTGTCATAAGAGATCTCTGCAATTTCACAGACATCACGAGTTCGAACTTCGGCTGTACGTTGAGGGTTCGGTTCGAAAAGCCCCATTTCCCCAAAGAAATCGCCCGGATTTAAATACGCAACAACAATTTCACGTTCATCATCTTCACGCAAAATAATTGAAACTGAGCCTTTTAAAATTAAATATAAAGATTTTGACTCTGTTCCGGCATCAACAATTGTGGTTCGTTTTGGATATCTGTTGATGTGAGCACGTTTTAACAATGCTTTAACGGATTCAGGTAGTTGCCCCGGAGATAAAGCATCTGTGCTGAGTTGTGAAAAATTTGAAGTCATGCTTAATATGTTCCGAATAGGGTAAACAATTCACACAAGCTCGAGATGAGCTATTACACAGAAGAGATGAAATTCCTTATCAACTCATTTTATGTTAGTGTACAAAACAAGGGCCTGTTGACATTTCACAGATGGTTGCAACATAAGACAATTCTTTTAGACGTACCAAATAAGAACTATGAAATTTAGCCATTCTAAATAAATAGATCTTAACAATGGAACGTACAAAATAACTTGGTCTTGCGCTATGCCTGCGCTGCTTTAATTGCAACTCAGATTATGGCTGAAATTTCACAAACTTTATTACAAAACTGGACAAAGGATTGCCATTGTCTGGGTTTTGCGTCTTATTTGGATTAATTTTTAGCTATAACGCAATCCATAGATGAAATGTCAACAGACCCTGCTTAAATTTATAATTTTTTTTGGGTAGTTGCAATGCAAACAAGTGTACATTGGCTAGAGAATGTTGCTTTTGAAGCGAAATCGGATAGTGGGCATAGTGTCATCATGGACGGCTCACCTGAGTATGGTGGTGAAAACCGTGGTCCACGTCCTATGGAACTAATATTAATGGGACTTGGTGGGTGTGCTTCGTTTGATATTGTGACTATTTTAAAGAAATCTCGCCAAGATGTGATGAATGTTGTATGTAATTTAAAAGCTGAGCGCGCTGACGCAATTCCGGCTGTGTTTACTAAAATCCACTTACATTTTGTGGTAACTGGTAAAGCTGTGAAAGAAAAGCAGGTTGCAAAAGCAGTTGAATTGTCTGCCGAGAAATATTGTTCAGCGAGTAAAATGCTTTCTGACGGTGGTGTAGAAATTACACATGACTTCGAAATTATTGAAGTGGAATAAGGCATTTTTTGATAGCTAGAAATTAAAAAAAGCTGACATGAGAGTTGGCTTTTTTATTATCAAAAATAACTAAAAAATAAAAGGAAGAATGAAAGTGAATATTCGTTCTGCTAAATCAGAAGATACGCAAGCCATATGTGATCTACTTAAACAGATGGGATACCCACAACCTCTTGCTCTTATTCAAGAAAAATTTGAAATACTCCATAATGACGCCAACTCACAAATTTTGATTGCTGAAGAGAGGGGTAAAATTTATGGTTTTTTATCTCTCTACTTTATTCCGCAAATTGCCTTACAAGGTGACTTTGCCAAAATATGCTATCTGTGTGTTGATGAGAATATGCGTAGCAAAGGTGTAGGGCATTTACTCGTAAAGGAGGCTGAGCAACAAGCCAGACGCCGAGGGTGTGATCGAATGGAACTGCATTCAGGAATGCAAAGGCCTTTGGCGCATCAATTTTACCTAAGAGAAGGCTATATCGAAGCGCCAAAGTATTTTCGTAAAGCTTTAAATTAACGAGCTGTATTTAGAAAAAGCTGAGGATCTACCCGAGCATTATTAAGGCTCATGCCCCAATGCAGGTGAGGGCCTGTCACACGTCCTGTTTTACCTACTAAACCTAGCGTTTCTCCTTGGCGGATAGGTTGGCCTTTCTCTACTTTAATTGCGCTTAAATGGCAGAACATGCTGACTAAGCCTTGGCCATGATCAATCAATACAGTTTGTCCATTAAAAAAATAAGATCCAGTTTGGATAACCACACCATCTGCTGGCGCAACAACTTTTTGCCCTACTGGCGCAGGAATATCTAAACCTGAGTGGGGCGCGCGTTCCTCGCCATTGAAAAAGCGTTTTCTTCCAAAAGAGTTGCTAAATTTCCCTGAAGTCGGGCGTATAAATGTGGGTAGGGTTTGCCATGAGCTCTGTGTAAATGAGGTATACACATCATTTTGTTCTTTTGCTTCTTGGGCGTAGCGGTCTAATTGACTTTGGTTAGGGTTCACATAATCTTGGTTCGTGACTTTAATCCGTTGTTCTGCGTAAGGATAAGACTTAACTTCTATTTGAATCGGGGCTTTATTTGTGTCGAGTTGAATACTGCCGATTGGAGTAGATAATGGAATGCCAAGCACGGCATAACGCTGCTGACCTTCTTGGCTAATTAAAACAGGCTTTTGTTGAAAAGTGACCTGAGTAATATCAGTACTTAGAGGAACAACTGCAATTCCACCAGGTCGTCTGGAGTCTTGTGGGAGCTGAGCGATTGCCAGTGCCGAAGTAAAAAGACAAGTTGTTGTTAATATAATATGTTTAAAGTGCATTTTTCATTTCAAAACGAGTAGGAAACTAGCAAGATAAACTAAAGCTTAATTACTAAATTCTCAATGAAGACTTTGTGAAAAGCGTAGTAAGAATAAGCATGAATCTAAATATTCAAGCATTTTAATAAAATGTAGCTGAACTGTACTTGAAATATATACAAAACAATCCCATATTATAATGGAGTTTTACTCATTGTTGTTTTTATAACATTATGAAAAATATATAAAAATTTATTTGAAATTCGAAGAAGTGTTCCCATCTATTAGACAAGTACAAATTTGTTGTGAGGAATAACAAGAATGCGTTTTGAGAAATTTACAAACCGCTTGCAGCAAGCCCTCTCAGATGCTCAATCTTTAGCGATGGGTAAAGACCATACCGCTATCGCAGGTATTCATATTTTGTCTACCTTGTTAGAAGAGCCATCAAATATTAGTTTGTTGCAACAAGCAGGTGCACGGTTACCTGAACTTAAACAAAAACTTGAACAGGCTATAAAAGATGCGCCGACAATTGCCAACCCAACGGGTGATGTCAACTTAAACCCAGAAGCCGTTAAAGCGCTTAATTTGGCAGACAGATATGCGCAAAAGGCAGGTGATGAATTTTTATCAACTGACTGGGTTTTATTAGGTTTGGCAGAGACAGGCGAAACTAAAAATATTTTAAGTGCGGTAGGTGTAACTCCCGACAGCTTACGCAAAGTAATTGAACATATTCGAGGTAATGACAAAGTCATGAGTAATAATCACGAAGACCAACGTGACTCACTTAATAAATATACGATTGATTTAACAGAGCGTGCTTTATCTGGAAAACTTGATCCTGTCATTGGGCGTGACGATGAAATTCGCCGTACCATTCAGGTTTTATCGCGTCGCACCAAAAACAACCCTGTTCTTATTGGTGAGCCGGGTGTAGGTAAAACCGCTATTGTTGAAGGTTTGGCACAGCGTATTGTGAATGGTGAAGTGCCAGAGGGATTAAAAAATAAACGTGTTTTATCCCTCGACTTAGGTTCATTACTGGCTGGTGCTAAATATCGTGGTGAGTTTGAAGAACGTTTAAAAGCTGTTTTAAAAGACTTGGCAAAACACGAAGGCGAAATCATCCTGTTTATTGATGAGTTACATACACTCGTAGGTGCAGGTAAAGGCGATGGCGCAATGGATGCAGGGAATATGTTAAAACCTGCGTTGGCTCGTGGTGAATTGCGCTGTGTGGGTGCGACGACCTTAGATGAATATCGTCAATATATTGAAAAAGATGCAGCTTTAGAGCGTCGTTTCCAAAAAGTATTGGTTGATGAACCAAGTGTTGAAGATACGATTGCGATTTTACGTGGACTCAAAGAGAAATATGCCACTCACCATGGTGTGCAAATTTTAGACTCTGCGATTATTGCTGCGGCGAAAATGTCTCATCGTTACATCACTGATCGTCAATTACCAGACAAGGCAATTGATTTGATTGATGAGGCAGCTTCTCGTATTAAAATGGAGATTGACTCTAAACCTGAAGCACTTGATAAGCTCGATCGCCGTTTAATCCAGTTGAAAATGCAATTGGAAGCTGTGAAAAAAGATGAAGATGTCGGCAGTAAAGCTGAAGTCACTCATCTTGAAAAACAGATTGCTGAAGTCGAGAAAGAATACAATGATCTTGAAGAAATCTGGAAGTCTGAAAAAACTTTGGTAGAAGGTACTAAACAGGCTCAGGTGGAACTTGATAAAGCGCGTATTGCTTTTGAGAAAGCTCAGCGTGAAGGTGATTTGGCTGAGGCAGCACGTTTACAGTATGGCGTAATTCCAGAGTTGCAAAAACAACTGGAGCAAGATGAAGTTGCAGAAGAGAACGAAGAGCCAAAACTCATTCGTACTAAAGTGACAGAAAATGAAATTGCCGAAGTTGTAAGTGCTGCAACAGGTATCCCGGTTGCTAAAATGATGCAAGGCGAGCGTGAAAAACTCCTTAATATGGAAGAGTTTTTACATGACCGTGTTGTAGGGCAAGATGAAGCAGTTGTTGCAGTGTCTAATGCAGTACGCCGTTCACGTGCCGGTTTGTCTGACCCGAATCGTCCTAGTGGATCATTCTTGTTCTTGGGTCCAACAGGTGTTGGTAAAACTGAGTTGACTAAAGCACTTGCTAACTTCTTGTTTGACAGTGATGATGCGATGATTCGTATCGACATGAGTGAATTCATGGAGAAACATTCTGTTAGCCGTTTGGTTGGTGCGCCTCCAGGATATGTTGGTTATGAAGAAGGCGGTGTTTTAACTGAAGCTGTTCGCCGTAAGCCATATAGCGTGGTGTTGTTTGATGAAGTCGAAAAAGCGCATCCTGATGTATTCAATATCTTGCTCCAAGTATTGGACGATGGTCGCCTAACCGACTCACAAGGTCGAGTAGTAGACTTTAAAAATACAGTTATTGTGATGACTTCAAACTTAGGTTCACAAGATGTACGTGAGCTAGGTGAAGGTGCAACAGACGATGAAGTGCGTACTATTGTGATGAATGCGGTAAGTCAGCATTTCCGTCCGGAATTTATTAACCGGATTGATGAGCTTGTAATTTTCCATTCACTCAAAAAAGCACAGATTCGAGGCATTGCCGATATTCAGTTGGATCGCTTACGTTCACGTCTGGTTGATCGTGATATGAGTTTAACTGTAGATGACACTGCTTTTGATTTATTGATTGATGCTGGTTTCGATCCTGTGTATGGCGCGCGTCCATTGAAACGTGCGATTCAACAACAGATTGAAAACACATTAGCACAAAAAATCTTGTCGGGTGATTTTGTCGCAGGTGATACTATTCTAGTTAAAGGCGAAAATGGGCATTTAGTCTTCGATAAAATGAAACTCAGCTAAGCTTTGTCTGCTAAAACCGAAAAGAGAATATGGAAACATATTCTCTTTTTTTTTATGGTGAATCAGTTTTTATGGTTGATGTGAGTAAAGCAATTATGGCATCTGAAACTTTCTGAGTTAATGTCTTTAACTTTTGTTCTGAGTGACCAGATAAAAAATAACGATAATGATAAATATGCTGTTGGTAAGAAATGCAAATAAAAAAGGTGCCCACAGGTTTTTCTGGGGTTTCACTTCCGCCAGATTTTAATAGCCCAGTACAACTGACAATAATATCAGCTTGTTGAAATAAGCTTTGACCCAGCCTACACATTTCCTCGGTGACTTGCGGTGACTCTGCTGTGTAAGTCTCTATTAACTTTGGATCGATATTTAAAATACTAATTTTAATACTTGGGTCGTAGCTAACTAAGCCACCTAGTAAAATATCTGCGCCACTGTTTTTGTGAATAGAAAACTGACTTGTTAAATAACCCGAACTTGCACTCTCAATAAAAGCAATTTTGAGCTGGCGATCTTCTAATAGTTGGCAGCACTGCTGAAGCATTATTTCACCTCGAATGGTGTTTATTTATAAATAAAATCAATTTACAGATAAATTATAAAATTACAGTAAGTGATTTAGCAGTGTCGTACAAGTCTGAGATAAAAATCTATAAAACAACTTGAATATTCACTAAATGCTTGTGAAATATTTCAGGTTTTAAAATGATCAATGTTAATTGTCGGGAAGTCTATTTATAACATTGCGACATGTTTAAAAAATTGTTAATTTTGTTCGATATAACGAACAATAACAATTTAGGATAAATGCAATGAACAATAAACAAGGATCTGCGCTGTGTATTTTAGGTTGTATTACACTGATCCCAATTAACGTATGGGCTGCGCAGCCTCTAAGTGAAGGGGCCTTAGCAACGCAAACAGGGGCAGTAAATGCAGCTTTACCTGTGATTATTGCGAAAGCTCAAGACGATGCTAAGAAACCAATGGTAGAACAACAACAAGCACGTCAGGTGTTAGGGGATAATTATTTACAACAAGTTCGATGGGATGCACTTAGAACAAGTGTACTTTCACCTTATCAAGAACAAAAACAAAACCATGTTATCGATAGTAAGGAAAAGAAGAAACTAGAAATGATGGCATTACCGGAAAGAGCAGACCGATTTACCAAATATGATTTTGAATCAAAAAATGTTCATGGCGAGGTTATTATTACCGTGAAGTAATAATAACCTCTAATCTTATTAATATTGATCATTAATATTGATCATTAATATTGATCTAGACCAGGATGCTGGATTTTCCATGCACGGTGGATTTTTTGATTACGTTTAAAATCAGGGCCAATAGTTTCAGAAGTGATTTCTTCAACCTGAAAAATAGCTTCGATCTCTTCGTCCATCTCAAAACCACGATAGTTGTTTGAGAAATAAAGCGTTCCTTCACTGTTTAAACGGTTCATTGCACGTTTAATGAGTGAAACATGGTCACGTTGGACGTCGAAAGTACCATAGAACTTTTTAGAGTTTGAGAATGTCGGTGGATCGATAAAAATAAGGTCATATTGTTCGTGACCTTCTTTTAACCACTCAAAACAGTCACTCGCAAAGAACATGTGCTGTTCATCTGCGTGATCTACAGTCAGGCCATTTAAAACGAAGTTTTCTTTTGACCAACTTAAGTAGGTATTAGATAAGTCTACACTTGTCGTGCTTGCAGCACCGCCTAAAGCAGCATGTAAGCTGGCTGTAGAGGTGTAGCTATATAAGTTCAAGAAGTGCTTACCACGAGCTTCTTGAGCAATACGTAAACGCATTTGACGGTGGTCGAGGAATAAACCTGTATCTAGGTAATCTGTCAGGTTAACTAAGATTTTAGCTTTACCTTCCTGAACGATAAAGCGTTTTGAAGCTGTGCTTTGTTTTGTATATTGATTAGTACCTGTTTGACGCGCACGTGTCTTAATAAAGATGGCATCGCGGTTTAAACCAGTAACAGCACGAATTGCAGCGAGTGCTAAATTAAAACGTTTTTTTGCTTTTTCAGGATCGATTGTTTTTGGTGGTGCATATTCCTGCACATGTAAGCGATCGCCATATAAATCTACAGCGACATTAAAGTCAGGTAAGTCTGCATCATACAAACGTAAGCAATAAACATTTTCTTTCGTTGCCCATTTTTTCAAGGCAGTCATATTTTTTTGTAAACGGTTAGCAAAATCTTGAGCTTCTTCCATTTCAATAGGTTGAGCTTGCCAAGTTGCTAAGAATGGCTGAGTTACTTTTTCAGGCTTAATTGAACCAAAGCGAATGTAAATCGGTAACTTACCATTCATTAAACGTAAGGTTTCAGGCGCTTCAAATGCTAAAACATCGGCTTGTTCAATTTGAGCTGCAATAATAGCTGCATATTGATTTGGGAAATGTTTTTGTAGAAGTGCAGATAGACCTAAGTAAAGAGAGCGGTTAGATGCTTTATCACCTAAACGTTCACCATATGGAGGGTTAGTCACAATAAATGCAGTTTTGCCTTCAGCTGAAAAATCAGGCCAGTCCGCTAAAGTACGTTCTTCAATCTGAATTTGGCCTAATACTTTTTCAAAGCCTGCCGCAATAATATTTTCACGAGTGGCTTTTACAGCTTCCCAGTCTGCATCGTAGGCATAAAACTTAGGTAAAGGTAATTCAAGCGCCTTTTCATGACGTTCTGCTGCTTCAGCTTTAAGTGAAAGCCAAAGTTCGCGGTCATGACCATGCCAGCCATTAAAGCCAAAACGGCGAACAAGGCCTGGTGCACGGTCAGTTAAAATCATTAATGCTTCAATAATAAATGTACCTGAACCACACATCGGGTCGAGCACAATCTCTGGCTTACGTTGTTGAAGCTGAGCTTTTTGTAAAATTGCCGCAGCAAGGTTTTCTTTAATTGGTGCATCCGTCATATAACGACGGTAACCACGTTTATGTAATGAATCACCTGATAAATCTAGGCAATATGTATGCTCAGTTTTACCTGCTAAAACATACAACGTAATTTCTGGTTGTTTAGTATCAATGCTCGGACGACGACCTACAGCTTCCATAAAGGAATCTACAACACCATCTTTTGCTCTAAGCGTTGCAAATTGAGTGTTAACCTTAATTTCACGTTCTGCATGTAAGCGAATAGCGAAGGTACTTTGTGGTGCAAAAATAAGTGACCAGTCAAAACTAATCGCACCTTCATAAAGCTCTTCTGCTACATCACGTGCATCGTGTGTATGTTCAAGTTCATAAGTATGAATCGGAAGTAAAACACGAGAAGCAAGACGCGACCACATACAGATGCGGTAAGCATGTTCAAGCGTTCCTTCAATGATTAAACGTCCTGCTTTACGTTCTGTCACTTTGGTGCCAAGCTGTTCTATTTCTTCTTGTAAGAGGGCTTCTAAACCATCAGCACAAGTAATCCAATAGTGGTTTAAACGTAAAGAGGTATTCATAAACTCGATTGACCAAAACATATAAATATTAACGATGCAAAGTTTAACTTATTTTGATGTGTAAAGGTTTTTAAATTATTGCAACCTATCATAATCCAACCAATAAACTGATTTTTAAAGATTAAAACAATTAAAGTGGTATGTATTTTGCTAACTCAATCCTATCAATGGTTATTTAATTAACAAACATAGCCAGTTTTTAACCATTTTATTATTTTAAATTGATGGGGTAATTATAAATGAAAGACATGATGGGGAATGGTTTTATTGCTAATGCGGATGCTTTCTCAGTAGCGACACAAATATATGTACGCATGCGTAGGGTGACGGGGCGAGTAATTGATGCAATGTACGTTGTCCAAAATAAAGATTATGCAAAATATGTCATTGCGCTGGCACTAGAAACAGAGGATGACGAATTAAAACGATGTGTTGAGCGATTGAAATCGTTGGTTGAGACAATACCTGAGCTTTCTCAAAAAGAAAAAATTGCTGTTGTTAAAGTCGATGAAGAGTCGGAAATTACCGCTGAGGATATTTATCGGGCACAAGTTCCGCACCATTACATTGGTGCATTAAGGTAATTGCCAATAAGGTTCTAAATTTTCTGGTCAATTTAGGGCCTTATTCTGTAAAGTTCTTCTGCGAAAAGAGCGGAATTCAGCTACACTATGCACGTTTTCGCGATTCGACCCATAGGAATCCATTATGCATATTGCAGCGTTGCATCAACCGAGCCAGGTTCAGCTCAATCAAGACGGAAATTTAAAACATTTTTTAACGATTGAGGGACTTTCAAAAGAAAACCTCACCAAGATTTTAGATACCGCACAAAGCTTTTTAGATGATAATAATAATTTAATTAACCGTCCGCTCTTAGAAGGATTGACGGTTATGAATCTCTTCTTTGAAAACTCCACACGTACTCGTACTACTTTTGAAGCAGCAGCAAAACGTTTGTCTGCCAATGTACTGAACATTGATATTGCACGTTCAAGTACTTCAAAAGGTGAAACTCTGCGCGATACGCTCTGGAACCTTGAAGCAATGGCAGCGGATATCTTTGTTGTTCGCCATTCATCTTCGGGTGCTGCACATTTCATTGCTAAAGATGTATGTCCAAAGGTTGCGATTATTAATGCAGGGGATGGACGTCATGCGCATCCAACGCAAGCGATGCTTGATATGCTCACCATTCGCCGTGAAACTAAAAAACCATTTGAAGATTTAAGCGTTGCTATTATCGGGGACATTAAACACTCTCGTGTAGCACGTTCGGATGTAGCTGCATTACAAACTCTAGGTTGTAAAGACATTCGTGTGATTGCACCGAATACATTATTGCCAGTGGGCTTTTCGGAATATGGCGAGCACGTTCGCTTGTTTAACAAGATGGATGAAGGCATTACTGATTGTGATGTGATTATTGCCTTACGTATTCAAAACGAACGTATTGACTCTCCAGCGTTATCTTCACAGTCTGAATTCTACAGAATGTATGGTTTAAACAAAGAACGTCTTGGTTTAGCTAAACCAGATTGCATTGTGATGCATCCGGGACCAATGAACCGTGGTGTAGAAATTGATTCAAGTGTTGCTGATGGAGACCAGTCGGTTATTTTGAAACAAGTAACCAATGGTATTGCAGTTCGTATGGCCGTATTGGCGTTATCGATGCAAGGCCAACTCCAAGAGCAAGGTTTAATTGAAGCGATTACGTTGTAAGGAATGGATCACATGAGTATTGTAAAAATTGAAAATGTACGTGTGTTAGACCCAATCCAAAAAACAGACAGCGTACAAACTGTATATATTGAAAATGGCAAGTTAGTTGCTCCAGTTGAGCAAGTTGAGCAAACCATTGATGGCCAAGGTAAATGGTTAATGCCAACCATGGTTGATTTGTGCGCGCGTTTGCGTGAACCGGGTCAACAGCAACATGGGACATTGAAATCGGAAGGTAAGGCAGCACGTGCCAATGGTATTTTGCATGTGATTACACCACCTGATTCAAAGCCGATTGTACAAGACAACGGTGCTCTCATTCATGGCTTGATTGAAAAGGCATGGCATGATGGGGGCATTCACATGCATATCATTGGTGCTCAAACCCAAGGTTTAAATGGTAAGCAACCAGCAAACATGGCGGGCTTGAAAAAAGGTGGTTGTACTGCTGTTTCTAATGCAAATGCTGCTTTTGAAAATGACGATGTAGTTATTCGTACCTTGGAATATGCAGCAGGTCTCGGTTTAACAGTCGTGTTTTATGCTGAAGAGCCACAGATTGCTAAAGATGGATGTGCACACGAAGGCTTTATTGCTTCTCGCCAAGGTTTGCCGATGATTCCTGCAATTGCTGAAACTGTAGCGATTGCAAAATATCTGCTTATGATTGAAGCAACTGGCGTAAAAGCTCACTTTGGTTTGTTATCTTGTGGTGCATCGGTTGAATTAATTCGCGCAGCAAAAGCAAAAGGTTTACCTGTGACTGCCGATGTAGCAATGCATCAATTGCATTTAACTGAACACTTAACTGATGGTTTCAATTCACTTGCGCATGTTCGTCCACCATTGCGTTCTGAGCAAGATAAAGAACTTTTACGTCAAGGCTTAAAAGAAGGCGTGATTGATGCAATTTGTACGCATCATGAGCCTTTAAGCAGTTCAGCAAAAATGGCACCATTTGCTGAAACTCAACCGGGCATTACTGCTTTTGATACTTATGTATCTTTAGGCATTCAGCTCATTAATGAAGGTTTATTTGAACCTTTAGAGTGGGTTGAAAAAGTGACTAGCGTACCTGCGCAGGTTGCCAATATGACTACGCGTTGGGAAGATGAAGCAGGATGGGTATTAGTAGATCCTGAATTAAACTGGACAGTAAGCAAAGACACAATTTTATCACAAGGGAAAAATACTCCATTGTTGGGTCAAAACCTTAGCGGTAAAGTACTTCAAACTTTTGCTAACTGATAAAACTGTTATTTAAAGTAAATTTAAAATATAAACAGGTAGATCAATAAGATCTGCCTGTTTTGTAAATACTAGATGGAAATTTGTATATAAATTATTTAAAAAACAACAAAAGATTGAGCGCACATTAGAATAAAAAACTATCAGCAAAGAGAAGTATTTGAATAATCAAAAGTTGCTGGTTACGACGTATAAAATTCGGGAGAATAACCAATGTCGATAAACCCTATAGAACTGCTTAAAGAAAAAGTATCATCAACAATATTAGATAATCAGGATGGATACCTAGGCGAAAAATCGAATGCTTTATCTAAGTTTTATCCAATTTTACTTTCATTATTAGCTGCTAAACCTGATCTTATTGGACAATTAAAAAACAGTTTGGCTCCTTCGTTATCAGACCTTTTTTCTCATAATGACCAAATCAAGAATACTGTACTGACTCATTTAAGTGGTACAGCACCAAATAATGAAATCGAAAGCACACTCAACAGCGCAATTAAACCTAGCCTTAATGCAATTTCGGACGTTGCCGGAAATGATCAACAGAGTATTGTAAATTATTTACGTCAGCATGCAGATACTATTCGTTCGCATTTGCCGGGATGGGCAGTGGGTCTATTAGCTCCTTTAGGACTTGGTGCAGGTTTATCTTCAGTTCCACATGCAACTTCAGCAGCCCCACCATTAGCTGCAGCCAGTGAAAAAACAGGCAAATCTCGTGGGTTCCTCCCTATTATTGCCTTAATTATTTTGGGTCTTATCATTGCTTGGTTATGGCGTTCTTGCCAGCATAAAGAAGCTGTACCAGCACCTGAACCAACGGCTGCCAGTGGTGTTGAGGCTACTACCGCAGCTGCACCTGCGAGTTTAACCTTAAGCACAGATGATAAAGGTGCTGTTAGCCAGTGTCAGGCAGGTATTGGCGATCAAGGATTCTTAGCAACCCTACAAACTCAAGTTAAGCAGGTTTTCTCATCAACTCAGGATTGTAACGTTGATACTAGTCAAACATATGCAGCTGGATTTACAGATAAAGATGCACTTGCTGGCGTGCTTGGTGCCTTAAAAGGTGTGCCAAATGCATCTTTAGAATGGATAGGTGACAAAATTACTTTGAAAGCAGCTGATGCAGCAGCGTTAGCAGCATTAACCGCAAAAGTAAAAGCTCTTGTTCCTCACACTGAAGTTGTTTCTACTGCACCAGAAACAGCTGAGCAATCTGTAAGCAATAGCTTAACTGCTTCGCAAACTGCTTTAGGCTCAATTGACCCGAACAACGTCGATGTAAATGCATTAGTGAAAGCGCTTAACTTGCAAATCATTAACTTTGCGAGTGGTTCAAGTGACATACCTGCCGATAACAAAGCCATTCTTGACCAAGCTGCAACACTTTTAAATAAAGTCAATGGAGTGAAATTAAATGTGGGTGGTCATACTGACTCGACAGGTAATGCAGCAGCAAATAAAGCCTTATCACAACGCCGTGCTCAAGCAGTAGTCGACTATTTAACATCTAAAGGTGTAGACGGGTCTAAATTAGTTGCACAAGGCCATGGCTCTGATCAGCCTGTTGCAGAGAATACAACAGAAGAAGGACGCTTTAAAAACCGTCGTATCGAGTTTTCAGTAGCTCAATAATATTCTGATGTATGAAAAATTAGATATTTTAATTTGAAAAAAGCTTCTCATTTTGAGAAGCTTTTTTGTTGAAACAAATAGTAT
Source organism: Acinetobacter sp. C13 (assembly GCF_016809775.1). NCBI lineage: Bacteria > Pseudomonadati > Pseudomonadota > Gammaproteobacteria > Moraxellales > Moraxellaceae > Acinetobacter > Acinetobacter sp. C13. The sequence continues at coordinate 403,801 of NZ_JAFBJL010000001.1, forward strand.
TGGATTGATATGAAAATCAGTTTGGTGGGAAGTGGGCGAGTTGCCTTTCATTTGGCAAAGGCTTTATTGGGCCAAGGTCATCAAATCGTACAAGTGTATGCGCGTGATTTTGAGAAAACCCAAAAGTTTGCAGAGCAGTTTCAGGCAAAAGCATGTCAGTCTCTTCGAGAATTTCAACCGGCCGATCTTATCATTTTAGCGGTTTCAGATAGTGCTATTGCAGTGCTTGTAAAACAGATTCATGAATTGTTTCCTGAAACACTTATGGTTCATACCTCTGGTAGTACTGATATTGAAGTCATCAGTCAGGTACATGAAAAAGCAGGGGTGTTTTATCCATTACAAACATTTAGCCTTGAAAGAGACGTTGACTGGTCAGCAACACCATTATTTGTGGAAGCGGTAACAGATACTGATCAAGAACTACTTTCAGATTTAGCAAATAGCCTAAGCGGTCGAGTGTATCAATACACTTCGAAGCAGCGTTTAACTTTGCATTTAGCAGCAGTATTTGCCTGTAATTTTAGTAACTATTGTTTTGATATGGCAAAGCAGGTTGTAGATAAAGAGCAGGTCGACTTTAGTTTGCTCTATCCTTTAATTTTGGAAACAGCTAAAAAAGCGACTGAAAATGATCCAAAGCAAATGCAAACTGGGCCTGCTGTAAGAGGAGATCAGAATATCTTGGCAATGCATCAAGACTTATTGGCTCAAGCAGAACGGGATGATTTAAAACAGGTGTATCAACTTTTAAGTGATGGCATCGTAAAGCGCCATCACTCGGACTAACGCTTGCTCAAAATTAAGGTTCGCCGTTATTGCCCCATTTTAAGAAACCCGCACGTTGATTTAAACGTTCAAAATATTGGTCGACATGCTTAAGCGTAGGATGGTCAAAAGGAGTGGCCTTCCAGCGCTGTACAGATAGACCAATTGGAATATCGGCCAAGCTAAATTGTGAACCAGCAACATAGGCCTGAGTTTTTGCTAGTTGTTGATCGAGAATTTGCATATGATGATTCCAGTCATCAATACCTTGTTGTAATAAGTTTGGATCTTGATGATCTGGTGAGTGTCTCAAGAGAGACATAATTGTATAAGTCCAGCTGTTATTCAGCTCAATCGCCTGCCAATCAATCCACTGGTCAACAAAGAATCTTTCTTTCGCTTGAATAGGGTAAAGCTGATGTTCTTTATCGTAAGCATTGGCGAGATAACGGATAATGCTGTTGGACTGCCAAAGGACTAAATCGCCATCTAAAACAACAGGAATTTGACCATTTGGGTTTAATTGTAAATATTCAGGTGATTGAGCGGAGCGAAAGCCTCGTCCCCAATCTTCTCTTTCATATTCAAGATTTAGTTCTTCACAGAGCCATAAGACTTTGCGAACATTGATGGAGTTATCGCGCCCTAAAATTTTTAACATGTGTTGTTGTCCTTAGCTATTTTTAGTATGGCAAGTACCAGTTTCTATAAATAGCTAGATTTGGCTCGATTGGCAATCAATAGTTAAAAAAATACATCTATTAGGACGTATATCCTAAATAAAATTCTAAAAATTTGATTAATAAGAATATATTTGAACTTTTAAGTAGAGTTGTTTGATAATATAGGAGTAATACTTTTTAACTAGAATCGAAAAGATAAACTATTCAAAATAAGTGTGGAAATGAGTTGGTCTATATTTTTTAATATAAAACTTAATTAATAAAAGGTTATTAATGGAAGAGAAAGTTATTGAACTAAATGAGAAGAATATTCTAATGAGATATTCCTCTCGATTAAGTGAGCAAGCAAAATGGTTGGTAGAACTGATTGTAGATATGAGCCGGAAGGGCGTATCTATTGAAGATGGTGTAAAAATACAGTTTAGTTGGTCTTTTTTGATATTTCGAAGTTTTGATGATAATCAGTTAATATTGTGTGAACCAGATTTTTCACGTAATCCATTTAGTGAAGAAAAAAATAGTATTGATTTTACACTTGAAGTTCAGGCACTACAAAATAGTTTTGCAAAGCGTTGCGGGGTAGATCCTATAGCTACGTTATTTCAGGATAAAATTATTTTAGTAAAAGGATGTTTGGATAAAGAAAAACTATTTATGGAGCGTATAGAACCAGACTTAGAGAAAGGTGATTCTGGATGGTTCATTAATACACTTGAAGATGATAGCGAAGACATTGAATATGAAGCAATATATGCTTTTCAACTACTTTACTTAAGACCTGAAATTATGTCTGTACTGATACTACCACCAGAATTTATAGTTCTAGTAGATAAGAATACTATTGAAAAAGTAATAAATGAAAAAAATGAAGTTGTTTTATGAATTATTAGCGAATATTTACAGTGAAAAAATTTATATAAGTAAACTGACGGTTGGGTAGAAAAGAAAATATAGAGAACGAAAAGTGAATGATTTGAAATCTATTGCTAGGGAAATACATTGTGCTATTAAAGGTAATGATATTGATTTCGCTATAAAGCTATTAAACGTTAATGAAAAACTAGGCATTCTTAGCTACAAGACCCCTTTTGGAACATGGTTGCATGATGCTTCTGCTCATGGTCGTCAAATTTTAGTAGAGTATTTTGTTATAAAGGAATTGATATAAATGAAAGAGGAGGGATTTTAGGAGGAAATGCTTTAAATGAAGCAGTAAAAAATCAGCATATAGATCTTATTAATTATTTATTAGACTTAAATGTTGAAATGATAATCGATGAGTCCGAATATAATTCGCTCTTTACGGCAATTTATGTGGGAAATTTAACTATAGTTAAGATTTTAATATTTCGGGGTATAGATTATAAAATTTCTTATACGAGTGATTATATGAATAATATGGATGCTGAAGCATTCGCCTTGGAACGTGGAGAAAAAGAAATAGCTAGTTATTTGAATTCTTTGAAGCAGTAAGATTAGATGTAATAAATTAAAAAGTATCTCATATTCAATAGTAATATATTTAAAGTATATATATATCTTCAACTGAGCTTAAAGTGATAGAATTAGACGTGTTTATTATTTTTTGAAATAGATATCAGTAAAATTCATTAAAACTCAGTTAATACTTTAGATTCAGTGTTTGCAAGTGGAAGAACTTAAGTAGGAAATTTTCTTTAAAATAAACCCGGTGGTTAAGATAGTAAGTAGTAATTATGAAGCAGTTACCAAATGAAATTCACGAAGAAATCACCTTTTTATGCAAACGAGGCGATGAGCTTGTTAAGCACGGAAATGTTGAGGAAGCAAAGAAAAATTATATTGATTCTTTAAAATTACTTCCAAGCGACCATAGAGAGTGGGAAGCAGCAACGTGGATATATGTTGCAATGGGAGATATGTATTTTCACCTTAAAAATTATGAACAAGCATTTAAGTGCTTTTACAATGCAGTTCAGTGCCCACAAGGGCTGGGAAATCCTTATATTCATCTTCGTCTTGGACAGCTTTATTTTGAAGAAGGTAGCTTTGATGAATCAGCTGATGAATTAACACGAGCTTATATGGGAGGAGGGTTAGGTATACTTTTGGAAGATGATCCTAAGTATTTAGACTTTTTAGAAACAAAAATTGTTATATAATATAACTTTAAGGTCAAAAAATGTATAGCGTTTGGAAAGCAGATTTTGATAATGAAATTTATTATACGCGTGGAACCATTAGAGATATTAGTGTATTAAAGGAAATTAAACTTACAAAGGGTGAACCAATCTCTGATAAAAATATCAAGATAGACATTGATTTAATCGAAGAATATGAACCAGCAGATTATTTTCATGTAGGTTCACTTTTTATAGTTTCTAGTAAGCTAAAAGATATTTTAGAAACAAAACAGGTAAGTGCAGAATACTTTCCAATAAAGCTATATAAACCAAATGGTATTCCTATACAAACTAAATACTTTTTTGTAAACTTGTTGGAAAAAATTGATTGTATTAATAAAGAATATTCACGATATATAGAAGAAGAAGGTTATATTGATGAAATTTATAAACTTGTTATTGATGTAGATAAGGCTAAAAATGAAGTCTTATTTAGAGTTGGTAAAACATTTAATAACATAATCTTAGTACATGATTCATTAAGTGACTTAATAAAAAGTTTAGGTTGTACAGGGGTGAGATTTATTAAGATTGATGATTGGAAATGGTAGGATTGAAAAGTCTCTCAGTGTGAAATTGTGCAGTACTTATTATGCATATTTATAAAAAGTATTGAGTAGTTAGCTTAGAATTAAGAGATAATTTAAATATCTTCTTATTAAGAAGAATTGATGTGATATTCGAGAATAATAGGCTAAATATGAATTTTTTAAAAAAATCTGAATTGCTCAATATTGTTGTGAATGAAATTATTTATTCAGCTCCAGCTAATTGGTCAAAGATTGTATATTATACAGAGCGATTACGTGATATGGAAATTGGTTTGCGTGATGCTTCGATTAGTAGATGTTGGGTAGGACAGGATGAAAAGCTTTATGATGCTTCTAATGGTCCAGCTTTAAGTATATCTGTTGAGTTAGATGATGTAGTAGATGAATTATTTATTGACTCCGAAAAAAATAAAGAAATATGGAGTGGTTTTGGCGTAGTTATTAATCATAATGGTAAATATATTACTCATTTTTATTATCAAGATACACCACTTTTAGATAATAAAGACGAAGAATATAGAGCAAGATTGGATGCTTTAGCTGAGATGATTTAAATATGACAATAGAATTTTACTATAGGTGTAAAGGTCGTATAATTTTTTAAGGTTGATTAAATTAATTGGTTGAATTTTTCTGATACTTTAGAGAATAGGATTAATTTAGGAATTCTATTTTGTTAATTATTTTTAACTAAGTTCTTAAAGAAATTATTTATACAACTTTTTATAAATACGTCTTAAATAAAGATCGATGTCTTAAAAAATATTTTCAGATTAATGCATAAGATAGGTTATTATAAGTGAAAGTATTTCTATCTAAGAAATTATTTGAATCGTTCTATCATGACAACGAGTTCAGAACAGAACTTTTAGAAGTCTGGGTACTTAAAGAAAGTGCAATACATGAACTAGTATCTATAGTTTTTGACAATTTAATCAAAGACCATTTTCACTTAAAGAGACTTAATCCTTATGTTGATTGAAATTGCTATCGCGGATGCTTACGGTGCTGGTTTTGAATTTTGCAGCCAAGATAAGATTATTTCACAGAATAATTTAGAATTATACAGCAAACATGAGTTATACGATATTTTAGGCAAGTATACAGATGATACACAGATGTCGATTGCGATAGTGGAGTTTATATTATCAGGTCAAGAATGGACCAAAGAAAATATAGCTTCAAAATTTTTAGAATGCTTTAATAGAGATGTGAGATTAGGATATTCAGAAGGTTTCTTTAATTTATTAAGTAAAGTTGAGTCTAGCAAAGAGTTACTTAAACTAATAATTCCAACAAGTGAAAGAAATGGGGCGGCAATGCGTTCAGTTCCAATTGGTTTTCTAAAAAATAAAGAAGATGTAATTGCTTTAGCAAAGTTACAAGCACAAATTACACATGATTCACCCATAGGAATTCAATCCAGCTGTGCTGTCGCTTTAGCTGCCCATTTTGGAACTCACCAAAAAGGTTCTATTAAGAATTTAGAGAGGTTTCTAAAATCAGAGCAATATGGAAACTGGGATTATAATTGGAAAGATCGAGTATCTTTAAATGCATATGATACGGTCAGTGCCGCATTAACATGTTTATTGCAACATAGTTCTTTAAGTGAGCTCCTAAAGTCATGTATTAATTTAGGAGGAGATACGGATAGCGTTGCAGCTATAGCTGTTGGTTTAGCTACATGTTTTATAGAATACAAAAAAGATTTACCTGTTCAACTTTATAATAATTTAAATGAAGATAAATACGGAATATCTTTTTTACAAAATTTAGAGAAAAAGTTTTTTGAAGAAAATTTAATATAATCAAAAAATTATGGTGTTATTTTTTGAAATTTAAAGTTCTCACTTTAATCGAAAAATGCATTTTTTATTTAATTTTTTGAAGATGAGATCGTTAATTTTATAATCTGATCCAAATACGGTGTTCAAACTTAGTCGCGGGCACCCGTATGGACTTTTATTTAAAAAATGAAAAAGGTTAATGAAGTGACAATTGATAAAACAGAATTATATTGGTCTTCGCTATGCAGACTAAGAGCAGAATTGGATTGTTGGGTCCATATAGTTCGAAAGCAAGATTCTTCGGTTGAGAAAGGTAGATGGGGGCAAATGTTAACAATCTCTATCGAAAATTATTTAGAAGGGCCTGATGGTTTTGTTTCTTTTAAAGATATAGAGGCAGTAGAGATTTCAATTTATTGTCTTATGGGAGGGATGGCAAATCGACCATTACACATGATTAATATAAAGAATGAAATCTTAGAAGCTTTACAAAAGACTCAGCTGCGTTGGGAAATACGTGAGAGTGCTTGGTCTGTTGGTAGAATTTTCGAAGAGGAGCCTGTAACAGTGATCGCTATCCTAAATCCTTTAAATTATGGTTGAGTTATTGTCTAATTTAATATGTAGTTTTCTTCTGTAAAATTTCATTTGAAAGGTATTACTGAGTTAAAGTAATTATTTTAAAGATAAGGTCTTTAATTTTATAATCTGATTTAAATCACGATGTTTAAACTCATTTATTGGAGCACAAGGCTAGAATTTTTAAAATATTAAATATTTATTTACTGGCTAAGTCAGATATAAATCATGATTCTAGCTGGAATTTAATTGATGCTCTTTTCTAGAGTAAAATATACTTGAAAAGTGGTATTATTAATATTCTTTATAACAATCGAATTCTAACTTTTATATATTGGAGAATATATTGGATAAAAAAATTGTTATAGAAAAAATTAAAGAAGCAGCAATAGAGGCTTTTAACTCTGTAAGACAAGAGCAGCTTGATATAAATTTTTGTGCTTATGGCTTATATTCTGATACAGATGCAATCACAATCTGTCCAGCACAAAATAGCTGTATTCATTTAAATAAAATGATAGAAAATGATCCTGATGATAAAGAATACTATAGATGGAGTCCAAGTGAGTGGAGCCATGAATCTAAGGGGGGTGAGAGTTTTAACGAGATTTCTACATATTTAAGAGCTAAATCTAAATTAATTAAGTCTTCAGATGAATATGATCAGTTTAAGTTCGATGTATATCAATCCTGCATATTGGCACTTAAGAGTTTGAAAGACGAGGGATTTTTTTGTGATATGGATAGGAATGGTGTCATAGTCTTTACTATTTCTGATGCGATAAATAGTAACGAGCATGAATGGATAGAATTGTTAAATAGTAATGATGCTTCACAGCAATTTAATGAGTGGATAAAGACGCTACAATAACTATATCCCTTTCTTCAGTTCTACTGCCCAATAATAGTGTATGTCTATCAAAACAATAGGTTAGTTTTACAATTGCTGAGAAGAATACTTTTTACTGCTTAGTGTAGGGGGGGATCCCGATTCACTAAAACGATCACAGGTTAAATTGAAAAATATTAGGAATTCAACGGTAGAGTCTATCACTCCTTTTTTGGAATTAACTGAGTTACTCTTATGAGGAACTCTGACTTTTTTAGATTCTATATTGTCAAGTTTGAAATGATAACAGATTTGATTTTAGGAAATTTTATTATAAATGCAATTATGATAGATATTTTTCAGCTTTTTTGAGTCTTTCTTTCATATTATTATTTAGGGGGAGTACTAGTGAGTTTAAATGATTATTCTGATGACAATGATTACTATAGTCAGGGATTTGAAAAAGAGGGAACTGTATCAATTTGGGCAGGAATATTTGGTGAAGGTGTAGATACAGATTTAGATATCTTGCAAGATTTATGCGGGGTCGGGTATTATCGTCTTGACGATCAGGAAACTAATAATTTTAATTTTGAGATGGTGAGTTTAAATAAATTACTTGAAGATTTATCTTATTCAAAATCTTTTATTAATGAGGTAGTCAGTGCTGCTTTTGAAAAAGGGATAGTAGATTGTAGGTGGGTTATTGCACAATATGATTTTTCTTATAAACCTTCTAAAGTTAGGAGAAGTATTGCAAAAGATCCTATTTTTATAGGTAGCTTTAAATATTCAGTAGAGAGTTGATTGGTTAATTTTACTATCAGATATACACAAGGTGTGGTGATTCATTTAGCCGGCTCTTTAATAATGCTCCTCAGCAAATTTATATTAGAAGAATGAAATTATGATTAATGATGATGCCAGTTCACTAGTTGTTGAGATTGCAAAAAAATTTATAACGCTCATGATGGGTGTTGAACCACAGTGGGAAAAAGCATACTTAAGATTTTCCTGTAATAATTCAGTCGCAGAACTTAAAGCATCATTCGTGTCTGAAACTGGCGTAGAAATAATAGATGTCTTGAAGTATAAAGATTTCTTTCATCCTATGAATATGCAAGGTCAAGAATTACTAGCAGCCTTAGGTAAAATTAAAGGAGTATTTCTACTGGTGATAGATGCAAACTTTGACTATGAAATTAATTTTGAATACCAAGATATGAATCGTTGGAAAATTAGTAAATTAGCAGGTGGGACTGGAGTACCTGAAGGCATTATATAGTTGTGCAAAAATATTACCTTTAGCATCAACTAGAAGAAATTGGTTAGGGTGGTGCTTTGGACGATGTTGGTTTCCATTTTATTGTGTGAAGTTTGAGAAAAACTAATCAGCAAGCTCTTTAATAAATTGATTTAGAACATTAGCTAATATCAATTTTTCCGAAAGGTGAATAATTGTTTATATTTTTAAAATCCCTTTTACATGGCACTAGGTTCATACTTAACGTGCAATGAGTCTGATAGAAGCGAATGGAAGTTTTAGAGCTGGTATCACATCTATGGAGGCGAGACTAGTAAACTATCAGACAAATTTTTAAACTAAATCATAAAGCTATGACTTTGTATCAAGTTTATTCAGAGTATAACAGTGAAGAAAATAGTAGCAGAATTAATTTTATTAAGTAATAAATCTATATATCCAAGAGTCTATTGTATTGATGAAACGGGAGGTGAAAATGAGGCCATAACCGTGACACTTTGTGATGCTATATGGGAATTGCGTGGTAGACCTCTTTTGGAGTTAAAAGAGTTAATAAGTAGTTTTATTTTGGAAAAGTATTACCCAATTGATCAAGAGTTACCGGATATGTCAATTAATGATAAATTTATTTGGGTGAGACCACCATTGGCAAATAAAAGTGAGATTTGTATATCAAATGAGAATATTCAAGAGTATTCCATTGATGATGGATTACCCCAATATTTTAATTTCGAGCAGTTTAATACAGTATGTAATGTTGTAGAAGAGTTTGAAAATATAATAATTAAACATGGAAAAGAAAATTTACTTGGTATTAAAATTGAGATTGATTTTCCTTAATCTTGAATCAGGTCTAGTTACTAAAATTATTTGCCGATATTATGATTAAAAAACTGAAATAATTGCGGGTGTAGAAAATGGGTTTACAAAGTATAGAACCATTTGGTTTTATGGATTCTAATCTGAATTTAATCGAGCATAAAAAATATATAATTTTTGGAGAGTCAAAAGAAATTAGTTTTACTCTTGCTGGTTACGAAGCTAATGATATTACAAATGCTCAAGAGCGAGCTTACAATGAATTTATTGATAATTCTTTAGTCTATATCACGTTAATAGAGGAAGCTCTATTTAATTATTATAAATTAAATAGAGCTAAAATATATCAAGATTTACCTGATGATGGAATGGTGCCTTATATCCAAATGGTTTCTGATTTGAGGAAAGTCTTTGATTGGGATCAATTATACTTTTTACCTAATGGTGAAATAGTTTTTATGTTTGAAGCAACTTTCGAACCAGAGCTGGGGATAGGCGTCTTGATAGTTGATAAATGTGTTAAAACTATTAATGTACAAGAATATTTTATTTGAATGATGAGGTTCTGGCGTTTTATCTGTAATGCAAAAGCACTGGCTGAGATGAGTCAGTTTTTCTCAATTACATAACACTTTTTCAATGATTCGTAAGTGGAGTTATATGCATAAGTCCAATATCATTCGACAAAATCAAGAGAATAATATTTTAATTAGAAATGCTATTAAAAATCATAATTTGATTAATTTAAAAAAGATATTTAACGAATTTCCTAGTTTAATATTTATAGATACACCATTTGGTAGCTGGCTTCATGTAGCTTCTAGTAGTGGAGCATTAGAAATAGTTAAATATCTAATTTCTGAAGGGGTGGATCCTAATAAAAAAGGGGGAACTTTTGGGGGCAATAGTTTAAATACAGCAGCATCAAGTGGACATATTGATATAGTAGAATACTTATTGTCATTAAATGTTGAAATGGATACCACAGAACCAGAAAAAAATCCTTTATTTGGTGCCATAATGAAAGGAAGTTTACCGATCGCTGAAAAATTAATTTGTCACGGTATTGACTATAAAATGTCTTATACTGGCAATTATATGAATAAAATGGATGCTGAGGCATTTGCTTTAGAGCGTGGAGAAATAGAAATAGCAAACTATTTAAATTCCTTGAAATGAAAGTCTGATAACTTTAATAAGTATGATATTCGATAGCTTATGTGTAACTTTGGGAGTTAAATAACTTATATGAATTTGAAGCATCTAGATTCAGATATAGATTTCGTAGTAACACCTGCAGCATTTTTAGGTGTTTTTGATATATATGATCGTGAGGAAACATGGGGGGCCTATTTAGACCAATTTGATCCGAATAATCCAAAAGAACTAGATGATTTGCTAGAGAAATACTTTTTTAATAACGGTAGAGTTTTGAGGTTTACAGTTGATCATAAAATTGAAATGATAAAAGTTCTTATTAATGCTTTAAATGATAAAAAATTTAACTTTGATGCATTATTAGTAAATGATGAAGATCCATATGATACATTTTCTCTTCCATATACTTGGGAATTCAAGCGACCTAGATTCTATTTTGAAGAAGTTTATAAGTTAGCGTATAAATATTGGGGAAATGACCTTAAAGAAGCTGGTTTAAATATGCCTTGTTTAAATGATTTTTAACTTTTCAATATGTTTTAAAATAGACAGGATTGCTTAAATGCACCAAGATAATTTTATATCTATTTGGGTGGGGAATTTAGATTCTTCTTGTGACTTAGATAACTATGTATTAAATCGATATTCATTAGAGGGTGATTTTGAAGGATCTTTATTTACAGATGAATTCCAGATTGATTGTATTGATGAGGATTTTGTTGAGAAAAGTTTCTTTGATTTTACCAATAATTTAGAATTAGCTTTCAATGGGTTTTCCTACGATGAACAAATTTTGGAAGAACTAAAATTAAAAGATATAAAATTATTGTTTCCTATTAATTGTATAATTCTAATTTATAATTTTGCATATAAATTAAATCACAAAAGTGTAGGGAAGGTTCAATTTTTAGGTGCATTGCCTTATAAAAAACCATAATTTTTTATTTAATATAGATGCTATATTTTGAAGTTTTATTAATTCAAAATAAAAATAGATATAGCGTGGTAATTAAAAGTTACTTTTGTATTTGCGCTGAGATATTAATTAATGGATATAAATGGAGTTTTAAAGTGGGAAATTTAAATGATAAAGTTTTTGGAGAGTTGTATAATAAGGAGCTACTTTGGTTGCGTCCATATGAAATAGAAATATTTCATACATTATATCCAATTGAATTAAATGTATATACATATGAAGATGATGGTAGTGATATCACTCAAAATCAAAGAGATACTTTTATTCATTTTGAGTTAAACAAAAAAAATATTTTGGATAATGTTGAAAAAGAGATCAAAAAGTATTGTTATGAAAACTTTCAGATTGCTGAATTGGAAAGTATAAAAAAAATGGTTATTTTAAAATGTTTGAAAATCATGCATACTGAAATTGGGGAGGATAGGCAATTAGGATTTATTTTTGATTCTATATTTGATCCAGAGCTTGGTATAGGTGTCTTAGTTATAAATGAGCAAGTTGTTGAGGTAGGAGTGCAAGATATAGTACTTTAATATAATTTGGGAAGTAATAGAGTTAAAATGTAAAATAGTAGATGTGACAGATAATAAAAGAGTCAATAAATGGATGAATTAAAGATAATTGCTAAGGATATCCATAGTGCCATTAGAGATGGTAATAATGAGTTAGCTATAAAGTTATTAAAAGATTATAGGCATTTAGGAATTTTAAATTTTAAAACTCCTTTCGGTACTTGGTTGCATGATGCTGCTTTACATAATCGTAAAGATATTATTGTATACTTGGTCTCAGCAGGAGTTGATATTAATGAACAAGGTGGCTCCCTCCGTGGTAATGCTCTAAGTCAAGCAGTTAATAAGGAAAATATTGAAATTATTGAATATTTTTTGAAGTTAAATATGGAGATAATAACATCAGATTCTATAAAAAATCCTTTGTTTACTGCAATTTATCGTGGAAATTTTGATATTGTTAAAATTTTGATTAAGCATGGTGTAAATTATAGAGTGGCATATACTGGAGATTATGCAGAGAATCTTGATGCTGAGGCGTTCGCTTTAGAGCGAGGTGAAAGAGAAATAGCTAACTATTTGCACTCTTTGAAGAAACAAGATCATTTATTATAATGTAGTGTAAATTTCTATATTTTTTTAAATTTACTTGTTTTGAATAAAAAATAAAATATCTAATTGTATCTTAGTTTATAATAATATTTAATATACCTGGTTTTTATATTTTTAGATAAAATTTTATTATGAAAAAATTTGATTACTATGGTGTGAGTTATGATAATGAAAAAGATATGCTTTCAAAATTAAGTAAAATTTTGGGAATTGTATTTATACCTCATGATAGTTCCTTTTGGGGAGATTATTTTTTAGCAAAAATTGGTGGTAATGGTAAGTGTAGGATTTTTCAAAATTTTAATCCATGTGAAGATGATTGGAACTACCCGGATCATAAGCATGTTGAGTGGATTATGGAAATAAATGGAACACCTGAAATGGATAATATATTTAATAAATTGTTAAATGAAGCTGGATCTAATATTTTTTTATTATATCGATCAGAGGTAGAAGCTTTAAATTATATAAAAGAGTATGAATTTAAAGATGGTGATTTTAAATTGGTCAATGAGGTTTTTTATAAGAAAAAATAATTTTATGATTTCTTCTATTATTCATATTTTATAATTTTTTGCAAGCTTGCCATTAATATTTTAAATGAAATTATTTTATATTTTAATTGATAGGAAAATGTAATGGATTGGACTCAGAAAATAGCGAGATTGGCTCTTGTGAAAAATTCTTTGTATGAGGCAGATACTAAGAAAATCTGGCCTTATTATTTACCTGAATTAGCTGCAACTATAGATGATATTATAAAAACTGAAATTATATTGGGTGAGGAAATTGATAAATTTTACAAGAGCTTTCTTTTATATGCAAATGGATGGAAAGGCTTTTATCAATATGTAGATTTATTTGGTCTGACAGATTTGATCGAAGGAGGAAAAAAGAAATATGCATTGGATTTATTAAATATAATCGATATTACATATCTTTCTAAAAAAGGCATTTGTAGAACTGATTTGATGCTAATAGCAGCTACTTTAATTGATAAAGATATTTTTTTAATAGGTAAACCTAATTCATCAATAGCTGGGGAAGTAATTTGGTATGCTGGGGAAGAAATTGAAATTTTTAAAAATTTTAATGAATTTTTTTTAGCAATGATTGATTATAATATTGAAGAGGTTAATGACCTTAAAAGTGGGTCGGTTGATATTTAACCTAAATAATAAGACGATATATTGATGGAGAATAAACTATGAGTTTATCTAAAAGTTGGTCTGATTTTGGTTTAAGTGGACCTAAAAATTTAAATTTAGATGAAATTTTAAAGATTGAATTTCCCTTCTTGTATAAAAGTTTAGTTGAATATGCAAACCCTGCATATATCGAGGTTGGTTCTTTTTATTACGGTGATGATGAAACATGTATAAGTGATTTTTTTCCGCTAACTCAATCACATGAGTATGGTTGAGTCTTGTGGTATGCAATTGATAATTCTATAATTCCTAAAGGTATTTTACCATTTGCAAGAGATGCAGGGGATTTCTTGATTTGTTTTGATTATCGAGAAACAAAAACATCGCCTAAAATAATTTTACTTGATAGCTTCTTGTCGGAAATATAACCAATTTCAAATAATTTTAAAGATTTTTTAGAGCTTTTACATGAGTGATTAACATATTAATAAATGTTTTATTCACCTTTGTTATTGACTTTTGATATGCTGAAAATCTTAAAATAAATATAAAATTTGAAATTATTGTAGATGTAATTAAAACTTTAATTTAGAGAAAATAGAGAAATATTTAGTATGTCATTAAAGTATCCGAATAGCACTGTTAATTTTTCAGCAAGTCCAGCACATGCTTTGACTCCCTTTCAGGTGTATGATCGGGATGAATGGGAAAATTACTTATCTAAATATGATCCCAATAATTTTGTAGAAATAGAACCTTTATTTAATGAATATTTTTTTAAAGTAAAAAATAAAAAGTATAATATTTATCATAAAGCAGTAGTTATGTTCTCTTTAGAGAAAGCTTTGCTGACTAAGAATTATAACTTCGCTGAATTGTTAGAGTCTGATGATGAAACATGCTTTTATTTTCCTTATAATTGGAAAATTGAAAAACCTAGAGATTTTTTTAAGAGTATTTATGGTTTGATGTTTGAGAACTGGGGTAGTGAAGTAATTAATTCGGGATATAAAATTTTACTACCAAACGAAATATTATAAGCTTGGGGTAATTATAATATATTTCATTTGTACTGGGCTCTTTTGATTTTTTAGCTATTTTTTTACATATTGTTAGGTGTGGGAAAGTATTACCATGAATGAATATTTTAAGATGTACACAGAATCGCATGATGGAATAGAAGGAACGTTCTATTGTGAGGTGGAAAATGGTATGATAATCCGTCATATTAGTGTTTTTGAAGGAATTTTTTATTGGGCAACTCCTAAAGAATATTTTCATGAACAATATGATTTTACAGATCAGCCAGAGTTTGGAGAGCCTGATGAGAGTACAATTTCTATATCAAAAGCTGAGTTTGATGAGATATGGAATCATGCATTAAGCCAGAATTTAATTTGAATATCATCAATGGTGATCTTATTAATTTAGCAAAAAGTAATTAAACAAGATTTCTATTCTTGTAAAATAGCTTATCCTATGCTCGGAACTAGTCTTGCTGGAGGAGACTGTAATAAAGTATTGTAAGTTTTAGGTAATTACAATATATTTTATTTGTAAGTTTAATGAACTTTAAACATTTCTTAACTTTAATGGTTTTAAATTAATAAGGTTATATGATGATAAAAAGAATTGTTAATCCTTTTTATATCTGCTTTTTTTTATCAAATATATTATTTTATCGAGATTTTGATGAAGTTCAAACTCAGGGGGTCATATTTAACAGTATAGATTTTACTAGTTTTAAACATATTGATATTTTATTAGAAGAATTAGTAAAGCCTGAGTTTGTTAGGTTAGATAATCCGACGAAAGAAAGGGTTATGCATTCGTTGTATTATATGAATATATCAAATAATAAAAAATACATTTCATTTGTGTTAGATTATTTTGAAATTTTAGATTTTTCTGAAATTGCAGTTGATTATTTTTTGAAAAAAATATGGGAAATATTTTTTGATAGTATTCAGTTGAATTTATTAAAAGAAGATTTTAATGTTTCTTATAGAATTTTAAATGATAATAATATAAATTACATTCTTCAAAGTGAAAGTAAAGATATGAGTGGAGTATTGGATGAAGTATATGGAAAAATATTAAATATCTAAAATTAATATAATATTTTATGGTGTATTTAAAAAAGTATTGTTTTTTTGTGGAAATCAAAAATACTAAGACTAATTTTCTACAAGTTTTTAAAAGGAACAAAAATGAGTAAGTTGTTAATCTATTTAGGAGAAAATAAAACTTTTGATATTAATCAGGTAGTAGATCAAATTTCAAGTATTTTAGGGGTTTCAAATTTAAAAATTGGAGATTTCATTGGTGCTATTTTGGAATGTGAGTATTCATTAAATGGAAGTTCAACTATAGTTAGAATGAGTAAAGATGCTGAAACTTTAACAATAGAAGGCGTTGGAGATGAAGCTATTGATTTTGCTTTGAAAATTCAAAAATTATTGCCTTATCCTTTATTCATGATGGATATGGAATATAACTTTAATATTAGATTGTTGGATTATAATTCTCTTGATGAAATTAGAAAAATGACCTTAATTTAATTTATTTTTAAAATTATACTTATAGTCTTGTTTTTTATTAAATGTCTTGATTTAATGAATAATCTTTAAGATATAAAAATAAAAATTTGAATGCTTAATATGGTAAATTTAATCAAAAATTATACGTTCGTCACTTAAAATTCTTAAAGTTAAAGTCATTAATATTATAATCTGATTTAATGCTAAGGTGTTCAAACTTAGTCATCGGATGCTAGTTTTTAAGTATGTTTTTTTTGCCGTTAAGCCCACATAAATTATAGTTCAAGTGTTAAATACTTAACTCATCTAAATGAATATTATTGAAAAATGAAAAATAGGTTAATGACATGACAATTGATAAAACAGAATTATATTGGTCTTCGCTATGTAGTTTAACAGCAGAGTTGCGTTGTTGGGTCCATATAGTTCGTAAGCACGATTCTTCGGTTGAGAAAGGTAGGTGGGGGCAAATGTTAACAATCTCTATCGAAAATTATTTAGAAGGGCCTGATGGTTTTGTTTCTTTTAAAGATATAGACGTCGTAGAGATTTCAATAAATCGTCTTAAAGGAGGAATGGCAAATCGACCATTGCAGATGATTGATATAAAAACTGATATCTTAGAGGCTTTACACAAGACTCAGCTGCGTTGGGAAGTACGAGAGAGTGTTTGGTCTGTTGATAGGATTTTTGAAGAAGAGTCTGTATCAGTGATTGCTATCTTAAACCCTTTCGATTATGACTGACTTGCTATCTCATGTAGTAGGTGGTTTTCTTCTGAATTATAACCTGTATTTGTAAAATAATATTATTACTCATATCTAAGATCGAGTAATAATAACGAAAATTGATAATAGTACTAGGAAAAGGGAGTATAGTAATTCACACTTCATTATTGATGATACTGACTCATCCTATTTATCAAAGAGATGCATTATTTTCATCGTTAGTATTTAAATAATCTTCTAGCGTACCTATTAATATTTTACACTATACTAATCTCATGATTGTAAATTCAATTTATAAATTAAGTAAATATTCCTAGGGGATTACAAAAATGACATTAAGAGAAAAATTAAGTGAATTTGATGACACGATAGTAGCAGTTGCACTACATGCTCCGGATGACTATGCTGAGTGGCAACTTGAGTACTTTCCTACTCAAGCTGCAATTCATGAAGATACTATAAGTGATTTAAAAGAGCTATGGAGTGAGATTAGATCACAAATTAAAAGAGATTTAGCCAAAGCTGACTATGTTGGAGTTAAACTTCAAGAAATGTTTGATGCTTATGATAAAGGAGATAAAGTGGAAGGCAAAAAAATAGCTTGGGAGCTTGCAGATTTATACGATATTAATAAATTGAGATAATATTATAGATGTTCGATGTATTTAATAAAGATAACATTTTAAAAGCACAAAAATAGCTTGGGAAATAGCTCATATGTATACCATTACTGAATTAAGGTAATTAATAAGATGTCTTTAAAAGAAAAATTAGGTGAATTAGAGGATGCCCTCCTGACACTAGTGCATTGTGCTCCAGATGATTATGATGAGTGGCGACTTGAGTACTTTCCTACTCAAGAAGCCATTCATGAAGAAGAAATAAAGGACCTAAGAGCATTGTGGTCTGAAATTAGACCAAAAATTAAAAAAGATCTGGTGAAAGCCGATTATGTTGAAATTAAAATTCAAGAAATGATTGATGCTTTTGATAACGGGGAGAAGATTGAAGGGCGAAAAATTGCTAGAGAGCTTGGTGATTTGTACGATATTACCAAGCTAAAATAATTTTTTAGATATTTGATGTATTCCATCGGGATGACATTTTAAAAAAGAAAAAACTCATATGTATACCATTACTGAATTAAGGTAATTAATAAGATGTCTTTAAGAGAAAAATTAGGTGAATTAGAAGATTCATTAGTCACAGTAGAGTACTGTGCCCCAGATGACTATGACGAATGGCTTCTTAAGTACTTTCCAACCCAAGAAGCTATTCACGAAGAACGAATTAAAGATTTAAAAGAATTGTGGTCTGAAATTAGAGCACAAATTAAAAAAGACCTAGTGAAAGCCGATTATGTTGGGGTTAAACTTCAAGAAATGATGGATGCTTTTAATAGAGGAGATAAGGATGAAGGAAAAAAAATTGCTGGAGAGCTTGCCGATTTATACGATATTACTAAATTGAAATAAGTTTTAGAATTACTAAGTAAATTCACTTAATGAGAGATATATGTAAATGTTATTAAAAGATAAATTAAATTGGATAGAAAATAAATTATCCTTAATCTCAAACAATACTCAAGATAATCAGTTATCTGAAAGTGAAAAGAATGAGTGGGAAGGTATTCTTGTTGAAATAAAAAGATTGTGGGAAGAAATAGTTTTTGAAGTTCAAAAAGACACTGTAAAGGCGTTACAAATTGAAAGAAAAACTATTGAAATGATTGATGCATTTCATCAAGATGATATTTTAAAAGCAAAAAAAATAGCTTGGGAAATAGCTCATATGTATACAATTACTGAATTGAAATAATTAATTCTTATAAGAGGGTATTTAATATTCATGGTTGTACAGAAAATTTATATTTTGGGATAAGATTTCATTATGGAAAAATATGATTATTATGGCGTGAGTTATGATAACGAAGAAAATATGATTTTAAAGTTGAGTGAAATTTTAGGAGTTGTATTTATACCTCATGATAGTTCTTTCTGGGGGGATTATTTTTTAGCAAAAATTGATGGTAAGGCAGAATGTAGGCTTTTTCAAAATTTTAATCCGTGTGAAGATGAGTGGAACTATCCAGATCATAAGCATGTTGAATGGATTTTGGAGGTAGATGGAATATGTGAAATAGATAATATATTTAATAAATTGTTAAATGAAGCTAATTCTAATGTTTTTTTATTATATCGATCAGAGGTTGAAGCTTTAAATTATTCAAGAAGGTATAAATTTAAAGATGGTAATTTTAAGTTGATTAGAGAATTCTTTTTTAAGAAAAATTAATTTTTGTCTAATTGATTTTAAGTTATATATTTATTTAAGTAATAATTTTTATATTAAATTTAATGAGGATGTGATTGAAATGTATATTGAAGGAGATATATTGGTAAATCACCAAATTTTAGATGAAATTAATATATAGCTTTGATGGTAAGTTGGTAGTTTTTCTGAAGTTGAATACCAAAAAGATGGCCATTGGTTAATAACTTCATATGAAAATAAAGCCAAGGGGGTAGAATGAATTTTATTGAAAAGTCTCAACTTATTAATGTAATAGTTCAAGAAATAGTTGAGGCTATAATTCCTGTTAATTGGAATTATATTTATTTTTATACTGAAAGTTTAAGAGATAAAGAAATTGGTTTAAGAAAAAAAACAACTGTTGAATGTTGGATCGGAGAAAAACCAGTTTTATATACTAAAGATTATGCATTAGATACAAGTGGAGAGTTATTAATGGCAATTAATAAACTTTATTTGGCGTGCGAAAAAGATAATGATATTTGGACTGGATTTTTACTAAAAATAAATAATACAGGGAAATATTCCTCTAAGTTTTATTATGAAGGTACACCTCTTCTTGATGGTAATGAAGAGGAATTAGATAAAAGAATAAATGATTTAAGATCTTAATTAATTAAATTTAGCCTAAATATCTTTTTAAAATTTTGGCTACTTTATATTCCACAATTTAATTATTTTATGAAAATAAATAATATTTTGCTGCTCAAACCTACAGGAAGTCATATTCTGTATAGGTTTGGTTCAGGAATTGCCAAATAAATATGGCTTTTCTTATTTTGGGTGAGTAATGAAAGTAAAACAGGAAATATTCGATTTACTTAGTGTGCTTAAAGTGTTTGATGTCAACTATGTAAGCCATGAGGATTGTTTGAAACTGCATGGTTTGAATGTGAATCAGCCTGAAGATGTAGTTAAAGCTGTCAGAACTTTGCTTTTGCCAGAGTTTAATACATATCCTCAGGGCTCACGACAACGACTAATAGCTTTACTCAGCGCGACAATTTTGGATTCCAGTGAGGATTTTAGTATGCTTTTTGATCGAATAGAGCTGGCATTTGACAATGAGATTATTGATAAGCGTGTTTTTATGTCTGCTTTGTTGGTTGGGATTGAATCAGCCTCTTAACCTGCCATTTGGAATATCATGTCTACCGAGGTAGTGGACTTGATCTCAAAAATATCAAAATATTGAGATTAATCGAGTGGTCGATGTAATTCTAAATTCAAGAAAGAAGTAAAATGACTTCTTTCTTGAATTATTCGTCATAATTAATGAAGTTCATTATCTTCATCAATAGTATCTAAGTAAGCGCCCAAAAATCCTGTTAAGATTGAAGTAATTTATGATAATAATCCAATTCGTCCAGAAGGTTTTGTAACTAAATATCAGAAAGCAGATGGTACGTGGCTTAGAGTTCAATTTGAAAATAGAGCAGGGGGATAAAATGGATTTTTTTAAAAAAGGTGAGTTGGTTAATATCATTGTGAATGAAGTTATTTATGTAGCTCCAGCCAATTGGTCAAAGATTGTATATTATACAGAGCGATTACGTGATATAGAAATTGGCTTGCGTGATGCTTCAATTAGTAAATGTTGGGTAGGACAGGATGAAAAACTTTATGATGCTTCTAATGGTCCAGCTTTAAGTATATCTGTTGAGTTAGATGATGCGATAGATGAATTATTTATTGACTCCGAAAAAAATAAAGAAATATGGAGTGGTTTTGGCGTAGTTATTAATCAAAATGGTAAATATATAACTCATTTTTATTATGAAGATACACCACTTTTAGATAATAAAGATGAGGAATATAGAGCAAGATTGGATACTTTAGCTGAAATGATTTAATTTTCTATTTTACTGTAAAAGTATACCTCTTTTTATTAATGATTGTGCAGAGGTGCTAGATAAAAGAAAGAGCGATTTAAATCTTAGTTAATTAAATTTAGTTTAAATATCTTTTTTAAAGATTTTAGGCTTTTTTATATGCAAAAAATAAGTATTTTTAAATAAATAATATTTTAATGTTCTATAAAATTTTACTTCTCATTAACTCAATTCATTAACTATTTCTATTTAAAAAAAACATGGCACTAAGTCATTAAAACTTAATGCCATATTTTTAAATAAAAACAATAAAAGTTTTACTTAATCTTTTTAAAGATAAAGTCATTAATCTTATGACCTGACTCAATACCACGGCGTTCAAACTTAGTCACTGGGCGCCATTCTGGACGAGGGTAGCTGTTGCCTTTACCCGCCAAGTTTTCAAGGTCTGGACGGTTGTCTAAAATATCAAGCATCCATTCAGCATACGGTTCCCAGTCTGTTGCTGCGTGGAATGTACCACCAAGCTCAAGTTTTTGTTCAACCAATTGCATACGCTCATGAATAACAAAACGACGTTTGAAATGACGTTTCTTTTGCCAAGGGTCTGGGAAGTAAAGTTGTACGCAGTTAATGCTGTTGTCTGGCATTTCACGTAAAACCTGAATCGCGTCTGCATCAAGTACACGTAAGTTTTTAACTTCTGCTATACCTGCTTCATATAGGCATTGAGCAATGCCAGGTACGTGGACTTCAATACCCACATAGTTACGGTCAGGGTTTGCTTTTGCCATAAGCACTAACGAACGACCCATACCAAAACCGATTTCAACAGTTAAAGGACGTTCTGGATGTTCGAAGTGTTGGCGTAAGTCGCCAACAGGATATTCCAAAATTAAATCGCGATGTTGTTCTAATGCCGTGCGTTGAGACGTATTAAGTGGTGCTGAACGACGCATAAACGTCACAATTTCACGGTGTTCAGGCAAATTGTCTAAGTCTGCAATTTGCGTTTCTAACTGATCGATCGACATAACCTTGGCAATATTGAAATTCAAATGCGGTATTTTAAGTCTTCATGTGGTCAAGTCAAATGTTTCGGTGTTTTTCTTCATGTAGATGTCATGTTCAATATTTAATCTAAGAATCTATATAAATTTCAAATGAACATATTTACTCATGAAAACTTTTCAATTACGCACACTTTCTGTGCTATTAGGGGCACTTGGTGCTTTTACATATAGTCCTTGGGCACAAGCACAGCTCATGTTTAGTCAATATGTTGACGGCAGTAGTAACCGCAAAGGTTTGGAAATTTATAATCCAGATGGGACTACAGTTAATTTAGCCGACTATGAAATTCAACAATTTAATAATGGCGGTACAGCAAAAACAGCGACTTTCCGTTTACAAGGATCGTTAACCAGTAAGCAGAAGTTTTTAGTAGGTCGTTCTGAGTTGCAGGCTGAACTTGGCAGTAAAGTAAATCAGATCGCTGCATTATCTTTTAATGGAGATGATGCGGTTGTACTTGTTTATAAAGGTACGCCTGTAGACCGTTTTGGGCGTATTGGTGAGCGACCAGAAACAGGATGGGGAACAGCCGTTTCGAGCTTAGGAAATAGTTTTAAGCGTATTGAAACTGAGAACCCAGCTTTAAGTATTGATGCAACTGCAGCATTTGATTTGGACCGTTCATGGTCAGCTTGGACAAACCGAAATGACTTTTCAAATTTATCTGGCTCAATAACACAGCCACCTGTTGAAACGGTGAGTTGTTCAAGCTCCGATACACCAATTGCTGATTTATCAACCGCAGCACAAAACCAGAGCTATACTGTACGTGGGGTAATTACTGCCGACTATCGCTATGCCAATGGTTTCTCTGGTTTTTATGTTCAGACACCAGATACGAAAGCACGTGCGAATGTTAGCAATGCTATTTTTGTTTATATTCCAAATAGCAGCGTTGTAAAAGGTGGACAAGTTGGCGATGAAGTTATTTTGCGTGGTCGTTTAACAACTTATCAAAACCAATTGCAATTAGATCAATTACAACAAGATATTCAAACTTGTAATAGCAATATGGCAAATCAGGTGCAGCCAATTAGCCTTGAACTTCCATTTGCTAGCTTAGCGGTTGGTTCAACCCATTCTCCACAGCGTTATCAAGGTATGTTGGTCAAATTACCTCAGACTTTAACCGTGAGCGAGAACTACAATTATGGCCGCTATGGTGAACTATCTCTAAGCCTAGGTCGTTTATATATTCCGACTAATTTATATCCTGCACTATCTCCAGAAGCCAAAGCTCTTGCTCAGAAAAATTTATTGTCGAAAATTATTTTTGATGATGGCTATAACAATCAAAACCGTACTCCATGGTTACCGACAAATTTTAGCGCTGCCAATACGCTACGTTCGGGTTATCAACTTAAGAATGCTGAAGGTATTTTGGAATACCGTTTTAATGGTTGGCGTGTGCAACCAGTGCTTGGACGTAATCAACCTGAAGTAATTACTCAAACAAACCCGCGTCAAAGTGTCATTACCAAAAATGCTAATCACATTCGCGTAGCTTCATTTAACGTTTTGAACTATGACAATGGCGCAACGGGTTTCCCAACGGAGCGCGGTGCAACGACACAAGCTGAGTTTGATAAACAGCATCGTAAAATTGTGAGTGCATTAAAAGCAATTGATGCTGATGTGTATGGTTTAATGGAAATTGCGAACAATGGTTATGGTCCGAACAGTGCAATTGCTCATTTAACCAGTGCTTTAGGTAGTGATTGGAAATACGTTGTTCCTGAAAACTTAGACCGTTTAGGTGGTGATGCGATTGCGGTTGCTATTATTTATAACAGCAAGCGTGTTAGACCTTTGAATAAACCTGTTGTGCTTGATTTGGGCGACAAGAACCGAACAACATTGGCGCAAAGTTTCCAAGCAGTTCGTGGTAATAAAACGTTTACCGTTATTCCAAATCACTTGAAATCGAAAAGCTGTAGCGGGGTGGATGCTAGCTCTATTGATGCAGACCAAAAAGATGGTCAAGGCTGCTGGAACCCGACTCGTGTGAAAGCAGTTGATCAAATTGTGCAGTGGTTAGCGAAAAATCCAACTCAAGTGCCTAAGCAAAATGCTTTACTTGTAGGAGACATGAATAGCTATGCAAAAGAAGAACCTATTTTGTCATTTGAAAAAGCGAACTACAAAGTTTTACTCAATGACGCTAAGGTAGGACAAGGTACTCAGGCATATAGCTATGTGTTTGGTGTTGCGAGTGATGCCAACGGTAATGGTGGAGCAGGTAATTTAGACCATGCAATTGCTGACGCAGCTCTATATCCAAAAGTAGTGAGAACCTTTGCATGGCATATCAATGCAGATGAGCCAACCGTTTTAGACTACAACGAAGAATATAAAACGGATGAGCAAAAGGCATTGTTCTATGGTGAAGATGCTTATCGTTCTTCGGATCATGATCCAGTAATTGTTGATCTAGATTTAAATGGTAAAGATTCAAGCCAGCCTGATGATGATAAGAAAAATGGTGTTTTTGATTTCTTAACTGAATTAATGAATTGGATTAGCCAGCTTTTTAAACGTAATTAATGGAAAAATTGCGTGACGTAAATGTGTTTTATCATATTTTAAACAATCGTCACGCAAGACAACTTGCAAGGAATAAATTTTTCAAGAATATTAGATGGTGTAAGTATTTTATAAGTTTACGCTTTTTTACAATTAAAGAATTGTGCAAACCTTGCAGGTTTTCTAGAAGCAATTTAAAACGTTAATATGAGATAACAAGGATCAGATATGAAATTATATTATTCGCCAGGCGCATGTTCTTTAGCTGCACATATTATTTTAAATGAAATTAATGTTGATTTTGACTTAGAACGAGTAAATTTAAAAACACATAAAACAGAAAAAGGTGCAGATTATTACGAGATTAATCCAAAAGGATATGTACCAGCTTTAGAAATTAACCCTGGTTTAATGTTAACTGAGAACGTTGCGATTTTACCTTTCCTTGCTCAGCACGATCCTAAGCAGGATTTAATTCCGCCATCGGGTATGGGCCGTGCGAAAGTATTGGAATGGTTGGGTTATTTGAACTCTGAATTGCATGATGCTTATGCAGTTTTCTTTGGGGCACCTCTAACAAATGATGAAAAAACCAAAGCTTATGCTGAAATCGACCGTCTTTTAAAATATATCGATAACTATTTGTCTGAATCTGATTACGATTATTTGGTAAATGATAATTTTGGTCCAGCAGATGCTTATCTATTTGTTTTAACAAATTGGTCAAACTCAATTGAGCACGACTTAACACCGTATAAGCACATTATTGCATTACGTAATAAAGTTGCAGAGCGTCAATCTGTACAAATTGCGATGCGTGACGAAGGCTTAATTTCATAAAAGATTTTAAGAGCCAAAAAAAGCCCCTAATCAATAGGGGCTTTTTTATACTAAAGACGATTAGTGTTGAGCGTCTTTTTTCACTTCAGCAGCGGTGTTTTCAACAGCTTGAGCTGTATCAGCAGTCGCTTTACGTGCAGTAGCTTCTGTTTCAGCTGCAGCTTTAGCAGTCGCATCAGCAGCGTGATCGGTTGCAGCATCGATCTTCTCAGCAGCATTATCAGTTGCAGTTGCAATATCATCAGCAGCTTTATCACCAGCAGATTTGATATCAGCACTTGCTTGTTGAGCAGCATTTTCTAAGTGTTCACCTGTAGTCGCGCCAGTTTCTGGAGCTTTATCTTTATTACAACCAACAAGGGCAACAGTCGCAGCAAGACCTAAAGCAACAAGTAATTTATTCATTGTGTTTTTCCTTCTAATTCATGGCATCCAAATATGGATGTCTAAAATATAAACATAAAGTAAATGATTAATAAAGATCGAAAATTGTTAAAAAGTTGTAACTCTAGTATTAAAAAAGCCTAGCATTTTGTAATGCTAGGCTTGAAATAAGTAATAATGATTTTGACCGATTTTACTGCCCAGAACGGATGATGTAATCAAACGCTGAGAGTGATGCTTTAGCGCCTTCACCTGTAGCAATAATGATTTGCTTGTAAGGTACAGTCGTACAGTCACCCGCAGCAAACACACCTTGCACATTGGTTTCGTTGCGATCATTCACAATGATCTCGCCACGATTGGTTAATTCAACTTCACTGTCTTTCAAGAAGTCAGTGTTTGGCAGTAAACCAATCTGTACAAAGATCCCTGCAAGCTCGACCACATGCTCTTCATCAGTCGCACGATCTTTATATTTAAGACCAGTCACTTGTGCACCATCACCTAACACTTCTGTACTTAAGGCATTCATAATCACCGTTGTGTTTGGCAAGCTATACAATTTGTTTTGCAACACTTGGTCAGCACGAAGTTTAGTATCAAACTCAACTAAAGTGACATGCTCAACAATCCCTGCAAGGTCAATCGCAGCTTCAACACCTGAGTTACCGCCACCAATCACAGCAACACGTTTGCCTTTGAATAATGGGCCATCACAGTGTGGGCAGTACGCGACACCACGGGTACGGTATTCTTGCTCACCCGGTACATTCATCTCTCTCCAACGTGCACCTGTAGAAAGGATCACAGTTTTCGATTCAAGTTTTGCACCGTTTTCAAGTTCAACTTCAACCAAGCCATTTGCAGTCTGGTTGGCACCCGTGATTTTGCTGACACTTTGCAAGTTCATGATATCGACATCATATTCACGAACATGGGCTTCCATCTCGGCAGCAAACTTAGGACCTTGAGTCTTTTGCACAGAAGTGAAGTTTTCAATGTCCATGGTGTCCATGACCTGACCACCGAAGCGTTCAGCCACGATACCCGTGTTAATACCTTTACGTGCCGCATAGATTGCAGCTGTTGCACCCGCAGGACCACCACCAATCACCAATACATCAAAAGCATCTTTGGCATTCAGTGCTGCCGCATCTTTTTCAGCAGAGTTGGTGTCGAGTTTTGCCACAATCTCTTCAAGGGTCATACGACCTTGACCAATGTGCTCGTTGTCTTGGAATACCATTGGTACAGCCATGATTTTGCGTTGTTCCACTTCGTCTTGGAAGAATGAACCATCAATCATGGTTGCTGTTGTATTCGGGTTGTAAATCGCAATCAGGTTCAGCGCCTGTACCACGTCCGGACAGTTATGACAGCTTAATGATACAAACACATCAAAGTTTGCTTTGAGGTTTAAGCCTTTAATCTGGTTAAGCACTTCATCTGACACTTTAGGTGCATAACCAGACACCTGCAACAGTGCCAAGATCAAAGACGTAAACTCATGACCCATTGGTAAGCCTGCGAAGAACACACGAGGCTGTTCACTTGCTTTAGCCACACCAAAGCTTGGACGACGTGTATTGTTACCGTCAAAACGGGCAGTCACTTGGTCAGAAAGCTCAGCGATTTCTGTCACTAACTCTTTAATTTGAGCTGCTTTATCTGATTCATCTAAAGCAGCAACTAATTCGATTGGACTTTCTAGACGTTCTAAGTAAGCTTTTAATTGAGTTTTAATGTTTTGATCTAACATCTGTTTTTACTCCAATGCATCCAAATTCTTTCAATAGATGCATAGTACGTGAAAACACAAAATAGGTGAAACAGTATGTTTTTATAGATTTAATCGGTTTTTTGAATTATCAAAAACATTCATAAATAAGATCAATAATCTATCTCTCAAATATGCTTTTTTATGTTTTGTAGTGTTTTAAAGTGAAAGTATTTAAAAATTTATATATGTTATATGGCTGTAAAGATTTTATGTCATAACATTAAAAGGTACTTTCATGTCATTGCAACGCGGCATTTATCAGCATTATAAAGGTAATCTCTATCAAGTTTTTTCTGTGGCAAAACACAGTGAGACTGAAGAAGAGTTAGTCGTTTATCAGTGTCTTTATGGTGACTATTCAACTTGGGTACGTCCGCTAGAGATGTTTACTGAAACGGTGCAAATGGCTGACGGAAGTATCGTGCCGCGCTTTAAGTTAATTCAAAGCACTTAACTCAAACGACTTTTATATAAAATAACGATTTTAAAGGGTGAATATATGCCAAATACTTTTTTCTTACAAAGAGTTGCCGATTTATATGACACCTTTAAACGACATGATGCACAGCAGACAGACCGTTTGCTGAGGTATCGCAATATTGAGGCGGAGTCTGCAAAATTACTATCGCAATTTATTCGGATGCAGCAAGCTAAATCAATTTTAGAAATTGGGACTTCAACAGGTTACTCTACTTTATGGCTTGCTGAGGCTGCTCAAGCTACTCATGGAAAAGTAACCACGCTTGAAATTGATGCCAATCGTAGTAATGAAGCTAAACGCCATGCGACTGAACTGGCATTAGAGGAATTGGTAGATTTTTGGGTGGGAGATGCAGCCGACTATTTAAAAGAAACTCAGGAAACTTTCGATTTTATTTTGTTAGATGCTGAGCGACCTGCTTACGAGAATTATTGGCCAGATTTAAAACGGCTGATGAAGCCAAAAGGTGGCGTACTCATTATTGATAATGTTATTTCACATGCGGCTGAAGTCAGCTCATTCTTAGCTTTAATTAAAAAAGATGAAAATTTTATGAGCAGTATTTTGCCTGTAGGCGCTGGTTTATGCATTGTAGTGGCAAGGTAAGCCATTTAAAAATCTGATTTATTCATTCATAAAGGCCTGTTCAAAGCAGGCCTTATTTCATTATGTTATGAAGCATTCACTAAAGATAGGCGAGTAAAGTGTAAGTCGAATTCTAAATATTTATGTACAAAAGCAGCTTTGTCTGTTGATCGTAATAAGTTGTCATAAATAAATTCTGGTACAGGATGATAAAGTTCGCCTGAACCATCGCTATAAAATATTTTTAGATGACGTGAAGTCGCATTGTATTTCCATGAAGTGACTGCCACAGTATTCGCCATAAATTTTTCCCCTTTTATTTCATATTACTTAAGCTCAAAAAACATCGGTTATTTATTCGACATTACTCAAACTTCATGTAATGGGGAAGGGCATAATTGTAAAAGTATCAGTAGAAAATGTGATGTGCTTATTCAAAACAAAAGAACCATCCGATGAGGGATGGTTCTTTGAGTTTTTAAAATCTAATAAGAGATTAGATTTTACCAACTAGGTCGATAGATGGAGCAAGAGTAGCTTCGCCTTCTTTCCATTTAGCTGGGCAAACTTCACCTGGGTGAGCGTGTACGTATTGAGCAGCTTTTACTTTACGAAGAAGTTCAGATGCGTCACGGCCGATACCACCAGCGTTGAGTTCAACGATTTGGATTTTACCTTCTGGATCGATAACGAAAGTACCACGGTCAGCTAAACCTTCAGATTCGATAAGAACGTCGAAGTTTTTAGAAAGAGTCCAAGTTGGGTCACCAACTAATGGATATTGGATTTTTTTGATTTCTTCAGAAGTGTCGTGCCAAGCTTTGTGAGTGAAGTGTGTATCAGTAGATACAGCATAAATTTCAACACCAAGTTTTTGGAATTCAGCGTAGTTGTCAGCTAAGTCACCAAGTTCAGTTGGGCAAACGAAAGTGAAGTCAGCTGGATAGAAGAATACAACAGACCATTTACCTTTAAGGTTAGTTTCGTTAACTTCAACAAATTGGCCGTTGTGGTAAGCAGTTGCTTGGAATGGTTTAACTTCAGTATTAATCAAGCTCATCATTGTCTCCATGATTGAGGTTTATATTTAAACTTGTTTACGAGATGTAGAATAAATAAAAATTCTTTATTGGGGAAATAGTATTTTTACATGACTAAAATCGGAAAATCGAATAAATGATAAATTTACGATTTTTAAGTCCCCAAACACTGTATTCGATTTGACTGCAAAAACATGTAAATCAAATGACAGTTATCGTAAAAGAAACTTGCCTAACAACATGAAGTCTAGTGAGACAAAATTCAAGGGTAAAATTTTAAAAAATTAAAAATATATAAAAACCCAATTGTTTTACCTTATGGTCATTAGAGCGTAAAATAGAGGATTGTTGTATTTTCAGGAAAATTTGTCTGTGCAGAATGATTTAAATATTGATCAGTGGGTGATGGCAAGAGATCGTTACCGTTTAAATCGTTTGCGTAAAGATAAAAAAGCCAATACAGCAGAGATTGAAAAATTATTTGAACAATCTAATGCCAAAGTAAGGCAGCGATTTGAACGTCTCCCTAAAATTAAACTGAATCAGGATTTACCTGTTTCTCAATATGCAGACCGATTAATTGATGCGATTCAAAAGCATCAGGTGATTATTGTGGCAGGTGAGACGGGTTCAGGTAAAACCACTCAGCTTCCTCAAATTGCAATGCTAGCGGGCCGTGGTTTAACGGGGATGATTGGTCATACCCAACCACGTCGTTTAGCTGCGCGTAGTGTTTCTCAGCGTATTGCAGAAGAAGTCGGCGAAAAGCTTGGCGAATCTATCAGTTTTAAAATCCGTTTTAATGAACAAGGTTCGCAGGACTCTATCGTACGGTTAATGACCGACGGTATTTTGCTTGCCGAGTTAGGCAATGACCGTTATTTGTCTAAATATGACACGATCATTATTGATGAAGCGCATGAACGCTCACTCAATATCGATTTTATTATGGGCTATTTAAAGCAGTTACTGCCAAAACGCCCAGATCTAAAAGTTATCGTGACTTCGGCAACTTTAGATGTAAATCGCTTTAGTAATTACTTTAATGACGCACCTATTTTTGAAGTAGAAGGGCGTAGTTATCCTGTCGAAGTACTTTATCGCCCAATTTCAGAAATGAATATTGGCGGCAGTGATGACGATGAGTTTGATGATTTCGAAGAAAACCTTCCTCGTGCAGTTGTACAAGCCGT
Source organism: Acinetobacter sp. C13 (assembly GCF_016809775.1). Classification (NCBI taxonomy): domain Bacteria; kingdom Pseudomonadati; phylum Pseudomonadota; class Gammaproteobacteria; order Moraxellales; family Moraxellaceae; genus Acinetobacter; species Acinetobacter sp. C13. The sequence continues at coordinate 434,965 of NZ_JAFBJL010000001.1, forward strand.
AGAAGAATGTTTTGCTGATGCGGAAGCAAAAGGTCACCCAGAACATGCCGATATTCTAATTTTCTCAAGCACAGAGCAAGAAATTCGAGAATTGCAGGAAACCTTGCAAAAGTACGGACCAAGACACACCGAAATTTTACCTTTGTATGCGCGCTTAGCTGTTTCTGAACAACAAAAGATTTTTAGTCCGGCTGGAAAAGGCCGTCGTATTATTATTGCGACCAACGTAGCCGAAACTGCACTTACGGTTCCGAATATTCGCTATGTGATTGATAGCGGTTTTGCTCGTATATCGCGTTATAACTACCGTTCACGGGTACAACGCTTACCAATTGAAGCAATTTCTCAAGCCGCAGCCAATCAGCGTAAAGGGCGTTGTGGCCGTATTGCTCCGGGTGTGTGTATCCGTTTATATAGCGAAGAAGACTTTTTAAGTCGTCCTGAATTTACCGAACCTGAAATTAAAAGAACCAACTTAGCATCTGTTATTTTGCAAATGCAGAGTTTAGGGTTAGGTGAGTTAGAAAACTTCGATTTTATTGAGCCGCCAGATTTCCGCCTTGTAAATGATGGTCGTAAGTTGCTGATTGAGTTAGGCGCACTTAACGAGAAGAAAAATGAGCTGACTAAAGTCGGGCAAATGATGGCACGTATGCCAATTGACCCACGACTCGCTCGTATGATCGTGGGTGGTGCTCATTTTGGCGTACTCAAAGAAATCTTAATTGTGGTAAGTGCTTTAGCTGTTCAGGACCCGCGTGAGCGTCCGGCAGATAAACAAATGCAAGCTGACCAAAAGCATGCTTTGTTTAAAGAAGCAGATTCAGATTTTCTGTTTTATTTGAAGCTTTGGGAGACTTTAAATCCTAAAGGCGAAGCAGGAATGTCTGAAAATAAACGGCGTCAATTTGCCAAGCAGCATTTCTTAAGCTGGTTGCGTTTACGTGAATGGAAACAGACACACCAGCAATTGATTGAGTTAGCCGAAGGCTTAAAACTCAGTTTTAATGAAAAACCTGCGAATTATGAAAACTTGCATCGTGCATTGCTGACAGGTTTATTATCGTTCATTGCCAATAAAACTGATGAACGAAATACCTTTATGGCAGTGCGTCAGCAAAAGGCTAAAGTTTTCCCTGCGAGTACTTTGCATAAAACCAATACCTCTTGGGTGATGGCTTTTGAGATGGTCGAAACCTCTCAAGTGTACTTACGTACTTTAGCCAAAATTGATCCTGAATGGATTTTACTTGCTGCACGCGACTTGTTGAAATATCACTATTTCGAGCCGCATTGGTCTAAGAAAGCGGGAATCGTCAATGCGTATGCGCAAATTTCTTTATTTGGTTTAATTATTGAGCCAAAACGGTTAATTAATTTTGAAAAAGTTGATCAGCCTGCTGCTCATGAGATTTTCTTACGCGATGCATTAACTACTGGTAACTTGGGTACAGTTCCACCATTTTTAAAACACAACTTACTTAAGCTTGAAGAAGTAGAGCGAGTTGAAGATAAATTGCGTCGTCGTGATTTGGTGGTGGATGAAGAAACAATTTATCAGTTTTATGCGTCGAAAATTCCTGAGGAAATCGCGAGTCGCCGTAGTTTTGAAGACTGGCGTGCAACGGTAGAAGCAAGTAATCCTCGTTATTTATTTATTGACGATGCTGCGCTCTGGCTCAATGATCGGCCAACAACGCAGCAATTCCCAGATCATTTACATAATGGGCAGCTGCGTTTAGCAACCACATATCATTTTGACCCGAGCCATGACGAAGATGGTGCCACTGTTCAAATTCCTGTACAGGCGCTGCCTCAAGTCGATGAAAATATCTGGTCATGGGGAATTCCGGGTTGGCGTCAAGATTTAATTGAGGCTTTACTTAAAGCTTTACCAAAAGACAAACGTCGTAATGTAGTGCCAATTCCTGATACAGCTCGTAAGCTCATGCAAGGGGTTGATGCGGTACATTTACGTGAACATATTTTTAGTTATTTAGCTTTTGCCTTGCGTGGTGAGCAAATTACTGAAAAAGATTTCTCGTTTGAACGTATTGATCCATATTTGGTGCCTTTCATTAAGGTTATTGATGAAAAAGGTAAGCTGATTGCGAAAGGGCGTGATTTACCTGAGTTAAAAGCACGTTGCCGAGTGGAAACACATCGTCCAGTTAAACAGCAAAAAGGCGAGTTTAAAGACTTTCCTGAAAACTTTACTTTTGAGGCTTCTCATAAAGTCACGGGCGTTGTAGTTAAACAATATCAGGCTTTAGTTCCGACCAAGGCTTTTGCTGACCTCGAAGCTAAAGATGAGTCAGGCATTGTTATTCAAACGTTTAATGATCAAGCTGAGGCGATTAAACAGCATCGCGAAGGGATTATTCGTCTGGTTCATATGCAACTTGGTGATTTGGTTCGCCAGTTGAAAAAGCAGATTTCAAAACCGCTCGCGTTGGCTTATTCTCCTTTGGGCGATAAAGCTAAGCTTGAGCAGATGTTAGTCTATGCAACCTTGCAAATGGCAATCACGACTTTGCCAATTAACGCTGATGAATTTAATAAGCTGCTAGATCAGGTCAAAAAACAATTTTTGAGTTATGGTCAGCAAGCACTTGAGCAATTAAGTGATATTTATATTCAGTGGCAACAAATCCGTCGTCAGCTTTTAGTACTTGATCCAGACGTATTTGGACGCAGTATTGATGATATTGAAGATCAGTTAGATTTAATGTCACTTGGCAATTTTGTTTACCGCCAACCAGTCGATCTTTGGCAGGAATACCCGCGTTATTTAAAAGCACTGCTATTGCGTTTAGATCGATTGCCAAATAATCTACAGCGAGATCATGCTGCAATTGACGATGTCGATCCATGGATGGACAAGGTATTTAAATTCAAAAACGATCCAAAAATCAAAGAATTGTATTTGATGTTGGAAGAATTCCGCATTTCTTTATTTTCTCAACCGATGAAAACCAAGATGCCTATTTCGCCAACTCGACTGCAAAAGTTATGGGATCGTTTGGGAATCAGTTAAGATAGATCGGGGTCTGTTTATGTTGTTGTTTAGCCTACAACGCAATTTATAAATGAAAGATTAACAGACCCTATTCATTTTTTTAGGAGTTTTACATGGGCATTCGTATCACAGGTACTGGGTTATTTCACCCAACAGAAATCATTTCTAATGAAGAACTGGCCGACAGTTTAAATGCTTATGTGGAACAATATAACCAAGAGAATGCAGAGAAAATTGCAGCAGGTGAACTCGAAGAATTACGTGGTTCTAGTGCTGAATTTATTGAAAAAGCGTCTGGTATTAAGCGCCGTTACGTGATTGAAAAGTCGGGTATTCTCGATCCAACACGTTTACGTCCTCGTTTGTCTGAACGTTCAAATGACGAACTTTCACTTCAAGCAGAGTGGGGCGTTATTGCTGCGAAACAAGCAATGGAAAATGCAGGCGTAACTGCTGAAGATATCGATGTTGTAATTTTGGCATGTTCAAACATGCAGCGTGCTTATCCAGCAGTTGCGATTGAAATTCAGTCGGCACTTGGCATTCAAGGTTATGCCTACGATATGAACGTTGCATGTTCAGCTGCCACTTTTGGTTTGAAACAAGCGGCAGATGCAATTCGTTCAGGCGCTCGTCGTGTTTTATTGGTGAACGTTGAGATTACATCGGGTCACTTAGATTACCGTAATCGTGATTGTCACTTCATTTTTGGTGATGTTGCAACGGCTTCTATTATTGAAGAAACCACTACTAAAACTGGTTTTGAAATTTTAGATATTCATTTATTTACTCAATTTTCAAACAACATTCGCAATAACTTTGGTTTCTTAAACCGTAGTGAAGATGCAGTTGTTGACGACAAGCTATTCCGTCAAGATGGCCGCAAGGTATTTAAAGATGTTTGTCCGCTTGTAGCAAAAATTATTAATGCGCAGTTGGAAAAAATGCAGTTAACTGCAAACGATATTAAGCGTTTCTGGTTACACCAAGCCAATGCCAACATGAATGAATTAATCTTGAAATATGTGGCTGGTAAAGAGGCAGATCTAAGCCGTGCCCCAATTATTCTAGATGAGTTTGCCAATACCTCTTCAGCAGGTGTCATTATTGCTTTACACCGTACAGGCCATGAAGTAGATAATGGCGAATATGGCGTGATTTCATCTTTTGGTGCTGGTTATTCAGTAGGTTCGATTGTTGTACAAAAGCACGTTGCTTAAATTATTGGTTTGATTAAAAACGCTCGTAAGAGCGTTTTTTTAAGAGAGAAATAATATAAAAAAGCGGGCCAAAATTAGCCCGCTTAGATTGAATCAAAAGTTATTAAAACTTTTTTGTGTAGTTTACAAACAGGCGATCTTCACCAAAGTCATTGCCATGTTTAACGTTGTAATCAATACGAATGTATTGCAGGGCCAGGCCTTTTAAGAACGGCTGTTGAAATGCATAGTTTAAAATCACATTCGATTCGGTTTCATGGTTTTTTTCACCATTGGCTGCTTTAAAGTCATGGCCATAGACATATTTCACCATCGCATTTAGGCCCGGTACATAGTCTTTAAAGTCGTAGCCATACATGACATGGTAAGACTTTTCATCTTCTTTAAAGAAACCTGTAGCATTCCAGTTAATGAAATAGGTTTCTGGTAAGAAACCATCCGGTAATGGATAAGCCGACTCACCCATAATTTGCTGGTATCCCAACCCAAAGGTATGGTTTTTTACTTTGAGCGTTTCTAGCATCCCGATGTTTTGCGCATCAATATCAAAAGTATTGCCATCATCTTTTGCATTGAAGTATTTAAACTTAGACGTAAGCGCAAAATTAGGTTGTTTCCAATTATGCTCAAGCCCTACATAGTGTTTGTTGTACAGGTCTTCTAAATTACCAAAGTAATATTCACCCTTAAGTGACGGCGTGAATTGATAGCGCAAGTCAATATAATTTAAGCCATCAGATTCTTTAGTAATTCCATTTGATGTGAAAGAAAACTTTTTAAAGTCCTCTTCATTGCGTGGAGAGACTTTTTCCACTCGGCCAATTTCGGCATAGAGCTGATCTGAAAGTTGCGACTTAAGGTTAGTTCCCCAATATGAAGCAAGCAACTGACGGCTGGCATCCACAGCCGTTACAGGCAGGTCTAACCAGAGTTCACCGACACTTAAAAGAGTTTTGTCATATCCTAGCTTTAAAGTGGCGCCGTATTTTAAGAAGTCAGAGGCTTGAGATTGTGTTTCTTTATTAAAAGGCAAAACTGTGTCAGCGACATGTTTGTCTGAACTCAAGCGAACGGCGTATTGTACAGAAGCATCTGCACCAATCGTAATTGGCTTGTCTGCAATAACTAGTGGGGTGTCATGCATTTTCGATTTATAAAATAATGATGCTGCCTGAGACCAACTGCCAGTATCTTTTAAGGCATCATTATCAAAATCACGGTTAATGTAGGCATTTTTTAGCGTGAATTTCCATTCATCTTCAGTTTGCTGATTTGGATTTGCGGCCCATGAGTTACTGCACATCAGTAATAAAGTGGCAACGGCTAAAGTGTGTGGTTTAAAACGGTGAAATAATTCCATAATCCATTTCCAAAAAGATGCGCCAGTCCTCGGCGCATGTATTTTTACTGCTGGGTAAGCGTGTTTTGAGGGTTAAAAGTTGATGGCGTTTGTGCGGCAACAGAGGCTTTGAGATTGACCATAAATATTGCAAGTGCAGCAATCACACCTGGAATTGCAATCGCTAAGAAATTCATTTGGTGAGGAAGCTCAAGTGTGAGTAAGGCGCCAGTTAAAACTGGTCCAATAATCGCGCCAATACGACCAATTCCAGATGCCCAGCCCATGCCAGTTGAACGAAGTGCGGTCGGATAGAACTGCGCAACAAAAGTGTAGAGTAAGATTTGCGAACCAATTGTGGCAGCGCCAGCAATTGCAATCAGGCTATATAAAATAAATTGCGGACTATTAATGCCAAGCAGAATTAAAGCTGCTGATCCCACAATAAACATGATCGTAATAACCGGTTTTAAATGGAATCTGTCTGCTAAAGCACCGCCACCAATTGCACCGACCATGCCGCCAATATTAAGTGCAAACAGGAATAACATGCTTGCACCTAATGAATAGCCAGCTTGAAGCATGAGTTTAGGTAACCAGCTTCCTAAGGCATACACCATGAGTAAGCACATAAAGAAAGCAATCCAGAACATAAATGTGCTGAAGGTACGGCCTTGTTGGAAAAGCGCACGGACAGGTGCATCTGTGGTTGTGCTTTCGTTTAACACCAGTTGTGTACTGGCGTTTACCTGAGTTTGAGGCGCAATTTTACAAACAATACTTTTCGCCTGTTCGCTATGGTTGGATTTCACTAAAAAGGTGAGAGACTCTGGCAAAAATTTCCAAATGAATGGGAGTAGTAAAAGAGGAATACCCGCAATTAAAAACATGATTTGCCAGCCCATGTCTTTCACGAGCCATGCACCGAGTAGAGCAGATGTCATGCCGCCAATTGCATAGCCACTAAACATGATTGCGACTAATGTACTGCGGATTTTTTTTGGTGCATATTCGGTCATAAGCGCAACGACGTTTGGCATAACGCCACCAATACCAAGGCCTGCAATAAAGCGTAAAATAGCAAACTCAGTTGGTCCTTTGGCAAAGGCTCCTATAAAGGTAAATCCGCTAAATAAGGTGACACAAATCAGGATGGTTTTTTTACGTCCCAGTTTGTCTGAAAGTGTGCCGAAAATCATGGCGCCGAACATCATCCCGAATAGAGCAGCACTGGCGAGTAAACCTGCTTCTACCGCAGTTAATGACCATTGTTGCATTAACAGAGGAAGAGCAACCCCATAAATAACTAAATCATATCCATCAAAAATAATAATAAGTAAGCACCAGATTAAAACTTTCCAATGAAAAGATGTAAAACTGGCTTTATCAATTAACTCATTAATATTAACCTTGCTCGTATCCATTTTCTTCACCTCCAATTTGTGAAGCATCGCGTTATTTTTTAATAAACTATTTTGTTATTGGGTTAGAGTCAAAAACCTAATTGATATATCTTTATGTCTTTAAGGTATTGTATTTTTATTGATTCAAGCTATTGAAAAATATAATTTATTTTTATTGTTTTAGCTGTATCTTTAAAATAGGGTTAAATATTGTATTATGAGAATTTTAAGTAGTTTATGGATGTTTTTTTATAGATTTTATTGATGATAATCATAGCTAAAAATATCGTTAAATTTATATTATGAATTGAAGTGAAAATATAAAAACAAAATACTAAAGTCTATTATTTAATTATTTTAGAGATTAATCTTGGAAATTAAATTTAATCTATATTTAATAAAAATCACCAAGTCAGAATTAGCAAATTATTTGCATCCTGATTTGGCGATTGAGGCTTTATTTTAGTGGCGGGCGCTTAGATAAAAAATTAATTTGTGGCTGGAGTTGAGCGTGGTGTGAGAATGAAATGTGCGATTACACCAATACAAATTCCCCAAAAAACTGAGCTTAATCCAAGAAAATGCATGCCTGATGCTGTGGCTAAAAAGGTAATAAGTGCAGCATCACGTTGACTGTCATTTTTCATGGCAACAGAAATATTGGTGGCAATAGCACCTAGCAAAGCTAAACCTGCCAGTGCTGCCACCAACTCTTTAGGAAGTAAGCTAAATAGCATGACAATACTGCCAGCAAATAAGCCTCCTAAAATATAAAAAATTCCGTTGGCGATTCCTGCGATATAGCGTTTTTCTTTAAGTTCATGTGCATCTTTGCCCATACATAAAGCTGCGGTAATTGAGGCAAGCACAATGGTAATACCGCCGACACAGGCAACAGCTAAAGAAGCAATACTGGTGACAGTAATAATGGGTTTGGCTGGTGTGTCGTAACCGCTAAGTTTCATAATCGCCATACCCGGTAAAAATTGGCCAGTTAGACTAACTAAAATAAGAGGAACAGCGAGATTCAGTGTTGAGTTCCAAGTCCATTCCGGGCTAATCCACTGGGGGATTGCTAAATTAAAACTCACATCAACCGGATTCATTTTGCCTAAAATGAGGCTTAATAAAACTCCAGCAGCTAATACCCAAATCATGGTGTAGCGCGGCATTAAACGTTTGGCAATTAAGAAGACAATGAGCATGCTAAAAACAATAAAAGGCATGCTATCGGACGCGGTAAATAGACCAATACCAAATTGAAAAAGAATACCAGCCATCATGCCTGCAGCGACATCTTGCGGAATCCACTTTAGTAATTTGTCGAAGTAACCTGTAACACCAATTAAAAAAATAACGATAGCAGAAGTAATATAAGCAGCTACCGCTTCATTCAGTGAGACGTTTGGAAATAGGGTAACTAATAGGGCAGTGCCCGGTGCAGACCATGCGGTTATGACAGGCGTTTTATATTTAATCGAAAGATAAATACCTGAAACGGCGGCACCAATTGAGATTCCCCAAATCCATGACACCATCATGTCGGTGGACACATGAGCACGCTGAGCAGCTTGGAAAAAAATAATCAGTGGGCCTGAATAAGAAATTAAAACCGCAAGAAAGCCAGCAACTGTTGCTGATATGGACCAGTCATTTTTTAATGTCTTTAACAGGGTTGCCATGTGTGATTGCCTCCATGCAAATCATATTATTTACCCAATCATGCAAAAAGATCAGGGTTAACCCTGATCTCCACCTCCGACCGAAATAACCGAGCCAGTCATATATGATGCTTCGTCTGATGCAAGAAATAAAATTGCATTCACTTGTTCTTGAATTGTGCCATAACGCCCCATAAATGTTCGATCTATTGTTTGATCAACTACTTGCTGCATCCAGTCTTTTTCATTTTGACTTAATGGGTTGGCGTTTCGCGGTACTTTGCGAGGTGGTGCTTCGGTTCCACCAGTCGCAACAGCATTGACACGAATTCCGTCTTTGGCATGTTCAAAAGCAAGTGATGCCGTTAAAGCATTTACACCACCTTTCGATGCAGAGTAGGGAATACGGTTAATGCCACGGGTTGCAATTGAAGATACATTTACTATTACACCCGATTGTTGCTTAATCATGGCAGGTAACACGGCGCGGCAGCACCATAATGTTGGAAACAATGAGCGATTTACTTCCTTAATGATCTCTTCTTCGGAAAACTCTTCAAAAGGTTTCATCCAGATCGCGCCACCCACATTATTAATCAGGATATCTACCCGACCATAATGTTCAATGGCTTTTGCAACAACCGCTTGTGCACCTGCATAGGTTTCAAGGTCAGCATTAATCGTGACAGCATCGCCACCTGCACTCCGAATTTCTTTAAGAACGTCTTCAACATATTCGGAGCGGTCAGCCATGACGACTTGTCCACCCTCAGCTGCAACTTGTAGTGCCACGCCACGACCAATGCCTTGAGCACTACCCGTAACAATCACGACTTTATTAGTAAATCTTTGACGGTTTGACATAGATAACTTCTCCACCTATTAATTCGCAGAGAACTTTTCAAACAAGAAATTAGCAGGTTTGATATTTTCAGTTTCTAACCAACCACGTACCGCTTCTACCATTGGCACTGGGCCACATAGATAAACATCGACATCGCCACCGTTTAACCATTCACTTTCAATATGACCAGTGACATAGCCTTTGCGTTCATGGTTACTCTCAGAGCTTGCGACCACAGTTCGATATTCAAACCATGGGAATTTCGCCTGCAACTCATTGAGTTTTTCTAGAGCAACCAAATCAAAGTCATTGGTGACACCAAAGACTAAACGAACTGGTTGTTCTGAACCTTTTTCTTCAAGCACTTGTAACATCGACATAAATGGGGCAATACCAGTACCGCCTGCAAGCATTAGCACTGGACGCGCTACATTACGTAAGTAGAAGCTACCGAATGGACCTGTAAATGTCATTTTGTCGCCAGCTTTAGCATTCTTGCTTAAGAATTCACTCATCTTGCCATTTGGTACATTACGTACCACAAAGCCTGTTAAGCGATTGCCCGGTTTTGAGCTAAATGAATATGAACGTGTTTCGCCAGTTTCTGGAATTGCAACATTTACATACTGACCTGCAAGGAAATGAATATCCGGTTGACCTTCATCAAGTTGAATATCAAATGTGATGGTTGAATCTGATAAGTTTTCAACGCGGGCTAAAGTACCTTGGAAACTATGAATTTCTGTTTTGCAAACATCTGATGAGGCTTGAATCTGGAATACTGCATCGGACGTTGGTCGACATTGGCAAGCAAGAATATAACCTTGCTCAGCTTCTTCAGGGGTTAATGCATCTTCAATATAGGTTTCTTCTGGCATGTCATAACTACCGGACTCGCAAAATGCGCGGCAAGTTCCACATGCACCATCACGGCAATCCAAAGGAATATTAATTTTTTGGCGATAGGCTGCGTCAGATAGGGTTTCGCCTTGAGCTACGTTAATGAAACGTGTAACACCATCTTCAAATTGAAGTGCGATATTGTGGTTTGACATGGCATGTATCCTACAAAATATTTGAAACTTTTACCCTCAGCCAACAGTCCGTTTAACTGAGGGGGTATGTCTTAAAGGTGGTAGATATCAATGACTTGATTGATGTAGTCATTTTTCAAAACGACATACTTGCTCAAGATTTTTGGTTGATCACCTGAAAAATCGATCACATAACGTGACATACCGAAATAGCTGTAATTTGTCTTGTAACGGAAACTCAAGGTATTCCAGTTAAAGCGAACAGTAACTTTGTCGCCATCGCGCTCAACGACTTCAACATTGGCAATATTGTGGCTTGTGCGAGTATCTGGCATGGTTGCAGATGAGCGCTCGGTTTTAATACGGAACACACGATCTTCTAAACCTTGACGATCTGGATAATAAATAAGTGAAATTTCAGATTGTGGATCTTCGGTTAATCTATCGTCGTCGTCCCAAGCTGGCATCCAAAAAGAAGCTTCTGGTGCATAGCATTCAAGCCAATCATCCCATTGTTCATCATCTAAAAAGCGAGCTTCACGATAGAGAAACTGAGCAATATTTTCTAAAGTTGCTTTGTCTTGAGTGCTCATGCTGTTTCTCCCTGATCAGCAATTTCTTTCTCTGATGCAATCGCGTGTTTCATGGTGTGTAACCAATATTGATGTTGGGCAAGATAAAGTCCCTCATCTTCAGTTTTAATCCCACTTAACATTGGTTTTAAACCGATTTCGTTCGCTGCATCGTCTGGTCCATAAATCCAGTGTTTTGAACCACGGCACATGTCATTCCATTCAAGTGCAATCCCTGCGTAGCCTGCCTGACAAGCACGGAATTCTTCTAAATCGTCTGGTGTTGCCATGCCTGAAGCATTAAAGAAATCTTCATATTGACGGATACGACGTGCACGAGCTTCAGGTGCTTCACCTTTAGGCGCGATACAGTAAATGGTGACTTCAGTTCGATTAACCGAAAGTGGGCGAAGTACACGAATTTGCGAACCAAACTGATCCATCAAATAAACATTTGGATAGAGACAAAGATTACGTGAGCGCTCAATCATCCATTTCGACATCGCTTCACCGTATTTTTCGGTGTATTCGTCTGCTTTCGGGAAGTTTGGACGGTCTTCTGGGTTTGCCCATTGTGTCCAAAGCAACATGTGGCCATTTTCAAAGCCATACGAGCCACCGCCTTGTTTACCCCAAGAACCTGCACTCATGGCACGAATGTTATCGGCAGCTTGAGTTTCTTTACGGTGTTGAGTTGTTGCTGCATAGTTCCAGTGAACAGCAGAAACATGATAACCATCGGCACCATTTTCAGCGGTGAGTTTCCAGTTGCCTTCATAGGTATAGGTAGATGAACCACGTAAAACTTCTAAACCATGTTCAGACTGGTCAACAATCATGTCGATGATTTTGGTGGTTTCTCCCAAGAATTCTTCAAGTGAAGGAACATCGGGATTTAAGCTACCAAATAAGAAACCTTTGTAACTCTCAAAACGAGCCACTTTTTTAAGGTCGTGTGAGCCATCTTGGTTAAAACAGTCAGAATAGCCTGCTTCACTTGGATCTTTAACCTTAAGCAATTTACCTGAGTTGTTAAAAGTCCAGCCGTGGAAAGGGCAAGTATACGTTGCTTTATTACCACGTTTGTAACGGCAAAGTTGTGCTCCGCGGTGTGAACACGCATTGATCATGGCATTCAATTCACCGTTACGGTTGCGGGCAATAATGACCGGCTGACGACCAATGTGAGTGGTGTAGTAGTCATTATTGTTTGGAATTTGGCTTTCGTGTGCTAAGTAAACCCAATTACCTTCGAAGATATATTTCATTTCGAGGTCAAATAGGGCTTCGTCAGTAAACACTGAGCGATGAAGTTTAAATTCACCTGTATCGATGTTATCGACAAGTAATTCATCAATACGGTCAAGATGGCTAGTATTGATTACAGGAATACGTGGCATGTCCGTTCTCCGACTTTCCAAAAGTGTGGAAGTCACCAAGGCCTTAGCTACGGTCTAAAAGGTCTTGATATCCTAATATTGTCAATGAAGCGCATGAGTGCGCTGGATGTTTAACCGTGAATTGATGAAGATGAATAACTGGAAGATTGGCAAGAAGGCTTGTTCACAAAGCAATTCATCACTTCATCGGTTTGTTGCTTGTATATACCTTAAAAGAATGGTTAAACTGTGTCTAAGACTGAATTTGCATTTTTTTATATCTTAAAGGTATGGAAACCTTATGGAACTAAGACATTTACGGTATTTTGTGGCTGTTGTTGAAGAACAGAGCTTTACAAAGGCAGCCGAAAAACTATTTATTGCTCAACCACCTTTGAGTAGACAGATTCAAAATCTGGAAAGCGAGCTTGGCATTCAACTGTTTGAGCGAGGAAGCCGTCCTTTACAAACTACACAAGCAGGGCATTTCTTTTATCAGCACGCCGTTAAACTTTTGTCGAATGCTGAAGAAATAAAAAGTATGACCAAGCGTATTGGTCTCATCGAAAGAAGTATGACCATTGGTTTTGTTGGGTCTTTACTCTATGGTTTGCTGCCTCGAATCATTTATTTATTTCGCCAACAGCAACCCCATCTGAATATTCAGCTCATGGAGTTAAGCACAACCGAACAGCTACAGGCATTAAAGGAAGGACGTATTGATGTTGGATTTGGACGTTTAAGAATTAGTGATCCAGCGGTGAGACGTATTTTGCTACGTAAAGAGCGTTTGGTGGTTGCTGCGCATACGAGTCATCCAATTGCACAGCGCACGGAAGGGGTATATCTAGCTGACTTGATTGATGAAAAGATGTTTATGTATCCCACTTCACCGAAACCCAATTTTTCGACCCAGCTTTTGAATATTTTTGCCGAACATAGTTTGGTTCCAAAAAATATGCATGAAATACGAGAGATTCAGTTGGCTTTGGGCTTAGTGGCAGCGGGAGAAGGGATTTGCATTATTCCAGCAAGTGCCGATACCATTCGATTTCCACACCTAAACTATATTCCAATTTTAGATAACGGCGCGGTCAGCCCAATTTTTATTACTGCACGGGCAATGGACCGAAGTGAAGATTTACAGTCACTGTTTGATTGTATTTATCAGGTTTATGACTTAGAAGGGATACCTTATCAACGGACGGTTTTTACACTCGATCAGAACCCGATAGATGATTCAAATGGTGTCGATTTTTAAATAATGGAAGTGCATAGCCTCAAAGGATGAAGCTATGCAGTTTTATATCTTATTGCACTTTCGCTGGGAAACCATCTTCTTCAAGTGCTTCGGTAATTTTATCGACGCTTTCACTGCTTTCAACAGTCACGATTTTGGTTGCTAAATCTACATCTACTTTTGCATTTGGGTCGATATCTTGAATCGTCGCAGTCACTCCACGGGCGCAGCCACCACAAGTCATATTTTCAATAAGTAGTTTCATGTTCATACTCCATCAAGAATGAGATGTTTGTTTGGATAACACTGAGTCTAAACCTTGTCATGATTGTAAGGTCAAGACCAATTTTTTAAAAAAATATGCTTGACCTTCCCATGATGGGAATCTGTATGCTCAATACAGAATATTAAATTTTGCAGATTTGCAGAGGTGTTTGATGGACTCAAAAAACACAAAATTGCCAGCATATAGTGAGACACTCTCAATTGAGGGCATGACTTGTGCCTCCTGTGTAGGACGTGTCGAAAAAGCACTTAAGAAAGTTGAAAATGTAGAAATTGCCAACGTTAATTTGGCAACAGAGAAAGCAGTTGTTTATTCAAATCAACCGATTCGGCGCGAAGCACTGGTTAAAGCAGTTGAACGAGCAGGTTATGATGTTCCAAAAGCCGCGCCAGTGGAGTTATCTATTGAGGGCATGACTTGTGCATCTTGTGTTGCACGTGTTGAAAAAGCCCTTAAAAAAGTAGACGGTGTTCAAGAAGCGACTGTCAACTTAGCAACAGAGCAGGCTTGGGTGCAGACAGATTCCTCAGTCAATGTTGAAGACTTAATTCGCGTTGTTAAAAAAGCAGGTTACGACGCTAAAGCATCTGAAAAAAATCAAGATGAGCAACTCGATAAAAAAGCGTCAGAGTTAGATCAGCTTAAAAAAGATTTGATCATTTCGATTATGTTGGCCTTACCTGTGTTTATTTTGGAAATGGGTTCACATCTCATTCCAGCTTTTCACATGTGGGTCATGCACACAATTGGTCAATACAATAGCTGGCTTTTACAGTTTGCTTTGACCACATTAGTGCTCGTTTTTCCTGGTCGCCGTTTTTATCAAAAAGGAATTCCGGCCTTATGGCGTTTGGCACCAGATATGAACTCGCTGGTGGCTGTTGGAACTTTGGCAGCCTACAGTTTCTCGGTCGTAGCAACCTTTATGCCGCATGTGTTACCACAAGGTACGGTCAATGTTTACTTTGAAGCGGCTGCCGTTATTGTCAGTTTAATTTTACTCGGGCGATATTTTGAAGCCAAAGCTAAAGGACGAACCTCGCAAGCGATTCAACATTTAGTTGGAATGCAGCCTAAAACAGCCCGTATTCAACATGACGGTCAAGTGGTTGAAGTTGCTGTTGCTGAAGTAGTCAGTGGAACTATCGTAGAAATTCGTCCGGGTGAACGTGTGCCAGTCGATGGTGAAGTGGTTGAAGGGCACAGCTACATTGATGAATCTATGATTACGGGTGAACCTGTCCCAGTCGAAAAAGTAGTGGGACAACAGGTGGTCGGTGGTACGGTCAATCAAAACGGAACACTGAACATTCGGGCAACCGCAGTGGGTAGCTCATCTGTACTTTCACAAATTATTCGTATGGTTGAACAAGCCCAAGGTTCTAAACTTCCGATTCAGGGCTTAGTCGATAAAGTCACCATGTGGTTTGTACCTGTAGTGATGTTAATTGCTGCAATTACTTTCTTGGTTTGGTTTATTTTTGGGCCAGAACCTGCGCTCACTTTTGGATTGGTGAATGCTGTTGCGGTACTGATTATTGCGTGTCCTTGTGCAATGGGACTTGCAACACCAACTTCTATTATGGTTGGTACTGGACGTGGTGCTGAGTTAGGTATCTTGTTCCGTAAAGGTGAAGCTTTGCAGCTTTTACAAGAAGCGCAGGTCGTTGCAGTTGATAAAACGGGCACGCTCACCGAAGGCAAACCAACACTGACTGATTTTAATGTGCAATCAGGTTTTGAGCGTGAACAAGTGCTGACTTTAGTTGCTTCGGTCGAAGCCAAGTCTGAACACCCAATTGCTCTCGCAATTGTTCAAGCAGCAGAAAGCGAAGGCCTAAACTTATTACCAGTAACAGCATTTAATTCGATTACAGGCTCAGGTATTGAAGCGGAAGTTTTAGGTCAAAAAGTACAAATTGGCGCAGACCGTTATATGCATCAACTTGGTTTAGACACCAACTCATTCCAAGCGATTGCTGCTCAATTGGGTGAAGAAGGCAAAACACCGCTATACGTTGCTATTGATCAGAAACTTGCTGCAATTATTGCCGTGGCAGACCCAATTAAAGAAACAACCTATGCTGCGATTAAGGCCTTGCATCAATTAGGTCTCAAAGTTGCTATGATTACAGGAGACAACCGTCATACGGCGCAAGCAATTGCCAAAAAGCTGAACATTGATGAAGTTGTGGCAGAGGTTTTACCCGAAGGCAAAGTGGACACAGTTCGCCAACTGCAAAAACAATATGGTCGTTTGGCCTTTGTAGGTGATGGCATTAACGATGCACCAGCCTTGGCGCAAGCAGATGTCGGTTTAGCCATTGGTACAGGCACAGATGTTGCCATTGAAGCTGCAGATGTGGTGCTGATGTCAGGTAGTTTAAAAGGCGTGCCGAATGCAATTGCATTAAGTAAAGCCACCATGCGGAACATACGTCAAAACCTGTTCTGGGCATTTGTATATAACGTAGCCCTAATTCCAATTGCAGCAGGGGCATTATATCCAGCATTTGGTGTGTTACTTTCACCGATGTTTGCAGCAGGCGCGATGGCACTTTCTTCGGTCTTTGTTTTAGGCAATGCATTACGCTTAAAACGCTTTCATGCGCCAGTAGAGTAAGCGTGCTGAAAATCAACTTTTGGTTTAAGATCATGACAGCAGGCCTTAAACCAAATTTAATATTTGAGGTGTGAGATGAATATCGGTCAGGCATCCAAACATTCGGGCATTTCGGCGAAAATGATTCGCTACTATGAAGAAATCGGTTTACTTGAAGCAGCTCAGCGTTCTGCTTCTGGCTATCGCATCTATTCAGAAACAGACCTTAAAACTTTAAACTTTTTAAAGCATGCCAGAGAGTTAGGTTTTTCATCTGAACAGATGAAAGAACTTATTTCACTTTGGAAAAATACCGATCGGCATAGTGCAGAGGTGAAAGCCTTAACCGTCAAACACATTGCCGAGTTAAAACAAAAAATTGCCCACCTACAAGAAATGGTTAATATTTTGCAGGCTTCTGCCGATGATTGCTGTGGCGATCAACAGGCTTCTTGTGCCATTTTAGATCATATTGAAAAAGGGGTGGGTGTAAGCTAAATCCCATAAAAATAAAAAGGTAGAATCATGATTTATACAGCTTCTTGTCTTTGCAATGGCGTTCAACTCAACATTAATGCTGAATTAAATCCCATTATGGTTTGTCACTGTAAGCAATGCCAAAAAGCACAAGGAGCTGCTTTTGCAGCTATTACACAGATACAAAAAAGTGATTTAAACATTGTGCAGGGTGAAAATCTTTTACAGGCCTACTTTGCTTCTCCAAACAAGAAGAGAGTGTTCTGTAAAACTTGCGGTTCACCGATCTGGAGTGAACGTCTAGATAAGCCAGAAGTGGTACGCCTGAGGGTCGGACTTATTAATGAAGAAATATCGACACCAGTCATCTCTCATGCTTTTGTCAATTCACAAGTGAAGTGGTATCCAATTTGTGATGACGCTCGCCAATATCTAAATGGGGTAGAAAACCCTTAAATATTAAGGATAGATCGTATTTTGTTCATTTGTAAAAAAACGTGAACAACACTAGTCATGAATAAATAATGTGCTATAAATGTACTTAAGGTAATCGTAATATCTCCTCGCTCCACAGGGAAACTTGGGACAGGGCAAAAGATACGATAAAACCTTACATATAGCTAGCAAAGAGCAAACAAGAGTTGGATAGACACAAATCTTAACTTGCTCACCGTTGCAGAAAAGCCCGTGAAACGGGCTTTTTTAATGTCTTTTAAAAAGCTATTTCTCATTTAAAAATATCTTATATTTTTAAACTATTTATGAAAAAGTAATGTAAAAATCATAAAAAAATTGAAATATACAGACTATTCTGTATTGATTTTTATTTTAATTAACGGTACATTTAGTTAACGGTTTAAAGTTCAAGTTTAATAATGAACTCATGGTCGTTGTGGGAGATCTAAGAGCCTGCATTTTCCCCAAGATGCGGGTTTTTTTTATGCCTATAAAAAAGTATTCCTTAAATAATAAATATATAATTCGTTGTTATTTAAAATATTTTAATCAGCCTACGATCTAAAGACGCGTAGGCTTTACATCTGGAAAATTATTTAAGCACGATAGGCAAGACAAGCTTGAGCACAGGCTAAACATGCTTTCGCACAGATCTGACAATGTTCATGCTCATGTTTGCTACATTCCGCTGCACAAAGTTGACATGCATTTGCGCAAAGTTGCATGGCTGATTCTGCTAGTTCAGAGTTTCTTAGTTCTAAAGACGTACAAAGTTGGCAGGTTTCTACACATGTCATGCAATGCTTAATACATTCACGCATCATATGAACATGTTCTTCTTGTAAACATGCAGATGCACAAGTTTTACAAGCAATCATACATTCAATACAAGCTTGAATTGAGGTAGAGGCATTACAAAATAAAGAAGAGTTTGTTTCTTGTTGAGTTTCCATAAAAGTTCTCCTGTCGAAGACTATTATTAAAAAATGGAATATCGTTATATTTTCTATTTTAGAAGATCATTTTTAAGGCATGGCTGTTTGAGATGAAAGGTCTACAAATCGCTAATACATAATTAACCTCGTAGTAGAATGTTACATCCAGTTTTTAGCTAAAACGCTCATAATTGTTCATGTTAAGAGGGGATTTAAATTTAAGGATTGTGTTAAATTTAATTGCATATAATACTTTTGGCTAATTTCTTATTGTGTGAAAATTGGGCAGATTATCAGTGTGAACTTTAAGGGCACACGAAATGGAAAACGTTAATCAATATGCTCACGGAGCTGAGCATGAAGTCCACATACATTGCAAACGATCATTAAGTACTTTAATACTGAGTATGCTTGTATTAATTACAACAGGTCGTTAAAAGAAAAAGCACCTAAGGGTGCTTTTTCTATATGAGTTTAAAGTAAATACCTTCACTTAAGAGTTAATAAAGCCACGCCGTTTTTTGTAGGCTTTACGGTCATAAGAAGGGATGTTTGATTGCTGGAGATCAATCGCGAGTTGTTTCTTGCGTTGAAACTGAACTTCACTTAGAAGAGCAGCATAAATTTTGGGACGATCAGTTTTAAACTTTTCTACATCCAACGGAATCGTATCTTCATTTTTGACAATGTATAGCACAGAACCATTGCCATTCATTTCATAAACCGTCCAACCAACTCGTACAATGTAGAGTCCAGTTTTCTGATTCTTGCCTAAAAAAGATTTAAAACCATCTGGATGAGGGCGAACATAAGCATTCATCATGCATCCTCCATCATCTGATTTATTTGATGAAAGCGACAATCAAAGAATTGATGGGGAATGGGACATCATATTCAGTAAAATCACGACTTCTAGTTGTTTATATATTGATCAATTTTTAAATTTCAAGTCAGAAAAAAGCGTTTATTAAATAAGCTGAATAAGAACTAAATATTAAAAATAACGGCTTATTTTTCTGTGAAAAAAAGCTTGATTTAATTGTTTAGCAAGAAGAAAAAAATTGTACTTATTCTATATTTGTGTGATCGATTTTGCATATTTAAAATTATTGAAATAGTAAGTGAATTTGTAGTCATGTGTAGTTAATTAATTGTTTTAAAATTAAAAAAATAAAATTCAATATTTCTTGTTACAACCATTATGTCGACAATAGATATTCCTTTTTGACATATTTCGCCTAGCATAACTAAAGAGTTCATTGCCTATGGTGTCATTTATGTTTATTGGACTTGTGGTCACCATTTTGTTGACTCCAGGCCCAACAAATACATTGTTAGCCTCGGCTGGAATACAAGCAGGGGTGAAGCAGTCTCTTAAACTTATTCCTGCTGAAGTGATGGGTTATCTTATTGCAATTACTTCATGGGGTGTTTTGCTTGAGTCAGTTTCACATTTTATTCCTTGGCTTCCTGCCTTATTAAAGTTAATAAGTGCAACTTTTATTCTCTACCTTGCATTTAAACTTTGGATAACATCAACAAATGACATCAAATTAGACACCCCACTGATTACACCTAAGGCTTTATTTGTTGCAACACTTTTAAATCCTAAAGCTTTACTCTTTGCTTCTGCTATTTTTCCACATGCAGCATGGGAAGTGCTTCACGTTTATTTTGTGCATATTGCTATTTTTTTATCATTAATTACACCCATTGCATTTTTATGGATTGCTTTTGGAACCGTATTAATTTCAAACAAAGTAACTTGGTTAAACCAACGTAATTTACAACGTACGGCTGCATTTATTTTAACTTTTTTTGCGATGCCAATCGGCTATTCTGCGATTAGCTCATTTTAAACTTAACCCATTATTTATATTAAAAAATTTATTTTTCAGGAGATTTTTATGAAAAGATTAAAAGTAATTATCAAGGACCAGTTTGATAAAGAATCAATTGCTTTGGCAAAAGTTAGACCCATGAATGACCATGCGCTTGAGCTTCATAAAAGCGTTGAACATATTGAAATTAATGACGATATTATTTTACCCAATATGGATTTGCTCTATGAAAACCCTAAAGACGGCAAAATTTATCAGTTAATTGGTCCATTCAGTGAGGAATAACTCTTAAATTAAATTTAACAATAACCATGAGTAGAGTTTGTGTTTGGTAGGGTCTTAATAGAACTCGTTTTATTTAAGAGGTGGTGAAAATTAAGCCAAACTAACGTATAGACACAATTAAAATATTGAACATCTAAAATGGTTATGGGACTATGCTTGTGTAAAAATGTGACCTAATCCACATTTTTGCATTTCAGGATTAAGTGGATTTCACTAAGCCCATTCCTTCAATGAGAAGTAGGAGTGGGCTTTTTTTATTCTTTGAATGTCTCATCTAGAGCTTGTTGAACGGCTTCAATACGTGACTTACATGCTTTATAAGCAGTAATAGATTCTTCAACAATCTTCATTAAATTATCAATATCTGGGCTTTCTTGAGATTCTAATAATTCGGCATTTTTCTTCAAAATGTCATGACCATCTTTAAACGTTAACTCTTCATTCTTCATTTGGAATTACCTGTGTAATGTTGGCTTCAACCACACCATCTTGCATCTCAATAGCAATGGCGGGGCTTGAAATTTGATGTATAGAGCGAATCGCTTTACCTTCTGATCTAACAATTGCATAGCCCTTGGCTTGAACCTGTTTCGGGTTTTGCAAAAGGATTTCTTTCATCAACGATTCGATTTGGGCTAATGAAAATTTAACCTGTTGTTGTGAGCTAAACTGAATACGTTCTTTCATCTGGTCAAGCAAACGATGGGCCGAGCTAAGTTGACTCTGTGCCGAAGATTTTATGTGATGAAGCAGTTGATCATTCTTGCTTTGATAGGTCGTGATTTGATGCTGAGAAAGTAGCTTAATCGTTTGTAGACTATCTACAGCTTCTTGTACGCGTTCAACAATGTGGTTTCGAATACCAGCAATCACTTTACTTGGCGTATCAAATGAGCGATGAGCAATTTCATCAAGAATTGTACGGTCTTTTTCATGCCCTATGCCTACCCAAATGGGTACACTACGTTTGCAAAGTAGGGCGGCAAGTTCATAATCATTTAAATAAGCTAAATCATTCACCGATCCACCACCGCGAATAATCACAATTAAATCAGGCGGAAAGTTAAACGTGCTGGCCCATTGTCTTAAACCTGAACCTAAGGATTCAATCAAACTGGTTGCAGCCGTGTTTCCTTGAAAAGTAGCGGTGTGATACACAAAATGGCAAACCCTATTTCGCTCAAGAGCATCTGCATCTTTTTTAAAGTCACCGAGGCCCGCAGCATTTTGAGGGGCAATGACTAAAACATTTTGAATATCAAAAGGAGTGGGAAGAAGTTTATTTTTATGGATTAAACCTTCTTGAGTAAGTCGTTCAATAATTTGCTGATAACGTTTAGCAATTTCACCCAATGTAAAGCTTGAGTCAATCTCTTCAATATTGACAGAAAATCCATATTGAGGATCAAAACGTGCTCTAATTTTGATGAGTACATTTAAATCAATTGAAATCTCAATCCCAGTTTCACGTTCGAACTTTAAAACAATTTTACTCGCTGAAAATTTCCAGATCGTGGCTTTACAGCTGGCAATAACTTTATCAGTCTCTGCATCTTTTTCTGCGAGTTCTAAATAGTAATGACCGCCCTTAATATTTAAATTTCGAATTTCTGCTTTTACCCAAACTGGCTCATCAAAAGCCACACGTATGACTTCCTGAACTGTGCCGAGATATTCACTAAGGGAAAACTGAGGTTCAGACATACGAACTAAAAATTAAAGGACCAATCTAGATAGTATAAAAGCCATCCAACCAAGGCAATTGTTGTCTATGAATATCGGGTTCTATTTAAAATAAATACAACAATTTAAAGAATTAAAAATTGAAACTGATATGTGAATTTAGACTGAATGGTTAAAATGAAAAAATAATAAAAAGAGAATTGTTAATAATTACAAACGATTAAAAAATAAAGTTTGCTTTATAAAATATATGAGCGTATAAAGCTTACTTCCAATTGCGGGGTGGAGCAGTCTGGTAGCTCGTCGGGCTCATAACCCGAAGGTCGTTGGTTCAAATCCGACTCCCGCATCCAAAATATTATGCTCTGTGATGTACCACTTTTCATAATACGAAAATTATGAAAAGCAATTAGCTTATAAATAACCCTATATAAAGCTAAATATTAAATTCTAGACGAACTGTCCATACCCTAAATCTAGCGTTCTAATTACATACCGTAAAATCACATGAGCTCAGTGATGAGTGAATGATTGTGAATATAGTAAATGAGTGGCACATTGCCACAGCCGTAAATGGCAACGAAATTAATGTGAGGATTGTTCCTCATGTGCGTAAACAAAACTCTCTCGATGGATATCGTTGGGTCGAAGTTGGTAAAAAAATTCAACTTCAGTCTGGTGAAGAAATTGAGTTAAACCAAGATGGTAAAAGCTTCTATGCCGGGTTTAATCAACTTTATCGTTTAAATACATATTGTTGATAAAACCATGGTAATAAAGCGAGAAAACCTATCTCTTTTAAAGGAGATAGGTTTTTTTATGTCTACAGGTTATATAAATAATTAAAGTTATAAAAAGGCTGAAGTGATTAAAAATAAGTGCATTATTATTTTAATTATATTTAATAACTAAATTAGCCTGCTCGCCAGAACTGCCGACCCATAACCTTAAAGTTTTTACCGTTCTCTTCTGTTACACGTCGGTCTCTAAATTTTTCATTTAAGCTATGCAAAATTAAAGAGCCATCTGCCTCTTTAAAAATCTGTTTAATCATTCCTTCGCCAGCAAAGTAAACCGCATAAATCTCGCCATCAATGACTTCTGTTTGAGAGATATCAATACCCACCAAATCACCGTCTTTAATGTAGTCGGTCATGCTATCGCCTTTAGCTTTAATAATACGCATGCATTCTTGAGCAACGCGTTTTTCTTTAAAGAATGAAGCAGGGAATGGAATTTTTCCATTAATAGCATCAAAGTGAAATTCAATAGATTCACCTGTCCCGCAAGAAAAGTTAGCTTCTACAACTTCAATCCAGACATATTGATCGGTAGATTCTGCACTTACTACAGTCGGGCTAAATACATCACTTTCTCTAAAAGAGTCTTCAGTATTCCCTGTCGTTAACCAATAACCATCCACTCCTAAAAATTGAGCAATTAAAGGAAGAAATGCAGATTTTAAATTTTTCCCTGACTCTAAAGCCTGATAGGCAGGTTGTGACATCTTTACAGCTTCTGCCACTTCAGCCTGAGTTTTTTTGGCTTTAATTCTAGAGTCTTTTAAACGGTCTTTAAGAGCCATAATGGTTACACCAGTAAACTTATAACGAATATATAACTTAAGTTATATCTAGTAAAACAACTATAGTTATTGACTAATAATAACTATAGTTATAATATCAGTTATATCTCAAGATGAATAGAGAAATTTTAAGTGGTGCCTAAGTCACTATTTATTGCTTTATCAAAGCTTTGAGATGCAAGATAAATTTATTTTGTTTCTAGAGGTAGCAGAATAAAAGGGAGATAGCTCAATTATTATTTGCAAACAGGCTATCAAAACAAAAATTGGAATAAAAAAAGCCCGATTCCGTGGATCAGGCTTAATGTTCGTCGATAAAGGGTATCAAGAACATGAAGAATTTAACAAAGATTGTGAGACCTAACAAAAGTTTCCGATATACGGCAAAGCCTTATATGAACTTTTTGGTCAAAAAATTAAGGCGTGTAAAAAGCTTAAATCTACAAAATTTAATACTTTTTTACATTTTTAGAAAAGGAAATATTTGTTTATAAATTAGTGGCTTAATTGCATATAGTTTGGTTCTTTATGATTGTTGTACCAGATGAAACGTTTCGAACACACATTTGTAGCCATAGCTTAGCTATATTGCTCAAAGATGTATCAAAACCTCAAGAATAACAAACGATAAAGACGCCTTACTAACGAGTACATTGAGTTGGAGATAGTGAATGACTACAGCAATGCAGAACAGAGCTAAACAACTTAAAAATGCAAAACGTGGAGGGTATATCCCGACAATTGCCAAAGACGTAAACAAATATAAGGTACAAAAAATAAAAAGGGCACTTGAGGAGGCCAAGCAGATTGTAAATGAGCTTGAAGATGACGCATTCGAATTCGATGATCAAGTCTCTATGCAAAAAGCGATTGGTGCAATCACAGTGATTGAGTTGATTGAACAAGCCTTAAACGGTGCACACTAACAGGCTTTAGCATACAAACATTCTTTCTCGGACCCCTGAAATAAATGGGGTCAAGGATAAGTTCGTCTTGCAATTTAGCGCTGCTTTAAAGCGTTAGTGTTTTTTATTGACTGTAATAAAGAAAACGAAGGGTATTAATAAGCATTGAAAACCACAAACTAGTCAACGTAATGAGTTTTCAAGTTTTACCCTTTAGCGCAGGACAAAGTCATGGAAACAGTTTCTAGCAGTGGGTTAGCCACATTTTTAAATTTTTATAGTATTGCAATTATGGTGGCTTTGGCAGTCAGCTTAGTTGTCGCAGTTGTATTGATGATGCGTTTTCCTCGTTCTCCACAAGAATGGATTGTTGCTCTCATCTGTACAGTAGTTTCAAGCCTGACAGGCGGCTCATTCATTATTATGAAATGGAACCTGCATGAATGGGTATCCGATATTTGGGGAATGATCACCCTATCTGGATTTTTCTTCATCTGTGGTTTACCGGGCTGGGCTATTGTGAGATGGATATTTAACTTCATCAATAAACAAGAAGGTAAAACGATTGTAGAGGTCATCAAAGATCTAAAAAAAGCAAAAGATGATCTCCAAAATAGCTAAAGACAGCTTTAAATATAAAGGTAGAATAAAATGAATATTGATCAATACTTAGAAAAAGTTATCAGCCGAGAAGGCGGGTATGTTAACCATCCATCAGATCATGGCCATGCGACTAAATTTGGCATTACAGAAGCAGTCGCTCGATCGAACGGATATCAAGGCAACATGCAAGACTTGCCCTTAAGTGTCGCCAAATCTATTTATAAGCAAAAATACTGGCTTGAACCACAGTTTGACCAGATTAATGCGATTAGCCCAGCTATTGCAGAAGAGCTACTGGATACAGCTATAAATTGTGGCGTCAATTTTACTAAGCCTTTATTACAACGTGCTTTAAATCTGCTGAATAAGCAGGGGAAGGAAGGTTGGTCAAATCTTGTGGTAGATGGCCAGTACGGACCTCTTACTTTGCAAGCACTGGCTACGTACTTAAATAGACGTAATAAAGAGGGTGAAAAAGTACTCGTGCGCATTTTAAATATTATGCAAGGGCAGCATTATATTGAAATTACCGAGAACAACCCTAACTACGAAGATTTCTTTTATGGTTGGATATTAAACAGAGTAACACTCTAAAAATGTATTAGAAAAGAATATGTTTAAAGATCTAATGAGTTAAAAAGCCTAACCATGAGTTAAGGCTTTTTAACAAATAATAGGTCGAGCAATGCTTTATTGTGCGATAAGTAAAATGGCAAGTAGAAAGAAAATAGCACCACTAATTTTATTGAGTATCGTGAAATTATTTCCAGCTAACATTTTCTCTTTAAAAATTGAAGAGAAGTTTGCGTAAACTAAATGAATTAAAAAACCAATAAAACAAAAGGTTAAAGAAAGAATTAAAAATTGATTTAAAATCTCTTTCTTGATATCAATAAATTGAGGGAAGAGTGCGATAAAAAATACGATTGTTTTAGGATTAAGCAAAGATGCGAATAGGCCCTGATAAAACAATTTAGATTTACTTACAGCTTTATCTTTTTGTTGATCGGTCATTAACTCTTGGGTTGCAAGTTTTTTAGTAAAGTTTTTATATCCGAGATACATTAAATAAAATGCACCAATAAATTTTAAAACCGTAAAAATAGTAGGGTTACTAGTAATAATAAGTCCTACACCGCTGGCAGAAATTACAGCAATCACAAACATACCAATAATTAAACCACTTATTCCAAACAAAGCAGTTTTAACACCATAGTTAATTGAATTTGTGACAGTAAATAAAACTCCCGGTCCTGGGCTTAATAGGGTAAGAAATGCTATTGTTATAAATACTAAAAGACCGCTCACGCTGATATATCCTATTTATCAATTGAGGCAAGATTGTGCGGTTACTTTAAATGAGAAAATAATCGTTGTATACAGAAGGTTATGTATATTTAAGTCTTACATAGATTAAATATTTAAAATATAGATTTGTATAAATAAATAGGGCATATAAAACTATAAAAGTGAAAGCAACATAAACACACAACGTTAAAAATTGAGCATGTTAGTATACTAAGTCTATACCTCAAGAAATCTATAGTATGACGAAAAATGAACGGCAGTTTAAATCTGGCGAGTTTCAATTTTCCTTTTTAGCGTTTAAATATTGGGGTATATGGTTTTTAGCTTTTATTCTAATGTTATTTGCGATGTTACCTTGGGCTATTCAATGGCGCCTTGCTGACTTACTATCAAAAATAGCGTGGAAATCTTTAAGTTCTCGAAGAAAAACGACACTACGTAATTTACAAGCATGTTTCCCAGAAAAAACACCTTTGCAAATTGAAGCAAAAGCTAAACAGGTTTTTGTTGATACTTTAACGGGTGTATTTGAAGCTCTAAATGCTTGGTATTGTCCAAATTGGTTTAAAAGCCGTGTCCATATAGATGGTTTAGAAAATTTAACCAATAATCAGGAAAATGGCGTACTTTTATTAGGTACACACAGTACGCTTTTAGATGCAGGTGGAGCGGCGTGTACTTTATTCTTTAATATGGACGTGGTTTACCGACCTCAAAACAATCCGTTTTTAGATTTTCTGATTCATCGTAGTCGTGCGCGAGTGTATAAAAACCAAATTGCTCGAGACAACATGCGTGGACTCATACAAAACCTTAAACATGGTCATGCGATATGGTATAGCCCAGATCAGGATTTTGGCTTAAAACAAGGGGTCATGGCATCATTTTTCGGTATTCAAGCCGCTACTGTTACAGCGCATCGCAGACTAATGGATATCTCAAAAGCAGCAGCCGTGCCTTTATATTTTTACCGTAGTGGTAATATTCGTAATCCGCAATATCATGTTTTAGTAGAACCTAAATTAGAAAATTTCCCGAGTGGCTGTGAAGTTAGTGACGCTGAAAGGGTAAACAAGATTATTGAAAACCAAATTCGCATTGCTCCTACACAATACATGTGGTTTCACCGACGCTTTAAAACACGCCCTGCTGGTGAACAGAAATTCTATTAATGGCGTCAATAACTCAAGAATTAAAAGTACTTCTTTCAATTAAAATATAGAATATTAGATTTTTAATTGAAAGGATCTTTAATCAAATCAAGATGAAAGATGTTGAGTCAACGCTATAAAATTTTTCTTGTTTTAATTATTTTGAATATCGATTGCAAATGATTTTGAAGCGTGTATAGTCGAGCATAACTAACAAAATATTCTTGTCATCATAAATTTCTATTTCGCAGTTTTATTTATAAGTCTTCGGTTCATTCAGATATTTAAGTTTTCACGTCTATTTTTTTAGTTAAATTGGTTTCCCCAATAATAAGTTATAATATTTTAAAATTTAGGATAAATATATGTCTACTTCTACTGGTACAGTAAAATGGTTCAATGAAACTAAAGGTTTTGGTTTTATTGCGGCTGATGAAGGTAAGGATATTTTCGCTCATTTTACCGATATTCAAACACAAGGTTTTAAAGTTCTCTTAGAAGGCCAACGTGTTGAGTTTACTGTAGTACAGGGTAAAAAAGGCCCACAAGCTTCTAATATTGTGATTCTTCAGAATTCATAACTTCATAGAGCGACTAGAGTTGTTTTGAATATATTATTTAAATAGAATATGTTTAAAGCTAAAGCGCTTTAGTAGAGTTTAAAAACCCACTCTATGTTGTGGGTTTTTTATAAGTTTTAATTAAACTTATCTTTAAAATAAAAAGCAGAATAAAAATATGCTCTTAAAAGTGCTTCTAAATTTTTTGTTAAAATATAACTAATTAGGTGTGTGGTACTAAAATGGATATTTGTATTGGCGGTATTTTAGACGGTCAAAAGATAGAAAATCATAATGATGTTTTTAAGATAGAAGAGCACTATTCAGACAATAGCTCTCAGTATGTTAAGCAGCATTTTCACCTATTTGGAAAAATTTTTACTTTTTGGGTGTGCGAAGATATTGATTTACAACAAGCGATCAGAAAAGCTGAAAGAATTTTAGCGAATAAGAAAGAAACTCTTTAGTTGTTTGAACTAGGCATTTCTGTGCCTTTGTTTAATTTAAAAGATTTTCTTAGCAAACAATAGGTATTGTTTATATGAAATTAATAGAATGTTTTACAATACTATTGTGGTGTTACACAATTTAACATTTCTTGTGTGGTATTTACTAACAATAGTAATACATTAGGCTTAAGCTAAAATTGTTTTATTTATTGTGTAAATAAAACAAAAATCACTTTAATAATATACTTTATTAAAGTTGGTTCTTTATTCGATCTGTTATTATTAATTCAATATACATAATTAAATTATAGATAATATTTATTGTTATACACCTCTCTTAACAAAGGAAAACATGTTAAATGTTAAGTGCAGTACAACCTAATATTTGTTTTATTGGCAGTAGTAATCTCGCTTTAGCGTTAATAGGAGGGTTGGTTTTAAAAGGATTTAAAAAAGAAAAAATACATCTCATTGAAGAGAAAAAGATTAATGATACAAATACTTTGAAGCAAAAAGAAAATGGACTAAAAAAAGCTGAAATTGTTGTTTTGCTATTAGAGCCTAAACAATTAAAAGAGACACTTGTACCGCTAAAAAAATGGTTAGCTAGTAAAATTATAATTTCTATGATGGCGGGAGTAGATATTGCAAACTTGACTCGTTTTACGGGTTCGAAAAAAATTGTTCGTGTAATTTCAAATCCACCTGTGCTTACGCATACTGGGACGCATGTGCTTATTGCTTCAGAGCAAATGGACCAGCTTGATAAAGACCTAATCGAAATGCTGTACTCTGCAACGGGTCAGACTTTTTGGGCGCCGTCTGAAACGCAGACAGACGCAATTATTGCTTTGTCTGGTTCGGGACCAGCTTACTTTTTCTATATTTTAGATAGCATGATCAAGACAGGGGTTTCTTTAGGGCTCGATAAACAATTTGCTCTAGATTTAGCACTCCAAGCGGCTAGTGGTGCAGTTGAAATGGTCCGTAAAAGTAATGTCCCGCCAGCGGATCTGTGTGGTAAGGTGACGTTGGCTAACGGGATTACCGAATCAGCACTCAGAATGTTTGAGCTAGGAAATGTGTCCGATGATATACGTTTAGCTATGAAGGCCGCATATCATCGTAGTAAAGAAATCACTTCAGAAATTATTACTGAGGTGAGTTAGCGCTTCTTTAGCAAACTAGGCCTTTAAAAAGTATTCCCAAATAACGAAGCCTAAGCCAAACCCAATAAACGAGTAGAGAGTAATAATAAAGAATACAAAACTGGCCTTATTTTTTTTCTTCAAAATGTTCATGGCGATGCCTCCAATTCAGATTAATTACATTTTGAAGAAGTGACGGCTGTAATCATAGATACAGAATTTTTTAAAAAAAATATAACAGAGCTATCATCTGTTATATTTTTAAGGGTTTTCTCAATAAATATTTTAAAATCAATAAATTAAAGATTTAACTGTCAGCGTTTAACCTTTTTATTCAATTAGCATTAAATCGGCTGTATTAGCAGATTTGAGAGGGCGTAGGGCAAAGGTCGAACGGGTGTGGCGTATTCCTTTAATTGAATAAAGTTTTTTCCTTAAAAATCGTTCGTAATGGTCAGCATCTTTGACTGCTACTTTAACCAAATAATCATAGTCACCTGTGACGAGATGCGCTTCCACTACTTCAGGTATATCTGCTAATGCTTCACTGAAATTTTCTAGCATTTCGTCATCGTGGCGCTCTAAAGTAATTTCAATAAAAAAGACTTCATGAATGCCAATCGCTTTTTGGTTTACGTTTACCGTATATCCTTCAATAATTTTTAAAGTTTCTAGACGTTTCAGTCGTGTCCAGCATGGAGAAGATGAAAGACCTACTTCTTCGGCCAGTTGAGCAACGGTTAAACGGCCATTTCCACGCAATGCAGATAAAATTTTCCGATCTATACGATCTAGTGTGTATTCTGTTTTGTTCAAAATATAAACCAAAGAAGAATCTTCTGATAAAAATCAATATACTTCATTTTTATGCTGTGAATGTTTAAAAATTTTAAAAAATACAGGAAACATTTTGAGTCAAAGGTACATACACTATTTCTATGCATCGGACCTTTCTGGATAGAGGTTGGGATGGAGCAAAGAGCACTGTTTCAGTAAGGGTGACTAAACAGTGCTCTTTGCGGATTTCTTATTAATCTTTAAATCTATTTTTATTAACTGGCATGACATGTCAAAACAAATCAAATAATAACTTTTATTTATCAATTGAAGAAAAACTAATCATTATTTTTTATCTAAATTTTCCTTTAATGTAATTCCATTACAAAGGAGGAGCAAGGTTATGATCACCCAGCATGATATAAATCAAAAACAATATCAAAATAAATCTCTCGACTATTTAAATAGCCAAGCTCATTCTGAAGGTATTGAATTTAATAAATTTATTAATGAAATTCAGAAAATTGAAAAAGCTGTAGTCCTTGATTTAGGCTGTGGTGGTGGGCATGTTTCCTACAATGTTGCTCCGCATGCGGACCTTGTTTTTGCCTACGATTTATCTCATGAAATGTTAGACACCGTGTCTAAGGCTGCCAGCCAACGCAAATTAAAAAATATCTTTGTGCAGCAGGGCATTGCTGAAGATATGCCTTTTAGTGATCAGCAGTTTGATGTGGTTATTAGCCGATATTCTGCGCATCATTGGCAACATGTTCCGACTGCCATGAAAGAAGTAAACCGCGTGCTTAAGCCAGATGGCATTGTTATTTTTGTAGACATTATCAGTTCTAGCTCGCCTATATTGGATACGTTTTTACAGACCATCGAAACGATT
Organism: Acinetobacter sp. C13; assembly: GCF_016809775.1. Classification (NCBI taxonomy): domain Bacteria; kingdom Pseudomonadati; phylum Pseudomonadota; class Gammaproteobacteria; order Moraxellales; family Moraxellaceae; genus Acinetobacter; species Acinetobacter sp. C13. Next base: position 466,622 of record NZ_JAFBJL010000001.1, read on the forward strand.
CGAGACCCAAGTCATGTACGAAACTATAGTGTGAAAGAGTGGGTCTATTTTATTGAAGATGCGGGCTTTGATTTGGTGGGTTTAGATAAACAAACGCTTTCGTTAGACTTTGATAGTTGGGTAAAGCGAATGAAAACGCCTGAAGATCAAATCAAAACTTTACGTTATTTGCAGGAAGGTTCATCTGACCTTGTGAAGAAATATTTCAAAATTCAAAATGACGGTAGCTTTGAAAGCCATGTGGGCTATTTTATCTTTAAGAAATTAGGATTTTAAAGCGCTGAAATGAGTAAGGGTTTTAGTAGATTAGAAATGGATTAAATATCACTAAAACTCTTTTCTTGAATAACTCGAATAATATTAAAGATGGTTATAAAACAAATTTAATATCATTCATTTGTTAAAACTTAATCACACAATTTTTGTAAGGTGATTAAGTATTCAAAAGAGATGATGGTTATCCCATTTTCTTTATTATTAATAGACACTTATAAATAATTATTATTTAATACGCCCGCAATATTATCACTAATACTTTTAAAAACTTTGTCGGGGAAATAATGCGTAATTTTTTAGTAACGATTTTCACTCTATTCGTGGGAACATCAATTTATGCTGCTCAAGAATCTAAAAGTCTTGTAGGGCAAACACAATGCGAGAAAACAGTAGAACTGCATGGTTTTTTAAGCCGTGCTCAACTTGATTGTAATTATCATTATTCATCAGAGGCACTAATTCATGAAGCTGAAAAATGCACTAAACATGAGTTAGGTGATAAATATGGTAAAGAAGTCATGAGATTCGGCATGAATCAATTTGAAGAACGTAAGAAAGAAGATACAAAAGGTCAATTATGTAGTAGGGTTTTAAAAGAGTTTCCAAACTATATTAAAAAATAAAAAAATAAGGTTTTAAAAACCTCTTCTAGCAAGCCGATAAAATGGATTTAATTATCCATTTTATCGGTGTATCATTAAATATAATCTGCCAATTAAAATAGAAAATAAATCTTAAAAATCTACCTAATATCACATTGACACTTAAAATTTCTCTTATTTTCTTTATTTAAGCATGGGAAAGAGAGACTTTCTGCAATGTAAGTTACTAGATGATGAGTCTGTTAAACCGCTTTCGTTTTGTCATCATGATTCAATGGGTCACATAAATTATTGAAGTTTGTTTGGACCACATGAATAGCTGTTGAAAAGTCATAAATAGAAATAACCTTGCTAGAGAGTTGAGTATGATTACTTAAGAAATTTTCTAAACGTTGCTCAAAGCTATATGAAAACCGGATTAGCTCGATTGTATTTTTTAAAGTTTCTTTAGGTCTTTTGCCTGTAGCTACAGACTTTAAGTAACGTTGTAGTAGCCTTCTTGTTCTTAAATAAAAAGGAACTTCCAATTTTAAAATTAATGAGCTTTCAAGCAGTAATGGAAGTAAACGTTTGTCGTAAGCTCCCTCTACAATCCAGCTATCTTGTAAGATAATTTCTTTAATACCCAGTGAGATCTTTTCTTCCGAATTCTTTACAAACTCACTTCCACTTATATTCCAGTAGATCTCATCAAATGGATGAGTTGATATCTTTAATTGCTGGGCTAATTTATTAGCGATAGTTGTTTTACCAGCACCAGAAGGGCCTACAATATAAATTTTCATGCTTTATTTTTTTAAATGAATATTTCAATAAAATGGTTATAAATAGAAACTAGACTAAAGTTTATAAGTCACTCATCTGTTTTATCAAAGTTTAATAATTTTATTTTGTACAATAAAAACTCAATTATAATTCCGACTTGAAGGAAATAAACTCATGAAAAAACTTTTATTCATTTGTCTAATCGGTTTGGCAGTTACACAGGTTAATGCTCATTCTGGGGGTACAAACTCTAAAGGATGTCATACGAATAGTAAAACTGGTGACCATCATTGTCATTAAATAAGGGTATAAAAGAGTAAGCTGATTTCTGGTTTACTCTTTTTAATATCTTTAGTTTTATATTTTTTATAAATAATAAGAGGAAAAAGAATGGAAATGATATTGGGAGTATTTGGCTTATTGGTTTTATTTTTAATATTAAGCAAAAAGCATAAGAAGAAAAATCTCACTGATGTAAGATCAATAGTCTATTTGGTTGATATTGTTGGGGAGCAATCCTATCAAGCAAATTTAAGAAAGATTGCTGGGCCTAAGCAAGAAAAGTCAAAATATGTAGAAGTAATGGCTAGAGTTGTCTCTGAACCTTTTAATGCTTATGACAAGAACGCAGTTAAAATTGAAATTAATGGTTTAACAGTTGGCTATTTAAGTAGGGATGATGCCAAACTATTAGCTGGTAAAGTGATAAATAAGACTGTGCCAGCTTTAATTAATGGTGGTTGGCTTGATAACGATAGTGAAGGTAGCTATGGCGTAAAACTCGGTATTCAAAGTCTTAATGAATTAATATAACGAAGTGCATTTTTAAGTTTTACTTACATTTTAAAATCTAAAAAAAATAAAAGCATTCTCTAAGGTATTAATAAATCTTTTTACTCATGTTTTTAAAGCTTTATTTGTAGCCAATATCACATTGACACCTAAAACCCCTCCGATTATCCTTTGCTTGCTGGCCACATTGCCAGTCGGTTTTAGCAGGCCGTATTTACCCAACGCACACGAAAAAGTCTCTCTTTTTTGTGGGCATCCCTACGTGTCTCCCTCTGCGGCGGAATGATCTGACCCCATAAAGTTGGACAGTTAATTAAGCAGTTTTTATAAACTGATTTCTATATTGTACAGGGGATAATCCTTGTAGCTTCACCTTGATTCTCTCATGATTATAATAATGAATGTACTCTCGTATAGTTTTCTCTAACTCATCAATTGATTGAAATTTTTCACCATGAAAGCACTCCGATTTTAATATTCCAAAGAAGCTTTCTATTACAGCATTGTCCAAACAATTTCCCTTACGAGACATACTTTGAATTAAACCGTGTTGCTTTAATTGCTGTTGGTAATGAGCCATTTGATATTGCCATCCTTGATCTGAATGGAGAATTGGTTTCTCATGTCGCTTAAGTTTAGCTAAAGCATGAATGAGCATATCTTTCACTAACTCATAATTGAGTTTACGTTGGATTCGGAAGGTAATAATTTCCCCATTAAATAAATCTATAATTGGAGATAGATAAAGTTTTTCACCTTTTAAATTAAATTCCGTTACATCAGTTGCCCATTTTTGATTTGGGAGATTTGCTTTAAATTGCCGTTGTAAAACGTTATCAGCTATTGTTCCTACACAGCCACTTTTATATGAACGATATTTTAGTGCTCTGATACGTGACTTCAGCCCCATAGATTTCATGAGGCGATATACACACTTGTGGTTAATCATTATTCCTATATGTTTCAGAGCAAGAGTAATTCTACGATAGCCATAGCATCCCTTATGCTTGTGATATATGGACTTGATCTGCTGTTTTAACTCAGTATATTTATCCTTAGAGCGTACAGCTTTCATGTGATAGAAATAAGTACTACGAGCGATCTTGGCAATACTGAGTAAGAGCTTTAATGGATAAATTTGCCTTAATTCTGAAATAACTTGAACACTGTCTGCAGTAGAAATTGAATTTAGGTACGTTGCTTCAGTTTTAAGGCTTTTAGCTTTTTTAAAAAGGCAACCTCTGCACGTAAAGCGGTCACTTCATCAATGAGCTCCTGCTGAGATTTATCTTTGTCATCTTTTACAGGCTTGGTTATTTTAGTTTTATCTTGTTTAACCATATTGTTATAAATCCTCGTGGTATTAAACCCAGCAATCCTTTCTTTATAATACTGAGCTAGCCACCTTCTTAAAATTGACGTCCCGCTCAGATTTAACCTTCTTCTAACTTCTCTTACAGGTACCTTATCAAGAAGCATTTGTACAGCCTTGATTTTAAATTCGGAAGAGTAGTAGGTTTTTTTAGTTTTAACATTTAAGCCATCTTCACCTTGTGCCTTATAGTTTTCAATCCATAGCCGGACTGTTTGGAGATCTACATTAAATTCTTGTGAAAGGATTTTATAGCCTTTACTTCCATCTAAATAAGCCTGAATGACTTTTAATTTTAACTCTTTTGAATGCTTTGGAACTGGCATAGGACACACCTCATAAGTTTAAAAAGTCTAACTTATGGGGTGCAGTTCAGAACGGGAGGGGGACATCTTCGGATGTGCTGATTTTTGGGTAAATCAGTCTGCTAACCCCTTTTCGTTTCGCCACCATAATCATTTAGCAGTGATGTGGCGAAACTTCTTTATTACCCAAAGGAGTCCGCTATGCGTACTATTTCTTCTTTATTGGCTTTTGCCAAAGTCTCTCTATTCATACCACTCGAGCAATCTATAAAGCGGTTCAATCGACTTTAGGTTTTCTACAACCTTAGCTCGTTACGACTAAAAAATCATAGCAACAATAAAACCTGAGATAGCTTAGGCACATTTTTGTGCTGCTTTTGCATGCCTGTTTTTAGCACTCATTTTAAGAGTGACGGCATTTCTATCTCTTTTAGATACAACAAAAAATTATTTAAACGGTATTCCTATGCCAAATTTAGAATCTTCATTTAGAGCACTAAGAGTGCTTCACGTAGCAAAAAACTTATTTAATCAATATGGGTTTCATAAGGTCGGGGTCGACCAAATTATTGCAGAAGCCAAAGTTGCCAAGGCTACTTTTTACAACGACTTTCACTCAAAAGCACGACTCATCGAGATGTGTCTCACTTTTCAAAAAGACGCGCTCAAAGTAAAAGTGTTTTCCATTCTCTATTCTTACCGTGAGCAAATGGTGCTGGATAAACTTAAGCAGATTTACCTTTTACATGCCGACTTAAATGGCTTTTATCATTTACCCTTTAAAGCAATTTTTGAAATAGAAAAGCTCTACCCAGTTGCCTATAAAGTCGTGATTGATTATAGAAACTGGTTGGTTAGCGAAATCTATAAGGTGCTTTTAACCTTAAAATCTACGGCTTCACTCCAAGATGCTTACATGTTCTTATTTATGATTGATGGGGCAATGGTTCAGCTTTTAGATAAAAATGTGGTAGATGAAAGAGGTCGGTTGTTGGATTATTTCTTTTTAAATTTTGCTTAAGCGACAAAACTTATCTAAGAAAAAGCCTCCAAACAAGGAGGCTTTTTCTTAGCATTTAATTAAGTGCTTAGCTCAATTACACAGGTTTTGCAGCCTGTGCCATACCTTCAAAATATTGAACCGCAGGCGAGCGAGCCATATAAGCTAAAGCTTGCTCGGTGTCTCCCTCATGAATTGGGTTAAATTTTGGAGATACCCATCTTAACGTCGCTTTCCACAAATATTTAATGGTCGGTAAGTTGTCTGAGCGAGTTGCGGTTTTTTCAAATTCACGAATAATTTTGAAGTAGCCACGGCGCATCAATTTTTGAATATCTTCATGCTCTAAATCTTGCTTACCTAAACTACGGGCAAAGTCAGCAAGGAAGTAAATAAACAGTGGGAAAACCGCCGCCATAATCACTTGGCGCGACACATAAAACCCAAACTTGTTTGTCAAAAGGTGCTCAAATAAATCATAAGCAACACAGCGATGTTCAACTTCTTCAGCCAAATGCCAGCGGAACAAATCTGCTATAGCAGGGTCAGCTTGGTCCCAAGATTTACTATCCAGCGTCCATTGACCAATGGTTCCCGTAAAGTGCTCGATTGCAGCAATCACGCCTACTCTGAAAAGTAACCAATATTCATCAAGCTTTTCGCCTTTTAAAAATGGTATGCCTAGAGGTTTGTCACCCAACAAAATATTAAAAACAAAATGGGCACGGTTGAGTGTTTCTTGAATGTCGTAACCATTTTCACGTAAGAAGTCCTGTGCTTTTTCATGGGCACGTGCATGAGCAGCTTCTTGACGGACAAATCCAATCACTTCTTGTTTTAGTGCTTCATCGGTAATTAAGGGCAGGGTTTTATTAAACACACGGCAAAACCAAAACTCACCAGCTGGCAAGAGCATGTTAATGCCATTGGCGACATGCGAGCATAGCGGATCATTCGGCATCCAACAGACCGATGATTCGGTAAAATCGAAATGGACCTTTCTTGCTTTAAGCTGATGATTCCCTGTGATCATATACGTCACCCTATTCATAATTGTTCATTTAATGCGAATGGACAATTTTTAGCATTAAGTAAAATCGATCACCATGTGCTTAAGGGACAAAATGAGCCTCAAAAAGGTTTATAGAGATAAAAGCAGCTCTGTTAAAGATTAGATATATTTAACACAACACGAGGGTAAGCTTTTTTATTTTAAATATGAGATGAATAAAAAAAGCTCCTTAATAAAAAAGAGCTTTGGTTTTTATAATTTAAATTTTTAATTATAAATTTATTTTATTTTAATCTAGCTAAAACTAGCTAGCTTAGAAGTTTAGATCGCTTGCCACTGATCTTTAACTTCTTCTGAGTTTTTATTCAGAATGACTTGGTCTTCTTTTACTTCCCCAATCCATCCAGTAGGAATGAGGTGATGTTGACCACTTTCGTCTCGGGTGAGTTTTAACTGGTTTTCACCTTCAAGATGATCGACAGTACCTACTTTAGTACCACAAGAAGCAATAACATCTGCGTGTTTTTTAATATCATTAATATTTAAAGTGTTCATTTTAGACCTCTTCTTTGGAAATAGAAAAACGGTAAGAACTAAACTACTTTAAATAATCGATTAAATGTTGAGTTTTTAATAAACCTTACATGATCGGATTATAAGTTCACTTAATCGTGATATTTGAGTAACAGTGAAATAATTAGATATAAAACTAATAATATTTTTCTTTTTATTACAATTTATATGTTTATCTAAACAGAAATCTTTAGTTATGGTTGGGTTAAGTCTTATAAATAATTATTTGCAATGAATATTAAAATACCTATAAACATGACGATACTGAGCAGTTTGAGTGAATTTGAAGCTGCCCTAGCTGAAGATAAAAGTAAGCTTCGTATAAATTTACTTTTTCAGCTTGTAAATTTAACTCAAAATTTGCCTCATCCAGCTTCGGGTCAAACCTATCAACGTTGGCAACTTTTTGCGCAGATTGCTGGAGTCGACTTAAGTCTAGCTAAGCTATTTGAGTCTCATTGTGATGCTTTAAGCATTTTAAATGAATTGGGCTATCAGCAAGAAATAGATGACCAGACTTGGGCAGTTTGGGCAGCAGACGGTGGACCAGCACCATTGCAAATAAAAGACAATCTTTGTAATGGCATAAAACCTTGGTGCTCTGGTGCTGAATTCATTGAAAAAGCTTTAATAAGTTATAAAGATCAGCAAGGGCAAGCGCAGCTTTGTATTGTTGGCTTAATTCATCCATCCATTACAACCGATTTAAGCCACTGGCACGCTGTAGGCATGCATGCGACACAGACTGCGCAAGTAACTTTTAAAAATACACCTGTTAAATTGATTGGTCAGCCAAATAGTTATTTAAAACGCCCAGGTTTTTGGCATGGTGCAGCAGGTGTAGCGGCCTGTTGGTATGGTGCCGCCGTGCGTCTAGCTAACTTTTTGCAAGAAAGCTGTCAGGCAAATCCTAATCCGTATAAAAAATTGTATTTAGGTGAGGTCGCTCAGCAACTAGAAATCACTAAGCAGTATTTTCAATATGTTGGCAAGCTGATTGACCAGAAACCAACGCTAAGTCATGAGCGGGAAATACGCATATTACGTGCCCAAACAGAACAATGCTGTTTGAGCATTATTGAGCGAGTAGGGAAAGCCTTGGGTGCTCGTCCTTTTTGTGAAGATGCGACATTTGCTCAGCTCATGGCTGATCTGCCTGTGTTTATCAGGCAAAGTCATGCTGCTTTTGACTATGAACAAATTGCAGAACTCTGTGTGTCGGAGCAAAGCCTATGGGAACTTTAAAACATCCTTTGGTTGAAGACCGCGTTATTTTTGGTGAGGGTACGGCCAAAGAGCAATGGTTAAAGGCATTTCAAGAACAACCGTTAGCAGCTTTAGATCTTGAGTTATTTCGTTCTAAAAGAGTGGTGATTGTCGCTCCACATCCTGATGATGAAGTGCTTGGCTGTGGCGGGTTAATGCAGCAACTGATCACGCTGAATTGTAAAATAGTGGTTTTAGCTGTCAGTAACGGCACACAAAGTCATCCTAAATCTACAAAATATTCTCCAGATCAGCTTAATACTCTTCGTCCGCAAGAAAGCTTGGCGGCCTTAAATTGTCTGGGCGTAGCAGAGTCAACCGAGCATTTAGAGCTTAATTTGTTAGATGGCCAGATCCATTTGCAAACCGAACAACTGTGGCAGAGTTTAGACAAGTTGGTTCAAGCCAACGATATTCTAATTTGTAGTTATGAATTTGATGGTCACCCAGACCATGAAGCCGTGGGTAAAACCGTACAAGCCTATGCAACCGCTAAGCAACTACTCTGTTTACACGTATTAATTTGGGCTTGGCATTGGGCACAGCCTTTAGACCCACGCATTGATTGGCACCGAGCAAAAGCATTTTCCTTAACACCTGAACAGCTAACTAAAAAACATCAAGCAATTTTGCAGTTTAAAACCCAACTTGAAGCAGATGAAACTACGGGTAATGCCGCCGTTCTCTCTCCAAATGCGATTAAACGTCTTTTAATGCCTTATGAGGTTTATTTGAGTGATTCATTCTCGCTTGTACTTTGAAGATTTATATCGTCATAACAGTGATCCATGGGGCTATGACTTTCATTGGTATGAAGCACGTAAAAGACAAATTTGTCTCGCGTTGCTGACAAAACCCCGCTACCTAAAGGTGCTAGAAGTCGGCTGTTCAAATGGACATTTAAGTTTTCATTTGGCGCAAAGAACTGAGGAGTTAGTGTGTATAGATGTCTCTGAGCGTGCTGTTCAATTGGCGTCCGAGCGTTTAAAAGGATTTGAGCATGTTGTGGTTGAAAACAGGAAAATACCCGAAGACTACTCAATTCAAAAATTTGATCTGATTTTAATTAGTGAGATGGCCTATTACTTATCCAAGGATGAATTACATCAGTTTATTGAAAAATTAAAGCATAGTTTAAATGATGACGGTGAGATTCTGTGTTGTCACTGGCGTCATGAAATTCAAGATTTTGAGTTAGACGCTGAGCAAGTCCATCAAGCATTTCAGCAACATTTCCCATTTCATCATTACCTCAGCTTAAACGACCCAGACTTTATGATTGATCTATGGACGGCGAACACCTCCTCTTTAGCGCAGCAGGAAAAACTAAGATGAAAATAGGTATCGTTATTCCAGCGCATAACGAAGAGCACTATCTATCGGCCTGCCTGCAATCTATTCAGGTCGCCATAGATAACATCGGCGGTTATGAGGTAGAAGTGCTTGTTGTACTTGATAGCTGTACAGATCAGTCGCGGTTGATTGTCCAAAGCCATCAAATCAACTGGATTGAATGTAACTATGCATGTGTCGGCAAGGCGAGGGATTTAGGAATCCGTCATTTAATCGGGCGTGGTGTAACTTGGATTGCATGTACCGATGCAGACACCGTGGTGAGTCCAGATTGGCTGCGCTATCAAATCCAGCACCAACCCACAGATGCAATTTGCGGCACTGTAACGCTAGACGATTTTAGTCATCTCTCTATAACGAAACAGCAAAAATATTTAGCGCACTATAAAGATCAGATGGACCACGAGCATATTCACGGGGCAAATTTAAGTTTTAGTGCAGAGGTCTATCTTTTGGTCGGTGGCTTTGAGCCTATTTCATGTCATGAAGATGTGTCTTTAATCAAAAAATTGATCAAGCATTGTTGCAATATTACTTGGAGTAATCTGGTTCGAGTAACTACAAGTAGTCGTTTAAATGGACGCGCACCTCAAGGTTTATCCTACTTTTTAAATAATCTCTAATGACCTAAATCATCACTTCGCCCAATATCGAAATATTCTTTAAGTTTTTAGGGTCATATTTAATATTAATAATACTACCGACTTTATATTTATAGTGATCTTGCTTAGAAATAAGCACCTTTAGATTTTCAGTAATGACTTGGCCTTGCTCAGTTTGAAATTTCAATTTGACATAACATAAAGGGCGATATTGCACCTTAGCTAATGCGTCTTGAAAATATACGACCTCGGCAGAAGCAAACTTTCCTCGTTTATAAATTAAAAATCTTTGAACCTGACTTTTAAGAAAAAAGGTCCAAGTAATATAGATAAACAATAAGCTGAACCAGACTGTTCCAATAAAAGTCAAAAAATCAGAAAATTTCACTCACTCAAACCAGAATTATTCGTTTAACGCCTTATTCTAAATGAACTGATAAGTCCGATCTAGTTCATATAATTGGTCTGAAACATAAGCAGATGAAGCTTTAAAATTACCAGATCATAATTAAATTTGGGCAGGGTATATAACTTAGTTGTTGTATTTATGACTACATATGTAAACAAACCTTATGAGAAACGTTCTTAACCCCTAAAATTCTACAAAAGAAATTTTAAAGGTGTATAGGTTTGGATTTTTTAAATTTTTTCCGCGATATTCGGGGTGAGTTAAGTCAATATCCTTGGCTAGAAATGTTAGTTTCACTCACGATTTTGATTTTATTTGCTGCAATAGCAAATTTTATTGCCAAACGTATTATTGTTCGGGGCGTTCGTCATTTAGTCACAAAACTCAAATCACCAAATCAGTCTATTTTCGCTCAGCATAGCGTTATAAAGAAATTTGCAAATATTGTTCCTGCTGTTGTGATTATGAATGGTATTGCAACCGTGCCTCATCTATCTCCAAAGTTTATTGCTTTTGTAGAGATGGCAGCGCAAGCATTTATTTTTCTTACACTCGCGCTTACGGTCAGCGAGCTGTTAAACATCTTTAACCTTATTTATCAGCGTAATCCAAAATCTAGAAATAAGCCGATTAAAGGTTACTTACAACTGGTTAAACTCATTTTATTTGTTGTATGTGGCCTCATGATTTTGGGAACATTCCTTAAAAAGGATGTGTTCACTTTACTTGCAGGCTTCGGTGCGATGGCAGCGGTATTAATGCTGGTTTTCCAAAACACCATTTTGTCTTTGGTGGCGAGTGTACAAATTGCCTCTTATGACATGGTGCGTATTGGGGACTGGATTGAAATGCCATCACTCAATGCAGATGGTGATGTAATTGATATTTCACTGCATACCGTGACTGTTCAAAACTTTGATAAAACCTATACCACCATTCCAACCAATAAGCTCGTGACCGATACATTTAAAAACTGGCGCGGTATGAGCAACTCGGGTTGCCGTCGAATGAAGCGCTCACTTTTTATAGATCAAAGTAGCGTTCATTTCATGAGTGATGAAGAGCAACAAAAGCTCAAAGACTTTTTATTGTTAGATCAATACTTAAATGCAAAGAACTCTGAAATTGAAGAATTCAATAAGCATTTAAGCAATCAATCTCGTTACAATAAACGCCGTCTAACCAATATTGGTACATTTAGGGCCTATGTAGAATTTTACTTGCGTCAGCACAAGGGCATTGCTCAAAATCAAACCATTATTGTTCGTCAATTGCAGCCGACCAGCCAAGGTTTGCCGTTAGAAATTTATGCTTTTACCAACACAATTGCCTGGGTTTCTTATGAAGCAATTCAGTCAGATATTTTTGATCATTTAATTGCGATTCTTCCCGAATTTGGTTTACGTGTTTACCAAGCACCTTCGGGTCATGACTTGCAAAGATTGACGGCAGAAATTCACCCAAGTTAAGTTTTAAGCTGCTAATAACAGCTCATAAACTATTTGGAAAAAGCTCCCGACGGGGGCTTTTTTTACTCATACTCTTCACAAAAGATTATCCTGCAAACCAAATATTCTGATGATCACACATGGGGCTCAAATGTTTAATGCGTAGATTGTCTTGCTCAAAATTACCAATACCTCCAGCAATATCTAATATGCCCCCTAAGCCGATCTGCTGACCTTTATAACTTAAAGTGCTTTTTTCAGCATCCCACTGAGCGCTATGTTCTGGAAAGATAATGAGTATATCTTTCACATAAAGACATCCTTGTTTTAACTCTAAGTTTCCTTTTAAGCGTGCTGAACCAGAGAAACCATCGTACTGATAGGCTGGGAGTTTCACAGCATTTGTACTGTCGTTTGCTTCTTGTTGGTGGCATCCTGCAACAAGGGCAAATACAGCCGTGTAAAGCAATTTATTATTAATACCCAATTTTGTTCCTATAGGGATTTGCATATATTTGATAGTAATTGTCTAAAGTTGCATATCAATCTTTAGATTGTTAAAGAAGATTTCATTCTATTACCGCTCGAACTTAAGATTTAAAGACTAAACTTTCTTATTCATGGGCTTATAAAACTTTGGATTATTATATTTTATTTATTTGTATATTGTTATCTTTTTCATAAGTGATTTGAGTCACGATATGGCGTGTCATCCTCCAAAATAATAGGGCCAAGAAACTTACACCTGCACCGAGTGCACACACGCCAAGCCAACCTGCATAAGCATAAGTCGCTGTTGTGCTGATTGCACCCAATCCGCTACCTACCGCATAAAAGAGCATGTATAGACCAACAAGACGGCTATGCGCTTCAGGACGAGTGCGGAAAATCATACTCTGGTTGGTCACATGCAGAGCTTGCCCGCCTAAGTCTAGTAATACGATGCCAATCATGAGTGCCCAGAGCGAGTGAGCCATGAGTGAAAGTGGACCCCAAGCGAGTAGTAATATTAAGAGTGCTGCCAAGCTTATGCGCTGAGCATATCCACGGTCGGCCCAGTAACCCGCACGTGCAGCAGCCAAAGCACCAATCACTCCAACAAGTCCAAAAGATCCAATTACAGTATGAGAAAAGCTATAAGGCGGGGCACTTAACGGCAGTACCAATGCGCTCCAGAAAATATTAAATGCCGCGAACATGAGTAAAGCTAACACACCGCGCACTTGTAGAACTTTTTCTTGGCGTAGTAGTTTTAGCATAGAAGCCAGAAGCTGCGGGTAGCGCATGGCACTAGGTTGAATATTTAAATGAGGCAGACGTTTCCAAAGGGGCAAAGCAAGGATGAGCATAAGTATTGCTGCGCAAAAGTACACGCCGCGCCAACCCGCTACATCACTAATTCCCCCTGAAAATACACGGGCAAGCAGTAAACCAATGAATACACCACTTTGTGTAGTACCGACCACATGTCCTTGCTCATGTGGGGCCGCAGTACTTGCAGCATAGGCAATAAGCCCTTGAGTCATGGCTGTGCCGAGTAAACCCACCGCAAGCATTCCTGCCAAAAGAATAATCGTAGAATGGGCAAAGGCAACTGCTAGTAAAGCAAATATTAAGGCTAGTAACTGTAGAGCCATTAATCGACGTCGATTTACCAAATCACCCAACGGCACTAAAAAGATTAAAGCTAGCGCACAACCTATTTGAGTGGCTGTCACTACACCACCAATAGCGGCATCACTAACATTAAAGTCACTCGCCAAAGTGTCGAGCAAGGGCTGGGCATAATAGACATTTGCTACGCTTGCACCACTTGCGATAGCAAACAGCAAAATTACGCCACGAGCCATGCTTGGAAGCGGTTTATCACTTTCGGCGGATGAAGTTGAAGATGCAAGAGAAGCTTTCATTGTCCTAAATCCATTTAATCTAGTTTTAAAATGAAACTAGTTGAATGTTAAGCTTGCTAGTTTTAAAATGCAACTAGATAACTTGTTGCTGATGATTGGTTAGGAAACTCAATGGCGAACTCTACACTGATAAAAGATGAACCTTGTCCTGTTGCGCGCTGTGTCAATCTCATAGGAGATCGCTGGTCACTGCTTATTGTGCGTGATGCTTTTGATGGAATGCGCCGTTTTGGAGATTTCCAGCGCAGCTTAGGAGTGGCGCGAAATATTCTCTCTGACCGACTAAAAAAATTAGTGGATGCTGGTGTTCTTGAAATGCAAGACGCTTCGGATGGCACGGCTTATCAGGAATATGTATTGACCGATAAAGGAGAGAGTTTATTCCCAGTCGTTGTGGCTTTACGACAATGGGGAGAGCACAACCTATTTGAAAGTGGAGAGCGCCATTCTCTGTTAATTGATAAAACTACAGGTCAGCAAATTCCACTTATGGCACCAGTCGCGGCAGATGGAACAGTGCTGAGAGCTTCTAATACTGAAGTGCAAAAGGTGAAATAAAAGAAGAGAAAACAAAAATAACCTTTTTTAACTTAAATTTGGGCAGATTAGTTGCTAACCTTGCGCGTCAAATTAAGGTGAGATTATGAGATTTATATTCCTCTTTATAAGCGCAATTTCAATGCAATGTTATGCAGCATCGGAAGCAATGGAACTTCATTACTGTGAAACTGTGAAAAAAGCAGCGAGTGGTGTGATGGATGCTAGACAACATGAAGTGCCCGCTAAAGAGTTACACGACATCGCCAATCATCTTGAAGAGCAACAAGCCAAACAACTTTATCAAGAGCTTATCAAATCTGCATATTCTTCAAAGCTATTTGAAGACCCTCTTATTAAGTCAAAAGCTGTCGAAAATTTTCAAACCACGTGGCATGAACAATGTTTGGCAAAAGAATTAGCTAAAAATATGTGAGTGTTAGGGGGAAATGGCTAGCTTAGGTTGGAAGATAGAACTTTATTTCTTACTTACCTCTTCACTAACACTGGCTAAGCGCGGTAAAGCAGGAGAGAAGGTATTAGTTCGAGTTCTTAATATCATGCAAGGCCAAAGTTACATTGAAATCTGTGAACGAAATCCTACCCAAGAGCAATTCTTTTATGGTTGGATCGCTAACCGCGTTTCACTATGAAGGTTCTGATTTCGCTGTGTATTCTACTTTCAGGATGCACAGCTCATACGATATCTACAAAAGTGCATGTCACTGTTTGTGTGTGCAGTATGTGAATTAAAGTCTTTAGGAGAACGCTTTTTTATAGATGTGCGAATAAGTTAAATTGGTTTAAATATATTTAATTTTAGCTTTAGTATCTATAAGTTAATATAACGAGCTTTATTGTTATTTTCGTAAAAATAAAAAATAAAAATTGTTTTTAAGTTAATGTTTTTTAAAATTATATATATTTTATATTTACATTAATAAGATTGGATACAGATACATGATTTATTATTAAATTTATATTATCTACTTTAAATAAGCTATTTACCTCTTTGCGAAGAATATTCAACGAGCGGTATAAATATGGTTGATTGAAATAATGAATAAATAAACCCAAGCTTGAATTTACAAGTAGGGATATAGAATGGAAATGTGAAAAAGCTACCCATAGGTAGAAATACTCATGAATTAAGTTAAAGGATATTAGTATGAAAGCTATTTTAACGAAGAAAATTATTAGCTGTATCGCAATTAGTGGTGTTTTAAGCTTCAGTGCATTTGAGATTATGGCAGCGAATCAACAAACTATAAATGATGGGAAGAATCACTCTAAAATATTAAATGAAAACCATGAAAATTTGACTGATAGTCAAATTTTCATGGTATTAAGTACAGCTAATAATGGTGAAATTAAGCAGGCAAAAACTGCATTGCCAAAACTAAAAATGGATGAAGCTAAGAAATATGCTGAAATGATGATTAAAGAACATTCAGCTAATGAAAAAAATGCACAAGCGTTGGCAAGTCGGTTACAGTTGATTTCACAAACCAGTAATCTTAGTAAATCATTGCAAAATGATAGTGATAAAATTGTTAGTAAGCTTCATCAAATAACATCAGATACTGATAAAAATTATATGATGAGTCAAGTTAAAGTTCACCGTAAAGTTTTGACAATAATTGATAAGCAGTTAATACCAAACACGAAAAGTTCTGAATTAAAAAATATGCTCATACAAACACGTGATGCTGTTGAGAAACACCTAAAAGCAGCTGAAGATATATTTAAAAATATGAAATAATATATAATTATTATCTTTTAAAAATACATTTAAAAAGCCTAGTATTAATTAACTAGGTTTTTTTAAATTGTATATACATAAAATAATAATTTCTGCAAGGCAGTGTAAAACTAGAATATTATAGGTGATATTTAATCTGGCGAAATATAATGATTATGGGGTAAAGGTTGATATAATTGTGGAGACTATTTGAATAAAAATTTTTATTGATGAGAAATAGTTTCTTTAATTAATAACATCTCCTTACTTAATAGGGGTGTTTATGAAACATAAATAACCTAAAGGTGAATTATAATAATAATTGTCAAGCATATTTCAAAAGTTCTTTTAATATTCTAGCTCTTTTGAAAGACACTAAATTTTAAAATATAGGGAGTAAGAAAATGGTAAATACAAAACAATCAAATTCAGATGGTAATCATACGACTCAAAAAGAGCCATCTTCTAATGGTAATGTATCAAATAGCAAACCATTACAAGACATTTCATCCACAATTGATAATGCTCGTCCAGATTTAAACTCACCACCGACCAATAACAATCATGTACCCGATATGAATGAAGGGGGAGAGAATTTGGTTGCTACAGGTGCAGGAACTTTGGGAGGAGCGGCGGTAGGTGCTGCATTTGGTGTTGTTGGGGGGCCTCCAGGTGCTATTGTTGGAGGGATTATTGGTGGTGTAGTAGGGGGAATAGCAGGTAATGATATAGCTCAAACAAATAATCAAAAAGATGATAGTAATTCTTGGCAAGAAGAAGATAATTATTGGCGAGAAAACTATAAAAAAATGCCATATTATACTGAAAACAAGAATCTAGAATATGATCGTGATTATCGGGCGGCTTATCGTTTAGGTTATGAAAATCGTGTACCTAATAATGCAGAAATTAATTTTTCCGAGGTTGAATCTAAATTGAAAACTAAATGGGAACAAGTTAAAGGCAGTTCACGTTTACAATGGGAAGAAGCTAAATTTGCTGTAGAAGATGGATTGAAAAAAATTCATCCTTAAGTCATTTAATACTTAGAAAGTCTCCTCAATGGGGGAGACTTTGCGATAATATAATTTTAAGCTAATTTTTAATTTCAATATCAATAAAAACTTAATGATGGATTTAATCATAAAATATTAACTATATTTTCATTATTCTTTTTTCTTTAGGCATTTAAGTATTTGAACAATTAAGCGGGCACTCTTCATTTTTCTGCCTTCTCTTTGATAGTACTTTTCAAAAAGGGCATAGAAGGAGATATGGATTTTTTCAGACTCAGGATTAGCCTGTTAAAATTGTAATTCTAATAATTTTTTAGCGGCCCATTGTTCACACTCACTCGCAGTATCTCGAATAGCTGTATAACGTTTGCTTAAATAACGGACAGTGATGCGCCACGCGTCTCCGCGCTTAACCGGCTTTTGCATAAAACACTCCAAATTTCATGGTACTGCAATGGAAATATAAAGCGTTTTTAATACGATTTTTGACTATTTTGAGTAATTAAAACCAACCAATAGACAATAAAAAAACCACCTAATTCTTTCAAATTAGGTGGTTTTTAAATTTTGGAGCGGGAAACGAGACTCGAACTCGCGACCCCAACCTTGGCAAGGTTATAATAAGTATTAAATAACAATAAGTTATATTTTAAAGGTGCCGAAGTGGTGTCGAATATTTTTTTACAATTAAAGTAGAGAAATTGAACATAATATTAAACTGTTATTCTAGCAATCAAATCTTCTAAATAAAAGAAATGCGTCTTATAAGGATATAAACACACATCTATAAATTTAATCAGCTATCTTTTGAAATTATTTAAAATTAAGATAGTTATTAAGAATCATAAGGATAGCCAATCAAAATAGTATGTATAAATTTTAAAACAGTCCCATATACTGTTTTGCAGTTTACAAAGTATAGTTTAAGTTAAAAATTTAGGTATAACAATAAAAGGTTTATTTTGAATATATATTTTTCTTATTGGTAAAAAATTCTTGAGATCTAAAGGAATATGAAGCTAAAAATATATTTTATAAAATAGACAGAATTAAGAAATATTTTAAAGAAATAAAAAAGTATAAATAGCATCTTATTGATAGTTAATTATTTTTTTATTTAAATATTTTTTAATATTTTGTCTTAATATAAATTAACAATAGTAAATATAAGTCAACATGACCAGTGTGAATTTTGAACAAATGGTAAAATATAGAATACATAAATAGATAATATATTTGGATAGGATGACTGTGTTGATGAATACTGAAATAGCATCAACATTTAACTTAATTAAAAATAGGTGAAAATATGAATAATATCCAGTTGAAACCAGAAGCAGCTCAAACAGAAGAAGTGGATTTAATTTTTTTAGGAACAGTTCAAGAAGAAACCAAAGGTTTCGACTTCGAAGGAACATATGAGCCTAGGAATATGGATAAATATGATGGTGATGCCATTATTCCATAAACAAAAAAACTAGGTTAGATAAAGAGATACTTTTATCTCTTTATCTTTTGAAAACTTATTAGAAGAAAATACTCAAAATGTACAGATTAAAAAATAATGTTTATGCATGTATTGATCAAGGTTGTCTAATTTTCTTAGACTCAAGAAATTACCGATATTTCCAATTGAATGAAAAAGATACAGCAGAATTGCTAAATTGTGAAATAGAGAAAACTAAATTTAATAAATTAATTGAAAAACAGATTATTGAGTATGATAAAGAAAATCAGTTAGAAAATATAGTCAAAGAGGAAAGAGAACAACCACTAAATAGTATTTTATCAAATACTTATGCCGCAAAAAGACAAGTGAATTTTGGAAATATTGTAAAAGTTGTATTCATTAATACTGTAAATAAAGCACGGATAAAATTTCTAAAAAGTCCTTTTCCGAAATTTAGAAATAAAATTACGATTAGTAATGTTGATGATAATAAGATCGCTGAAGTTATCGGGACTTATAACGCCTGTATAGTTTTTTTACCCTGGAGTAAAGTAGATGAGTGCTTATTTCAGTCAATAAGCTTAAAGCAGTACCTTATGTTACATGGTATCGATTCTGAATTAGTAATTGGGGTTAAAACGAAACCATTTAGGGCTCATGCATGGTTAGAAAAAGATAGAAAAATCTTAAATGATGAATTGCAACACATTGAAAAATATAAGCCAATAATGGTGGTAAAGTAATGTTTAGATATATGCTGGAATTTAAAAAAAGCACAGACTTTAACTCTTCTATTAACTATAGTTTGTTAAATAGAGAATTTGAAAAAATAGAAATAAATTCAAAAACAAATTTATGGTTAAGTCACCCTACCAGTTCAGGTGAAATTTATTTCTTTAGCAACGCAATAATTATTGGTAAATTATTTAAAAAAAGTAAAAATAAATCTTCTAAAGTCGAAAATAAAAATAAAAGAATTATAAATATTGAAGAGCTTGTTAAAGATTTTTGGGGCTCATATATAGCTATAATTTTTGATAATGAGAATGTCGAAGTTTTTAAAGATCCTGCATGTTCAATTGATTTTCTATGGACTATAAATAATGAAAATACAATTGGGTTTTCAGATGTAGAATTTTATAAAAAATATAGTGAAAGTAATTTGGAAGTGAATGACAAATATGTGGCAGCATCTTTATGCTATGAGAGATTAAACCTAAGAGAAACCGGCTTTAAAAATATCAGCAATCTACTTTCAGGTGAGAGTATAACTTTATATGATTTAAAAATAAAAACTATATGGTCACCTGAAAAATTTGTAAAAAGTGATAATTTAACAATTGATGTGGCAATGGATGAGTTGAGAAAAGTTGTTATTGACTGTATAAGTTGTTGGGGTAACGAATATAATAATATTTTGTTGAATCTATCAGGAGGTTTGGATTCGAGTTTAGTTGCTACTATTCTTAGAAAGCATACAAATACTAATATTTACGGTTTGAATTTATGTTTTGACTCTGAATTAGGTAATGAAGAGCGATATGCTAGAGATGTCAGTAAGATGTATGAATTTCCACTTTTTGTATTTAAGATGGAAGAAAATAAATTTAATCTAGAAGATAAATTAAGTATATATCCTATTCAATATAAGCCATTGAAATATGGTTTAGGTTTTGAAATATTAGATAAAGAGTTAGAAATTCTAGAAAAATACAATATTGATTCTATCTTCTCTGGATGTGCAGGGGATGTATTATTTCAAACAAAAAATTCAATATTTATTGCTCAAGACTATTTTAGAGATAATGGCTTGAAGGGATATCTTTCAACAGCAATAAGAACAGCTGAATTAACAAATAATACAATTTGGACAGTTTTTAAGAAAACTGCTGCTTCTATATTATTTGGAAGTAGGAGGTACGCGTATGAAGGAAAAATTGATAAAAGTATTTGCAATGTAAAATACAAAGAAATTATTGATAATAAATATTTATCTCATCCATGGATAGAGAATATTTCTTATATTAACAATGGTAAGAAATTTCAAATATTCTGCTTGGCAGATTCACAAAACTTTTATACAAATTTTTATACCTCCAATTTTGTCGATAATTTACATCCATTATTATCTCAGCCAATTATGGAATATTGTCTATCCATTCCAAGTTATATTTTGACACCTCAATTAATTAGTAGAGGACTTATTCGGGAAGCATTTAAAGACTACTTGCCAGAAAGTATATATAGGAGAAGGACGAAATCAGGAGTAGGTTCATATTATGCTGATATTGTCGAAGATAATTTTAATAATATTACTGAAATTTTATGTAATGGAAGCTTGGTTAAAAAAAATATTATTTCTAAATTTGATCTAAATTTATTAATAGAAAAGGCAAAAAATAGTGATACCGTTAAAATGGAGCTATTTAGATTATTTACAAGTGAAATGTGGATGAGAAAGGTTGAAGGAAAAAAATTATGAATTATTTAAAAAAAACAAATTTATATATACTATCTCAATTTGTTCTATCATATATTTTTAATAACAATGATAAGAAGATTGTATTTAACTTCTTTATATACATTTTTATTATTCTACTTTCCTCTTTAGCTACAGTTCTAGCACCTCTAGCTTTAAAGTATTCAATTGATAGTTTTAGCTCAGGGGCTGAAAATGCAATTTTAGTGACTTCTATTCTGTTAAGTTTGTACGTAATATCACAATCCGTATCTCGTTATCTGATTGACTTACAATGGACTTTTTTTTGCAAAATTGAACAAACTATCCATAGCTTGATACGGAATGAATCGATTTCACATATTATAAATTTACCAGTTAAATATTTACATAATTACACTTCTGGGAAGTTAGTACAATCTATTAGTAACGGTACTCGGAGTGTAACTATATATTTGCAATCTTTTATCCAAGTTGGCCTTTTAATCATATTTCAAGTTGTTGGTACCTCAATTGTAATCCTTTCTTTTTATGACATTTCCTTTTTGTTAATTATTTTATTTGGAATCGCTTTGTATATTTACTTTTTTGTTCAAGGTAATAATAAGATAATGGTTTCAAATAGGGATGTGGTAGAAGATCAAAATACTGTTAACTCTGACTTAAATTCGGCTTTTTTATACCCTGAAACTAATAAGTATTTAAGTGTTGAAAAAGACTATATTGAAATAATGCGTGAACAAAATGAAAAACTAAAAAAATCATATATTGCATATTTTAATACTACAATATCTGTAAACTTTGTAACAACGATAATTTTTACCGTACTTTTAGGTTTAATTACATATTTATCTTATTCAAAGCTACTTCAAGGTAAAATGACGATAGGTGATTTTGTTTTGATGATTACTTATTTGCTTCAATTAATTAAGCCAGTTGAAGCTGTAGGTGGTGTTATGAGACAAGTGAACCAAGGTAGGGTTTTTCTTGATAATTATAAAAAAATTAATAGCCTTTCTACAGAACAAGAAATTTGGAAAGGCAAAAAAAATATTGAAAAGTCTCATGTTAATATAAATATTAATTCTTTAAATTTTATTTATCCTAATAATAAACATACCGCACTAGATAATATTAATTGTTCTTTTGAGAGTAATACAGTAACTGCAATTATAGGTAGGACTGGTTCAGGAAAGTCTTCTCTTGTAAAACTTCTTTATGGTTTTTATGATGATTACGAAGGTGAGATTAAATTTAATAATATTGATATAAGAAGCCTTAGCCTAAAATCTTTGAGAAATAATATTTCAGTTATTTCTCAAGAATGTCATATCTTTAACTTACCTATCTGGAAAAATATTACAGTTGGAACTGATCGTAGTAAAGAGGAAGCCATAGAAGTTGCTAAAAAGTTCAAAATTCATGACTTTATTTCTAAATTAGATAAAAGTTATGACACTGTTGTAGGTGAGCATGGTGTTAAGATTTCTGGGGGAGAAAGACAGAGGATTTCACTTGCTCGAGCTTTTTTAAGGAATTCACCTGTAATTATTTTTGATGAGCCAACCTCTTCATTAGACTCTGTTACAGAAAAAGAAATTATGGATTTATTATTTGATAAATTCACAAATTCTACGATTATTATTATTGCACACAGATTAAATACTATTCGTAATGTTGATAAAGTAATTGTTTTAGATGAAGGAAGAGTTATTGAAACTGGTAAATATAGTGATTTAATTTATACGAATAATAATTTAATAGATTTAATGAAAGAAATTGATTAAAGGAATATTTATATGATTTTAGATTATTTTGATCATAATTTTATTGATGAGTTTGTTGCTAACTACAATAAATCTAGTTGGTTTTATAAAAAGAATATTTTTAATCCAGATATGTTATGCAACTGGTCCGAACTAAATTATACTATTTCTATATTGGACTCTTATAATGATGTTTTAATGTTAGGTGAAAGTGGTTTTGTTTCACCATATAATTTATTCAAAGATAAGAAAAAGAGAGCACAGGAAATTTCAAATGTCTTTAATAAATATATTTTTAATGGTTACACTTTTGTCCTAAATAGTGCGCACACGAAGCACGTCAAGCTTGCTAAGTTCTGTTCAAATTTGTCCCAATTTTTATGTACGAATACACAAGCTAATTTATATGCATCTTGGAAAAATTCACGTAGTCCTTTTGGGTCTCATTGGGATGAGCAAGATACCTTCATTATTCAATTAGAAGGATCGAAAAAATGGAAGATTTATGATTTTGCAGATCTAGACCCTGTAAATCATAAACATACAGTAAAGAAAAGTGAAAAATTACTTGCCGAATTTACTTTGCAAAAAGGAGATGTTTTATATGTTCCAATGGGGCAAATACATTCGGCTGAAACAGGAGATGATATTTCTCTACATGCAACTATTGGAATTCATAGGTATACCGCTTTAGATTTATTAGATTGGCTGAAAGATGATTTGTCTAAAATTCCTGAGTTTAGGAAAAGAATGCCAAATATAAATGATAAAAAACAAATGGAAGAATTTGTTTCAAACTTCTTTTCTAATTTATCTAAAGTTCAATGGAGTTCTAGTAAAATTCATAATGTTATGCATCATCTTAAATCTAATTTTAAATTCAATTCTCTTTTAAATTTACCCTACGTAGGAATTGAGTCAGTTGATGCAAATTTTGCGAATCAAACTTTTATATTAAATCATTTTATTACATATGAGAAAGAACATAAAAATGGATTAATTATTACTAATGGGCTAAAGAAATGGGTTGTGCCTAAAGAGATTTCACTTTCTTTTAATGAGTTGTTATTAGGAAAGCCAGTTCACTATTCTACTCTTTCTAGAGAGGGATATGAAAATGGTATGCAGATTGATTATATTAATAAAGTTTGTACAGATATGATTCATGCTGGAATTATCACTATTTATAATTAATTTTAATAATAGTTTCTTAATTTTTTGATTATTATAACCTCAAATTTTACTTTGTAACTATAAAAGGGCTAAGTGCCCTTTTATAGTTACAAAGCTTAATTTTTCAGCTTTATCCAGCAAACCAAATACTTTTATGATCACATAAAGTACTTAAGTTTTGAATTCTCTGGCTATCTTGTTCAAACCGACCAAAACCACCAGCTATATCTAATTCTTCACCTAAGGCAATTTTTTTACCTTTATAAGTTAAAGTTTGATTTTTAGTATCCCATTCTGCAGAACGGTCAGGGAAAACTATTAAAATGTCATTCACATATAGACATTCATTTTTGAGCTGTAACAGGCCTCTTAATCTTGCAGAGGCAAAAACGCCATTTGATTGATAACTAGGTATTTTCACGCGGCTATTTTCGACTCTCGTTACTTGTGGCTGACAAGCGACCAAAAGTATATTAATAGCGGAACAAATCAATTTTTTATAAATATCCAAGTTCACACCTATATGTGAGTTAAATACACTTTGATATTAATTGAGGAGGATCATCCCCAAACAATTAATTTGTTAGGGAAGTGTACCTCCGTCTTAATTCTTCCGTCTCGACCACCCTTGCTATCTTTGAATATTAGATTTTTCAAGGATACTTTTAGCTATATTTAGGATCGTAAAGATGCTTACCATCTTGTCCTTTGTTGAAAGAATGCAGCCCGTTAAATTTGATTAAAGATAATTATAAGAAGAGGTGGAAGGAATCTGACTTTTTTAGCTAACAATAGGCAATAAAAAACCACCTAATTCTTTAGAATTAAGTGGTTTTTAAATTTTGGAGCGGGAAACGAGACTCGAACTCGCGACCCCAACCTTGGCAAGGTTATGCTCTACCAACTGAGCTATTCCCGCAATGTGAGCACATTATAGAGTGTTTCATTAAAGAGTCAACACTCTTGTGATCTAATTGAACGTTTAATCAGCACGACGCCAAACTGTACCTTGACGTGTATCTTCAAGTACCACACCTTGGTCGAGTAGAGACTGACGAATACCGTCTGCTTTAGCAAAGTCCTTTGCCTTTTTCGCATCAACACGTTGTTGAATGAAATCTTCAATTTCAGCATCAGACAAAGCAAGCGCTTCTTGTCCAATATCTGATTTTAAGAAATCATCTACATTGTGTTGTACCAAACCTAAAATGTTGGTGAGGTGACGTAATGTCGAATAAAGCACAGTTGCTTGGTCAGCTTGCTCTTCTTTTACAGCACGGTTTAACTCTTTGTTGAGTTCAAACAATACAGCCATTGCTTCGGCAGTATTGAAATCATCACACATTGCGTTGTTAAAACGTTCAATAAAGCTTTGATCAAGCGTTTCAGTTGTCATTTGACCATACACTTGTTGGTAAGCTTTAAATGAATGATAGAAACGAGTTAATGAAGTTTTTGCTTCTTTGAGTGCCACATCAGAGAAGTTCACAGGGCTACGATAGTGTGAAGACACAATAAAGTAGCGGATCACTTCAGGGTGGAATTTCTCCATCACATCACGAATCGTAAAGAAGTTGCCTAAAGATTTAGACATCTTTTCGCCGTCAACGTTAATGAAGCCAACATGCATCCAGTAGTTTACATATTGCTCACCAGTCGAAGCTTCACTTTGTGCAATTTCATTTTCATGGTGTGGGAACATTAAATCTGAACCACCACCATGAATATCAAAGTGATTGCCTAAGCAGCAAGTCGACATTGCAGAACATTCAATGTGCCAACCCGGACGGCCATTACCCCAAGGAGATGCCCAAGATGGTTCATTTTCTTTGGCATGTTTCCAAAGTACAAAGTCAAAAGGGTGTTTCTTTTCAACTTCTACATCAACACGCTCACTTGCGCCAGCTTGCATATCATCAAGCTTACGACCAGAGAGGCGACCATATTTTTCAAATTTGGTGACTTCAAAATAAACATCGCCGTTTGAAGCAGGGTAAGCAGCGCCTTTATTCACCAGATTGCCAATCATATTTTGCATCTGGTCGATATATTCAGTTGCTTTAGGTGCTTCATCAGGAGCTAAACAGCCTAGGTTCGCAGCATCTTCATTCATTGCATCGATGAAACGAGTGGTGAGTTGTTGGATTGTTTCACCATTCTCATTCGCACGTTTGATGATTTTGTCGTCAATGTCGGTAATGTTGCGAATGTAGCGAACATTCCAGCCCTGACTACGTAAGAAACGAATAATGTAGTCAAATGCAACCATAACTCGAGCATGCCCGATATGACAGTAGTCGTAAACGGTCATACCGCAGACGTACATATCGATGTGACCTTCTTTGCGAGGTACAAATTCAACTTTTTTTCGTTGCTCAGAGTTATATAAAACAAACGGTTGCATAAGGGTTTTCAAACACTCAACAAAAACAGTGTTACATCATAACTGATGCATCATTTTTCACAAAGGTTTATGCAAGAATTTTATAAGCTTGTGAAATCTTATACATTTAAAAACGTGTAGATGATTGAGTTATGTTAGAATGCCCCCAAATCTTTTGATTAAAATCACCGATCTTCACAAGAGATCAGATCAATTATTTTGAGTCAAACTCGTATGCCCAATCCTACAGATTTCCAAAGCAGCGCATTAGCAACATTGCGTATTGAGCAACAAGCCTTAGACGTGTTAGCAACACAAATTGGTGACAGTTTTAACCGAGCTTGTGAAATATTGTTACAGTGTAAAGGTCGTGTTGTGATCACTGGCATGGGTAAGTCAGGGCATATTGGCCGTAAAATGGCTGCAACTTTCGCCTCCACTGGTACACCATCTTTCTTTATGCATCCGGGCGAAGCTGGGCATGGCGATTTGGGAATGCTGGTTCGTGGTGATGTTTTAATTGCGATTTCCAACTCTGGAAAAAGTGATGAAATCATGATGTTGATGCCTTTAATCAAACATCTTGGCGTTCCTCTTATTACCATTAGCCGTGATGATAAAGGCCCAATGCCGCAAAACGCAGACATTGCTTTAACTTTAGGTGAGTCTGACGAGGCATGTCCATTAGGTTTAGCGCCTACGTCGAGTACTACAGCAACTTTAGTATTGGGTGATGCGCTGGCTGTCGCTTTACTTGAAGCACGTGGTTTTACCGCAGATGATTTTGCCCGTTCGCATCCAGCAGGTGCGTTGGGTAAACGCTTACTTTTACATGTAAAACATCTGATGCATACAGGCGATGAACTGCCAAAAGTTTCACCAGATACACCAATGAATCAAGTGCTTTATGAAATTTCTAATAAACGTTTAGGCTTGACGACAATTGTAGATGAACAAGAACATTTGCTTGGTATTTTCACCGATGGTGACTTGCGCCGTTTAATTGATAAACAGCAAGGTTTCGATGTGAATTTGCCTGTTTCAGAAGTGATGACAAAAAAACCATCAACGATTTCTCAAGAAGCACGTGCGGTAGAAGCTCTACAACAGCTGAACCTGAAAAAAATTAGTCAGTTTGTGGTGGTAGATGACCAAAACAAAGTGATTGGTGTAATTAGTATGCATGACCTTATTCAGGCAGGGGTAAATTAATCAATGGCATCTTATGCATTGTTAGAACAAGCACGTCATTTACAGGCATTGGTTCTGGATGTTGATGGTATTTTGAGTGATGGCTTCGTAACCTTAACCAATAGTGGCGATGAAATTAAATCATTCGATATTCGTGATGGTTTAGGAATGAAGCTTGCACAGCAAGCCGGCATGAAAGTTATCATTATTACTGGCCGAAAAAGTAATATTGTTGAAAAACGTATGTCTGATTTAGGTGTGGACCTCGTTTTTCAAGGCCGTGAAGACAAAGGCTCAGCACTTCGTGAAGCATGTGCGCAGTTTAATATTTTGCCGTCTGATTGCTTGTATATGGGCGATGATTGGCCTGATTTATCTGCTTTTGCAATCGCAGGTATGAGTGTTACTGTGCCAAATGGTCATGAAGAAGTACGTCGCCGTGCGCATTTGGTTACGCAATCGATGGGTGGGCGTGGTGCTGTTCGTGAAGTCTGTGATATGTTGCTGATCGCAAAAGGCATTTACCAAGAACTTCTTGAAAAATATCTTGCAGTACCGCATTAATAATAAGATTACTTAAAAAGGTAGGCTATTCCTGCTCATGGATACCAGAGTTTTATCAATTGTTGCTGTAGTGGTTGCTGCTATAAGTGGTGGTTACTACTACTATAGTGGCAAGGCAAAAAAACTAGACATTGGTTCTGCGAAGAATATGACATATTCAGCGCAGGGCGTCCATTTGACTCAAACTGATGATCAAGGCAATTTGTATATTCGTGCTGAAGTTCGTCAGCTTGAACAGGATATGCAACAAAAAACATCAAAGTTGGATCAACTTAATGCCTCGATGTATAAAGATGGCAAAGTTGATGCAACATTCTTTGCAAAACAGGCAAATGGCTACGATGATAACCGTAAAGTTATTTTATCGGGTGATGTGGTCGCAACTAAACTGGCGCCACAAGGGAAGATTGAATTCCAAACTGATGAGTTAACTGGATATCCAAAAACCAGAGAAATTGAAACCGATCACCAAGTGGTTGTTCAATCTCCGCAAGCCGAGTTTGTCAGCAAAGGGTTAAAAGCTAATTTGAATAATGGTCAGTACGAATTTTTTAATATTCGAGGAAAGTATGCACCAAAGTCTTAATTTAAAACGTTCTTCAGCTTTCCTAAAACAAGCTGCGGTAATTACATTCGTTGCTTTATCATCTGCTTCGACTTTTGCTTTACCGTCTGACCGTAATCAACAAATTTCGTTAGTGGCAGACCGTGCAACTTATAATGAGAAAACGGGTTTAACGACTTATACGGGTAATGTCGTGATTGAGCAAGGGACGATGAAGCTTCAGGCTGACTCAATTGTTGCTACGCTAAACTCTAAACGTGAAATTCAAACGATTACTGCCAAAGGTAGACCATCTAAATTCCAACAGCAAATTAGTGCTGACAAGGGCGTTGCACGAGGCGAGGGTCAAACCATTGTTTATAATGCAGATACAGGCATTATTACTTTGACTGGTGGTGCATATCTATATCAAGATGGTTCAAGCATCCGTGGTAACTCATTGAAATATAGTATGAACAAAGGAGATGTTGAAGCTCAAGGTTCTTCATCAAACCGTGTTCAAATTATTATTCCGCCATCAACTTCAAAAAGTTTCCCAGGAGCGCGTGACTAATGCAACAAGCTCTTCAACCCCAAACTTTGTGTATTAAGCACTTAGCAAAAAACTATAGTAAACGTTGGGTCGTCAAAGACGTATCTTTTAGTATGCAAAGTGGACAGATTGTTGGTTTGCTTGGCCCTAACGGCGCAGGAAAAACAACAAGCTTCTATATGGTTGTTGGGCTAGTGCGTATGGACAAAGGTGAAATTCACCTTGATGATCTTGATATGTCTGATTTGGCAATGCATGAACGGGCACGTAAGGGAATCGGATATCTTCCGCAAGAAGCTTCTATTTTTAGAAAGCTGACAATTGCTGAAAATATTATGTCTATTTTAGAAACACGCAAAGACTTAAATAAGCAACAGCGCCAACAACGTCTTACTGAATTGTTGAATGACTTTAAAATCAGTCATATTAAAGATTCATTGGGAATGAGTGTGTCTGGTGGTGAACGTCGCCGTGCTGAAATTGCACGTGCATTGGCTGCTGATCCTAAGTTTATGTTACTTGATGAACCGTTTGCCGGTGTCGATCCAATTTCGGTAGGTGATATTAAAGATATTATCCAAACCTTAAAAGATCGTGGTATTGGTGTGCTCATCACAGACCATAACGTACGTGAAACTTTGGCAATCTGTGAACGTGCATATATTGTGAGCGAAGGCGCGGTAATTGCGGAAGGTACTCCACAAGAAATTTTGGATAATGAACAGGTACGTAAAGTCTACTTAGGTGACGATTTTACAGTTTAAATAAAAAAGTTAATCTGTTTGGCTAAAAAGAGGTCAGTACCTCTTTTTAGTTTTTTTATATTTATTTTTTAAAAACAATAAATTAGAATCTTTATTTAATGAAAAAGTAATGTGTGAATTATTCCTGCATTTATGCTTCTTTATGCAAAAAAATATGTAGAATGTAAAAGCTTTTAAACGATAACAAACAAGATCAACAAGACAAGCATGATTGGATATAACCAGAGAAGAGTAAAAAGGACATGTAAAAAGCCAGCTTTCCTGAAAGGGTTGATGCTTTTAACTTCACTGCATGTACCTATGGTGATATATGCCGCTAAACCAAGTGAGCAATATCACACATTAAAAGACAACTTATCACAACTTTTTGCCCCTAAAAGTAGTGATGAATTTAAAGTCGCTAAGATGCAAGAGTTGAGTAATTTTAGGCTAGATCGTTCTAGAGTGCAGGAGTTTCCGACTGTTCAACTCAATGATAGAGCAGCTTCATCTTATTCAAATTTGCCATCAAGGAAAATGACTCTGCAGGAAGCGGTGAAAATCGCTATCCAGCGTAACCCTGATATTTCCCAAGCCATTTCTACTTTAGCTGGCCAAAACGCCGGTATTGATGTTGCAAAGGCGGGTTATTACCCTCAAATTTCAGGTGGTATCACCACAGGTGACTTGAGTAGCGGTGAGCGTGGTCGGCAGTTATTAACTTTAAATGCAACTCAAATGCTCTATGATTTTGGTAAAGTCAAATCAGGTGTATCGGTTGAGAAAGCCAAACTTCAAGTCGAACAGGCGAATGTGTTGGTCAGCATTGACGATATTGCACTTGATGTTGCACAGTCGATTATCAACATTCAGCGCTATCTCCAATTAAATAAAATTGCCGAGCAGCAAATTGCGGGTATTCAGCGAATTCAGGAAATCGCTAATTTACGTGCAAATGCTGGTATTAGTAGCCAAGCTGACCCGATCCAAGCTCAGTCTTATTTACAAGCTGCACAGTCCGGTTTGATTGCACAGCAATCTTTATTACGTCAGTACCAACAACATTTAAGAACATTGTTGGGTGCTGATGTTTCGCGTACAGGTTGGATTATTTCAGATGATTTGGTGAAAGTATCTGATTTATATGGTGAACCTGAGTTTAATACCATTCCAAAAATGATCGCGGCACAAGCGGGCATTGAAGTGGCGAAAGCTCAAAAGGAACAGACCCGTTTAACACGTTATCCAACTTTGGCAGTGAAAGGCTCTTTGAGTCAGGCCATTAATGGAAAAAACCCAAACAATGATGAAGACGACGGTTTATATAGTTCCATCATGCTTGAGGCCACCAGTCAGTTTTATCAAGGTGGGGCAGTTTCTTCTCAGGTAAAAATGGCAAGTTATGCAGAAGAAGCCGCTAAATCTAAAGTGAACTCTGTGTATCTGGATGTGCTCGATCAGATCAGAACCAGCCGTGAACAAATTGAAAATAAACAACGTCAAATGCAGGTTTTAGCCAACCGCCAAGCGACAACAGTTCGTACACGCGAACTCTATCAAGAGCAGTACAAACTCGGTACCCGTTCATTGGTTGACTTATTGAATGCTGAACAAGCGATTCATAGCGCCAATTCGGAACTTGAAACTGCACGTTATGACATCTACAGCAGTATTGTTCAGTACATTGCAGCAACAGGACGTTCCCGCCAAGCTTATGACTTAAATAATATTTCAATTCAGGGGTTCGAAGTACAACCATGATGACAAAAATAAACTACCAGCCCTGGTTACAGGCGGTCTTAACGATTGCTAAACATTATAGAATTGAGCCTTCAGAAGAAAGAATTCGTTTACAACTTGACTGGAACCAAAATCAAAACCTTGATGATGTTTTGCAGTTAATGACCCGTCAAGTTGGTCTCAATTTACGTAAAGTACCTTTTTCATTAGATCTACTTAATCCATGGCGTTTACCGGTCATGGTTGAGTTTAATGATGGACAAGTTGGTGTAATTGATAAGGCCGATACTCAAGGAAATGTCAGTATCCAGTTTAGTGGAGATCACGGCCTTTCCCAAAATTTAAGCTTAGATGTCTTAAAAACAACAATTAAGAATGTCTACATCTTGCGTCCTGAAACGTCTATTCCCGATGCGCGTATTGACGAATATATCAAACCATACGAAGCAAGCTGGTTCTGGTCGATTGTTTTAAGAGACTGGAAACGCTACGTTGATATTATGTTTGCCTCACTGATTGCCAATGTCTTGGCACTGGCAACCATTATTTTCTCAATGCAAGTGTATGACCGTGTTGTACCATCTCAGTCTATCCCGACTCTATGGGTGCTGGCAGGTGGTGTGCTCATTGCAGCACTTTTTGAGTTTACCTTGCGTATATCACGCGTGTACTTATCCGATATTATTGGTAAGCGTGCTGACTTACGGGTGTCTGACCGTGTATTTGGTCATGCCTTACGTATCAAGAATAAAGACCGTTCAAAATCTACAGGTAGTTTTATTTCCCAGATTCGTGAACTCGAAGGTGTTCGTGAACTGGTGACCTCAACCACCATTAGTGCAATTGCCGATTTCCCATTCTTTTTCCTCTTCCTGATCATTTTTGCGATTATCGGTGGAAAACTGTTTTGGGTGATGTTGCTGGTTGTGCCACTTATGCTTTTACCGGGTATTCTGGCACAGAAGAAGCTAGCGCAACTCGCACAAGAGGGCATGAGAGAATCTTCAATCCGTAACGCCATTCTTGTTGAAGCGGTGCAGGGCATTGAAGACATTAAGCTATTACGTGCTGAGTCTCGCTTCCAAAACCAATGGAACCACATGAACGAAGTTTCAGCCGATATCGGGATGAGACAGCGTAAAATTGTCGGTACCTTAATGGCATGGACTCAAATGCTTCAGGGCTTAACCTATGCAATTGTGGTATTGGTAGGATGTTTTGCCGTGATGGACGGTGAAATGACCACAGGTGCGTTAGTGGCTTGTTCAATTTTATCTTCACGTATGTTGGCACCGATTGCCCAAATTACAGGGGTTTTAGGTCGTTTACAGCAAGCAAAAGTTGCCAAACAAAGCCTTGATGAACTCATGCAACGTCCGATCGATCAGGCTGACCGTTCGCATTTGGTACACAAAGCAGTTTTAAATGGCGATTACGAATTAAAAAATGTCTTATTCCAATATGGCGAAGAAGACCCGAAACCAAGTTTGGCAATCCGTCATTTAAAAATTCGTGCTGGTGAAAAAATTGCCATATTGGGGCGTAACGGTGCAGGTAAATCGACACTGCTCCAGCTTCTATCTGGTATGCAAGTTCCAACTCAAGGCGCAGTGCATTTAGATGGTCTCGATCTTTCATTAATTGATCCGTCTGATGTACGTCGTGATATGGGCTTACTTAACCAGAATGCGCATCTTTTCTACGGTACGATTCGTGAAAACCTCACTTTAGGCGCGCCGCTTGCAACGGATGAAGAGATTCTTCGAGCTTTAGTGGTGACGGGTGCATTACCTTTTGTTCAAGAGAAAAAAGAAGGGCTAGATCATCTGATTTTAGAAGGTGGTGTTGGTTTCTCTGGTGGTCAGAAACAAGCGTTGTTATTGGCTCGGCTATTGATTCGTCAACCTAACATTTTATTGTTAGACGAACCGACAGCAGCCATTGATGACGTGGCAGAGAAACAACTGATTGATCATTTAAAAGGTTGGCTGGCACATCGTACTTTGGTCGTTGCGACCCACCGCCGCGCTGTATTAGAACTTGTAGACCGTATTATTGTCGTGAATGAAGGCAAAATCGTGATGGACGGTCCAAGAGATCAGGTACTCAATCAATCAACAGCCCAACAAAAACAAGTGAGCCAAGGGGGTAATTCATGAGCGAACCACAACAAGAACAACAACTCACCCGTTCAATGAATGTCTCTTATAGTGAGCCACCCTTACCACGTGCGAGCTTAGTAATCTGGATTGTGGGCATTGGCTTAGTTATTTTCTTTATCTGGGCGTGGGTATTTAAGCTTGAAGAAGTTTCTACCGGTACAGGTAAAGTCATTCCATCATCTAAAGAGCAGGTCATCCAGTCTTTAGAAGGCGGTATTTTAACCAAGCTGAATGTACAAGAAGGCGATATTGTTCAAAAAGGCGAAATTCTTGCGCAGCTCGATCCAACCCGTTTTGCCTCTAATGTTGGTGAATCAAGATCTTTACTGATCTCTGCTCAAGCGACAGCAGCGCGTTTGCGTGCGGAAGTAAATGGCACACCTTTGGTTTTTCCTGAAATTGTGATGAAAGAACCAAAGTTAGTACAAGAAGAAACTGCATTATATCGCTCACGTCGAGCTGATCTTGAACAAACGCTTGCAGGTTTAAGACAGGCGTTACAACTTGTGCAACAAGAACTAGCAATGACAGAACCGCTGGTGGCTAAAGGTGCAGCTAGTGAGGTTGAGGTTTTACGTTTACGTCGTGAAGCAAACGACCTGCAAAACAAAATGAATGATGCGCAAAACCAGTACTATGTGAAAGCGCGTGAAGAGTTATCTAAAGCCAATACCGATAGCGAAACGCAACAACAAATCGTGCTCGGTCGTAGTGACAGTTTAGATCGTGCAGTGTTTAGAGCACCGGTACGTGGTGTTGTAAAAGAAATTGCAGTAACTACCCATGGTGGAGTTATTCCACAAAATGGTAAATTGATGACCATTGTACCGATTGATGAGCAATTGCTTATTGAAGCGCGTATTTTGCCACGTGACATTGCCTTTATTCGTCCAGGACAAGAAGCACTGGTTAAAATCACGGCCTATGACTACTCAATTTATGGTGGTTTAAAAGGTAAGGTTACGGTTATTTCACCAGATACCATTCGTGATGAAGTAAAACAGGACCAATTCTATTATCGTGTTTATATCCGCACTGATTCCGACAAGCTTTACAATAAAGAAGGTAAAGCGTTTGGTATTACACCGGGTATGGTGGCAACAGTAGATATTCGTACTGGTCAAAAAACAGTACTCGATTACTTACTTAAACCATTTAATAAAGCCAAAGAAGCGTTACGAGAAAGATAATAAAAAAAGCCCCGAGATTCGGGGCTTTTTTATAGGTTTGATTCTATTAAATTCACGTTATAATTTGATTTTTATTGTGCTTTATCTTATTTATGGCTTTTACGATTGCATCACAGATTACATTTGAAGAAGAAATTAAAAAAAGTAGATTTCAGGCGATTGCTGCGCCAGTAGAAAATGAACAGCAGGTTAAAGAATTTTTAGAATACAACAAGGATATCTCGACCACTCATCAATGTTGGGCGTGGAAAATTGGGCATAACGTACGCTTTAACGATGATGGTGAACCGTCAGGAACGGCAGGCCGTCCAATCTTGGCGACCATTGAAGGGAATGACCTGACGAATATTATTGTGATGGTTAACCGTTGGTATGGTGGAATAAAACTGGGGACAGGCGGCCTTGTGAGAGCATACGGTGGCTGTGCTGGACAATGTTTATTATTGGCTGAACGTATTGAACTCATTGCAAAGAAGACAATTCACTTTTCGTGTCATTTTAATGAATGGGCCATATTTCAATATGAGCTGACTCAACAACAGATTGAATATCAGGAAACCTACACGGCAACAGGTGTAGATATTGAAGCGAGACTACAAATACATCAAATTGAACCGCTTGCCTTAAAACTCAGAGACGTAACACGTGGTCGTGAAGAATTAAAAATTGAAGAGGAATTAACAGATGACTGATTCCTTACTGAAATATCGTGAGCAACATAAGCACCGCTTAAACTATATGCCGTGGTTATATTGGACTCTAAAACCTAAAAACCGTGCTTGGGCTGAAGAGTGGCAAAAGGAATATCAAGCTTATTTAATGGATATGGAAACAGTTGAGATTGGTGAAAATTGTTTTATTTCGCCGCTAGCACATATTTTTGCTGAACCAGGCCGCAAAATTATTATTGGGGATAATAGTTTTATTGCGGCTGATTGCACATTGCATGGACCGCTGGAAATCGGCAATGAAGTCGCGATTAACCATCATTGTATTTTAGATGGGGGACGAACGGGCATAAAGTTGCATGACCAAGTCCGTATTGCCGCGTATTGCCATTTATATGCATTTGACCATGGGATGCAACTCGACCGTCCACTTTACCAGCAGCCAGTTACGTCCAAAGGAATTGAAATTGAGCAAGACGTTTGGTTGGGTGCGCATGTGGGGATTAAAGACGGTATAAAAATCGGTAAACATGCTGTGGTCGGGATGAATAGTATGGTGACTAAAGATGTTGAGCCGTACCATATTGTCGGTGGGAACCCCGCAAAATTTATTCGTTTAAGAGAATAATGCAGTCTCAAGAATGTAATAAAATGTTTGATCTTTAAACAAAAAAGTTGATTTTTATACATAAACCTTAACATACCAATTTTTATCTATGTTAAGTTAAAGCTAAGTTTTAATAATAATCTCCAAGGCAATAGACCTGAAGAAGAGAGGCTAACATGAACCGTGTTATTGCGTGTATTGACTCATCACCGTGTATTAATGCTATTGCTGATGCAGCAGCATGGGTTGCTAAAGCGACCGGACGGGAACTTGTATTATTACAAATTCTGGACTATTACCCAGCCAGTTACCATCTTGGTGAAATTAGTGGGGTAATCGGCTTTGAAAGCAATGCAATGCTGCTAAAAGAGTTAGCTGAGCTAGAGCAAAAACAAAGTGAACTCGCGTTAGATTATAGTAATAATTTACTCCGCCATATTTCTGATCTTATTCAAGAAAAACACGGAATTACCAGTTCAAAAATTCAAGAAAAAGGTGATTTTTTAGAACAAAGTTTTAATCTCTTACATGAAAATGACATCGTTATTTTAGGTCGAGTCGGGGAAAGAGCAGCCGAGAAACACAAACCAATCGGTAGCAATGTTGAAAACTTCATCCGCGGTGCGAACTGTACTGTTTTGACCATTGGTGAAAACTTTAAAGTGCCAACACGATTTATCTTTGCTTATGAATATTCGCCAACTTGTCAAAAAATGATGCGCCGTATTGCCCAAAGTGACTTATTGCGAACACTGCAATGTCATTTGGTGTATGTAGGTGATCATCCAGAAATATTAAATGAACCAGAACATTATCTTAAACAAGCGGGTCTAGATGTAGTCACCGTTTACCGTTATGGTGATGTTGCACAAAATATTTTAGAGTACCAACAAGAACACGGTATTCAAATCATTGTGTTAGGGGCATTTAGTCATAGCAAAATTCATCAATTCTTCTTGGGAAGTATTGCGACAACCATATTCCGAAACGCGACTGTTCCATTACTTGTGGCTAAATGATGAGATTTGCATATAGTTATCCGCAAATCTTGTGGATAACTATATGGAAAAGCAACAGTAATAAAAGTAATTAATTGATTATAAATAATAAAATAAAAAAGATGATTTTTTAACCATTATTTCACAATTGCAATTGCGAAGCCATCATGACCTTTTGAGCCAACTGTTTGTAAGGCTGTACAAGACAATATTTGCGGATGATTTTCTAAGGCTTTAAACATTTCACGGATGCCTTCAATACTCGGTTTTTTATTGTCAGGATTTAAAATATCACCTGCTCGAATTACATTATCGAGTACGATAATCGTACCTGATCTTGAGAATTTCAGACTTAATTCTAAATATTCAGGATAACCCTGTTTATCTGCATCAATGAAAATAAAATCAAAAGGCTCGATAGATTGAGGATCAATCGCAGAAAGGATATCTGCAGCACGGCCAGCTCGAAGATCAACTTTTACAGGAAGATTGGCATGATCGATATTTTTTTGTGCCATTTCTGCATGAGTAGCACGGCCTTCTATTGTGAGTAAATAACCATCTTCAGGTAAGGCACGACCTAACCAGATGGTACTGTATGCAGCAAAGGTTCCGATTTCTAAAACTCGTTTGCATTTATTCATTTGAATAAGCATCTGCAAGAACATACCTTGGTTAGGAGCTACTGCAAGATGATTTGAAAAGCCGTGTTCGTCGGTATTCTTTAATGCATATTCGAGTCGCGGGTCTTCGGGAATTAAATGTGAATCGATATATTGGTCAATGTCTGTCCACATCTGCTGCATAATCAAATTTACCTATATGTTGATCGGGCTATTTTAAACGTTTATGCATAGAGTGCAAAAATCTTCGTTTCAAGAAATTTTGGTTGATTGGGAAATGTACAATAAAAAAACTCCTTTCAGTTGAAAGGAGTTTTTTTATTAGAAATTACACATCGAACTGTTTCGGGTGAGGTCAGGGCCCCAAGTACGATAGCCTTGAGTATCAATATGAATTTGCCCGGAACTATATAGACCAATACCCATATTTAAGCTTTGACCATGCTGAGCCCAGAACTGACAAAGTTTAAACTTGGTATTTTCGATAAATGCATAATCTTGAGCTTGTGGGAACTCAGGACCAATACGGAAATCGATTGCCGAGTTAAATAAATGTTTAGATGAGCTTGCGCCACCTGCACATTCATTTAAAGGTAAATCTCGGTAAACCGAAGTCACTTCAAAGTCGGTAAGAACTTTTGCTGCAACTAAATACTTAAATACGCGTAGGGTAGATAAAGAATTTCCCCATAATTCGCGATTAGGTACAGCATATTCAGAGCGGCCACATTTTTGCCAATCACGTGCTGAACGTAATAACTCAAAGCTTGGCACAATGCCTGCAACATTATTTCGGGTTAAGAATTTTTCATATTCACGAACACGTTGGTAATTTTCACCAGAACTTAACCAACTTCGATAAGATGCAGGCTCAACTTTAGGGGGAATTGGGCGCTCGATAATAACGCGCTCTTGTGGAATAAAGATTCGTTTACCACTTGGAGAGGTTTTGCCTGTTGTTGTGTGTTGGGGAGAGCTGACACAACCTACCATAACCGCTGGGATTATGCATAAGGGCACCAGACTCTGCAAAAACTTCCGCATAAGAAAAATTAAGCACTTATAAATATTGCGGGTATTTTAATGCAAAACAGTGCACAAATTACGAGGAATTTGCAATGAAATGTTTGAATAGGGTATAAAAAAAGATCAGCGATTGCTGATCTTTTTGAAATTACTTTTCAAGATATTGTAATTTATCAGGTTTGCCGTTCCATTCTTCACGGTCAGCTGGTTGATCGCCAATTTGAGTAATGTTAGGCCATTTTTGAGAAAGTTCAGCATTTAATTCAATAAATACTTCTTGACCTTCAGGTAGCTCATCTTCAGAGAAAATTGCATTTGCCGGGCACTCTGGTTCACATAATGCACAGTCAATACATTCATCCGGATTAATCACTAGGAAATTCGGACCTTCGTAAAAACAGTCTACAGGACAAACTTCTACGCAATCTTGGTATTTACATTTAATACAATTTTCAGTGACAACAAAGGTCATGGCGACAGCTACCTAAAAAATATGGTTTCATTTCGAATAGCTTATTTTAGGCAAAAAAGGGGTAAACAAACAATTGCTTTTATTGATATTCTTTATTCATGCATATGAAGATAAGTTAATACGTTGATAATCAAACAGATCTTCTATGGTGAATAGAGCGTAATCTATAAAATCAAAATTATAATATATTTTATAAAACAATAACTTAAAAAATATTTTATTTAATTATTTAGATGTCATTTAAGTCAAGGCATCTATTTTATTAAACGCCTTAACTTTTTATTTTTTCTTTTACAAATTTTGATTTACGGTTTTTTTCCTAAAAAAACTTAAATTTTTAGAGCTAAAGCTTACATAGTAAATGGATATCTTCAGGTTCGAGCTGCCAAAGTTGTTGATCTGGAGCACTTAACGGTTGCGCGCCATGTTTCATATAGAAGTCCACAGTGCGTCGACTTGGGGTTGCTGAAATATACAGTTGGTCTGCACCGAGTTGCTTGGCTGACTCTTTTGCGGCTTGCATAAGCTTAGCTCCAATGCCTTGACCTTGTTGGTTTGCATCGACATAGAAATAGTGGAGTAATTTTGCTTGGGGGTAATTCGCTATAAGTTGATTTGAGACTACGCTTACACCAACGAGCTTTTCAGAAGCATCAAATGCACCGACAAATATTGAACCTTGTGCAAAGAGTTGTTTGAGTTTAGGTGGGTCATTTTCTAAATGATATGAATCCCAATTTTGTACATCAAAAAAACAATCAACCAATTCTAGCTTTTGCTGTTTTTGTATGTAGTTTTGAGTGATTAATTCACGGCGGCTAATGTGCTGCCAAATAAGATCAATTTCTGAACTTTGCAAAGATCTTAAGATCATATAAATATTATTCTCCGATATGAATAAGCAGACCTAAGCCTGCTTATTCGGAAGTGCTTTATTAAGATTTGAGTGCAGCTTTTAACTCGTAGAGTTGTTCAAGTGCCTGACGAGGCGATAAGTTATCGACTTCAATTTGTTTAAGTAAATCTAGAGCAGGGGATGAAACTTCAATTTCGACAACTTTCTCTATGATTTGTGAACCAGAGTTTGCATCTGGTGGAGCAAACAAATCATTTTGAAAACTGGTTTGTAGATGTTGTTGCTGCTGTTTTTCTAAAATGCGTAAACGCTTCTGCGCTTCTTTAATAACATTGGCAGGAATACCCGCTAATTTTGCAACTTGTAAACCATGACTTTGACTTGCAGGGCCTTGTTGAACTTTATGCAATAAAATCAGATTGCCATTCAGTTCTTGCGCCGTGACATGATAGTTATCGATTCCTGCTTCACTACCAAGTTCGGTCAACTCAAAATAATGAGTCGCGAATAAACATAAACATTTTACGCGCTTTGTTAAATCGACCACACATGCCCATGCTAAAGATAAACCGTCATAGGTACTGGTTCCGCGGCCAACCTCATCCATTAATACCAACGACTGGTTGGTGGCATGATGCAGAATTTGCGAAGTTTCAGTCATCTCGACCATAAAGGTTGATTTGCCTGTAGATAAATCGTCGGCTGAACCAATACGTGTAAAAATTCGGTCAATTGGACCAAGTTTGACGGCTTTAGCCGGAACATAGCTACCGCAATAAGCAAGTAAACTGATTAATGCTGTTTGGCGCATGAAGGTTGATTTACCGCCCATGTTTGGACCGGTAATAATTGCCATGCGGTGCTGAGCATCAAGGAAAGTGTCATTTGGGGTAAATGGTGCTTTATTTAATGCTTCAACGACAGGATGACGACCTGCCTGAATTTTAATGCCCGTTTCCGGAGTAAATTCAGGGCGCGCCCAATTGTTTAAACGTGCTTGATGAGCAAAGTTTGCAATGACATCAATTTGAGCAATTGCTGAACTCATCATTTGTAGATGAGCGATATTTTCGCGAAGGTTTTCAAGCAAAGCTTCGAATAATGCTTTTTCACGTGACAGCGCACGTGACTCGCTCGACAGGACTTTATCTTCAAAACTCTTTAGCTCAGGGGTAATGTAGCGTTCAGCATTCTTTAAAGTCTGACGACGAATATAGTCGGCTGGCGCTTGTTCTGCTTGAGCACGAGTTAGTTCGATGTAGTAACCGCTTACACGGTTATAGCCGATTTTAAGAGTATTAATCCCTGTACGTTCACGCTCTTTAATTTCTAGATCAATTAAGAATTGACCTGCATGATCACGAATTTGGCGTAATTCATCAAGCTCAGCATCATATCCTTCTGCAATTACATTGCCATCACGAAGTAATACCGGTGGGTTTTCAACAATTGCTGCCATTAAATGTTGATGAAGCGCTTTGAAATCTCCAAGTTCTTCATCTAGTTGAAATAATAATTTAGATTTCTTCGCTTGAATGACTGGAGTTAACGCTGTTTTTAAAGCTGGAATTTGTGCGCATGCATGACGAAGTTGCACCAAATCACGTGGCCGTGCACTGCCTAGCGCAACGCGGCTAAGCACACGTTCAATATCACCAATTTCTTTAAGCACTAACCGAACTGGGTTTTCGTGATATCCCTGAATGAGTTGCTCAATCGCATCTAAACGAGCATCAAGCAATGCAGTATCACGCACAGGTTGCATGAGTGTGCGGCTTAATAGACGGCCACCCATTGCAGTTTGGCAATCATTTACCAGTTGAAATAATGATGTTCCGTGTTCAAATAATGGTTCAATAATTTCTAAGTTGCGACGTGTAATTGGGTCGAGCGCAATAAAGTCGGTACTTTGTTCAAGTTGGATTGAACGAATATGCGGTAATGCAGTTTTTTGGGTTTCTTTTGCATAGTGAATAAGTGCAGCGGCAGCAGCTTTGGCTAAAGGTAATGGGTCTAAACCAAAACCTGAAAGGGTTGATACCGTAAACTGGTCACATAAGGTTTTTTGTGCATTATTTAGATTGAAGTCTACATTTGGACGTTTAGTAACAGGGCAATCTAAATGCTTTTTAATTTGTTCGATAATATTGGTGTCGACCAAATCTTCATCAATCAAGATCTCACTTGGCATTAAACGCGCAAGTTCAATAGGTAATTGTTCTGGCTTGTAATCTTGTTGTTGAACTTTAAAAATGCCTGCACTTAAGTCGAGTAAAGCAAAACCGATCTGGTTTTGATGAATGCACAATGAAACGAGATTAGATGATTGATAACTGCTGAGTAATGCATCATCAGTTAATGTACCCGGGGTCAGAATACGAACAACTTTACGTTCAACAGGGCCTTTGCCTGTTACTTCTCCAACTTGTTCGCAAATAGCTACCGTGCGCCCAGCTTTAACAAGACGCGCCAAATAACCTTCTGCCGAATGATAGGGAACACCTGCCATTGGAATAGGTCGGCCACTGGCTTTGCCACGATGGGTTAAGGTAATGCCTAAAAGTTTGGCTGCTAAATGAGCATCTTCAAAGAAGAGTTCATAAAAGTCACCCATACGGTAGAACAGCAACGCATGTTGATAGTCCGTTTTAACTTTGAGATATTGCTGCATCATAGGTGTGTGAGAAGATAAGTCAGCCATGATTTCAGCGCTATTCATGCGTATTAAACCCTTAAAAAATCAATAATATTTTACGTTTGGTCATCTAACCAATTTCAAGTCTTTTAAAAATGAATGTCATTCAAGAAAAGAACACAACTGGATGAACTTTGAAAATTGGCATCCATAGTATAAAGCGAATTGGAGTCACTCCAGATGTGTAATGGTAACAAATTTGAGTTATTGAAAAAAAGAGTAGTGGAACCCTGAAGCATAAGACCAATAAGTTGACTTCAAATTGTGGCTTAAGTGGTCTGAGGTCAAGTTTTTTTAAAGAGACTTAAGCAATATGGTTTGCGTAACTTCAAACAAATACTGAAATATGTCGAATCAGAGTATGAATTGCCTACGTCAGTCATTGTCTCGCGCAAAAGTATGCTGAATATAAATAGAGGAGTCATTCATGGGTACGCGTTCAACCATTATGGATACCAATAGCTTTCGTCCAGAACATGCTGCTGAGCTGGACCATGCTACCCGCAAACTGACCGATAAAAGAAATAAAATTTTAGGTGAATCCTATCGCTTGTTTTATCGTAATCCCGTGCATCTGGTGAAAGGTCAGGGACAATATTTATGGGATGCAGCAGGTCATCAATATCTGGATGTTTACAACAATGTTGCCAGCATTGGTCATTGTCATCCTGCGGTGATTGAAGCGGTAAATGAGCAAATGAAAATGCTCAATACGCATACCCGTTATTTACATGAAAATATTTTGGATTATACCGAAGAACTCTTACAAACCACTCCCGATGAAATTGACCGTGCCATGTATATGTGTACAGGTTCGGAAGCGAATGATTTGGCGATTCGTATTGCCCGTGAATATAGTGGCGGTACAGGAATTATTGTTTCTCAAGAAGCCTATCATGGGACCAGTAGTTTAACATCAGGATGTTCTCCAGCACTTGGAACTGAACAACCTTTAGATGATACAACTCGCCTAGTTCCAGCACCTGATTATTATCGGATTCAAACTGATGATTTAGGTGAATGGTTCGCACAGCAGATTCAACAGCAAATTGACGATATGAACGC
This sequence comes from Acinetobacter sp. C13, assembly GCF_016809775.1. Lineage (NCBI taxonomy): Bacteria > Pseudomonadati > Pseudomonadota > Gammaproteobacteria > Moraxellales > Moraxellaceae > Acinetobacter > Acinetobacter sp. C13. Next base: position 510,528 of record NZ_JAFBJL010000001.1, read on the forward strand.
AAAAGGCATCAAGTTTGCAGGTTTTTTAGCGGACTCCATATTTTCTTCTGACGGTGTGATGCCTAATCCTGTTGGGTTCTTACAAAAAGCGGTTGATGTTGTCCATGCAAATGGCGGTATTTTTATTGCCGATGAAGTACAGCCAGGTTTCGCGCGCACTGGCGATTCTTTCTGGGGCTTTGGCCGTCACAACGTTGTTCCTGATGTAATTACCACAGGTAAACCAATGGGTAACGGTGTCCCTGTGTCAGGGCTTTTAGCTAAGAGTGAAGTCCTTGCTGCTTTTAGCGATAAAATTCCATATTTTAATACCTTTGGTGGTAATCCTGTTTCTATGGCAGCGGCACAGGCTGTACTTAAAGTCATTCAGGAAGAAGAATTGCAAACCCATAGTAAATATGTGGGAGGGCTACTTCTAAAAGAACTCACTAAACTTATGGATAAACATGAGGTGGTTGGCGATGTCCGTGGCGCTGGTTTATTTATAGGATTTGAACTGGTTAAAGATAGAGCCACAAAAGAACCGAATAAAGCATTGGCTTTGAACCTTATTGAAGAGCTCAGAAATACTCATCGAGTTTTAACCTCAGTTGCAGGTCCTTATGGCAATGTATTAAAACTGCGCCCACCTTTGGCTTTCCAAACAAAAGATATCGATTGGTTAGTCGGTGCTTTAGATCAAGCCTTAACAAAATTAAAGTAAGACCTTCTATAAAAAATACCCTTCAAGTTGGATGTTAAATCTAATTTGAGGGGTATTTTATTGTTCATATCTTATGTGTAGTTAGAAGTTATCTCGAATTACTTAAATAATAAAAAGGCCTTTATTCAAGGCCTGTATTTGTGATGTTTTAGTGTCTTAATTGACGGGGTGTAACACCAAACCAGCGTTTAAATGCACGAGATAACGCACTTACTTCTGAATAACCTAATAAGAATGCCATTTCTGAAATTGGAATATTTTTCTGTTTAATATAATGCTCGGCCAACTCACAACGAACCTGATCGACTAAATGGGTGAAGGTCAGTCCTTCATTTTTTAAACGGCGGGTAAGGGTGCAACTACTTAAACCAATATCATGAGCGATTTTTTCAAGGTTTGGTTCACCTTCACTGAGTTCAAGTTGTATGTGAGAGCGAACCTGATCTGCAAGACATTGACTTGGTGAAGCGCGATTGAGTAGGTGCAATGTATCTAGAATCACTGTTAATAAAATAGAATCACGGCCCGGCATAGTATGCTGGACGTCTTTTTTTGAAATGACGATGGAGTTAAAAGGCTGATCAAAATAAACAGGTGCGTTAAATAATTTGCTGTGTTCTTGCCAGAATTCAGGTCGAGTATGCTCAAAGTGAATCGCGCGTGGTGAATAATGAGGACCCATCACTTCACGGATCACATTCATAAACATGCCCATGGTCAGTTCAGCATCTTGGCGACGAGTTAAAATCGCGCCGTGTTGGACTTGATAATCTATGCGCCAGCTATCTCCTAAATCGACCATTCGATTGAGAGTATCTTTCTGATGCAAATAAAAGTTATTGGTCATGTTCATGAGTGCAGACTCTAATGTGGTTGAACAAAGACCAATGTACCCAATAAGCCCTAATGATTTCGGTTGAAACTGTTGACCATAATGCAGACCAAAATTATCACAACCTGAAACCAATGCCGCCTGTTCTAGCACCTTGCAATAATTGGGGAGTTGTAAGCTCAAAGTTGGGCTGATTAGAAGTTCAGGATTAATACCACTAATTCCTAAAACACGATCAACATCTGCACCTTTTTGATGAATAAACTCGCTTAATCCAGAGGCGGCTGCAGACAATACACCTTGATTACACATATTTGAATCGACAAGATGAGCTGGATTGAGATGTAACATGTCAAGTCTCATGATATTTATTCCTAACTATTATTATATTAAGCAAAAGCCATACCAGTTTTTGCTTACGTCCATGATTTTGTTTGGTTAAAAGTATTTATAAAATAATGGTTTATGTGTTGCTGTTTTAAGTTTCAGGTTTGATTCTTTAAGAAGATATCTTTAGGTTGGGTAGCGAACTAAAAGAAGGCAGAAAATGCATTAGAGATAGGCAAAAAGGGCAGAACTAAAACAAGAAATTAAGCGGCTTCTCATGCATACAACATGTATTGTAGGCATGAGAAAATAAGTGAAATACTAATTTTTTGTAGTTTTTGCCGTTTGTGCACCATAATTTAAACTGGCCATTGAAGGTCTAAATTGACCAGTATTGGCATCGCGGCCCTGTAGTAAGAACTTAGTATTGGCTTGACCATAGCCTTGTACAGCCTGCTGAGAAAACTTGCCGATATCAGAGTTTGGGCTGCGCAATCGGTTGATAATCAGAACCTTCTGAGTCGTCGCAAAATCTTGCATCATATTTTGATCGCCCTCACTGTCACCTGCGATAAAAATTGGCCCGTAACCATATTTAGAGACTAAAAAACGTTGGATAGTTGCAGTTTTACCTTTACCTTGAGTTTGCGCATAGCCATGACGAAATTCGGGTAAAATTCGATTTTGTGCATCTCGTTCTAACTCCATGGCGTAGGCATTTTTTTCATTAATGTTATAGCCGATCTCTGGATTAGAAATAATTTCCTTAATCACATCAATAAAAGATGCCGAACAGACATAGACATCAATGCCATTATCCTGAAAGGCCTTAAATAGATTTTGCATTTCACGGTATGGTCTTAAACCATTTTCCCAAGTGGTTTTCACAACGCCTGCTTGACCCGAAAGCGCAGCGGGAGAGGTCCATGTCACGGGTCCAATCGGTTGCTGCATTTGCCAAGCCACCGTTGCTTTCACCAAATTACGGACTTGTTGTTCGGTAAGCCCAGTAAATAAATAAGTGACCCACGGATATGCAACTTCATGATCAAACGTGTCTCCAATCGCCGCATATAGATATCTCATTTTAGTAATGAAATCGAGATAATGCGGATCTTGTTTAATTTGATCCAGACTTTGCTTACCTTTTAGACCGTTATAGTGGTGATAAAGCCATGTGTAGCTGGCAATAATATCTGGGGCAATTTTATCAATATTGACGACTTGGCCTTGCTGGTTGTTGTAGGCTGCTTCAAAATTTTGTGAGCTAATTCCTTTGCGAATAATCTGATTAAGCTGCTCTGGCGTGACATTAAACGCTAAGTGTTCAAGCTGATAAATTAACGTTGCTTCTTCGATGTCTAAAAATACCGAAGTATTGTCAAAGTCAGTGACAATATATGGGCGTTTTTCAGGATTATAGTTTGGGCTATCTTTTCCATAAGTAGCAATCAATTGGTTAAGTTGGTCAAAGTTAAAAGTGTCCCATTGACCTTTTTGTATATATTCCTTTTTGGGAATAGCGACTGCGGGAGATGTACTTTGTATAGGGTTGTAATTACATGCGCTTAGAGCAACCATACTTGCCAGACTACTGGTGAGTAATAGTGCTTTGGCAACTTTGCTCAGTTGATGGGTAGCTTGCATAAACCCTTCCTTTAAATTCTATAAAATTTAAAAACTAAAAATTGAAAATGAAGAAAAGCGATCTAAATCACTTTTCAAATTCCTACAGGCATTTGCCCGTTTAGATATTTTTTACACAGACGCACAGTTTCATTGGACCATTGATCACCAAGACTTTGAGCCATTTCTGTTTGTGCGTGAGAACCATTCCAAGCCATCATTTGAATGCGGCGTTGCATGATAAAAGTCGGGATCATTTCATACTCTTCAGACTGAATATGACCTACGCGCTCGTAGCCTTTTAACCAGTAATCAACCCAATGAGGTGCATTTGCATAATGTTCATTGAAACTAATCGCAGCGGCGAGATCATGCATAAACCAGCTCATGCCGCAGTCATCAAAATCGATCACACCGATACGTTCTTGTTGTAGTAATAGATTGGTTAAACGCAAATCGGCATGAATCAGGCCATAGCGTTCTTGGGTTTTACCAAAAAAGTTTAAATCTTTCGAAATTTGTGCAATGGCTTCTTCAATCACGCTGTGATCTTGTGGTCTTAAATGAGGTGCATTTTTCCAGTTTCCCCAGTGTCCATCCGCACCGATCATGGTTTCATGATTCCAGACAATACGTTGAAAGTTTTTAGGCGCTTGCCATGTCTTACTATGGACGTGCAACTTTGCGGTAATTTGTCCTAGTTGCTCAAATGCAGTGGGGTCAACTTCAACAGTCGGCATATCGCCCTCAACCCAGTTGAAAAGGACTGCATAACGATAAATATCATTCGATAGTTTTAAAGTGATGACGCGCTCACCTGATTGATCTGCAATCGCAACAGGAACTTGAATACCACTCGCATTTAAAGCATCTAACCATTCAAGCTCACTTTGTATATCGAGTTTGCTGTGGTAGTTGGGACGGTGAATTCGAAGTGCATATCGGGTAGAGCCAGTTGAAATCTGAAAGGTTGCATTTTCAGACTGACACAGCAGTTTGACCTGTCCTTGATATTCCGAGGGATATTGCTTAATTGCTTGTTCTGCCAGTATTTGTAATTGAACTTGGCTTAAAAATTCATTTTGTTCTACAGACATAACCCAACTCCTCAATTTAATTTTTAAACACGTTCTGTGTTGAGATGCCGTCGATCTTATAAAAGAAAAAATGAATCAACTTGACTTCAAGTGGTCGGGGAGATGTTTTGCTGTCAAGTTTTATGAATATCTTTTGCGCAACTATTGGTGGTGTAAATTTAGTCGATAAGGCAATACGACAATGAAAGAGTCAGAATTAAGCGTAGATGTGGGTGCTCTACAACAGGACGCAGAGTATTTTGCAAAACGTCAGTTAAAAAAGGGGGCAGTAGGTTGGTTACTTTTAGTGGGGCTGGGTGTTTCTTACGTCATTTCGGGTGATTTTGCGGGTTGGAATTTTGGGCTGGCACAAGGCGGCTGGGGTGGGCTCTTTATTGCAACAGTCATCGTCGCGTTTATGTATCTCTGCATGAGCTTTGTAATGTCTGAGATGTCAACGATGTTGCCTACTGCTGGCGGTGGCTATAGTTTTGCCCGCGTTGCATTTGGTCCTTTTGGAGGCTACCTCACAGGGACTGCGATTTTAATTGAATATGCAATTGCACCTGCTGCGATTGCCGTATTTATCGGTTCATATTGCGAATCACTCTTTGGAATTGGCGGCTGGGCTGTTTATCTAATTTGTTATTTAGTTTTTATGGGCATTCATCTCAAAGGCGCAGGTGAAGCACTTAAAATCATGTTTGGAATTACCGCCGTTGCTTGTATTGCACTGGTCGTATTCATTGTTGCGATGCTTCCACATTTTGACAGTGCGCGTTTATTTGATATTCCAGTCAGTTCTCATGCAGGTGCAAGTAGCTTTTTACCGTTTGGCTATATGGGAATATGGGCTGCAGTACCTTATGCTATCTGGTTTTTTCTTGCAGTTGAAGGGGTGCCACTAGCAGCCGAAGAAGCAAAAGATCCAGTACGTTCGTTGCCACGAGGTTTGATTGGTTCAATGTTAATATTGGCATCGTTTGCACTTTTAATCTTATTTTTGGGTGCAGGCGCTGCGGGTTCAAATGCTTTAAAAAATTCGGGAGCACCTTTAGTTGATGCGCTCATTGCGGTATATGGTCAGCACACATGGTTGGCAAGCTTTGTTAACTTTGTGGGTCTTGCTGGACTAGTCGCAAGTTTCTTCTCAATTATTTATGCCTATTCGCGTCAGATTTTTGCATTGTCACGTGCGGGATATTTGCCAAAAAACTTATCACTTACCAATGAAAATAAAGCGCCATATTGGGCCATTATCATTCCGGGCATTATTGGTTTTTTACTCTCTTTAACAGGTGAGGGTGATTTACTCATTTTAATGGCAGTATTCGGCGCAACAATTTCTTATGTGTTGATGATGCTTTCACATATCAAGTTGCGTTTATCTCGTCCTGAATTACCACGCCCTTATAAAACGCCTGGTGGAATGTGGACGTCTTGTATCGCCTTGATTCTTGCTGCTGTTGCTGTAGTTGCAGGTTTAATGGTAAATCCAAAAGTTTGGTTATTGGCCGCGCTGATTTATGTCGGATTTATACTCTATTACTTGTTATATAGCCGTCACCATTTAGTGAAAGGCACGCCTGAGCAAGAGTTCGCCATGATTGATGACTGAGTTTGATTGCGATAAAAATAAAGAGGCTTCGGCCTCTTTTTTAAGCTTTATATTTCTGTACAAAAGAATATAAAAACAGCAAGTAATACTTACTCAAGTATCATTTTAATCTGATTGATATTTATACAATATAGTTACCAGATCACACGGATATGAACTCATGAAATTTCTAAAATTTCTAACTTTTAGCACCATTCTTACCTTATCCGCACATAGTTATGCGACAGTGGGCGGTGGACAAAAAATTGAAGTATTGGGCTATCAGCAAAAAGAGAAGAAACTTTATGTATTACGACATTACGAAGATGGTCGAGGACGTCTACCACAACTCTATTATTATCTATTAAATAGTAAATCGCCTGATAAACTTATCGAAGTTAAATCTCTCTATATCAATCCAAAAACACATAAGATTGATTATGATCAAGATAGTAGAGCATTTGATAAAGCTCTAAATAAAATTAAAAAGAATTTAACCCCATTAGTCGTAAGTAATAGTAAGACCGTAAAAATTCAAACATTAAAAACTCATCAGAATCAGGTATCGGCTTGGTTTGATCCTTCAGGAAAGATCACGCAATATAAAACAGAATATGTTGTAAAATCGCCGTCATTACAAAGTAAGCCCCATGTTGCGGTTCATTACACCAAAGCAATAAAAATTTCCCAAAATTATAGCGTGCCTAAACACAATAAGAGGTTGGTTGTCGTTAAATATCTGGGGGTTCCAGAAGAAACTGGTTACGATATTGAAGACCCTGTTTTACTACTTCCTGTGAAAAAATAAGTTTAAGAGCAAATTATTTTCTTGGTTCAAAGCGGCAGCAGTAGGGTGTCATTATCTAGATGTTCACAACAATATTGCCGGCATTGGTCATTGTCATTTTTGCGGTCATTGAAGCGCTAAATAAGCACAAGGAAATATTCATTCGTTACTTAAATTAATTCATTCAAGGTCGAGTTGGTTGTCATCTTTGGTGACTTTAATTTTTAACTTCTTATATTTCCGTTTATTGGGGTCAATTGCAGAATTTATAACTTCATCTGAAAAAGCTGAACATAACATCAATTTTGCATATGCTCGGTAACCTATCAAAATTCTTCGTAGTGGATAGTCTGTTCTTGTAGAGTAATAGTCGATTCTGGAGTTCAATTCTTGTAGCAGAGTCTGCTGTGACATTAGAATAATTTCTGTAAGAGGTGTATGCAGCATATAGTGATTTATCTACTGTAAGAAGAATTATTTTGAAAATGTTATAAATTTTAGATAAATAAATATTTATATTACATATCAAAGCATTTTAGATATGCAAAATATATATTTATTCTCTTTAAATTTAAGGAGATATGCTGCAAACATAAATTTTTGATGATGCTGTAAAGATAATAGTAACAACTCTTTTTAAAGCCACAGTGCACTATGTGTTATAGTCAATTTCGATTAATTATTGGCATTAAAATGGATATCTGTATTGGCGGTATACTTGATGGGAAAAAAAGAAAAGACGATCAAAATCATTTCAGAGTAGATAGTCATTATTCTGATCATGGATCCGAATATAATAAAGAGCATTTTCATCTACATGGGCAGCTTCATACATTTTGGATAAGTGAAGAGATTGATTTTTGTGATGCACAAAGAAGAGTTGAATTAATATTAAATAAAAGATTAGAACTTGTTTAAATTAAAAATAAATATATGTATTAGCGTTTTTTAGGTTCACTGTGGGAAATGAATAAAACGTTTTAATTAATATGATGTTAAACAAAAGCTCTATTTAATATAGAGCTTTTGAGCTATCAATTATTTTATTCCTTTTTTTCTTCATTATTATTTTCTTTAGGATTATTTTCTTCTTCAGGCGATTGTACAGGTTTTTCAGTTTTATCCTCATTAGGTTGCACATTGGAATCATTTTGGTTTTGTGTGGTTTTTTTTGAAAATTCTTTGAAATCAGACATTTTAAACTTCTTAATAATAGTAAGGAAGCTTTATGGTAGGCCTTTAATTCGCTTACATTGCGGTGATTATGAGAACTCTATGTAGAGATATGTGCCTGAAAGTGCTTAATTCTCGACATAATGTTTCTTTGAACCAAATAGACTGTTGATATATAAGTGGAAGCAAATTTTAATCAAATACAAGAGTTAACATATAGCTAGAGAGCTATTGTTTTCAATGGTTTTTTGATAATTATAATTTATTTAAATATATTATTTTAATTTCTTAATTGTAGGAAATATTTTTAATTAAAGTGGGGGATTCGATCTGTAAATATATTTATACAACATAAAGATACAGTTTTACATGCATACTCAATCAAATTAATTAAAAAATGAGGGAAATATGGATGATGAAATGAAAAAATATTTTGATGTGGCTGAAAGTGTTTACAATAATATTCACTTTAAAAATCAGTCCTCTAAGGATTTAATTGACTGTCTGAATAGACTGTTAATTGAAATTAAAAAAGAAGCAGCTATAAACAATTTACAATTAAAATATCCTGTTATTGATTTTGAAAGTTGTTTAAATAGGCCAATGAAAGAGCGTATTGTTAAAATTGATTTAAGCCTTCTCCCTAATTTTGATAATGAACATGAATTTATTCTTTGGTTGGCGGGATTTGTAAAAAGTATTTCTGTATCTAGGAGTTATTATTTTTAAATAACGGTACGAAAATAAATATTTTTTAAATGTGTTGTATAAATATTTATTTGGCGTATACTCGATTTAACTAGAAAAAAAGACTTATTAGTAAATCCTCTTTTAGTATCGTAGTTTTATTCATAATCCTTCGTTTTTTTAAGATCTTAAACTCAATTCGTTATTATTTTTTCAAAGTTTAATGAGTCATAAAATGTGACTTTATATTATTAAAAATCAAAGGATATATTATGTCTAATACAGCAATCGGTACAGTGAAATGGTTTAATGAAACTAAAGGTTTTGGTTTTATTCAACAAGATACAGGCCCAGACGTTTTTGCACATTTTAAAGAAATCAGTAGCTCTGGGTTTAAAACCTTATATGAAGGTCAACGTGTTAGTTTTAATATAGCTCAAGGACAAAAAGGTCTTACAGCTACTAATATTATTGCCCAATAATATTTTGAAAATAAAAAAGCATCTTAGGTGCTTTTTTTGTTTTTAGTATATTAATCATAAAGATAATTTTAAATAAATTAAAAATATAAATTATTATAATGATAAACAACAATATCATATTCAGATACACTTGCGTTGTATCTATATAAAGGTAAAAGGACTATGTTAACTAAGTGCTAGATAATCATCTACACAACATTAAATAGGAGAGACTCTAATGTCTCAACAAAACCAAGTTAAAAGCGATCAAGACAAATCAAAAGAGCAACAACAGCAACAGCAAGATGGTAAAGAGTTTGAGCCTAAAAGCCCTGATCAGAATGCTGTAGAAAAAGTGGATCAAAATGATAAAAATGAGAAAAAATAATATTATAATAAATTTATTTTTTCTTAAATGATGGGTTGGTAGAAAGAATAATGATTCTTTTTGCCAATTTATAAAATTAAGAGGAATGTTTTTAATATGTCTTTTATTATAATAATTTTTATTTTGTTTGTTTTTGCTTATATTTTGTTTAAATTTTTTTCTAAAGTTAGTCTAGAACTTCCCGAAAGTACCCTAAAAATAGCTGGTAAAATATTTACAGAGAACAAAAACTTTTTTGAGCATGAAATAATTGTAACTTTATACCAAGAAGAACTGATAACTTTAGTCGGTAACCAAAATGGTGGTAGGACTAAGGTTTTTAAAAATGCTGTAATATGCCTAGAAAAAGAAACAGATAAAATTGCTGTCTATATAGATACTTTAAGAGTTGGATATCTTAATAAAATAAATGCCTCAAGTTTTGTTAATTTTTTAGAAATAAAAGGTTTCAGTGATAAGGATGCTTTTGAGGTTGATGCAGTTATAATAAGTGAAAAATCAAGCAAATGGAGTGTGAAGCTAGATATACCGTATGATATGAAAAAGTTTAGATTTGATAAGTATTAATTTTTAATGACCATTTAATAAATGTTGCTATAAGATATATTTTGGAACACTTTTTTAGTATTTAAAATAGAAAAAGAGATCATAATAATTATATCAATAATAAGAAGGACAAATGAAATGGAACTTAGAGCCGTAAAAATGCATAAAATGTTTAGAGATTTTCATGAAGAAAAGGAACGTGGCTATATAGGGGAATATGATGAAAAACATAACCTTGTAGCAATATATAATACGTTTAAAGAAAAAATGCAGAAAATAGAAGGAACTTATCAATGGGTTTTACCCTCATCGGGTGAGGTTTTTTTTGTTGAGGAAGATCCGCTATATAGTCGTTAGTGAATTTTGCCTCCTACTTTAAGCAGGGAAAGGCCTGTTTATAAATCCCAATTTAACAATAAGTTGCTAATTATTTATCCTTACTTTTTAATGATCTATTTTAAAACAAATGTCATTTTGTGTGCTTGACTGTAAGAGGGTTGGACACTATCCTTTGCGTGCTGGCCTACATTGCCAGTCGGTTTTGACGGACCGTATCATAGAAGCATTAAAGGTTTTATATCTTTAGTGTCTAGCCCCTCGTGCCCCCTCTACGGTGGAACGGGAGGGGGACACCTTCGGGTGTGCTGGCTCTATGACCAGTCCGTCAACCCTCTTTCGTTCTGCCACCATAAATTTAATGTCTGGCAGAACTCCCAATAAAAAGGAGTTGGCTTTGCACATCCATTATTTCTTGGCGGCCCTTGCCATAAGCTATTACGACACAGCTTAAACGTTTAAAGCAGTTTGATCGCCCTAAGGTTTTCAAGCTTTAAATCGTCACGACCAAAAAACTTACTCAACAATAAAACTTGAGATGTGCCAAGCACAGTCTTTATAGGCTTTGCTGTGCTTTTTTTCTCCCAGAAAGGGCACAGGTTTTTTATCTCATTTATATACAACAAGAATTTTTATAACGGTAAAACTATGCCAAAGTTAGTTCTCTCAACACGCGCTATTCAAGTTATTAATACGTCGATTGATTTATTTCAGCATCACGGCTTTCATACGGTTGGGGTCGACAGAATTGTGAAAGAGTCAAAAATTACCAAAGCGACCTTTTATAACTTTTTTCATTCAAAAGAGCGGTTTATTGAAATCTGCCTGATCGTACAAAAAGAACGTCTAAAAGAAAAAGTGGTTTCAATTGTTGAATACGACCAAGGTTCAAACGTGAAGGAAAAACTTAAGAAACTTTATCTTTTACATACCGATTTAGAGGGACTGTACTATTTATTGTTTAAAGCCATGTTTGAAACAAAACTGACCCATCCAAAAGCCTATCAAACCGCGTTGAGATATAGAACATGGCTCATTAATGAAATCTATAGCCAGCTTAGAGCACTCAAAAGGGATGCGACTTTTCAGGACGCCAAGCTATTTCTATATATGATTGAAGGCATAATTATTCAGCTTTTAAGTTCAGATGGGGCAATTGATCGGGAAAAGGTGTTAGATTGTTTTCTCATTTCTACTATTAATTATCACTAGTTAACGAGCTCGCTTTTAAAAAGATCACCTCTTCGGACTCTTTCGGTCAATGTCGGCGCTTCTAGTTTCTTCGTTCCCATGCTTTATTTATCTCCACTCAATTGTTAATAAGATGAATACTAACCCCGAGGTGCGTACCTTATATGATCGGGAAATAAATATTATATTAAGGCTTATCTCTATTGGATCCAGAAATTTCGGGATTTTTTTACTCAGCTAATTTTGAACGTGGTTCCATCAATGTAAGTAATACTCTTTTTACATGATCAAACTCTTTTTTAGGGATACAGCCATACAATTTACACAGGATGAAGAATGAATAATTTGAATTTTAAAACTCTAAAGAAGTATTGGCTGCGATTCGTGGGTATTGCAGTAATCGCAGGCTCTTTAGTATTGGCATTTGCTTGGGTCGCCGGTCTATTTGGACATCGCACCACAAGCAAAACCTTTTTGGGAGACTCATTAAATAACTTTGATCCCGGATATCGACGTGCACACGGTAAGGGTATTTGTTTTGATGGCACTTACCACAGTAATGGTGCGGCGGCGGCACTCTCTAAAGCCACGGTATTTGCCAAGTCTGATATACCAGCGATTGGCCGATTTTCTATTGGAAGTGGTAACCCGCATGCGGCAGATAATTCGTCAGCAACAGTAAGTATGGCTTTATTACTTTCCGCAGTTGATCATTCACAATGGCGCATGAAATTAAACAACTTTCCCTATTTCCCTACACGAAATGCTGAAGGTTTTTTGGCACAGCAAAAAGCATTTAAACCAGTTCCAGCTACTGGCAAACCTGATCCAGCCCTTGTTGAGACTTTCTTAAAAGAATATCCAGAAGCACGTAAGTCTATTGAGCAAAAGGCAAAGATGCCATTAACCGGTAGTTTCAGCGGTGCAGAATTTTATGTCGTAAATGCTTTTATATTGCGGGCTGCTAATGGACAAGAACAGCCAGTCCGTTGGTCTATGCGTCCTCATGCAAAATTTATTAGCCTGACGAAAGAACAACGTGATCAAGCTGGCCATGATTTTTTATTTAAAGACATCAAAAAACGTTTAGCTGAAGGGCCGCTCTATTGGGATTTAGTTTTGCAACTTGCCGAGCCGGGAGACCCAGTGAATGACCCGTCTCAACCTTGGCCAAAAGAACGCAAAGAAGTGATAGCAGGAACATTGGAAGTCAAAAATGTAACTGAACAGGTAAATGGTGTTTGCCGTGACATTAACTTTGACCCAACACTAGTTCCACCAGGAATTGAGTTATCAGATGATCCCGTACTCGCCGCACGAGCAGGCATCTATTCACAATCTTACAATGCTCGCTTACGTGAAATTGGATTTGGCAAAGCAACGGATGCCGTGGGCAAATAGGAGAGATCAGCCATGCAAAACAAATCTAACAATAATGCTCCACGTCATTTTAATTTGACTGCTCGAATACTACATTGGCTTATGGCGGTAGCGATTTTGGCCATGCTATTTATTGGTGTGGGAATGACAACCTCAATCACTTGGCGTCCGTGGTTAATCGATATCCATCGTCCTTTAGGAATCGCAATCTTATTATTGGTCATCTTAAGATTAATAAATCGACTCTATTTTCCAATTCCACCTTTGCCGCCGACTGTACCACGCTGGCAGGCGTTTATTGCCCACGCATCACATTGGCTGCTCTATCTTTTGATGTTTAGTTTGCCATTGCTCGGATGGGCTACGCTATCAGCAGGTAATTGGCCTGTAACTCTATTTCCGGGTTGGGACCTTCCACCTATAGCACCTACTAACTCTACGCTTTACGCTTGGTTCCGTACTCTACACGGAATTTTGGCTTGGTTATTATTTGCTGTGGTTATTGGTCATCTGTCTGCTGCGTTATTACATGCATGGATTTATCGCGATGGCGTATTCTCAAGTATGGCTTTGGGCTCTTCTAAACCATCAAGTAATGGATCTTCTGCTGAAAAGGAGAATGTTGATTGAGGGGAGTGATTTAGCTCTTAAGCTCAGATTAGGCAGACGAGAGGGAAAAGGTTTTCGATTGTTTTTTTAATCATCTGTTTGAATCTAAAAATAATTTAAATAATAGAATGTTTGGTTTGCTTGTTTTTTGTTAGATGAGCAGACCATAGCCCCTGTGCAATAAGATGAGCTCATTACTTCGACATAATCAAATCATCCGATCTAACTTTTTGTTTATATTATAAAAAATAATATTTTGACTTTATTGGCATATTATTGCTATTTTATTTTACGTTAATCGTAAATTGATTACGTATTGCATAATTAAAATGAATTAATTTAAAGCATGTCATGGAGAAGGGAATACCATGAAAGAAGTTGCATTAAGTGATTTGATCAATCAGCAGAAAGTTGGACGCTATCAAAAATTTATTCTGATCACCTGTTTATTACTGATGATTATGGATGGCTATGACATTCAGTCTATGGCTTACGCAGCCCCAATGATTATAGAAGAATGGGGCGTTCAAAAATCCATGCTAGGGATTGTGTTTAGCGCCAGCTTATTTGGTTTGTTTGTCGGATCATTTTTATTAAGTTCACTCTCTGATCGTTTTGGCCGCCGTCCCATCTTACTGATCTCAACCTTTATGTTCTCGGTATTGATGCTGGTGACGCCACATGTAGGTAATATTGAACAATTGACTGCAATCCGCTTTGTTACAGGAATTTTTTTAGGAGGGATCATGCCAAATGTTATGGCTTATAGCTCCGAAATTGTTCCATTCAAATCTCGTATTTTTACCATGATGGTCATTTCTTGTGGCTATACGGTAGGGGCAATGTTAGGGGGCGGTATATCCGCCTTATTAGTTCCTTGGGGAGGCTGGCAGGCAATTTTCTATTTTGGCGGTATTGTTCCTTTAATTATTTTCTTTATCACATACTTTAAGTTACCAGAATCTTTATATTTTTTGAGTGAAGATAATAAAAATACTCCTAAAATTTTATTTTGGTTAAAGAAGTTCTATCCGGCCTTAACATTTAATTCAGAAATAAAAATTATTAATAACACTGAAGTTGAGGTTAAAAAGTCGCCGCTTGAGTTGTTTAAAAATCAGCGCGCGTTTTTTACCTATTCCATCTGGATCATTAGTATCTTAAATATGATCAGTCTATATTTTCTGGCGAACTGGCTCCCGACTTTGGCCAAAGAGTCAGGACTTTCATTAAATCAGGCATTGATGATCGGTTCCACTCTACAATTAGGCGGTACGATTGGTAGTGTGGTGATGGGCCTTAAAATCGATAAGACAGGATTTTATAAAGTATTAATTCCTGTTTTTTTGGTTGCAGTGATGAGTGTTGCTTTAATTGGCTATGCGGTTAGCCATATTGTTTTATTATTTATTATCATTTTTATTGCTGGCTTTGCCATTGTGGGTGGGCAACCTGCGATTAATGCACTGTCTGCCAGTTATTACCCAGTTTCACTTCGTACTACAGGGGTGGGCTGGAGTATCGGAATTGCCCGTTTGGGTTCGGTCATTGGGCCGCTATTTGGTGGCTACCTTTCCCAATTTCTGGTCATTACCCATTTATTCGTGATTGCTGCAATACCTTCGCTACTCGTCATTATCATGCTGATGATTCAAGCTAAGTACAGATCATAAAAACTATTATATGCATCATGCACATACTGACTGTAATTATGATCGGTAAGTAGCTATAAAGAGTTGGTTAATGCTAGTTCATGAGCTATTTAACTCGATACCACGTTTGATTCCGGCCAATCGCAGAGATGCCAATGTATCCACGAGCGGTAAGTTTTTCACCATCTGGTGAAACTGTTAGGCTAAAGCGATAGGTCTTATCTGACTGTGGGTCGAGGATAGAACCTTTGTCATATTTATTTTGACCCACACTTTTTAAATTTTTGACGATGGTTAAGCCAATTAAAGATTTGTTTTTGTAGGTACCTTCACACATCGTACATTTGTTAGCCTCACTTGGAACAAGTATTTTTTCGATGTTTGCAGAGAGGTTGCCATTTTTATCTTGGCTAAATCTTACCAGCGCTCGAGGTTGATTGGTTGCGTCATCAATGGTTTTCCAAACACTGCCATGTAATTTGTCCGACGCAAATGAATGAACCGAATAAAAGCTGAATAAAATTAATAATAAATATTTTTTCATATCAATGGTTTCTCGAATTAAAAATAAATGGTTTTAAAGGCCAGAATTATTCATTTTAAATTTAACTTCACAATTTTCTTAGTATTGAATCTATAAGCTAAACAATATGTAAAGTTGTAATCTATTTGTTTGGATATTATTTTGATCAGTTTTTTTATGCAATTGCGAGAATGGACAGAATGATTAAGCAAGGTTTAAAAGCAGATTATAAATTACTGATAATTTCTAGAACTAGTAGGGTGATTAAACTGCATACAGTTTGATAAATAATGACAAAATTTACGCTTAGGAGAAATAAAAAACATCCACTACTTTTTAAATTATTTAGATTGCGTGTAACTCATCACAAATTATAAAAATAATATGCAAATCATGTGATTAGTATAGATTGACACTGTGCAATATTAAGTCTTATAACTAAACAATCCTGAAAGCTGTTTCTTTAATAGGAACAGAAAAAACACAATATAAAGATGAATAGACATTAGAACAAAAAGTTAAGGAGAGAAGAAATGAAAGTCATTAGACATGCTTTATTTTCTCTGATGGGAATGTTGACGTTAAATAGTGCAGATGCGGGAAATGCATCTACATCATTGAGGGTCAGTTTAACCATTTTAGAAACTTGTGAAGTTTCCACACAAGGAAACTTAGATTTTGGTTCGGTTGAACGTGCTCAGCCAGTTCCTACTGCAAGAACGGATGTAACTGTGCAATGCAGCAAAAATACACCCTATCAATTGGCTGTAACCTCAGACAATAACTTTGAACTTAAATCTACGGCCAGCCCAGCATCTGTTGCATATGTACTGTATCAAGATGCGGGCCACACTCAAATTTGGGGAGGGGTGGCAGATAAAGTTCGTTCACGAATTGCGACAGGGATGAAAGAAAATATTCCTATTCATGGAGCGATCATATCAAGTACGAATGTTCAGGCAACCAAGTATGAAGATTGGGTTCGTGTGAATGTTATATATTAATTGTAGAAACCAAAATAATCATAAATATCAAAAACTAATTTATAAAAAACCTGTTTTTATGGGTGAATAGAGTATTTTAAAAAGCTACACCAAATTATGGTGTAGCCAGTTGTTTTGATAGAACTAAGCACCACGCATTAATGCTGCTACTGCTTTTTCTAGAAATTGTAGCGTCACTGGTTTGAGCCAAGTACCGTCGGCAAGGCTTGGTTCACTTTGCATTGCTGTACGGATTTTTTCTTGAGTACTTGGGTTTTTGCCAGCATAGCCTTGTAGCATAGAGAGCCATTGTTGTGCCAAATGCTTTGCTCCATCACTATCTGGTGTGACCTCGGCATCAATCAATTTTTCAATATCGACCAATAATTGAGGCCATTTTTTCATCTCACGAATATAATTCTCTTTTAGAAAAATAAACTCATCGTCAGATAAATAACGGGCAAAAATACTCAGCTTACTCTCAGAAAAAGCTTTAAGTAAAAACTCAACAACTTCTGGCGTTACGCCTAATTTTTCCTGAAATTCAGGCTCGGCTGAGTTTATGGCATTTAGTTTAACTAACCATTCTGGGTTAGCTCGCGTATTGTGCTCAAGAGTTTTCATCCACTTTCGAGCCAAGTCTTGAGCGGCTTTACTGTCAGATGGTTCGCCAGCATTAAATAGTGCATTTGCTGCTTGAGTTAACCCTTGCCATTCTTGGTGGCTTTTAGTGCCTGCTTGTAAGAAAGTCAGTTTTTCAAGCTCTTCTTTTGTAAAGTATTTTTCAAACATCGCTATAAGCTCCAGTGTTTTTAACCAATCCTCCAAACCAAGCTCTTCACCACTTATGATCTGAGATTTAAGTTTGCTGAGCTGATTTCGCAATTTCTTTTGCTCTGTTAGCCTTTGATCAATTGCTTGAATCTGCTGATCAATAATCGGTAAAAGCGCAAGATTGGGGTCTTCAAGAACCGTATAGATTTCGGCTAACGACATTCCCAGTCCTCGTAATGCTTGAATCTGATGCAAACGAGTAATGTCTTTACGGGTGTATAGTCGATAACCAGCATCGGAACGGACCGAAGGCTGAAGTAAACCGATATCGTCATAGTGATGAAGAGCACGGACAGTAAGTCCTGTTTGCTTAGCCAATTCACCAACTTTTAACAGCATCTTTTTAGCTCCTTCTTCCTTAGGCGTGTTTTATGCTAGGGGCTTACGTTACGTGAGGGTCAACTACTTTAAATCATATTTTTCATTATTTTTGCTTTGGTAGATATCCGAATTTATTTGATCCGTTTTCGGAATATCTTAAGAGATTAGTTAAGCCAGTTTTCTTGGATAAAAATGATTTCAAGCCATTCCCGTCATGGAGTGGCAATATATTTAACAAATCAACAGCAATCGATACTCGCCATCTTTTTCAACAGGTGCTCGGTGAACACAAGGTAAAACCTTTTGAGTTGGATGATCTACTGCTAAACGCCAAATATGTCCCGTGCCTAAATTTACAGGTTGAGCATCGGGTTTAGGCTGATAATGCAAATCAAAAAAATACTCTGCCAAAAAAGCTTCAAATTCAGCATCAGAGCCGTCATATAATTCTTTGAGCTTTTCTCTAATTTCTGGAATTAAAACTTTTTGTTCAACTTGTTCATTGGGCACAATATCGCTAGCAGCGCCGTGATAGGTACATAAGAATGTATCGGTTTCAATGGGGGAGCGATCAACATGAAATGAATATACATCGGTTGAAATGAAACCTAGTTCTTCATCGCGGTCATAATATTTAAGCAAATTAAGTACAGGTGATGCACCAAAATCAGTTAACAGGTCGATATCTTCTAAAATAGTTGTCCTTGCAAGATTACCTTTTTCTGAAAGTTTTAGCGCTAATAGGTCTTCAATAGAAACTTCTGTAATATTTTCTTTTAACTGAAGCTTATTCACAATTTCTTTAAAGTCGCCCACCAAATTTCTGTGCCAGCAAATCGCATTTGTCTCTCCTTGAAACTTTGTATTTACAAGTTCAGGGAAACTAGACACTTTTCTAATTTGGTTGCTGTCAGAAAATGCGTTCTTCATAGGAGAGTTAAATAAACCAGAAGCTGAGTCGCATAATATACACTGAGCTATCTATAGTGGCTAAATGATATTTCTCATTAAATATGTTAATTGCTTTTAGTATTCAAACCTTGTGTAGCCCAGTAGAGGCATGTATCGTTAGGGAACAATATTTTAAAATAATAGAGTGTTTGAAAAGCAAGTCTGTTCAATTCAAGCGCTGGACTGTGCCACCACAATTAAAACAATATCGATCTCAAGATGAGTCCTAGAACAGTAAATAAAACATGACGTTTTATTGGTGAAAATTGACAGGGTATATCACTGATCAAGCTTGGGGTTTATAAAGAAATATTTTACGGTTGATGTATTTATGATAGCTTCGTCTTACTTTAAAAAACGCAAAAAAAATTACCGTACCGTAAAAGATCAGCAGCTTACAATCGCAGCAAAAGCAAATATCTTTATTTGTATTATTTTTTGTTTGTTTTGGACTATATATTTCGCATTTTCACAAATGTGGTTAATTGTTTATATGGACATCTTTTTTACATTGATCTCCATATTTAGCCTTTTTCTCATTTATATAAACCGTATTTCAGCGGGTATTCTCCTCTCACAATCGGTTCTTCTCGTTTTTCCAGTCGTTTTTTGCCTATTTTTTGATATAGCTACAAGTGACCGTCCACAGGTAGCTCATTTGTTTTTACCTGCTGGGGCGATATTGGGATATTTAAATTACCGTAGAAATCCAAGCTATTTACAATTCATTTTAATTTTATTGTCGATTGGGTGTTTTATATTTTTTAGTGGTAGCTCTTTTAATCTTGAGAGTGCTATACCGCTATCTGAAGATATTCGTGATCATGGCGGATGGATTGCAACTTGCGTTGCGACACTCATGATTTGCATTTCAATTTATACCATGCAATTAGAGATACAAATAGAAAACAGCATGGTAAAAGACTTACGCTTAGCGCTTGCTAAACAACAGTTTGAGCTTTTTTATCAACCACAAGTCAATGCCTCTGAAACACTGATAGGCGCGGAAGCCTTATTAAGATGGCATCATCCTGTTTCAGGATATATTCCTACAAAAGATTTTATTCCATCGACACAAAGTTTTGGCTTAATGCCAGAGATTGGGGAATGGGTATTGGCTCAAGCCTGTAAAGTTTTACAAGACTGGAGCAAAAAAGTCGAGACTAAAGATCTTACGCTTTCAATCAACATTAGTCCTGATCACTTCATGCAACCAAACTTTGAGCAAACTGTGATTGGGTTGATTCAGCAATATGAGGTCAATCCATCTCGTCTCATATTAGAAATTACTGAAAATATTGCTTTAACGAATTGTGTAAGCATGATCGAAAAAATGCAGTTCTTATCTAAAGAAGGAGTTCAGCTTTCTCTTGATGATTTTGGTACAGGTTATTCATCTTTAAGCTATCTACAAAAAATGCCCATCAGCCAAATCAAAATTGATCGTAGCTTTGTACAGGCAGCATTGGATGATAAACGCAGTAATAAATTAGTCACTGGCATTATTAAAATTGGTCTGGATTTAAACCTTCGCGTGTTAGTAGAAGGCATTGAAACTCATGAACAATTTAGTGCTTTTAAAAGTAATGGATGTACTGAGTTTCAAGGCTATTTGTGGGGCTGCCCCATGCCTTTAAATGACTTTTTAAAACTATTATCCCATTTCAAAAAATAGGCAAAAGGATAATTAACAATCTTAATTTAACAGCAGAACTCTAAATATAAGAGATTTACGTTTTTACTCCAAAATCCAACTCCTAGTGTTTCAATCCTTGGTGCAAGTACTTTATATAAATATTAATATTTCTACTCTTTAAAAAAATTTGACTTAATCATGAGCGGTAAACCAAGACTACTTAATAAGCTCGTTCGAGAATCTGGTACATTCTTACTTTCTAAATTAATAAGCTCAATAAATTCTTTATTAAATTGTTTTCTAGGATACTTTTCTAAAATTTCCATTTGAAAAGATAGAGGGAGTTTATATAGCCCATCGCTAATCACATCACAGGATGCGCCTTGCTGTAATAGCGTAATTTCTGCAGGGTCAGAATGATCTATATAGCCGTTCATATGTAAGCAGATAGCATCTTTAATGACTTCACTTTTCTTCTCATCAAAGCTATGTTCTTTGGCCTTTAGTTCAAATTGTTTAGCACTCTCATAGGTAAAACAGCTACAACCTTTACTATGAATATGTTGCTCAGTTAAGCCAATATCATGAAAAAGTGAGGCTATTAAAAGTGATTCATCATCAAATTGCTGTTTTTGTATATGGCCTAGGGCAGCTCCCCAGAAATAGGTTCGCCATGAATGATTGTAGATAGATATACTTGCTTTAGTTTCGAGCTCATCAAGCGCGACTTTAACCATTTGAGTATCTGGTATTACGATCTGATCAATATCAAAATCATGAGAAGTTTTGAATCGAAAGTAATTTATTTTTATAGAGGCCATAATACTTGGCAGCATAATTTTTTGAATTAACTTAATTTTCTCTTTGAAGCTGAGCTGACCATTGGTAGCTTGCATCCAGTGATACGAACCAATTCTTTTAGTTTTCATTATTAGATCTCATTTTAGAGTAATTACTCTAAAATATTATCATAGATGATTTTTTGCAAGTTTTCTCTTTTAAGACATCATTAGTCTTTTGATTGTTATGTTTTTTTAAGTATTAACAACTAACAGGAATCTCATAAGTTACAAATTCGTATTTTGGGCCTGTAGATTTTGAAACTACTTTCCCTCCTAGAGATTCTGCAATTTTTCGACTTGGAGCGTTAGCTTCAGCAACTGGATAAATAAAATAGTCTGGTTTAACAAAGTCTATTGCCCACTTAGCGACTGCTGATACAGCTTCTCTTCCATAACCATGATAATGATAATCTTCGCTTATCCATATGCCTAACTCTGGATGAGGAGTTTGCATACGATGGAGGCCAACAAGGCCTATAAATATTTGAGTATGTACATCTCTTATAACAAATATAATTTCAGATCCAGTTTCGAAGTTTTTTAACCAAGCATTCCAAGTTTGATCAAACTCATGTCTTGGTTGAGGGTCCCACGCCATATAGCGTGTCAGAGTAGGCGTAATACAGTTATATGTCTCATCGGCATCTTCTGCCGTAAAAGGAGTTAGATTGAGTCTTTCAGTAGAGATACTCACTTCATGTAAATCCATAATCTTTCTTATATAAATTACTTAAGTTTAATTGTTATTAAAAATATATTATTCATAGTGGGGTTAAAATAAATAATAAACTATCACTAATAATAGCTATAAAAAAATTTTAGTTTTGAATGTTAAAAATAGAGGAACACATTCATGAACTATCCATAAAATGTGTTTAAACATACTGATGGTATACTTTATTGGAATAGACAAAGATGGGAGAAAATAGTGTCTTACGCATGTCTATGTTGTGGTTATCTTACATTTGATGACTTAGCCTATGATTCGTTTGAAATCTGTCCAATTTGTTTTTGGGAAGATGATAATGTTCAAAATGAAGATCCTGATTATATGGGTGGGGCAAATGGCATTAGCTTAAATATGGCTAAACAAAATTTTCAATTATTTGGAGCAATAAAAAAAGAATTGATACCGTATGTCCGTAAACCTCTTGAAAAGGAAATACCTTGATAAATAAATATACTTGTATGAATGGGATGGAATAAAATTACATATTTACATCCTATGTAATAAGGTTTTATCAATTTATTGGAATTCTTAAAGCAGAAAAAGTAGCCATTTGTCTTTATTTTAGTCTTTTATAAACCCCAATTTAACAATAAATTTTAATTATTTATCCTTACTTTTTAATGATCTATTTTAAAACAAATATCATTTTGTGTGCTTGACTGAAAGAGGTCTGAATATTATTCTTCGCCTGCTGGCCACATTGCCAGTCGGTCGTCGCGGACCGATTTTTTCGACCACATCAGGATTATTTCTTCTGAGGAATAGTTTTGTGTGAGCATCTCCTCGTTCCCTCCCGTTGCGGTAGGACGGGGGAGGGACACCTTTGGGTGTGCTGGAGTCGAAACCAGTCCGCGAACCCTCTTCCGTTCTGCCACCATAATTTATAATGTTTTGGCAGAACTCCCTATAAAAAGGAGTTGGCTTTGCACATCCATTATTTCTTGGCTCTCAATGCCAAAAGCTATAACGACACAGCTTAAACGTTTAAAGCAGTTTGATCGCCGTAAGGTTTTCAGGCTTTAAATTACTTCGTCTTAAAACTTAATCAACAATAAAACTTGAGATGTGCCAAGCACAGTCTTACGGGCTTTGCTGTGCCTTTTTTCTCCCAAAAAAGTATCTCATTTAGTAACAACAAGAATTTATAACGGTAAAACTATGCCAAAGTTAGTGCTTTCTTCCCGTGCAATACAAGTCATCAACAAGTCGATTGATTTATTTCACCATCACGGATTTCATAAGGTTGGAGTCGACCGAATCGTGAAAGAGTCAAAAATTCCGAAAGCCACTTTTTATAATTATTTTCACTCTAAAGAGCGATTTGTTGAAATCTGTTTGATTGTACAAAAAGAACGTTTAAAAGAAAAAGTGGATGCAATTGTTGAGTACGATCAAAGTGCAAACGTGAAGGATAAACTTAAGAAACTTTATTTCTTACATAGCGATGTAGAAGGGCCGTACTATTTATTATTTAAAGCAATTTTTGAAACGAAACTGACCTATCCAAAAGCCTATATCACCGCGGTGAGATATCGCACATGGCTAATTAATGAAATCTATAGCCAGCTTATAAAACTCAAAACAGATGCTACCTTTCAGGATGCCAAGCTATTTTTATATATGATTGAAGGTGCAATTATTCAGCTTATAAGCTCAGATGTGGCAATCGAGCAGGAGAGAGTGCTTGAGTGTTTTTTGCTGGGGTTCGGGTAAAGGAGTACGGACTCTAAGTTTGTTGATAAGAGTTAGATGAAGATATATCAATCGTGAAGCAAATTTAAATATACAAAGATTTGCTTATTAAACTAAGTCTGAACGAGGCTGCTGTTCTAATAACTGAGATATATTATTTTCAAGCCAATCCGTTAAATCAAAAAGTCTATCGGAAGCTTCTCGGCCAAAGTCTGTTAATTGATAATCTACTCGAGGGGGCACTTCGGCATAGTCCTGACGAAAGATAAAGCCATCTTGCTCGAGTAACTTTAAGGTTTGTGCAAGCATTTTTTCACTAATCCCATCAATTAATTTTTTTAATTCATTAAAGCGCAAACGCTGATCACGTAATGCAACTAAAATTAAAACGCTCCAACGGCTTGTTAGTGTTAACAAGATTTTTCTAGATGGACAATTTGCTGCAAAAACTAAACCTTTCATTGCTCATTACCTGCATTACAAAAGTTTACATTTAATGCTGAACTTACTTTTAGGTAAGTACTTACTTTTAGTAAGTGAAGATACTACGATGATTGAAATATTTCAATTACATCAGATGGAGATCACCATGCGTATTGCAGTTACTGGTGCAACAGGTCAACTTGGTCAATTCGTTATTTCTCAATTACTTGAACGGACCGAAGCAAAAAATATTGTGGCATTAGTCCGTAATCCAGAAAAAGCTTTAGATTTAAGTTCAAAAGGGGTAGAAGTTCGTCCTTTTGATTATGTTAATGATGTAAAAAAACTTTCAGAGCAACTACAAGGTATTGATAAGCTTTTATTAATTTCATCAAATGAAATTGGTCAACGTACTGTACAACACCAAAATATTATTAATGCAGCAAAACTCGCACATGTAAAATTTATTGCTTACACAAGTTTATTAAAAGCAGATGTAACACCACTTTTACTTGCACAAGAACATGTTGAAACTGAACAATATTTAAAAGCATCAAATATTCCCTATACGTTATTACGCAATAACTGGTACAACGAAAATTATGCAATGGGTCTTAAACAAGCAGTTGAGCATGGCAAAATTTTTGGGGCAACTCATCACGGTAAAATTTCTTCTGCTTCACGCCTAGACTATGCAACAGCGGCTGCTGTGGTATTAACGCAAGATGGGCATGAAAATAAGATTTATGAGCTGGCAGGTGATACAAGTTACACGCTTGATGATGTGGCAAAATGGACAAGTGAAATCACTCAAAAAGATGTAACTTATCAAGATTTACCCGAAGAAGAATATAAAGCACTCCTAGTACAAGTTGGTGTACCAGAAGGGTTTGCTCATATATTGGCTGATTCGGATGAAGGCGTGTCTAAACACGGTTTATATAGTGATAGTAAAGATCTGCATCAGCTCATTGGCCGCGCAACGACAAGTATGCAAGAAACTGTGAAAGAGTTTTTAAAATAAGCTGTTTTTCTATCGCTTAGACTGACACGAAATTTTAACTTGATATTTAACAACGGTAATTTTAGAATCCGCCCAACTAATTTTTAGGAGCTTCAATGTGAGTACTTGCTCGAGTGACAGTAGTCGATCGGTAATAGTCTAAGTATCCACTGAAGTCCTGACAGACCTCTTTTTGTGGATGCAAGAAGAGGTTTTTTATTTCCATCTTTTCATTTCTATTATTAACCCATGATTTATTCATGACGGGTTGCAGTACTTGCATGTGCTCCATGACTTATGGGAGTGATGCCAATGTTATTTACTTTAAAGAAACGCTCACTTATTTCTGGTTTCTGTTTATTCGTATTATCTAGCGCGAGCCATAGTGGACGACCTATGGTTGTTGACGATGCTGCTCTGGTTTCTCCAAAAACTTGCCAGCTAGAAACATGGGCGCAGCATAATTCTGACAGCAAAGTATATTGGGCAACACCAGCCTGTAATTTTGGTGGTAATTTTGAATTTGCTGTAGGGATGGGGAGAGTAAATGATGATACTGAGCATGTCAGTTATGCAACTTTACAAGGTAAGACTTTATTAAAGCCTTTAGAAACGAATGATTGGGGAATCGGTTTTTCATTTGGTACTCAAATCAATACTAAGCATTCTTCAAAGAAAGATTGGACGATTAATGTTCCCTTAAGTTTTTCTACATTAGATGATAAGTTTTTAATACATGCCAACCTTGGTTGGTTACGTGAAAATATCTCGCATAAAAGCCAAACCACGTGGGGTATTGGAACCGAAACACAACTTGCTAACCCATTAACGCTCACTGCCGAAATATATGGCAATGATCGAAATGATGCTTTTTACCAAACAGGTGTTCGATACATGTTCTATAAAGACTTTGTTCAATTAAATGCAAGTTATGGTGACCAAATTTCTCATCACGATAATACTTTTTTCTCTGTCGGGTTTGTATTTTTAACAAAAACGTTCTTACCTTAATAACTTACAAATATCTCAAAGTTCCCTTCAGAAAGTGCTCTTTTAAACATAAAAGAGCACAATAAAAATAAGTATATATTTCATATAAGGAAACTTTCTCTCTCTTCTTTTGATTTCATCTAAAACATAGAGTAAAGTTCGTTCACAAGATATTAAATAAAATGAATGGCTTGTTATGAATACTATAAAAGCTTTTAATGATTTTTATAAGGTTAAAGAAGTGATTCCAAATTGTAAAATATAGATATGGCTTCTAAAAGTTTTCTTTCTACGCTTGCACGGAAAAGTAAAGAAAATAGAGGAAATATAGCCTTATGCTCTATTCTTTTTATTATTCCTTTATTTGTATTTCCTGCTTATCCAAAAAATGAATGGCAGTACGAGCTATATCAATACATCACACAAACTATGCATGTGACTGTTGGTACGAAAGGGCCATTACCGTTTTTTACGATTCTTTATAGCATTTACATAACCATAGTCATGTTCTTTGTGGGTTGTGTTATCTCATATTTTTTTATTAAAAAATATGGAATTAATAAAGCATATCAAGAAGAAATTTATAAATTCTTTTTTAAAGCCGAGTTTGAATCTTCAAAAAAATACCCTTGGTTAGAAAAGCCTCTAATTAAAAAGACTTTAGTCTCAAGTACATTTGCTGGTTGTTTTGTTATGGGAATTTTTCACTTTATTGAGGATGATATTACTCAGCAAAGGCCTAGACGTAGAGGTGGACTCATATCATTCTGTTATAACTATAGAGTCGGGGTTATGTTTTGGGAAATCATAAGTACTGCCTTTAGTATTTTTCCTATTTTTTATTTTGGCTTGTTATTCTTATACATCTTTAATTATTTTTTTCGCGGGTTAGGTACAGGTAAGGTGATTATTCCTTTAGAAGTGCCAAGCAAAAAACGAAAGAGAACTAGGAAGGTCTGATATTTCCCCTTTTAATTGATTAAACACATTTCACGTAATCTATCAATAAATGTGACAGAATCTAACTTTTTAAAACCTGTAAATACGACTATCCTAACTGGACTTGAGCACATCCTTTTGAAGTGTTCGTCTTTTGGTTAGATTTTTAGGTATTTAAAAAATGAATAAGATGCACGTAACTTTAGCGGTCATTATTGGTTTAATTGTTGGTGGTGTAATAGGTGCTCTTGGTTACTCTAAAACTGCTGCGCGTTATGACGCGATGACGACAGCATGTGTCATGGTAAACCAAGCAGTTGAACATGGCATCTTAAAACCAGAACAGGTGAAAGAGCTTGGTGAGCTAACAGGCCAAAGCCTTAAAAAAGATTATGAATCAGTTGCTTCCAAATTTAAATTCTCTGAAAAGCAATTAGGTAATGCATCTGAAGGTTCTAATTGTAGTCAGTTTATTGTTGGGGTAAATGCCGCACAATAACCATTTAGAAGCCCACAGTAAGTGGGCTTTTTTATAATGTTTAGTTAGGGCAGCTACAATATTAACTGAACATATCATGTATAGACTGCTATAATAATGATCAATTCAAAATCTGAAATATAAGCTTGCCTAAAGGCAGGCTTTTTGTATATGTAAACAAGTCTGCTAGGAAATATGAAACGCTATTTAAAACAAACTGAATCGGCTACGACTAATTGGACAACAGAGCAAGACTGCTTTTTGATCGAAAATAATTCTCTCTCAATTTGCGAGCTCATCGAGCATTTACCTTTTTCTGAAGAAGAAATACGAGTGCGTCGAGCTGTTCTGGGTTTAGTGAGACGAGATAAGCAAATGAAAGCATATTAATTTTACCAAATGGTAAAAATAATATGAAAATAAATGTTTCAAACTTTCTCTATTCAACCATGCATTTTTGCGGATGAGTTATCAAAACCATAATTTTTTTCGGTATTTTATTGGTGCGCTTTACATAAAGCGCCAACTACTTACAAACAAGTCTAATAAGGTTACCTTTAATTACATGAGTTTAAGCATAA
The DNA here is from genome assembly GCF_016809775.1 of Acinetobacter sp. C13. Classification (NCBI taxonomy): domain Bacteria; kingdom Pseudomonadati; phylum Pseudomonadota; class Gammaproteobacteria; order Moraxellales; family Moraxellaceae; genus Acinetobacter; species Acinetobacter sp. C13. Next base: position 538,825 of record NZ_JAFBJL010000001.1, read on the forward strand.
TCAAATACATAAGACATTCATAGATCAGAACTTTATAACAATAGGACGGAGAGAGGTTAATGCCAAAGTATCTAGCTGTAGCCGAAAAGGTTTATAAAAATATAAAAAAAGATGGCTTATTCACTGATGACATTACTCAGAACCTTAACTGTTTAATTAGTCAGATCCGAAAAGCCATCAAGGGAACTGAGTTTAAGCTCAAGTTCAACTATATAGACTTTGAAGAAAATTTAACGAAACCGTTAAGTGAATGCAAAGTTAAAATTGATTTGAGTGTCATGCCAAAGTTTACAAACGAAGGTGAATATCTTCTTTGGTTAGCTGGTCTTATTGAGCGAATCACAGAAGGGGGAAAGCCTAAATTGCCACCAATTTCGCACTTTTTACCACCAGGTTTTAAGATGTCGAAAGATTCGTTTCCTGTAACTGTTGCTCCTCCAAAAGAAGAGCATGCAGACATGATTATCAATTATTTTAAATCTGAGGATTTTATGAAAACCAATAAAACTCCTTCATAAAAGAATATAGAAGCGAACGTCCACCTTGCTTCTATATACTGCTGGTTTAAACTCAGCGACCGCCTTCTGGGGCGGTTTTTTTTGACTAAATATAATTGATAACTCAATTTTTTCTTATGTTTAAACTCAGATCATAGACAAGATTAATTGTATGTAAATATGCATGATTTTTATGTTTTATAATAAATAACAATGATTTAAGTTTATATTGCAATAAAGGAAAAGATACATTTTTCACATAACCAATGTGCCAAGTAACGCAATTAAACATTTAGCTGTTCATAATCTTTAAAAAAAAGAGAAAGTGAACGATATGAATGAAAATGCAGAGCTTATAAAATACATTGACGTTGCTGAAAACGTCTATGAACGTGTCTATGAAAATAATCAAGTTTCCAATAATTTGATTGTTAACCTTAACCGTATCATGGCGGAAATCAAAAAACAGGCCCAAGAAAAAGATCTGAGGTTAAAATATAAGTCGATTGACTTTGAATATTGCTTGAGTTTGCCTTTGGCAGATAGAGATATAAAAATTGACCTTAGTTTGATGCCTCACTTTGAACATCGTGATGAATGCATTTTATGGCTAACCAACTTTATTGGAAAAATTAGTGTGCCTAAAAAGATGACGAGACAAAAACTAAGTTTTCATTAAAGTTTTTAAATTTAAAGCGATATATGAGTCATTACTAAAAAACTAATCGTATCTATGCTTAAATAGTTATGCTTTATTCCAGATCGATATTTTATAATTAGAAAATGACAGAGCGCTTTAAAATGAAAACGTTTGCATTAACCTTTGCTGTTTTAGCTTCGTTATCCACCTATGGTCTAGCCAACGACTCTACGGGTTACGTGGGTACAGGTGGGATTCAATATCTCAAAAACTCGCAGATTGCCATGCAAAGCGAAGATCTATTCATCAGTAAAAAACTGATTAAGGTCGACTATCTTTATAAAAACTTAAGTAATAAAGACGTAACGGAAACCATCTTATTTCCGTTACCGCGCATTGATAATTTTTTTGAGTCTGATTTTGCTCACACCGAAGAACTTTTAAAAAGTTTTAAAATTGTGGTGGATGGTAAAAATATAAAGCCGGAGATGCATGTCAGAACCTTTATTCAAAAAGATGAAAAATCTCCCCTGATTGATGCTACGGATGAGTTTAAACAGTGCGGTTTTAGTGAAAAAGAGATGCTAAATCCGTGGACTCGTACTAACTATGATTATGAATATTATGTAGATAAGCTAAAACAATGTAAAAAGCCACAAATACAGAAAATTTTAGCCAAATTTAAAAAAGATGATGTGATTCCGTGGTCATCTCAAGTGATCTATAGTTGGAAGCAGACTTTTAAAGCCAATGGTTTGACTAAGATTCATCATGAATACAAACCTTTGGTCGGTGGCGCTGTAGCTCTCTATCCAGATGAATATAACCAGCAATTTTGTATGGATAAACAATTTAAGCAGGGCTTAAAAAAAGCCAGTGCAGAAAATTCGCCGTTTAGTGCTTTGGGCTATATTTTGACGACGGGTGCAAATTGGGCAAAACCAATTGAAAACTTTAAGCTCACCATTGAGCGCGATAAAGACGAACTGGTTTCATTTTGTTGGGATGGGCCAGTTAAAAAAATTAGTCCAACTCAATTTCAAATGACCAAGACTAAGTTTGTACCCAAAAAAGACCTAGATATTATTTTTGTGAGAATTCGATAACTTCATACAGGCTTCTGGTTTGACCAAATTGCCTCAATATTGATTGTGTGTCATGAACCAGACATGGCACACAATAAGAAAAAGATGCCCTATGTTGCTGTCAGTAGGATTCTTGGCGTAATGAGTAATTAGAGCAGCTTCTTTTTAATCCAATAATCTAAACTGAAATAACGACCGCCTCCAAGAACAAGCAGTGCGAGAAGCATGACTAAATACGTAGCGGCAAACTCAATTCCATTATTTAAAATTACAAACGAACCACTAGACGTGAGCCAGTCGTAATTGCCGTAGGTTTGTAATATTTCACGAGCTTTCTCTAACTTTTCAGCCGAGGCCAAGACCTGCATGTTTGCAAAGGGTGCATTCGGATCAGCAATCGCTTGCCATCCATTTGGTAGATGGACCGTAAATATAGCAACTAACATCGTAATAATCAGTGGGATGCTAATTAAGCGAGTAAAGAGACCAAATGTTAATAATATTGCACCTGCTAGCTCAGCCGTTGTTGCAAGTAATGCCATTACATACGGAAAGGGAAGTCCTAAACCTCCATCTGAGTTGCCAAACCATTCTACAATATCATTGAAGTGCATTAATTTATTTGTGCCTGCCATCCAAAATATAGGAACTAAATATAATCGAAGAGCCAGAGCTGCGATGCCGTCCGCATGTTGTAGAGTTTTACCCAGTTTTTGATAATATTGAGATAAGCCATAAATAAAATTCTTCATGATAATTTCACATCCGATGCAATTTAATATTAATTAGTCGGATAAAGACTATATTTCTTACATAAAAAAAATTTTTATTTACGGTGTAATAAAAAAGGATTTGGTCCGTCTAACTATACGTACAAATGTACAAACCGAGAATTTATCTTTAAAGGAATACTAACATGAACAAGCTCAACTCAATGACTTCAGTGGCGGCATTATTAGCACTTTCAGTTGCTGGCGCTACACAAGTGGCGGTAGCAGCAACCCATACAACAACCGAAGCACATGCAACCAAAGCAGCAGATGGAAAATGCGGTGAAGCAAAATGCGGTGCTAACAAAATGAAAAACCACGAAAAGTCTGCCGAAGCAAAATGTGGTGCGGATAAAAAAGCAGCTGACGGAAAATGTGGAGCAACCAAAAAAGCAGCGGATGGCAAGTGCGGTGCAGATAAAAAAGTCGCTGACGGTAAGTGCGGCGCTAAGTAAACGATCTGATCATGGATGATGTCGACCTTCTGGTAAGTGTCGGCATCGTTTCCAAAAGGAGAAATCACCATGATGGATTTGTCAGGCGTAGGGCTGGGTTTAAGGCGTGATTTTATAGATTCGTTTTTAGATGCAAAAACATGTCCCGATTTTATCGAAGTTGCTCCTGAAAACTGGCTAGGTTTTGGTGGACGACACGCGAAATTACTCGCACAGTGTGTTGAAAAAGCCCCATTAATTTGTCACGGCTTGTCATTGTCTATTGGCGGTCCTCATCCACTCAATCTTGAATTTATCGAAAAAATAAAAAGCTTTTTAGAACAATATGATGTCTCGATTTATTCTGAACATTTAAGTTATACAAATGATGGCGGCTATCTATATGATTTGTTGCCAATCCCCATGACTGAAGCGGCTGTTCAATATGTCGCTGAACGTATTTTACGTGTTCAAGATATTTTAGGAAGACGATTAGTCATAGAGAATGTTTCTACTTATTTAATGCCCAATGCTGAAATGAGTGAAGCGGAGTTTATCCGTGAAGTCCTTCAATATGCAGACTGTGATTTGCTTCTGGATGTAAATAATGTCTATGTCAACAGCATTAATCATGGCAGTGATGCATTTGGATTTATTCGGGATATGCCAAAAGAAAGAATACGTTATTTACATATTGCTGGACATGAGCAAGTTCAGAAAAATTTATTAATTGATACGCATGGTGCAGAGGTTTGTGATCGCGTATGGGAACTATTGAGATATACCTATCAAGTGTGTGGTGTGAAAGCAACTTTACTTGAGCGCGACTTTAATATTCCATCATGGCAAGAGCTAGGAGAGGAGCTAGCCAAAATTAAAATAATTCAACAACAGGAGAGTGGCTATGAAGGAAAATCAAATATCCTTTCAGACCATGCAACAACAGTTTTGTGACTGGATTAGAGATCCTGATTTGGAATTACCTCAAGCTCTTCCTGCCGAACGAATGAATATTTATCGAGACTTACTTTTTAATAATGTCTGTTCATTTATTGATTTAGTTTATCCCGTGGCTCGTGCGATGTTGCCAGAGTTAAAGTGGCAACAATTACTCTCGGAGTTTTTTCAAAAAGCCCAGTGTCGCTCGCCTTTGTATAATGATATTTCTCTGGAATTTAGAGAGTATTTATCAAATCAGCAGCACCCGATATTGCAAGAATATCCTTGGTTGGCTGAGTTGTTGCAGTTTGAATGGCTTGAGTTGTATTTAGACACTGTTGAAATTGAAAAAATAGTCTTGCAGGAAAACTGTGATTGGCAGTTAACCACAAAGGTATGGGTATTGGTTTATCAATATCCCGTTTATACGTGGACAACTTTAATGACTCCAGAACAGGTCGAGTCTATGCCTGGAGCAATTATGGTCTGGCGAGATGAACAAGACAAAGTATGTATTGAACAGCTTTCGCCTTTGTTTGCTATGGTGATTGAACAGTTGACTCAAAATGTAAAGTTAACTGACCAAGATATTCATACACTCATTCAATCTGTACTCACTGATTTGTCTGAACATGATATTTATCTGCAGATTCAAGAACTAAAAGCACTTTTAACTCGAGTGCGATTGATTCAAGTTCCCCATGATTTTAAAGAGGTATAAGGATGACTTCAGCCGTGGCATCTGATCATGAAGAAATAGAAGATCAGTTGCATAATCCAGCCTTTTTACAAGACTTAAGACAGCAAATGATAAAATTTGCTTTTTTACAGCTTTCTTCTCTTCCTCAAGCTGAAGATGTGGTGCAAGAGGCATTAACGAGTGCTTTCCAGCATTTAGATTCATTTAAAGGGCGTGCTGCGTTTAAAACATGGGTGTTTGCCATTTTAAAAAATAAAATTATTGATGTGATTCGACAAAAATCGCGCTTGGTCGCAATGACTGAATTATTTAAAGATGAGGAAAGTGAACTGAGTATTGATGCACTGTTTGATGCTTCCGGACATTGGCATAAATATGAAGCGCCTCAAGCATGGCAAAGCCCTGAAGAAATGATGGAGCAGGCAGATTTCTGGATGATTTTTGAAGCTTGTTTAAATCATTTACCTGCCAAATATGCTCAAGTTTTTATGATGAGAGAGGTGATAGAGCTGAGTTCTAATGAGATTTGTAGCAAGTTGGAATTGTCTATCTCAAACTTTAATGTGTTGATGTATCGGAGTCGTACCCGACTACGTGAATGTTTAGAAAATAAATGGTTATTGAAGGAGGAATGTTCATGCTGACATGTCGACAAGCCACTCAACTGTTGTCTGAAAAGCAAGATAGACCATTGTTATTACGTGAGCAAAGTGGTTTACAACTGCATTTATTGGCGTGCCGCTCATGCCGCCGTTATTCAAAACAGATCAAAACAATTAGTCAGCTTTCTAAAGCATTTAAAAATTTGGATGGCTAATTTTATTTAAAAATTTATTTATTGCTAGCCTAATCACGCTAACAACTCCCATACTATAAAAGTAAAGGAGTTTTTTAAGACAGGATGAAACGTGAATTTAAAGAATCTTGAAGCATTTTATTGGGTTGTGACTTTAAAGAGCTTCAATAAGGCCGCGACTAAATTACAAACCACCCAGCCTGCGGTCTCTCAAAAAATTACATCTCTTGAAAATGAATTAGGCTTTAAAGTTTTAGATCGAAGTTATCGGCAGCTTAAACCAACACACAAAGGCTTAACTTTATTTAAGTACGCCGAAAAATTTATGCGACTAGAGACCGATCTGGTGGCTGAACTGACTGAAAATCAACACCTGACTGGCACCATTCGTTTAGGCGTTTCCGAAACTATTGTTTATACATGGTTGGTTGAATATATCGAAAAAGTTCAGCAAGAGTTCCCAAAAATTTCAGTAGAAATTGTGGTAGACCTTACGCCTAACTTACAAGAAGGTGTTCGGACAGGTGACTTAGACATGGCTTTTTTACTTGGGCCCACTTTAGCTTTTGAGTGTATTGAACAAGCCTTGTGTGACTTTGAACTAAGTTTCTTGGCTTCACCGTCGTTTAAAGGTGGTGTTGCTCAAATGTCTTTTAAAACTTTAATGTCACATACCATTTTAACTTATCCAAAAATTACCTATCCCTATAAAGAATTGAAAGCACGAATGAAAGAGCAGGGGATTGATGAACCACTTTCAATTACCAGTTATTCATTGGCAACGCTGTTGCGTTTAGCCGAGCAGGGTTTGGGTATTGCTGTGGTGCCGACCTTAACAGCACTAAAAGAAATTACTGATGGCCGACTAGAAATATTAAATACGCCTATTCAGTTAAAAACGTTCCATTTCACCTCGATCTACATTCAAGGAAACGATGTTGCCTTAAAAGAGAAATTAACCGAAGTTGCGGTTAAGGTCTCTGAATGCGCTATGAAAAGACTCAATGAGCAAATTAAAAAATAAGCTGTTTTTGAGTGTCTTTTATCCCTATTGTTTCTCATTTAAAAAAAGCTGTTTTGTATGTGAAACCATAAAAGCAGCTTATTAACTTCAATAAGTAAAGCTTATCCTGATTTTTCAATAATTTATAAATTATTAAAAATCAATAGCTTGAAATTTTCATTTTATGTAAAAAGTCTTATTGTCCGTAGGGATTAGCTATGTTTTTATTTTAGACACAAGATTTGATCACCGATTGTGTTGATTGGGGAACAGGGAATCTTTGTCATTTTAAAGGATTAAAGAATATCGTTTGGGACGAAAAATGGTGTTCTTGGTTCAACTTGAAAATAGCGTTGTTAAGCTCAAATGGATGAGGAACGCATTAATATGTCTTTACTGAAATCTTCTTTTTTATCAGATCGCCAATGGGCCATTGTAGCCTCGATCTTTATGATGGCGACCTCTGCAATGGGGCCCGGATTTTTAACCCAAACTGCTGTATTTACAGTCAAGTTAGGCGCGGCATTTGGCTTTGCCATTTTAGTTTCCATTCTGATTGATTATGTGGTTCAACAAAATATTTGGCGAGTGGTCACACTTACTCAAATGCGTGCATCAGACATTGCCAATAAAGCATTGCCGGGTAGTGGTTATTTACTGGCATTTCTGGTGATTTTGGGCGGGTTTTTCTTTAGTGTCGGTAACATTGCCGGTGCAGCTTTAGGTTTAAATGCGCTTTTTGGCCTCGACACAAAGTGGGGTGGTATTTTAAGTGGTGCTTTAGCCATTTTGATTTTTGCCTCAAGAAAAGCAACGCTTGCCATGGATAAAAGTATGATCGTGTTGGGATTACTTAAAATCCTCCTGATTATTATCGTTGCTGTCATTGTGATGCCTCCAGTTGGGCAAGCTGTACATCAAACCTTTGCTCCAGATCAGATCGACTTTGCCATTATTACCACCATTGTTGGCGGTACAGTTGGTGGCTATATCTGCTATGCAGGTGCACATCGTTTACTCGATAAAGGTGCTGTTGGCCCTGAAAATATTGATGAAGTTGCTAAAGCTGCGACCAAGGGCATTGTTGTGGTCGGCATCATGCGCTATGTGTTGTTCTTGGCTTTTTTAGGTGTGGTGGTGAGCGGTGCAACGATTGATTTAGCTAGCCATGACGCCAATCCAGCAGCTCAAGCATTCCAATATGCAGCGGGTACATTTGGTTTTAAATTATTTGGTTTAATTTTCTGGGCAGCAGGGATTAGTAGCACCATTGGCGCAGCATATACTTCGGTGTCATTCTTTACTGCGTTTAAAAAGAACTTAACACCAAAGCAAACCAACTATACGACCATTACCTTTATCGCATTGGCTTTATTGCTCTATGTGTTATTGGGCGCAACTCCGGCAGGTCTACTCATTTTTGTAGGTGGTTTTAACGGTTTAGTGTTGCCAATTGGTCTTACAATTTTTGTGTATGTTGCTGCATGCCGTAAAGATTTAATGGGTAATTATAACTATCCAAAATGGTTGCTTATTTTAGGTGGATTAACATGTCTATTGACGTGGTGGATGGGCTATATGTCGTTTACGACTGTGTTTAACTATTTGACCAAGCTTTAAGCCAGACTGCGTGAAGTGATAAAGGAATAATGCCATGTTTGTAGATTTAAATAGTGATTTGGGTGAAAGCTTTGGCTCATGGAAAATGGGTAATGATGACCAGATTTTACCTGTCGTGACCAGTGCCAATATTGCTTGTGGCTTTCATGCGGGCGACCCACTCGGCATTTTAAAAACGGTTCGTAAAGCTGTTGAGCTTGGTGTGACTATTGGGGCCCACGTGTCTTACCCAGACCTTGTAGGCTTTGGCCGCCGTAATATGGATTTGTCACGTGACGAATTGATTGCCGATGTGCTTTACCAAATTTCTGCACTCGATGGCTTGGCTAAAGTGGCAGGCTCAAAAGTGCAATACGTTAAACCACATGGCGCGCTCTACAACACCATTGCCCATGACCAATCTCAAGCAGAAGCCGTGATTGATGCGATTAAAATGTATAACCCTGAACTGGTTTTAGTAGCTTTGGCTGGATCGAACTTAGTCGAGCAGGCACGTGCGGCTGGCTTAAAAGTGGTATCTGAGGCATTTGCAGACCGTGCTTATAACAGCAATGGTTCACTGGTGTCTCGTCGTCTAGAAGGTGCGGTTTTACATGACTCAGCATTTGTTGCGAGCCGTGTGGTGTCTATGCTTAAAAATGGTGGAGTTGAGTCAATTGACGGTGTATTTACTCCAATTCAGGCCGATACCATTTGCTTACATGGTGATACCGATGGTGCGCTAGAGATGTCGGCTGCCATTAAAGCCGAGCTTTTAAAAAACAATATTGAAATTCGCCCATTTGTAAATAAAGCATAAGGATGAGCACCATGTATAAGGATATTAAAGTCGACCCAGCTCAGCTTGAAGCCGCATTAGATGCGCGTTTAAAAATCCGTGCAGGTTTTGATAAACCGACAGCAGGCATGGCCGCAGGTATGACGCAGGTCAACATGATTTCGGTGCCAAAAGAGTGGGCCTATGACTTTTTACTCTATGCACACCGTAATCCGCAAAGCTGCCCAGTGCTTGATGTGCTCGAAGAAGGCATCTATGCAACTAAGCTTGCAGCAGACTCAGACATTCGCACTGACTTCCCACGTTATCGCATTTGGAAAGATGGCGAAATGGTCGATGAAGTGACCGATGCAAGAGAGATTTATAACGCTCGTCCTGATTTGGTGACTTTCTTAATTGGCTGTAGTTTTTCGTTTGAAACAGCTTTGCAAGAAGCGGGCATAGAAGTTCGCCATATTCATGACGACACCAATGTACCGATGTATTTGAGCAATATCAAGTGTGAACCAGCAGGCCGTATTTCAGGAAATATGGTGGTTTCCATGCGACCAATTCCATCGCATCAAATTAGTGAAGCGGTAAAAATTACAGCACGTATGCCAAGCGTGCATGGTGCACCTGTACATATTGGGCACCCTGAAAGCTTAGGCATTAAGGATGTAAATAAGCCAGACTTTGGCGATGCTTCTCGTATTGAAGCGGGTGAAATTCCAGTGTTTTGGGCCTGTGGCGTAACACCGCAAGCTGCCGTCATGAACTCGAAAATTCCTTTTGCGATTAGTCATGCACCGGGTCACATGTTTATTACCGACATTCCTGACCGTGCTTGGATTGGCTAACTGGACTAAAGAAGAATTAAAAAGGATAAACAAATGCGTTTTTTATCGGTAAACGCCGATTGTTTTCTGATTGAGCTTGCGAGCTTAGAGGAAACTTTGGCGTTGTACAATAAATTGCAAAATACGCAATTGAATGGAATTAAAGACTTAGTCCCCGCTGCAAAAACAATTTTGGTTTTCTTTAATGAGATCGAAACCAATTTTAAAACGCTGGTTGCTTCAATTCAGAGTCTCAAAATTGATTCTGGATTTGAGCGTAGCGGCCAAGAAGTGATTGTGCCGATTCGTTATGATGGCGAAGACCTTGCTCAAGTTGCAGAGCTACAAGGGCTGACTGTTGCAGATGTGATTAGAAAACATCACCAAAGTGTGTGGAATGTGGCTTTTATTGGTTTTGCGCCGGGCTTTGCGTATATGAGCAGTCCCGATAAGCCTTTTACCGATATTCCGCGCTTAACGGTTCCGCGTAAAAAAATACCGTCAGGTTCTTTGGGATTGGCTGGAAAATACTCTGGTATTTATCCAAAAGACAGTCCGGGTGGTTGGCAGCTGATTGGTACTACATCAGAAAAAATGTGGGATTTAGAGCGTAAAAATCCTGCGTTACTGTTACCGGGCATGACCGTACATTTTGAAGATGTGACGCATAACCAAACGACAGTGACTGTACCGCAGCAAATCACGCGTACGGTTGAGCCGAAACAATCGGTGCCACTGTTTAAGATCACTGTACCAAGTTTACAAATGCTTATTCAAGATGAAGGGCGCTTAAACCAGACCAATATTGGGGTTGGCGTAGCGGGTGCAATGGATTTATCTGCCATGCACAGTGCTAACCGTATTGTCGGTAATCCAACCCATACACCTGTTATTGAAGTTTTAAATGGTGGCTTAAAAGCCAAAATGCAGCATGCGGGTGTTATTGCGGTGGCTGGGGCTATCTCAAACATTCGTGTGAAATTTGCCGACGGACAAACCGCAGACTTTGCAAGCTATCAACCGATTGATTTGGATGAAGGCGATGAATTTCAAATTCAGCCACCAACAGCAGGTTTAAGAAATTATTTGGCTGTTCGTGGAGGCATAGACGTTGAACCTGTACTCAATAGTGCCTCATTTGACAGCTTGGCAGTGTTAGGGCCAGAGCCTTTAAAACTTGGAGATACCATTTACCAAGGGCAGGTAAAGGCAACCAATATTAGCGTAAATGAAGTTGGTAAAAGTGACTTACCGCGAGCTGGCGAAGTCGTTGAGCTAGATATTGTGATGGGCCCACGTACCGATTGGTTCGAACAAGACAGTATTGAACTGCTATGTCAGCAAGAATGGCTGGTGACCAATGAAAGCAACCGCGTCGGGCTACGACTCTCAGGTACAGAGCCTTTGACGCGCAAAATTACCTACGAGTTGGAAAGTGAAGGTACATGTATTGGTGCTTTGCAGATTCCACCGAGTGGTCAGCCTGTTTTGTTTATGAATGATCACCCTTTAACGGGCGGATATCCGGTCATTGCCTCTGTTGCTAAACACCATTGGGATTTGGTGGCACAGATTCCGGCAGGTTGCCGCATCAAATTTAGAAAAATTGCCGAATTTACAGATTTTGAGAATGAATGATGAATACAGAAAAATTATTGATTGCTAACCGTGGTGAAATTGCCGTTCGTATTATTCATGCTTGCCGTGACATGGGAATTTCTTCAGTCGCGTTATATGCAGATGATGACATTGGCAGCATGCATGTCGAACTTGCAGATGAAGCATGGGGCTTAGCTGGTGCAACTGCCAGCGAGACTTACCTAAATATTCCTGCGATTATTGAAGTTGCAAAGAAATCAAAAGCGACCATGGTGCATCCGGGTTATGGCTTTTTATCTGAACGTGCTGAATTTGCCCAAGCCGTGATTGATGCGGGCTTAAAATGGGTAGGGCCATCACCAAGTGCCATTGAAAAACTAGGGGATAAAATCGAAGCACGTAAAATTGCAGCTTCCGTTGGTGCACCTTTGGTTCAGGGTACGCAAGATCCACTCAATAATGCAGATGAAGCTTTAGATTTTGCCAAACAATATGGTTTACCAATTGCCATTAAAGCCGCATTCGGTGGCGGTGGGCGTGGCTTAAAAGTCGCGTGGAAACTCGAAGAAGTGAAAGAACTTTATGAGTCGGCAGTGCGAGAGGCAAAAGCTGCTTTTGGTCGTGGTGAATGTTTTGTCGAGCAATATCTCGATAAACCGCGCCATGTAGAAGCGCAGGTGATAGCAGACCAACATGGCAATATTGTGGTACTGGGCACACGTGATTGTTCATTGCAACGTCGTAACCAAAAGTTAGTCGAAGAAGCACCAGCGCCATTTGTTAGCGATGAGATTTACCAACAAATTTTAACCTCGGCAAAAAACATTTGTCAGGCTGCAAACTATGTCGGTGCGGGAACAGTTGAATATTTACTGAGTCGTGACGGCAAGCTTTCATTCTTAGAAGTAAACACGCGTTTGCAAGTCGAGCATCCTGTTACCGAAGAAACGTCGAAAGTCGACTTGGTGGTAGAGCAAATTCGCGTGGCTCAAGGTGAAGCACTTTCTATTAAAGAAACACCAAAAGCACAAGGCCATGCCATTGAGTTTCGTATCAATGCCGAAGACCCAGCACGTGGGTTTATTCCAGCGTTTGGTGTGTTGAGTTTATTTGAAGCACCGTTTGGTAACGGTGTACGAATCGACACAGGTGTTCGAACTGGGTCATTGGTATCTAGCCACTTTGACTCACTCATGGCAAAACTGATTGTCACTGGTCCAACCCGAGAAGTTGCAATTGCTCGCGCTAAACGTGCTTTAAAGCAATTTAAAATTGAAGGCGTAGCTTCGGTTTTAGACTTTCACCGTGCGGTACTTAATGAACCTGACTTTACAGATGAATTTAATGTACATACGCGTTGGATCGAAAACGACTTTAAACAAGAATTAAAGCCAACCAAACGTGGCATTCCAAACCATCAACAACCAATGCTTCTTAGCTACATTGAAATTGATGGCAAGTTACACCGTTTAGGTTTACCTGCGGGGATGTTTGCACAAGGTCCAGCAACCGCAGCTCCAGCCCAAACAACCGAGCCAGAAGTAAGTGCCGAGCATTTACTTGCCCCAATTAATGGTGTGATTAGCGCTTGGAAAGTCGAAGATGGAGAGCAAGTCACAGAAGGCCAAGTGGTTGCCATTATGGAAGCCATGAAAATGGAAGTGCAGGTACTGGCACACCGCAGTGGCGTTATTCAGATTGGCGCAGAGAAGGGCGCGACCTGCCATGCAGAAACCGTGATTGCGAGTATTAATTAAGACTACATTAAATGATTTGACCCGATTAAGCGTTAGTTTAATTGGGTCAAATCGAATGCTTATTTATTCACTTAGTTCGTTATTTTTCGCAGTACTCGTTAACCATTTTCAGCTTGAAAATTAGCACTAATTATGAGATATTCCTCACAGTTTAGTGATGTGAAAATTAATCACTGTATTGAAAGCTCGCTTATGCGGGCTTTAATTTTTAGCCCAGTTTAAGCATTTCTCACTTAATGAGCTGGCGGCATAAAAACAATTTGAGAATTTGGCACTCACTCAAAGGCGAATTGAAGAAAGCGAATGAAAATTCTACCTTCATCTGAATATGATCAAATTCTAAAATACAGTGTCTATTGGCTCGTCATCTCGATCGTGATTGGAGTCGTCGCGGGGTTGGCCTCGACTTTAATTTTTGTTGCCTTTGATATTTCAAACAAAGTCAGAAGCCTGCATCACTGGCTGATCTACTTTTTGCCTTTTGTGGGTTTTGGTATTGGCTATCTCATTAAAAAATATGGATCACCGATTGAACGGGGAACTCATTTACTGATTGATGAAATTCACCAGCCTAAGTCGTTTATTCCAAAACGAATGAGCCCCATCATTTTTATTACTTCAATTTTAACGCAGTTATTCGGTGGTTCGGCAGGGCGTGAGGCCCCAGCGGTTCAGCTTTCAGGTGCCTTAATTGACCACTTAAGCCATATATTAAAAGTCTCGGAAGATAACCGAAAAATCTGTTTAATCGCCAGTATTGGTGCTGGCTTTGCAGGGGTGTTTGGTTTGCCTCTAGCGGGTGCAATCTATGGGTTAGAAATTACTGCTTTAGGTAATTTAAGATACTCAGCTATTTTTCCATGTTTTGTGTCGGCGCTGATTGCATCGGCCATCCCTGAGCTATTTGATATTGTTCATCCGCATATTTTTTATGTGATTAGTGAGTTTCCAGCCATTCATTTTGGCACGCTCATGAACTTAATTGTGGCAGGTCTGATCTTTGGTTTAGTCGCACGTTTCTTTATTGCTGCCATTCATTTTGCGAGTGACGTCTTTTATAAATATGTGCGTTATTTGCCATTAAGAACGATGGCGGGTGGTATTGTCATTATGCTACTTACGTTGTTCACTGCGCATCAGCAATACAACGGTTTGGGTACAGATAAAATCATTTCATCTTTTTATGTACCGATTGAGTTTTACGACTTTTTTAATAAGACCATTTTTACAGCCATCACTTTAGGATCTGGCTTTAAAGGTGGTGAAATTACGCCACTCTTTTATGTAGGTGCGACATTAGGTAATGCTTTAGGGGCGGTTTTAAATCTGCCAATTTCATTGCTTGCAGGATTAGGGTTAGTCAGTTTGTTTTCAGGGGCGAGTAAGGCACCGTTGACTTCGATTATTTTAGCTGTTGAGCTATTTGGAATGAATGTTGCCACTTATGCCATTATTACTTGTTTGTTGGCGGCGTTATTTTCTGGGAATTGTGGGTTGTATCGTCGTAAGAAATTGATGGATTAGGGAGTATTTTATAGGTAGGTTTTGATTGGGTTTTGAGTCAATTGTACTTGAGGATTTATGCTAAAATTCATTCAATATATTTATCATCACAAGCAATTTAATATTTATTATGTTTTTTATTTTAAGAAAAAAACTTCAAAAAATCGGCATTATTTTCGTAGCAATCAACTTATTAGCTTGTAGTCATCAACCAGATTTTAAAGATATTTCGCATTTAGCAGAAAAAGGCGATGCAGGAGCTCAAGCAAAACTTGGTGAATTATATGTAGAGGGAGAAGTTGTTCCTCAAGATTATAAAAAGGCATTTGAATGGTACAGCAAAGCTGCTAATCAAGGAAATGCAGAGGCACAGAATAATTTGGGAGCAATGTATGCTCTTGGGCAAGGGATAGAGCAGAATTATAAAAAAGCATTCGAATGGTATAGTAAAGCTGCTGAACAAGGGGAAGTAAAAGCACAAAGTAATTTAGGTGCATATTACGCAAATGGTGATGGTGGAGTTAAAAACTATCAGAAAGCCTTTGAGTGGTTTAGCAAAGCTGCTGCACAAGATAATGCCGAAGCTAAATACTCTTTGGGCATACTTTATGAAGAAGGTTATGGAGTAACCCAAGATTATAAAAAAGCATTTGATTGGTATAGCAAAGCTGCTGCACAAAATTATACCGATGCGCAAAATAATCTTGCAGCACTTTATGCACAAGGTAAGGGCGTAGAGCTAAATAATAAAAAAGCCTTTGAGTTATATAGCAAAGCGGCTGAGCAAGGAAATGAAAAAGCACAAAATAACTTGGGGGCGATATATGCTCTTGGGATAGGTGTAAATCAAGATTATAAGAAAGCATTCGAATGGTATAGCAAAGCTGCTCAACAGGAAAATGATGAAGCACAATTTACTGTAGGGATGATGTACTACAAAGGTGAGGGTATACAGCAAAACAATGAATTAGCCGAAAAGTGGCTAAGAAAAGCGGCGGAAAATGGCAATAAGGATGCTTTATCGCTATTTGAAGAATAGTTCTATAGAAGTTTGTAATATAAAAATAAGATTTTTAAGTAAGAAGTGATAGAGATACTTTATGAAAAATAAGCCGTGGATTGAAGAAAATGACCCTTTAAAAGAATATTATGGTTTATTGGATGGTAACGAGCTAAGTAGTTTTTTAATTTTATTTAGTAAGTGGAATAAAAATGATTACGCATTAAAATCCGATATTGGTCAAGTTAAGACTGGAATTCAATTATTAGATTTCTTCGACTATTCTAATGAAAGTTGTCCTCTATCCTTATTTGAGAATTTATGCTCAATAATGGGAGGAGAGATTGAGAAGTTATACTGGATTCCTCTTAGTAATAACGAAGATATTATCTTTCAAGATTTTTCTCCTCTTATGATTGCTAAAACTTCGATTACAAAAGAAATACTTGATTGTGTAAGTCGTTCATTTATGCAGATGTTAAATGGAGGATATATGTTTATTGATAGTAATTGTAGATTTGTAGGAGTAGTTATAGATGGATATTACATGCAGGTCTATATGAAAAAAGATTTCATGGATGATGTAATGAAGCCGTATATAAAGAATTGGGAAAAGATAGATGAATTTTTAGATCCATTATTAATAAAAGATTTAATTGATCGAGTACATAGGATTTCAAGATAGATAGTATGCCAAGAGCATAATATTTAAGAAAATAAATAATAAAGAAACTAACTTATTTCCCCTAACTTTTTAACGATCTATTTTAATACGATTGTCATTTCCCACGCTTGACGTCAACAATAGCGAATACTATCCTTTGCGTGCTGGCCACATTGCCAGTTGGTTTTAGCAGACCATCAGCCAAAGTACACGAAAAAGTAGTAACTTTTTTGTGGAAATCCCTGCGTGCCCCCTCTGCGGCGGAACGGGAGGGGGACACCTTCGGGTGTGCTGGATTCTTTGGCTCCAGTCTGCTAACCCTCTTTCGTTTCGCCACCATTATTTAGCAGTAATGCGGTGAAACTTCTTTTATAGCCAAAGGAGTCCGCTATGCGTACTAATTCTTCTCAATTTTTGGCCTTTGCCAAACTCTCTCTAGCCATACCGCTTAAACAGTCTAAAAATCGGTTTAATCGACTCTAGGTTTTTACGCCTAAACATTGTTACGACTAAAACATAGCAACAATAAACCCGAGATAGGCGAGCACACCATTTTTTGTGCCGCTTTTGCATGCCTGTTTTTAGCACTCAATTTAAGAGTGACGGCACTTCTATCTCTTTTACATACAACAAAAAATTATTTTAAGCGGTATATATGAAAAATTTAGAATCTTCATTTAGAGCACTACGAGTGCTGCACACAGCAAAAGATTTATTTACTCAAAATGGGTTTAACAAGGTCGGGGTCGACCGAATTATTGCTGAAGCCAAAATCCCCAAAGCGACTTTCTATAACATCTTTCATTCAAAAGCACGACTGATCGAGATGTGTCTAACCTTTCAAACGGATGCGCTTAAAGTAAAAGTCCTTTCAATTATCAATTCTTACAGCGAACTTATGGCGTTCGATAAACTCAAGCAAATTTACTTTTTACATGCCAATTTAGAAGGATTTTATCGTTTACCATTTAAAGCAATTTTTGAAATTGAAAAGTGTTATGCAACGGCTTATCGAGTGGTTGTTGATTATAGAAACTGGTTTATAAATGAGCTTTATAAGCTGCTTCTTACTGTAAAAACTACCGCTTCAATAAAAGATGCACACATGTTTCTATTTGCAATTGATGGGGCAATGGTTCAGCTATTAAGTGCCAATAGCGTAGATGAACGAGATAAATTATTAGATTACTTTTTATTTATGCTATCTGAGCATTCAACTTAAACCTTAAAACAAAAAGCCCGTGATTGGGCTTTTTTTGTGGATATTAGTCGATTAAAACTTAAGTTTTTTAAGCCCGCGACTCACACCATTTTGTAGAGCGGCTTTAATAATAGGGCCAATAAATGGTACGCGGCCTTTAAAGCTAATGGTGTAATCCAAACGAGTTCGATTATTTCCCAAGTCAGTAAATTTCATGACACCACGGTGACCTTTAATTGGGCTAATCCCGCTCGTAATTGCATATTCGATCAGTTCATTTTCTTTATAAACTAAATTGGTTTCTACAAATGAAGGGGTCAATGGAATAGACATTTTGCGCGCAGAGCCAACACCATTACGAGCGTCTTTGCCGTTGCTAATACGAGTCACTTTAGCAGGAGCGAAAAGTTTACTTAGGTTTTCATGCTCACTTAAGGTTGCAAAGACTTTGTCTACGGGTGCATCAAATTCTTGTACGATGTTGATTTTTTGAGTTTTTAACATCTTATTCCCTCTAGAAATTATTTTGACATTGGTAATTGTCAGAATTTGGATGTTAGCACGCTTTGGGCAATGGGGGAATTCTTCTTCGTCGGAGTTATTTTAAGTCTGAAAAAAAGCATTGCGATAAATCTACAATGCTTTTTGGCCTTTTCTTAATTTTTTAAAGAAGGGCTGAATCACAGACCAGTTAGTTGAAACCCAGCAAATAAAGGAACCAGCCGTCACCATTGCTGTTCCTTGCCAAAAGCTCATTGAAAGTTGAGTTTGTAAAACAAACATCGCCAAAATAGACGAAATGATCGGGGTGAAATAAGAGGCCACCACAAGCACGGTAATGTTTCCATGAATGATGCCAATATTCCACGCGGCATAACCAAAACCCATGGCAGCAGAAGCAACTAAAAGGGTCATGACTGTTGGAATATCCATTGAAGGAATAGCAAATTGTCCCGACACAAGCAGCTTGAGCCAGAGAGTGAGCGCGACACCAACGAAGAAAATGGAAATTGGATTTTGCCCATTACTTAATTTTTTGGTGAGTACACAGTAAAAAGCCCAAATGATGGCGCCTGCAAATGCCAAAATATAGCTCAGTGGGTTGCTATGAAAATTATCGACAAGACTATTTAGACTAAAATCACCACTTCCAGTTTGAATAAAAATAATGCCAAAAACTGAAAGCATTAGACCTAAAATAATAAGGAAATTAAACTTTAATTCCTTAAAAATAACGAAAGCTAAAACCGTTAAACTCGGCCACAGATAGTTAACAATGCTGATTTCAATTGCTTGTTTTGCTGTCTGAGAATAAGCAATTGCAAATGAGAAGCACACTTCATAAGCCACGAACAGAATTGTGCCAAATATTAAGTATTTTTTAGAGATCTGCTTAAAATCTGGAACTTTGAAAATGGCAAGCAGCAGTAGCGCACTTAAAGAATAAATAAAGGTAACACCTAGCTCAGGCCCAATGGCGGCACTGACTTGCTTCATCAGACCGACCAGAGATGCCCACATGAGAATGGCGCTTAAACCAATCAATGTTGCTAGATTTTTTGACATAAAATTCAGTAAATAACGGTTAAAAAATGGTAAAAGGTTAAGTTGTACTAATGAAAGGAATCAATTTTCAAGCTAAGGAATATAGGACAAATTATATAAAATATAAACAATTAAATTTATTGATTGGTTGAATCTGCTATGTTTATTTAGCATTCAATTGAGTAACGAAATTTCGAATAAAACAACATTTCTACGAGGAAAATATGGAAGTCATTAAAACGGTTGGTGTTGTTGGAGCAGGTGTAATAGGTGCGAGTTGGACGGCGTTATTTTTATATAAAGGATTTAAAGTTAAGGTTTACGACCCGTATCCTATAGATGAAGCGGTCTTTAAAAATAGAATATCTGCAAATTTAAATGATCTATTGGCTTTAGATCAAAACGCTGAACACGCTCATACTCAACCAGATGTGCTGCTTCATCTGGAAATTTTTAATAATTTAAAAGATGCAGTCTCAGACGTAGATTTCATTCAAGAAAATGCCCCTGAACGTCTCGATGTAAAACAACAGCTATATCAAGAAATCACAGCATATTGCCCTGAACATACTATTATTGCTTCAAGTTCATCGGGCTTAAAAGTGTCTGATTTTCAAAAAGAGGCGCAACATCCTGAACGTATTTTATTAGGTCATCCTTTTAATCCACCTCATCTTTTACCTTTGGTCGAGATCGTTGGCGGTAATTTGACTGATCCACAAATTTTAAAACAGGCTGCTGAGTTCTATAAACAACTGGGTAAGAATCCAATTGTTTTAAATAAAGAAGTAAAGGGGCATGTGGCAAACCGTTTGCAGGCTGCGCTATGGCGAGAAGCTTTTTCATTGGTTGAACAAGGCGTGTGCTCTGCTGAAGATGTCGATGTCGCGATTACCAGTGGGCCGGGTTTAAGATGGGCGCTCTTTGGTCCTTACATTAATATGCAGCTTGCCAACCAAAAGGGCTTTAAAGAAGCAATTCATCATTTAGGCCCACCAATGACAGAATGGTGGAATGATATGCACGCATTTCAACATTCAGACGAGACAACAGAGTTATTGGAAGCACAAACCAACCAGCTATTAACACAATATAAAGATATCGATTTATACCAAACCAGAGATAAAGGTCTGGTCGATATCTTAAAGCTCAGACAACAACTTAAGTTAGATTAATTCAAAATATTAGAATAGAGCCAATCATTTTATTGCAGAGATGATTGGCTTTTTTTGTTGGGGTAAATAACAAAAACATCCCTAGCTGAAACAATCCTAGATTCATTAAATGTTACTGAAATTCCTATCGCGTTGCATTTGAACTATATGCCTTACGTGAAAAGTAAGAATCGTTGCAAACCGTAAAGAAAGCCTCCTCATAATCAAAGGACATGATAGAAAATAGAGGAATAACAATATGCGCGCTTTAACTTACCACGGTGCAGAAGACGTTCGAGTAGAAACAGTAGCAGACCCTATTATTCAAGAACCAGATGACATTATTTTACGCGTGACTGCCACAGCGATATGTGGCTCTGATTTACATTTATATCGAGGCAAAATCCCTAGAACCGAACAGGGCGATATCTTTGGGCACGAATTTATGGGTGTGGTTGAAGAGGTTGGTCCAGCTGTCACCGCAGTCAAAAAGGGTGATCGAGTAATTGTTCCTTTTGTGATTGCCTGTGGCGAATGTTTCTTTTGCCAACTAGACCTGACCGCTGCCTGCGAAACAACCAATACAGGGCGCGGCGCAATTATTAATAAAAAGCAGATTCCACCAGGCGCAGCTTTGTTTGGTTATAGCCATCTTTACGGCGGTGTACCGGGCGGGCAAGCAGAATATGTGCGTG
Source organism: Acinetobacter sp. C13 (assembly GCF_016809775.1). NCBI lineage: Bacteria > Pseudomonadati > Pseudomonadota > Gammaproteobacteria > Moraxellales > Moraxellaceae > Acinetobacter > Acinetobacter sp. C13. The sequence goes on from NZ_JAFBJL010000001.1 coordinate 560,023, forward strand.
TGCCAAAAGCCAATAAAGGCCCTTTTAAAGTGCCAACCTCATTGTCAGATGAAAAAGTACTTTTCTTGACCGATATTTTACCCACCGCTTGGCAAGCCGTGACCAATGCCCAAGTGAAACATGGCTCAACCGTTGCAATTTATGGTGCTGGTCCAGTCGGACTGTTAAGCGCTGCTTGTGCCAAGATGCTTGGTGCTGAAAAGATATTTATGGTCGATCACAATGACTATCGATTGAACTATGCAGCGGCAACATACGGTGCCATTCCAGTTAATTTTGATGAAGTCGATGCGGCCGAATTTATTATTCAACATACCGACAATTACCGCGGTGTCGATGCGGTGATTGATGCAATTGGTTTCGAGGCAAAAGGCAGTGTGATTGAAACAGTCCTAACCAATTTAAAACTTGAAGGTTCAAGTGGTGCAGCACTGCGTCAATGCATTGCGGCGGTTCGCCGTGGTGGTGTGGTCAGCGTACCAGGTGTATACGCAGGCCCGATTCATGGTTTCTTATTTGGTGATGCTTTTGATAAAGGCTTAACTTTTAAAATGGGACAAACCCATGTGCATCAATATTTGCCGCAACTCTTGGAATTGATTGAGCGTGGCGAATTAACACCTGAAACGATTATTACCCATCGAATGAAATTAGAAGATGCCGCAGAGGGTTATCGTATTTTTAATGAAAGAGAAGAGGACTGCCGTAAGGTGATTCTGCTTCCTTAATACGCTCTCTTATAATTTAGTCTTAAGCCTCTTCGTAAAAGGGGCTTTTTTATTTTGAAGTGCACAATTTTGAATGCAGTTTTTTATTTTTGAACTTAAATCGCACCTAAACGGCTCAAGTTTGGTATTACTTTTAACCAAAAACGTAATACTAAGCTGGCATGTCCTTTGCATAGTCTTAAACAATCAAAAGTGATCTAGGGTTCCGATACTTCACGTATGACTGGACCGAGAGTTCACGGTTCCTAGCGAACTACACGGAGGGATAAAAGCCCGGGAGGAAGTCTAAAACTATCCGACAGGAGTAGCTATGAACACTGCAAGTTATCATAACAATCAGGCGATTTGGACCGAACTTTTACCCGGCGGATATCACTGGTCGGGTCGTATTCAAAAAGGAACTATTCTTAGATTTACATCGCTTGGCGCTCAGGCAAATGTTTCTTTGTTTTGTGTAAATGCTGCCGATGTGCTTGAGCGTTTTAACATGCCCGACAGTTTAAAAGGGCAACACACCGCCTATTTAAAAGCTTCCAATGTGCTCTATTCAGACCTTGGCCGTGTGATGGCTTCCATTGTTCATGACGATCATGGTTGGAATGATGCGCTTTGTGGCCCAAGCCGACCTGAGCAAATTGAAAAGCAATTCGGCCATCGCACATTTCAAGATGCCCGCAATGATATGTACCAAAACGGCTTAGACAGTTTACTCATTGAAATGTGTAAATACGGACTTGCCAGCCAAGACCTGAGTGCCGCCGTTAACCTATTTTCTAAAGTTGTATCAGATGAAAACGGCGCTTTGTCATATGTCAGTTCTGACAATACCGATCAAATCATTGAACTGCGTTTTGAAATGGACTGCCTACTATTTTTATCTGCCGCGCCGCATGGTTTAGACACCAGCCCAATCTATCAACCTGCTGATATTCAACTCAGTTTATTTAAAGCCAATTCACTAACAGACAACGATATTTGTCGTGATGCGTGTTCACAAAATCAGCGTGCGTTTCAAAACACAGCCCGCTACTACGCGCTTAGCAATATTTAAATCAGGAGAAGCATCATGACAGTTTTACAATCATTTGAAAAAGCAGTTTTAAATGAAGTTTGTCCTGCGGGTGAAGCGTGGATGTGCGAGGTTAAAAAGGGCCAATATTTTCGAATTATTGACCTTGAGGGAAACCAAGCGGTCGATACTTTGTTTATGAGTGCCGAAAACCCGACTGAGCGTTATAGCGCAATGGACACTTTGGCTATCAACCAACAGATTTATTTAGAAAAGGGCACCAAGCTCTATAGTAACTTTGGTCGTCCAATTGCCGTTATTCATGATGATAACTGCGGTCGCCATGACACCATTGGTGGTGCCTGTTCATGTGAAAGTAATACGGTTCGTTATGCACATGAAACGTATCCTATGCATAGTTGCCGTAACAATTTTATGTATGCCTTGGCAAAACATCCGATTGCAAAAAAGCATGGCTTAAATGTGCGTCACATCGGCCCAAACATTAACTTTTTTATGAATGTGCCTGTGACACCAGACGGTCAGCTTAAATTTGATGACGGAATTTCAGGACCGGGTAAATATGTCGAAGTTCGGGCAGAAATGGATTTAATTGTTTTAATTTCTAATTGCCCCCAGCTCAATAACCCATGTAATGCCTATAACCCAACCAAAATTCAACTGGTTGTCCGTGAAGCGGAAGGGGTGTAAGCATGTTTAAAAAAGTTCTGATTGCTAACCGCGGTGCAATAGCCTGTCGCGTAATTCGCACCCTTAAAAAACTCGGGATCGCTTCGGTGGCTGTTTACTCCGAAGCCGACCGTGATTCTTTACACGTGACTTTGGCCGATGAAGCTTTTCTGATTGGCCCTGCGCCTGCGCATCAAAGTTATTTAAATATTGAAAAGATTCTTGAAGTAGCAAAACAGTCGGGAGCAGAAGCTATTCACCCCGGTTATGGTTTTTTGTCTGAAAATGCCGAGTTTTGTGATTTGTGCGAAAGCCAAGGTATTGCCTTTATTGGGCCAACTTCAAGCCAAATGCTCGATTTTGGTTTAAAACATACCGCGCGTGAGCTGGCTATTAAAAGCAATGTACCTTTACTTCCGGGCAGTTCACTACTTGCCGATGAAGCCGAGGCTTTGTTTGAGGCAGCTCGTATTGGCTATCCGGTCATGCTGAAAAGTACCGCGGGTGGCGGTGGTATTGGTATGCGTCTGGTCTGGAATGAAACTGAATTAAAAGATGCCTACCAAACCGTATCTTATTTAGCGCAGGTCAATTTTAAAGATGCAGGTTTGTATTTAGAAAAATTTGTACAACATGCACGCCATATCGAAGTGCAAATTTTTGGTGATGGAAAAGGGCAAGTTTTAGCGTTGGGTGAGCGTGATTGTTCGGTACAACGCCGTAATCAAAAGGTGATTGAAGAAACACCCGCACCACACTTGAATGAACAGCAACGTGAGTATTTGCAAAAAGTTGCGATTCAACTCATGCAGTCAGTGAACTACCGCTCGGCAGGCACAGTTGAGTTCGTCATGGACACCGAAACCCAGGAATTTTATTTCTTAGAGGTCAACACCCGTTTACAAGTTGAGCACGGCGTGACCGAGCAAGTATTTGGTGTCGACTTAGTCGAGTGGATGGTTACCTTGGCAAGCGGTGACTGGTCAGCACCGACTGAAAAGTTAGAGCCAACAGGACATTCCATTCAGGTTCGTCTTTATGCCGAAGACCCGATTAAACAGTTCCAGCCGAGTGCGGGCTTACTTACACATGTTAAATTTGACCCGCAAGCACGAGTCGAAACATGGGTAGAAACAGGGTCAACGGTGTCGTCTTTTTATGATCCAATGATTGCCAAAATCATTGTAACTGCTGCAACACGTGACCAAGCCATACAGGCAATGAGTGCTAGTCTTGCCAACACGCAAGTCGCTGGCATTGAAACCAATTTGGAATATTTACAAAACATTATTGCTTGCGATGTGTTTGCTTTAGGTACCCAAACCACTCGATTTTTAAATACGTTTGAATGGAAAACTCATAAAATTGAGGTGTTGCAGGCTGGCATTCAAACTGCCATTCAAGACGTAACAGGTCGATTAGGTTATTGGGATGTTGGGGTGCCGCCATCAGGTGCCATCGATCCACTCAGTTTAACGGTGGCAAACCAGCTTCTAGCCAATGAACCAAATACCGCAGGGCTTGAATGTACCTTACAAGGGCCAACTTTAAAGTTTCACTGTGACAGCCAAATTGTGATTACTGGCGGTGATATGCTGTCAAAACTTGATGGTGAACTTGTGCCGATGTGGCAAACCATTAATGTAAAAAAAGGCCAAATTTTAAAATGTGGGCTTATCCGTTCAGGTTGCCGTAGCTATATTGGCGTTAAAGATGGTTTCGATGTTCCTGACTACTTAGGGTCACAGGCGACTTTCACTTTAGGGCAGTTTGGTGGGCACGCAGGCCGTAATTTATTAATTGGCGATATGCTGCCGATTACTGAATATTCTACTCAATCGACCACAGCTTTAGCTCAAGCGCAAATTCCTAGCTTTACCCAAAACTGGGAAATTGCAGTCATGTATGGCCCACATGGCGCACCAGATTTTTTCACCAAACAAGATATTGATACCTTCTTTGCCAATGAGTTCGAAATTCACTATAACTCAAGCCGTACAGGCATTCGCTTAATTGGTCCAAAACCTGAGTGGGCACGTGAAGATGGCGGTGAGGCAGGCTTACATCCTTCCAATATTCACGATAATGCTTATGCGATTGGGGCAATTGATTTTACGGGCGATATGCCAATTATTTTGGGTCCGGATGGTCCGAGCTTAGGCGGCTTTGTTTGCCCTGCGGTAGTCATTCATTCCGAGCTTTGGAAAATCGGGCAGCTAAAAGCAGGTGATAAGGTCAAATTTGTATCAGTCAGTTATGCGCAAGCAAAAGCACTTGACCAAAAATATTATCAAAGCTTAACTGCGGCTGATACAACTCAGATCAATTTTAATCCAGCTATTCAAGCAGAACCCGACACTTTAAAAGATGCACTTTTAGCCACTTTAGACGGTAAAGCTGACTTACCAAGCGTGACCTATCGACCAGCAGGAAATAGCTATTTGTTGGTGGAATATGGTGAGTTAGTACTCGATTTAAATTTACGCTTCCGTATTCATGCGCTTATGCAATGGGTCAAAGATCAAAACATTCAGGGTATTATCGATTTAACACCGGGTATTCGTTCACTACAAATTCATTTTGATTCAATTCAACTCGATCAACTGGAGCTTTTACAGAAACTTCAACAAGCAGAAGCCGAGTTACCCGATATTCAAAATATGCAGGTGCCTTCACGGACTGTCTATTTGCCTTTGGCTTGGGAAGATTCACAAACTCAACTTGCCACCGAGCGCTACACACAAATTGTTCGTCCAGATGCACCGTGGTGCCCAGATAACGTCGAGTTTATTCGCCGTATTAATGGCTTAGCTTCTAAGCAAGCGGTTAAAGATGTGGTCTATAGTGCGAACTATTTGGTGATGGGTTTAGGCGATGTGTATTTAGGTGCACCCGTTGCGACGCCGCTCGATCCACGCCAACGTTTAGTCACCACAAAATATAACCCTGCGCGAACTTGGACACCTGAAAATGCGGTCGGCATTGGCGGTGCGTATATGTGTGTGTACGGTATGGAAGGGCCGGGTGGTTACCAGTTTGTTGGTCGTACCACTCAAATGTGGAGTCGTTATCGTAAAAATGCCGACTTCGAAGATGGCAAACCGTGGTTATTACGCTTTTTTGACCAAGTTAAGTTTTATGAAGTTTCTGAGACTGAACTTCTACAAATGCGTGAAGACTTTAAGGCTGGTCGTCTACAACTTCGTATTGAAGAGGGCGTACTCAACTTAAAAGAATACAACGAGTTTTTAAAAACACATCACGACAGCATTCAAGCCTTTAAAGATACACAGCAAGCTAACTTTGAGGCTGAGCGCCGCCGTTGGCACGAAGCGGGCTTGCAAGAATATATCTCTGAAAGCCTTGATGCGGTTGATGAAGGCGAAACCGTAGTTATTCCTGAAGGGGGCTGTGCAGTCGAATCACACATGCCGGGCTCAATCTGGAAAATTGAATGTGCATCGGGAGATATAGTTGAAGAAGGTGCAACCCTTGCAGTAATTGAGGCAATGAAAATTGAAATTCCGATTATTGCGCCCGAACGCATGAAGGTTGAAACCATTACCATTGAAAAAGGACAAACCGTAAAAACAGGACAAGTGCTATTTACCTTAGCACCTGTCGCTTAAACCAAAAGAGAGCATCAATATTGATGCTCTCTTTTCATATTATGCTTCGGTCAAATGCTTTAATACTTTATGACCATGTTCAACCGCTTTTAACTTAATTGCAGACTCTGGATTACCTGATAAAGGCGAAACGTCATAAAGCAAGTAAGTGGCGCTTAACTGCATTTGTGTATATTGAATTGAATATTGAACCGCTTTTAAAAAACTATCCGCTAAGTTTTCTCGGTCATTCACCATATCGGCTTCTTTTTGCCCGACCGTCATACTAATAATGACTTTTTTATCTTTTAATTTGTCGCCTTGAGAGCCATAAGCAAACTGATAAGTAAAAACTTCATCAAACCATAACTTCAAAATTGCCGGCATATTAAACCAGAACATAGGATATTGCAGAATGATGGTGTCATGGCGTAGCAACGCTTCTTGTTCAGCACTTACATCAATTTTATAGTCTGGATAAAGCTGAAAAATATCTCGGACTTCAAGGTCCGGATAGGTTTTTATAAGTTCATTCACTATCGTTTTATTTGCAATTGATTGAGCGTAGTAGGGATGGGCCAAAATAAGTAAAGCCATAATAATGCCTTGTAGCTATAAAAATCATAGTCACTATAATTTTTATAGTATGGGTGTACAATAACTATCAAAGTTGATAGGTGGCGTTTAAAAATGGCAAATACTGAAAATAAATGTGAAATCACCATGAATGGAAAAACCTATCCATGTCATATCAGTATGGCTATGGATTTGGTGGGTGGAAAATGGAAAGGCGTTATTCTGTATTATCTAAAAGATGGGCCAAAACGTTTTAATGAAATCAATCAATTAATGCCCACCATCACAGAAATGACCTTAAGCCTTCAACTTAAACAATTAGAGCAAAGTGGCTTAATATCTCGAACCGTTTATGGTGAAAAAGCACCGATTAAAGTGGTTTATGAAATGACCGAATTAGGCCAATCTTTTAAGCCTGTTTTAGAGTCTTTATCAGTATGGGCACATACAATGATTAATCAGTCATAAGATGAAAAATTAACTTTTTAAAAATATAAATATTAGCCCCATCCCTGTGCATGGGGCTTTTTTCTGCCCAAAAAACACTCATAAATACCCATAAAGCCTATCAAAACGACGCTTAAAAACTGGCACATTTTCTGCATCTCTTATCAGTAATACAAAAACTGAATTTGGTAATACCAAACTAGAGGTGAGATATGAACGATGTAAAACCTGTGGTTCAACCAAAGCCAACTTTAAAAGCTTTTTTAGTCGAATTGCTTAGCGTACGTGCGGGCGTATATATCAAGCAAAACAATCAGCCGCCTAAAACAAAAGGATAAGACTGTGGCAAAACAAAAGTTGGCTCGAATCAGTATTACTGTACCTGAAACGACACTTAACGCACTCGACCAAAAAATTGTCGAGCAGAACTATGAAAGTCGCTCGCAAGCCATTGTTGACATGATTAATAAACACTTAATTGCAGAACAGGCGCAGGCCAATGAAGTTATGGTGGGCACCTTGACGCTACTTTATGACGCGAGCCAAATGACCTTGCGTAATCAATTGGTCGATTTACAGCAACAGTTTTTAGCGCAGGTGATTAGTTCACTTCATATTCAGCTCGACCAACAAAAGATATTGCAAGTCATGTTAATGCAGGGCGCGAGTTCTGAGCTTAGACAAATTAGCCAGCAATTTATTGTGCTGAAAGGGGTAATCAAAGGGCATTTAGAACTGATGGATGCCGTCATGCCGCCTATACAGCAAAATGACTAAATGAGGAGTAGCGTGTTGAAAAATTTATGGACAATTCAAGACTGGAAAACAGCATATCAAAACGGGCAAATCTATCTTGAAGATTTGATTAGTTACGTTGCAGAAACTAAAAATGATGACCATGCATGGATTGAAATTGCATCGAACGAGCAGATTCAATCGCAAATTGATATTTTAAAAGACCAGAATATTGCTGACTTACCACTATACGGTGTGCCATTTGCAGTTAAAGACAACATTGATGTCGCTGGCTTTCACACGACTGCTGCCTGTAAAGAGATTCAATATTTAGCGACACAAGATGCTGCCGTCGTTGCCAAGCTAAAAAAAGCAGGGGCGATTGTGGTTGGAAAAACCAACCTCGATCAGTTTGCAACGGGGCTGGTTGGTGTTCGCTCTCCATACGGTGCAGTAAAAAATAGTTTTAACCCTGAATATATTAGCGGTGGGTCAAGCTCTGGTTCTTCAGTAGTGGTTGCCAATGGTATTGTGCCTTTTAGTTTGGGGACAGACACGGCGGGTTCAGGTCGTGTTCCTGCAGGCCATAACAATATTGTGGGTCTTAAGCCGACAAAGGGCTGGTTTTCTACCACAGGTTTAATTCCTGCATGTCGGACAATTGATGTCATTTCTATTTTTGCGCTGCATATTGATGATGCGTGGACAGTGGCCAGTTTAATGCAGGGATACGATGAAACAGACGAATATTCACGAGCACATCCAGCCAATGTACCAACTCAATTTTCTAAACGAAAAATAGCTATTCCAGCTCAGCTTGAGTTTTATGGTGATATTGAATCTGAAAAAGCCTTTTTAGTTGCAGTCGAGCGTGTTAAAAAACTGGGTTACGAAGTTGAGAGTATTGATTTCAGCGCGTTTAATGAGCTTGCTGCCGCACTGTATAACGATGCATGGGTGGCAGAAAGAACAGTTGCCGTTGAACGCATGACCACACGTGAAAAGGCTCATCCCGTTATTGCTCAAATTATTGCGCAGGCAGAGAAATTCAAAGCAACAGATGCACTTCAAGCCGAATATAACCGCGCCGTGCTTGCTCGAAAAATTAATTTGGCATTACAACCTTTTGATGCCTTGATGGTTCCGACAGCGCCAACCATTTACACCATTGCCGAAGTTGAAGCCGATCCGTTGACTAAAAACGCACATATGGGGGCTTATACCAACTTTGTCAATTTTGCCGATCTTTCGGCTTTAGCTTTACCAAATGTACTCCGTGAAGACGGCCTACCAAACGGCGTAACCTTTATTGCACCAGCTTGGCACGATCAGGCACTCGCCAATTTTGCGCAGCTTTGGCAAGCCGAAACATCGCTGAGTTTAGGTAAATCAACTCAACATTATCAAAAAAGTATAAACATCCAGTCGAATCATTCAGTGCAGCTAGCAGTTGTGGGAGCGCACTTAACAGGCATGCCGCTTAATTTTCAGCTCACTAGCCGTAATGCCACTTTGCTCAAGAAAACACAGACTGCAGACACTTATAAACTCTTTACCTTAAAAAATACCACGCCACCAAAGCCAGGGCTGCAATGCGACGCGACAGGTACGTCAATTGACGTCGAAGTGTGGGATGTTCCTCTAGCAAATTTTGGAGCTATTGTGGCAGAAGTGCCTGCACCACTTGGTATTGGGAACCTGAAACTAAAAGATGGAACATGGGTCAAAGGCTTTATTTGCGAAGCTTATGCCATTCAAGATGCAATCGATATTAGCCATTTTGGAGGCTGGCGAGCCTATATACAGTCACTCAATCAAACCGCTCAAAGTGTTATTAATAAAAATGTTGGGGAAGTTTCTATATGATTAAAAAAGCGTTGTTATCCGTATCTATTTTATCGGCAGTTGTATTGGGTGGGTGTGACAATACCGCTAAAGTACCTGAAGCTAAACAAGACACTCAGGCAGCCACCAATACAAAACCAATTACCATTGGATATAGTGATTGGCCGGGCTGGGTGGCTTGGCAAGTAGCCATTGAAAAAGGTTGGTTGAAAGAAGCAGGGCTAAATGTAGAGTTTAAATGGTTTGATTATTCGGCTTCGCTTTCAGCCTTTTCGGCAAATCAGCTCGACGCTGTTTTGGTCACCAATGGCGATAACTTGGTGACTGCTTCGGGCGGTACGCAAGGCATGATGATCATGGCAACAGATTATTCTGCGGGCAATGATGTCATTATTGCGAAAGAAGGCATTAATACCATTCAAGACTTAAAAGGAAAATCAATCGGTGTCGAAAAAGGCTTGGTTGACCATCTTTTGCTAGCAACAGCTTTGACTGACCATAACATTAAAGCGAATGAGGTGAAGCTGGTAAATTCAGCGACGAACCAATTACCTCAAGTGTTTAATAGCCCTGATATTTCTGCAATCGCTGTTTGGCAACCTGTTGCAGGTCAGGCATTAAAAGCAGTGGCAGGCTCTAAAATTATCTATACCTCTAAAGACAAGCCGGGTTTAATTTACGACACCTTAACAGTCAACATGAGCCACTTAACTGCTCATCAAGAGGAATGGAAAAAAGTCATTCAGGTGTGGGATAAAACAGTTAAATATATTAATGACCCTGCAACCCATGCTGATGCAGTTAAAATCATGGCAAACCGTTCAGGGGTTGATCCAAAGCAATATGAGTTGATGGTAAGTGGTACGCATTTATTAGATATCAATGCCAATAAGAAAGTATTTGCTAAATCTGAAGGCTTTGACTCAATTTATGGCTCTAGCTATCACGTCAATAAATTTAACGTTGAAAACGGTATTTATAAAACTGAACAAAATGTAGATGGGCTGATTTATCCAACACTCATAGAACAACTTAAATAAAACCCATAAATAAAAAAGCCCAAGATGAACTTGGGCTTTTTTATGTCTGACTTATTTTTCTGTACTGACCTGAGTCATACGCGGTATTTTTGGTAAGTCTTGTAAAGCAGGGTCAAGCTCATCTTCTTCAGCGTGAACTAAATAATCTACCCGTGCCCGAAGTTGTTTGAACTCAGGTGTACTCATTAAATCGAGTGAGCGTGGACGGGGTAAATTAACTTCAATAATTTCCTTAATTTCACCGGGGTTGGCTTTAAGTGCCACAATTCGGTCTGCCAGTAAAATAGCTTCATCCATGTCGTGAGTGACAAAAATAATGGTGATATCAATGTTTTGCCATAAATCCATTAAGTGCTTTTGCATTTTTTGACGAGTGTGTGGGTCGAGTGCACCAAAAGGTTCATCCATGAGTAAAATTTTAGGTTGATTAACCAAAGCTCTAGCAATCGCAACCCGCTGTTTCATGCCACCAGAAAGTTGGTGTGGATACTGATTTTCATATTTTTCTAAACCAATAATATTGATCCATTCGCGTGCTTGAGCTTCGGCTGTCATTTGACTAGCGCCGCGCATTTGTGGACCAAACATCACATTTTCTTTTACAGTTTTCCACGGGAAAAGGGTATAGCCCTGAAACACCATGCCGCGTTCAGGACATGGTCCCGTAATGCATTCACCATCTACTAAAACTTCTCCACTATGGTATGGATCTAAACCCGCAATGACACGGCTCAGTGTCGATTTACCGCAGCCAGAAGGACCAATCACACAAATGAATTCTCTTTTATGAATTTTTAAATCGAGCTTATTTAAAACAGTACGTTCGTTTTGACCATGCTTAAACACTTGGCTCAGTTGTTTGGCCTCTAAAATAACAGGACGTTCATAAATTTTTTGAAAGTATTCATGCGCGTTAAATGTTGAATCGTTCATTATTTTGCTCCTACTTTCCACGTGAACATCCGCTCACCTAACTTCATTAATAGCCAGTCACAGACAAGACCAATCACACCAATAATCAAAATAGCTGCATAGACATTGTCAAAGTTTTGATAGCGTGCCTGTTGGGTAATAAACCATGTAATACCTGAAGTCGTACCAATTAACTCTGAAACAATTAAATAGGTCCATGCCCAGCCCAATAGCACACGTAAGTCACGGTAAATATCAGGTAAGGCAGCAGGAATCACCACATGAAATAAACTTTTGAGCTTATTGGTGCCAAGCGTATAGCCAGCTTCAATTAAGCTTCGTTCAACCATTCGGGTGGTATTGGCAATAATTAGAATTTGCTGAAAAAGCGTACCAATCACAATAATGGCAATTTTAGGCGCATCATTAATACCTAAAATTGCCACTGCAAGTGCACCAAACGCAGGTGCGGGTAAGTAACGGAAAAACTCAACAAACGGTTCCGTCAATAGGGATATACGCTTAGAAAAACCACACAAAATACCCAGTGGAATTCCAATCAATGAAGAGATAAAAAAAGCTGAAAAAACCAGTTTGATACTGTGCCATAAACTTTGATGAAACCACGGCGAATCAGGTTGTTCAGGTGGCGTAGTAAATGCAGTCACCAAAGCCTTAGCGACTTCATGGGGAGCGGGTAAATAAATCGGATTAACCAAAATACCTTGTGGTGGTGCAGAATTTCGATTGACTGCATTTTGTGCTTCGAGATAGAACACATTTTTATCAATGCGACTTCCTACTTGTAAGTAAGAAACACTTCCCGAACTCGTGATTTGTACTTGAGGATGCCAAACAAAAGGTAAGTAACTGATTGCGCACCAAAGACATATTGGAATCACGAAAGAACAAATACTGAGAATCAGCTTGTTCTTTCGCGTAAATTCCTTTGCAACATAACCCATATCGAGAGCTCCCCATTTTGATCAGTATTACGATTTTCATAAAACGTAATATTGTTAAGCAAAATAGGTGCCATCTTTAAGGTGCATCAGATGAGTTAAGAAGACGAGGGAACTAAAGTTTCATGTAAATACACCCAATAACATTTTTTATCTTCTACTTTAATGCAGGCCGTAGAGGTACGCACTGTCTCGGTTTCATCAGTTTGCTGATGTTCCTGATATTGCACCCAACAATAATTTTCAAATTTGTATAAAGCTGTACTCTTAATAATGTCGATTTTTAAAGAGGGTTTCTTTCCAATATTTTGACTAAATAAACTATTCACTTCGGCGAAACCAATACTCTGACCTTGAACCGTTACCATCTTAAAATTTTGATCAAAACTATCTAAAAGCGGGCTTAGACTTTGCTCTGCATTTTTTCCTGTAAATACATTTTCTATTAAAACATGTAGGTCAATGACACTTTGAATGGCTTGATCCATTTGATTAGGCATGGGTTTTCTCCTTTAAAACGGGAATGAGTGAAAGTAAACAGAGCAAAGCTGCAATTAAAAAAGTATGTTGATAACGAGGCAAATCGCTTGAGCTAGACATCAAGTTATATATCGAAATGAGAACAACAGTACCGACACTAAATGAAACTTGTCGATTAATATTCCACAGCACACTTCCTTGTAATAAATCTTGGCCTGAAAAATCAATCAATGAGCTAATTTGGGCAATATTGGCACTTAGACCGCCACCCATACCCATCAATAAATAAGAAATCACTAAAAAGCTTAAAGGGCTTGTGTTTGAAATACAAAACAAAAGAAATATGCCAAAGCTATGTAGGGTTATTCCAATAATAAGAAGAGACTTTTTTCCTAACCGTTGATAGAGCAGACCACCACTAATCATGGCAGTGAGTGCCCCAGTTGCATAGAGCAACATGAATAAACCAGTTTGTTTTGCATTAAAGCCAAAGTTAAGTTGTAAATTAAAAATATTGAGTAAATTAACGCCTGTAAAAATACCCGGAACGGCGTAATAGACAATAAATGCATTACGTAAATTTTTATTTTTTAATAACTCAAGATTAAGAACAGGATGGCAAATGTTTTTCGCATGTCGAATATAAAAAATAAGCATTCCGACTGAAATTAGAAAGCTAGTTAGAGCGAATGAGGCGTTATGGTAATCACTATAAAATGAAGAGGAGAGTAATAAAGATAACAGACTTATATTAAAAATAACTAACCCTTTTATGTCTGGTTTTTCACTCGACACATTCTCTGTTTTTTTAATCCAGAACCATGCTAGGGTTGATGCAAGTAAAGAAAAAGGAAGGTTAGATAAGAATACCCATCGCCAATTCAATGAATCAATAATCACACCGCCAATCGCAGGTGAAAAAGCTGGCGCAATTAGTGCAATTGCCATAATCATAGTAGAAATACGTTGGCGTTCTTGGTTCGGGAATAAGGCATATACGAGTGCTTGCCCGACTGGAATTAATAAACCTCCAGCTACGCCTTGAATAAATCGCCAAAAAATTAAGCTATAAATCGATTCACTAAAGCCAATAAAGCAAATGCTGATCGAAAATAACAGCATCGAATAACACAATAACTTTTGGTTCCCAAGTTTGGTGGCTAACCATAAACTCATGGGCATAATTAAAATGAGGCCGAGAATATACGCATTTGTTACCCAAGCGACCATGGATGGGCTAACTGAAAATGACGATGCAATATTAGGCAATGCAATTGCGGACATAAAAATGTTGATGCAATCAATAAAGAACCCAAGTAAAAACACTGTCGCTATTTTATATCGATAAGACATACCTACCTCCGTGCAGGCAGGGTAAGATCCAGCTCTTTTATTGTCGATGCAAGGGAAGTAAAATCATTGTTTGATAATTTTAAACAATTGGCTTAATTGTGCAAAAAAACCTCAAGCAAATTACCAGTTTTTTACAAGTCGTTGATTCTGGCTCTTTTACCAAGGCTGCTGAAATTTTAGGCTTGAGCCGATCAATGGTGAGTATTGATATAAAACAATTAGAAAAGCAGCTCAATACAAGCCTATTAATTCGCAACACCCGTAATATTGCATTAACTGAAATTGGTCAGCATTTTTATGAAGATTTTAAACAAATCCAACTTCAGATTGATGAGGCATTTGAGCGAAGCCAACACTTAGGTACAAGCATTACAGGCACTTTACGGTTTTCGTCTACCAATGAATTTGGCCAACGTTTCATTTTGCCTTTACTTCCTGAGTTTTGTCGGCTTTACCCACATTTACGTTTACAGTATTCATTTAATTCATCTCTCGATGATTTAGTGACTGAAAAATTAGATCTGGTTATTCGACTAGGGAATTTAAAAAACTCATCTCTAAAAACTCGAAAAATTGGGGAATATCTAATTTATATTGTTGCTACTCCACAATTTATACAAAACCATCCCGTAGAAAATATATCTGATTTAGCAAATGTTCCGTGGATTGGTCACACATTATTGAACTGGCAAGATTCACAATATATTTTGGAAAATAGTTTAGGTGAGCAATATTCATTACCTTTTATTCGAAGTCAGTATGAATCAAACTCGGTAACAGCCATTCATCAAATGGCTCTCTCATCTTTAGGTATTGCGATTTGTCCAGCATGGTTAGTTGATGAAGATATTCAACAAAACCGGTTAATTCGATTATTTCCCGATTTCTCATTACCGCTACAAAATATTCAATTACTTTATCCTAATACTTCTAATTTATCTGCCAAAACGAGAGCATTTATAGACTTTTTGGTGTCCCATCTTTCTTTTAGATAAGCTAAAAAGTATGTAAGTCATGGAAGATAAGCTATTTTATATAAATAGACAATTCTGTCTGTTTTTTATAAAATATCGATGATTATGACTCAGTTTTTATAATAATGATGTCCCATAAAATATTTCAAATTTTAGATAGTTTAGGGTTGGTCGCACAGAACCGCGTTCTTCATGTGCAATTTTCCAACGCATCATTAAACAATCAAGTCTTCTTACAACGCATTGAGGGCGAACATACCCTCAACCAAGGTAGCGTTGCTGAGTTACTGTGTCTGTCGACCAACGCACATATTGCATTAAAACAATTTATTGGCTGTCAGGTTGCCGTAGATCAAGTCACCGATACAGGCCAGTTTTTTAGAATAACAGGCATTATTACCGAAGCCAGCCAAGGGCAAAGTGATGGTTCACTCACCATTTATAACCTTACCTTAAAAGACCCAACTGCACTCTGGCATAAACGCCGTAATAGCCGCGTGTTTATGAACAAAAGCGTGCGCGATATTAGCGAAATTCTGTTTAAAGAATGGCAAGGTAAAAGCCCGTTATTTGCTTCAAGCTTAACACTCGACACATCTGGCTTAACCAAAGACTATGATGTGCGTCCATTTGTGATGCAGTCAAACGAAAGCGATTATGACTTTTTAACCCGTTTGTGGCGTAGTGAAGGCATTAACTGGTTGGTCGATGAATCGCAACTTTTTGTCACTGACCCGAATGCTTCCATTCAGCCACAAGTCTTACGTTTAATTGACGATAACCAAAATTATCAGGCGCTTGAGCGACGTAGCCTCCGCTACCAACGCAGCAGTGCCACAGAACAGTTCGATACCATTACCCAAGTTAAAGCTGAGCGCCGCTTACAACCAACCTCGGTTCATGTGCAACGCTGGCAAGCCGATGCTTTGCAACAAGAAGAAGGTAGTGGCAGCGTACAAGGCACGCAAAAGCACAGCGAACACTATGACAATGCAAGCTTGAATCTTGAAGATGCATGGCACGTTAGCCCCGCTTGGATGCAGGACTTAAAAGGCGAAGATCAAGCCACCGCTTCAGGTAATAGCCAGATTGAACAGCTTAACCAGCACATTAATGCTTACCATCACCTGAGTTCTAAACAGTTTACCGTTTCAGGTAACGTCCGTGATGCACAGGTCGGTTACTGGTTTGTACTCAATGACCACCCAGAACTCGACCGACATGATAATGCAGATAAAGAATTCTTAATCTTAAGCAAGCACTACTATAACCAGAATAATTTACCGAAAGAATTACAACAGCAACTTGAGCGCTTATTACCAAAAGACAAGCTCAAGGCAGCCCAACTCGACAGCCAAAACCCAGAGCAACGCCACTATGCTGAGCTGAACGTTGTTCGACGCAACATTAAAGCTGTGCCTGAATATAACCCGCTAGAACACCGACCAGCCGCTTACCCGCAGCGCGCTAGAGTGGTGGGGCTGGAAGGTGAAAGCATTCATGTCGACCAGTGGGGACGCATTAAAGTCCGCTTTTTGTTTACCCGAGCTGACGACCATAGTCATGACGGTGGAGCGGGAAGTAACGACAATGACACCGACTCGGCTTGGGTCGATGTGCTGACCCCATGGGCAGGTGCAGGTTATGGCGCACGCTTCTTACCACGTGTGGGTGAGATCGTGGTCATCGACTTCTTTGACGGCAATATTGACCGCCCGTTTGTGGTGGGCCGTATTCATGAAGCCGAACGCCACCCAACGCAATTCGACCAAAAAGGCCAGCTACCTGACACTAAAAAACTGAGCGGCATCCGCTCAGAAGAAGTCGACGGTAAAGGTTTTAACCAACTCCGTTTTGATGACACTACAGGCCAGATCAGTGCCCAGCTACAAAGTAGCCATGCAGCCAGCCAACTCAACTTGGGTAACTTAAGCCATCCAAAAGACAAGGCACAGAGTGATGATCGTGGAGAAGGCTTCGAACTCAGAACTGATCAATGGGGCGCGGTAAGAGCTGGTAGCGGCTTACTCGTTAGTACCCATAAACAGGACCAAGCTCAAGGTGTACATCTTGATGCAAATGAGGCCAAACAACAAATCGAAGGCGGCCTCAACAATGCCAAGGCACTTAGTGAAGTTGCTAAAAATCAGCAAACTGATCCATTGGAAATGCTTGAGAACTTAAAAACGTTCATAGAGCAAATTGAAGAAAAAGATCAAGACAAAGCCGCTGCTTTTAAACAAGCCTTGATGATATTAACTGCGCCTAACAGTATTGCTCTCGCCAGTAACGAAGACATTCACCTCAGCGCAGATGCTCAGTTAAGTCAAACTGCTGGTGATAGCATTAACCTGACTACGCAAAAGAACCTGATTGCACACGCCCAAAATAAAATTAGCCTTTTCGCAGCGCAAGAAGGGGCAAGACTCTATGCAGGCAAAGGCAAAGTCGAAATACAAGCACAAGGTGATGGTGCAGATTTAATTGCCCGTAAAGCGGTTCAGATTATTTCAACAGAAGACAAAATTGAAATTAGTGCTTCTAAAGAAATCGTTATCACGGCAGGTGGGTCTCAAATCAAGATTAATGGCTCGGGAATTTTCCCTGTCACTGGTGGCAAGTTTGAGGTAAAAGCTGGGCAGCATGTGTTTATGGGGGGAGGAAGTGCGAATTTTAGTTCTTCACTACCGCCTCCGCCCAAACGTAGCCCAGGAAATTTAGAGCTCATCCATGATTATGCGCATGGTGAGTTTGTTAAAGGTGGAAGTTATACGGTTGTTGATAACTTAGGAAAAGAAGTCACTGGCAAGCTGGATGAGAAGGGATTTGCAAGAGTTTCTGGCTTAGCAACAGGTGCAGTAAAAGTCTTCTTTGAACCAGATCACCGTGATCCTTGGGATGCAGCAAGTGACTTTAAACGTCCAGTTGAGTGGCCGAATAAGAATGATGAGGATACTGAAAAATCAGATTCACTTATTGCACAAATGAGTAAAACAGCCCAGTCCAAGCTTGGTGAATTATCTAAACAATTAACCAATCCTGCGAATATTATGAAAAATATTCAAACTGCACAAAGTATAAAATCTGAAGGGGCAAAGGCTTTAATGCCAATGTTAAAAACAGAGGCGCAGGGATTAGTGACTGATCAAGTGAAAAGCTTTTTACCCATTTCAGAAGTAGGCCAAAAAATAGGGAACAACATTGATCTTGCATCAATTCAAAAAATAAATGACTTCAGCAAATTAAGTTCTGTTGATGGCGGTAGCTTGGTGACTAATGCTCTTCCTCAATATTTGCAAAGCCCTTTTAAAAAGAATTCGTAGAGAAATAAAATGTCTGGAAAAACCGAAGTTGTTAAACCATTATCAGAAGTTGCTATTAAAGATGTTAGTCACTCAAAACAAAAAATAGATGACTGGTTAAAAAGTCATACTCATCAAATTGTGACATTAGACTTGCTCGCCAGTGTAATGGGGACAGTTCCAATTATTGGAAATGTGATGGCTGCTATCGATGTGGTTTCCGACATTTGCTATATCTACGATAAAGGTTTTCAAAATGCCGATATTATGGATTGGTCCACAATGGGTATTGACCTTATTGGGATTGCACCTGTACCAGGAACAACAGCAATTCGTATGTCTGCTCGTCCAGCCCTGTTTCTAGTCCGTCAAGAAGTTAAACGTGTGGGTAAAGCTGCTTTAGGAGAAGCAGTTATCGTAGTGATCTCCAATCATTTAAATGATCAGGTTGCTGGACAAATTGATAAATTCTGTAAAACAGGCCTACAACAGTTAAATTCAATTTTAGCCACTTGTGGTGGAACCGTCCAAAATGCCACAACACAAATTAATGGTGGAATTGTTCGAGTTGTAACAAAAGGCCAAGTATTTACAAATGCGGGCTCAAATACAAACCGAGCTCAACAGCAAGCTGCTGGTGTTATTAAAGGAATAAAAAGTGGTGACTTAACACGAGCTGGAAAAAACTTGGTTTACATGACCGAAAACTTGGGAAAAGCTCTTATTAAAACAGGAGCAAACTCCAATGCTAAAGTTGTTACCTCTTTAGTTCCAGCACATTTAAAGCAGCCGATATTAAATGTGGGTGCAACGATTAATAAAATTGGTATCACTGCCAATACTAAAATTAAGGGCTTGGGAAATACAGCGCAGCCGCAAACAATTGGTTGGTTATTTGAAATATTACGTTTAAGTAATGCCAGATTTAGAAAAAAAGCCTCCGGCCAAGTTAAGCCAACCCAAACCACACAAGTCAGACATGACAAGAAGAATGATAAGTTAGAAAAGGCAAATACTGAACATGCTGCGACTCATAATGCGAATGCATGTAAAAACTGTAAAGGGGGTGCGACTAAACGATCGATTACCTTTGCCATGGGTACTGAATTTTTAAATCATACCGATGCACAAATTCATCCATTATTGCTAGAGCAATTTTCGAGAACGTATGTATCAAACTTATATCAATATGATCAATCGATTTTCGGAGCGCGGTGGATTACACCTTTTACAACCAAGATTGCTCGTTGTTCTCGTTACAACATTAATGAACCTAAAGAACCGATTGAGCAAGAGGGCTGGGAGTATATTGGCAGCGATGGCCGTCCTGTTCGCTTACCAGAGCTAAAAGTTGGGCAGAGTTACTATGATGAAGTAGAAACTTTTACTTATACAGTTGTCTCACCTGAAATTAGAGCAATTTCATATGGTGTTTCAGAAACTCGCTTCTATCAAAAATATAAAAATGAGTTTCGTTTAGTCTCCATTGAACGTCAAAATGGATTTAGTATTGGGCTGCGTTATGACCATGAATTAGAAAATGGTGATAGCTATTTATCCGACATTATATTTAAACAGCAACAACAAACACTGGCGCATGTTGCATTACAAATTAATGATATGCAGAAAGTTGTTGCAGCTTGGTTGGTTGAAGATGGTCAACTCATTAGACAACTATCAGCATATCAATATAACGAGCAAGGCGATTTAATTAAGGCAACCAATGAGTTTGCTGCTTCTTATGAATATCAATACCAAGCTCACTTATTGACTCGTTATACCGATCTTACTCAAAGAGGAATGAACTTAAAGTGGGATGGAAATTTACCAAGCTCTAAGGCTATAGAGGAATGGGCTGATGATTATAGCTCTGCGACTAAATTAGATTGGGATGAAAACATTCGCGTAACTTCAGTCATGGATATTGATGGTAACGTGACTGAATACTATTATGGTATTACTGGTTATACCTATCGAATTATTTATCCAGACAATTTGCAAGAATGGTTCTTTAGAGACCAAGCAAAAAATATAACATCGCATATTGCTACAGATGGAACAGAAACATCGTATACCTACGACGAACGCGGTAATGTCTTAAGTATGGTTCAGGCCGATGGCTCAACCTTTTATTATGAATATGACGAAAAAGATAATCTGACCGGTTTTGTGGACGCTGAACAGGGGCGTTGGTTTAAAGAATACGATGCTTCAGGAAATATAATTAAAGAAATTGATCCGCTGAAGCATGAAACAGCCTATACCTATAATGCGATGGGATTGGTAACCTCCATTAAAGATGCTAAAGGCGGTAAGAAGACACTTAAATATGATGATCAAGGGAACTTGGTTACTTATACAGATTGTTCTGGTAAAGAAACGCACTGGCAATATGATGATCGCGGGCGCGTCAAATTTATTGAAAATGCCTTAAAGCAAAAAGTTGAATATTTCTATACGGAATTAACTGCTGAACCAAGACAGCCTCTAGCAAAAGGCTTACCGCTGAATGCTTTTGGACAACTCGAGAAAATTAAACACGCTGATGGAGCTGAAGAGCATTTTATTCATGATGAAGAAGGTCGATTATTAGTTCATATTGACCCTAAAGGCCAGCAGACACGTTATGAATATGATGCGGCTGGTTTAATTACTAAGCGTATTGACCCATTAAATCAAACCTTAAAATATCAATGGGACCGTTTGAGTCGCTTAAAACGTTTAACTAATGAAAATGGTGCAAGTTATGAATTTATTTATGATGTTGCGGGTCGATTAGTAAAAGAAATTGATTTTGATGGCAAAGAAACTGTTTATACGTACGATGAATATAATGGTCGTTTAACTAGTAGCATTGAAGTCGCTTCTGCTTATGGTCAAGATTTCAAAGATCGCGCTGCTCCTAAAGACCGTATTCAGCAATTTATTTTTGACAGCATGGGACGTTTAGAACAACGTACAGCAGGGTATGGTTATCAAGGGCAAGAGCTTGAAGAAAAGCAAACAGAAGAATTTTCCTATGATGGCTTAGGTAATCTAGTTCAGGCTAAAAATGCCGAAACTAACTTGCAATGGTTTTATGATGCAGCAGGCAATTTAATTAAAGAACATCATCAAGATGTTGTAACTCAGAAAACTGCTGTGTGGAAACATGTTTATGATGAATTAAATAATCGAACCACAACCATCCGACCAGATGGGCAGAAAATAGATTGGCTCACTTATGGAAGTGGACATGTCTATGGCATGGCTTTAAATGGTGAAGATGTTGTTAGTTTTGAGCGTGATGATTTACATAGAGAGACATTACGACACTATGCAAATGGTCTTAGTCAACAACAACGTTATGATGAGGTCGGGCGCTTAACTCAGCAATTAATGTTGAATGGACATGACAAAGGCTATCAGGCCCAAACTCAAAATAATGCCATCCAGAATACCAATCAATTGATTGAACGCTTATATCACTACGATAAAACAGGTGAGTTAACGCTCATTAAGGATACTCGTCGTGGGGCTATTCATTATAAATATGATCCTGTTGGGCGTTTATTGGAGGCAACTAGTAAACTTGGGAAAGAGACTTTTAATTTTGACCCAGCAAGTAATATTTTAGATCGATATAACAGTACCAAAGAGCAATCCTCACAGCACACTGTCACTGAAAAAGGTCTTGGTTATAACCGCTTAGTTAATAACATTGTGCAGGAATATCTTGACCAACAATATCAATATGATGCTTTTGGACAGTTGATTCGACAAAAATCATCACAAGGTGATTTAAATCTTGAGTGGGATGTATTGGGACGTCTTGTTCGTAGTAGAAACAATCAATATACGGCGGATTATCGTTACGATGCTTTAGGTCGACGTATTCAAAAAAGAAGCAAGCATCACCATACAGTGCAAGAGCAGAACATTATTTATGGTTGGGATGGTGATACTTTAGCGTATGAATCTAGTGCTGGTTTAACAAAACACTATTTCTACGAAAAAGATAGTTTCGTGCCTTTGTTGCAGGCGGCGTATCATCACTCAATTGAACTACATCAAACCCAAGACTGGACAGAAAAAACATATAGTATTTATAAAGACCCATTGTGGAATACGGTAAAACAAAGCCAAGGTTTTGATGATGTATGGTTCTATCACTGTGATCATTTAGGCACACCGCAAGAAATGAGTAACCAGACAGGCGCCATTGTCTGGAAAGCTCAATATAAAGCTTGGGGTGAGTGTAAGGTAGAACAGGCTAAATCAGATTTCTTTGAAAATTCAGAAATTATTAGCAATAATATCCGTTTCCAAGGTCAATATTTTGATGAGGAAACAGGACTTCATTACAACCGTTATCGTTATTATTCGCCGTATGTAGGTCGATTTATTAGTAAAGACCCGATTGGGTTGCTGGGTGGCTCTAATATTTATGCTTATGCACCTAATCCAGTGGGTTGGGTTGATCAGCTTGGGCTAGCAAAAACACCAACTCGAACTCTGCAAAAAAATTGGAAAAATTATGTAGGTTGTAAACATACTAATTCAGATATTCATCATGGTTTTCCCGAAGAATATGCAGAAAGATTTAAAAATATAGCTGGTATCGATGTGAATAATCCACAATATTATTATAATCTTCCAAAAGAAAAGCATACTAAATCTCCAGGTATTCATACTAACAGTTCGCGTACTGGTCAGAATTGGAATAAAACTTGGGGAGGAATTTTAAACCAAGTTGAAGCTATGAATTTATCACAAGCTGAATCGAAGGAAATTTTGGAACAACGCTTGAGAGCATTGGCAAGGAAAGAGCGTATTGGAAAGCACAATGCTACAGCTGTTAAGGGTGCAAACTTTTGTCAATTACAGTAAGTTAAAAGGTATATGAAATGTTCGATAAATTAATGACAGATCAAGAAATTAAAGAGAAATTAATTGAAAGAAGTAGCGAAATAACGAAATTTAGCAAACTACCTCAGCTTGATGGTAATTATTTATCTTTTTTAGGTAAATTTAAAGAAATAGAAATTACACCCGATATTATAATTTTTGGATATGAAACAGCATTAAAAGAAAATCAATATCTTCATGAAAATTATCCTGAAATTAGTGAGAAAGTTTGGATAGTTGGTCGTACCGGTCAAGGTGATGAATGGTTTATAGGTAAGGAAAAAAATAATATCTTGTTTTATGATCATAACCAAGGGGAGTATTTGAATATTAATCAGTTTATAGATATGAGAATTACTTTTGAAGACTTTCTTAAAATGGCATTTTCTTATCAACAACTTGAAGAAGAATTGGATATAAACGAAGAGCTTAATAAAGTTGAACAAGATCAATTTAAGAAATTAGTCAATTCTATTAATGAAGGTTTATATGAAAGATATCCCTTTGAATATTTTTAGTTTTTGTGTTGGGGTTTAATGATTTTTAGATAAAATATTTGATACTATTTAATTGTATTAAATAGGGAGTCTTAATAGTGCAGGTTTGTTTTAAAAAATTATTAGAGGAAATTGATGAATGTAATGAAATAATTTATGGTGAAAGATTCCTTATTAATCAGGTTAATTCTGTTAATGATGATCTGTTTAAAAGCTATTTAAGTTGTATTCCTGAAAATGATTTTAATATTGATCTAGGAGGGAATATAAATGATTTTTTAGGAAAAGATTCGTTAGACAATATTCAATATATGTTTGAAGATATATTCGATGGGGAAGGTGCTACAGTATTCTTAACACAGCATGATGTAAATATCGTATACATAAATCATAATAGTGGCGAGATAGGAGCATGTATTTCAGGCGATGAATTACATATCATTGCTAAAAATTTATTTGATTTTTTTTTCGCAAATTAATATTGTGCAGAATTTAATTATTGACCTATATGACTCTAACCCTAGAGGTGAAAATGGAGGGTATAAAATAGGTTTTTTAGAAGAGTTAAAGAAAATTCTTATAAATGAAAAAGTATTGTTAGATGTAGAGTATTTTATAGAATTTTTTTATGGTTAAAGTGTAAGTAATATTCAAAAATAAGTAGTATTTCTAGATGTTTGTTTAGAAGTACTACTTTGAAATAAGATGTTTTAAAGGTTGGTCTGTGAATTTTTATACAATTTATCCGTCTGAATATATTGATAGATATTTTTCTTTTGACTTGAAAGGGAAGCAAGAAATTATTGTTGATTATTTTAAATTTGATTTAAGTGATAAGTTTTTAAAAAATCCTAGAATAAGTTTAGATTGTGATAATATTTTTTCTGATCGATTAAATGAGATGTTAGAAACTGATTTTTATTATTCATCTTCTGGAATTTTACTATTTTCAAAAAGATTTTTTAATGAAATGAAAGAAATTCTTGAAGATGATTGTGATTTCTATAAGTGCTCTGTGAGGAATGAAGAGGTAGATATTTATGCTATGTATATTAAGAGAAAAAACAATTTATTAGATGAGTATGACTTCATAAAAAAAGATCTTGTAACAGATGACTTTTTTATTGCTAGAGATACGGATAAACCTTATATCTATGTAGTAAGTCAAAAATTTGTGGATGCTATTAATAAATTTAAATTAAAAATGAATTTCTTAGAATACTAAAATATTAACAATTTTTAAAAGTGAATTAATAGCGTAAGTTTTTATTTCACTTTATATCTTTATTACGTTCATTATCATCATCCATTCTTGTATTCATATGGTTAAGTTTTCCTTTACAAAATAGACAGATGTTTCTGTATTTTATAAAATAATGCCAATCCTGACAAAGTTTTCATAAAAAAGATGTTATCTCATATACATAGAATTCTAGAAGATTTGGGTATCAGCTCGCAAAAGCGCGTGCTTCATGTTCAGTTTTCTAATCCATCGTTGAATACTCAAGTCTTTTTACAAAGTATTGAAGGACAGCATCAGTTAAATGAAGGACTGATCGCCGATTTATTTTGTCTTTCTACCAATGCCCATATTTCATTAAAACAATTTATTGGTTGTCAGGTTGCAGTTGATCACGTAACTGATCAGGGGCAGCTATTTAGAACTACAGGAATTATTACAGAAGCCAGTCAGGGGCAGAGTGATGGTTCATTAACATTGTATAAACTGAGATTACAAGACCCGACCGCGCTATGGCATAAACGCCGAAATAGCCGTGTATTTATGAATAAAAGTGTACGGGACATTACGGAAGTTCTATTTACTGAGTGGCAGAACAAAAGCCCGTTGTTTGCTTCTGGTTTAACTTTGGATTTAAAAGGTCTAACCGAAGACTACGATGTTCGACCTTTTATAATGCAAAGTAATGAAACGGATTATGAGTTTTTAACTCGACTTTGGCGTAGTGAAGGCATTAACTGGTTAATTGATGAAGCTCAGTTGTTTGCCATTAATAGCTCAGTTGAGATTCAACCGCAAAAGTTACGTTTAATTGATAATAATGAATCATATTTAGCATTAGACCGAAGAAATATTCGTTATCACCGCAGTAGCGCAGTTGAACAACAAGACAGTATGACGAGTCTTGTGCCAACTCGAAGCTTGCAACCTACAGCCGTGCATGTACAACGCTGGCAGGCAGATGCTTTAAGTCAAGAAGAAGGCATGGGCAGTGTTCAGTCAAAGCATAGTCATAGTGCTAATCAGGATAATGCGAGTTTAAGTCTAGAACATGCATGGCATGTCAGCCCTGCTTGGATGCAAGATTTAAATGGGGAAGACCAAGCCACTGCATCGGGTCACCAGCAGCTAGAAAAACTCAATCAAAATCTATCTGATTATTATGCGTCTCAATCAAAATACTTTCATGCACAAACCACGGTACGTGATGCGCAAGTCGGTTATTGGTTTGAACTGAATGAACATCCAGAAATAGATACGCATAGCGGATCGGACAAAGAATTTCTGATTATTGGTAAAAGCTTTTATTTACAAAATAATTTGCCTAAAGATTTGCAACAGCAAATCAATCAACTTTTTAGTCAAAGCCAATGGCAAAACAATCAATCAGGGCCAAATGACCAAACCGAGCGTCAGGGTAATGAACTCATCTTGTCGCGTAGAAATATTAAAACTGTTCCTGAGTACCATCCGTTAGAGCACCGTCCAGCTGCTTACCCGCAGCGCGCTAGAGTGGTTGGCTTGGAAGGCGAAAGTATTCATGTTGACCAATGGGGACGCATTAAAGTCCGTTTCCTATTTACCCGAGCTGATGACCATAGCCATGATGGTGGAGCGGGAAGTAACGACAATGACACCGACTCTGCTTGGGTCGATGTATTGACCCCATGGGCAGGTGAGGGTTATGGCGCACGTTTCTTACCACGTGTGGGTGAGATTGTGGTCATCGACTTCTTTGACGGCAACATTGACCGTCCATTTGTGGTGGGGCGTATTCACGAAGCTGAACGTCACCCAACTCAGTTCGATCAGAAAGGCCAGTTACCTGATACTAAAAAACTGAGTGGCATTCGCTCCGAAGAAGTCGACGGCAAAGGTTTTAACCAGCTACGCTTTGATGACACCACAGGGCAAATCAGTGCCCAACTACAAAGTAGCCATGCTGTAAGTCAGCTAAACTTGGGTAACTTAAGCCATCCAAAAGACAAGGCAGAGGGTGAAGGTCGAGGTGAAGGTTTCGAGCTACGAACAGACCAGTGGGGGGCAGTCAGAGCAGGCAGCGGCTTACTCATTAGTACACATAAACAGGACCAAGCTCAAGGTGTACACCTAGAGGCAGCTGAGGCTAAACAGCAAATCGAAGGCGGCCTCAACAATGCCAAGGCACTTAGTGAAGTAGCTAAAAATCAGCAAACTGACCCCTTAGATATGCTTGAGAATATTCAGACGTTCTTAGAAGTCCTCAAACAAGAAGATCCTAAAAAAGCTGCTGAGTTTCAATCAGCAGTGATGCTGCTGGCATCTCCAAAAAGTATTGCTGTAAGTAGTAATGAAGATATACACCTCAGTGCAAATGGTCAGCTTACTCAAAGTGCTGGAGATAGCATTAATATTAGTACGCAAAAGAATATAGTGAGTCATGCGAGCCAAAAGATTAGTCTATTTGCCGCTCAGGAAGGTGCTCGACTTTTTGCTGGCCAAGGCAAAGTAGAAATTCAGGCTCAAGGTGATGGCTTAGATGTCATTGCTCGAAAAGGCGTACAGATTACTTCAACCGAAGACACGGTTTTTATTACTAGTCCAACTGAAATTAATCTGATTGCAAATGGATCTCAAGTTAAGTTGAATGGTTCAGGTATTTTTCCTGTTACGGGTGGTAAGCTTGAGGTGAAAGCAGGACAGCATTTGTTTATGGGAGGCTCATCAATAAATCCACCTGCATTAGATTTACCAGACTGTTCTGCTAAACAGTCAGATGCAGCAAAAAATGGATCAGCAAAAGTGATATTAGACTAAGATGAAGCTTTTATTTTCTAAAGATGAATTAAATTCTAAAAAGTTAAGTGATTTAATATCAAACTTATTTGAACAAAATGGCCATATTAGTTTTTTATGTGATGAGACTTTATTGAGTGGATTCTTTGATGAGTTTATTGAAAAGTTAAAAGATTATGAATTTGAGCCAATAGAGATTGCAGCTGGTGCTAAAAAAAATAGCCGTCCAGCTCTTTTCTTTATAAAAATAAAAGTGAAAGAAGATCTAGCAAATTCATTAGAGTTTATTACTCATACATTATTAATGAATTTGGATCAAAATGAGGATGGTTACTTTATTCATGGATTTAGCAAAATTGAAGATCTAAAAATTGCAGTTCAAACTTTTAAAAAACTTGTTATTGCAAAAGATACAAAGAATAAATTTATTTTTCGTTGGTATGATCCACGAGTGTTAGTTTACTTGCCAGCAATAATTGATAAGAAAAGTGAGCGAATTGAATCATTTTTAGAGAATTGGCATTTTGTTTTTTTTAACGGTTTGTATGAGGTGAAAATTCAGGAAAAAAGGTCGCTTTTTCCTCTTACTTTTACAAATACTGAGTCAGCAAAACTAGATTTAATTGAGTTATCGAATACAGTAATTAAACAATCACTTATATATGACGAGAAGTTATTGATTCGTCAGGATGAGATATTGGATTCACTTTATCAAGCAATAACACATTATGGAATTTTACATGTAACGGATCTTATTGCTTATGGAATGTATTCCGTTATTTTGCATAGAAATTTTATAAAAAGTCGTTTGATTTCAGACATACTTGATCATTATTGGGTTGATAGAAGTGAGGCCAACTCATTTACCAAAGCAATGGACTATTTAGAAGAAAATCAATATTCACAAGTTATAAGAGAATGTAAAGAGAGCTACCATGGCTAATGATAAACCGACTTTTGCGAAACAAATGAAAAAATTTGGGACGCCAGCACAACAAGAGCAGAAAGTAGTTCAAAAGTTAGGTGTTAGTCCAAACCCAAGCAAAATTAGTCAGCAGGCTGCTGCATCGACGACTCAGAATAATAAAATACCAGTCATTCAGATGTCTAAAAAGGAATGTACTAACTTTTGTCGCCCTACAGGTATAAATATATTACCTCTTAAATATTCGGTAGCTCGTTTAGGAGTAAAACCATTACCGGCACAATTAGGGGCTAATGTTACTAATGTTCCACTTAAGGAATATAAATATACGGTTCGAATGATTGATTCAGGATATATTTACTTACTCATAAAAAGAAAATCAGGGAAAAAAGAGTGGGTTGCGTATATTACCAATAAAAAGGGATTTCATCAGGAGTTTGCTATAGGGAGCAAAGCTCCAATTGTTGCTCAAGATTTTGCATGTAATAAAGCTGGGCATAGTGCTAACGCTTCTTTAATTACTATTCCTTCGGTAAATAATGATGATGCCCAAACGGTCTATTTACTTCATGCTCACGCTCCACTCACCAAAAAAATGAGAGAAAAATTTGAAAAAAATGCTGATCAGTATGCGACTTCAGGCTACTGGCAAAAAATTGATGTAACAAAAGGAGCTGTCCAGCAACATTGTCTTTCTAGTGCCCAGTTAAGTGCTGTTGCATTACCTTTGGAATCATATGGTTCTGCTCGTTGGGGAGCAATAAACAAGAAATTTAGTGAGAAACCGAAAGAGCATATTGGTGTTGCGCTCTATGATCCGATTGGAATTACTTCTAAATTAAATGAAGACCGTAATATATTAAGCTTTAAAGGGGTTGACAGTTTCTTAAAAGAAAATAAAGATGGCTTTAGCAACGAACATAAGCTTCAAACTATGACTTTGATTGATAATATCGAATCTACTTTGAAGCAAAATTTGATAAGTGCAAAATTTAAAAACATTGAAGCTAATAAAAATACAGCGTTGGGTCATTTGCAATATGACCCAAGAATTACGGCACACTTGGATAAGAAAACTGTAGATCAAGTCAAAAAAAATATTGAGAAAACTGTCGAACAACATAAGGTTAGCGCACATCAAGAAGCAATTGTGCAAGGTAATAAAGCTTGGGGAGAATATCGAAAAGAACTTGATATGGATGCTTTAGATAAATTTCGTAAGGATGTCGATAAGAAATCTGAAGAAAGTTATGCTGCTGCGGCTCGCTATGTAGATGATCATTATAATTGGTTGGTTTCTTCTAATCTTTTAAAAGGTTTATTCTATTTTGACCAAAGTGAAGAATTGAAAGAGGGGAAAGTATCAAAAGAAAGCAACGGCTTTATTTTCCATGCAGTCATTATGGATTTAATGTATGGCATGAATTTATTACAGAAAGGTAAAGATTTATTAAATAAATGGATATGCGAAAAAAATGTTTCAGATAAAAACTTGTTCTTGAGAGCCTATTGTTTTAATAACAAAGTCTTGATGGATGAGTATGCCAAAATATTTGAAAGTCCAAGTTCAGCAAAAGATTTACTAGATTATAGTAAACAAGGTTTCACTACATTTAAAGAAGCCGATGCTGCCTTTGATAGTTGGTTGAGTAGTATTGAGGGGAGAAAATTTATCTCGGCAAATGATTTTAAATGGCCAGATAAACTGTTCTACTGGATATCTTTGATGCTGAATACGGCTCTAAAAGAGTTTGGTGATATACGTTTAAGAACAATAAATATTAGTACAATTACTATAATGGCGCGTGAAGGTACTCAAAGGCATACAGCTCAATTGTTATATTTAAGGTCAGGGAATTTAGCTCAACAAGTCCCATTAACGAGATTGATGTATAACCTAGAATTTAGAAACGCTGCAATAGCATCTTTACCG
The DNA here is from genome assembly GCF_016809775.1 of Acinetobacter sp. C13. Classification (NCBI taxonomy): domain Bacteria; kingdom Pseudomonadati; phylum Pseudomonadota; class Gammaproteobacteria; order Moraxellales; family Moraxellaceae; genus Acinetobacter; species Acinetobacter sp. C13. The sequence continues at coordinate 590,941 of NZ_JAFBJL010000001.1, forward strand.
CAAAGTGGCATGGCTTATACTTATCGTAATACTAGGGCGATAGAAATTAAAAATTCGGTATCTTTAGCAGTTAAAGGACAACCTGATATTACCAAAAACCGAATACTTGCTATTGTGGGAGTTTTTGAGTTACTGAATTTTTATTTCCAATATGATGCTTGGAAATCTGATATTAAAGATAAACCGGAGTTATCTTTACAATTAACGGGTGCTTTGTTTACTTTAACCTCTGCTACTTTTGAGATGTTAGGAGAGGTTTGGTCAAAAAAAGGAGTAACTGTAGCTAATTCAACTGCTGCCCTTAGAATTACTGCAGGAGGGATGGGGGTAATTGGTGGAATTATAGGCTTGGTTGTGGATAGCAAGAATCTTAAAGATACAACTAATAATACCTTAAAACTTTTGTTAACTTTTAAGATAGCGGCTAACTTTCTATTAGCTGTAAGTCAAACTTTGGTTTTTACAAGTGTTGTTGTATCTCATATAGAATGGCAATTAACTAAAAAATTATCAATAAAATTATCTAGTAGTGTAATTGTTGCAAGATTAGCAAGTGCAAGATTCTTGGCAGGGATCAATATTATAACTATTGGTCTTGTTGCACTTGAATTTGCATTAAAGAATTGGGTTTTAGATGATGCTTTAAAGGATTGGTGTCAAAAATCTGCCTTTCATAAAGCAAAAAGTGGTGAGAAGCCGTTTAAAACCGCAGATGAAGAGTACGAAGAGTTTAATAAGGCAATAGTGAGTGTTTGATTATGTATGATTTAATTAAACTTGAAGGGCGTATTCAAAAACTAGAGGTGCACGAGGGTATCCTGAATACCTTAGATCAAAATGGAGATAAACAAATCACTTCATCTGCTATTTTGTCTACTGTTTCTAACAATACATCCTTAAGTGCACAAACTGTATTTCTAGCATCACAAAGCCGTTTACATGTACAGTCTGTTGTTATGGAAATAGATGGAAAAATCTGCATAGGTAAATTTCATCGTGCTCTAATAGTTGAAAATGAATATGTTATTTGTGTCGCTAGGCGATTAGAAAAAAATTTATATGAACTCTATTCTATATTGAGTCCTAAAACAGGCTTACTTTATATGCAAGTCGGTATGGGGGCTTCCGTTAAGAAGTATAAGGCCTCAGCTACGAAAGGAGCTAAATTTTTATATGCTCTTACTGTAGTTATGATGATAGGACTATTTATATATATAGATGATTATTCTATAGATAACTTTATAATCTTTGGTGGAGTTATTATTTTATTTTATTTTATAATTATTTTTATTATGAAGGGGACTGTCAAATCCCTCAAACATTTTTCAGAGAAATCAGAAGAAATATTTAAAATTTATGGTTTCGAAAATCCAGCAGAAATTTTTTTATTATCTGGGCGCCACTATAGTGATGATTATAAAATTCTTTTAGAGTCTGTATATGAATATAGAAAAGTTATTAAAAAAGATCCATACCCAGAAAGCTATATAGAGCAAAAATAAAAGAATGGGGATAATAACTAAAGGCTAAAAGGTTATTTATAGGTAAAGATTTTGAAATTACATCTTCAACTGATTCAGGGGCCAATCCACTCTCTAGAAAAAGTCAAATCTAAAATACCGGTAAATCAGAACGTGGGGGGTATTGCAGCAGGTACCGCTTTTGCAGGTGTACTTACTGGAAGCAGCTCCTTACTCACAAGCTCACCTATTTTATTAATGGCTGCTAAGGCTAAAGATGGTATAACTTTTATTGGTGAAGTAGAGGGATATCCAGTAATCGGACAATTTACGACAGCACGTTTTGAAGAAAATGATGAGTTGATTGCTGTAATTAGCGAAAAACCTGTAGATGGACGTTATCAGGCCTATGCAATTATCGACCCTAAATCAGGCTTATTGTATATGATTTATGAGATGGGGCGTTCAGTAAAAATGGGTTATAAAGCCATTTTTAAGCAAACTTATTATTTTACATTGTTATCATGGGGTTTTCTCATAATTTTTATTTTATTTTATTTTATTTTATTTTATTTTATTTTATTTTTAATTTTTCTTATTCTGTGAATACCATTTTATATTTTCTAGAGATTGTTGGCATTACTTTATTTGTTACTGTAGCAATTTCTGGTTTTGTTAATTATTTTGGTTATAGGAAATCGTATGAAAATTTTGGAGCATTATCGGAGCAAATATTTGAAAAGCTAGGATTTGAATATTCAAAAGAACAGGATTTCTATAATGATTATTTAATTAATGATGGAATCAACATCAGTGTTATGGATTATAGAAAAAACTTAAAAGGTAAAGACCCTTATCCAGAAGATTATTTTGATAAGAAAAATTTTTTGAAGTAAAAGGTTATTTAATGAAGCTTAGATTGTTTGTCATTACCTTAATATTATTCACATCTGCATGTAGACAACAGAAAGAAGAATACACTCAAGGGACTTTAACTAAAGATTACAGAGAAGTTTCTCAATATAAATCAATCGAAGAACTCGAGAAAGCAGCAAAAGCAAATAATCCTGAAGCATTATTTGTTTTGGGTTGTATGTATGCAAGAGGTGAGGGTGTCGAATTCAGTCAGAAGAAGGCATTTGAATTATTTGAAAAATCTGCAAAATTAGGTTCTTCTAATGCAATGTTGCAGTTGGGTTTGATTTATCGGAACGGTAATGAATTTATAAAAAGAGATGATTTAAAAGCCTTAAAGTGGTTTGAGGAAGGAGCAAAAAAAGGTAATCCTTCAGCCATACATAATGTTGGGTTGGCATATTATAAAGGATTAGCTGTGACTGAAGATAAAACAAAAGCATTTACATATTTTATCCAATCGGCGCAGTTGGGGTTGTTGCAATCCCAGACAATAGTCGCTTCTCAATTATATAGAGGGGACGGAGTTGATAAAAATCTTGAAGAATCATTTAAATGGTCTTTGAAAGCTGCTGAACAAGGAGATGTTGAGTCGCAAAATGATGTGGGCCTATCATATGAGCGAGGAGAAGGTGTTGCCAAGGATCCTATTAAAGCACTTTATTGGTTTAAAAAAGCAGCTGATAATGGTCATACTGAAGGACAATTCAATACAGCAATTAAATATTATAATAGTGCGGGAATTGAGCATAATTTAGATAGAGCAATTGAATATGCGGAAAAGGCTGCTAACAATGGAAGTAAATCTGCGGTAAGGTTGTTATTTAATATTTATTCGGATGATAGCAGTTTAAAATATAATTCTGAGAAAGCTAACTACTGGAAATCTAAGCTATAATTGAATATTGGCATAAGGATTTTTAAGGCATGTTAGTATCAGTATGAACATGCCTATCTTTAACTAAGTTATTATAAATTATGAAGAAAGAAAATTTTATATTGCTGTTATTCTGTACTCTTTTGAATCTTGCTTGTAGCGAAGGTGGAAATAATCATACTGTGTCCGATACACACCTAAAAAAAACAGTTTATAGTTCTCAAGATGAGCTCAATAAAGCTGCACAAAAAAAAGATCCTAAAGCTTTATATACTTTGGCTTCTACTTATGCAACAAACAGTACAGATGTTGAAGATCAAAAAAAAGCTTTTGAATTATTTGAACAATCGGCAAAGCTCGGGAATAATGAAGCTATGTTGCAACTTGGCTTAATTTATCAAGAGGGATCGAGTTATATAAATATTGATGACCAAAAAGCATTAAGTTGGTATAAGCAAGCAGCTAAAAAGAATAATCCTATGGCCTTACACAATGTTGGAGTAGCTTATTATGAGGGTATAGGAACTAAATTAGATAAAAAACAGGCTTATGAATATTTTGTTAAGGCAGCGAAACTTGGCTTTTTACAATCACAAAAAATTATTGCCTATCAGCTATATACTGGCACAGGAGTAAAGAAAGATTTAAAAGAATCTTTTTATTGGTCTCTTAAAGCAGCTCAACAAGGTGATATTAAGTCACAGAATAATGTGGCACTTAATTATGAAAAAGGTGAGGGTGTTGAAAAAGATCCAATCCAAGCAATGAATTGGTTTCTAAAATCAGCGAACAATGGTAACCCTGAGGCTCAATATAATGTTGCGTTAAAATATTTTGCTGGAAATGGTACTGATCAAGATTTTGATAAATCAATTGAATATGCTGAAAAAGCAGCAAAATTACAGAATCAAGCAGCGATTCAACTATTAATTAGTATCTACTCTGATATAAAAAATCCAAAATATAATACAGAGAAAGCAAATTATTGGCGAGCTAAGCTCTAATTTTTACAATTCATAAAGTTTATAAGACTTATTTGTACTTTAAGCTAATAAGTCTTATTTTAATAATATAAGTTATGAAAAATATTATTTTAATTTCAATATCGATTATCTTGACATCTGCATGTAGTGAAGGTAGTCAAAATAGTACACAAGCGACTCTAACCAAAGACTACAGAAAAGTTTCCGATTATAAGTCGAAGGAAGGTTTGGAGAGTGCGGCGAATGCGAATGATCCTGAAGCATTATTTGTTTTGGGTTCTATGTATGCAAGAGGTGAGGGTGTTGAATTCAGTCAGAAGAAGGCATTCGAACTATTCGAAAAATCTGCAAAGCTCGGTTCTTCTAATGCCATGTTGCAATTAGGATTAATTTATCGGAATGGTAATGGTTTAATAAAAAAAGATGATTTAAAAGCCTTAAAGTGGTTTGAACAGGGAGCTAAGAAAGGTAATCCTTCAGCTATACATAATTTAGGCGTTTCATATTATAAAGGATTAGGTGTAACAGAAGATAAAGCGAAAGCTTTTAAGTATTTTAGTCAATCTGCAGAATTGGGCTTATTACAATCACAGATAATAGTTGCTGGTCTTTTATACAACGGTGAAGGTGTAAGTAAAGACCACAAAAAGGCTTTTGAGTGGGCATTAAAGGCAGCCAATCAGGGGGATGTTGAGTCACAAAATAATATCGGTTTAGCTTATGAAAATGGAGATGGGGTTGCAAAAGACCCAGTGCTTGCCAAAGAGTGGTTTGAAAAAGCAGCTAATAATGGTTTTGTATTAGGGCAATATAACCTTGCTCTTAAGTATCTTGATGGTAATGGTGTAGAGCAGAATTTTTCAAAATCAATTGAGTATGCAGAAAAAGCAGCTAATGCGCAGAATAAAGATGCCATACAATTGTTGGTTGATATCTATTCAAATGACAGAAACCCTGAATACAATCCTGAAAAAGCTAATTATTGGAAGTCTAAAATATAAATTTAGACTTAAATAAAAGGCTATTTTGAATAGAAGAGCCTTTCCAAACTTAAAAAATTGCAATATTCTTTAAAAATATAAATCCAAATAATTTAATTTTTTTGATATCGAATATGGTTTTGAGTTATCCAAGAGCTTGACCCTAAAGGAAGATGGTTATTCATAAATCTAGGGGGTATTGGTTCTACTTGTTCTCACAAAGTGAAATGAAAAATATACTAAATAGACCGATTAGTCTTGACAATTTTATTTTTATTAATTTTGAGTTCCTACTTTCATAAATTCGAAATGTATCTTTTACACTCATTTAACTCGTTTATCTTTTAAATTAAATAAAATCTTTTTAAGAAAATGTTTCGTAAATCTTAACTAAGTGATATTTATGATAATTTTTAGTTTAGTTTTTATTTTTATTTAATTGTTAAAATTCAATAACTTATTTTTAATTACAAAAAATAACAATATTATATTTTTATAAGAATAACTTTATTAAGCTATATTTTATAAGCATCTTAACTATTTACTTTTAGTTTAAGTTGATATGTTTTTTATATAAAATATGTTTGTTTATATGATAAACTGCGTCTAAATTTTTTGAATATAAGGTTTTTAGACTGATTTTTTAATGTTTTATGAATATTAACTTTTCAGTAAAGCCTTGAATAAATAAGAAAACAGAGGAATGAAAGTTGTGTTGAAACGAAGTATTTTGATACTTTTTTTGACTGGAAACATTATCGGTCTATCATATGCTCAAGCAGCAGAACTAGAGTCTGTAAAACTTAAAAGAAGTTGTATTAAGAAGAATCCTTTAGCTGAAGGCCAAAATGATCCTGAGCTATTGAATATTTTTAAACAAGTTTGTGATAGTGATAATACAACTCAAAAAAATGATTTATTAGCTAAAGCTGCTATGCGGTTTTATCAAACCAATCAACCAGTTAAAGCGTTGAATTTAGCAAGTCAATTGCAAAGTCAAAATATACGCGGTTCATTAATAACAGATGTCTTGTTTTTATCTGGTGTGAGCATTGCAAATAATTCTTTACAGCAAATGCGTACTCAGGAAATGAGATATTTAAGCAATGATGTGACTTATCCTCCTGCAAAGCAGTTAATTGAAAATATTCATACTGCTATGCCTGCTCCGGATCCATCGAGTTTTAAAGCGAGTTCAGAAAGTAGCTCAGCTGATAATGAAAAAAGAAGTTATAAAAAACAGTACGCAACACGTAATAAAGTGAGTACTTCTAAATCGTCCAATAAACGAGTGTCAAGCCCAAGTAAGACGGCTACCGTAAAACCTAAAACTGCACCTGCAGCCACTGTTAATAAATCAAAAAGTTCGCCTTTTGACCCTTTAATTAAATAATCCGGAATAGAATCTTATGGCTAAGAGAGAGAGCGTACAAAAGAAGCTTCAGCGAATTCGACCTCCACGTGTTCAGCTTACATATGATGTCGAAATTGGTGATGCAAAAGAAGCGAAAGAACTACCATTCGTTGTAGGTGTGATGGGTGATTTTTCGGCTGCATCTGAGCTTGAGCGTACAAAATTAAAAGATAAAAAGTTCATTAATGTTGATTTAGATAATATTGATGAAGTTATGGAGTCATTATCTCCAAGAGCTGCTTTCCAGGTAGATAATACGTTGACAGAAGAGGGCGGTAAGATCGCTGTTGATTTAACATTTAAATCAATGGAAGATTTTCGTCCAGAAAATGTGGTTCAACAGGTTGATCCATTAAAGAAACTTGTGGAAGCACGTGAACGTTTAACTGACTTAAGAAACAAAATTTCTAACAGTGAACGTTTAGAAGATTTACTTGATGAAGTTCTTAAAAATACAGATCAGATTCGTAAATTAAGTGCGGAGGCTGATCATGAATAATACTCAATCTGCAGTAATGCCACTTGTTGAAAATGAGCAGATTAATCTCTTAGACTCGATTGTTGAAGAAAGTCGTATTGCCCGAAATGAAGAAGAACATTCGCGTGCAAAAAGCTTAATCGGTGAGCTTGCTAAAGAAGTAATGGCAGGCACAATTACAGTTTCTGAAAATATGACTTTATCAATTGATAAGCGTATTGCAGAAATTGATGCGCTGATTTCAAGTCAATTAAGTCAGATCATGCACAATGAACAATTCCAAAAAATTGAATCAACTTGGCGTGGTCTCTATTACTTCTGTCAAGAGACACCATCTAACCCTCTTATTAAAATTCGTATGTTGAATACGACTAAGAAAGAGTTGGTGAAAGATTTTCAGGGCGCTACGGACTTCGATCAAAGCACTTTGTTTAAAAAAATCTATGAGGAAGAATACGGATCTTTTGGTGGTGCACCATATTCAGCGCTCATTGGTGATTTTGAATTTGACCGTACGCCTTCTGATATGTATTTGCTTGAGCAAATCTCTCATGTTGCTGCAGCAGCTCATGCGCCATTTATTTCGGCAGCTAGCCCAAGCATTCTTGGTCTAGAGTCATTTACTGATATTGACCGTCCTAGAGATGTTTCAAAAATCTTTGAAACAGCTGAATATGTACAATGGCGTTCATTCCGTGACAGTGAAGATGCTCGTTATGTCGCTTTAACATTGCCACATGTGCTTGGACGTCTTCCTTATCATCCAAAGGAAGGAACAGCTACTGAAGGCTTCAACTTTGCTGAAGATGTTTCAGGCGCAAACCACAATGAATATTTGTGGATGAATGCTGCTTATGCTTTCGGTACTCGTTTAACAAATGCATTTGATATGCATGGTTGGTGTGCTGCAATTCGTGGTGTTGAAGGTGGTGGTTTAGTCGAGGGCTTGCCTGTACACACTTTTAAAACACAAGATGGTGAAGTGGTATTTAAATGCCCAACAGAAATTGCAATCACTGATCGTCGTGAAAAAGAATTAAGCGATTTAGGCTTTATTCCTTTAGTTCACTGTAAAAACACTGATTACGCTGCTTTCTTTGGCGCGCAATCAACTCAAAAACCTAAAAAATATGACAATGATACAGCAAATGCTAACTCTGCTTTATCGAGTCAAATTCAGTACATCATGGCTGTTTCACGCATTGCTCATTATTTAAAAGCAATGATGAGAGATAAAGTGGGTAGCTTTGCTTCTGCTGGAAATGTTGAAGCATTCTTAAATGAGTGGTTGTCACAGTATGTATTACTTGACGATGGCGCTTCTCAAGAAGCAAAGGCTCAATACCCTCTACGTGAAGCGTCTGTAAAAGTTGTAGAAGATCCTGCTCAACCAGGTCACTACAAATCTGTGGTTTTCTTGCGACCACACTTCCAGCTGGACGAGTTGTCAGTTTCTTTACGACTTGTCACTGAGTTACCTCAGTCCTCAAATTAATAAAGGTCAGCGAAAGAATAACTTTAAATTACAAATAGGAAAGTTCTAAATGAAAGATATATACGTTGAGTTTCGCGGTAAATACAAAGTTGATGGAGAGTCTCGTGACTCTGAGCACAAAGGCTGGTTAGAAGTTAACTCTTGGTCTCATAACATTCGTCAACCTAAATCTGCTACTTCAAGTAGTGTTGGTGGTCATACTGCTGAACGTGTTGAACATTCAGATATGGTTTTTGTTAAAGATCTAGATGCAACTAGCCCGAAATTATGGGAAGCATGTTCAGCTGGTTATACATTTGATGAAGTACAAATTGACTTCTACCGTGCAAATGGTGATAAGCGCATCAAGTACTTACAAATCAAATTGAAGCATGTTCTAGTTTCTAGTGTAACTCCAACAGTTAATGAAGAAGGTGTTCCAACAGAAGCGTTTGGTTTGAAATACGCAGCTGTTGAATGGACTTACAATCAACAAGATATTAACGGTACTGCTAAAGGTGCTGTTACTAAGAAATGGTCACTTTCTAACAATACTGCTTCTTACGCAGCATAATTGTTTAAGTGAATATTTGGTGGAGGCTGACTTAAAGTTAGCCTCTGCTGTCTTTAAGCATGCTTGTTGTGAACTCGAATGAATTTAGATCGGCTTTATCCATATGGATTTCGTTCAACTTTGTTTGACCGCTTAATTCCTGAAAGTGAAGATTATGCAAAAGGTCTTTCTATTCAGCAATTAAGAGAATCGGTAGCAAAAGATTTAGAAGACTTACTTAACAGTCGAGTCGCTAAATTGGATCATGTAGTTGATGATTACCCGCTAGTTAAAAAATCTATACTTCAGTTCGGTATTATTGATTTTGTGGGGCTTTCTACAGCCAATCCGCTAGATCGTGACAAGATTTGCCAATCTATTGAACAGTCAATTGCAGCTCATGAACCTCGGTTAAGACAAATACGGGTAGAGATGTTGTTGGATGGGCACAATATGGGGGCATTGTGTTTAAGCATTCAGGCGTATCTAAATATTCATCCACTGTATGAACCTGTCGTTTTTGATGCTTTGTTAAAACCGACAACGCAGCAATATGTAATTTCAGCGAGAACCTAGGCATAGTGGGTGTGTTGTGATAGAAGAGCTTTTACCTTTTTACGAAAAACAACTACAGGAATTTGGTCAGCAATCTCGTGAATTTGCTCAAAAATATCCGAAAATTGCTCAGCGTTTATCTTTAAATCAAGAGCAGATTGATGACCCGCATATCGAACGTCTTATACAAGCATTTTCATTAATTTCTGCTCGTATTGATAAGAAGCTTGCTGATAGTTATGACGTATTTACCCGTTCTTTATTTGAGGTGATGTTCCCTCAATACTTACGTCACTTTCCAGCTTGTTCAGTAATAAGTTTTGAAGATATAAATAAAATAAAACAGCTCACAGAAGCGCATATTGTTCCTGCTCACACAGTTTTGAAGTCACGTAGCTTTAAAGGGGTTCAGTGTGAGTTTAATACTACGCAAGAAGTCAAATTACTCCCTATAAATTTACAAGCGCTAGAGTTTAAAAGCACACCTAGTGCACACATGCATTTAAGCCAAAATGCGACTTTAACTTTTAAGTTTGAAATTTTTAATCATGCTCATGTATGTTTAATAAATGAAAAACTACCTATTTATTTAGATGCAATTTCTAATTTTCCACTTCAAGTACTAGACAGTATTTTTAAGAAGGGAACAACTTTTGCCATTAAAATAGGACAGAAAATTGTTGAACTGGATAAAAATCCATTTGAGTTAACAGGTTTTTCTGAGCAAGAAAGTCTATTGCCGCTTGATCAGCATACCCATCATGCTTATCGTTTGCTGATGGAGTATTTTTGTTTTCCTGAAAAATTTAATTATCTAAAACTCGATTTAGGTTTTTTAAAGCGCTTATCTCTAGAAGATAGTAATTTTGAACTGCTTATACATTTTAAATTAAATTTAAATGATCAAGCTGTAGTGCGAAATTATTCTGAATTAAATGTCGCTAATTTTAAATTGTTTACTACACCAGTTATTAATTTATTTGAAAAATACGCTGAACCACAAAAAATTGTACATAAGCAATTAGAATATCCGCTGATTACAGATGCTCATCATCCTGAGTTTTATCAGGTGTATTCAATACTTGACATGAATATGGTTCGTGAAAAAACGAGTCAAGAAGAAAGCTATGTTCCAGTGCTACCTTTTTTTGCCATGAGTCACTATCATGCTGACACCGCACGTTTTTTCTATTCTGTGAACTATCAAAAGCTACAGCCCAATTTTGTCGAAATGGGGTATTCAATTATTTCTAAAAATTTAAATCCTTCGTCAACACGTTCGGATTTTATTAGCACAAAACTATTATGCTCAAATCGTGACTTACCGCATGAAGCATTAGGGCAATCTAATAATATATTAAACCTTAATGATAGTAGTCTGGCTCGCCGCGCTATAGTTTTAAAAAGACCTACGAAACCTTATCAATTTGGTCAAAGCCAGAGTGAGCAGTGGCGTGTTATTTCACACCTTTCATTAAATAGTTTAGCTTTAATGAAAGGTGATGCGGTATCTCATATTAAAGAATTACTTGCTTTATATAACTTACCTTTATCAAAAGAAAATTATCTAATTATTGAATCAATCAAACATCTGGAATTTTCACTTACTCACAAACTTGTAGATGGAAAGCCATTTCCAATGTTTGTAAGAGGAATAAAGGCAGAGTTACAAATTGATTCATCCGTATTTAGAGGTCATAGCCTATACATTTTTAGTCAGTTATTAAGTCGTGTTTTTAATTTAAAGGTTCAAATTAATAGTTTTGTTGATTTGGTTGTTAAGGATTATTCATCTCAGCAGGAGTTATACCAATGCAGTCAGAACGTTGGTGGCAAGACTCTTCTGTAACAGCTGAGCTCTTTACAAAGCCAAAGTCTTTTGAGTTTATCCAAGCAACACGGCTATTAAGGCACGATTCAAGTCGTACAGTTAGTTCATCTTGGAGTGATCATTTTAAGTTTGAGACATCTTTTAATTTAAATTTTCCTGCTACAGAGATTGAAAATTTAGAATTAACGGACGAGCGGATTTATATCACGAATTTAATTGTTGGTCTTACTGGTATACAAGGTGCTTTACCTTATACGTATACGAATAAGATTAAGCAAGCTCCACGTCAGCAACGAGCTGAGACTAAAGAGTTTCTAAGCTTATTTAATCATAAGCTTACTGCTCAATATGTAGATTCTAGTATTACTTATAATCTACCGATTAGATATGAGATAGAACATAAAAATGACTATTTAGATATTTTGCATGCTTTGAATGGTTATGTGCGTTCGCAGCATCAACAAGCCGATCTTGATGAATATTTTGCAGAATTTTCTGGATTAATGCAGGGACAAAATAATACAGTTCATGCATTAAAAACGATGCTGTCGTGTATTTTTAAACATGAAATTACGATTAAAGAATTTGTACAAGAATCCTTTAAGTTAGCGAGTGATCAGTTAACAACTTTAGGTGGAAGTCAGCCGAGCCTACTTGGTGTTAATACTTTTTGTGGGGAAACCATTCAGCAAATTGATGGAAAAATTGAAATTCAAATTGGACCATTAAAACGTCAGCAATATCTCGGTTTCTTACCAAATCAAGAGTTAAGCCTAAAGCTAAAAAAGCTTGTAGAAACGTGGTGTAGTCCAACTTTATCAATAGATTTACGGCTTATCTTGGATGAATCAGAAATACAACCTATTTGTCTCACTCATAAGAATCAGAGTGGATTAGGGCAGGGTTCTTTTCTTATGTCGCGACAACCAAAAGTACATAGTCATGAAACCTGTTATAGCCTTATTGGGGAGACAATATGATTAAAAAAATATTACTCTCGTTCATCGCTATTTTTTCAATAGTTAGTGGAATTATTATTTTCTACTGGCGTGATGTTCAATATAATCCTGATAAAGGAGATTTTTTCCTTTATTTCTTAGTTTTACCAGCAATAATTACATTGGTGATTTTATCACCGTGGTTAATTTATAGCGCTTATACAACGTATAAAGACAAAAAAGAGCAAGCTATAAATCAAGATAAAGATGATGCTAGTCAAAAACAAAACACAGTAGCTGATCAACCATTAGAACAGCTAGACTTTAATATTTACTCTGCTTTTGCTTTACATGCATTAGGTGAGAATGAAAGCATTATTGAGCAGCTACAAAACTTTAAAAGCCCAGAGCTGGATGATCAACTGTTAAATTCTTACGGATTGCCTCTTTTATCTTACCGTATTAAAGATTTGGATGAAGAGAATCGTGAGGAGAGCGAATATGCTTCTCCACGACAAGTTCGTATGATGTCATTAATAAGACAGCAACTCGAACAAAATATAGAAAATTTATATCTTCTAGCTGAGCATTTAAAGCGTTCAACATTATTTTATGAGTCGCAACAAGCCCGTGAATATCATATGCATCCAGCATGGGTAGATCCCGACTCTGAATATGACGATGTTGAAATGCCGATCGTAGAAGTTTATCGCTTAAATCGCTTAAATCTTCACATCCTTCTTTCGGAGGATTTGTTACATATCTGGAATGATGACCACAGTAATGAATTAATTTTAGAGTTTTTTACTGAAATTGGTATTTCTGCTCAAAAAATCCATATTGAATATCATTTTTTTGGAGAGCAACTGGCTTACCAAGAGTTAATGCATTTATTAAAGGGTATTCATAAAAGAGAGCATGAGATGTTCTTTTTGGTCGTGGCCGATTCGGAAATTGATCAAGATCTAATTGATGAAAAATCTTGGATGATTAAAGATTATATTCCTGCTGAATTTGCAGCAAGCTGTTTGCTCGCAGATCCTTTAGTTAAAATTCAAGAATTAGAACCGACTAAAGCACTGAAAGTGGTAGTGGGTCAACAAGATACAGCGAAGCTTTTTAATAATTTTGAATTTAATGATTTACCTCAGCATCAAGGTGATGAGCCTTATGTACTGATTTTGTCAGATCAGACCGATATAAAAGTTTCGAAGAAATTGCAGCAACACTTTCTTCAAACGCCTGTAGAACCGCATCACTATATTTATGTGAAATCGTCATTAGGGCATACCCAACATTTAGCTGATATTTATGGCTTTATGCTGAGCATGCATTTCCCTGAACATATCATTCCTTTTGTCTTTGGAGAAAATACGGTGTCAGCACATACGTTTGTGCAGAGTATCACTGAAAACTCAGAAGATGATGCGATGGTGTTGAATAACTAATTTAAACTTTGGACTTAGAACGAGAATAGAATGCATACAATTTTAGGCTACTTGTGGCAGTACATCACGAATCCTAAAGCAATTATCGCCTTGTCATTGTTCGTGGCATTGATGTCTTCATATACTTCAATTCCTCGTCATATATTCTGGGCTTTAGCAACTGCCTATGCTTTGGGTCTTATTGTTTATGGTATCTATTGGCTTGTTCAACGAAGAAAGCATGCTGCTCAAGGTGAAGAGTTAGCTGAGGCGATCGAAAAAGATAACCAAGCTGAATATGGCAAAAATAAAGATAAAGAAGAGCTTCAGCTAGTTAGTCAACAAATGAAAGAATCAATTCAACTGATTCGTAAATCTAAGTTGGGTGATAAAAAAGGCAATGCTGCATTATATGAGCTTCCTTGGTATATGGTTATTGGGAACCCAGCGGCAGGTAAAAGTTCAGCTATTTATAACTCTGGTTTAAAGTTTCCTTTTGAAGAAACGCATCAGAAAATGGTATCAGCTGGCTTAAGTGGTACTCGAAATTGTGACTGGTTCTTCTCTACAGAAGGTATTTTGCTCGATACAGCGGGTCGTTATTCTGTTTATAGCGAAGATCATTCCGAGTGGTTAGGTTTCTTAAATATTTTAAAAAAGAACCGTTCTAAAGCACCAGTTAATGGTTTGATTCTAATTGTTAGTATTGCTGAGTTAATTAGTCAAAGTCCTGAAAACTCATTAAAGCTTGCTAAAAATTTACGTGCTCGTATTCAAGATCTAACTGAACGTTTAGAAGTGGTAGTACCTGTTTATTTAGTCTTTTCAAAGATGGATTTGATTGCAGGTTTTACCGAGTTTTTTGAATTTTATGAAGCTCAAGAATATAACCAAGCTTGGGGGGCAACGCTTCCATATGAGCAAAATTCTTCTCATAACGCAGTAGATTTGTTCGAAAAACATTACACCATTCTTTACGATGGTCTAAAAGGGGTAAGTTCGACTCATTTAAGTCGCCGTCATTCGCAAAATATCTCACCAAGCGTAATGACTTTCCCATTAGAATTTAAAACACTAAAACCAGCTTTAAAAAGCTTTATTGGTACACTTTTTGAAGATAACCCATATCAATTTCAACCTGTTTTCCGTGGGTTTTACTTCACCAGTGCTTTGCAGGAAGGTGTAATTGAAAGTCCAATGACTGAACAAATTGCACAAGAATTCCAACTTACACAAATTGCTCAAAATGATTTAAAAGACCATTCAAAAATTACTCCTAACCATGGCTATTTCTTAAATGGTCTATTCTCAGATGTTATTTTAAAAGATAAAGATCTCGTTAAGCAGCATGTAAATACGGGCAGAAAACGTCAACGTTACATTGCATTTATTGGTGCTTTAGCGGGTGTTTCAATTATTTTGGGTGTATGGGTTTGGTCTTATCGTAATAACCAGCAATTAATTGGTGAAGTTCAAGCAGATTTAAATAAAGTCGTTCAATTAGAAAGAGCCTCTGGTCAGCAACTATCTACTCAATTAGAAGCTTTATTGATTCTTCAAAGACGTTTACAGCAGTTAGATGAGTTTGATGAAAATAGACCACTTAAGTTTAGTTTTGGTTTATATCAGGGCAATGAGCTTCGTGAAAAGTTAAAAGCTGAATATTTAAAAGGTGTTAAGCAAATTGTATTAACACCAACACAGCAAAATATTGCTCAATATTTGCAACGTGTAAAAAATAATGAAGCAACATTAAAAGCGAACCACACGAATGTTGAGATCAAGCAAACTGCTCAATCTCAACAATATTTGGAACCTTCAGATACCAATCCTCAAGACGCTTATAATGCATTAAAAGCTTATTTAATGATGAGTAATCCGCAATATATGGATGCTAGTCATCTAAGCGATCAGGTTACGCGTTTCTGGCGCTCTTGGTTAGATGCAAATAAAGGTCAAATGCCGCGTGCAGATATGATTCAAGAAGCTGAACAGATCTTGTCGTATGCAATGACCTTAGCAAATGATAAACAATTCCCAGTTTTAGAAGCAGATTCGCAAATTGTTGATCAAACTCGTCAAGTATTGCTCTCTGTTGTTCGTGGGATGCCAGCGCGTGATCGTGTTTATAACGAAATAAAAATGCGTGCTGCGGTACGTTTCCCAGCGCTGACTGTAAGTCAGATTGTGGGTGAGGCAAATAAAAATATTGTATTGGGTAGTTATGCATTACCTGGCGTATTTACCCAAAAAGCTTGGAATGACTATGTAGAAAAAGCAATTGAGGAAGCTGCAGATAAGCCAACAGACAGTAAAGACTGGGTGTTAAATAGTCGACAATCTGATGATTTAACTTTCTCGGGTAGTCCAGAGCAAATTAGAAAGCAGCTAACAGCGCTTTATAAGCAAGAATACATTGCTGAATGGAGAAAATTCTTAAGTGGTATTCATTATGCTAAAGCTGGCCAATTTGCTCAGCAAGTAAAAAATATTGATGTTTTAGGTGAGCCGCAAAACTCTCCAATTAGAACATTAATTGAAAGAGTTGCAGTCGAAACAAACTGGGATAATCCGGTTGTTCAAGCTGAGCTTGCAGCTCCACAAAAAGGATTTGTTGCATGGTTTAAACGTAAAGTTTTAAATCATGATGACAAGCAAGTTGCTAATCAAGTGGCAAACAATGCCCAAGGTGCTATTTCTCAAGAATATCAAATGTTCTACCAGTTGGTTCGCAAACGTGATGATCAACAAGGTAAGTCATTGCTTGATGAATATATGACAAATTTAGCACTCGTTCGTAGTAAGTTTAATGAGCTTAAAAATGCGGGTGAAATTGGACCTAATGCGATGACATTAGTCAAGCAAACCCTTAATGAGCAAACGTCTGTATTTAACCAAACTCAAAAAATTGTAGATGAAAAAATGGCGGTTGGTTTCAATGAAATTGATCAGCGTTTACTGCAAAAATTAGTAGTTAGCCCACTGACACAGGCTTTTGAGAGTTTAATTACACCGACACAAGACGAAATTAATAAATTATGGGTAATGCAAGCCTATCAACCATTTACAGCAAATCTTGCTAAGAAATATCCATTTAACTCATCAGCTTCTTTACAAGCAACAAGTAGTGAAATTGGTCAAATCTTGGGTGAGAACGGTAGTATTTCTCGCTTTGTAAAAGAAAGTCTTGATCCATTTGTGATTCGTCGTGGCTATACGTTAACGTCTAAAACTTGGAAAGATTTAGGCATTAGTTTAAATCCTCAATTCGTTATGAATTTCCAAAGATATGTTGCACCAGCCAATGGTATGGCAACTGGTGAGTTGAATGCTCAAGCGCAAGCTGCTCCAGCAACCAACCAATCGAACTTCCAGTTCTACCCAATTCCAAACCCACAATTACTTTCATATACCGTTGATATTGATGGTCAGCGTATGACTTATGAAAACGGTGTTCAGCAGTGGGTTAACTTCATTTGGCCAAACCAAGGCAGTATTCCAGGTGCTCGTATTACCGCTGTAGATTTACAAGGCCAAACACATACAATTTTTGATGAGCCAGGTGAGTACGGTATTAACCGTTTAATTGATAGTGCTCAACGTAAGGAACAAAATGGCGGATTTGAAATGCTTTGGCGTAGTAAAACTGATCCATCATTATTTGTAAAAATGAATTTCCGTCTAATTAGCAGTAATTCAGGCAGTATTGGTTCAAGCCGTGGTTATGCAGGTATGCAACTGGTTGATAAAGTCACTGCCGACAAAGCAGCTCGTGTGGTGTCCGCTCAGCAAGCGCCAGCTCAAGCTACTCCAGCAAGAACTGAAAATCCTGTTTCAGCACTTGCTCAGCCTTCTGCGGGAGTTAAACCATGACATGGAAAATAACCTCTATGCGAAAGGAGGAGCAATAATGCAAACATTAAAAACAACTCCTTTGTATTACGGCAAAAGTCCTGCACGAGGCGACTTTTTAAAAACAAAAGGTCAGAATGCTCTAATACAGTTGCTTGATCAGTGGATTACTGAAGCATTGGAATATGCAATGCAATCAGGCAGTTTTAAAGAAGCTTATAACACGTTACCTTCACTGGATTTCTTTATTGCGAATCCAAAAGAAAATATGTTTTTAGCGGCAAATCTACTCGCAAGTGAAGATAGTTCAGGGCGATCTTTTCCAATGGTACTGAGCCATTTGTTAGAAATTGATTTACCGTATGATAATTTGTTGTATGCACCATATAGCTATAAACATGTACTCGTTGATTTATTTCAAAACAATCGTGCTTTAAAAGGAATTAAAGATTCAGATCTGTTACTTGGAAAATTAGGGCACTTACAAAATCAAATTCAGGTTTTAACTGAACGTGAATGTGTAGGTTTCTATGAAAATCATACGATGCACTCATTTGCTCAATTAATGAAGTTAAGTATTTATGAATTAGCTCAAAGTATGATTGGTCTAGGATTATTACTGCAGCCAATTTTACAAAATGGAACGAGTCGGTTAAATAAAGTTTTAATTTTACCTATTAACAATCCTGCTTACAGTTATGAAATAGCAGCATTTTGGGTCAGTATTATTTGCCGTTTTTTAAAAGAACATAATACTGAGGTGCTGATAGGTTTGCTACATCGAGAGCAACCCGTATTATTCTTCGGTTTTCAAGGAGCTGATATTTTAGCCCTTAGCGATATTTTTACTCAGAATATGGATAGTAAACACTGGGTTTCTCTAATAGAAGCACAATGGATTGATACTTATTTGGAGCAGAATGCTGGTTTAGCTACGCTAGAACAATCATTATGCCAACGCCAACTAAGTTTAAATCAAGGTTTAAAACTATTTAGACAGACTTTTTTGGGTGAATAATAATGAATCAACGATATCAAACTAAACTTTCACAGCTCATAAAAGGCTGTTTTATCTATGCAATCGCTAACTATGCTTTAGCTCAGCCGATTGTTGTAGAAGGTGTGGTTCCTAACGAGGCAAGTAAACAGGCCATTTTATTAAAAATGCAGTCTGTTTATGGTGCTGATCAGGTTGTAGATAAAATACAAGTGAGACCCGTAGCTGCTCCAAATGGGTGGAGTGATTCAGTAACTCGAGTGATTACGCCTGATCTTAAAAAGGTTTCACAAGGTAAATTAAGCGTAAACGGCACACGTTTTGAGTTGAGTGGGAAAATGCTGAACCCAGCAGATATCCAGCCTACAATTCAATCTTTTCAAGGACTAGTGCAACCGCCGTATCAACTATATTCACAATTATCAGTCAATCAGGCTGAGCAGAAAATTATTGATGATGCCCTTAAAAATCGCATTATTGAGTTTGAATCTGGTAGCGCAGTTTTAACTGATGCAGGCCAAAAAATTCTTGACGAGATGGCTATTGCTTTAAACAAAGTAGGTGGTAAGAAAGTCAAAATCGTAGGACATACAGATAGTTCTGGTGATGCGACTAAAAACTTAAAACTTAGTCAAGACCGAGCATTGGCAGTTAAAAACTATTTGATTAGTAAGAGTATTCCTGCCGACCATTTATCTACAGAAGGTTTAGGTTCATCTAAGCCAGTTGCAGATAACACTTCTCCAGAAGGAAGAAAGAAAAACCGTCGGATTGAGTTTACTGTTCTATAAATATAAGGAGAAGAACATGGCTAGCCCTTACATTACGATTGGATGCCCAACAACTGGTGGAGGGCAAGTCATTTCAGGAAACAGTACATTTTTAATTGATGGAATTGCAATTGCTTGTGTAGGAGATAAGGCAACTTGTCCGTTACACAAAACGGTTTCTACGATTGTATCGGGAGATCCAAATATGCTTGTCATGGGAAAATCCGCAGCACGTGTAAATGATTCATTATCATGTGGCTGTAAATTATTACCAAAACAGAGTTTAGTTAATCAAGGATAAGGATAGAGATATTTTTATATAGATATAAATATCTACTAAAACATATTAACGCTTGAAATGATGAGTAGTTTGTCTGATAAAGCTGAATTTTGTTAATATACAGGCATTATGATTTTAAGCATTAAATTATTTAAAAATATTGAGAGTAATGATGAGTAATTTAAAAATTTTAATTACAAAACTTTCTACAGTTGCACGAACTGCTTTAGAAAAATCGGCTAATGCTTGTGTTATTCAACAAAATTACGAAATTGAAATTGAGCATCTATTTTTAGAATTACTTAATCAATCTTTAGAGAATGATTTAAAAATTTTATTAAAGAAATATAAAATTTCATCTGAAGCTTTAGCTGATGATTTAAAAGAAACAATTTCTCAATTACCAAAGGGTAATACTCGAACTCCTATTTTTGCTAAATCTATTGTTCGTTTGTTTGAACAAGCTTGGTTATTAGCTTCCGCTGAACAAAATCCAGTTATTCGTAGTGGTCATTTATTAGTTGCTTTATTAACTGCGCCTGATTTATATCAAATTGCAACAAGAGCTTCGAGTTTATTTGACCTTTTACCGATTGATTCAATGAAACACAAGTTTCTTGAAATTTGTGAGAAGAGTGTTGAACAACAAGATGAAACAAAAACATCTTCTGATCAAGCTGAACCTACAGACACAACTGTAGCAAATACCAAAGTAGCTAAAACACCTGCACTTGACCAATATACGATTAATCTCACTGAAAAAGCGAAAAAAGGTGGTATAGATCCAGTTATTGGCCGTGAATATGAAATTCGCTTAATGCTCGATATTTTAATGCGTAGACGCCAAAACAATCCGATCTTAACCGGAGAGCCTGGTGTTGGTAAAACAGCTGTAGTGGAAGGTTTGGCTTTAAAAATTGCTCAAGGTTTAGTACCAAACGCACTTAAAAATGTTCATTTGCATGTGTTAGATATGGGGCTTTTACAGGCAGGTGCAAGTGTTAAAGGCGAATTTGAAAATCGTTTAAAACAGGTTATTCAAGAAGTTCAAGCTTCTACTCATCCTATTATTTTATTTATTGATGAAGCGCATACTTTAATTGGTGCAGGTGGACAAGCAGGGCAAAATGATGCTGCAAATCTTTTAAAACCAGCACTTGCACGTGGTGAATTACGCACGATTGCTGCGACTACTTGGGCAGAATACAAACAGTATTTTGAAAAAGATGCGGCATTGAGCCGACGTTTTCAGGTAGTAAAAGTAGAAGAGCCAACTGAAGAAGTTGCAGTAGATATGTTGCGAGCGATGATTCCAGTCATGCAGCAGCATTTTAAATTACAAATTGATGATGAGGCGATTGTTACTGCGGTTCATTCTTCACATCGATATATTAGTGGTCGCCAACTTCCGGATAAAGCAATTAGTGTGCTTGATACGGCTGCAGCACGTGTTGCTTTGACTCAAAATGCTCAACCTGTAAAGCTTGATCAGTTAAAGGCCCAAGAGCATAACTTAAAGCTTGAGCAGCAAATTTTAGAAAATGAGCATCGTCAAATTCCAATTCATCATGAGCGATTGGAAACTTTAAAAGCTAATTTAGAATCTTTGCAAAAAGAGATCCAAGAAACCGAAGAGCAGTGGCAAAAAGAATTAGAACTTGTCCATAAAATTCAAGAGTTAGAAGCACAGAATCATGCTAATGAGTCTGAAGCTTTCGATCAGATTAATCTACTGCGTAAAGATCTTGCTGATATTCAAGGTCAGCAACCCTTAGTATTTGAAAGAGTAAACTCTCAAATTATTAATGAAATTATTTCTGATTGGACAGGTATTCCTGTTGGAAAAATGGTTAATGATGAAATTAAACAGATATTAACGCTTGAAGATAAATTGGGCGAGCGTGTAATGGGGCAAGATTATGCACTCACACAATTAGTTCAAGGCATTAAAACTTCAAAAGCAAAACTTGAAGATCCTAATAAGCCACAAGGTGTATTTCTTTTAGTGGGACCGAGTGGTGTAGGTAAAACTGAAACTGCATTAACTTTGGCAAATGAGTTATATGGTGGTGAGCAGCATTTAATCACTATTAATATGTCTGAATATCAAGAAGCGCATACGGTATCTTCATTGAAAGGTGCGCCTCCAGGATATGTCGGATATGGCCAAGGTGGGGTTTTAACAGAAGCTGTACGCCGTAACCCGTACAGTGTTGTGTTGCTTGATGAAATTGAAAAAGCTCATAGCGATGTTCAGGAACTGTTCTATCAAGTATTCGATAAAGGTACTTTAGAAGATGGTGAAGGACGAGTAATTGACTTTAAAAACACGACTATTTTGTTAACTTCAAATGCTGGTTCAAGTGCCATTATGCAGGCTTGCTTAAATAGACCTGTAGAAGAGTGGCCTACAGCTGAAGAGTTGATTGAGCACTTAAAACCAAGTTTATATAAACAATTTAAGCCTGCATTTTTAGGCCGAATGAGAGTTGTACCTTATTTCCCACTGCATGATGATCTACTTGTACGAATCATTAAGCATAAGTTAGGCAAAATCACAGCAAGAATTGAGAAACAATACGGAACACAAGTCCAGTATTCTGATGATTTGGTAGAGCTCCTCTTAAGCCGTTGTACAGAAGTCGATAGTGGTGCGCGTAACGTTGATAATATTTTAAATTCTACAGTGTTACCTGCATTGGCTACAGAAATTTTGGTGGCGTTAGCAGAGCAAAAACTACCAAAAATTATCATGATTGATGCTAAAGATGACGAAATTCAATATGTACTAGACCCAGTTGTAAAAGCTGCTAAAAAAAGGACTAGTAAAAAATTGAAGTCAGAAGTTTAAAATTGAATAGAGCTAAAATTAGATGAATATTGATATTTCTGAACTACTCGAACCCATTAGTGATAGTTTACCTTGTGGTGATGACTTTTCGTTTTCTAATGAATTTCATGAAATAAAAAAAGCGAAGACACAAGATGATCTATTACTAGATCAAGGTGATTGGGTTGCTGAGCGCAAACAAGCCGATTGGGACTTTGTAGCAAAGAACACAAGTGTTTTGCTAAAAGATAAAACAAAAGATATCCGTCTATTAACTTGGCTCTTAGAGGCTTGGACTCATCTTTATGGTTTTGAAGGTATGGCTAAAGGTTTAACTTTAAGCCATACCATGCTGAATCAATACTGGCAGGAAATTCACCCTGTTATTGAAGATGATGACTTAGATCAACGCATTGGTTTATTACAGGGTTTAATTAATCAACTTCCGATGTTGTTAAAGAAAGTTTCTTTAACTAATACGGCTCCTTATTATAATTTGCTTGATTACGATAATTTTCTATATCACGAAAATGTTCGCCGTAAACAAACTGAAGAGTATGACAGCCAGTCGGGACCATCTGAATTAGAGCAATTCGACCAAGCCATTTTTAATACTTCTAAAACTTTTCAATATTCTAATTATCAAGATTTTTGTTCAGTCTTAACCGAGTGGGATGTTTTAAAACAGACTCTTGATCATTTAATGGGATTAGATTCGCCGAGTTTTGCTGCTATTGATTCGGCATTTGAGACCATTCACAGCACATTACGTAAGATTTATAAAGCAGAAGCTTTTGGTACTGGGCTTGCCCCAATCCAAGAACAGGCTACTGTTATCACGAGTTCATCTATGGAAAATCAAGTGCCTGTACAAGTTGTTTCGGATCAGCCAGCTTTTCAGCCTCAAGCACAAACGCACTTGGCGAACCGTGAACAAGCAATGAAAGTGCTGCAAGAGATTGCCGATTACTTCCAAGCAAATGAACCGCATAGCCCTGTGAGCTATATGCTTCAAAAAACGATTAAATGGAGTCAAATGCCATTACATGAATGGTTAGCGCAAGTCATCAAAGATGAGCATCCATTACAAATGGTTCAGGAAATGTTAGGTGTGCAGCCTAAAAATGAATATGAATAAAGATTGGTAAAGACATATGTTTAAAGCTGAAAAAGTCCTGTGGGGCGAAGGTTTATTTTTAAGACCTCAACATTTCCAAATTCAAGATACGTATCATGAACAACGCCTAAATCATACAGTTCGCGCAGTTGTGCCTTTTTCGTATGGCATTCAAAAGTTAAGTTTCGATGAAGCTCAGTTGAGTACGCATATTCTTGCTCTTGAGTCTGTAGAGATGATCTGGCAAGACGGTGAAATTTATCAGGCACCTGCATATGATCTATTGCCTGAACCAATTTTATTAGACGATCTTAATTTACGTGGTGAGATGCTAATCTATTTAGCATTGCCACTTTTACAAGCAAATAAGCAAAATCTAATTGATCAAAACCAAGCGCAAAAGGGTAGATATCAATCTCACCTTGTCGAAACGCATGATCTATTTACGAATGCTACCGAAGCAGATATTAGTTTGCTACGCCGCCGTGCTGTTTTTAAATTATTAGATGTACATAGTAATCCAGACCACAATCTAGATGGTTTCTTATATCTGCCGATTGGAAAGATTAAGCGTCAAAGCTCTGGCGCTTTTGAAATTGATCGAAAGTTTATTCCGCCAATTTTGCACGTGGATGCCTCAGAATCACTCATTTCAAACTTAAAAAGAACACTGAACGTTATTAAGGCAAAAATTAAGACGATTCAAAACAATAACCGAGAAAATGAACAGAAGTTAATTGAATTCCGTTCAGGTGATATCGTTTCATTCTGGTTAGTAAATGCCTTAAATACAGCTCATGCTGGCCTGAATCATTTTGTGCAATATCCACAGATCCATCCAGAACGGTTGTTCTTCGAATTGTTACGTTTAGCAGGTTCTTTATTAACCTTCTCGACGGCGTATGATGTTGATCAGTTGCCTGCCTATAAACACCATAATTTACAAGAAAGTTTTTCGCAGTTAGACACAATTCTACGTGATTTACTCGATACAATTATTTCGAGCCGTTACATCAGTATTGCACTTAAAGAAATCCGCCCTTCATATTGGGTGGGAAGTCTTGAGACCGATAAGATTACTCGAGACACTCGACTTTATATTGCAGTATCAAGTAGTGCAATGCAGACACATGAGTTGATCCAGATTGTACCTTTACGATTCAAGATTGGTAGTACTTTAGATGTAGAGCAACGTGTAGTTGCTGCATTACCTGCAATTCCATTGCATCACTTGATTCAGGTTCCAACCGCGATCCCTGTACGTTCTGGTGTGAGCTATTTTGAAGTTGAACCACATCATGAATTATACCAGCGCATGTTAGACTCAGAGACGATTTGTATTTATGTTCCAGCTGGATTCCAAGATATCAGTATTGAACTGATTGCGGTTATGAACGCTTAACGGTAAAGGAGAGAAAAATGTCACAATCCACAGGTGCTCCTTCTTTATTTGACGATGGGCAAATTGGAACGGGTGGGAATAATAATAGCCAGTCTCAAGCAAAACTACAGGCAATCAATCTTATTGATTTATTGCATGATGGCTTTTATTTGGTTTTTTTGATTCGAAATCAGTATGTGCCGGCAGACGCTCAGCAGTTTCGTGAAAAAATCTTAAATTTACTCAATCAATTTGAGCAACAAGCTAAAAAGTTGCAATTTTCAGCTGATGATATTCATGATGCGAAATATGCATTTTGTGCTTTGATTGATGAAACTATCGTAACGCAACAAGACCCAAGCTATTTTAATTTGCAAAATGCTTGGTTAATTAGCCCATTGCAATTGAGCTTGTTTGGTTCTCAGTTAGCGGGGTATCGTTTCTTTGAAATTTTAGAGCAATTGCGAAGTCGTGGAAAAGAACGTCTAGCCGCTTTAGAAGTATTTCATTACTGCCTTTTGCTCGGTTTTCAGGGGAAGTACCGAATTGAATCTATTGAAAGTCTCAACCACCTCGTATCAAGAGTGGGTGATGAAATTGACTATTTAAAAGGGAAAAAAGTTGCGTTTTCGCCGTTCTCGGCAATTCCCGATCAAATACGAAATATTATTCATCGCGAAGTACCTTTCTTTTGGATTTTGATCTTTTTATTGATTTTTGCATTACTTACCTTTGCAGGCTTAAGATTTATGCTCAACAGTCAAAATGATAAAGCATTATCTAACTATCAAAATGTGATTTCTGCTCCTCAAGAGCAAGCACATATTACAATTTATTTACCTTGATGATGGAACGAAATGGCTCAGGAAAAACCAACTTCTATTCGAGTTTTACAATCGAATAAAAAAAAGCCGAAATCACCAGTACTTTATATTGTGATTGGTGTGATTGCAGGGGTGTTTGTCAGCATCTCGCTATTCCTGTTCTTGTCTCAACCGAATTCGCCAGAATCAACAGCAATTGAGAGTAAATCAACGGAAGAGCAAGTTTTAAATCAAGATGTTGTGCATTCTTCAGATGAACAAAATCAGGTTGCTGTAAGTCAAGACAACGAGACGGACTCAATGAGTCGTGATGGCTTTGAACAGCCAAAAGATAATGAGTTAAGCAATATTTTTAAACCTGTTCCACATAAACCTGTTACTACGAATGAACAACGAGTTTCACCATTTGATGAACAGCTAACAGGTGAAAAGAAAGTTCAGGTTGTGCCTCAACTACAGACGAGTGCAGCTAAAACGGTTCAACCTAAAATACAGCCAGCTCAGCAAAAGCCTGTAAGTAAGCCGCAGCAGCAACAAGTGGTGCAGACTAAACCCGTAGTTGAGAGTAAAGCTCCAGCCGAAGCAGAACCTGAGGTTGAGCCACCTAAGGCATCGGTAGATATTAAAATTACACGAAGTCCTTTTGCCGTGAATTAATGAACTGATGATGATCTTTCTCATTTTCTTTTGCTTTACATGTTTGGCAATTGGTTTAGCGTTTTTAATGTCTTATGAACTAAGGAGTAGAAGCAAAGATTTTGTTTTGTCATTACTGCCCCAAGGGCGTAAACAGCTTAATCAGGTTAAACAATTTGCTCAAACCATGAATCAGGCAGCTGCTCCTGAAAAATTACAATCTCATTGGCATTTACAGCAATGGTGGATTGTAATTGCAGGCTTTTTTTTGTTTGCCAGTATATTAGTTTTTGCTTTTACTCGTCCGATTAGTTCAACCCGAATTGAAGCTGAATATCTGAAAAAAACAGATCCTCAAATTTATGCACTTTTAAATGGTGAAATATTATCACCACCACCAGAAGTAGATGAAAGCTTAATTGAAGCCGCAATTGTTGAGGCCACGCAGTTAGAGCAGCAATATTCGTCTCAAAATAGTGGCGCTATTAATTCTTCACCGATTGATAACACCAGTTTCGATGGTCGAGCTATTTTGGATACAAATTTAGTTGATCGTAAATGGGACAAAATGAACCCACGATATAAACAGCGTTTACTCATGGTCTTTAAAATCATGAAAGAACAGTACGGTTATGAGTTGGTTCTATTGGAAGGCTATCGTAGCCCAGCACGTCAGAATATGTTGGCGGGCAATCCTAACACGACTAGAGCGAGAGGTTATCAAAGCTATCACCAATTTGGTTTAGCTGCTGATGTAGCATTTAAACGAAATGGAAAAGTGGTTATTTCTGAGCGAGATCCGTGGGCAATGCAAGGCTATCGGTTATATGGGCAAGTCGCTGAATCGGTTGGTTTAACTTGGGGTGGACGTTGGAAATCTATCCAAGATTATGGGCATACCGAGTTCCGTATGCCGGGCTTAAGAAAAACTCAAGAAATGGCAGAAAAACTGATTGCTGAAAGTTCGAATGATATAAGTTAAATATTGATTGAGGATTGAAAACGTTCTTCTAAAACAGTCGTCATTTTATCTACAAGCTGGGAAATTATCCCAGCTTTTTCCCATGTGTAAATTGAAACGGCCATAGGAGGCACAGCTCCTAATGAATCATATCGACGTATTCTACGTCCGTTGGTCGTAGCTACAGGCAATAAAGATAATCCTAATCCTGTTTCAACACTGACTAACACGCTTTCTAGACTACTACCCGTAAAGGCAATATACCAACGTCGCCGTTCGCGCTCTAAGGTTGCGAACATTTCGTCCCGATAAAGTCCGCCTTGAGGAAAGGTCACTAAACTTATGGGATCAGACCATGCAGTTGTTGAATTCTCACTTTCAAACCATGCCATTTCTTCTGGGAATGTAGCGTGGTGATCAGCACTGGCCGCAGGTTCTTTGACAATAATAATATCGAACTCACCATTCCGATAACGTTCTGTTAAGTTGCGACTCAAGCCAGAGGTTACGTCTAAACGAATGGAACGATGCTCTTTGGCAAATATACCAAAAACTTCGGCCATTGCTTGACTCATCATATCTTCTGGTAAACCAATACGAATGGGAATACTTCCTGCTGGATCTTTAAGTAGCGCTTCAGCTTCTTGTTGAAGTGTCAAAATCCTTTGCGCATAACCAATTAGATATTCTCCAGATGCCGTCAATTTGAAAGGTCTTGCTGTCCGATCTATAAGGGCATGACCGACAGATTCTTCAAGTCGTGCTAACTGCTGACTAACTGTTGATTGAGTCAGGTGTAATCGTTCGGCAGCTGCGGTAAAACCGCCAGTTTCAAAAATAGTGACGAAAGCACGTAAAAGGCGAGGATCAAACATATTAGGTACCGCCACACTAAAAAGCCAACAAGATAAGTATTTATAATCTTAATACTATCGATTAAATAATTTAATTTCCAAATACTTTTGGTGGTCTTTATTCTATTTATAAAATGTTTAGCCAAAAATTTCTATTGGAGGCCACCATGCGTAAGTCACTAATATGGATGAATCTGATTGTCGCATTAGGGGCTTCGGGTTTTACAAATATGACGAATGCAATGGGTGAGTATCCTTTACATCAGGCAGTGATAAATAATGACACACAATCTATCAAACAGATTTTATCTCAAAAAGCTTTAATTGATGAGCGAGATGAAACAGGTTCAACTGCTTTGATGGTCGCTACAAGAGCAAATAATATACATGCTGCTCATATGCTGATAGAGGCTGGTGCGGATGTAAATGCAAAAGACAATATTCAAGACAGTCCATATTTATATGCTGGTGCACAGGGATATTTAAAAATTCTAAGAATGACACTCATGCATGGTGCCGATTTAAAAAGTATTAACCGTTACGGTGGAACGGCGCTAATTCCAGCAGCGGAACGAGGCCATGTTGAAACAGTCCGTACATTAATTGCGGCCGGTGTAGATGTTAATCATGTGAATAATTTGGGGTGGACAGCATTACTTGAGGCCATCATTTTGGGAGATGGAGAACCCAAATATCAACACATTGTAGAGCTTTTATTAAAGGCAAGTGCTGATCCGAACTTGGCTGATAAAGACGGCATAACTCCCTTACACCATGCGCGGTCACGAGGATACCGTGAAATTGAAAAAAGACTTCTTGCAGCTGGTGCAAAATAGAAAGTGAGAGTATGTGATGGAAAAAGGTGAACAGTTTTTACGTAAGGCGATTGAGCTTGCTTATAACAATATCGAAAAAGGTGGCAGGCCATTTGGTGCTGTGGTTGTAAAGGATGGAGAAATTATTGCTTCAGGCGTAAATCAGATTCTGGTAACGAATGATCCAACCGCACATGCTGAATTACTGGCGATTCGTGCAGCCAGTCAAGTTTTAGGATCTGCCAACCTAGAAGGCTGTTCTGTGTATGCAAGTGGACATCCATGCCCAATGTGTATGGCTGCAATGCGTTTAACTGGTATAAAGTCGGTGAGCTATGCTTATTCTAATGAAGATGGAACACCATTTGGTTTGTCTACAGCTGAAATATATATTGAGCTTGCCAAGCCCTTTGCTGAGCAATCAATGAAAATTCAATATATACCGATCAGAGTTGAAAACCGCACTGATCTTTATGTGCATTGGAAGAATTATCAAGCCAATCATTCAGGCTCAAAATAATGAAGCAGTCTGGAGCTTTTTTGACTCAGCCGATGCTCATTGTAACTGTGGCTTTAGTTGGCCTTAATTTAAGACCATTTATAACAAGTATTGGACCATTGATTGCCAATATTCGAACAGCTACTGGTTTAAGCTTACAAGGGATAGCACTACTTACTTTGCTACCGATGATGCTTATGGGGATTGTTGCATTTGTTGGCCCAATATTGCAGAACCTGATCGGTGAACGAAGCGCTATTCTTGGTGCATTGCTGGCCATTTGTGGAGGATGTGCTATCCGATTTTTATTGCCTACATCCGAAGGATTAATTCTTAGTGCAATAGTAATTGGATTCGGAGTTGCGATGATACAAGCGGCTTTTCCCGGCATGATTAAACGAGAATTTAGCCAATTCATTGGGCCGATGATGGGGCTTTATTCGGCTATGCTCATGGGAGGAGGTGCACTAGGTGCATGGTTAGCTCCCATAATTTCAAATATAACGGGTGTCTGGTCGATTGGCCTAGCTTTTTTTACCATTCCAGCTTTATTTGCATTTATATTGGCGCTTGTCTTTTTACCTATAAAAGTTAGTTCATCCATTCATCATGCGCCTGTACGCAAGTTGTTAAATCAACCTCGAACATGGTTATTAATGATGTGCTTTGGACTTGTAAATGGTGGCTACTCGTCAGTGGTAGCGTGGTTGGCACCTTCTTTTCAAGATCAGGGTTGGAGTGCAGCACAAAGTGGAAAATTACTCGCTTTGCTGGCCTTGAGCCAAGCAGCTTCAGCGCTCATTTTGCCTGTTTTAGCTAGGAAATATAAAGATCGACGTCCATGGTTATGGTTTACGTTAGCAATGCAGCTAGTCGGTTTCTCTGGAATGGCTTTTATGCCTGATTTTGCCTCTATACTTTGGGCAATTTGTTTGGGCGTAGGTTTGGGAGGGTGTTTTGCGTTAACGCTTATCGTTGCATTAGACCATTTTGATGATCCGATTCATGCAGGGGTTTTATCTGCATTGATGCAGGGTGGTGGTTTTTTACTGGCAGCAATCCCGCCGTGGATTATTGCGATTTTGCATGATCTTACGGGGGCTTATAAAGCAGGATGGCTTTTTCATTTAGCCAGTGTGATATTAGTCGTTGTTTTAGTGATTAGATTAGCTCCTAAAAGTTATTTTAAGATGAGTCTGTAAAATGTTGAGTTAGTCGAGATTCTTTTTATAAAGAATTACCGATTCTAAATCACAAGCAAATGAGGAAATAGTGATACGATAGTACTGAAAATTTCAGCTTCTAAATGAATACAACAATATTTGATTTCTATGACTTCTTCTTTGAAACAGCTCACTTTATTTAATCAAGGCTTAGGAAAAACCAGTCGATTTGCAAAAGGCGTGGATGGAACTTTACAGGCTATTGAGCATTTAGGATATGTGCAGATTGATACCATATCGGTTGTAGAGCGAGCTCATCACCATATATTGTGGAGCCGAGTACCTGATTATGAGTTAAGTCATCTCAATAGTTTGGTTGGTGAGCGGCAGATTTTTGAATATTGGTATCATGCAGCGTCTTATCTTCCTATGAAAGATTATCGTTATGCATTGCCTGCCATGATGTCTGTCAGGAACGGAGAAAGCCGTTATTTCAATAGAGGTGATCAACACCTTATGAATGAAATTTTGGCGCGTGTTCGTGCTGAAGGAAAAATTCGTCTACGTGATATTGATAAAAATAATAAAAAGAGTTTGGGAAACTGGTGGAATACCGGACCAGGCCGTCGTGCTTTTGAGCAGTTATATATGCAGGGTGACCTGATGATCTGTGAGCGCAACGGAATGGAAAAGGTCTTTGATTTGACCGAGCGCTGCTTGCCTGAAAATATTGATTTAAGTATGCCTACGCTTTATGAATATGCGCAGTATTTATTTAATAATACGCTTCGAGCACATGGTGCATTTACATGGAAACAATTAGTTCATCTAAAGAAAAATGATTTAAAAGAAACTATGCGTGTCGTTCTGAAAGAACATATTGATGCAGGTGTTGTATCAGCAATTAAGCTTGAGAAAGGTCAAATGCTATATGTGGAGGTCGCTGCATTAGAACAAAAGTTTAATACTGAGTTCGGTTTAAAAATACTTTCACCTTTTGATAATTCTCTTATTCATCGTGACCGTCTAGCTTCCTTATTTGAATTTGATTACCGCATTGAATGCTATGTACCAGCGGCTAAACGAATATATGGTTATTTTTGTTTGCCGATCCTATATCAAGACGAGTTAGTAGGCCGAGTAGATTGTAAAGCGCATCGTTCTATCAAAGAATTAGAAGTGATTAGCCTACATCTGGAAAAAACAGTAAAAAATAAGGAGCTCTTCTTCTTCGAACTGGAACAAGAGCTCAAGCGTTTTGCTGCGTTTAATCAATGCTCAACTATTAATGACAAAGTGATTAAGCGTATTCGTACTAAAATTTAGACACCAAAAGCACTCCCGCTTTTGATGTTTTCACTTTTTTAGTTCAAAGGCATACGATATTCAATAATTCCTGGTTTTTGTGCAATCCAGTCATAAAGCTTTTGCGCTGTTACATTGGTTTCTTGAGTATGCCAATATAAACGGTCACAGTTGTGTTTGATTGCTTGCTTCTGCACATATTCAATGAGTTGCTTACCAATGTGTTGTCCACGAACTTCAGGTGAAACATAAAGGTCTTCTAGATAACAGTAATTATTTTTTGCCCATGTTGAACGATGAATAACATAATGCACAATTCCTAAAACCTGCTCACCTTGTTTAGCAACGGCACAGTACACAGGTTCATTTTCATCGAAGAAACGTTCCCATGTTACTTTTGTGACATGAAGGGGTAAATTCACTTGATAAAAATTTTGGTAAGCAAGCCAATATTTTTCCCATTGTGAATAATCTTGCTGCTGAACAGGAACGATTTGAAGACCTTGATTTTGCATAATAATTACACTCTGTTTTAAAGTAATAAAAAATCGACAACTAGAGTGTAGTTTTGATAGTGGTATTTTTATAAGATACACTTTTGATATTTTTCACAGTACCAGTTTTAATATGGCAGCTCCGATTTCTGCATCTTTTCCACATTTAATTTTGCCAAAAGGCCAGATTAAAGATGGACTATATACGGCTTTGCGTGATGCCATTTTAGATGGAAGACTGACTGCCGGAATAAAATTACCCTCAAGTCGTGCTTTGGCAGAGATGATGTCAATTTCAAGAAATTCTGTATTGGCGGCTCTTGAACGATTACTGGATGAGGGATATTTATTTACCAAACCAAGTTCGGGTACCTATGTTGCTGAGGTTGTGCCAGATCAGTTAATACATGTTCAAAAAAATTCAAAAGAAACGTCTAAAAATACTCATCGTTCCTTAAATATTAATCCAAATCTTGAAACTTTATTGGATTCATGGCGCAAGCAGTCATGGTTAAGTAAAAAGAAAAAGATGTTTCATGTAGGGGTAGGTTGTATTGATTTATTTCCTCATCAACTTTGGGGCAAGTTATTAACACAAGCTTGGCGGCAGTCGTATTATCAGCTTGGTCAATTTTACGACCCACGTGGCTATCTACCTTTGCGTCAGGCAATTTCTGAATATGTTCGCTCCACTCGAGGCCTGAACTGCAACGAAGAGCAGATTATTATCGTAAACGGAACGCAGCAAGCTATTCATTTAACGGCCTATGCCTTACTTCAAGCAAATGATGAAGTCTGTTTGGATGAGCCGGGATATGATGCAGCTTTTAAGATTTTTCGAAGTTTTGGTGCGCAGATAAATTTGATCGAGAGTGATGAGGAGGGAATGCAAATTTCTGACATTACTGATCATTACTTCAAAAGCAAACTGGTCTATACAGCACCT
Source organism: Acinetobacter sp. C13 (assembly GCF_016809775.1). Lineage (NCBI taxonomy): Bacteria > Pseudomonadati > Pseudomonadota > Gammaproteobacteria > Moraxellales > Moraxellaceae > Acinetobacter > Acinetobacter sp. C13. The sequence continues at coordinate 624,550 of NZ_JAFBJL010000001.1, forward strand.
TCACATCAGTTTCCTTTAGGGGGAACTTTAAGTTTAGCTCGCCGTTTTGCTTTATTAGATTGGGCAAACAAACAAGAAAAATGGATTTTTGAAGACGATTATAATAGTGAGTTTCGCTATGGCACTCACCCAATTCAAGCACTACAAGGTTTAGATCAGCAGCAAAGAGTCATTTATTCTGGCACTTTTACCAAGATGATGTTTCCAGAGTTTCGTTTAGGGTTCATGGTTGTACCTGAAGCATTAATTGAAACCTTTAGTGCAGCTAAATACTATACTGATGTACGAAGTTCATATTTAGAGCAGGTCGCTTTAGCTTTATTCATTCAACAAGGCCACTATGCTCGACATGTACGTAAAGTTCGAAAAGCATGCGATGAGCGTCAACAAGTATTGATTAACGCTATTAATGAATACCTTTCAGATGTACTCGATGTTCAGCCAACAGATTCAGGCATTCATCTTATATGTTGGTTAAAAGCATCATGGACTGAGCAGGAGTTTATTTCTCATTGCTCGGCATTGGATTTGGAGATTCAGCCTCTATCAAGATATTGTCAACTTGAGTCGAAAAAAGCAGCAGTTCTGTTGGGCTATGCTGCACATCAACCTGAGGAAATGGTGGAAAATATTAAGAGACTAGCCATCAGTATCAAAAAGTAAAATAGCTAAACTTTTCAAAATTATATATGAATTTTAGAGTGATTTTATTTTTAATGAGAAGGGCAAAATATTTATTCGATTTTAATATTTTGATGAAATTTTAAAAAATTTAAATTTAAAAGATTTATTAATCTTATTTTAAGCTAACTTTATTATTCTAATAATATCAAAGCTTAGTACAGTACACCTTTTGGCCACATTCTCCAGATGTGGCCTTTTTTTATTAGGAATAAATATAGCTTAGAATGAATTAATTTTTTAAGGAGAATAGGATTTAATCTTCTTCCATGGCATTACTATAAAACTTAACACCTAGTTTAATTCGGTCTCGACCATTACTCATACGCCAGCGATTGGTGTCACGTAAAGAATATACACAGCCACAATATTCCTGTTGGTAGAATTCCTCTCGCTTACTGATTTCAATCATTCGACTAGAGCCACCATTTTTTCGCCAGTTATAATCCCAATATTGAATATCCGGATAATTGGATGCTGCCCGAATTCCGCAATCATTAATTTGAGCCATATTTTTCCAACGAGAAATTCCTAACGAACTACTGATGAGACTAAAGCCGTGTTCATGTGCGTAAAGGGCAGTTCGCTCGAAACGCATATCGAAACACATGGTACAACGAATACCGCGTTCTGGTTCATCTTCCATACCTTTAGCTCGAGCAAACCAGTTATCCGTATCATAATCTGCATCGATAAATGGAATATTATGCTTTTCTGCAAAACGAATATTTTCTTCCTTACGGATGAGATATTCTTTTACCGGATGAATATTGGGATTATAAAAAAATATTGAAAATTTAATTCCAGAATCAATTAATGCTTCCATAACTTCTCCTGAACAAGGAGCACAGCAAGAATGAAGTAATAACTGATCATGTCCAGATGGGAGTTCTAATTTTAAACGTTGAGTTGACATAATAAAAAATTAAATTGCAATTCTAATAATTATATATTTTTATTTTGTATAATGTGAACTGAATTATTTTCAATTAAACATGAAATTAATTTAATATCTTGAAATTTATTTATTACTTTATTTGTGGTTTAGTTGAATATAATGAAATAATTAGATTATTAAATATTAAAATTATTTATATAGGCACTTTTGGATTTATTAATCGAAATATTATATAGTAATATAAAATATAGATAAATTTAATATTTTTTAAAATAATAATATTAAAAAACAGCTAGGTAAGTAATTGATGTTTCTAGATATAATTTTAAATTTTTTATGTTTTTATTGTGATGCGTGTCACAAATAAACCTTATTTTTTCAATTAAAATATTTCTTTAGATTTGTAGCTTTAATAAATCTATACTATAAAATTCGATGTGTTTTTAAATTTAAGTGTGTGATTATTTGAGATATGAAAGATTGGCAATGTAAGTATTGTAATGGTTACATTATGGTTAATCATTCAAAGATCAGCGTAGGAGAAAAAGTTTACTTTTTGGTATATAAATTTGATGCAAAGAATGAACGGAAAAAATTATATAAAAAGGGAATTGTAGTTGCTCGCTACGATAATATACTTCACATTGAGTCACGTAAAAAAACTTATAAAATCGAACAAGCTAAGGTCTATCCATTAGGAGCACCAATGCCTTTCGTTTACAACATGTTTTGGGTTTGCGGGTGTCCATGTACTCTACAAAATTAATTTCTTAAATTTAAATGTCAGCAGCTCATTTTATAAATTTAATTGAATTAATAATCGTATCAAATTTATTTTTTCAGCTTTTATAGAAAAGTTAAGAGCGATAAGCTCATAAAAGTGGTTTTTAGCAGTTAAGGTGTTTGGATTTTTATTTGACAAAGTAAAGATGCTCTTTTATAAACCTCGAGTAAAGTTGAGGTTAAGCATGATAAGTGAAAATAAAAAAGCTGACTCTAGTCGAGTTTTGACTGTGGGGGAAGTTGCAAAAAGGAGTGGAGTACCTGTCTCGACCCTACATTTTTATGAGGCGAAGGGGCTGATAAAAAGTATAAGAACCAATGGTAATCAGCGTCGCTTTCCATTAATCGTTTTAAGATATATTGCGATTATTAAAGTTGCTCAAAGAGTAGGAATTCCTTTAAATGAAATTAAAGAGGCTCTTAGCGCATATCCTATGGGGAACAAATTAACAGCTAAACAGTGGAAAGAGTTATCAAGCCATTGGCGAAAAGATCTGGATGACCGTATTCAAAAATTAACGAGGTTACGGGATGAAATGGACTGGTGTATTGGTTGTGGTTGCTTATCACTAGAGCAATGCCCTTTAAGAAATCCAGAAGATGTTTTGGGGCAAGAGGGATCTGGACCACGAATTTTGGAAAGGCCATGATCGCAATATTTTGATAATTATTTTTAGAAAGGAAAATCTTAAATTCCAATCAATTAAAGAAATGGTGAATAGAACTTCCAAGTGAGTTTTTTATTGTAAACAAGACACATGAAACATGAATTTTTTTGATATCTTTAGTTTTTTTATTAAGAAGCAAAAATTTATGAAAAAAATTATCTTTCTTGGTTTAGCGCTTGTTTCGTTAACGGCTTGTTCATCTGTACAACATAAAGATCCAACTCCACCAAAAATTGGTTCACCAAACCCAGCTAGTCAATATTGTGTTGAACAAGGCGGGAAATTAGAAATTAGAAATGAAGCAAATGGTCAGGTTGGGTATTGTCACTTACCAAATGGCCAAGTCGTGGAAGAATGGAAATTATTCCGTGATAACCAAGCGAACTGTGTAGCAGGAGAAGCTCAAAAATTAGTGGGTCAATCTGGCCTTACTGATGATCAAATTAAACAAAAAACTAAATCAGAAATTGTGCGCAAAGTGGCTCCAGGTCAACCAATGACTATGGATTATCGTACAAACCGAGTTACAGTTACTATTGATCCTGCTTCTAAGAAAATTACTCAAGCAACCTGTGGTTAATATGTTAATTAAAGTTTGGTAAATCAAATTTTAAAGAAAAGAGTCTGCAGAAATGTGGGCTTTTTCTATTTTAATTTTCGGCATAGTGAATGACAGGATACTCTTTTTGTTGTGGCAGCTTCTGTAAAGCCTGATTAATTTTGATGAGAAAAATATCCACTTTGTCTTGGCTTGGATTGTTGGTGTTGTATGAAGCTCTTTCTTGATAGTTAATTCCGCATCCAATAATTTTCATATTTGCAGGGTTAAAGCTCCAGTCATTTTTATTTTTGATCGAGATATCTAAATCACTATCACATTCTTTCCAGAGTTTTAAAAATTGATTGGAATATACAGCTGGAGCTTCTTGTGCTCGGTAGGCTGTAAATCCTTGCATTTCAGGATTAGCAAACTGAAGGAGATGATTGGTGGGCATTCCTCCCCAAAGTATAGCGGTATCTTTTGGTAGCTTTATTCCTGTTATATGTTCTTCTTTAAGTGGTGCAGTTTGCTCATCTTTTTGTTTGGACTTTTGAGATTTGTAAACCAGTTTTGTTCCAACAGGAACCGTTACACCTTTGACTTGAGTTATTTGTTTTGTATAGAAATAAGGCGAATCATCACGGTTACAGCCTGTCGGGTTATAACAACCAATACAACCACTTAATAATAAAATAGGGCAACTTAAAATACTTAATTTGAAAACTCGATCCATTTTTCTTGTCTTTAATTATCTCTAGAAATTTAATATATCAGTATTTAAATCAATAATAAAAAAAGCCCCTAGCGGACTAGAGGCAGAAAAACATCAGATGCAAGAACAGGTGAATTATGCATCTGAGTTAAGTAGGTTGTATCAAACCATGTAAAGCACTTTACCAGCAAAAATGAATAAAAATAGGGAGGTGCGACTAATGGCTAATATTTGTAGTTTTTTATTTGTACAACTTCCTGTACTTATTTTAAGGAAGGGGGCGCTAATACATTTATATTTGTTAATAAAAACTAGAAAAGTTATGGCTGTGAACAAAGTTATTTATAGTGATTGTTCAACCGTTGTCTTTTTGTGCTACTGCCGAAGAGTTATTCGTGATTTGTACTTGGCTTAATGATAATTTTAGAGCTATCCGAAAGGACACAATAATGACGAACATACGAATAATAATGAATCGAAGGTAGGACCACGTGTTTATTAGTGTATTTGATCTTTTTAAAATTGGCATCGGTCCATCTAGCTCCCATACAGTTGGACCCATGCGAGCGGCATACAGTTTTGTGGATGATTTATTGAAGCAAAACGATTTACAAGCAACAGCTAGAGTTCAGGTGAAGTTATACGGTTCGCTGTCGGCAACGGGTGTCGGTCATGCGACAGACAAGGCTGTTCTATTAGGTTTAATGGGTTTTGACCCTGAACATATTGATACTCAAGTAAGTACAAGCTTGATTGAAGATGTTCTTGAAAATAAAGCCATCCAGCTTAATCAGCAAAAAACTATTTCTTTTGACTATAAGCATGATGTGCTTTTTTTAGATGAATCTTTGCCTTATCACCCCAATGCAATGGAACTGATTGCGTATAAAGAGGCTCAAGAAATTTTATATGCAGAAACTTACTATTCGGTTGGTGGTGGCTTTATTGTTAGCCAAAGACAATTAACACACACCCACACTGAAACCAACGACGTTAAAGTTCCATATCCATTTCACAGTGCGGCTGAACTTTTAAGCTTATGTAGAACTCATCATTTATCAGTGAGCGAGTTAATGCTTGAAAATGAAAAAAGCTGGCGGAGTGAAGCTGAGATTCGTAGCAAGATTATGGAAATCTGGAAAGTGATGCAGCAATGTATTCACAACGGATTAATTAATGAAGGCATATTACCGGGCGGATTAAACGTAAAACGTCGGGCTAAAAAAATTCACGATAAGTTATTAAATAAGAAAAACTCAAACCTGATTGTGACGACCTTTCATGCGATGGAATGGGTCAATTTATTTGCCTTAGCGGTAAATGAAGAAAATGCTGCTGGCGGTCGAGTAGTGACGGCACCTACAAATGGGGCAGCAGGGATTATTCCGGCAGTTTTATATTACTACGTGACTTTCTCTAAAGACTTTTCCGAAGATAAAGTGGTTCGTTTCTTTTTAAGTGCGGCAGCCGTTGGCATTTTATGTAAACTCAATGCTTCTATTTCTGGTGCAGAAGTAGGGTGTCAGGGTGAAGTCGGTTCGGCATGTGCAATGGCTTCGGCGGGTTTAGCCGAGATTTTAGGAGCATCGCCTGAACAGGTGGAACATGCGGCTGAAATTGGGCTTGAACATAATTTAGGTTTAACGTGTGACCCGATTGGTGGTTTGGTTCAGGTGCCTTGCATTGAACGAAATGCAATTGCAGCTGTAAAAGCCATTAATGCAGCCCAAATGGCACTTCATGATGACGATGAACACTTTGTCACACTAGATAACGTCATTCAGACTATGAGGGAAACAGGTAAAGATATGTCTGAGAAATATAAAGAGACTTCAAAAGGTGGTCTCGCTGTTAACGCCATTGAGTGTTAAAAAAATGAGATGGGGACGAGGTGACCCCATCTCATTTTAAACATTAAGCCTCGCGAGCAACTAAAGTTAAAATGTCGTAAGTTGCGACAAGTTCACCGCGTTGGTTTTTGACTTTAATATCCCATACCACAACGCCATGCGCAGGTTGAGACGGGTCTTTTTGTGGTTTAGGTGTTTTTTGCTTACAGGTGAGTTCAACTTGGATTGAGTCACCAATTTTAACCGGTTCAACAAAACGTAAGTTGTCCATACCATAATTGGCAATCACAGGACCTTGTGCTGCATCTACAAATAGACCTGCTGCGGCAGACACAATGAAATATCCATGTGCCACACGTTCACCAAAGAAAGACTCGGCAGCTGCAATTTTGTCGGTATGTGCATAGAAGTAGTCACCGCTTAAACACGCGAAATTGACAATATCTGCCTCGGTGACTGTACGGCGCGCTGTTAATAAACGTTCACCAATCACTAACTCATCAAAAGACTTTTTAAATGGATGTACGCGGTCTTCATTAACTTTTGAGCCAGCAGTCCATGAGTGGGTAATTTGTGTCAGACTGTTTGGAGAGCCTTGAATTGCAGTGCGCTGCATATAATGTTTAACCGCGCGAATACCACCTAACTCTTCACCGCCACCTGCACGGCCAGGGCCGCCGTGTACTAAATGTGGAAGTGGTGAACCATGTCCTGTACTTTCTTTTGCCGATTCTGCATCGAGTACATGCACACGTCCATGCCAAGGCGCAATTTTTTGAATAATCTGCTCAATATTCTCATCGTTATTTTTAACGACAGAAGCCACTAAGCTACCTTCACCACGTGAAACAAGGTCAGCTAGTTCTTCAATGTTTTGATATGGCATGAGTGTACATACCGGACCGAAAGCTTCCGTGGTATGAACATTCGTCGCTTGTAAAGGCTGTTCGCACACCAATAAAGTTGGAGCGAAAAAAGCACCTTTTTCAGGATGATCTGCATTAAATGTAAAGCTATCGTTGCCACCAAAAACAATTTTTGCATCTTTGCTGAGTTCGGCAACCTTTTCTGCAACGTCATGTTTTTGTTTAATGCTCGCTAAAGCACCCATGGTGGTTTCTTCTTTTTGAGGGTCGCCCACCACAACTTTAGCAAGTTTGGCAGTTAGCTTTTCTTGCACAGTCGCTAACAAGTTTTCAGGAACAAATGCACGACGAATTGCAGTACATTTTTGGCCTGCTTTGGTAGTCATTTCACGGAAGACTTCACGCACAAATAAATCGACAGTTTCTTCATTTGCCTCAGGGCTTAAAATTGCACTGTTTACCGAGTCGGCTTCCATACTAAATGGAATCGAATATTTATTGAGGTGAGGGTGGTTACGTAGTTTTTGGCCTGTGTAGGCAGAACCTGTAAAGGTCACACAGTCTTGTGGACCTAACTGTTCTAACAGGTCATAAGTCTGACCGCAAATGAGTTGTAGTGCGCCTTTTGGTAAGACATGTGTTTCCTCAATGGCTTTTACAACTGCTTGAGTTAATTGGGCACCATCGGTTGCTGGTTTCACAATACATGGCACGCCTGCAAGTAGCGTCGGTGCAATCTTTTCAAGCATTCCCCAAATTGGGAAGTTAAAAGCATTAATATGAACAGCAACACCTGCTTTAGGACTTAAAATGTGTTTAGCGCCGAAAGTCCCATTTTTAGATAATTGAATCCAGCTATCTTCAGTAATAATTTTTTCATCATTGAGTTCACGGCGAACCAGACTTGAATAAGCAAATAATGTCTGGATCCCACCTTCAATATCAATCCACGCATCTTTACGAGTTGCGCCTGTCGCATAAGCAAGTTTGTAGAAGTCTTCCTTACGTTCAAGTAAATGTTGGGCAATTTGTTTTAATGCATTGGCACGTTGGTGAAACGTCCAGTTAGCCAGTTCTGAACCATTCTGTTTGGCATACTGAACAACACGTTTCATATCTATGCCATGACTACTTACGGCATAAATCGATTCACCTGTAATGGCATGATAAACGGTACGTAATTCTTCGTCAGACGAATGCCATGTTCCATAGACATAAGAAGCAAGATGAGGCAGTTGATGCTCAGACTGCTGAAAATCTGTGTCAGTTGAGGTTCCTTCTAGGTGTGCTTGTTCAAGCATGACCAAACTCCTTTTTATTTGATACATCAATTATGAAAATTGCAAAAATATGATTCATAATTTCAGATTAATTTGTCTAAAAGTCAACTTTATTTTGATTTGTAAACGTAAAAATATTTTTTGTTTTTAATTAATATTTATTAATTTCAAATATTTATTTCTTGTTTATTGATTGGATTTAATTTGATACTAAAAAAGTGATTGACTTTGTTTTTAGTGTATCGAAAAATAGATTCAAGGGTGATGCCTACAGGGAATGAAAGAATGGAAAACAATTACCAGAAATTTGAACAAAATATTGCCAATGAAATTACGATCGAGGCTAAGGATCAAATGCCCGATGCCTATCGCAAAACATTGATTCGTCAAATCGGGCAACATGGCCATTCTGAAATTGTAGGTATGTTGCCTGAAGGAAACTGGATTACTCGTGCGCCAACTTTAAAACGTAAAGCGGTTTTACTCGCGAAAGTACAAGATGAAGCAGGTCATGGTTTGTATTTGTACAGTGCGGCAGAAACCTTAGGTGCTGACCGTGATGACATGATGGAAAAATTGATTAATGGGAAAATGAAATACTCATCAATCTTTAACTATCCAACTTTGACTTGGGCGGATGTCGCTGCAATTGGTTGGCTTGTCGATGGGGCAGCCATTGTGAATCAAGTTGCGCTTTGCCGTACTTCATATGGGCCATATGCACGTGCAATGGTACGTATTTGTAAAGAAGAAAGTTTCCATCAACGTCAAGGTTTTGAAGCGATGATGGCTTTGGCGAACGGTACGCCAGAACAAAAACAGATGGCACAAGATGCGGTAAATCGCTTTTGGTGGCCAGCACTGATGATGTTTGGTCCAAGTGATGAGCATTCTCCAAACAGCGCACAAAGCATGGCGTGGAAAATCAAACGCTTTAGTAACGATGAATTACGTCAAAAATTTGTCGATAACACCGTGCCACAAGTACAGCAACTTGGCTTGGAAGTACCGGACCCAGATTTAAAGTTCAATGAAGAAACAGGCCACTATGAGTTTGGCGAGATTGACTGGCACGAATTTAATGAAGTAATTGCCGGACGTGGACCATGTAATCACGAGCGTATCGAAGCACGCCGTAAAGCATGGGAAAACGGCAAATGGGTTCGTGATGCAGCAGTGGTCTACGCGAAAAAACAGCAGCTTGAAGCGAACAAAGTGGCTTAACAAGATTTATGGAAAAATTTGAGGAAATCAAAATGGAAGATAAAAACAACTGGTCGCTCTACGAAGTATTTGTACGTAGTAAACAAGGCTTAAGCCACCGTCATGTAGGCAGCTTAAGAGCACCGGATGATGAAATCGCATTGCAACATGCTCGTGATGTTTATACGCGCCGTAACGAAGGAATTAGCATTTGGGTGGTTCGTTCAGAACTGATTAAGTCATCACAGCCAGATGAAAAAGCTGAATTTTTCGATCCTTCTCTAGACAAGGTTTATCGTCATCCGACTTTTTACCATATCCCAGACGGCATTGAGCACATGTAAGGGGAATGGCAAATGAATCATTCAGTTTTATCTAAATTTTTATTACATATTGGCGACAGCCAACTGGTTTTATCTCAGCGTTTGGCTGAATGGTGCGGGCATGCACCTGAGCTAGAAATTGATATTGCCTTAGCAAATATCGGCTTGGACTTGTTAGGTCAAGCAAGAAACTTTCTGACTTTGGCTGGTCAATATGATGAAGCTAAGCGTGATGAAGACCAGCTTGCGTATTTCCGTACTGAGCGTGAGTTTTTAAACCTCTTGTTGTGCGAACAACCGAATAGTGACTTTGCACAAACGATTGTACGCCAGTGGTTGATGGACCATTACCATCTTCATTTATTTACTGCTTTAACACAAAGCTCACTTCCTGAATTAAGTGCGCTTGCTGTGAAATCTTTAAAAGAAGTGAAGTATCACATCCGCTTTTCGACAAGCTGGATGGAGCGTTTAAGTTTAAGCACAGATGAAGCGCATCAACGTGTACAAGACGGATTAAATAATTTATGGCGCTTTACCGCTGAGTTATTTGAACTGAGTGCAGACGAACAAGCACTAGTTGCACAAGGCGTGATTCCAGATTTTTCAAATGAAAAAGAGCAATGGAACCAAACCATTGCAGATGAACTTAAGCGTTTTGAATTAAATGTTGCTGTGAACGGTGCTTATCGCCGTGGTGCGAAACAAGGATTGCATACCGAGCATTTGGGTTATTTGTTGGCTGAAATGCAATGTATTCAAAGAACTTATCCGGGCATGACCTGGTAAGACAAGGAGGTGAGCCATGCAAATGATTCGTCATTGCATCGACCAATGTTGGGACGTTCTACAAACGGTCAGTGATCCTGAAATTCCGGTTTTATCGGTTGTCGATTTGGGCATGATTCGCGGTGTAGAGATTAACGATCAACAAGAAATTATTGTTCGTCTAACTCCGACATATAGCGGTTGCCCAGCAACAGATATGCTCAAAGCACAAATTGTTGAGGCATTTACCGCAGAAGCTTTGACACCGGTCAAAGTCATGGTCGATTTATCAGAAGCATGGACCACGGACTGGATGACTGATGCGGGTAAAAAGAAACTACAAGTTTATGGCATTGCACCACCTGAAGGGTTGGCGCATCAATGTGGAACTCACGTTCATTTAAATGATGGTGTCGAGTGCCCACGTTGTAAAAGCCGACATACCCGACTGTTAACAGAGTTTAGCTCCACCGCCTGTAAAGCACTTTATAAATGTCAGGACTGTCTTGAGCCTTTTGATTACTTCAAATGTATTTAAGTCTTTAGATAAGGAAATCAGCCATGAGCCAATTTGTACCATTAAAAGTAAAAAGTATTACGCCGCAAACCGATCAGGCAATTTGTATTGCATTTGACGTTGTACCTGAACAACAAGAACAATTTCAATTTCAACCGGGACAACATTTAACCATTCGCCATTTAACTGAAGCGGGTGAAATCCGCCGTTGCTATTCAATTTGTAGCTATGCGGGCAAAGAGGACATCAGTATTGCGGTTAAAAAAATTGATCAGGGTCAATTTTCAAACTGGGTAAATGACCATTTAAAAGTGGGCGATGTGCTTGAAGTCATGCCACCACAAGGTGTGTTTTTTCAAAAAGCAGCCAAGATCGGCGGACAAAACTATTTAGGCGTTGCTGCGGGCAGTGGTATCACGCCAATTTTATCGATTGTTAAGCAAGTTTTGTTTGAACAACCTGAAGCAAAATTTACCTTGCTCTATGGCAACCGCTCATGGAAACAAACCATGTTTGCCGAGCAAATTATGGATTTGAAAGATCAGTTTAAAGAACGCTTTCAACTCATCAATATCTTTTCTCGTGAGTTCAACGATAGTGAGCTAATGAACGGTCGTATTGATGCAGAAAAGCTAAAACAGCTTTTTGATTTTGAAGTGCTTGAAACAAACTTCGACCATGTGTTTGCCTGCGGTCCAGACGAAATGATGAATGCCGTAGAAAATACTTTACCGAACTTTGGTATTGCCAAAGAGCGCATTCACACTGAACGTTTCCATACAGGACAAGCGCGTAAACGTAGTGTTGAAGCAGATGCAAACCGTAAAGAAGAAAAAGTAAACATCATTTTAGATGGTCGTGAACTGATTGTTTCTGTGGCTCAAGATGATGAAAGTATTCTTGATGCGGCTTTACGTGCAGGTGCTGACTTACCGTATGCCTGTAAAGGTGGGGTATGTGCGACCTGTCGCTGTAAGGTGCTTTCAGGCGAAGTCGACATGTTCCTTAACTATAGTCTTGAAGAAGATGAAGTTGAAAAGGGCTATGTGCTGAGCTGCCAGACCTTACCAAAAGGCTCAAATGTTCGTTTGAGTTTTGATGAGTAGAGGCTGTTATGCAAGAGTTAATCAAAGCCAGCACAGCAACTGACGGTGTTTTGTTATTAACCTTAAACCGTCCAGAAAAAAGAAATGCTTTAAACAATGCAACATTGCAGTATTTGTGCGAGTTGCTCGAAGAAGCTGAACATAATGCTCAAGTCAAAGCGGTGGTTTTAACGGGTAACGCTCAGTGTTTTGCGGCTGGAGCAGATCTTAGTGAGTTGGCTGCAATGGATGCCGTGTCTTTGCAACTCGATATTCGCCCGAAGCTTTGGCAAAAAATTGATGCGTTTAGTAAGCCACTCATTAGCGCAGTCAATGGCTATGCCTTAGGCGCTGGGTTTGAGTTGGTTTTGCATTCAGATATGGTGATTTGCGGTGAAAATGCCCGTTTTGCTTTACCTGAAATTAGCCTTGGTATGTTGCCGGGTGCAGGTGGAACACAGCGTTTAGCGCGCTTGGTTGGACAACAGCTTACCATGCGCTGGGCCATGACAGGTGAAATGATTTCGGCAAAGCAGGCAGAGCAACATGGCATTTGCAGTCAAGTGGTGCCGACCGAATTAACCGTCGAATATGCGGTTCAACTTGCAGCCAAAATTGCCAAACAAGCGCCTTTAGCGATTCGTGTGATTAAACAATCAATTAAAAGTATTCATGAAACAACGTTAAGTCAGGGACTTAAGTTTGAACGTCAAAACTTTGTCTGGCTGGCGGCTACAAAAGATCGAAACGAAGGGATTAATGCTTTCTTTGAGAAAAGAAAGCCAGTGTTTAGAGGTGAGTGATGGACTATCAAAATATTATTGCTGAAGAAAAAAATGGTGTTGGCTACCTGACATTTAACCGCCCAAAAGCACTGAATAGCTTTAACGTTGATATGCATCGTGAAGTGGCTGAGGTTTTAAACCTGTGGACTAAAAATCCGGAAGTTCGCTGTGTTGTGATTAGTGGTGAAGGCCGTGGCTTCTGTGCAGGGCAAGATTTAGGTGATCGTGTAGTAGACCCAAATGCTGAAGCTCCAGATTTAGGATATTCCATTGAAACTTACTATAACCCGCTCATTAAAACGATTGTAAATATGCCAAAGCCTGTGATTTGCGCCGTAAATGGTGTGGCAGCAGGTGCAGGGGCAAATATTGCTCTGGCGTGTGACTTGGTGATTGCAGCTAAATCGGCAAACTTCGTACAAGCATTTTGCCGCTTAGGTTTAGTTCCAGACTCGGCTGGTACATGGTTTTTACCTCGTGCTGTAGGTCATGCGCGTGCGATGGGCTTGACCTTGTTAGGTGACAAGCTACCAGCAGAAACCGCAAAAGAATGGGGCATGATTTGGGATGTTGTTGAGGACGCCGAGCTTAAAACAAAAGTGACTGAACTCGCTGAACGTCTAGCGAAACAACCTACTTTTGGTTTATCTCTTATTAAAAAAGCCATTCATCAATCAAGTAATAACACCTTTGATGAGCAAATGCTGTTAGAGCGAGATTTACAACGTATTGCGGGTCGTTCAGAAGATTATCGTGAAGGGGTACAAGCCTTTATGAATAAACGTGAACCAAATTTTAAAGGGCGCTAAGCATGACAGATTTAGACTTATCTCGTGCCGGAATTGCCGTTATTGGTTCTGGCACCATGGGTATCGGCATTGCTCAGTTAGCCATCATTAATGGGCACTCGACCATTTTATATGATCTGGACGCTCAAAAAGCGCAACAAGCTGTTCACGGCTTGGGGCAAACGTTTAAAAAGCTGGTTGAAAAGAGCAAGCTCACACAGCAGCAAGCTGATGAAGCCTTAGCGCGTTTAACTGTGGTCAATCAAGTTGAAGCGCTGCGTGATGCCGACTTGGTGATTGAAGCTGTTGTTGAGAAAAAAGAAGTTAAACAGTCTTTATTTAAGCAACTTGCTGAAATTTGTAGTGCGCAAACCATTTTTGCAAGCAATACATCTTCAATTTCAGTGACTGCAATTTCGGCGGGCATTGCTCACCCTGAGCGTGTAGTAGGTTTACACTTTTTTAACCCTGCGCCAGTCATGAAACTGGTTGAAATTGTACAAGGCTTAAAAACACCAAACAGCTTATGTTTGGCTCTAAAAAACTTGATGTTGAATTGGAAAAAAATTCCAGTACTCACCAAGTCGACTCCTGGTTTTATTGTTAACCGAATTGCTCGTCCGTTTTATGCAGAAGGCTTTAGAGCACTGCAAGAACAAGTCACTAGCTATGACCAACTAGACTATGCTTTAAAGCAATGCGGCGGTTTTGCGATGGGGCCGTGTGAACTCACCGACCTCATTGGGCAAGATGTTAACTTTTCGGTGACCCAAAGCGTTTACCAAGAGTTTTTTTACGAACCACGCTACCGTCCAAGTCTCATTCAAAAGGAATTGGTCGATGCAGGTGCTTGGGGCCGTAAATCAAAACAGGGTTTCTATAGCTATAACGAAAAAAATCAGTACGAGACATTTCAACCTCAAGCTGTGGTTGCCAAACCAGTTGATGCCCATATTCAGCTAAAAGGGACTTGGTCTCAGCTACCTGCTTTTTTAACGCGTTTAGGTTTAAAAAGCGGATCTGCGAGCGACGACAATATCCTTCAAATTGATGATATCGACTTGCGTTTAAGCCAAGGTGAGTCTGCCAATATTCATTACTTAAGCCGTAAAGTGGTTTTAATGGATTGGCATCATGATTTTGCACAGGCAGAGGCTTTAGTACTCAGTCATAACGAACTTTGTGAAGCAAGTGATCTGGCTAAAGTTGAAGCTTACTTTGCGCAGTTTGGTATTAGCGTGATGTGGATTAAAGACCATCCGGCACTGTTAACCTTACGTACCATCGCTTTACTCATTAATGAAGCCTGCGAAGCAAGTTTACATGGTGTTGCGAGTCTGGAAGATATTGATAATGCCATGAAATATGGAGTGAATTATCCTAAAGGCCCTTACCAGTGGTTGACACAAATGGGTGGCGCTTATGTGCTCCAAACCTTAAATAACTTATATGCACTGTATGGAGAGGAAAAATATCGCGCGAGTATCTACCTCAAGCAATATGTAGCAAAAACTCAAAATATTGCTACCCAATATTCACGTGATATGACCGAATTTGCATAATCAGGAGTCAACATGGAAGACGTTTTAATTTGCGATTTTATTCGTACCCCAATTGGACGATATGCAGGTGCCCTAAGTGCTGTACGTGCAGATGATTTAGCTGCATTGCCGATCAAATATTTAAAAGATAAACACCCGAACCTACCGTGGAATACGGTAGACGAAGTGTTTTTGGGATGTGCCAACCAAGCAGGTGAAGACAACCGTAACGTTGCACGTATGGCAACACTGTTAGCAGGCTTACCTGATACAGTTCCAGCCATGACCGTCAATCGTTTATGTGCCTCGGGTTTAGATGCGGTAGGACTTGCAGCACGCTCAATTAAAGCAGGTGAAGCGCAGTTCGTGTTGGCAGGTGGTGTGGAATCAATGAGCCGTGCACCATTTGTACAAGCTAAACCAACTGAAGCATTTAGCCGTACACCTGAAATTTATGACACCACCATTGGCTGGCGCTTTGTAAATAAGCAACTTAAAGCACAATACGGCATCGACAGCATGCCCGAAACAGCCGAAAATGTAGCTGAAAAATATCAGATTAGTCGTGAAGACCAAGATGCGTTTGCATTGCGTAGCCAGCAAAAAACGGCTGCGGCACAACAAAACGGTTTCTTTAACGAAGAGATTTTGCCTGTCGAGATTGTAGACCGTAAGAAAAACGTGGTTGTGGTGAACCGTGATGAACATCCGCGTGAAACGACACTTGAAGCACTCGCTAAGTTAAAAGCGCCATTTAAAAAAGAAGGTGGCTCGGTGACTGCCGGAAATGCCTCTGGTGTAAATGACGGCGCTGCGTGTGTGTTAATTACCAACCGTGAATTTGCAAATACACATGGTTTAAAACCTTTAGCACGCGTGATAGGCATTGCAAGTGCAGGGGTTGAACCCAAATATATGGGTATAGGCCCTGTTCCGGCTGTGCAGAAAATTTTAAAGCAGACAGGTTTAACGCTAGATCAGATGGATGTGATTGAGCTGAATGAAGCATTCGCAGCCCAATCTTTGGCTTGTATGCGTGAACTCGGTCTAAAAGATGACGATGAACGTGTTAACCCGAATGGTGGTGCGATTGCACTCGGACATCCGCTCGGTATGAGTGGTACACGTTTAGTGATTACGGCAACACGTGAGCTAAAAAAACGCGGTGGACGCTATGCACTTTGCACGATGTGTGTAGGTGTTGGACAAGGCGTAGCACTGATTTTGGAAAACTTAAATTAATTCAGACGGTTTTTAAAATTACATAATGAGGAGAGAGGCGATGGACAGCCTTACAATGGATAATGTTGAGCAATTAACACTTGCAGAGCTTAGAGAGCTGCAAACGAAACGGTTAAAACGAACCCTGACTTTTGTATATGAAAATAGTCCGGTCTATAAGAAAAAGTTCGATGAAGCGGGTGTACATCCTGATGACTTCGTGACTTTAGACGATCTGGCGAAGTTTCCATTTACCACCAAACAGGATTTAAGAGACAACTATCCTTTTGGAATGTTTGCCGTACCGCAAGAGCAAATTGTGCGTTTACATGCATCATCGGGCACAACGGGTAAACCGACCGTGGTGGGTTATACCCAAAAAGATATTAATACTTGGTCTGACATTGTTGCGCGTTGCTTACGCATGGCAGGTTTAACCGCGAAAGATATGGTTCAGGTGGCTTATGGCTATGGACTGTTTACAGGTGGACTAGGTGCACATTATGGTGCCGAGCGCTTAGGTGCGACGGTTATTCCAATGTCTGGCGGGCAAACTGAAAAGCAAGTTCAGCTTATTCAAGACTTTAAACCGACTGCAATTATGGTTACGCCATCGTATTGCGTAAGTATTATTGAAAAGCTCGAGCAACAATTTGGTACTGCGCGTAATACGTCTTTAAAAGTCGGTATTTTTGGTGCTGAGCCATGGACCAACGAACTGCGCCGTGAAATTGAAGAACGTCTTAATATTAAAGCGCTCGATATTTATGGTTTGTCTGAGGTGATGGGGCCAGGCGTTGCGATGCAGTGCTTAGGCGAGGGCGAGGGATTAACGATTTGGGAAGATCATTTCTACCCAGAAATTATTAATCCTGAAACAGGTGAAGTTTGCAAGGATGGCGAACTTGGCGAGTTAGTCTTTACCACCATTACCAAAGAAGGCTTACCGATTATTCGTTACCGTACTCGTGATTTGACCCGCTTACTACCGGGTGAAAATCTGGCAATGCGTAAAATGGATAAAATTGTGGGCCGTAGTGACGACATGCTGATTATTCGCGGTGTGAACGTTTTCCCGACTCAGATTGAAGAGCAAATTTTGCAAGTTCCGCATTTAGTTCCAAATTATGAAATTTTGGTGACTAAGAAAGGCCATATGGATACTTTGCATATTCGTACAGAGATGTGTCATAACTGTAATATACAGGCCAATCAACTTGCTCAGGAGTTGATGAAACGCATTAAAACCATGATTGGGATTAGCGTTACTGTAGAAGTTGTGACAGAAGCGACCTTACCTCGTTCGGAAGGAAAGGCAAAGCGGGTAATCGATATGCGTCAGATTGCTTAACATCAAGATCATTCAGGGTATAGAATCTATACCCTGAAACTAAACGCCAAGACATGAGTATGAGTGCAAAAATACAGCAAATAATTGATTCTGTTGTAAAGAATGAAACCTTAAGTGGAACTTCGCTTATTTCGACAATTTTTGGAGATTCAGTACTTCATCGGGGTGGAAACATTAGTCTTGCGAGCCTGATTCAGTTATTAGAGCTATTTGGTTTTAATGACCGCGCTGTAAGAACCTCTGTTTTTCGTTTAGTTAAAAATGATTGGTTATGTTCAGACAAAATCGGCAGAACCAGTTTTTATCGAATTACCGATTCAAGCCGTTCGACTTATTTGCAGGCCGAGCAACGCATTTATAACGATCAGATGAAAGAGTGGGACCATTATTGGGATCTTATTCTGATGTCTAGCCTCGACACTGAAAATAAAGCGTTGTTAAAGAAAGAACTTGAATGGTTAGGATTTGCCAATATTTCGACAAACCTAATGGCTTATCCGGGTTGTAACCGTATTGAACTGCAACGCTTGTTGGTTGACTTAAATATGAGTGAGCAAGTGGTGGTGTTTAAAGCCGAAACCTTGCAGCTCTTTAATAATTCGGTTGATACCATTGGTCGTATGCTTAGAACCAACTGGCCCATCGATGAATTGCGCCAAAGATATTTACAGTTTCTCGATATTTTTAGAGAAATTGGCGTGTTGCTGATGCAGGAAAACGAACAACTCGAACCTGTTCAGGCCTTTCAGATTCGAACTTTGCTGATTCATTATTATCGACGGATTTTATTGAAAGACCCTGCATTACCGCTTGAATTGTTGCCAACTGACTGGCCTGCGATTAGTGCACGAACTTTATCAATGAATATTTATAAAAAAGTATTTGAACCTGCGGATGAATACTTCTTGTCTGTTGCCGCAACAGCAGAAGGACCAATGCCAAATGCCACAGCACATTATTGGCGTCGTTTCGGAGGTTTGGTGGCGACAAATGAGAGGTTAAATCATGCCTTGTTATAGTATTGACGGTGTTATTCCTGTCGTAAGCCCAGAGGCTTTTGTACACCCAACCGCTGTTTTAATTGGTGATGTGATTATTGAAGCGGGCGTATATGTGGGGCCATTTGCTTCATTGCGTGCAGATTTTGGACGTATCCACATTAAGCAAAATGCCAATATACAAGATAGCTGCACCGTACATGGTTTTCCGCAAAGCGTGACTTTAGTTGAGGAAATGGGGCACATAGGGCATGGGGCAATTTTGCATGGTTGCCGCATTGGAAAAAATGTTTTAGTCGGCATGAACAGCGTGATTTTGGACTACGCTGAAATTGGTGAAAACACCATTATTGGGGCAAATAGTCTGGTCAAAACTAAAGATGTTATTCCGGCAAATGTATTGGCAATGGGAAGTCCTGCCAAGGTTGCACGTGATTTATCAGAACAAGAAAAAAAGTGGAAAACCCGCGGCACGCAAGAATACATTGAGCTTGCACAGCGCTGCTTAAACTCAATGCAAGAAGTTCAGCCTTTAAGCTCAGAGTTGAATGACCGCCTGACCTATAAGGACTTTAGTTCTTCAAACTATCAGATTAAACAAGATAGTGTTTAACGGCTTTTAATCAGTCGATTTCAATACAGATAGATTCATAACATTTAAGGAATACTCGCACGAGTAGGGAGACGTTTGTGCAAAAAATGGAAACCACTGCGGTTGATCAATTCGCAGAGCTTTTGGGTGTACAAGTGCTGCATCGCAGTTTTGATGAAGCGCGTTGTCAACTTAATGTGAAAGACGAACACATGAATGCCTTGGGCGGCGTGCATGGTGGTGTCATATTTTCTTTAGCCGATATTGCTTTTGCGATGGCTTGTAATGCAGGGGATGCGCCATATACTGGCCTACAGGCGGATATTCGTTATATGAGCGGTGCGAAAGATAAGGTGTTATTTGCAGCGGCAACCAAGGTCGGCAGTAGTAAAAAATTCGCGCATTATGAAGTGGTGATAACAGACGGTTTGAATAATAGAGTCGCTTTATTTACGTCTACTTGTTACAGACTTGCGCCGTGATATGTGGTTATTTGGTAATTAGTTCTAGAGTAAAACTTAAATTAATAATAACGTTGAATAAGCTGGTTATTTTGAATGATGTACTTAAATTGTGATATATACCAATAATTATTTAATTATAAATGATTTTATTTCTATACTTTATATAGCACCAATTAAATTAGATAGCCCCATGTTTGGGGCTATCATTATTAATTTAGTTCTAGCTCAAAATTTTCTTTTGGTAACGTTTGTTTCACGCTTTTTAGAGCCAAACTAATTTGTTCTGCAATTTTTGTAACAACAGGAACTACAACGGAATTTCCCATTTGACGGTACATTTGAGTTCTTGATACTGGAATAGCGAAATCTTTAGGGAATCCCATAATAGCTTTGCATTCATTTGTTGTTAAAAGGCGGACACCAGTTTCCCCGTCTTTAACAAAAGTACCAGTTAATCGCTGAATCTTGTGATAAGTAGAAACTAATGTTTTAACAGCTCCAGTCGTATTTTTATCAATTAAAGTAGGCTTACCATCGTCTTTTTTGAAAAGATAAGTTTTTTGTAAGTGCTCTGAAATACTATATCCATTTACATTACTTTCTAGAACCTCCCCAATATCTTTAGAAATCATTGGCGGTTTAGGAAATTCAAATTTGATATTGTGATTTAGGAAAGCAACTAAATAAAAACGTTTACGCTTTTGTGGTACACCAAAATGACTCGCATCTAGTACAGTATGGTGAACCTTATATTTCATATCTTCCAATGTATTAATGATTACTTTTAATGTATTTCCGTCATCATGATTAATTAAGCCAGGAACATTTTCTAAAAATAGAACAGGTGTCTTTTTTGTTTCTATGATACGAACAATTTCATGGAACATTGTTCCTTGAGTTGGATGTTCAAAACCTTCTCTTTTACCAATATGACTAAATGGCTGGCATGGAAAACCTGCACATAGAATATCATGCTGCGGAATACTACCAGCTTCAATCTTTGTAATGTCTCCAAATGGAACTACACCAAAATTTGTATAATACGTGAATTTTGCAAAGGTATCTATTTCAGAAGAGAAAACACATTTTCCGCCATTTATTTCAAATGATTGCCTTATTCCACCAATACCTGCAAATAAGTCAATAAATTTAAAATCACTATTGGCAGCATGTTTTCTTTCTTCAATATGTGTAATCTCTGCTAATTCTTCAGCATTTTTACTAATTTGATTCAGGCTATATTTATCAAAAAACTCTTTTTTGCTTGTTTTTTGAACGTTTAATTCATCAAAATTAATTTTATCTTTTAGTTTATCTTGAAGGAAAGAGTAATACGCAGGGTGCATATCAGTTTTACCTGCTTCCCATTGTTGCCATGTCTTATCACTAACTTCAATTATTTCAGCAGCTTGCTTTTGAGTTAGATTCAATTTTTTACGAATCAATTTTAATAATTCAGGTTTCATAGTCGGACAAAATCTATATTTTTCCTAATTATCCGTATAAATGTTTTGTTTAGCAAGATCTTATATGATTTTACGTTTTGCATGTAGAAAAAATGAGCTCATTACTTCTTACTTTATATCAAAAATACAATATTCAGCAGATTGTGAACCCAGGTGCATTAACTGATGCCTTAGGTGATGTATATGAAGATTTTATAGAAGCTATATTTAAAGACATATTAACGCTACAAAGTTGGCCAGCTAATTCATTGGAATACGATATTGCAAATAAAATCTTAAAGTATCTAAACTTAGATATTTCTCAAATACTTACCATTTCATCTAGTCGTAAGGGAATTCCTCCAACAGCAAATGGGGGGACTCCTAAGACCGATGTGTATCTGACTATCTTTTTAGTAAATGGTACTACTCGTTTAGTACCATTGAATGTAAAGCAGTCTACAGTGCCTAAAGTATCTTTTGCGGAATATGATGTTGCTACGATTATAAATGACTTATCTATTACTGATCCAATATTGATTTCTCTTTTAGAAAAGCATCAAACGGATGCGAGTGCCAAAAATTTTACACCAACAGAACGAATATACCTAAGAACAAATTTAGCCCCTCATGTTCGCGACTTGGTCAGATGGTGTATTACATTAAATGCAAAACCAACATATGAAGATATTCGATATCCTGAATATGTAATTCGTTTTGATTTACATCACCCTAAAAATAGCGGACATTTAGGAAACACCTTTAAGGCTGTAAATGTATATGATATCGAAGGATATATTGACAAAATTATGTTAAATCTTAAAGGGCAGCCGAGAAGTGGCGGTTTTGGTACAGGATTAAGTTGGACTTATGCAACAGGGAGTAAAGGGAAGAAAATTCAGTTTAAAGGATAATAAATTATAAAGTTTCTTTAAAATAAAAAGAACTTTATAAGTAATCTTTCGAGCTCAAATAAAACAGCCTCCCAAGGCTGTTTTTATTTCTCAACTTAACAATAATCCACTCATTATTTAGCCTTACTTTTCTAATGATTTAATTTAAAACAAATGGCATTTTGCGTGCTTGACTGCAATAGGGTTGGGCACTATTCTTTGCCTGCTGGCCTACATTGCCAGTCGGTCGTCGCGGACCGTGTTGAAAGATCGCATCAGAGTTATTCCTTCTGAGGGATAGTCTTATGCGTGAACTCCTCGTCTCCTCCCGTTGCGGTAGGATGATCTGACCCCATAAAGTTGGACAGTTAATTAAGCAGTTTTTATAAACTGATTTCTATATTGTACAGGGGATAATCCTTGTAGCTTCACCTTGATTCTCTCATGATTATAATAATGAATGTACTCTCGTATAGTTTTCTCTAACTCATCAATTGATTGAAATTTTTCACCATGAAAGCACTCCGATTTTAATATTCCAAAGAAGCTTTCTATTACAGCATTGTCCAAACAATTTCCCTTACGAGACATACTTTGAATTAAACCGTGTTGCTTTAATTGCTGTTGGTAATGAGCCATTTGATATTGCCATCCTTGATCTGAATGGAGAATTGGTTTCTCATGTCGCTTAAGTTTAGCTAAAGCATGAATGAGCATATCTTTCACTAACTCATAATTGAGTTTACGTTGGATTCGGAAGGTAATAATTTCCCCATTAAATAAATCTATAATTGGAGATAGATAAAGTTTTTCACCTTTTAAATTAAATTCCGTTACATCAGTTGCCCATTTTTGATTTGGGAGATTTGCTTTAAATTGCCGTTGTAAAACGTTATCAGCTATTGTTCCTACACAGCCACTTTTATATGAACGATATTTTAGTGCTCTGATACGTGACTTCAGCCCCATAGATTTCATGAGGCGATATACACACTTGTGGTTAATCATTATTCCTATATGTTTCAGAGCAAGAGTAATTCTACGATAGCCATAGCATCCCTTATGCTTGTGATATATGGACTTGATCTGCTGTTTTAACTCAGTATATTTATCCTTAGAGCGTACAGCTTTCATGTGATAGAAATAAGTACTACGAGCGATCTTGGCAATACTGAGTAAGAGCTTTAATGGATAAATTTGCCTTAATTCTGAAATAACTTGAACACTGTCTGCAGTAGAAATTGAATTTAGGTACGTTGCTTCAGTTTTAAGGCTTTTAGCTTTTTTAAAAAGGCAACCTCTGCACGTAAAGCGGTCACTTCATCAATGAGCTCCTGCTGAGATTTATCTTTGTCATCTTTTACAGGCTTGGTTATTTTAGTTTTATCTTGTTTAACCATATTGTTATAAATCCTCGTGGTATTAAACCCAGCAATCCTTTCTTTATAATACTGAGCTAGCCACCTTCTTAAAATTGACGTCCCGCTCAGATTTAACCTTCTTCTAACTTCTCTTACAGGTACCTTATCAAGAAGCATTTGTACAGCCTTGATTTTAAATTCGGAAGAGTAGTAGGTTTTTTTAGTTTTAACATTTAAGCCATCTTCACCTTGTGCCTTATAGTTTTCAATCCATAGCCGGACTGTTTGGAGATCTACATTAAATTCTTGTGAAAGGATTTTATAGCCTTTACTTCCATCTAAATAAGCCTGAATGACTTTTAATTTTAACTCTTTTGAATGCTTTGGAACTGGCATAGGACACACCTCATAAGTTTAAAAAGTCTAACTTATGGGGTGCAGTTCAGGACGGGAGAGGGACACCTTCGGGTGTGCTGGTTTATCTTTCCCAGTCCGCGAACCCTTTCTCGTTCTGCCACCATAATTTAAATGTCGGCAGAACTCCCCATAAAAAGGAGTTGGCTTTGCACATCCATTATTTCTTGGCTCTCGAAGCCAAAAGCTATAACGACACAGCTTAAAAATTAAAGCAGCTTGATCGCCCTAAGGTTTTCAGGCTTAAAGTCATTTTTACTTAAAACTTAGCAACAACAAAACTTGAGATGTGCCAAGCACAGTCTTTACGGCTTTGCTGTGCCTTTTTTTCTCCCAAAAAGGGCACAGGCTTTTTTATCTCATTTACAAACAACAAGAATTTATAACGGTAAAACTATGCCAAAGTTAGTGCTTTCTTCCCGTGCCATACACGTCATCGACAAGTCGATTGATTTATTTCACCATCGTGGCTTTCATACCGTTGGAGTAGATCGAATTGTCAAAGAATGTGAAATTACTAAAGCGACTTTTTATAACTTTTTCCATTCAAAAGAGCGGTTTATTGAAATCTGTTTGATCGTGCAAAAAGAACGTTTAAAAGAAAAAGTGGTCTCAATTGTTGAGTATGCCCAAGACACAAGCGCGGCCGATAAACTCAAACAGCTTTATTTCTTACATACCGATGTAGAGGGGATGTACTACCTATTATTTAAAGCCATGTTCGAAACGAAACTGACCTATCCAAAAGCCTATATCACCGCAGTGAGATATCGCACATGGCTGCTGAATGAAATTTATAGCCAGCTGATAAAACTAAAAACCGATGCGACTTTTCAGGACGCCAAACTATTTTTATATATGGTGGAGGGCACAATTATTCAGCTTTTAAGCTCAGATGGGGCAATTGATCGGGAAAAGATGTTGGATTGTTTCCTTAATGCAAATAAGGCGGTCAATGCATTTGAATATAAGCAATAAACGTTGGCTTTGAATATTAAAAAAGCCTTGTTCCAGTGGGCAAGGTTTTATCTATTTTAAGCTTGTTTGTTCAGTTCAGGGGGTAAATGCTGCACCAAATAATCTATTGCAAGGCGGGTTTTTAGTGGCATAAAAGGCAGTGTAGGCCATACCAAATGAATCGGAAAAGCAATGCTAGACATGGTTTCTAACACTTGTACCAGCTTACTGTCCTGTAATTCATTTTGAATGAGCCAATCGGGCAGCCAAGCGATACCAGCTCCAGCAAGCGCTGCATTTTTAATGGCTTGTAAGTCATTTAAAAGAAGTTTTGCTTTGGGTTTTATAAATAAAGGTTCGTTATTTTCCTTTTGAAGTCGCCATTTTTGCATTTGACCAAAATGCGGATCGGCAATCGTGGCGTGCTGGTCTAAGTCTTCAATATGTTCTAATGGACCTGCTTCATTTAAATAGTCAGGTGAGGCACAAAGTAGCATTCGATGTTCACCAATCTGTTTGGCAACGAGTTGAGTGGTGTCAGGTAACGCCCCGATGCGGATGCATAAATCAAAACCTTCTTCAACCAAGTCTACATTTCGGTCATTAAATGAAATTTCTAGCTGTAAGTCCGAGTGCTGTTGAGCAAATTTAACCATGAGCGGGGCAGCAAAGAGTTGCCCGAACAACACTGGCACAGACATTCTTAAACGGCCTGTTGCGTTTATTTTCCCTTGGTCTAATAACGCCGCCGCATTTTGTATTTCACTTAACGCTCGGAGGCTATGCTCATAAAACAAAGCACCTTCGTCAGTCATGCTGAGCGAACGTGTTGTTCTTTTAAATAAAGCAACGCCAAGCTGATCTTCAAGACGAGCAATATTTTTACTAATGGCTGAGCGAGTTAAATGCAATTGCTCGGCAGCTTTTATAAAACTTCCAGCTTCAACCACAGTCACAAATATAGATATTGCACTTAGTTCATGTTGCATTATTGTTGCCTAAATGGAACCAATATTAAGAAATAATATCACCACTGTTGAATTTATTGTGGAGTTAATATGGTTTCATCAAAAATGTGGAGATGGTCATGGCTAAAATATTGGTATTAAAATCCAGCATTATGGGTGAGGGTTCACAAACCAATCGCCTAATCGATGTAATGCTTGAACACCGTAAAGACCAAGGTTTGCAAGATGACATCACCATACGCAATTTGGCTGAAATGAACCTACCTGTATTAGATCTGGAAATTTTTCAGGCGCTTCGTGGGGCTGAAAATATAAATCAAGACATTCAGCAGAATGTTGCTTTGTCTGATGAATTAATTGCTGAATTAAAAAGTGCTGATTTACTAATTATTGGCGCACCCATGTACAACTTAAATGTCCCGACTCAACTCAAAAACTGGTTTGACTTGGTGGCACGTGCAAGACAAACATTCCGCTACACCGAAACTTATCCTCAAGGTTTGGTGGAAGGGGTAAAAGCGGTGGTGGTAAGTAGTCGGGGTGGTATTCACGTGGGCCAAGAAACTGAGGCAGTCACGCCTTATCTCAAAGCGGTGTTAGGGCTAATGGGCATTCATGACGTCGATTTTATCTATGCAGAAGGCTTAGACATGCAGGCCTATCGCAGCAACGCTTTAGATTTGGCAAATCAGCAAGTTAAAGAATTCGCCATTTAAAATCATGAGTTGAAACTCTTGTACTTCTAATAGATAACAAGAGTTTCTAAGTCTATTTAAATTACATTCCTGAGTTCATTTGCCGTGTTGCGCAGCAATGGCAAAATTTGCTGAACCAAATAATCTTCTTGTACACGGTTGGTTTGCGACATACAGTTAAGCGCAGCAATGGCTTGACCTTGTGCATTAAATACAGGCACTGCAATCGCAATTACGCCAAGCTCATGTTCTTCTTTAGAAAGACAATAATCCGATAAAGAAATACCCTTAAGTACTTCAAAAAACTTTGACTCATCTACAATGGTAAACGGGGTCAAACGTTTTAAACCGTATTTTTTTACCCATGTATGTTGGGCTTCTTCGGGCAGTGCTGCCAGCAATACTTTACCTGTAGACGTGGCATGGGCAGGCAGTCGGTTTCCTAAATGCATGCCATACGGGCTTACACGTAAATTATCTTGCTGTGGTAAATAGCTACGCGCAATTGGCACCACTTCGTTATCGTCTAACACCACAATTGAAAAAGTCAGAGACGTCTGCGCACACAAAAGATTTAAAAATGATTGAGCAACTTTAGGCAGGTGGGCAGAGCTTAGATAAGAGCTCGAAAAGCGCAGCACGCGATGCGTGAGCCAAAAGTAATGTTCATCTGTTTCTAAATAGCCTAAGTATTTTAAAGTTTTAAGATAACGCCTTGCTGCTGTACGACTAATACCGGTTCGCTCGGCTACTTGAGTGACATTAAGCCGCTGGCGATCCGTTCCAAAAGCTTCGAGTAAAGCTAAGCCTTTTGCTAACCCTGCAATGTAGTCTTCTTGACGAATTTTCTCATGCGAGTTTGGGTGCTCTAAAAAAGCATCGAGAGAAGGCATCCTTTCATTCCTGTTATTTTGGTTGTTTCTGTCCGCTATTCGGACAAACTAAATGATAAACGGTTATTTTCGTCTTGGATACATAGTGCACAAAACTTAAAGCCAGTAATTTAAAAGTCAGGATGAAACAAGGATGAAGTTATGGATATTTTAAAGACACAGGTTGCAATTATTGGATCTGGACCAGCAGGGTTATTGCTTGGGCAACTTCTATATAAAGCTGGCATCGACCATATTATTGTTGAGCAACGTAGTGCTGAATATGTGGCTTCGCGGATTCGTGCAGGAATTTTAGAGCAAGTTTCAGTCGACTTACTGAAACAAGCAGGCGTTGACCAAAACCTAAAAGACAAAGGATTACCGCATTCAGGCATCGAAATCTTAACCAATGGTGAATTGCATCGCGTTGATTTGGCTGCACTCACGGGTGGCAAACAAGTGACCGTATATGGTCAGACCGAAGTCACCAAAGATTTAATGACTGCGCGTGAAGCAGAGCAGCTCACTTCATTTTATGAAGCTCAAAATGTACAAGTGAAAGATTTTTACACTGCACCAAAAGTTGAGTTTGAATACCAAGGTAAAGCCTTTCAAATTCAGTGTGACTTTATTGCTGGTTGTGATGGCTACCACGGTGTCTGCCGTGCCAGCGTGCCAGACGATAAAATTAAAACCTTTGAAAAAGTTTATCCGTTTGGCTGGTTAGGGGTGTTGGCCGATGTGCCACCTGTAGCCGATGAACTCATTTATGTACAGTCAGAGCGTGGATTTGCTTTATGTAGTATGCGTTCAGAAACACGTAGCCGTTATTATTTACAAGTCCCTTTAACAGATCACGTCGAAGATTGGTCGGATGAAAAGTTCTGGGATGAGCTAAAAAACCGCCTAGACCCTGAAAGCCGCGAAAAGCTAGTGACAGGACCTTCTATTGAAAAAAGTATCGCGCCGTTGCGCAGCTTTGTGACCGAGCCAATGCGTTTCGGAAAACTATTTTTAGCAGGTGATGCTGCGCATATTGTTCCACCGACAGGAGCAAAAGGCCTTAATCTCGCGGCTTCTGATATTGCTTATTTATCAAGTGCGCTTGTTGAATATTATGTCGAAGGTTCCGAGCAAGGTATAAATGAATACTCTGAAAAATGCCTACAACGTGTATGGAAAGCTGAGCGTTTTTCTTGGTGGATGACTCATTTATTGCATCGTTTTGAAACTGAAAGCGAGTTTGATCATAAGATTAAACAAGCCGAGTTAAGTTATGTGCTTGGCTCGATCGCAGGTAAAACCACATTGGCCGAAAACTATGTCGGTTTGCCTTATGAGATTAAGCAAATTGATAGTTTCAAGCACGCAAGCTAAAGACTAAGTAAAAATAAAAAGGGCATGCAAATGCTCTTTTTTTATGTAAAAAACTGGATGGAATAAAATCGCTTAAAAGATGTGATTCGGCTAAAAGTAGCCCGATACTTATTCAAAATATAGGGCTACCTATCAATTCACCTAAAGTTTAGTTGGCCTTTGCCGCAACTTTATTATTGGTTAATATCACTTGTTGCTGAGATTGAAGGGGTTTAATCACTTGTGGGTTAGAGTTACTCCAAGGGATATAGGCTTCTGTCAAAATATGGCCTGTAAGACTCGTTAAATCACTCGTTTTAACTTCCGCATTGCCTTGACGACCAAATAATACAACTTCATCACCTGCTTTGGCCTCTGGAATATCGGTTACATCAACCATAACAGTATTCATTGATACTCGACCAACCACTGGTGCTTTTTGTCCATTTATTAATACAAAAGCTTTATTACTAAAACTACGACGGTAGCCATCCGAATAACCTACAGGGAGGTTTGCGAGTCTAGAGTCACGTTTCAAGGTATAGGTTTGGTCATAACCTACAGTTGAATCTTTAAGGTAATTATTCACTGCGGCAATTTGTGTTTTAAATGCCATCATACCTTTAAATTCAGGGTGATTAGGAAAATCACCATATATAATTGCACCTGCACGAACCATATCTAAATGTGATTCAGGAACATTTACGGTAGCAAATGAATTAGCTGTATGTAATGTTAATTCTTTACGATTCAGTTTGGCTTTTTTAATCAACCATGCGGTTTGTTCATTAAATTGCGCCAGACGCTCACGAACAAATTTTTCATCTTCTACGGCATAGTGAGTCATAATGCCGTCAATTTTAAGATGAGGGAGTTTGGTGATCGCCACAGCTTGTTCTTTGCCTAGAGCCGTAGACATTTCAAGACCATTACGATCCATACCGCCTGAATTTAAAGCCAAGCTGTAATGAACAGTTGTATTGTTCGCTTCTGCCCATTTAGACATGCGGGCAGCTTGGTCATAATTACCTAAAAGCTCTTCAATATTTAAAGCCTGTGCGTTAATAATTTCACTATCTGTGGCGGTACGTAAACGTGTAATTTTGCCTTTATAGCCATGCTTACGCACTATAGCCGCTTCAGCATTACTGGTAATGCCAATACAAGATACATTTAACTTCATAACACTTGGCATAAGTAGATCAATACTATGGCCGTATGCGTTAGCTTTCATGACTATACAAAGTTGTGTTTTGCCATTAAGTAACTGACTCGTCCTTTTAATATTATCTTCAAAAGCTTGAGTATCAATTTCTATCCATGCATTGGCTGTAGGAGCAGGGCTTACTTCATTTGTAACATGGGGAGTAAGTAAGGGAGCTGCATGAGCAAATTGCACCGAACCGAATAATATTAATGCACAGCTATAAGCGAGATGAGAAAATTTTGTTTTAAGTTTCATGAGTTTTTAATCTTTCCTGGCTAAATATAATTTAATGCTGGGTGGATTTTTATGGTTAAGTACTGAAATATAATTGATTTAAAATGCCACATGATTTGGTCGTAATAATACTTTCTCCTTAAAATATTATAGTCGCTATTAAGTAAAATTTAATTTGCTTAAACTAAATTGAAAAAATACAAATCTGATTTCAATTAATCTTAATTAAATCTAAATATACATTCATAAAAAAACAAGAAGAAAAATTATTATAATTTTTTGAATGTTATTTTTTTAATCTATTTATTGGTGCTGTTTTTAATTAAATTTTTTAAAATATAACATTTGGTAAATAATTAACTTTATTATTACAAAAGATTTTTTTATTTTTTTAAATATATTGGATTGTATTTTTATCAGTTGGTAAAATATAAAAAAATTGGGGGAATAAATATCCGTAATTTTATTCAATAGAATGAAAAAAATTAAAATTACTATATTTTTCATTAATTTATTTGTTGTTTATTGAAACTGTTTAGAAGTTATGGATTATTTTTAGTCAATTTTTAAGCGTCTAATATCATATTTAATAGTTTTTAATAAGTTAATTTAAATTTTATAAATAAAATATTAATTAGATTGATTGAATAATTGGGTGTTGTTTAACCACAAGTGTTTAGCCTTGGTTTTGTGTAATAAATGAACTGGTATGTCTTATATTCTTTTTTTAATTTGATTTATTGTTTAAGATTTTAGTTAAATTAAAATTTTATGTTTGTTTTGAAGTTAAGTAATTTTCTTAATATTTTAGTTTTTATTAAATGTATAATTTTGTATTAAGACTTTATAAATATAAGATGATGAGTGTGTTTTTTATTGCTTAGGATGTTTTGATTTTTTCTTGATCATATTATTCTAATTCTACAAGGATGTAATATAGGAGGGCTTATATTGATTTTTAGTGCAAACCATCAATTCCTGTGTAAGAGTCCGTACAGAAATATGAATTTTTATCTTAAAAAGTGTCTAATTAAATATGATGTAATGGCTATGCCATGCCGATTTTTCTTGATGAACAAATGAGCTAAGGAAGGTTTTTCGAAGCCATTGGTACACCCACCATTTTTTATGAAAAAATGAATTGGAAAAAAGCGGGGAATAGGACGCGTTTTGCTTAAAAGATCAGCATTAATAAAAGCTTTTGTCACATTTTTTCAGTATATTGCTATTAATTTCTTTATTTATAAATTCTAAGTTTGTATGGAACAGGACCAAGCTCGCATACCTAAATATATTCCTATCCGCGATGCAATTGCCCACGATATTGAATCTGGCGTATTAAAAGCCCACGCAAAACTCCCTTCGGAAAGAGTGCTTTCAGAACAATTCCAAACCACTCGAGTGGCTGCACGTGAAGCTTTGTTGGCTTTGGAAACTGATGGCCTGATTTATCGATTAGACCGTCGTGGTTGGTATGTTCGTTCTCCTCGTATTATTTATCACCCGCAATCTACAAAAAACTTTAATCAGTTTGTGATTGAACAAGGCTATGAACCTTCGACAGAAGTGATTTCGAGTGAACTGACTCAGGCTACTTCTTGGGATGCCAAGCATTTAAAAGTTGAAAAAGGGCATCCGATTTATTCAGTTTGGCGACGTCGTTGTATTAATGGTCGACCTGTTTTGGTGGAGCATTTACGTGTTAACGCCGAGTTTTTCCCTGAGTTTTTAACTCATGATCTTAAGCAATCGATTACTTTACTGATGGCAAATCAATATAACTGCCATATCACCAGAGCTGACATTAATCTGTATCCAACCGCTTTATCGGAACAGCAGGCCAAAGCACTTCATGTCAATGTAGGCGCGCTCGGTTTATATATTCGTCGTAGTAATAGAAATGAAGAAGGCGTGATTACTGATGTCGACCAAGAATATTGGCTACATGATGTTTTAGATTTACATTTCGAAGCGCGAGCATAAAAATACAATCTGGTTTAAACCAGATTAATTAAACTGTCATATAAAGCTGTTGAAATACGATCATCAAATAATTGCATTCGATGGTTTGCAGATGAAACAGTATGTTCAACAGACAATTAAACTCGGCACTGCATCAGTTTTAGGTGTGGTGGTCGCTATTCAAATGGGATGTTCATCAGCAACATCAAAACAATCAGAAGAAATTACAGTCTATACGGCAGTGGAAGCCGATCAGCTTAAGCAATACCAAGAGGAATTACACAAAGCCTATCCAGAGCTAAAAGTAAAATGGGTACGTGATTCAACAGGGGTGATCACCGCTAAACTTTTGGCAGAGCAGAAAAACCCACAAGCGGATGTGGTTTTTGGTGTGGCTTTAACCAGTTTACTGGTCATGGAAAAGAAAGACATGCTTGAGCCTTTCAAACCTGAAGGTGTTCAAAATTTAAAACCAGAATTTGTAAGTCAAAAACCTGTACTGACTTGGACGGGTATGGATGCATGGGAATCTGCAATTTGTGTAAATAAAGTCGAATTAGAAAAACGTAAGTTACCAATTCCAAAAACTTGGAAAGATTTAACCAACCCCATTTATAAAAACCTGATTGTGATGCCAAATCCAGCTTCGAGTGGCACAGGCTATTTAGATGTCACGGCTTGGATGCAAATTTGGGGCGAAAAGCAGGCATGGGACTATATGCAGGCTTTAGATAAAAACATTTCACAATATCCTCACTCTGGCTCAAAACCTTGCAAGATGGCTGCACAGGGCGAAATCCCAATTGGAATTTCCTTCGGTTATCCAGCCTTTAAATTAAAAGCAGAGGGTGCACCTTTAGAAGTGGTTTATCCAACTGAAGGTTTAGGTTGGGAAATGGAAGCCTCAGCAATTGTGAAAGGAACCAAGAAATTAAGTAGCGCACAAAAATTTATAAATTGGTCGGTAAGCAAAGCGGCAAATGAAGCCTATGCCCATAACTTTTCAATGGTGGCCTACAAAGGCATTGAAAATACCACTATGGACTTCCCGAAAAACCTTCCCCAAATGCTCGTAAAAAATGATTTTTATTGGGCGGCAGAGCAGCGTGAACGTATTTTGGCTGAATGGTCAAAGCGTTTTGAAAAGTGATCTTTTGGATAAGGGCCTTATTATGCAAATTCCTTCGTCATTGCAGTCATCGCTGCTAGGTCAAAACCAAAAGGCCGAGTTAGCAGGGCATTTATTGTCGACATTAACGACCTATAAATATCCTGAACATGGCCCTTTGGTTTTAGAAGTGGTGGATATTCAAAAAAAGTTCCAACACTTTCAGGTCCTAACGCATATTAATTTAGACCTGAAAGCTGGCGAGTTCGTGAGCTTTTTGGGACCTTCTGGATGCGGTAAAACCACATTGCTACGCATAATTGCGGGTCTAGAAAAACCTGATTATGGAAAGGTTATAAAAAAGGGCGCAGACATTACGTTGTTGAGTGCTGAAAAGCGTCACTGTGGCATTGTGTTTCAGAACTATGCGTTATTTCCAAACTTAAACGTTGAAGAAAATATTGCGTTTGGCTTAGACAAAAAGAAATGGGATAAGGCACAGCGTAGTCAACGAGTTCAGCAATTATTAGAACTGATTGAATTACCCGATATTGCTAAAAAATATCCAAATCAATTGTCGGGTGGGCAGCAGCAACGTGTTGCGCTTGCTCGGGCAATTGCACCGAAGCCTGATATTTTACTGTTGGATGAGCCATTGTCTGCACTCGATGCTCAGGTACGTCTAAAGCTAAGACAAAAGATCCGTTCGATTCAATCGCAGCTTAATTTGCCAACCATTATGGTCACACACGATCAAGAAGAAGCATTAAGCATTTCTGACCGTGTTGTAGTCATGAATCATGGTGTCATTGAGCAAATTGATACACCGCACAATATTTATTACAAGCCACAAACCCAATTCGTTGCAAAGTTTATTGGTACCATGAACTTTTTGGTAGCTACTTGTTCGGTAGTTAATCAGCTCGAGGTTTTGGGTTTTATTCCTCTAAATTTGGAACAGCATAAACTTAAAGCAGGGCAAAACTACAGCATTGGTTTCAGACCGAAAGCTGTCGAGTTGGTTGATGCTTTTGGCAGTGATAAAGAGTCGTTGTATTTGCCAGTTAAAGTATTAAGCACTGAATTTTTAGGCGCAAAACGCCGTTTATTTTGCGCTATTTATATCGATGGAATTGAGCAGTCCAAACACCTTTTGCAAATTGAAATTGAAAATACCAAGTTCAAAACTTTGCAAGAACTGATGTTTATAAAAGTGCCTAATCAGCTCATTCATGTCTTTGACGAACAAGGGTACGCACTATGTTAAATGAAGCTGCTTCAGCGGTTTTAAAAACACAGCCGCGTCGAAAAACTGAATATTCATTAAGAGCAAATATTGCTTTAGCTGCCGTCGCAATCGCTTTGACTTTAGCAATTATTGCTCCTTTAATGATGCTGTTTGAAACCGCATTTTTTGATGAAAATCAAAATTTTGTTGGCCTTGAAAATTTTTATAATTATTTTGCAAGTCCAGCTTTACTCAGCTCTATATTTAACTCGGTGTGGGTTGCTTGTGCTGCTACTGTCATTACAGTATTGCTTGCCAGTATTTATGCTTTTGCACTCACCAATGTGAATATAAAAGGCAAAGGCTTCTTTAAACTGGTCGCTTTTTTACCCATTTTAGCGCCATCACTTTTGCCTTCTTTGGCATTGGTTTATTTGTTTGGTAAGCAAGGTGTGTTTAAACCTTTACTGGGCGATATACAAATTTATGGTCCAATCGGTATTTTAATCAGTTATTGCTTTTGGCTATTTCCAGCAATTTTGATGTTGATGATGGTGTCTTTTCGCAGTGTCGATCAGCGTTTAATTGAGGCATCTTTGTCGCTCGGCAAAAATATCTGGAAGACGCATTATCACGTCACATTACCTGCAATTCGGTATGGACTCATCAGCGCAAGTCTGGTGGCTTTTATTTATGTGCTGACCGATTTTGGGATTCCGAAAGTCATTGGCGGTTCATTTAATATGATGGCGCTTGATGTCTATAAACAGATTATTGGTCAGCAAAACATGAGCATGGGTGCGGTCATTTCCATCTTGTTATTGCTACCAGCAGTTTTTGTGTTCATTTTCGACCGTATACAAAGCAAGCGGCATGCACGGTTTCAAGCCTTTCAGGCTAAACCTTATGTTTCAGCATCGAATAAAAAACTTGAAGTCGTTCTGAGCATATTTTGTAGCTTGGTTTCAGCTACGATTTTACTGATTATCTTTACGGCTGTGCTCGCATCATTTATTCAGTCTTGGCCTTATGATTTGTCTTTGACCTTAGCACATTACAGTTTTGAATATGTCGATGGTGGTGGTTGGGCAGCGTACTTCAACTCGGTTCGCATGGCACTCTTTAGTACGGTTTTTGGAACAGCACTGATTTTTATGGTGGCACTATTAACCGAACGTTTTAAGACACATCCACTCATTAAAAACTATGTGCAAGCTTTGGTTCTACTGCCACTCGCTGTGCCAGGGTTGGTTCTAGGTATTGCTTATATTTTGTTTTTTAACCAGCAAAGCAACCCGTTAAATGTGCTGTATGGAACCATGACCATTTTGGTGATTTCAACCATCGTGCATTATTACACCGTGCCACATCTCACTTTAACCAATGCCATTAAACAGATTCCGCTACAGCTTGATCAGGCAGCACAAACTCTAGGAACATCAAAGTGGAAAACCTTTTGGAAAGTGTATTTGCCTATGTGTTTTCCAGCGCTATGCGATGTATCGGTCTATGTTTTTGTGAATGCCATGACGACTGTGTCGGCTGCGATTTTCCTTTATTCACCAGACACCAGTTTAGCTGCGGTAGCCGTTTTAAATATGGATGATGCGGGAGACACGGTTGCTGCTGTTGCCATGAGCATTCTCATTTTAACCACCTCATGTGTTGTAAAACTCATTCACTGGTTATTTACCCGAAAAATTATGGCAAGAAGTCAGCAATGGCGTGAAAGCGCTCACTAAGTTTTAGCTAAACACAATTTTTATTTAACCGACTAAAACGAAATGCTTTGTTCAACAAGGCAAGGGTTTATTCATCCTAAATTTCGCAAATTGGAAGTCTTATGAATAACGCACAGTTTGATTTAATTGTTGTCGGCGCCGGTATTTTAGGTTTGTCCGCTGCCATACAAGCGCAAGAACAAGGCTTAAAAGTTTGTATCTTCGAGAAAAATGCCAAACCTGTGGGAGCAACTCGCCGTAATTTTGGCATGGTCGGAACATCGACATTAACCCATCCAGAGCAACAGTGGCGAAAATACGCTCTTGAAACGCGTTCTTTTTATCAACGCATTCAGGCTGAAACCAATATTTCATTTGAGCAAAGACAAGGTGTGTATCTGGCAAATACGGCACTTGAATGGCAGGTTTTAAATGAGTTTGCCGAGCGTGCAAATAATTATCAAATACCTGTGCATTTACGAAGTCATGATGAGCTGGTCACCCAATTTTCTTATTTAAATCCTTCGCAGCATTTTCAAGGTGGTTTGGTTTTTGAAGAAGATTATTCGGTCGAACCGCATGTGATTGGGCAGCACCTATTGGCATATGCCGAAAGAAACGGTGTAGAGATTTATACCAATGCTTGTGTCGTTCAAACCCAATATCAACATGAAATTTGTCAGGTTCGCTTGGCAAGTGGCGAGGTATATCGGGCAAATAAAGTTTTGATCTGCCACGGTGAAATCATCGATGTTTTATATCCAGATCTCTTACAAAGCTTGAATTTGAAACGCTGTGGCTTACAAATGGCGCTGACTCAATGGTTTCACCAAAAATTAAATGCTTCTCTTTATTCAGGCTTATCTATTTCACGTTATCCGGCTTTTGAAATTTGCCCAAGTCATGCGGAGTTGGTTAAAGCATCACAACAAGGTTTCATTAAAGAATTCGGTATTCATATTCTGATTAAACAAAACGAATTTGGCGAACTGATCGTAGGTGATAGCCACGAATATCATTCGATTAATGAAGCGCCTCAGTTCGAGCAGCGTGAAGAGATTAATGAATTTATTCAAGCTTACTGCTATGAAAAATTAGGGCTGACTTTACCTCCAATTCAAAAACGTTGGAATGGTTATTACCTGACTCATGAAGATGAGTTGGCCTGTGTCACTGAAGCCGAAAAAAACATCTTTCTGGTAAGTGCAATTGCTGGCAAAGGCATGACCACAGGGGCTGGGTTTATGAAAGAAGTATTAGAAGAAAATATTTACTAGTTTGTCATCTGGTTTAAACCAGATTGATGTATATTGAAATGAACGTGAAAGAAATGAGTACCATTATGAACATGCAACCCCAACTCGATATGGATTTAGAGAACAAGTATTTGCTTCTCACACCAGGACCATTATCAACATCGGCAACAGTACGCCGTGCCATGCAAAAAGACTGGTGTACTTGGGACCAAGAATATAATTCGCTGGTACAAGATATCCGCTCTCGTCTAGTCAACTTGGCAACCAGTCAACCTGAAAAATATACGGCTGTGTTAATGCAAGGCAGTGGTAGTTTTGCAGTGGAGTCTGTGCTTGGTTCAGCTATTCCGCGTGATGGCAAAATCTTAATTATTAATAACGGTGCATACGGTGCACGTATGGTGCAAATGGCGCGTTGCCTAAATATTGAAGTTGTAGAACTGAATTATTTAGAAACCCAAACACCAGATTTACAAGAAATTGAGCGTGTTTTAGAAGATAAAACTATTAGCCATGTTGCTTGTGTGCACTGTGAAACCACCACAGGTATTTTAAATCCAATTCAAGAGATAGGCCGTTTAGTTAAAGCAGCAGGAAAAATCTGGATTGTGGATGCCATGAGTTCATTCGGTGGTGTGCCCATGGATATTGCTGAGCTTGAAATTGATTTTCTAATTTCAAGTGCAAATAAATGTATTCAAGGTGTTCCGGGCTTTGGTTTTATTTTGGCAAAGCGTGATTGCCTAGAAGCATGTAAAGGTTTAGCTCGTTCGGTAAGTCTCGATTTGTATGACCAGTGGAATACAATGGAGCAGTATAACGGTAAATGGCGTTTTACCTCGCCAACCCATGTGGTACGTGCTTTTTATCAAGCCTTACTTGAGCTTGAGGCAGAAGGCGGAGTTGCTGCACGTTATCAACGTTATTTACAAAACCAACAAACCTTATCGCAAGGTATGCAACAACTGGGCTTTGAGTTGGTACTCGGTGAAGAGTGCCCACAATCACCCATCATTACCACTTTTCTTTACCCAACAGCCAAGTCATTTAGCTTCCAGTCATTTTATGAAACGCTGAAAAAATCAGGCTACGTAATTTATCCGGGCAAAGTCACTGACCTTAACTGCTTCCGTATTGGCAATATTGGCGAAGTTTATATTCATGACATTGAAGGGCTTCTTGCTGCGATTGCGAACTACTGTGAAAACCACCTAAACCAAGCTGTAACAGCATAACTTTTATTAAAACATTTGAATTAAAGGGAATACTTCATGACGACCAACAATACACAAATTCAGGCTGTGGTTTTTGACTGGGCTGGTACAACTGTAGATTTTGGCTCACGTGCACCAATTTTAGCTTTTATGGCTTTGTTTAAAGACAATAAAGTTGAAATTACGGTTGAAGAGGCGCGTGCGCCAATGGGTTTAGAAAAACGTGACCATATTGCAGCAGTTTTAAAAATGCCGCGTGTAGCGACTGCATGGCAGGAAGTATATGGGAAGCCTGCAACTGAAGCAGATATTGATCGGTTATATAAAGATTTTATTCCTTATCAATTAAAATCGATTCCAACATGTTCTGCTTTAATTCCGGGTGCATTAGAAACGTTTGAGAATATTAAAAAGCGTGGTGCAAAAATCGGCAGTAACACGGGTTATGCATCCATGATGATTGGTCGTTTGGTCAAAGATGCTGCCGATCAGGGTTATCGACCGGACTGTATCGTTACGGCAAGTGACGTGAAATTTGGCCGTCCATATCCTGAAATGCTATGGAAAAACTTAATTCAACTCGACGTATCTGACATCAAAACCGTTGTAAAAGTAGATGATACCGTGGTGGGTATTGACGAAGGTTTAAACGCAGGGTGCTGGACAGTCGGACTTGCGATTAGTGGTAATGAAGTCGGTTTAAGCTATGAAGAGTGGAGTTCGCTATCGGCCGATGAACAGATTATTCTAAAAGATAAGGCATACCAAAAAATGAATGCGTCTGGCGCGCACTATGTGATTGATAGTGTTGCTGATTTGCCAAATGTTTTAGATGATATTGAACGCCGTTTGGGGCAGGGTGAACGACCTTAAACAAAGTTTAGGTCTATATCTTTTTTAAGCTTAGCTCCCTCGGGAGCTAAGCTTACCTAAAAAATTAAAATGAAGAGTAGATACACTCTACATATGTGGAAATAAGGAGTAACTTTAAGAGGTAAATTCCTTATTTCCTGCTAACCATTTAAAACACATGTTTAGATCGTTAGTACCATCAATCCTATAGACACAGGACCTATAGGATTTTTTGTGATGGATCTTTTACGACTTTTGAGGGTCATATAATTTTTCTTTAATAAATAGGGCTGGTATCACGCCACAAATCAGGTAGGCAGCACCCATCACGACAAAACCTAAACCAATTGACCCGCCAGAGGCTAAGAAACCAATAGTTGCAGGGGCTAAAGCAGCACCTAAACGTCCAACGTTATAAGCACCGCCAATGGCTGTACCGCGAATAGCGGTCGCAAAGCTTTCAGTCATGTAGGTTGCATTTACGCCATACGGGATGCCGTAGAGGAAACCAAAGGTCACCAGTAAATATAGAATGTTGCTTGGCGAGTTATAAAAAACAATCAGAGGTAGGAAAATAGCAGTGCCGATTGCACCAAAGGCATAGGTAAAACGACGTCCTAATTTATCGGCCATCATGCCCGCAAGAACTTTACCCAAAATCATGGCGGTATATGTACCTACCATATAGGCAGTCATTTCCTTAAATTTCATACCCAATTCACTTTCAAGGTATGACGGCATCCAGTTGTTTACACCATAGTAGCCAAACTGTAAAAAGCCCGCTGTTAATGCCCATAAGATAAACATATTGCGGTTTCGTTTATCTTGGAAAATAAGCTTAAATGCTGAAGTTTTCGATGCATTTTGAGCCAAAACAGGTTGTTGTAGTCGAGACTTTTGCCATGCTTCTGGTTCTGGTACAAGAATATGCATAAGGACAGCAATAATGACCGGAATAATCGCAACATAAAACAGCATGCGCCAGCCATAATCAGGAATAATCCAACCTGCAAGCAAAGTCGCAACAATATAGCCAACCGTCCAACCTGCTTGTAAAGTGCCCAGTACTGTGGTGCGATAACGGGTTGGGACATATTCGGCCATGAGGGTATTACAGGCGATATAAAGTGAACCTAAACCCAGTGATGCAAAAAATCTTAAAATACCAAACTGAAGAAAGCTTTGGGTGAAACCTAAGCCACAGGTGAGGAGCGAGAAAGTTAAAATAGAAATAACCACAATGCGCACACGACCAAATTTATCGCACGCCCATCCCCCCAAAATTCCACCAACAGCCATGCCTGCCAATGTGAAACTGCCAAGCATACCTGCTTGTACTGAACTTAATCCAAAATCTGCTTTAATACTATTTAAGCTATAAGACAGCATCATCAAATCTGCACCATCTACCAACAGTGCTAGAAAAGCAAAAGTAAAAGCTATTTTCCACGTATGAGGCTGTATACGAGAAAGACCTTCTTTGTAATTTGTAGCCATAATCCATTACCTACATTTGATAAAAAGCACTTCAAGTCGTTTTGAAGCGCTTAAAATTTGATTAAGACGCAGCGCGAATCATGTTTCGGGCAATAATCACTTGTTGAATTTGAGTAGTCCCTTCATAGAGACGGAACAAACGAACATCTCGATAAAAACGTTCAATGGCATATTCACTGATGTAACCCGCACCGCCGTGAATTTGTACGCAGCGATCCGCAACGCGGCCACACATTTCGGTTGCAAACATTTTTGCGCATGAGGCTTCAGTGCTAACGTTTTGTCCTGCATCGCGTAGGCGTGCAGCGTCTAAGACCATACATTTAGCTGCATAAATTTCAGCTTTTGAGTCGGCAAGCATGGCTTGAATGAGCTGGAATTCAGCAATCGGTTGTCCAAATTGCTTGCGTTCGATGGCGTAAATTAAAGAATCATCTAGCATTCGTGTTGCTGCGCCGACACTCAAGGCCGCAATATGCAAACGGCCTTTATCCAGCACTTTCATGGCCGTTTTAAAACCGACACCTTCAACACCACCAATGAGCGCTGAAGCAGGGATGCGACAATTTTCAAAAATAACGTCACAGGTATGGGCACCTTTTTGTCCCATTTTTTTATCGCGTTTGCCAAGAAAAATGCCCGGAGTTTGGCTATCGACAATAAAAGCAGAAATGCCACCAGCGCCTTTAATATCAGGGTTTGTACGTGCCATCACTGTAAATACACCAGCGTGAGGAGCATTGGTAATAAAGCGTTTGGTGCCATTTAAAATATAAAAGTCACCGTCTTTTACTGCGCTGGTTTTTAAAGAGGCGGCATCAGAACCCGCATCTGGTTCGGTTAAGCAAAAAGAACTAATCACTTCACCACGTGCTAAACGTGGCAAGAAAAATGATTTTTGTGCTTCGGTCCCATCAATAATCAGGCCACTTGAGCCAATGCCATTATTGGTTCCAATCAGAGAGCGAAAAGCAGGAGAGGTACGACCCAATTCAAAAGCCACGTAGACCTCTTCTTCCATTGTTAGTCCAAGACCTTCGTACTCTTCAGGAATGGTTAAACCGAATAAGCCGAGAGCTTTCATTTGCTCAAGAATATCTTGAGGAATTTCATCCGTTTCAGCGACTTCATTCTCATGAGGAATTAATACACCTTCAACAAATTGTCGAATCATATCAACAAGTTGATTTAAGGTTTCCTGATCTCGAATCATAGTCTCGTCCTTTTACTACATGCAGAAAACATCAATGGGATGTTCGTAAAATCACCAATATTTGAAGCGATAGTAATCAAAGGATGAATGCAAAACAATATATTTTGAAAATTAATTTCGCAATGCGATACTTTATTGTTGATTTATGTTTAGCTAATTTATTGATTTATTTAAGCTATATTTTCTTATAAAAAATCATTATTTTTAGTGGAAAATTAAAGTTTGATTTTTAAAAAGAGCTGTGTATATTAAAAATATATATCGCTATGCGAAATTTTAAATGGATAAGTTTTCCTATAGGAAATGAATCACAAAATATAGTGGGATGAAGATGGGTGCTTTAAATGGAATTCGGGTGCTTGACTTAAGTCGGGTATTGGCTGGGCCTTGGTGTGGACAGATTCTTGCCGATTTAGGCGCAGAAGTAATCAAGATTGAACGACCAAAAGTCGGTGACGATACCCGTTCTTGGGGACCACCTTGGATGAAAGATGACTCAGGCCAAGACACTCAAGAAGCTGCTTATTATCAGTCGACCAACCGCAATAAACTATCGGTTGCCATCGATATTGCCAGTCCTGATGGCCAAGAATTGATTAAAGCCCTCATTCAAGACACCGATGTCGTGATTGAAAACTACAAAGCAGGGTCTTTAAAAAAATACGGTTTAGACTACGAGTCTTTATCTGCGATTAATCCTAAACTGGTGTATTGCTCAATTACAGGCTTTGGTCAAACTGGTCCAAGAGCAGAGGAACCCGGTTACGACTTTATTATTCAGGGTATGGGCGGGCTCATGTCGGTCACTGGTGAGCGTGATGATTTGCCTGGTGGTGGACCACAAAAAGTAGGGGTTGCATTTTCCGATTTAGCCACTGGTCTTTACTCTACGATTGCCATACAGGCTGCTTTACTCAACCGTCATGTGACGGGTTTAGGCCAATACATTGATATGGCTTTGCTTGATGTTCAAATTGCCACAATGGCAAATCAGGGAATGAACTATCTTTCATCGGGTAATATCCCTAAACGTTATGGCAATGCACACGCCAATATTGTGCCTTATCAAGTATTCAAAGCTTCTGACCGTGATTTCATTATTGCATGCGGAAATGACACTCAGTTTATTCAACTCTGTCGTAGTATTGGTTTACCCGATTTACCAAATGATCCGCGTTTTGCCCGAAATGCAGACCGAATTAAGCATCGTGATGAAATTATCGGAATTTTACAAACTCACTTTTTAACTAAAACAGCAGATGAATGGGTAGATGCAATCTATGCGGCTAAAGTTCCCGTAGGTGTGATCAATAACTTGGAACAAGCTTTTCAAGAGCCTCAAGTGATTGTCCGAGAAATGTTAGTCGAGATGAACCATCCTCAACGTGAAAAATTGAAGGTAATTGGGTCACCAATCAAACTTTCTAGAACGCCAGTTGAGTACAAAACAGCACCTCCGCTGTTGGGTGAACATACGCAGGCCGTTTTGGGGCGAATGGTTTCTTCAGAAAAACTAGCAGAGCTTAAAGAAAAGGGCGTAATTGGGTAGTTGGCTTAGAAGCAGAAGATTAAAATTATATTTAAAATCAGAAAATAAAATTTTTAATCTTTCGCTTTAATAAGTTAAATGAAGTTATCTTTAAAATGTAGACTAGGATGTTTGCTCTTTTGCTATTTATAGAAAAAATAGATTATAATTTTCGCAGTGCGAAACAAAATATGGATTGGTATGACAATGAACGATGCAGTTGATGCAGAACAGACAGAAAAATTATTAGCGCCTTTAAGGCATGAATTATTACATCCGATTGAAGACATGCAGGATGAAAATGATCGCCAATTTATTACTGCATTAGCACGTGGTTTAGAGCTATTACGTTGTTTTACGCCTAAACATCAGCATTTGGGCAATCAAGAGCTTGCTCAGATGACAGGTTTGCCAAAACCAACCATTACTCGCCTCACACATACCTTGTCGCGTTTGGGCTATATCAAACAAGTACCTAACTCAAGCAAATTTCAGCTTTCAGTAGGAGTTCTTGCTTTTGGTTATTCCATGTTATCTAACGTATCGATTCGCTCTATTGCTCATCCATATATGAAAAATTTGGCAGACTATGCTGGTGCTGCTGTAGCCATGGCAACACGCGATCGTCTGAATATGATTTATCTTGACGTGGTGCAAGGCAAAGGCAATATGACCATGCGCCGTCAAGTCGGAACGTATTTACCGATTCATTTAAGTTCGATGGGACGTGCATGTTTAGCTGCCATGCCTGAAGATGAAAGAGAGTTCTTGCTTAATGCGATTCGTAACAAGCACAAAGAAGACTGGATCAAAATTAACCGTGATCTAGACAAAGCCTTTAAAGACTACCAAGATTTTGGTTATTGTTTTTCAATTGGCGAATGGCATAAAGATGTCAATTCGGTTGCGGTTCCACTCATTCATGAACAACATGGTTTATTGGTGTTTAACTGTGGTGGTCCAAGCTTTATTATGAACCGTGAAAAACTCGAAGAAGATATTGCACCGCGTCTTTTACATATGGTGAATAATATTCGTACCGAGA
The DNA here is from genome assembly GCF_016809775.1 of Acinetobacter sp. C13. Taxonomy (NCBI): domain Bacteria; kingdom Pseudomonadati; phylum Pseudomonadota; class Gammaproteobacteria; order Moraxellales; family Moraxellaceae; genus Acinetobacter; species Acinetobacter sp. C13. The sequence continues at coordinate 669,491 of NZ_JAFBJL010000001.1, forward strand.
TTAGCTAAACCTATTTGATTTATTTATAAGAGCCAGCTGTGATCTTCAAAGCTGGCTTTTTAGTGGGTAAGCTTTAGGCTGTTTGGTTGTGAAAGTTCGGTTTCCGTTTTTCTTTGAAAGCACTTAATGCTTCTTTAAACTCGGAACCTTGTAAACAATGCGAGAAAATAGTCGACTCATGGTCAATACGATTGAGTAGATCATCAATTGGCATATCTCTTAGTAACTTTTTACTGAGCTGTAAGGCTTGGCTTGGTTTGTGAGCAAGTTTAATTGCCACATCTTCAACCACTTGATCCAGCTCAGTTGCCTCAAATATTTCATTTACTAGACCATAATTTTTTGCTTGTTCCGCCGAAAACTTTTCACCGAGTAAAATAATTTCTGAAGCTCGAGCAAAGCCCAATAATCTTGGCAAGATGTAACTTGAACCCGCTTCAGGTACAAGCCCCAAATTCACAAAGGGAAACTGAAAAATAGAATTTTGGTTTGCATACACAAGGTCGCAATGTAGAAGCATAGTGCTGCCAATGCCAATTGCCACACCATTTACTTTAGCAATAATCGGTTTTGGAAAAGTTGCCAAGCTTTTTAAGAAAACAATCGAAGCGGGTGGTTCTGAAGTGGTGGTATCTCGTTTTTCAAATGCGTTTACATCATTGCCGCTGGTAAATGCGGAGTCTTCACCAGTAAGCACAACCACATGAATGTCTTGATTGGTTGCAGCTTGATCTAATGCCTGACTTAAAGCTGCATACATTTCATAATTAATTGCATTCTTTTTAGTGGCATTACTCATGGTGAGCGTTAGTATATTTCTATCAAAATACTTATGAATTGTGCCTGTTTTAAGCTCGCTTTGGGTTTTGTTGTTCTGCTGCATCATTCATTCCTTTAAATAATTTTCCGTCTAAAATTTAAACTGATGCTATCGAAAAATAATTCCGTTATCAATTATTTTGTTTTATATTGTGGTATAAAATTTTGTATTGTGAAATTTTTAACTTAAATTACTTTAAATACTGATAGGATTTATGCGTAAATAAGCATCTAGCCCTGCTAAGGAAATGAGAAGCTAGCTATAGAACAGTGAGTGGAAAGAATATGAAGACCAAAATTACAGAATTATTTGAAATTGAGCATCCAATTATTCAAGGCGGTATGCATTATGTTGGTTTTGCAGAGCTTGCTGCTGCGGTTTCGAACGCGGGCGGGTTAGGTATTATCACTGGCCTGACTCAGCGTACACCTGAAAATTTGGCAAAAGAAATTGCACGTTGCCGAGAAATGACCGATAAGCCTTTTGGGGTAAATTTAACCTTTTTGCCTACCGTAAATACTCCTGATTATCCGGGTTTTGTAGAGGCAATTATTAAAGGTGGCGTAAAGATTGTAGAAACAGCAGGGCGTAATCCTGAACAGGTGATGCCATATTTAAAGGCTGCTGGTATTAAAGTAATTCACAAATGTACTTCGGTTCGACATAGCTTAAAAGCTCAGCAAATTGGGTGCGATGCAGTTTCTGTAGATGGTTTTGAGTGTGGTGGGCATCCTGGTGAGGATGACGTGCCCAATATGATTTTATTACCTTTAGCAGCCGATGCATTAGAGATTCCGTTTGTTGCCTCGGGTGGTATGGCAGATGGGCGCTCACTCGCGGCTGCTTTAGCGATGGGAGCCGATGGAATTAATATGGGAACGCGCTTTATTGCGACTCAGGAAGCTCCCGTACATGCAAATGTGAAACAGGCGATTCTGAATGCAACCGAACGAGATACGCGTTTAATTATGCGTGCTTTGCGAAATACAGAACGTGTCATGAATAATGCTGCTGTAGAAAAAATCGTGGCAAAAGAAAAAGCACTCGGCGATAACATTAAGTTTGAAGATATTATGGAAGAAGTTGCAGGTGTTTATCCAAAAGTCATGATTGATGGCGATGTAAATGCAGGTGCATGGTCATGTGGGTTAGTGGCAAGCTTAATCCATGATATTCCGACATGCGATGAACTGGTTAACCGAATTGTCAAAGAGGCAGAAGATATTATTCGCGGACGTTTATCAGGGCTTTTATAACGAACTATTAGCCTATTTTGAGATCAGCACAAGTTTTAATTGTGCTGATTTTTTGCATCACGCACACAATAATAAAGACATAAAACGGCAAAAATTAAGCCTAAAATACATACACCTGTCCATCCAAAGTGTTTCCAAGCATAACTTCCCGCTGTTGTGCCTAAAGCGCCGCCAGCAAAGTAACCTGTCATATAAATGGCATTAAACCGTGAACGTAATTCTTGATTAAGTTTAAATACAATACTTTGGTTGGTGACATGTACAGCAGAAAGAGAAGCGTAGAGAATAAGTAAGGCAATAATATAAAAAGCAAAATGGTAGGTTAAAAGTGAAAAAAGAATCCAACTTAAAATAAGGCCAACGCCGCAATAAATTGAAATTTTATGAATATAGCCTTGGTCAATAAATTTGCCTGAGAAATTGGCAACGAAAGTTCCTAACACGCCAACAAAACCGAAAAGGCCAATGGTAAAGTCGCTAAAAAAATAGGGCGCTGGAGCCAGAAGCAAAGACATGGTGGTAAAGGTTAAACTTACACAAGCAAATGTAAAACCACCAATATAAGTTCTGGTTCTTAACCGTCGATTTTGAATAAAAATCTGTGGAAGAGAGCGAATAGTTTTTACATAGTTTTCAGATTTAGTCGGTGGAAATAACCCAATATTACGATGCAAAATAATGGCAATGATGAGTAACAGAAAACCACTGACCAGATAAATAATATTCCATGCAAAAAGTGTAGACATCAGCCCTGAAAGGGATCGAGCGAGTAAAACCCCCATCATCAGTCCACTCAGTAGAAAGCCAACGACACGGCCGCTTTGTTGAATTGGAACCAGACTTGCAGCAAGCGGTAACAACAGTTGGGCTGCACTAGAAAATAGGCCAGTAATGACAGTACCAAGCAGTAAAAGATAAATATTGTGCGAAAACCCGCTAATAATTAATCCGCTTGAAGCCAATAACATAAAGACAAATAGCAGCTTGCGCTTTTCTAATATGTCACCCAACGGCATTAAAAAGAGTAAGCCACATGCGTAGGTGATTTGGGCTAGAGTTGGCACCCACGCTGTAGTTGTTTCAGTTAAATCTAGGCTTACACTAATTGAATGAATAAGTGGCTGACTAAAATAATTTCCACCTGTACAAATGCCTGCGGCAATTGCCATTAAAATAATGGTTGGGGTATAGAGTGCGTTTTTCATCATGCCTTAGTCATAATGAAAGTGGAACTTTAATCAACACAACCATGACTGTTTTAAGCACGACTGTTAGTGCGTTTCATTCAAAGCATCTTGAATATTGTGCACCATGTGGATTAAACGTGGTCCAATTTCACCTTCAAGTTTTTCCGGATTTAAATGAAAACTTGGCGCACCACAGTTAAAAACATAAAGACCGTGTTTCGAGCTGACCAAAGGTACAGCCACTGAGTTCACTTCTTTATGCCACTCACCTAAAGACAAACAATATCCATAATCTTGGTAATCACGGAAAGCTCGTTCTAATGAGCGTTTTATGGCTGGCCAGTTTTCGGGATTTTTTTGTTTCAACGCATCAAGTAGAAAATTGCGCTCACGTTCAGGGGTCGCAGCCAAGCATGCTCGGCCCATAGAACTACTATGAATTGGCAAAGTAGAACCAATTGGACGGCGCATATTCAAAGCAGTTTCGATTTGCACAACATCGATATACACCATATTTAAGCGGTCACGTGTTGCCATCGCCACAGGCGCTTGAACATACTGACTCATCTCTTCCATATATTGATGAGCAATATTACGAATCGAGATGTTAGATAATGCTGCATATCCTAAAGATAAGACACCAATATCTAGTGTGTATTTGGTCGAGTTAGGCAATTGTTTTAAATAACCTAATGACACAAGAGTATTGGTAATACGTGCAATGGTCGGTTTAGGTAAACCTGTCATTTTTGCTAATTCTTGGTTGCCAAGCACCTGATTATTTGCAGAAAAGCATCTTAAAAGTTCTAAACCGCGTGCTAAAGAAGCAATAAATTGCGGGTTGTTTTCCCGATGTATATGCGAAATAGGATCTAAACGTATCTCATCAAAATTTATTGGTTTTTCAGTTTCCGTGTTTTGAGACATTCGATCCTCAAATATAATTAAAGCAATAGTTTTGCCATTATATTTCGCTCTGCAAAATAAATCCATTCATCACTGCGCTGTTGTGATGAATGGATATCTGGTTCATAGTTATGAAACGTTTTCAATCACCATCGCAAGACCTTGGCCTACACCAATACATAGGCTCACCACGGCATATTTCTTTTTACGGCGAATTAACTCACGAGCTACTGTTAAGCTAAGACGAGCGCCAGATGCACCAAGTGGATGACCAACTGCAATCGCACCACCGTTCGGGTTCACACGTGGGTCATTAAAATCAACATTCAAACCTTTTAAACAAGATAAAACCTGTGAGGCAAAGGCTTCATTAATTTCAATAATATCCATGTCATCTAAAGTAAGACCAGCACGCGCAACAGCTTTTTTAATGGCTTCGATCGGACCTGCACCCATAATGCGTGGTTCAATACCCGCAGCCGCGGCTGATAAGATTTTTGCCATTGGTTTTAGGCCATATTTTTGACCGGCAGCTTCTGAACCAATCAAAAGTGCTGCTGCACCGTCGTTAATCCCTGAGGCATTACCAGCTGTAACCACGCCACCTTCAAATAGAGGTTTTAACTTTGTGAGTGCTTCAACAGTTGAGCTTGGGCGAGGGTGTTCATCTTCTGAAACGAGTTTAGGCGGTAATTTTTTGCCTTGGAAAACCTCAATTGGCGTAATTTCATCGGTAAAGAAACCTTCTTCTTTGGCTTTTTGATATTTGGCTTGTGATTGAGCTGCAAAAAAATCAGCTTGTTCGCGGCTAATACCAAAGTCGGCTGCAACGTTATCACCCGTTTCAGGCATTGAATGACCGCCGTACTGAGCAATAATTTTTTTATTTGGAAAACGAGATCCAATGGTGGTGTCATAAATTTTTGCATCACGGCTATAAGCACTTTCGGCTTTACCCATCACAAAAGGTGCGCGAGACATACTTTCTACACCACCTGCGATATAGAGTTCGCCTTCACCACAAGTAATGGCACGTGCTGAGTCAATCACAGCACCTAAACCACTAGCACATAGGCGGTTTACCGTCTGGCCCGGTACAGTAACAGGTAAACCTGCAAGTAATAGCGCATTTCGTGCCACATTACGGCTATCTTCACCCGCTTGGTTGGTGTCGCCTAAAATCACATCTTCAATATCAGCACCCGGAACACCAGTTTTTTCTAGTAGTTTTTGAATGACAGTTGCGGCTAAATCATCAGGGCGAATTGAGGCAAGTTCACCTGCATGACGGCCAAATGGACTACGTAAACCATCATAGATATATGCATTTAACATTGAGAAATTCCTTTTCAAGACTCGTGAGTAAAAGTAAGAGGTAAACGAAGTGCGACACGACGCTGTAACCACGGGCTAGGGCGGTAACGCGGATCATGTGTAAGTGCGGTTATACGGTTTAGAATGAGTAAGATTTTTTCGCTACCGACTTGATCGCCCCATTCGATTGGGCCAAATGGATAGCCTAAGCCAAGACGTACCGCGGCATTAATGTCATCTACAGTGGCAACATTTTGCTGGGCAATATCACAGCCTAAATTAATGACCATGGCTAAAACGCGCTGTGCAACAAAGCCAATACTTTCAGCAATCATACTCACCAGGTTTCCATCTAGATTGAAAATAGAGTGAGCGGCTTGTCGGTATTCAGGTTTGGTAATAAGTGAAGGCATTAAGGTTCGATGCTTTGCAATGCCATAAAGCATGTCTATAGCAACAGCTTGTTCTGGATTAACCCCAAGGCGAGTAGCCGCTTGAGTTGTATCTTCACCGTAACAAGCGAGTAAACATAAGCTATCTGTTTGTGGTTCCGGCTGAGTGTCTAAGGCAATATTTTGCTGAGTTAAATAATCTTCGAGCTGTTTTTTATCATCTAAGAAATCGGCCGCAATCCAAACTTTTGGATATTGCGCTAAACGCTCTACAAATTTGGCAGGTTGTTCACCTGTTTTTGAACCAGTTTCATAGTTATAAAAACCTTGATTAACCTTACGTCCAAGTTGCTTGGCATCAAGCATTTGTTTGGTGAGCGGGTTTGGTTTGTAGCGGGCTTCTTCATAGTATTGGTGATAAATCGACTCCATCACAGGATGCGAGACATCAAGGCCAGTTAAATCGAGTAATTCAAAAGGACCCATTCTAAAACCAACGCCGTCACGTAAAATTCGGTCAATTTCACTAATATCACAGACATTTTCATTTAAAATTTTGAGTGCTTCGGTGCCATAAGCTCGACCTGCATGATTAATAATAAATCCAGGGGTGTCCTTCGCTACGACAGGGCGGTGACCAAATGCACGAGATAAATCGTTTAAAGCATCAATAATAAGTGGGTCTGTTTTTAAACCACGAATGACTTCGACCACTTTCATGAGTGGAACTGGGTTAAAAAAATGATAACCCACAACACGCTCAGGCTTCTTGCAATTTGCCGCAATGGCTGTAATAGAAAGCGAAGAGGTGTTTGAGGCTAAAATAGTATTATCCGAAACAATGTCTTCAAGCTGCTGCATCAAGCTTTGTTTGATATCAAGACGTTCAACAATTGCTTCTACAATGAGGTCGCAATTTTTTAAATCTTCAATTTGATGAGCGACAATTAAATGGTTATTTGCTGCTGCTGCTTGCTCAGATGTAATTTTATTTTTGTCGACTAACTTTTGAAATGTAGCAGCCAGTTTTTCTTTAGCCTGTTCTGCTGCCCCTGCTTTGGCATCATATAAATAAGTGGTATGACCTGACTGTGCAGCAATTTGAGCAATACCACTGCCCATAATACCGACACCAATCACAGCCATGCTTTTAATATCATAAGTCATGTCGATCATCCTGATGATTAATCTATATTTGAAATTAAACGGAAAAATAGGGTTGGGTGATTTAGCTTAAACATTGTTTATCACCATCAATTGGTAGAATTTGCCCTGAAATTGAGCGGCCACTATCTGAAGCTAAAAATAGGCATAAATCTGCAATATGCTTTGGATTGACAAAATATTTGAGTGACTGATTTTTTAGTGCATTTTGAGTCACTTCTTCAAGTGAGGTATTTGCTACATCGGCGCGGGCCTGTAATACGCGTTGAACCCGATCACCATCGACTGCACCCGGAAGAATAGCGTTAACTCGAATATTGTCTGCACCGAGTTCCATAGAGAGCGTTTTGGTAAAACCGATCAGCCCCCATTTTGAAGTGGAATAGGCCAATCGATATGGATAGCCTAAGCGGCCGGCAATAGATGACATATTAATAATCACGCCTGCTTGTGCTTTCTTTAAATAGGGAATGGCTAACTGGGTAATTAAAAAAGTGCTATTCAGGTTTAAATTAATGACCGTATTCCAATCTTCAAAACTTAACTCATCTGCTGCAACGGTCGGACCTGAAATGCCTGTGTTATTGACTAAAATATCAATACCGCCAAGTTTCTGAACTGCATGACTAAACATGAGTTTAATTTGCTCATGATTAGCTAAATCACAGGTATATATGTGCAGCTTTGGATAATCTTTTTGAAATTGTTCTAGGCTTTTAGCATTAATATCGCAAACAAAAACTTCATCCTGATTGTTTAAAAATGCCTCGGCAATGCATCGTCCAATCCCTGAACCACCTGCACTAATCAATACTTTTCTGGCCATTTTAATTCCTTTGTTATTATGGTTTTAAATTATTTACCTTGATACGACGGCTTACGCTTTTCGATAAAAGCTTGAACACCTTCATTTTTATCTTCGGTCGAAAACAGTAACTGGAATGCTTTTCGTTCTAGCGTTAAGCCTGCATTTAATGGAACGTCTTCGCTCATTAGTGCAACTTCTTTAATTTGTTGCAGGGCAATAGGAGGCATTTTTGCGAGGCTTTGTGCCATTTGAATCGCAGTTGGAATGGTTTGGTCATCTTCTGTGACTTGTGAAACAAGACCGATGGTATAAGCTTCTTCGGCTTTTACCATGGCACCCGTCATAATCATGCGCATGGCATGGAATTTACCCACAGCACGGAATAAACGTTGTGTACCACCAGCACCCGGCATTAAACCAACTTTAATTTCCGGCTGGCCAAAGGTTGCGCCTTTACCTGCAATAATAATGTCAGCATGCATTGCAAGTTCACAGCCACCCCCTAATGCATAACCATTTACAGCAGCAATGACTGGTTTAGGACACTGAGCAATCGCATTCCAATAACGTTCGGTATGGCGCAATAACATTTCTGTTGAAGTCGCGGTTGCCATTTCTTTTAAATCTGCACCTGCGGCAAAGACTTCTTCACCACCTGTGAGCACAACCGCATTGATCTCATCATTAAAACTTAATTCGGTAAAAGCTTGTGCTAGTTGTTTGCGAACCTCTGTATTCAGTGCATTTTTTGCTTCAAGTCGGTTTATTTTTACAATCGCTATTTTTTGAATAGAAAAGTCGACTTCTACGAAATTATTCCCTGTTGATACACTCATTTTTGAATTCCTTGTTTCGCACATCAAAACTATATTCCTTTTATGATGCTTATTTTGGAATTTATTTCAAGTCTTATTTAGTCCATTAGAGCAATTATGATTTATTAAATAAGCTAAGTTATTGATATTTAGTAATGGTGATTTTTTAAATTTCGTTAAACGAAATTAATTTTCAAAAAAGCTTGAAATTTGTATTTTCGTTCTCGTACTATGAAACACATCCGCAGTAAACAAGATTTAAAACATGGTATCCAGACAAGCTGGAGATGGCTGATGGGTACGATGGAAATACATAAAAAGGGAGATCACAGATGATCCGTGATGAAGGGATGTTGGAGCAGTTACTTTCAACAATTCGAGATTTTGTAAAAAATGAATTGATCCCTCGTGAAAACGAAGTGGTAGAGAAAGATAAAATTCCAGATGACATTGTGCAGCAAATGCGTGAGCTTGGTTTGTTCGGTCTTACAATTCCCGAAGAATATGGTGGTCTAGGCATCACTATGGAAGAAGAAGTCAGAGTTGCATTTGAACTTGGGCAAACTTCACCAGCTTTTCGTTCTTTAATTGGTACTAATAACGGTATTGGTTCAAGTGCAATTTTGATTGATGGCACAGAAGAGCAAAAGCAAAAATATTTACCTCGTTACGCAAGTGGCGAAATTATTGGTTCATTTTGTTTAACCGAGCCTGAATCTGGCTCTGACGCTGCCTCTTTAAAAACCAGCGCAGTTAAAGACGGTGATTTTTATGTGTTAAACGGCACCAAACGTTTTATTACCAATGCACCCCATGCTGCAACTTTTACCGTAATGGCTCGAACCAATCCTGAAATTAAAGGGTCAGGTGGCATTTCAGCTTTTTTAGTTGAGGCCAATACACCAGGTATTACTTTAGGCAAAATTGACCAAAAAATGGGGCAAAAGGGTTCGCACACCTGTGATGTGATTTTTGAAAATTGCCGTGTGCCTGCTTCTGCATTGATTGGTGGCGTAGAAGGTGTTGGTTTTAAAACGGCCATGAAAGTACTTGATAAAGGTCGTTTGCACATTGGTGCCTATAGCGTGGGTGTTGCCGAACGCATGTTAAACGACGCATTGCACTATGCGATTGAGCGTAAACAGTTTGGTCAACCTATTGCAAACTTCCAGTTGATTCAAGCCATGCTTGCCGACTCAAAAGCCGAGATTTATGCAGCTAAATGTATGGTTTTAGATGCAGCTCGCCGCCGTGACAATGGCGAAAATATTAGTACAGAAGCATCTTGCGCGAAAATGTTTGCAACTGAAATGTGCGGACGCGTTGCTGACCGCTGTGTACAGATTCACGGTGGTGCAGGCTATATCAGTGAATATGCCATTGAGCGTTTTTATCGCGATGTTCGTTTGTTCCGTCTCTATGAAGGAACCACACAAGTTCAACAAATTATTATTGCTAAAAACATGATTAGGGAAGCTACAGCCTAATAAAAAATCAAATGCCATGAGGCATTGGATGCCTCATGTTCCTTCTGAGGATATGGACATGACAACAGAAACAGTTACCCAAAATACGGCTAGCAGTGAAGCTATCCAAACACCAAAAAAGATTTGGATTACCGCATTTATATTCGCTTTTTTAACATTGTTGTGTGATGGAGCAGACTTAGGTTTTTTGGCATTGAGCCTGACCAGTCTTAAAACAGAATTTCATTTGACGGGTGTACAAGCTGGAACACTAGGCAGCTTAACGCTTTTCGGTTCCGCTGTAGGTGGTCTGATTGGCGGCTGGGCGTGTGACCGTTTTGGGCGAGTTCGCATTATTGTATTCTTTATTGCTTATTCTTCAGTTTTAACCAGTGCGCTGGGTTTTACTGATTCTTATATGCAATTTGCAGTTTTAAGAACATTTGGAGCGATGGGCTTAGGCGCACTTTATATTGCCTGTAATATTTTAATGTCTGAAATGGTGCCAACCAAACATCGCTCGACCGTTTTGGCTACTCTCATGACTGGTTATACACTGGGTTCTTTACTCGCGACCTTATTAGCTGGACATATTATTCCTGAACATGGCTGGCGTTTCCTTTACTGGATTGCAATTGCGCCTGTGGTGTTGTCAGTTTTAATGCACTTTTGTGTACCTGAACCTGAGTCTTGGAAAAAAGCGCGTCAATTAAAAGCGTTAGAAGTCGCTCAAAGTAACCAACCTAAAAAACGTCAAAATCCATATTTTGAGATTTTAAGAGATAAAAAACATGGCACCATGTTTGTTCTCTGGATTATTAGTACGGGTGCATTGCAGTTTGGCTATTACGGCGTGAGTAACTGGTTACCGGCTTATTTAGAGTCTGATCTTGGCATCAAGTTTAAAGAAATGGCCATGTATATGGTCGGTACTTTCCTGATTATGATGTTTGCTAAAGTGATCGCAGGAATCGTTGCCGATAAATTAGGACGACGCGCTGTGTTTGCTTTCGGAACTATTGGTACAGCTTTATTTATTCCAGTGATTGTCTATTTAAATACACCAACCAATATTTTATGGATGATGCTGTTCTTCGGTTTCCTTTACGGTATTCCGTACGCCATTAATGCCACATATATGACAGAAAGCTTCCCGACTTCTATTCGAGGCTCGGCAGTAGGTGGTGCTTATAACATTGGCAAAGTACTTTCTATTTTCTCTCCATTAACAATTGGTTATCTATCGCAAAATGGTTCTATTGGCTTAGGGCTTTTGGTGATGGCTGCAGCTTATTTTATCTGCGGGGTAATTCCATTGTTATTTATTAAAGACCGACTATTTAACCCGCAAAAGGCAGAGTGACAGATCAATCTGTCACCTTAAATTAAGGATGAAAGGGACAAGTGAGATGATAAATAAAATCACCAGTGACATTGAACCAATTTTAAAAGCTATTCCAGATGGGGCAACCATCATGACAGGCGGGTTTGGTGTGACTGGGCAACCTGCTGAATTAATTGAAGCCTTAATCGATTTAGGAAAAAAAGAACTCACCGTTGTAAATAACAATGCGGCTTCTGGTGATCGTGGCCTAACCAAGCTCATTATTGCTGGCTGTGTAAAGAAAATGATTTGTTCATTTCCGAAATCTGCTGGATCAACCGTTTTTCAAGACTTATATAGAGCGGGAAAAATTGAGTTAGAACTAGTTCCACAAGGTAATTTGGCTTGTCGGATTCAGGCCGCAGGGGCTGGTTTAGGGGCTATTTTTACGCCGACTGGTTATGGCACCAAAGTTGCCGAGGGTAAAGAGACCCGAACCATTAACGGTAAAAATTATGTGCTTGAATATCCACTTGAAGCTGATTTTGCACTGATTTATGCCGATAAAGCCGACCGCTGGGGCAATTTAACTTACCGTAAAGCAGCCCGCAATTTTGGGCCGATCATGGCAAAAGCCGCCAAGACCACGATTGTTCAAGTGAATGACACCGTAGAGCTAGGAACGCTTGACCCAGAGTGCATTATTACACCGGGAATTTTTGTTCAGCACGTTGTAAAAGTAGGAGATATCTAATGTCAGTTCAAAAGCGTTCTCGTGAAGATATTGCCAAGCTCATTGCCAATGACATTCCGGAAGGTTCTTATGTCAATTTAGGAATTGGCTTACCGACCAACGTTGCTAAATTTTTGCCAAAAGACAAAGAAATCTTTTTACATTCGGAAAATGGGGTTTTGGCTTTTGGGCCACCACCACAACCGGGTGAGGAAGATGAAGACTTAGTAAATGCCGGAAAAGAACTTGTCACTTTATTAGATGGTGGATGTTTTATGCATCATGGTGACTCGTTTGACATAATGCGTGGCGGCCATCTGGACATTTGCGTAATTGGGGCATTCCAAGTTGCGGTAAATGGAGACTTGGCAAACTGGCATACCGGTAAAGCAGATGATGTACCCGCAGTTGGCGGTGCTATGGATTTGGCAGTCGGCGCAAAAACGATTTATGTCTATATGGAGCATGTCACTAAAAAAGGTGAGCCCAAAATTGTAAAGGAAATTACATATCCAATGACGGGTGAGCAGTGTGTAGATCGTATTTATACCGATTTATGCATTATTGAACTCAAAGACCAAAAAGCTTATGTCACGGAAATAGTCGAAGGCTTAACTTTTAATGAATTACAAGCTGTCACAGACTGTGAATTGATAGATGCACGTGTAGCCTAAATTACACACGGAAAAAATGCTTCTTTAAGGATTAAAAGATGAAAAAATTAATTTTAGCTGCAGCTTGCGCTGCGGCCTCAGGGACTATTTTTGCAAATTCTTCAGATACCACAGAACAAAGAATTAATTTGCTAGAAACCGAGCTGCAAAAATTAAAAGCAGAACTTGCTGCTCAGAAACAAACTCAAAATAATTTACAGGTCAAACAGGTAAAGATTGAAGAGAACATCGAAAAAACTAAAGCAACGGTAACAGAAAAGCCTGTTGCTCCTTCGTGGGTCACTTGGACGGATAATGTTAAGGTTTACGGTATCGCTCGTATTGATGCAGCGGTTGATTTTAAATCATCACCAGACTCGGGCGGTAGAACGACCAGTAGTCTGTACCGAACACCTTTTGAAAGTGAAAAACGTTCAAACCATGCACGTTCCGATGCCATGATTAATGCAAGCCGATTAGGTGTTTATTTTAATAGCCCAAATAAAGCTGTGACGGGAAATATTGAAGCCGATTTCTTTGATAGCTCTAACATGGGCACAGGAGATGGTAAATTCCGTATTCGTCATGCATTTTTCACTTATAAGGATTGGACTTTTGGTCAAACATGGTCACTCATGTCTAATATGGAAACTCGTACAGAAGCTGTTGATTACACCCAATTTGTAGGAACTTCCTATACGCGTACTCCTCAAATTCGCTATGACTGGAAAATCGATGCCAATAATGATTTAAAAGTAGCCTTGGAATATACAGGTTCGAGAGTCTCGGCATTTCCGACTTTAACGGGGCGCTATACTTTTAAACAAGGTCCTTTAACGGCACTTGCTCAAGGCTTTATTAATGAAAAGTCTACAGATGTGGCAACTGCCACGGTGAAGAAAGTAAGCTGGGGGGCAGGAGGCGGCTTAAAATATCAACTCACGCCACAACAATCGGTACAAGCAAATTATCAATATATTGTCGGTGATCAAAAATTTATGCCGTACACCACCCAAAGTGGATTGGCAAATTCAGCAAGTTTAAATGCCGCGGGTGATTTTTCTTTAAACGAAGACAAAACAGATTTGGTTATGAATAAGTTGAATAGCATCAATATTGGTTATTCATATAAATTTAATGAGCAATGGCGTGCAAACTTATCGGCTTCAATGTTTGATTATGATGATGACACGGCTTATGCCAAACTTAATCCAGATGCCAACAAACGCCTAACTGACTATGCAGCTAACGTTTTCTATTCACCAATTGAGCAAATGGATATTGGTATGGAATATCATCAAGGCAAACGAGAAGTATTTGATGGCAGAACCGCTGATGTGTCACGCTTAAACTTTGTATCGATGTATAAATTCTAAAATGGGACGTAGTTAAAAATGGAAAAAATAGTTGAGCCCAATGCAGAAAATATACTGTCAAAAAGCTTTATTTTTATCATGGCAATGACATGTGGCATTTGTGCGGGTTCAAACTATTATAACCAGCCCTTAATCTATTCCATTGCAGAAGCATTAAAAGTCAATGCCGATCAAGTCGCCTTAACTATTGTGATTAGCCAACTGTCCTATGCAGTTGGCCTTTTTATATTGGTTCCCTTAGGCGACTTTTTTGAAAAGCGCAGTTATATTTGCTTGCTCATGTGTTGTACGGGGCTTGCACAAGTAGGGTTATCTTTAAGTCAAACCTTGCCAGCTTTATATGGCTTTACCTTTTTAGCCACATTCTTTTCGATTGCGACTCAAGTTTTGGTTCCTTTCGCCGCAGGTTTAGCCAGCCCGAAAAAAAGCCCTCAAGTTGTAGGCACTCTCATGAGTGGTTTGTTCTTAGGAATATTATTAGCGCGTTCCATTGCAGGCTTACTTTCTACAGTTTGGTCTTGGCATGCGGTTTATTTAATTAGCGGAATCGTCATTTTGGTGTTTGCTTGGGTGATGTGGGTGAAGTTGCCAGTTGCACGTAAGTCTCACCAACTCAATATTCTACAGATTTATGGTTCACTATTTTCATTAGCTGTTCACCAGCCGCATTTATTACGCCGTGGTTTTGCTGGTGGAATTGGCTTTGGAATTTTGGCTCTGATTTTTACCACTATGACTTTTATTTTGGCGAATGAGCCTTATCACTTTAACGATTTCCAGATTGGTTTATTTGGGATTGTTGGATTGGCAGGGGTATTTGCGACTCCTTGGGCAGGTAAGAAAATTGCGGCAGGGCTTGAGAATAAAATTGCAGTAATTTGCATGGGCCTATTAATAAGTGCATGGATACCACTATTTTTTGCGCAGCAGTCTTTGGTGGCCTATGCTGTTGGTGTGATCATGGCGTACTTTGGTTTGTCGGCATTTCATGTACTCAACCAAAATTTGATCTATCGAATTTCGGCTGAGGCGCGTTCCCGTATTAATTCAATTTATATGACTTTATATTTTGGTGGAGCCGCCTTAGGTTCTTTTATTGCGGTGTATGCTTGGAAACACTGGGGATGGGAAGCATGTGCTGCTTTAGGCTTAGCGATGGCAATGTTAAGTTTCGTGATTGATCGCTTAGATTTTTATGAAATGAACAAGTTAGCAAAGCAAGAAAAAGCTCCATAAATAGGAGCTTCAATATTTTATTATTTGCGAATAATCATTAAGGTTGCCGAAGCAAAAGCATACACTTTGCCGTTCTCATCTACGATTTTACCTTGGGTACTAATAATATTGCGGCCCGCGTTAATTAATTCGGCCGTCGCATAGTAAGACGTATCAACCTGCATGGGGCGGATCATTTTTACATTTAAATCAATGGTTCCATAGCCAACACCATGTTCAAGTAGGGTATGGGCCGCACTGCCTGTCGCCGTATCTAAAGCTGTGGCACAAAAGCCGCCGTGTACACCGCCTTGAATATTTCTATGTTCTTTGCGAGGAGTAACTTTATAAGTTGCTTTACCTTCGGAAACTTCAACGAGTTCCATTGGTATAGTGTGAGCCATAGGTGATGGAGAAACTTCACCATTTTTTAAAGCGGTTAAAAACTCAAGACCTGTGTATTTCGGGCTTTCCATAAATCGTCCTTGCATGATTAAGCAGTCTAATCACCATACTATAAATTGATTTTTTACGGAATAAAATTTTGCAATACAAAATATAAATTTATTCTAGTTAAACAAGACTAATTAATTTTTATATTATATTTATATTTAAAAACATATGCTTATATTCTATTTCTATGGCTAAGTTAGGATAATTTTGTTAAATTAGTGAAAATATATTTTGCTATAAGAAATTTTTTGATATTTTGGTGAGATTGAAACAATAAAAAGTCTATTTTAAGGAAAAACGATATCTGCCCATGACACAGGCAGTGAAGTGAAAGGAAAAAACTATGCCTTTATACAAAGCTCCATTACGTGATATGCAATTTGTACTGCATGAAATGCTTCAAACAGAACAAAACTATCAAGGTTTAAGCAAATATCAGGAAAGCGTAAATCGAGAATTAATTGATCAATACTTAGAGGCAGCAGCAGATTTTTGTGAAAATGAATTGGCGCCCATAAATCAAAATGGCGATCAGGAAGGCTGTCATTTAAATCAAGGCGTAGTCATAACGCCGAAAGGTTTTAAAGAAGCCTACCAAAAATATGCCGAGCTTGGGTTTACTTCATTAACCGCCGATCCGGAATATGGTGGGCAGGGCTTGCCGACATTGCTGCGGATTGCGATTTCTGAAATGTTATGTGGTTCTAATTGGGCTTGGGCAATGTATCCGGGATTGTCACATGGCGCAATGAGAACGATTGAGCATCATGGGACCGAGCAACAAAAACAAAAGTTTTTGACTAAACTCATTAGTGGGGCTTGGACCGGAACCATGTGTTTAACCGAATCCCATGCGGGTTCGGACCTTGGGTTAATTAGAACGAAAGCAGAACCAAATCCGGACGGTAGCTACTCCATTACAGGTGAAAAGATTTTTATCTCGGCGGGTGAGCATGATCTTTCTGAAAATATTATTCATATTGTTTTAGCCCGTTTGCCTCAGGCACCTACAGGGACTAAAGGCATTTCTTTATTTATTGTGCCTAAATTTAATGTGAGTGACGACGGTCAGGTGCTGGACCGTAATAAAGTCGTCTGTAGCGCGATTGAACATAAAATGGGGATTCATGGCAATGCCACCTGTGTACTTAATTTTGATGGCGCCAAAGGTTATTTGATTGGTCCGGAAAATCGCGGGCTTAATTGTATGTTTACCTTTATGAATACCGCACGTATTGGAACAGCTGTACAAGGGCTTGCTGCTTCTGAAATTTCATTTCAAGGCGCATTAAGTTATGCCAAAGAGCGCCTCGCTATGCGTTCGTTATCCGGTCCTAAATATCCTGACAAAAATGCCGATCCAATTATTGTGCATCCCGCTGTACGTTCGATGTTAATGACCCAAAAAGCATTTTCTGAAGGTGGTCGTGCACTGGCTTACTTTTTAGCCCAGCATGTCGATATTGTCGAAAGCTCAAACGATCAGGAACAGCAAAAACACTCCGATGAATTACTGGCTTTTTTAACGCCAATTGCTAAGGCCTTTTTAACAGAGTCGGGTAATGAGTCTGCAAAGCATGGCGTTCAAGTATTTGGCGGCCACGGCTTTATTGTTGAGCATGGTATGGAGCAAATTGTACGTGATGCACGTATCTCAACCTTGTATGAAGGAACAACAGAGATTCAGTCTCTAGATCTGCTGGCACGTAAAGTCCTCAAGTCAGAAGGTAAACTTCTAAAAAATATGACCGATCTAATGGATCAATTTATTGGTCAACAGCAATCTAGTGAAACCCTGAAACCTTATCTAGAAAAATTAGCTGAGCTTAAGCAGCAATGGCTGTCACTGACCAAATCGATTGCAGAGAAAGCCAAGCACAACCCTGAAGAAATAGGAGCCGCTTCAGTAGATTATCTTTATTTTTCCAGTTACGTTGTGTTCGCGTATTTATGGGCACGAATGGCACAAGTTGCCCATGAAAAATTAGAATCGGGTACACAAGAGGAAGATTTTTATAAAGCAAAATTAACGACAGCTAAGTTTTTCTATCAAAAGCTTTTGCATCGTACACAGAGCCATGCCGCTTCTATTGAGTCAGGAGCTGAATCTGTGATGGAGCTCGATCAAGATGCTTTTGCATTTTAGTGAATAGTCATTTTTAGAATCACTAGGTGAAATTTATGTGCGGAATTTTACCTAGTGATTAAATTTTTAATTTTAGACTCATCAGTTTTTGGTAGGAAAAACCAGTTGAGCCAAAGAAATAGAGAGTTAACATAAGCATTAAAACGTGAATTTTCATCAAATATAGATGTTGCATAAGGACTACGGAAAGAAAATCATGAATGCTTATTATCAATTACTGAATAGAACAATTGGTCCTCAAGGTGAAGTTATTGCTCATTATTGCTCAACTGTCCATGCACAAGGGGCTTGGAACCCTCATGAACAGCACATGGCACCTGCAAGTGGTGTCATCGCAGCAGAGTTAGAGCAATTTTCACCACGACAAGATATGCGAATTGGCCGAATTAGTTTTGATATTTTTGGATTGATTGCATTTGGTGAGTTTACGATTAAGACACATGTGATTCGTGCCGGTAAAACCATTGAATTGATTGAAGCCGAAATGCAAGCACAAGGTAAAACCTGTATTGTGGCTAGAGCATGGCGCATGTGTACTCAAGACAGTTCCGATATTGCTGGGCTTGAAGATCAGCCAGTTCATCATCCAGATACCTTTACAGAATGGACAGGTATGAAAAGATGGCCGGGTGGTTTTATTCAAACGCTAGTCACTAAAACTGATGATCAGCATCGCGCAGGCAAAGGGATTGTTTGGCTGAATAATGATAAAGAAATCGTGGAAGGGCAGCCGACCACAGATTTTGCGCATTTAATTGGCATGGTAGATGCGGCAAACGGCATTGTCCCAAGACAAGAAGGCGAATTTACTTGGGGCTTTCCAAATCTTGATTTGCAAATCCACATGCACCGTTATCCGCAAGGGAAATGGCTAGGTTTGGAAACCGTTCAGCAATATGGTTCGGATGGTATTGGTTTAACCAGTGCAGTTTTACATGATGTGTATGGTCCATTTGGACGAAGCGAGCAGATTTTGACTTTACGTAAAATGGCTAAATAAATTTTTGAGCCAATAAAAAAGTCATCCCTAAGGATGACTTTTTTATTTTCAGATTTAAATTTTAAGCAGTTTCTTAGCTACGTACTTTAATGAGTGTTGGAGTAAGTTCATCCCAACGTTGTTTTGCAGCGTCCATTGCTTTCATTTTGATATGACCATAACCGCGGACTTCTGCTGGTAATTTTGCAATTTGCTCAGCAACTGCCAAGTTATGATTGTCTGGTGCTTCAACAAGTGCTTCAACAAATGCGATGTAACGATCACGCCATGCTTGTTCGTGTTGACGTTCTTCTTGACGTGCAAATGGATCAAGGAAAGTTTCACGAAGCCATTGTAAGCGAGCAAGCATCATCATTGGGAAGCGCATCCAGTAACCAAACGCACGTTTACGAACATTTTTCAGACCACCGAGTAACGCTGGTGGAGCAAGATGATACGTTAAACGTAAGCCTTTACCGAACTGGGTTTCAATCGATTCTTTGAAGCTTTTACCTGTTAATAGACGTGCAACTTCATATTCATCTTTATACGCCATGACTCTATAAAGCTGAGTTGCAATTGTACCTGTTAACTCTTCTGGTAATTTTTTAGCTGCTAGCTCTACAAGTGTACGGTATTTAGCTGCATAAGCTTCATTCCAGTAGTCTGTAAGACGAGCAGAACGGTCTTCAACAAGTTCAGCTAAAGTTTGCGGAGTTTTGGTTTTTGGCATTGCCGCAAGTAAACGAGCAGCTAAAGTTGGGTCACTTGCAAGATGACAACCCACGCGGAAAGCTTCGATATTCTTTTCAACAGCCGTGCCATTTAGGCGAATTGCTTTTTCAATGCTTTCACGTAATAGCGGAATGCGACCAGATTGCCAAGCCATACCAAGTAATAACTGGTTAGTATAGATCGAATCACCTAAGAGTAGTGTTGCAATGCGAGCTGCTGGTAAAGAAACCAGTTGACCTTGACGAACACGACCACGAAGACGATCAATTAAATCAGTAATAGGTGCATACCAGTCACGAGATTTGATAAATTCAGACGTAGGGGTGCTGTCTTCATTCACAATAACCAAAGCATCATCTTTTAAGCGAGATAGAGCAGCACTACCACCAGCGACTACCGCATCTGCACCAATCAATAATTCACATTGGCCCGCTGGAATTTTCGTAGAAGAAATTTGCTCATCACTTGCTGCAAGTTGTACATATGAATAAACCGTACCACCTTTTTGGGCAAGTCCAGCCATGTCCATAACACGGGTTGCTTTACCTTCTAGGTGAGCTGCCATACCAAGAAGTGCGCCAATAGTCACAACACCTGTACCACCGATACCGCCAACCATAATACGACTTGGAACGTCATATAACTGAGGAATAACTGGTGATGTTGGCCAGCCTGCACCAATACCTTCAAATTTAGCCGGACGTTTCATATCACGTGTATGAACAGTCACAAAGCTTGGGCAGAATCCTTCAGCACAAGTGAAGTCTTTATTACAGCTACTTTGGTTAATTTGACGTTTAGTGCCTAAAGTAGTCTCTACTGGCTCAATAGATAAGCAGTTTGATTTTTTCGAACAGTCGCCACAGCCTTCACAAATATCACTATTAATGTATAAACGCTCTGCTGGATCAGGGTACGCATCACGTTTACGCCGACGGCGTTTTTCGCTGGCACAGGTTTGTACATAGATTAAAGCGGTGACACCTGTAATTTCACGAAGCTCACGTTGAACTGCATCGAGTTCATTACGGTGGCGAATTTCTACACCCGGTGCAATGCCGTCTTCTTCGTTTAATAGTTTAACTTCATCAGTGACAATAACTTGTTTTTTAATACCTTCGGCAGCAAGCTGACGAGTTAACTGCGCAACGCTCAAATGACCATCTACATGCTGACCACCTGTCATAGCGACTGCATCGTTGTAGAGGATTTTGTAGGTAATATTCGTTTTTGCAGCGATAGACTGACGAATTGCTAAGTAACCAGAGTGGAAATAGGTTCCATCTCCAAGATTAGCAAAAATGTGTTTTTCATTGGTAAATGGTGATGCACCCACCCAACTTACACCTTCACCGCCCATTTGAGAGAACGTTTCGGTACCGCGGTCAAGTGAAACTGCAATATAGTGACAACCAATACCACCAAGTGCTCGGCTACCTTCAGGAACGACTGTTGAAGAGTTATGTGGGCAACCACTACAGAAATACGGTTTACGTTCAGCAAGATCAATAACACGTTTTGATTCTTGCTCTGCTTTTAGCAGTAAGTCGATTCTGCTTTGGATTTGTACTTTTAAGCTTTCTGGAATATCGAGTTTTAAGAAGCGAGCAGCCAGCATTTTTGCAATTGGTTCAGGCTGATACTCATAGTGACCAATGAGTGGTGCTTCTTCAATAGAGGTACTCCATTCACCTTTACCATCAGTTGCTTTACCAATCACATGTGGACGTTTGCCATCAGGCAGTGAGTACAGCTCATCTTTAATTTGTGTTTCGATAATTGGACGTTTTTCTTCAATAACGATCAGTTCTTGTAAACCCTCAGCAAACTCACGAACGCCTTGAGGTTCTAAAGGCCAAATCAGCCCAACCTGATAAACACGTAGACCAAGCTGTTGGGCTTTTTCATCTTCAATACCTAAAATGCGTAAAGCTTCAATGGTATCTAAATAACCTTTACCACTTGCGGCAATACCAATACGGGCATTTTCACAAGGCCATGTAACGGTGTTGATTTTATTCGCGCGGGCATAGGCCAAAACAGCAGGTAAGCGATATTTATAAAGACGTTCTTCTTGCTGAATGCCATGATCTGGCCAGCGAATATTGACGCCGCCCTCTGGTAAATTAACATCTTCTGGTATAACCGGAGTAACACGGTCTAGGTCGACATGAACAGAAGCAGAAGTCTCTACGATTTCACTGACTAGCTTCATTGAAGACCAAAGGCCAGAAAAACGTGAAACAGCAATGGCGTGAACACCAAAGTCTAAAATTTGTTGAACGGATGTTGGGTAGAAAATTGGAATACCACAACCAATCATGACATGTTCGGACTGGTGAGGGATTGTAGAAGATTTACATGAGTGGTCATCACCAAATAAAGCAACGACACCACCACGTTCAGAGGTACCAGCTAAGTTAGCATGGCGGAGTACATCGCCTGAACGGTCAACACCCGGGCCTTTACCATACCACCATGAAGACACTCCATCATATTTGCCTTGGCCTGAAAGGTTAACTTGTTGGGTACCCCAAATTGCGGTAGCAGCCAAGTCTTCATTTACACCAGGTTGAAATACAACATTATGGGATTTAAGTAATCCTTGAACTTGCCAAAGGAAACTATCATAGTTACCAACAGGAGAACCGCGATAACCAGAAATAAAACCAGCAGTATGATAACCATTCATCGCGTCACGGCGAGTTTGGGCAAGAGGCAAACGAACAAGCGCCTGAATGCCGGTCATATATGCTGTACCGTTATCACTTACATATTTATCTTCAAGTGACACATCCTTTGTTGCAATAATATTTGGAGTGACTTTTGTAGCTATATTCATTTATATCTCCTTAGAATTTTTAGTAGCTCGGACTACTTTCTTTTTTCAACATCCAGTTGAATATTTGGAGCAAGTGACATACGAAATAAAAAAAGATCGGTTCCTCTTCTTAAAAAGAATTAGTGCCAATGTATGTACATTTAGTCATTGTGGTTGATCTAAACTGGTGCAACAATCCGTAATTTAGGAAAACATATTTACGTTATGCGCAAAAATCTCGATGGTGGACTATTGCATGCAATGCATGCATTCCTGAAAGTGATTGATAGCGGGAGTTTCACAGCAGCAGCTGAGCAGATGGATCTGACCACAGCACAGGTTTCACGTCTTATCAGCGAGCTAGAAACACGCTTAGGTACAAAATTAATACAACGCTCAACGCGCCAGCAGGCACTGACCGATATTGGTGCAACTTACGCAGAGCGCTGTCGCCAAGTCATTTCAATGGTGGATGAAGCGGAGTCAGAAGTAACAGGGACTGCATCTAAACCCAAAGGACGTTTACGTGTATTAAGCATGGGAAGCTTTGGGCATCATTATGTTTTTCCAGTGATGGCCGAGTTTTGTAAGCATTATCCCGAATTAACCGTGGAATATACGACTTCACAGTACGTTCCAGACTTGTTGGCAAAAGGGGTGGATGTCAGTCTTTATCTCACTGAATCATTAACAGACTCTCGTTTTGTCGCACGCAGAATTGGCACTATTTTTTCTGTTTTATGTGCTTCACCTGCTTATCTCGAAAAACATGGAGTACCTAAGTCCCCAGAAGACTTAAAAAATCATGCCTGTTTACGCTTGGTAAACCCGTCTATTACACCAGATTGGCACTTATTAAATACAAGTGGTGAGTCTTACCAAATCGACATTGGCGGACAACTCATTGCAGATAACCCTGAGTTATTGTTAGATGTGGTGCAACAGGATATGGGCATCGCGTTATTGCCGATGTTTTCGGCTTTAGATGCGGTTCAAAATGGAAGATTATGTCATATCTTGCCAGAGTGGCGTTCGCCCGATATCGGAGTTTATACCTTGTTGCCTTCACGCCATTTTATTGATGCCAAAACACGTGCATGGCTGGATTGGGTGGAAGAATATATTTCCCCAAGAATTGAAATGGATGCATCTTATTTTTATAAATAATGAGATAAATTTTTTAAGGACTAAACTAGAAAAGGATGAAGAATAATACGGATTTAGAATAAAAATAGGGTAGAGAATGCTTCTATTGAGAGAGGCATTTAATACACAGATAAACCATAAATTTTAAAAAAATAGCATGAGGGATTGAGTCCCAACTTCTGAATTAAATGAGATAAAGATGAGATAGCATGATCTGGTACTTTGCCTAATATTAAGCCTTATACCAGATGCTGAGCTATTTTAATTTATGATTAGACACACTTGGTTTGCCAATAAGCATTTGCATAATTCGACAAGCTTTTTCGGTTTAATACATTGCTAATATTTTGACTGGCTTGCATCAGTTTCTCTAAGTCAATGCCAGTTTCAAAGCCCATGTGTGACAGCAAATAAAACAGATCTTCGGTCGATACATTACCTGAAGCTCCTTTGGCATAAGGGCAACCACCGAGTCCTGCAAGAGATGAGTCAAAAACACGAATACCTTGCTGTAAAGACTGATAAATATTGGCAATCGCCATACCATAGGTGTTGTGGAAATGCCCAGCCAAAACCTTGCTGTCGAGTTCAGCAAGGCAGGCTTGCCAAACCTTTTGAACACGATCTGGTGTTGCGGTGCCAATAGTTTCACCTAAAGACACTTCATAGCAGCCCATGTCATAGAGTCGTTTAACAACTTTTACCACTTGTTCAGGGGCAATTGCGCCTTCATAAGGGCAATCGACAATACAAGAGACATAACCACGTACACGGATGTTATGTGCTTTTGCTGCAGCCATGACATCGCTAAATTTCTCAAAGCTTTCGTCGATTGAGCAGTTAATATTTTTACGGGTAAAGCTTTCAGAAGCTGCGGTAAACACCGCAACTTCTTTGCATCCTACTGCTTGAGCAGTTTCAAAACCTTTGATATTGGGTGTGAGCAGGCTAAATTGCATATCAGTTGTTTGGGGTAATAGCTTAAAGAGCTCATCACTTTGAGCCATTTGCGGCACCCATTTTGCTGAAACGCATGAACCGACTTCAATGGATTTTAAGCCTGCACTAATTAGGTCATTAATAAAGTTTAAGCGTTGTTCAACGGTTAAAGCCTGCTTTTCATTTTGGAGGCCATCTCTGGGACCGACCTCCACAATTTTGACAAACTCGCTCATGCAACTTCCTCCTGAGCAGGCTGAAATTCCACAAGTTCATCGCCAGCTTTGACCTGATCACCGACTTGGAAATAAGAGTCTACAATCACGCCGTCTTTAGGGGCGCGGATGGTATATTCCATTTTCATGGCTTCAAGCGTCATTAAAATATCATCTTTTTTAACGCTATGATTTGCGCTTACCAAAACTTGAGTGACTACACCCGGCATTGGTGCTTTTAGGTGGCCTTCATCGGCTTGGCTATCTGCTTGATTAAAGTCCTGACGAATATAAGCAAATTTATAGCTTTGTCCATTTTGGAACAAGGTAATGCCTTGCTTATTTTGGTTAAAAGATAGCTTTTGCTTAGACCCACCAATCTGAACAGATGCCATATGCGCATCAAGCAATTGACCTGAAATCGGGTAGCTTTGACCATTATATTCTGCGGTGAAGCCATGTTCATTTGAGGCAAATTTGATTTGAATATTTTGGTTTAAATAATTCAGTTTAATACTGTACTGATAGGCAATATTTAAACGCCAAAGTGGTTGAGCTTGCCAAAGCTGTTTTTGGCTTGAGCTGTTGTTATTAAGTTTGCTTAAAAACTCAATAAATGCTGCGGCCACTATAAGTTCTGGTTTAATTTCTTCAGGGCTAAACAAGAAGTTTTGTTCACGTTGGATCAGGTTGGTATCAAGTTTGGCTTGTTTAAATGATTCGCTACGAACAATTTTTTCAAGAAAAGCAATGTTGTTACCTAAGCCATCCACATGAAATTGGCTTAAGGCATGTTGCATTTGAATAAGCGCAGCTTCACGATTTTTACCCCATACAATGAGTTTGGCAATCATTGGGTCGTAATAGGTCGTGATTTCATCGCCTTCAACAATACCACTGTCCACACGCACATATTGGTTTTGCGTTGGGTAATGCAAATAGTCAATTTTACCAATCGCAGGTAAAAAGCCTTTTTCAGGTTCTTCTGCATAGATTCGAGCTTCAAGCGCATGGCCGTGAATTTGGAGTTGGTTTTGTAGTTTAGGCAAAGGTTCGCCATAAGCCACACGAAGTTGCCATTCAACCAAGTCTTCACCTGTAATCATTTCGGTAACAGGGTGCTCGACTTGTAGACGGGTATTCATTTCCATGAAATACGCCGTACCGTCTTGTTCCACAATAAACTCAACCGTACCGGCACCAACATAATTTACGGCACGTGCAGCATCGATTGCAGCTTGGCGCATTGCATCGAGCTTCTCGCTTGGCATTTGTGGAGCAGGGGCTTCTTCTAACACTTTTTGGTGACGGCGTTGTACAGAGCAGTCGCGTTCAAATAAGTGCACATAGTTGCCATGTGTATCGCCAAACACTTGCACTTCAATATGGCGCGGTTGAATCACATAACGCTCAATCAAGACATCATCATTACCAAAGCTCGATTTGGCTTCACGTTTACACGAAGCTAAGGCATGTAAAAAGTCTTCACTGCGTTCAACCAGACTCATGCCTTTACCGCCACCGCCGGCACTGGCTTTAATTAAAACAGGATAGCCAATTCGGTCTGCCTGTTGCTTTAAAAAATCAGCATCTTGGTTGGTTCCGTGATAACCCGGTGTTAAAGGAACGCCTGCTTTTTCCATTAAAGCTTTAGAGGTTGCTTTTAAGCCCATCGCTAAAATGGCATCCACTGGCGGTCCAATAAAGCAAATATTGTGTTGTTGGCAAGCGAGTGCAAACTGGTCATTTTCTGAAAGGAAGCCATAGCCCGGGTGAACCGCTTGGCTGCCTGTATCAATCGCTGCTTGAATAATACGGTCGGCTTGTAAATAACTTTGAGTTGCAGGGGACTGACCAATATAAACCGCTTCATCTGCAAGTTTTACATGTTGTGCATTTGCATCTGCATCTGAGTAAACGGCAACCGTTGCAATACCTAATTTTTTAGCTGTACGAATTACACGGCAGGCAATTTCGCCACGGTTCGCAATTAAAATCTTTTCAAACATGATGATCGTCCTTAATTGTTGTTATTCGAATTTGAAACCCAAGCTGGCTGTTGTTTATTTAAAAAGGCACTCAGACCTTCTTTTGCCTCGCTGCCTTGACGAACTTGAGCAATATGATGTGCTGTCTGTTGCAGCAAGACATTACTCATGGTCTGGTTGCTCACCATTTGAATGAGTTGTTTTGATGCCGCTTGAGCATGCGGGCCACCGAGTAATAGAGCATCAATAATTTCTTGAACTTTTTTATCTAAGTCTTCAGCATCTGCAACTTCGTGGGCCAAGCCAATCTGTTTGGCATCACGTGCTGAAATTCGCTCGGCAGTTAAGAAGTAACGAGAGGCTTGTCTTGCGCCAATTGCACGAATTACATAGGGGCTAATGGTAGATGGAGCAAGCCCTAAACGAACCTCAGATGTTGCAAACTTGGCATCAGTGCTTGCAATGCAAATATCACATGCCGACGCTAAACCCATGCCTCCACCAAAGGCAATACCATGCACGCGGGCAATGGTCGGTTGCTTAAGTGTTGCGAGTGCATCAAGCATTTGTGCAAGTTTTAATGCATCTGCTTCATTTTCTGCTGAAGATGCCTGACCCGCCTGTTTCATCCAGTTGAGGTCGGCACCTGCCGAAAAGCTTTTGCCGCGACCTGCTAAAACCACTACACGAATGTCATCACGCGTATTAATTTGTTTAAAGCAAGCATGCAACTCTTCAATGACTGTCGTATTAAAAGCATTGTGTAATTCAGGGCGGTTCAGCCAAACATAGGCAACCTGATCTTGTTGTTCGAGTTGTAAAAATTGATAGCTCATATACACCTCTTACATGCGGAACACGCCAAATTTGGTTGGCTGGATTGGGGCATTCATTGCCGCAGCCAAACTTAAACCAAGTACCTGACGAGTTTGAGCTGGGTCGATTACACCGTCATCCCAAAGTCGGGCAGAAGCATAGTACGGATGGCCTTGACGTTCATATTGTTCACGAATCGGTTGTTTGAATTCATCTTCTTCTTGTGCTGACCACTCAGCACCTTTTTGCTCAATCTGATCACGTTTTAAAGTCGAGAGTACGCTCGCTGCTTGTTCGCCGCCCATAACTGAAATACGAGAGTTCGGCCAAGTCCATAAAAAGCGTGGTGAATAAGCGCGGCCACACATACCGTAGTTACCTGCACCAAACGAACCGCCAATAATTAGGGTAAGTTTTGGTACATTTGCGGTTGCAACTGCCATAACCAGTTTTGCACCATTTTTTGCAATCCCTTCATTTTCATACTGGCGACCAACCATAAAGCCCGTAATGTTTTGTAGGAATAACAATGGAATATTGCGCTGTGTGCATAGCTCAATAAAGTGCGCGCCTTTCTGTGCAGACTCTGAAAATAAAATTCCGTTATTGGCAATAATGCCGACTGGCATACCATAGAGTGAAGCAAAACCAGTAATCAGTGTTGAGCCAAAACGTGCTTTAAACTCATCAAAACGTGAGCCATCTACAATACGGGCAATCACTTCACGTACATCAAAAGGTTTACGTGCATCACTTGGAACTACGCCATAGAGTTCTGCTGCATCAAATAAAGGTTCATCAACTTGTTTATTTAAGTCGTTTGGTTTTTTATTTAAGTTCGCAACAATGTTTCGTGCAATGGCAATTGCATGTTCATCATTTTCAGCTAAATGGTCAGCTACACCTGAAAGACGTGTGTGAACATCACCACCGCCTAAATCTTCACTGCTCACGACTTCGCCCGTTGCAGCTTTTACAAGAGGAGGACCACCTAAGAAAATCGTACCTTGATTACGGACAATAATGGTTTCATCAGACATGGCTGGTACATACGCACCACCTGCGGTACAGCTCCCCATCACGACAGCAATTTGGGCAATCCCTAGGCTCGACATGCGTGCCTGATTATAGAAAATGCGCCCAAAGTGATCACGGTCTGGGAAGACTTCATCTTGCATTGGTAAATAGGCACCGCCTGAGTCCACCAAATAAATACAAGGCAAGTGATTTTGTTCAGCAATTTCTTGTGCACGTAGATGCTTTTTAACTGTAAGGGGATAATACGTTCCGCCTTTAACCGTTGCATCGTTGGCAACGATCATGCAAGTGATGCCGTTGACTTGACCAACACCTGCAATCACACCTGCGGCAGGAACATCATCTTCATAAACGTTGTACGCTGCCAATTGACCAATTTCTAAAAATGCCGTGCCGACATCAATCAGTTGATCAATACGTTCACGGGGTAAAAGTTTACCTCGAGCCAGATGTTTTTGGCGGGCATTTTCACCGCCGCCTAAAGCAATACGCTGGGCAACTTGTTTGAGATCTGTGACCAATGTTTGCATGGCTTGCTGGTTTGTTTTGAAGTCTTCGCTTCGAACATTAATCTTGCTTTGTAATTGGTTCATAAGATGCGTCCTTATTTATAATTATTATTTGGTTTCATTGAAAAGTTCGCGGCCAATCAGCATGCGGCGAATTTCAGAAGTTCCGGCACCAATTTCATAAAGTTTTGCATCGCGCCATAAGCGGCCAGCAGGGAATTCATTGATATAACCGTTGCCGCCTAGACTCTGGATTGCTTCACCCGCCATCCATGTTGCTTTTTCGGCAGCATATAAAATGGCACTTGCGGCATCTTTACGTAGGCTGCGGTCATGGTCGGCTTTATCACATGCAGCACCAACAGCATAAACGAGTGCTTTACATGCCAACCAAGTTGAATACATATCTGCAAGTTTGCCTTGCATAAGTTGGAATTCACCTAAAGCTTGGCCAAACTGTTCGCGTTGATGTAAATAAGGAATTACCACATCCAGACAGGCATCCATAATGCCTAAAGGGCCAGCACTTAAAACTGCACGTTCATAGTCCAAACCACTCATCAGTACTTTTGTACCGTTACCCACGCCGCCGAGTACGTTTTCAGCAGGTACTTCTACATTGTCAAAAAACAGTGGGTAAGTGTTAGAGCCACGCATACCGAGTTTGTCTAAGTGGTTGCCATGACTAAAGCCTTTCATGCCTTTTTCAATTAAAAAAGCAGTCATACCTTTCGCGCCAGCTTGAGGATCAGTTTTAGCGTAAACCACGAGTACATCTGCATCACCGCCGTTAGTGATCCACATTTTTGAACCATTTAAAACGAAGTGATTACCTTTTTGTTCAGCACGTAATTTCATGCTGACGACATCAGAACCCGCATTCGGTTCAGACATCGCAAGGGCACCCACATATTCACCGGAAATCAGTTTTGGTAAATACTTTTGTTTTTGCTGCTCGTTACCGTTACGGTTAATCTGGTTTACACATAAATTAGAATGAGCACCATAAGAAAGACCAATGGCTGCCGAAGCGCGCGAAATTTCTTGCATGGCAATAATATGAGCTAAATAACCCATATTAGCGCCGCCATATTCTTCAGAAACTGTCATGCCTAAAAGGCCCATATCTCCGAATTTTTTCCAGAGATGTGCAGGGAATTTGTTGTCTTGATCAACTTGTTGGGCAATTGGTGCAATTTCTTTTGCACAAAAAGCGGCTACCGAATCTTGAAGCGCAATTAAAGTTTCATCTAGACCGAAATTCAAGCTGCGTAGGTTCATGATATTTTCATCCTATTGGTTATATTTGTTGTCCATAAAATATTTTGTGGGTATTTGATAATTACCATACAATGATTTTTTGAAAAAGTGAATACAGATTCATAAAATGATTTACAATTCATTTTATTTGTTAGAGAATAAATTATGAGCTATAAACGATCATCTTTAATGCAAGAGCGGATGGAGCAAAATCGTAAATCGATTTTGAATTCAGCCAGAAAAATAATTTCAGAGGGAGGATTTAAAGACGCGCAAATACAAACAATTGCAGAGCAAGCGGGTGTATCTAGTGGACTGGTTTATCGCTACTTTGATAATAAGAGCCAAGTGCTGATTGAGGTTTTGTCCGAGGCTATTAATACAGAACTATTGGTGATTGATTCGATTACCGAAAGTGAGTTATCGGCAAAGCAGAAATTACACAAGGCGGTGGCAACCTTTGTAAAACGGGCACTCAATAGTCCTCAGCTTGCATATTCACTCATGTTTGAACCTGTCGATTCAACGGTTGAACATGAGCGTTTTCGTGTGAAGC
Source organism: Acinetobacter sp. C13 (assembly GCF_016809775.1). Taxonomy (NCBI): domain Bacteria; kingdom Pseudomonadati; phylum Pseudomonadota; class Gammaproteobacteria; order Moraxellales; family Moraxellaceae; genus Acinetobacter; species Acinetobacter sp. C13. Next base: position 700,521 of record NZ_JAFBJL010000001.1, read on the forward strand.
AATTGATTAAACAAAGTATTAAAAAAATACTTGCGGATGGAAATGCAAGTGGTGAGTTTGTCTTGGATGATTTAAATACAGCAGCACTTTGTGTTGTCGGTGCCATGACCTATGTGGTGGTTGAACCCCTAGACCCAGCTCAAAATACAAAGTTTGATCATGCGCATAAAGACTATTTTTCAAAACAGATTGCTGACTTTTGTGTAGATGCTGTGCAGAGGAAATAGGGCATATAAAGGATAAAACAACACAAAGAAGGCGGTTTAGAAAAATAGTTGCAGTAACAACAATTAGATCAGGTAAGAAGAGAATTAGAAGAATCAAGGAGAATGATTCAATGCAACAAGAACGGTTAAGCTACGCCTCGGGACCAAGCACACAGCCCTTATTGGGTATGACCATTGGTGAACAATTTGATCAGGCTTGTCGGCAATATGCTGAAAAGGAAGCAATCGTTAGTTTTCATCAAAACAGACGATTAACCTACAAAGCTTTACAGGATGAAGTAAATGCTTTTGCTTGTAGCCTTTTAAAATTGGGATTAAAAAAAGGTGATCGATTAGCGATCTGGTCGCCTAATTGTGTGGAATGGACGGTAACCCAATTTGCAGCTTTTAAAGCAGGGATTATTTTAGTCAATCTCAATACAGCTTATAAAAGCCATGAACTTGAATATGTGTTGAATAAAGTCTCATGCAAAGGATTGATTATTGCTTCTCAATTCAAAACGACTGATTACCTAGAATTACTCACAAAAATTGCCCCTGAGTTAACTATCAGTCCAGATAAAGTGCTGAGTTCAGCTCGACTACCACATTTAAAATTTGTCATTAAAATTGATGATCAGCATCATACGGGTATTCATCGCTTTAGTGATTTAGTCACTACACCAACTCCTGAACAGCTAGAAGAATTAAAACTATTAACCAAGCAACTTCAGTTTGATGAAACCATTAATATTCAATTTACTTCAGGTACAACGGGTAATCCTAAAGGGACCATGTTGACCCACCATAATATTTTAAATAATGGCTATTTTGTGGGGGAAGGTATTCGTTTAACCCCTCAAGATAAAGTGTGTATTTCTGTGCCATTGTTTCATTGTTTTGGCATGGTGATGGGGAATTTAGCCTGCGTTACGCATGGTTCAACCATGGTTTATCCATCGGCGGTATTTAATCCTTTAGAAACTTTAAAAGCGATTCATCAAGAACGTTGTACGGCAGCTTATGGCGTGCCCACCATGTTCATTGCAACCTTAGAACATGAACAGTTTAATGAGTTTGACCTGTCGAGCTTAAGAACGGGCATTATGGCGGGTAGTCCTTGTCCAAGAGAAATTATGCAGCGGGTTATAGACCGCATGCACATGTCTGAAATCACGATTTGTTATGGTATGACTGAAACCTCGCCTGTGAGTGTACAAAGTTCGGTAAATGATTCGATTGATAAACGAGTAAGCACAGTTGGGCATGTTCATCCGCATGTTGAAATTAAAATTGTCGATTTAGAAGGGCAGATTGTTCAGCAAGGAACTTTGGGCGAGCTATGCGTTCGCGGTTATTCAGTGATGGCGGGTTATTGGGGCGAAGAAGAAAAGACCCGTGAAGTGATTGATTCAGCTGGTTGGATGCATACAGGTGATATTGCCGAAATGGACCAAGACGGTTTCATTAAAATTAAAGGCCGTATTAAAGATGTGGTGATTCGTGGTGGGGAAAATCTCTTTCCAAAAGAAATTGAAGATTTCTTATACACTCATCCAGATGTAAGCGATGTCCAAGTCATTGGCTTGCCAGATGCCAGATATGGCGAAGAACTCTGTGCTTGTATTATTTTGCATGAGCATCATCAAATTGATGAAGACAGCATTCGCCAATTCTGCAAAGAGCATATTTCTCATAATAAAGTGCCGCGCTATGTCCGATTCTTTAATGAGTTTCCAATGACAGCTTCAGGCAAAGCGCAGAAGTTTAAATTGCAGGAAATTATGCGAGCTGAACTTAATTTAACAGGAAATGTCTTTGACTAAAGAAGTCAAAAATTTGATCAAAGTGCAGCAAACTATAAATTGAAAGGTAGTTTAAATAGAGGATATAAGCAAAATGGCAAAAGACTTTAATAGCCCAAAGGTAGTCGAAGGATATAACGAACATATTCGTAAATTAATTCCGGGTTATGAAGTGATCCATCAACAGGTGGATGCCATTTTGCAATCAGTGTTGCCGCCAAATGCTCATATTTTAATTGTGGGTTGTGGCACGGGGTATGAACTCGAATATTTACTTAAACGTCATCCAAACTGGAAATTTACAGCAGTTGATCCATCTTTGACTATGCTGCAAAAAGCTCAGGAACAGGTTGAACTTTTAGATAAATCTTCTCAAGTCACCTTTGTTCACGGTGAAACGTCAGCTTTACCTCTTGAGAATTGCTTTGATGCTGCACTTTCTATTCTCGTGGCTCATTTTATTGCAGATGACATAAAACCTGTTTTTTTTAAGGGTATTTATGATCGCTTAAAAGAAAAAGCGATTTTACTGACCTACGATTTAATGACGTGTGTAAATCCACAGCATCTTCAAGCTTTACGTTATTTATGTTTGGCACAAGGCTTAACAGAAGAACAATGTCAAAAAATGTTAGAGCGTATGGCGCAAGACTTTTTTAGCCTAACCACTGAAGGATATATAAAACTTTTAGAAAAAACTGGTTTTGAAAGTGTGCATCCTTATACGCAGATTTTGACGTATCAAGGGTTTATTGCAAAAAAATAATGGATTTGGGAAAGCGTTAATACGGATATAAAACCTGCATATTCTCAATGAGGAAGAGAATATAAAAACTGAAAAGAATTAGAAGATTTGGCTTTACTTAAAACAAATTAAAAGTGGTTTTCAGGCCGCTTTAGGGAGGTTTTGTCTAAAAAATATGAGCGAAGGTTTTTCTTGTGAAAGAAAGACAAATTTTAAGCACCTATTTTAGATGGGTACATAACAAAAAGGATGTCGAGATCTTTAAGTCTAATTAAAGATCAAAAGGAAAATTTCATGATGAAAGTTTTAAATACAACGGTTCAAAAAAGCCTGTTGGCTGTTTCTGTGACCCTGTTTATGTCTTCCGCTTTTGCAGGTCAAACAGATCCTGAAATAGCACAACTTCGCCAAGAAGTGAAAGAACTTCGGGCTATGTTACAAGCTAATATGCAGGCGCAAAAATCTTTATCGCAAGGACGAGTGGAACTAGCAAATTCAGCGACTCCTCAAGCCGTATCACCAATACAGCAAGGTTTAACCAAGTCTGGTGCAGAATTTAACTTATATGGTTATATACGGGCAGATGCTTCTTATCAAATGAAGGGCGCATCTACCATGTATAACAATATTAGCGGTGTTCCACTTGAAAACACGCCAGAAGAATCTGCACAAAAAGACCAGTTGCACAGTACGGTTAATGTGACACGTTTCGGGTTGAATTTTAAAACCCCAACAGTCGCGGGTGATGTGGGCGGAAAGTTGGAAATGGACTTCTTTGGCGCAGCCACTCGTGATCAGTTTCGGATACGGCATGCTTATTTAACTTTTGATAAATGGCTTATTGGTCAAACGTGGTCAACATTTATCGCACCCGAATATTATCCGGAAACGATTGATGCGGGCACATTTGTAGGCAGTGCATTATTAAGATCACCGCTAGTTCGCTATAGCGATAACTTAACGGCAAATACAAGCTTTGCAATATCGGTTGAAGATCCGAAATATACTGCGACTTCAGACCCAGATAATAAAATGCGTTTACCAGCGTTGGTAGGGCGCTTAAATCATAAATTTGCCAATGGCTCGATGTTGTCGGGACGTAGTTTTGTTGCCGAAAAGAGAACGAATAATGATGAGGAAGTCGCTTGGGGCGTAGGCTTCGGCGGTAAATACCAAATTACACCTGATACATTACTCAAAGCCGATTATTACCATGTCAAAGGAGATGGGCGTTTCCTACTATGGAGTAACAGCGGCTATGCAATAGATGATCAAAACAATATGCATAGCAATGAATTTGACACCGTTTCTTTAGGTATTACTCATCAATTTACACCGCAAATTCGTTCAACCTTAGCTTATGGCTATATGAAAGCCAAAGATGATAACCGTTTTGCTGAATTACAACGTAATAGCACCACCCAAAATAAAGAGATTTGGCAGGGCTGGGTGAATGCACTTTATAACCCATACAAACCAATTACCTTGGGCGTCGAATATGTGTATGGCGAACGAGAAACTTTTGATGGACGTAACGGAATTGATAACCGCTTCAATATGATGGCGAGTTATGACTTTTAATTTATTCAATAAAACCTTGAATAATTTGTTTTTTCTTTAGGGTGCAGTATGTCGTTTTAAAAAATTGAATATGAATTTATCTCACAAAGGAGGTGAGTAAATGACAACATCTAAATTAAATGTAAATGAAGTTATTGATCAGGCCAGATTTACCCCTTTTCACTGGAGTATTTTACTTTGGTGTTTATTGATTATTATTTTTGATGGTTACGATCTGGTGATTTATGGCGTGGTACTGCCTTTGCTAATGCAAGAGTGGTCGTTAACAGCTGTACAGGCGGGGATGTTAGCAAGTACGGCACTATGTGGAATGATGTTTGGGGCAATGTTTTTTGGAACATTGGCAGACAAAATAGGCCGTAAAAAGGTAATTTTAATCTGTGTGACTTTTTTTAGTGGTTTTACCTTTTTAGGTGCTTTTGCATCAAGCCCACTTGAGTTTGGGGTACTTCGGTTCTTGGCGGGACTAGGCATTGGTGGGGTTATGCCAAATTTAGTTGCACTTACATCAGAATATGCGCCCAAACGTATAAGAAGTACTTTGGTGGGGAGTATGTTTAGTGGTTATGCAATTGGGGGGATTCTTTCAGCATTGATCGGTAGCTATTTGGTTGAAAGTCAGGGGTGGCAAATTATGTTTTTAATTGCCGGTATTCCATTATTTTTATTACCTGTCATTTGGAAGTTTTTACCTGAGTCTTTAACCTTTTTAGTTAAGACAGGTAAGACTGAGCAAGCACAGCGCATTATTCAAAAAATTTCACCTGAACAAAACCTAACGATCAATACGCAATTAGTGCTTAATGAAGATAATGTTCCAACAGGTAGTTCTGTAAAGGGATTATTTCAACAAGGCCGTGCTTTCAATACACTCATGTTTTGGCTCGTGTTCTTTATGTGCTTACTCATGGTGTATGCCTTAAGTAGCTGGTTACCAAAACTCATGCTGGCAGCAGGGTATTCACTCGGAAAGAGTATTTTATTCTTGCTTGCTCTAAATGTTGGCGCAATGATCGGTTCAATCGGTGGTGGTATTTTGTCTGATAAATTCCATTTAAAACCTGTAATTATGGGAATGCTGCTAGCTGGTGTTTTGGCACTGGTCGGTTTAGGCTTTAAGTCACCAGCCTATGTTTTATATGGTTTGGTGACTGTTGCAGGAGCAGCAACGATTGGTACTTCAATTCTTCTTTATAGTTACGTTGCACAATATTATCCATTAAGTGTGCGTTCTACTGGAATTGGCTGTGCTTCTGGTGTTGGTCGTATTGGGGCTATTGTTGGACCTATCTTAACGGGCCTGTTATTAGGGTTGGAGTTACCACATAAGATGAATTTTGTGATGATCGCAATTCCTGCAATTTTAGCGCTTTTCGCCGTCATGGTTTTAAGACGATATGCAGCTGAAAAACAGCCTATTACACCAAAGCTTAACGCCGAGTTAGAGGGGAATTAATCAATATGAATACGGGTAGGAAACAAATTCCTACCTGTATCTAGATGTTTTATTGTTTAACTAATTGGTTTAAATCAACCAGATTTGCCATTTGTTGATTCCCACGATCATTCGGATGTAAATGATCTCCTGAATCATAAATTGGATTTAATCGATCAGGATGTTTAGGGTCTTTTAAGCCTTGCTCAAGATCAAGTACACCGTCAAATGTATGGCTGGTTCTGATCCAGTGATTAATACGCTGGCGTAATTCATCTTTATTCGGTTGATAGTAGTTATCAAGAGGAGTATTGGGTAAAGCTCCCGAAAATGGTAATAAGGTTGCTCCAATCACTTGAATACCTTGGCGATGTGCTTCATCTACAACACGTTTATAACCTTGAGTGAGTGCTTCAAAAGTCGGTATTTGTTGTTTAGGTGCAAAAGCAGTACCGGGCCATGAAATATCATTAATACCCACCAGAACAATTAATGTTTTCACACCTGAATATTGAAATACTTCTTTTTGTAAGCGTTCTAAAGCACTGTCACCCATACCGTCGTTAAGTAACCGATTCCCTGAAATTCCACTGTTAATGACCGCGACTTGATGTGGTGATAAGCGCTTAGCTAAAAAGTCGGTCCATCTCGTATTTGCATCTAAAGTTGCAGTTGCACCGTCGGTAATTGAGTCTCCAATGACTGCAACAACATGTGCTTTACGCTTTGGTTTTACTTCTACAGCCGATAATAATAATCGTGCGGTTGTTTTTTTGGCACTGCTAGGTGTATTTAAGTTCGCAGTCTGGTTGCCCGTAATGAGCCAACTGGTTTGTTTCGCATCCCAATGAAAAGTTTTAAATGTAGTTGGCTTTTGAATAAAGGTATTTACCATTAACTGTGCATGATCTGGAACAGGGAGCTGGATTGGATCACTCATCAGTTGTTTGCCAGGTAAAACTTGTGCTTTAAGCTTTCCAGAGAAATAAACTGGATAAACACTCTTTGATTTAAGACTTTGTCCTTTAACTAGCCCCACGGTAGTTTTATCAATATAGAGCGGTTGATCGCCATATTGATTGGTAAAAACGAGTCTAATAGCTTCACCACCTAAACTAATTTGACTAATTTGTTTAATAGTCTGATTCGATATTTGCTCTGGAATATTGGTCGGGAAAACGAAATCTTTATTCCAGACTTTTTGTGGACTAGCTGCCCAAGTGGTAACCCACTGGCTCTTTTGTACTTCTGCTTGTGCAAAGCTCGTAAATAAAACAAGAGAGAATAGGGCGGGTTGATAAAGTTTCATCTCTTGAACTCTTTAAAACGAATTAAAGTTATCTTGAAACAAATTGCTGGCTTGTTATAGCGACATAAGCGGAATAAGATTTGTGAAATAAATTCATAAATAGATTTCGTTATGTCATATTTTGATGTTAATCGCTCTGGTGAGTTGGCAATTTTTATTCGAGTAGTCGAATTAGGAAGCTTTTCAGCAGTCGCAAGAGCTTGTGACATGACGCCGTCTGCTGTGAGTAAGTTAGTTTCTCGTTTAGAAAAAAGACTTGGCGTCAGACTACTGAACCGTTCAACACGCCAATTTCAACTTACCAGTGAAGGTTGTCAGTTTTATGAGCAAGGCATTCAAATACTCAACAATTTAGATGAACTAGAACAATCAGTTACGGCAAATCACATGCCAAAAGGGCGAATTAGAATCCATACCAGTTTTTCATATTGGACATACTTTTTATTGCCTTGTATTTCTTTATTTAACGAGTGCTATCCACAAATTGAATTAGAGGCTCATTTGAGTGATGAAGTCATTAATTTAGTTGAGCAAAGAATTGATGTCGCAATTCGAACAGGGCCTTTGAAAAGCTCAAATTTGGTTGCTCGTTCACTCGGAAGCACTCAGAAACATTATGTATGTTCACCTACATATATTGAAAAGAATGGTTGTCCACAGCATCCAGAAGAGTTATACGAACATCAGCTTTTAGATGTGAGTTATCAACGCCAAAACAAAACGTGGCTCTTTAAAAAAGATGTTCAAGAAATCACACTTACACCCACCAGAGTTTTAAAAGTAAATCATGGAGAGGCAATCTTACAATTAGCGCTTGCAGGAGTTGGTATTGCACAGCTTAATGAATTCCAAGTCCAAAAAGCTTTAGAACAAAAACAGTTGGTTAGAATCCTTGAAGATTGGAATATCAATGCTTCGGAAGAATTCCATGCTGTTTGGATAGGACATGATAAATATGTCCCTAAGCGTGTAAGGGCCTTTCTAGATTTCTTAGTAGAGCATGCGAATATTAGTTAATTAAACTTTTTCTGGCACTTAACTGACATTGGTGCATTGTTTCATTCATTGTTTCCACAAAGTGCATATCCGCATCAATATTTTGTAAGCTTACTTTAGGTAAGTTCTCAACAAATTGTGGCGAATAATGTTTTTCTAAAGAGTTATAAATACAGTTGCATTGTGAAAGTGCACGACCGGCCCAAACACAATGTGTATTAAATTCATTTTTACTAATAGATCTGCAACCTAATAAACTTATAGAACTTATTAATAGGGTGCACACTAAAACAATACGATATAAAAAAAACATCATTATTGCTCTTCATTGGTTGTTGTTATCGTTAAGTCTTGTTTATAGAAATTTTCTAGTCTTTATCCAGCTTTAAATATGGAAATATTTACTCTGAACAAAGAAGAAAGCAGAAACATAAAAAAATAGAGCTTTTTCTTGAAAATAGTTTCAGCTAAATCGATAACGTAATGAAGAGTAGATGAAATAACACGATATAAAATAATAGTCATTAGAGACTCCTTGATAAAAGAAGTTGCGCCCAATCACTGCTATTAATTATGGTGGTGAAACGAAAGAGGGTTAGCAGACTGATACCTAAGAAACCAGCACACCCGAAGGTGTCCCACTCCCGTTCCTCCGTCAAAGGCACGAGGGGCTACACACCAAAAAACTCGTTTTTAGTGCGCTTAGGTAGACGGTCTGCTAAAACCGACTGACAAAATAGGTCAGCCGGAGCATCATAAGCTGAGCCTTAAAGCGGGTCAATTGCAAAAATAAAAGATTGGTTTATATAAACAAATATTAATATTTTTAAATTTTCATTAATAAAATAATGAGTTATTTACAATTGGAATTATTGAATAATGGTTCAATATGATTATAAAAATAATTTTTAATGTTTATATATCAAATATTTATTAATTGTTTATTTATATAGTGTTCGTGTTCAATGACTTGATTAAACATAAAGCAAAAAAGAGTAACCAAATTTAATTTTATGAATATGGCGTAATTAAATAAATAGCTATTGCCAAATTTTAAATAAAATATCAATTGCAAGAAGAGTAATTTTTTATCATTTATTTTATTCAAGTTTTTACAAAAGCTTGCACAATCTACAAAACTTAAGAGAACCACAGCGGTAGGCCAACATAAGATAATGTTATTCATAAGCCTACATCTTAAGATTTATAAGGGTGGCCTTAATGTTAAGAATTTTTTGTGCAGTGAGTATGGTTGTTGCAATCGCCATGGGTATGAGCGCTTGCCAAGATCGAAATTCAACAGATGATGATGGAACACATGGCTCTAATGATCCAACCACTTCTCAACAAATAGATAAAAATTCATAATTTTTTATTTAAGGAAACTCATAGTTATATGGGTTTCCTTAACTTTTTTCTATAAAGTATGTAACATAATAAAAAAATAAAATATAAAATTAATCAATTGGTTAGTATTGTTTAATACACACATCCATAAAAAAAAGCTTATTTCCCAGGGCCAATAGGAAATAAGCTATATGCTTTGGAGCAATTAAGGATGTCACATGTCATCCCATGCATCTTTAATGGCTTGTTTTGCATGTTCCCATTTTAATCGGGATTCAGCTTTGAGTTCTTCCCACTTTTGTTGCAAGCTACCTTCCATATCTTCAAACTGAGTTCCTTCTTTAGATTCTGAACGGGCACGGTGACCTAGTTCATAAGCTGCAGAAAAGTCACGATCATAATCCAGATCTGGCGTAGTTAATTGAGCTTCTTGATAATAAGGTCGAGTAAGATAACTTTCTCGCCAGCGAGAGTCAGAATAATTATGGTCGCCAGCTACTAGTCGAGTATGGTCTGTATTTTGATCTGTCATCAGTTTTTCCTCTTCTCTTATTTAATTTTATGCTTATGTTAAATTTAGGAAGGTGAGAGCACCTTCCTAAATAAAATGAATGACCGCATCAAATGACATTTAAGTCAGCAACGGATTAACGTTGCTGATTATTGTTATTTGAGTTTTGTTGGCCTGAATCTTTTTGATTAGAGCCTTGTTGTTGGCGGCGGTTGTCATTTTGCTGTTGTTGCTGATTGTTCTGTTGCTGTTGATTGCCTTGCTGCTGTTGGTTGTTGCGGTTGTCGTTTTGCTGTTGTTGTTGCTGTTGATTATCGCGTTGATTGCTTTGATTATTAGTAGTGCTCATCTTTAATTACCTCATATCATTTATGATGTGTGTTTTATCTGAGAGCTTCAGATAGGTTTATTTAAACATGAAAATTTTTATTGTGTAGTCTTGGGGTGTTACCCTATATTTAAATGTAACTATGAAGATAAAATAAAACCTTGATTTCTATAAAATGTAAATTTAATGAATAAACATAATTAATATGAATGTGGTTAAAATTACATTTAGGTACATTGGAATTAACTAAACACTATGATTATTTCTAAATATGTATTTGTTATTTTTTATGAAGGAGTAGCTATTTTTTATTATCCAATATTACATATTTTATATCTTGCGTAATGTAGTAGAGGAGCTGTCTAAGTTTAAAACATGCTGGCCCTTTAAATATGCGTCTAAAATTATAAAAATTATTTTTATAATAAATACAATAAAAAAAGGTGCCTACAGGTTTTTCTTTATTTTCAGAACCTCCTTTTTTTAATAATCCTGTACACGCAATATAAAGATCGGCATTCAGGAGTTCTTTACCTTTTTTGATCATTTCTACAGTAACTTGCATCGACTCAGGTGTATATTTTTCAATGAGTTCAGGTGAAATATGAAGCGTATTTTCTTTAACACGTAAGTCGTAACTGACTAAGCTCCCAATAAGAATATCACCTGAATAGGGACTCAAAGAAAAGCGGTAAGCTAAATAACCTGCCGAAGCACTTTCAAAAAATGCGATTTTAACTTTTTCTTGTGCTAGTAATTTGCAGCATGAGTTAAACATTTGTATTCTCCTTACAATTGTTTTTAATTTAGTTATAAGATTATTTTTAATTTGTTTTTGTTAAGTTTTTAGTCTTTATAATTTTAAAAGTAACTCAAGTGTAATTATAATTTATAATTTATATATTTTTTTATAAAAGCAAATATTTAAATTATTCTAAAGTTGAGAATGTAAATTTTTGTTATGTTTTATGTTGTTGAATTTTAATAATTTAAAAATTATATGTTATTTCTTGATAACGTAATATAACAAAGATAGTCTGGGATTATGGTTTTCATAAAGTATGGTGGTTTATATCTCACTAAAGGAGAATAGAAATGCCTGTTGTAGTGAAAAAAAGATTATTAGACCTATTACAAGATAATCAACAGAATTATTATGAATTATATGTTTTTTTTCTTGATCCTGATATTTCTAGTTTTGAAAAAGAGAAGAAAGCAAGAGATTTTCTTAATGAAGAAATAGATAAAATAGATCAAAAGGAAATTGATTTTCTTGCAACTATAAATACAGTTAAAGAATGGTGTGAAAACGACAATAAACAAAATTGTGAGTTATTTCAGGCTTATCTAAACCGTAGACAAAGTGGGGGTGAGAGAGAGTATTTCCAGAATGTCGGTCAGGCATTTGAATTTTTAATTAAAGTTTCTCCAACTAAAAAAGTAGACGGTGCATGGCTATATAGCTTAGTTCACTACTGGAACGATCCGGTTTTTCATGACCTTATTATTACTTATCTAGAAGAGCTGGGACTCGGTGAGCCGAAAGCAAACCATGTCTGTATCTATGATGATTTGTTACGTAGTCTGGGGCTTGATAGTTTTGATCTACTTTTAGAGGATGAATACTATCATAATGCCGTGATTCAGCTTGCGCTTGGTTATGCTCCACCTGAGTTTATTCCCGAAATTGTCGGCTTCAATTTAGGTTATGAGCAACTGCCACTGCATTTACTCATTAGTAATTATGAACTTGCTGAACTGGGTATTGATTCTAAATATTTTAATTTGCACATCACTATCGACAATATTGATAATGGACACGCAGATAAAGCAATTAAAGTTATAGAAAATATTTACGATAAATACAGAGATAAAGAAGCTTTCTTTAATAAATTAAAACGTGGTTTTGCTCTTAATAACCATGGCGTTTCTTCTTCAAAAATTATTAAAAATTTAAATCTTGAAGATTTAGTCCTTAAAATTTTAAAAAGAAAAGCGCTCGTGGGGCAGCTAATACATAACGAAACTAGACAGTTTGGATGTAAAACCATTAACCAATGGTTATCAAACCCAGAAGACGTTAAAGGCTTGGTTACACATCTCATTGATCACAAATGGATTAAATTTAATACCGACCCTGAGCAGAGTGTGTTCTGGCGGATGATTAATGAAGAAAATGGAAAAATGTTTGGGGTATTTAACCCTGTAGAACGTCAAATTATTCATGATTGGATTGCTGGTAGTGATCATTCTTCTAACTTCTTGGCCTACAGTAGAGAACTTAAGACTAGCCAGCGTATTCAAGATTATCTGTTTAGCTATATTTCTGATGGCGAACTTGATGCACTCCAAGAGCGTATACGTCAGACACCTGATCTTGCCATAAAAATATGCAAGCTGACTCCGTTTTTGGCTCCACATTCACACCATAAAAGCATTGGGCTTTGGAGCACACGTAAATATGTCGAGCTCCTTTTTCCATATTTAAGTTCCTTTAACAAAACTAACTCTTGAAGTTTTTAATTCACCCCACGTTTAACTTTAAAACATAGGTAATGAACATGACTGATAATGTTAAATCAACAAATAAAACAAGTGAAATGGCTGGTGCTGACGCTGCAAATAAAGCCAATACTACCCAAAAAACTGAACAATTAGACTCAGTCAGAGACGATGCAACCAATGAAGCATTAACCACAAATCAAGGGGTTAAAATTGCTGATAACCAGAATAGTTTAAGAGCAGGTATTCGCGGTTCGACACTATTAGAAGATTTTATTTTACGAGAAAAGATTACTCATTTTGACCATGAACGTATTCCTGAGCGTATTGTGCATGCACGTGGCGTGGGTGCTCATGGTTACTTTCAGGCTTATGAAGGAAATGAACGCTTAACAAAAGCCAGTTTTTTGACTGACCCAACCATTCAAACTCCAATTTTTGTACGCTTCTCAACAGTGCAGGGACCACGTGGTTCTGCTGATACGGTTCGTGATATTCGTGGTTTTGCCATTAAATTTTATACCCAAGAGGGTAATTTTGATTTAGTCGGCAATAATGCGCCTGTGTTTTTTGTGCAAGATGGAATTAAGTTTCCAGACTTCGTTCATGCTGTAAAACCTGAACCAGATACAGAAATGCCAACAGGAGCATCTGCACACGATACTTTTTGGGATTTTGTGTCTTTAGTACCTGAGTCAGCACACGCGGTGATTTGGGCAATGTCAGACCGTGCTATTCCTCGTAATTTACGCTCAATCCAAGGGTTTGGGGTTCATACATTCCGTCTTATTAATGCCCAAGGTAAATCACATTTTGTGAAATTCCACTGGACCCCTAAACAAGGTTTAAGTGCGTTAGTTTGGGATGAAGCTCAAAAGCTTGCTGGTAAAGACCCGGATTTCCACCGTCGCGATCTTTATGAAGCCATTGAAAATGGGGTTTATCCTGAATGGGAACTCGGTGTACAAATTGTTGAAGAAAAAGACGAGATGAACTTTGACTTCGACTTATTGGACCCGACAAAAATTATTCCTGAAGAGTTGGTTCCAGTGACACCAATTGGACGATTTGTTTTGAACAGAAATGTAGATAATTTCTTTGCAGAAACAGAGCAGGTGGCTTTCTGTCCGGGACATATTGTGCCAGGAATTGACTTTACAAATGACCCGCTTCTACAAGCACGACTATTTTCATATACTGATACACAGTTAAGTCGTTTGGGTGGACCGAACTTCCATCAAATTCCGATCAATAAACCTGTGTGCCCATTCCACAATAATCAACGTGATGGTATTCACCAGCATACGATTCATAAAGGGCAGGCTTCATATCAACCAAACTCAATTGATAATGATTGGCCAGCCGAAACCCCACCTGCTGCTTCAAACGGCGGTTTTGAAAGCTATCCTGAACAGATTAGCGGACACAAACTTCGTCAAAGAAGCGAAACTTTTTCTGATCATTTTTCTCAACCGCGCCTTTACTACAAGAGCCTTGCCCCTCATGAGCAAAAGCATGTGGTCGATGCCTATACTTTTGAATTAAGTAAAGTGCAACGAAAACATATTCGTGAGCGTCAAGTTCAACAAATTTTGGCAAATATTGATCTCGACTTAGCACGACAAGTAGGCGCTAATTTAGGAATTGAAGTACCTGATTTAACGCTAGATTATAAAAAAACTGCAGTTGAAAAATCGGCTAAATTATCTTTCTTGGCTTTCCCACCCCAAGATATTCAAGGCCGAAAAGTTTCAGTACTCATCCATAATTTAGTCAAATCTGATGAACTGGAAGTTATGAAAAACTGGGCAATTAAAGAAGGGGTGACTCTTCATTTATTAGCGCCAAGCTTAGCTCCTGTAAAAGACCATAAAGACAACATTATTGTGGCTGATGGTATGCAAATGGCTGAACCGTCAATTGCGTATGATGCAGTGATTATTCCTGATGGCGATAACTTAAACGTTGTCATGCAAGACGGAGTGACTCGCCATTATCTATTAGAAGCCTACAAGCATTTAAAACCAATTGCATTTTTAGGTAATAAATCTGATTTACTTGAACCGCTAGGTTTAGTTCCCGATGAAGGCACTCTAGTTGGAGATGAATTCCAGCCGATTGCTGAAAATTTCAAAAACCTGATTATGGCTCATCGTGTTTGGTCACGAGAACAAATAGCTGCTCAGATACCGGCTTAACAAACAAAAAAGCCCTGAAAGTTTTAACTTTCAGGGCTTTTTTATATTTTAGGAATTAACCATTTACGATTTGACCACCATTTACATGAATGACCTGACCTGTAATATAACTTGCATCATCTGAGGCAAGAAAAAGATAGGCGGGAGCAACTTCACTTGGTTGCCCCATTCTTCCCATTGGGGTATCTTTACCAAATTCTTTAACGGTTTCTGCATCGAAACTGCTTGGAATTAATGGTGTCCAGATGGGTCCTGGTGCAACACCATTTACCCGAATTCCTTTTTTCTGTTTCATTAAATTGTTCGATAAGCTACGCGTAAAAGTCGTAATCGCACCTTTGGTACTTGCATAATCAATGAGCTCATCATGGCCTTGATAGCTGGTAATACTGGTGGTGTTAATAATACTGTCACCTTCTTCCATATAAGGAATGGCTTCTTTAGTAAGATAAAACATTGGGAAAATATTAGTTTTAAATGTCTTTTCTAATTGCTCATTACTAATACTTTCAATTTCTTTTTGTTGATATTGCACACCAGCGTTATTCACTAAAATATTAATTTTGCCGTAATGTTGTAGAACTTTATCAATATCGAGTTTTGCAACATCTGGGGCAGAAATATCACCTTTTAATAAAAGGCAATGTTGTCCTTCTCTTTCAACGAGTTGTTTAGTGATTTCGGCATCTTGATCTTCTTCGAGATAAAGTATCGCAATATCGGCACCTTCACGAGCAAACAATACTGCGACAGAGCGACCGATACCGCTATCACCCCCACTAATTACCGCAACTTTGCCTTTTAGCTTATCGCTACCTTTATGCGAGCTTTTTATAATCTCTGGCTCAGGATGCATTTTTTCCTGATCGCCTGGTTGATGAGATTGAACTTGTGCGGGGGCAGACGTTGGATACTGGTTTGTTGAGTTTTCCATTTTTAAATACCTCGGTTGTAATATCTAATTTTCATATAGTGAGCTGTTACCGCGTAAATGTGAGTAAAATGAATTTTTTAATAAGTTGTCTTTGTTATTTTATTTGTAAGGATGTAAAAAAATATTTTATATTTGAGGGCTAAATAATATCGATTAACTTGATTTTGTTTTTATCAATCATGCTTTCAATAATAGATCTATTGCCTGTATCTTCTAACCAGTTTTCTATCGGTATATTATTAGATAAATCTAATATTTTTTTAATAATTTCTTTTGCTCCATCTATATTTTCTGAATTTTTATTATTTTTAATAGCTATATTATCTAGCAACAGTTTTATATCTTCATGTTCTATATTTTCTGACTTAATAATATATAAGTCTCTTTGGAAGGGATGACTTGCATGAGGTGGGTCTAATCTATAGCTCCATTCTTTGTCATAGTCCTGCCATGAGTTTTTGGACTTAATATGTCCTAGTAAAATTTCAGGGATAGAAATATGGATATATTGTAGAGCTGACTGTTGATTTTTTAATTGCATAGTTAAGTTACTCAAACCATCTTATTAAAATTAGTTTTAAATATTCATATTAATCTCTCAAGTAAATTAATTCTGAAAATGTAATGATATATGTTATTGTTTTTTAATTAAAATAATTGTTTGCTTGTTATTTTCTCAATAGATCTGGTGTTGTGTTAGTTTACTGTTTTGTACGTTTTGAAATTTTTTGTTATCAGTTAAATTATTTTAACTGTGTTTGTAAAAATATATTGTAGTGTGCCCTTAGGTAATAATGAGTATATCCAATATTTAAAGAGTAAAATTATTAATAATTAAAATTTTTAAAATATTTTAAAAATAATGTGTTTATAAGAAATTTCATTTTTTGATTGATATACATTTAAAAGGATTGATACATCACTTGGGTGGGAAAATATTATAGATATTCTATTGTTATTAAATCCGTTAACTAAAAGCGGTAGTGACTATAATTAAATATAGGAAGATATAACTATGGCTAATACTAGATATGAAGATGATGATAACAATAGAACAGGTACTTCAAATCGTGGATTTGCAAGTATGGATCCTGAAAGAGTACGAGAAATAGCCAGCAAAGGTGGGCGAGCTGCTCACGCGAGTGGTAATGCACATGAGTTTACCTCTGAAGAAGCTCGTGAAGCTGGCCGAGCAGCCCATGCAAGTGGTAACGCTCATGAATTTACGTCTGAAGAAGCGCGTGAAGCGGGTGCATTAAGCCATAAAAATGATGGCCGTAATGGTCGTGGCCGCGGTCGTGATGATGACGACGATGATGACGACGATGATGACGATCGCGGTAGCCGCTCAGGTGGCCGAGGCCGAAGCCGTTACGACGACGATGATGACGATGATCGCGGTGGCCGTTCAAGCGGACGAGGCCGTGGCCGCAGCCGTGATGACGACGATGATGATGACGACGATCGCGGAGGCCGCTCAGGTGGTCGAGGCCGAGGTCGCAGTCGCGATGACGATGATGATGACGATCGCGGAGGCCGTTCAGGTGGTCGAGGCCGAGGTCGCAGCCGTGATGACGATGATGATGACGATCGTGGTGGCCGTTCAGGTGGTCGAGGCCGAGGTCGCAGCCGTGATGACGACGATGATGACGATCGTGGCCGCTCAGGTGGACGAGGTCGTGGCCGCAGTCGCGATGACGATGATGATGACGATCGCGGTGGTCGCTCAGGTGGTCGAGGCCGCGGCCGTGATGACGATGATGATGATGATCGCGGCCGTTCAGGTGGACGAGGTCGTGGCCGCAGCCGTGATGACGATGATGATGACGATCGCGGAGGCCGTTCAGGCGGACGAGGCCGTGGCCGCAGCCGTGATGACGATGATGATGATGACGATCGCGGAGGCCGTTCAGGCGGACGAGGCCGTGGCCGCAGCCGTGATGACGATGATGATGACGATCGCGGTGGCCGCTCAGGTGGTCGAGGCCGAGGTCGCAGCCGTGATGATGATGATGATGATGACGATCGCGGTGGCCGCTCAGGTGGTCGAGGCCGAGGTCGCAGCCGTGATGACGATGACGATGATGATCGCGGAGGCCGTTCAAGCGGACGAGGTCGTGGTCGCAGCCGTGATGACGATGATGATTATGATGGCCGTGGTCAAAACTCTCGTAATCAAAAACGTGATGCCTACGGACGTTTTACGTCTTAAGCAGAATGTTTTAAAAACAAAGGAGGCTTTTGCCTCCTTTGTTTTTAGCTTACTTACTGTATTTACTGAGGGAGAGGTTGTAGGCCTTTTACAATATCAAGGTATTCAGAACCGTTTAACCAAAAAGATTTTTTCAAAAAAAGTGTCGTCATAATACTTTCGGCTGCTTCGCTATCTGGATTTTCACAAAATAATCCGTAGCTTTCACCTAAAACCGCATCATTTTCAATTAGGCGAATATAGTAAGCATGTTGCTCATTTGCATAACCTAAAACCGCATCACGTTGATTTTTCATTTCGCATGTCTCCATACCAAAAACTGAATTTAACCAGAATGTTAAGTGTTCAGAATCTCATTTGATAAAAATCAAAAAAACAGTCAGCGATAACGACTATTTCGAAATAGGTTTTGATTTTCTTCAAATTGCCATTTTGGTTAAAACATCCCTGTTAAAAGCAAAATGGATTAAAATCTGATCATGAGATTTATTGTTATGCAAAAAAAATATTTCGTCAACTTGAAAATGTAACTTTTTCAAGTTACATTGTTTGTGTAGGATTTGAACAGTGGAATGGAGGCAATATGCCAAAGAAAAAAGAGTTCGAGCATGGCGGTGCACGAGAAAATGCCGGACGTAAAGCACAGTTCAATGAACCCACCAAAGTCATTCGTGTTCCTGAGTCTCAAGTTAACTTTATCAAAAATTGGTTACTGAATAATGTCAAAACCAATAACTTGACCGACTTTAACTCAAAACTTAATGTCCAACAGGTCCACCCGAATAACGATAAAATTTACCATATTCCTTTGGCAACTGAACGTGTTGCGGCAGGTTTTCCTTCGCCTGCGCAAGATGATATTGAGCAAGCACTCGATTTAAATGAATATTTAATTAGAAATGAAAATGCCACGTTTATTGTCAAAGCCAACTCTTTATCCATGTTAGATGCTGGAATTGATATTAATGATCCGCTTATTGTGGACCGTAGCATTCCCGCTAAATCGGGTGATATTGTGATTGCACTCATCGATAATGATTTCACTGTGAAGCGCTTAATGATTGATAGTCAATTTCATCCACCTAAAGTTTGGCTAAAAGCAGAAAATCCTGATTATCAGAATATTTATATTGAAGAGGGGCAAGAACTGGTTATTTGGGGAGTCGTGACTTATAACCTCAAACGAATGAGATAATTTTTTCTTATATTTATTATTTAAGTTACTGACCTGAAATCGAGGCCAGTAACTTTTTGCTGAATGACTTTTAAATTTGCCCAATCAATAAGCACGTTGCGATAACAACCATCAAACCACCTGAAAAACGGCCGACTAATTGTGCTGCTTGTGGTCTGGTTTTCAAAATAGCCTCTGAACCATAACCCACTATTAAGTAAATTATCGCGCAGCTAATCATATGGACAACACCGAAGGCAAGAATTTGTGTTGTTACTGACCATGAAGCAGTAGTGTCAATAAATTGAGGAAGCAGTGCTAAAAAGAGCAAAAAAACTTTCGGGTTTAATCCACTCACGTAAACTCCTTTGGTTGCCCAGCTCAACCATGACTGAGCTTTTTCAGAACTAGACTCGTTCGGAGTTGGAGGCGTAAGTAATAAGTTTATTCCCATCCATAACAAATAAGCAGAACCTGCAATTGTTAGGATCATGAGTGCAGTTGGATTATTTGCTACAAGCAGGCCAACACCAGCCGCTACTAATAAAATCGTAATAAAGTGCCCAAATAGCATACCTGCAACAGCGGGTACAACGACTTTACCTTTAATTCCTGCCGAAATGGCATAGGCCCAGTCTGCCCCTGGCGTAATAATAAAAAGAATGGAGACACTCCAAAATGCAATAAAAATGTTAAAAGCCATATGCTTATCTCGGCAAACTATGTTCCAAAGGTTTCACTCGTGGTTTAGAAAAAAATCCCTATTTATTCGAGCTTGTTGAAAATAATATGCTCATGTATTTAGAATGTGCTTTTAAATATTTGCTCATATCACACTCATTTGGGGTAAATTTTTCTAAATGGATCGCACAGATAAAAAGATTCTTGCTGAATTGCAATTAAATGGCCGATTATCTATTACTGAATTAGCAGAAAAAGTCGGTTTGAGCATTTCACCTTGTCATAGACGAGTGAAGGCTTTAGAAGAGTCAGGAGCTATCAAAGGTTATCGGGCAGAACTCGACCCAAACTTAGTGGGATTTGAATTTTCAGCGATTGTTTTTATCACGCTTAAAGAGGGCGATAAACAGGCAGTCGAGAAGTTTGAAAATGCCGTGATAGACATCCCGCAAATTATTCAGGCACAGCGTTTGTTTGGTGAGCCAGATTATTTACTACATGTGGTGGCTAAAGATTTACCCGCTTTTCAGCGTTTGTACGATGAAAAATTATCTGCTATTCCAAGTGTGCAACGACTCATCTCAACCATTGTGATGAAAGATGTAGTGCCTGAACGCTTATTTCCGATTGGCTAAGAATCATCAGATATAAAAAAAGAAGCTTTAAAGCTTCTTTTTTAGTTTTAAGAATATTTAAGCATCGAGTGTTTTACACAAAGAACAGATTGTACCGTTATGTTTGTGAGAGAACATAATATCTGGACGTTCATAACCTTGCTCACATACGCGGCAGTGATAAACAGTTGCTACAGGAGTACCTTCAGCATCATAACGTGGTTCTTTAATGCCGTCATCGTGTGACTTGATGTAGTATTTTCCTTTGGTTAATAAGCCCATGATTGGTGTTAATACAAAGGCAAGTACAAGTGCGATAAGCGGTGAGTAAGGCGCCAAGAAGCTACCCAGTAATCCGAAGAATGCTGCAATTGATAAGCCTGCTGATACAAGGAACGCAACCATGCCGACAGGGTTTACGTTGTATAGCATGTCACGGCGGTATTCTGGCTCTTTCGGTGAAAGTTTTAATACATATTTATTAATTGAAATATCTGTTGCAACAACCACAACCCAAGCAATCGCAAAGTTTGAATAGAACCCTAAGATTTTACCCAGTACCGCGAACATGTTGCCTTCCATTAAAGCAAGCGCAATTGCCAAGTTCACCATCACAAAGACAATACGACCAGGATAATGTTTGCTAATACGTGTGTAGGCACTTGTCCATGCAAGGGAACCAGAGTAAGCATTGGTCACATTAATTTTAATTTGAGAAATAACTACCAAAATCACTGCAAGTGTTAAAGCTGCCCAGCCCGGAAGCATGTCATGAAACGCTGCATTAAACTGTTGAACAGGTTCAGTGCTGTTTACGCCCGGTATTTTAGTAAGTAAATAGAAACCTAAAAATGCCCCAATAATTTGTTTAATCGCCCCTAAAATTACCCAACCCGGACCCGCTGAAATAACCGCAGCCCACCATGCTTTGCTATTTTCTTTTGTTTTAGCAGGCATGAAGCGTAGATAGTCAATTTGCTCACCGATTTGCATGATTAGCGATAAACATATACCAGCACCTAACATGATTGCAGCCATGTCTACAGTTGCAAAACCTTCGTTACCTGTGAAAGTTGCAAACTGGCTGACTAAGGTAGGTTCTTGATAAATCAGATAGGCCACAGGACCAATCATCAGAACGAGCCAAAGCGGGGTAGTCCAGACTTGTAATTTACTTAAGGCTTTCATACCGTAAATCACCAGCGGTATGACCATAACTGTTGAGATGAGGTAACCTGCCCAAAGCGGAATGCCTAAACCGAGCAATAACCCTTGCGCCATGATTGAACCTTCAAGGGCAAAGAAAATAAACGTGAAACTGGCAAAAATGATACTGGTCAGGACTGAGCCGATATAACCAAAACCTGCGCCGCGGGTAATCAAGTCAAGATCGATGTTATAGCGCGCTGCGTAGTAGGCTAAAGGAATGCCGGTTAAGAAGATAATAATCGCTGCAAATAAAATGGAGAAAACAGCATTGGTTGTTCCGTAAGACATACCAATACTGGCGCCAATAGAAAAGTCAGCAAGATAGGCAATACCACCAAGTGCAGTAATAGCGACAACTTTGGGACTCCAGCGCCGAAAGCTGTGTGGAGCATAACGTAAAGTATAATCTTCTAAGGTTTCATTCACTGCTTTTTGTGAATCTGTACCTTGCACAGTGTCCAGATTTGGATGTTCAGATACACTCATAACATCAATCTCCCAATCATTTTCGGTCAATCAACACAAATATTGATCATTGTTTTTTGATGGTTTTGAGTGTGTGATTTTTGGGAAAAATTGAAAATACGTTATTTTGCGTATATGTGCGTATTCGAGAAAATCGCCATGATAATTGACTTTTGGCATAAGGATTGCTGGGTTTAATGCAGCCACATGCCAAACATGAGTGTTATGCCAGATTCTTCACGCCCCCAACAAGCGCCACAACGTGTGATTAAAACACGCCGTGAATATAATATTTGGGTGGCAGATGAAAGTATCGAAGATTATGCGCTCCGCTACGCACCCACCTCAGTACGAAAATGGTCGCCTTGGACCGTTACCAATACCGCGATCTCGACAGTCAGCTTTTTGGCGATGGAAGCCATTGGGGCGACCATGCTTTGGCAGTATGGTTTTAGCAATGCAGTATGGGCAGCAATTGTCGTATGTACCATCATATTTTTGACCAGTTGGCCGATTAGTTACTACGCTGCAAAATATAATGTAGACGTCGATTTGCTTACTCGTGGTGCAGGTTTTGGCTACATTGGCTCCACCATTACATCTCTAATTTATGCCAGCTTTACCTTTATTTTGCTTGCGTTTGAAGCTGCAATTATGGCGATGGCACTTGAGCTGGCTTTAGGCATTCCGCAAGTTATTGGTTACTTAATTTCGGCATTAGTGATTTTGCCTTTAGTGGTCAAAGGCATTGGTTTTATTAACAAAGTTCAGGCAGTCACTCAGCCAATCTGGCTCTTATTGCTGTTATTACCGTGGTTTTTTGTACTTTGGAAACAACCACAAATTTTAAGTAGTAGTCTGCATTTTGTTGGGGCAGTTTCAAACTCGACCGATTTTAATCTGTATTACTTTGGTGCGGCGTGCACTCTTATTTTTTCATTTGTGATCCAAATTGGTGAGCAAGCCGACTATTTACGTTTCTTACCGCAAAAAGAGAAGAATAGAACTGCATGGCGTTTTGCCGTTTTTTTAGGTGGTCCATCTTGGATTATTTTTGGATTTTTAAAAGTTTTGATGGGCATGCTGCTGATGGTGTTGGCTTTTCAGCTGTTTATTCCTGTCTCTGAACTAGACAATCCGACATATTTGTATTGGGTCGCCTATCAACAGTTTATTCCAAATCCTCAGCTTGCTTTAATATTGACTCTAGCACTGGTTTGCTTGGCGCAAATTAAAATTAATATGACCAATGCCTACGCTGGCTCATTGGCATGGTCCAACTTTTTTGCGCGCTTAACTCATAGCCATCCGGGACGAATTGTCTGGCTTCTTTTTAACGTTTTTATTGCTATTGTTTTGATGGAAATGGGCATTAGCCATGCGGTTGAACGCATTTTGGGACTATATAGCAATATCGCTTTGGCATGGATTGGCGCGGTTGTTGCCGATTTAATTATCTGTAAACCTTTAGGTTTAAGCCCAAAGGGAATTGAATTTCGCCGTGCTTATTTATATGACATTAACCCCGTAGGTGTGGGTGCTTTACTCATCGCTTCAGTGTTATCGATGCTGAGTTACTTGGGCTTTTTCGGACTCATGGCGAAAGGTTTGGCGAGTTTTATTGCTTTGGGGAGTGCGGTTTTATGCGTTCCTATCATTGCTTACCTAACTAAAGGCAAATATTACATTGCACGCCAACCTGAAAAAATTCAGGCGACTTCGGTTGCTAACTGTGTCGTGTGTGAACGGGACTATGAACTTGCCGATATGGCGGGTTGCCCAGCCTATAACGGTATGATTTGCTCTCTATGCTGTTCACTTGAAGCACGCTGTCACGATTTATGTAAACCCGATGCACGTTGGTCAGTACAGCTCAAAAAAGCCATCTGGCACTATTTACCAGAACGCTGGGCGAGCCGTTTAAATAGTCGAGTCAGTTTATATTTATTACTGACTTTAGGGCTGTCGATTGTTCTGGCAGTGAGTTTAAGTCTGGTTTATATCCAAGAAAAAACCTATTTAGAAACCATTAATGCGGCAGCCGTTCCTCAGCTATTTACGCTGTTTGTCAAAATTTATACCATTTTATTTCTATTGATGAGTGTTGCTGCTTGGTGGCTCGTATTAAACGATGAAAGCCGTCGTAATGCTGAAATCGAAACACACCAGCAAACAGCATTATTGATTGATGAAATTGCTGCCCATGAAGTCACTTCAAAAGACTTACAAGACGCCAGAATTTCAGCAGAACGGGCAAATGATGCAAAAAGCCGTTATGTCATTGGTATTAGCCACGAATTAAGAACACCCCTAAATAGTATTTTGGGCTATAGCCAATTGCTTCAAAAACAAGAGCAGCTCTCAGAACAAGGCAAAATGGCGCTCGGCGTGATTAGCCGTAGTGGGCAGCATTTAACTTCACTGATTGATGGTTTACTAGATTTAGCGCGAATTGAAACAGGCAAGATTTCTTTAAATGTAGTGGACGTTCATTTCCCAAATTTTATTGAACAAATTATTCAAATGTTTCAGCCACAGTTTGAACAGAAGAATTTACAGTTTGTTTATGAAATTGGAGAAAACCTACCGCACTATGTTCGTACCGACAAAAAACGCTTAGAGCAAGTGCTGATCAATTTGCTGGGCAATGCTTTAAAGTTTACAATGAGCGGCACAATTACTTTAAAAGTTGAGTACCGTTTTCAAACGGCTTATTTTGAAATTAGAGATACGGGCTGTGGTATTGCCGAGGCAGATTTAGAGCGAATCTTTAATCCGTTTGAACGGGGTAGCAATGTAGTGCAAGGCGGATTTACCGGAACAGGACTCGGATTACCCATTGTAAAATTGTTGGTCGATTTACTCGGCGGCCAACTATCTGTGACTAGTCAGCTCAATCAGGGTTCACAATTTAAGATTAAGTTTTACTTACCTTCAAAAGAAGTGGTTCATCCAATTTCTAATATTTACTCTAACCAGATTACGGGCTATCAAGGCGAACGAAAACGAATTTTGGTTGTCGATAATGAAGCGGTGGATCGAGGCTTAGTTGCTAATTTTCTCAAGCCTTTGGGATTTATGATTGAAGAAGCCGAGTCGGGCATTGACTGTTTAAGACGAGTACCTATTTTTCAGCCGAACCTGATTTTGATGGATTTAAATATGCCTTTGATGGGCGGGTGGGAAACAGCACGATTATTGCGGCAGAATAATATTACCAATGTGCCGATCTTAATTATTTCGGCCAATGCAGGTGAGCGTGAAGTCAATCCACAAGATGCGGTCTTAAGTGAAGACTTTATGTTAAAACCAATCGACCTCAATTTGTTGCTGAGTAAAATTGGAGACAAGTTAGGCTTGGTGTGGATTGATTCCAAATCAGAGACACTCCTTGAAAATAATGAAGTTCAAACACTCGATCTAAGTACATATAAGCAAGAGCAAGCTGCTGTTCATACACCAATTCAACAACCAGAAAATAATGATCTGCTTGATTTACAGCAAAGCTTGCAGCAATTAAATGATTTAATTGGACAGGGCTACATTCGTGGAATTCAACAGACTTTAACGCAATGTCGTCAAAATTTTCCGGAGCATAACGAGTTATGGGAACAGCTTGAACAGGCTATTCAAAAGTTTGATTTAAAACACGCCCAACGATTAATTCAGGATAAGCAATGAGTACGCAACATGTTTCTTTTCAGCAAGCTTCACCAAATGAGCAAGCTGTTATTCTGATTGTGGATGATGTGCCAGAAAATTTAGGCTTGCTACATGAAAGTCTAGATCAGGCAGGTTATCGCGTGCTTGTCACAACCGATGGGTTAAGTGCCATTGAAATAGCACACCGATGCTTACCAGATATGATTTTGCTTGATGGCAATATGCCACATATGGATGGTTTTGAAAGTTGTATACAACTTAAAGCGAGTCCAATTACACAGTTTATTCCCGTCATTTTTATGACAGGCTTGTCGGAAACAGAGCATATAGTGCGAGGTTTTCAGGTCGGTGGGGTGGACTATGTAACCAAGCCTTTGAATATTGAAGAAGTACTAGCAAGGGTAAGAACACATTTGGCACATGCCAAACTATTGCAGCAACAAAAACAAGTGATTGATGCGACGGAAACAGCCATTCTTGCGCTAGATGTTCAAGGTAAAATTGTTTGGAAAACCCAAAAAGCCAGTGATTTACTGAATCAATATTTACCTGAATTAGAGGGCTTTGAAGCAGGCTTAAAAGCTTGGTTTTCAGACTTAGAGCATGAAAAAGACCCCAAAAAATTAACCAGCTGTTCTTATTCGACACTATCTCAGCAATTACAGCTTTTATTGCTTACGCCGTGGCAAACTGAACCAAGTGTGGCAAAAAATTATCTGATACAGATTAAGACTTCTACGCCAGCTTTGGAAATGGCTGATATTTTAAAATATTGCCCGCAGTTGACTCAACGTGAGGCAGAAGTCATGCACTGGTTATTGCTAGGAAAAACCAATAAAGATATTGCAGAAATTTTGGAGCTTAGCCCACGGACAGTGAACAAGCATTTAGAGCATATTTTTGAAAAACTTTGCGTTGAAAATCGAACCGCTGCGGTGGCGCATATTAATAGCTTGGTGCAAGAGTTTCACTAATTTAATTGACGATTGTATTTAAAAAGCATACAGACTCACTGCTAAAAATAGTCTATTTTTTTACACTTAAATTTGTTCTTATAGATAAAGATATATAAAGTCATTTTTAAATAAATACGATTTGTAATATGAGGAATTCATTGTGAATATTCAACAAAAAGATGATGCAAAACACGGCAGCTTTAGCTTACTTGATGGTGAAACCGTTGCGGGTGAAATGACTTATACATGGGCAGGCGAAGGCATGCTGATTATTGACGCTACAGATGTAAATGAAAATTATCGGGGACAAGGCGTAGGTCGCCAATTACTTGATGCTTTGGTAGCTTTTGTTCGTGAAAAAGACGTAAAAGTAATTCCGCTTTGCCCATATGCTAAATCGGTTTTTGATAAAGACCCAAGCATTGGTGATGTACTTAGAAAGTAAAAAATTAATTGAAAACCATTTAAGAAAAATCGGGCCTTGGTGTCCGATTTTTTATTCATCTTTGTTTTAGTGAATATGTTTTGAGCAGTTGTATTCAACTGATTTGAAGGTTTTCGATTGCTAAATCGAATTTATCAAACTTATAGAAAAGCTTATCTAATAAAAATAGTTTTAGACCAATTGGGAAAAAAATAAACTTCTTACACAAATATTTAATGGCTGACGAAAGCTAAATATTTATAACGTTTTAATATTATTTTTTGGAATTTTCCTTGAACTGGCAGTATATCCATAGTGTGTTGCCGCAATTTTTCTCTGCAACTTTGACCACGCTGAAAATTTCAATTATCAGCATTATTTTGGCAATTATTGTAGGGCTGATTTGCAGCATTTTAATCACATATCGCGTGCGGGTGCTAAATAGAATTGCCCAGTTCTATATTGAGTTATCTCGAAATACCCCTTTATTAATTCAACTGTTCTTTTTGTATTACGGTTTGCCAAAACTCGGTATAAAAATCGATGGTTTCGCTTGTGGTGTGATCGGATTGACCTTTTTAGGCGGAAGCTATATGGCTGAAGCTTTCCGAGCAGGTTTGCAGTCTGTTGCTAAAGGGCAGATTGACTCAGCAAAAAGTATTGGTCTACAACCGATTCAAATTTTTAGATATGTCATTTTTCCTCAAGCACTGGCTATTTCAATTCCGGCAATAGGGGCAAATTGCCTATTTCTAATTAAAGAAAGTTCTGTGGTCAGTGCGATTGCTGTCGTTGAGCTGCTTTTTGTCACCAAAGACTTAATTGGCATGGACTATAAAACCACCGAAGCTTTGTTCTTACTCATCATGGCTTATCTGATTATTTTATTGCCCGTGTCTATTTTAACCAGCTATCTGGAGCACAGCAGTCGGAAGGTGAGCCATGGAACTTGATTATCTATTTCAAGCGAGTCACCTCGAACGTTTAATGTGGGGACTTTGGGCAACTGCAAAAATTGCATTTATTTCAGTGTTTTTCTCTGCAATTTTCGGCACAGTTTTCGGCGTCATTATGACTTCTAAAAACATAGTCGTTAAATCGCTGTGCCGCCTGTATCTAGAAGCCATTCGAATCATTCCAATTTTAGTTTTGCTGTTCGTGTTTTATTTCGGCTTTGCGACATGGTTTAACTGGCAGTTTTCAGCAATGTGGGTGTGTGTTGTTGTGTTTGTTTTATGGGGTACGGCAGAAATGGGCGATTTGGTTCGTGCTGCCATTACTTCAATTGACCAGCATCAACGCGATTCGGCCTATGCGCTCGGACTTACCCACGTTCAAGCTTTGATCTACGTCATTTTTCCGCAAAGTCTAAAACGAGTAACACCAGGCGCGATTAATTTATTTACCCGAATGGTGAAAACCAGCTCTTTGGCAGTGCTTATTGGTGTGGTTGAGGTCATTAAAGTTGGCCAGCAAATTATTGAAAACTCGCTGTTGACCGTGCCGAGCGCTTCTCTTTGGATTTATGGCTTTATTTTTATTTTGTATTTTCTGATTTGCTATCCCTTATCTCGTTTGGCGGCACATTTAGAAAAGGTTTGGGAGTAATTATGCCTTTGTTATCGATACAACATTTACAGAAATCATTTGCACAAAGTCATATTTTACAAGGCATTGATCTGGATGTAGAACAAGGAGAAGTGGTTGTTATTTTAGGTCCATCGGGCTGTGGGAAAAGTACCTTATTGCGCTGTATTAACGGCTTAGAACCGATTCAGGGTGGTGAAATTCGTTTAACTGGCTCAGGTGTACTCGGTAAAGATGTGGACTGGACTAACGCTCGTCAAAAAATTGGCATGGTTTTTCAGAACTATGAGTTATTTGGGCATATGAATGTCATTGACAACATTTTGCTTGGGCCACTTAAAGTACAAAAACGCCACCGTGATGAAGCAGAACAAGTAGCAGATGAATTGCTAAAGCGAGTGGGATTGTTTGAGCGAAAACTCGATTATCCACGCCAACTTTCTGGCGGACAAAAACAGCGTATTGCCATTGTTCGTTCACTGGTCATGCAACCTAAAGTCATTTTGCTTGATGAAATTACCGCTGCGCTTGATCCGGAAATGGTCAGAGAAGTGCTTGATGTAGTCCTTAAATTGGCGAATGAAGGAATGACTATGCTGATTGTGACACATGAGATGTCCTTTGCGCGCAAGGTTGCTGACCGCATTATTTTTATGGATAAGGGCAAGATTATTGAACAGGCTTCACCAGAAGAATTTTTTGAACAGCCGAAAACAGAACGAGCGAAAGCTTTCTTAAATATTTTGTCGTACTAAATTTTTATTATTTGAATCATGAGGAAGTAAATGTTTAAACATAATTCAATAAAAATATTAAGCAGTATTGCCGTTGCTGGGGTGTTGTTAACTGCATGTAGTAAAACGCCATCAACTGAACAGGCAAGCAATACTCAAGAAGACCATTCTTTAGAGCAAGTCAAAAAAAATGGGGTTCTACGAGTTGCCGTTTTTGCTGATGATCCGCCATTTGGTTTTGTAGATAGTGCGGGTAATAATCAGGGCTTTGATGTGGCTTTAGCAAAACGGGTGACTAAAGACTTGCTCGGTGATGAAAAGAAAGTTGAGTTTATTGTGACTGAAGCCTCAAATCGGGTGGAGTTTTTAAAATCAAACCGTGCCGATGTAGTGTTCGCGACATTTACGGTAACGCCAGAACGTAAGGAAGTTGTCGATTTTGCCGAGCCTTATTTAAAAGGTGCTTTTGGTATAGTCTCGCCTAAAGCCAAGCCGATTACTGACATTGCCCAATTAGAAGGTAAAACCTTAATTGTAAACAAAGGCACAAGTTCAGATACGTACTTTACCAAGCATTATCCAAAAGTGAATTTACTCAAGTTCGAAAGAAATTCGGATGCTTTTAAAGCCTTAACCGACGGTCGTGGTGACGCGATTTCACAAGATAGTACCTATGCTTTGGCATGGGCCGCGAAGAACCCAAGTTATGTGGCAGGTATTCAGTCTATTGGTGATCAAGAGTTTATTGCACCAGCAGTTAAAAAGGGTAATACCCAATTATTGAATTGGCTCAATACTGAAATTAAGCAGCTCAGAACAAGTGGTGAAATTAATAAAATTTATGATGAAACCTTGAAACCAATTTACGGTGACTCGGTCAATCCGAATGTGTTCTTAGATGTAGGCCAATAATTTTCGATATCGCTGAGGCAGTGTTTAGAAATAGGCACTGCTATTTTAAATAAGACTTTTACAAGAACGATAGGGTGAAATAATGACAACATTAACATTTCAAAACGTGAAGCATATTTTAGCTGCGTCTTTACTGAGTTTAGGTTTAGTTGCATGTGACAAAGGAACTCAGTCTACTGAAAAAACGGCAGATACTACACAAACTGTGTCGAGTATTGAACAGATCAAAAAGAATGGTGTGGTACGAATTGGCGTATTTAGTGATAAACCGCCGTTTGGATATTTAGATGCTCAAGGTAAAAATCAAGGTTTTGATGTAGAAATTGCTAAGCATGTTGCGAAAGATCTGCTGGGTGATGAAAACAAAGTTGAGTTTGTTTTAACTGAAGCGGCTAACCGTGTCGAATATTTAAAAGCCAATAAAGTAGATATTATTTTTGCCAACTTTACCATTACACCAGAACGTAAAGAAGTGGTCGATTTTGCTAAGCCTTATTTAAAAGTGGCACTAGGTGTGGTTTCTCCAAAAAGTCATCCGATTACTGATGTGGCTCAACTTAAAGATAAAACTTTATTGGTAAACAAAGGTACAACGGCTGATTCATTCTTCACCAAGACTCATCCTGAGATTAAATTACAAAAATATGAGCAAAACACTGAAACTTTTGATGCTTTAAAAGATGGACGTGGTGCTGCGCTTGCCCATGATAACTTGCTGGTTTTAGCTTGGGCTAAAGAAAATCCAAATTACACTGTTGGCATTACTAATTTAGGTGAGCAGGACTTAATTGCACCAGCAGTGAAAAAAGGTGATAAAGAGTTGCTGGACTGGTTGAATCAAGATTTAGAGAAATTGGCAAAAGAAGGTGTGATTCATCAAGCTTATGAAAAAACCTTAAAACCAGTCTATGGCGATACGATTAATCCAAAAGATTTATTGGTTGAATAATCGTGCTAATAACCTCTAAAGATTAGAACTCTAGATAGTATTTACTCGAGCTAAGAGCCGTCTAAATTTTTAAAGTCGGCTCTGCTGCTAATTTATCAGCCAAATATTGAATCAACACACTCAATTTAGGTGGGACATGCCGCGTCGGTGGGTAAAGTAACCACAGCCCACCACTATAATAGGTCTTAAAATACCAGTCGGGTAAAACCTGAACTAAGGTACCTTGTTGTAGAGCATGGCGTGCAACGAAGTACGGCAAGCTCGCAATACCTAAATGCTGTAATGCAGCACTCAAACGCACACCCGTATGGTTTACAGCATAACGCCCACGCACAGCCACACTGATCGATTTATTTCCTTGTTGAAATTTCCATTTTGAGTCACTGGCTTGTTCACCTAAGTAAATACATTCATGCTGCTTTAAATCATGCGGATGGTTTGGTGTGCCATGCTTGGCCAAATATTCAGGCGTAGCACAAACCAAGTGATCAATATCAATCAGCTTTCGACCCATAAGGCCACCCGGTGGTTGCTCTGTAATTCGAAGTGCTAGATCAACTCCATCATCAATGAGATCTACATAGCGATCCTCTAAAAGCATTTGTATATCAATTTTCGGGTAGCGTTCTAAAAACTCGGGTAAATGTGGGTGAATCATAAAATGCCCCACGGCTTTGGGAACACTCATTCGAATAATACCTTCTGGCTCGACATGGAATTGGCCGGAACTTTCCATGACTGCTTGTGCAGCATTCACCATATCTAAACAACGTTGATAGACCTGTTGTCCACTTTCACTTAAACGAAGTTTCCGTGTAGTTCGATAGAGTAAGCGGGTGCCTAAAGCACGTTCTAAACGGGCGATCGCGCGGCTAACAGCAGAAGGTGTGGTGCCAAGCTGGCGGGCAGTTTCAGAAAAGCTTTCCGACTCGACAACCTTAACGAAAGTCGCCATTTCATTTAACAGAACCAGACTTTGATTTGTGCTCATGAGGCAAAAGTTATTTGGATTTTGATTGGATTATCGCGTCTAAAAAATCGCAATACAATCTTTTCTGTGATTTTCAGGAAACTAAATTGTTATGTGGCAGTTGTATGGACATGAGTTTTTAACGTTAGCTCTTATTCACTTTATGGCGGTGATTTTACCGGGACCAGATTTTGTGATTACAGTAAGGCAAAGTGTACGTTATGGCTATTTAATTGGATGTCTGACCGCAATTGGTATTGGTGTCGGGATTTCAGTGCATGTGTTTTATACACTTGTTGGTATTGGTTTTTTGATTCAACAAAGTGAATGGCTCATGTCACTGATCAGAACAGCAGGGGCAGCTTATTTGATTTATTTAGGATGGCAGTGTTTACGTAGCCAGCCGAATACAAATCTTGAGATCAATAATCAAACTGATAGTGATGCTCCAAGTTTGTTTAAAGCGTTTACAATGGGTTTTCTCACTAATGCATTGAACCCGAAAGCCACTATCTTTTTTCTGGCAATTTTTACGACGATTGTAAGTACGACCACACCAATGAAAGTTCAGGTTTTTTATGGTGTGTGGATGTGTATGGTCAATGCCATCTGGTTTATGGTGGTGAGTGTACTGTTTGCACAGCCTATCGTACGTAAAAGATTTTTGGAGTTTGGGGTTTATTTTGAGCGGGTGATGGGAGTTTTATTAATTGGGATTGCATTGAGATTGATTTGGGGATTGTTTGTTTAAGTTGGTTGTATTTATAAGTGGATGGGGTAGCACGACGGAGTCTTACCGTTTATACGTCATAATAAAGTAGATAATTCTGTTACTTTTTTGGAAAAAGTAACCAAAAAACTTTGTCATCTACAGAACCTGTTCACTGTTTTTCATCTATCAGGAAATGTTGCAAAAACATTATTTTTATAAATTATGGGCAGGCTGTAGATGACTCTTAGCACGAGCCGAAGGCTAATTCAGAAATCGAATTTAAAATAACAAGACTCCGCAGTGATAACTACTTTGAGTTGTCCGAACTATTGATGACTCTTAATTCGAGCTAAAATCATCTGCAACCTGCGTGGTATTAAATAGTTTATGTTTCTGCGATATATCGATTAGATATAAGAAGAGGACAGGTTTTGTAGATGAAAATGCTTTTGCTTACTTTGGGCGAAACCAAAGTAAGTCTAGCCGAAGGCTAATCTAGAAATCGAATTTAAGATAATAAGACTCCGCCGTAAGATAGCTACTTTGACTTGTTACTTCATATATGACTTTAGAGATAAAGTAGCTTCAATAAAGAATCCATAAAAAAAGACCGCTCGAAAGCAGTCTTTTCTACAAATAGATTTAATTGCTACGCCTATTACGTGTCAGTTGATGTAACACCGACACCAATAAATCAATTTCTTCCGTCGTATTATAAAAAGCCAAAGACGGACGCACGGTTTGTTCCACACCAAAACGGCGTAAAATTGGCTGTGCACAATGGTGGCCAGAACGTACGGCAATACCATGTTGATTTAAAGCTTTACCAACTTGTTCGGTTGAATAGCCTTGTAAAGTAAAGGACATAACACTGGCTTTGTGATGTGCGGTTCCGATCAGGCGTAAACCTGACACACTACTCAGCGCATTTTGACCATATTCGAGTAGATCATGTTCATAGCGAGCAATGTTATGAATACCTAGACTTTCAACATATTCAAGTGCAGCACCTAAGCCGACAGCATCGGCAATGTTCCCAGTTCCAGCTTCAAACTTGTTTGGTGCAGGTTGGTAAACTACTTGTTCGAAGGTAACATCCTGAATCATGTTACCGCCACCTTCCCAAACAGGCATGCTTTCTAGCAACTCGGGTTTTGCATAGACCGCGCCAATGCCTGTCGGCCCAAACACTTTATGTCCAGAAAACACAAAAAAGTCTGTATCAAGAGCTTGTACATTAGTAGGGATGTGCGAAACAGATTGCGCGCCGTCAACTAAAACACGTACACCTTTGGCATGCGCAATTTTAATGACTTCAGCAACAGGTGTGACTGTTCCTAAAGCATTCGAAACTTGAGTAATCGACAGCAGTTTAGTGCGTTCATTAATCAGTTTTGGTAACTCTTCTAAAATAATCTGACCTGTGTCATCCACAGGAATGACTCTTAATTTCGCTCCAGTTTTTTTAGTGAGTTGATACCAAGGCACAATATTGGCATGGTGTTCTAAGTGAGAAACGATAATTTCATCACCTTCACCAATATTTTGCTCACCCCATGTTTTTGCAATCAGGTTAATGCCTTCGGTTGTTCCTCGAACAAAGATAATTTCTTTAGAAGAGGGTGCACCAATAAATCGGGCAACTACATTTCTTGCATGCTCATAGGCATCGGTTGCACGAGCCGCTAACTCATGTGCAGCGCGGTGAATATTTGAGTTTTCATGCTGATAAAAATAAGCAATCCGATCAATCACGCGCTGCGGTTTTTGTGTAGTGGCAGCATTATCCAACCAAACTAGAGGGCGGCCATTGACGCGTTCCTGTAAAATTGGGAAGTCGCGACGTATAGCATGCACATCGAGTGGTTGAGCACTACTTGCTACAAAAGTGGGTTGCGATGGTTGATAGTGACTATAACTTTGTCCACTTTGAGGCAAGTCTAAAAAATAAAATGCAGAGCTTGCCGAACTTTGGGGAGGTGTGTTCGCTGCAAAACGATCTTCCGTCAGCAATGATTTCAGCTGATCACCATGTGGTAATTGAAATGACTGTGCAACCGAATAATTATCGTCAACACCTTTAACAGATGGTTCTGTTGCATTGTGGGCAGAAAAATCATTTAAAAAATAATAAGGTGTTTCACCTGCACCAGTGGGTAAGCTGGGTTCAATGCGTGGCACGTTGGGTTCACTATGAGCAGCTTGTGGCAAATGTGGTTCAAATGGTGGGCGTGGCAAATTAGCTCCACCAACCACAGGCGCAGACGCTACAATTCGGCGTTCAGGGTAGTCGGGCAAATTTGGAATATGCTCAGGATATTCCGGATCGAGACTTTTCTGAAAGGCGATATTGGGCGCACGACCACTGAGTGCAGAAAATGGTTCACCCGGTTGCGGTGGGTGAGGTGGCGCTCCGACAGGTAAGTCCAAGTTAAGGCCCGATGGAGAAGTCGAACTGCTTGAGCTTGGCACTGCTGAAAAAAACTCATTAGCAAGACGAGCAATAGTGGACTCATCAGGGAAGTTGGCTGGTGAGTTAACACCAGTCACTTCAGGCCCCGTTGGACTACCTTGCAGATTACTTGTAGTTAACTGGGTAGTCATGATATTTGTCCACCTCCACATCATCTAACACTGCCAAAGCATCGTCTGTTAATACTGCAAGTGAGCAATATAACGAGATTAGATACGACGCAATCGCGTTACGGTTGATTCCCATAAAGCGTACTGAAAGCCCCGGTGACTGTTCACCCGCAAGACCCGGTTGGAATAAACCAACAATCCCTTGACGCTTTTCACCAACACGAAGCAGCAAGATTTTAGTTTTGCCATCTTCTACAGGAATTTTATTTGATGGAATAAGTGGAATTCCGCGCCATGTAATGAATTGCGAACCGAACAGACTAACCGTTGGAGGCGGTACACCACGGCGTGTACATTCACGGCCAAATGCTGCAATCGCATCAGGGTGTGCTAGGAAAAATCCCGGTTCTTTCCAGACTTTACGTAGCAAATCATCAAGATCATCAGGAGTGGGTGGGCCATTTAAAGTCGAAATACGTTGGTCATCTGTCACACTTGCTAGTAAACCGTATTCAGGGTTATTGATAAGCTCGCTTTCTTGACGTTCTTTAATGGTTTCAATGGTTAAGCGAAGCTGTTCTTTAATTTGGTCATGTGGGCTGCTGTAAAGGTCGGCAACACGTGTATGCACATCTAAAACAGTAGAGACACCATTTAAAAAGTATTCGCGTGGCTCAGGGTCATAATCAACAAAAGTCTGAGGTAAAGTTGCTTCATCACGTTGTGTACAAGCCACCTGAATATCATCGGTATTATTGACACGGTTTAGGCGATAAATACCTGCTTCAACAGGAATCCATTGAAGTAAGTGAGTCAGCCAGCGGGGAGTAATTGTAGAAAGCTGGGGAGCTGTTTTAGTTGCATTGGCCAGTTGACGGGCCGCATGGTCCCCAAGTGCAAGTTGGGCTTTGTCTGTATTTTTCGCCATGAATCATTTTTCCTTATTACATTGGCTTTTTGAAAATAAAAATTCTAGGATGTATATAAACTAGAATTAGTTCTGGTTTTAAAATTAAAATCGCGTTATAAATTTTTTAAATACTGAGCTTATTAATGAGTTATCTATTTTCTAAATAAAAATATATTTAAACTAGAAATAAGCATTTTATTAATCTGCACGTTCTTTGTTTATTTATCTCCTTATCTATTTATTTCACATCTATAGTTTTTAACCAGCAATATGATTTTTTTGATAAGACTCATTCGGTGATTGTAAAATCTGGCTACCTGCAGCAACACTATGGGTTAGCCAAACATTCCCCCCAATAATTGACCCTCGGCCAATGGTAATACGGCCTAAAATAGTGGCACCTGCATAGATCACGACCTCATCTTCAACAATCGGATGGCGTATATAGTCTTTTTTCAAACCACCATCATCATTGGTTTCAAAGCGTTTTGCTCCAAGGGTCACGGCCTGATAAATACGAACGCGTTCCCCAATCACACAAGTCTCACCAATCACCACACCCGTACCATGATCAATGAAAAATCCTTTACCGATTTGTGCACCCGGATGAATATCAATACCCGTAGCAGAGTGAGCCAACTCGGAAATAATGCGAGACAATAAAGGCACTTGAGCATAGAGCTGATGCGCAATTCGGTGATAAATAATCGCAAATATGCCCGGATAGCAGAGCAGTACTTCATCCACACTATGCGCCGCTGGATCACCTTCATAAGCCGCTCGCACATCGCCGTCTAAAAGGCGCCGTATAGAGGGCAAAGTGTTGGCAAAATCCTGCACAATAGTTTGAGCAAGTTCTTGTGGCTGCTGTACTGTGCTTGAATGGCCCAAATGACGTTTTGCTTCATAATTCAAAGCCAGTTGTACTTGAGCATGTAAGGCTGTCAGCACCCGATTTAAAGTATAGGCAATATAAGAATCTTCAGTTTCCTGACGTAAGTCGGCAGGGCCTAAACGCATTGGAAATAAAATCCCGCACAGGTCATCTAAAATGGCCTTTAAATCTTCTTTAGATGGAAGTTCACGGCCCCCAAATTCTTTGGTCCTGTGTTGCTGCTGACGCCAGTCATGCCTTGCTTGTTGTAAACCTCGTACAACCGCATTAATGTTCCATTGAGTCACAAGCTTTCCTTGATTCACTGAAAATTGATTGAAGTATTAGTCTTGTTGCCAAGGAAGTTGGTGGATGCGCCAGCCATTTTTCTGATTACGCTGTTGCTGTTCATTTAGATCACCTTCAAAGCCTTCAAGAACGTTATAAATGTGTTCAAAACCTGCATTAAATGCGGCTTCGGCAGCTTGTGCTGAACGGTTGCCACTACGGCATAACAAAAGAATGGTTTTGTCTTTACCAACTTTTGATTCAAGTTCTTTTAAAAAGCGTGGATTACGGTTAAATGATGTGCCTGTTGCCCATGCAACATGGATACTTTCAGGGACATAACCCACAAATTTGCGTTCTTCATTGGTACGCACATCAACTAAAACAGCTTCTCCTTGTTGTACGAGTTGCCATGCATCAACAGGTGATAAACTGCCACTAAAATTTAGTTCATGTTCTTGTGCATATTGCTGTGCTTTAGCAAGAATATCTTCGGCTGAAAAGGATGTATTTGAACCATTTGAGATAAAACTTTGTGGAGTTTCAGTATTTAATTTAGCGTTCATTGAATATATCCTTATCTTTGATTCAGATTGTTAAGGTTCAATTTACGCGGTTTTAAATATAAGCAAAAATAAGGAATATCTATTTATATATATTATTTTGATAAATAAGAGTGGTGAATATTTTATATAAATTAGTATTAGTTAATTTTATAAAGTTATTAAAATAAAATAGATTTAAGAAATTTTATTATTTAGTAAAAAACCGTACAGATTAAAATAATCCGCACGGTTTTTAAAATTAAGCAAATCCACCATTTACACGAATGATTTGAGAATTTACCCAGCCCCCATCTGGACCAGCCAGCATGGCCACTACGCCAGCAATTTCGTCAGGTGTCCCGATTCGTTCCAATGGAGCAAGTTTTGCAATAGCCGCTACTTGCTCGTCAGTTTTTCCATTGTAAAAAAGGTCAGTGCCTGTCGGGCCGGGTGCAACGGCGTTTACAGTGATATTGCGTCCACGTAACTCATTTGCTAACACATGTACCAAACCTTCGACACCTGCTTTTGAAGCAATATAGGGGCCATATGTCGGAAAAGATTTGGCAATTACACTGGTTGAAAGCGCAATAATCCGACCACCATCTGGCACTGTTTCGGCCGCATGTGCCAATATTAAAAACGCGCCACGTAAATTGGTATGAATCACTTTGTCGAAATCTGGCAGGCTTTCAGGTGTAATTTTTGCCATAGGCATAATACCGGCACTATGAACTACCACATCTAACCGACCGTTAATGGCCTTTGCTTCTTGAAACAAACGGCTCACCTCATGTTCATTTGCAACGTCCGCTTGAATAGCTGAGGCTTGACCACCTTGCTCAATAATATGTTCTGCAGTGGCTTGGGCATGCGCTTTATTGCCAGCATAGTTAACAATCACATAAAAACCATCTTGAGCTAAGCGTTCTGCAATAGCACGGCCAATACCACGTGATGCGCCAGTAACCAGAGCTGTTTTTCTTGAAATATTCATTTTTAGATTGCCTGTTTGAGTAAGTATGGCTTATTTTAATAATATAGAAATATGGGATAAATCATCAGAATTGGATAAGATAATTCCGTATATATTAATAATGGATAGGGTTAAAAGATATCACCATGGACAAATTTGATACCTTGCAACTTTTTACCCGTATCGTAGAGCTGGGTAGTTTTAGTCAGGCAGCCGATCAGCTAAATATCCCACGTGCTACAGCAAGTAATGCCATTAAGGAGTTAGAGAATAACTTACAGTGCCGTTTGCTAGAACGGACGACTCGGCATGTAAGACCATCACTAGATGGACAGGCATTTTATGAACGCTGCACACAAATATTATCGGAACTTGATGATGCCGAATCATCTTTACGCAATGTAATTGCTCAGCCCCGTGGTTTATTACGTGTCGATTTATCAGGCGCACATGCAACTAAAATTGTTTTACCCAATATCGATCAATTTCACGAGTTATACCCCGACATTGAACTGGTAATCAGTACGGGGGATCGCTTGGTTGATCTGATCAGGGAAGGCATAGACTGCGTAGTGAGGGCGGGGCGTTTAGATGATTCCACTTTAATTGCCAGACATTTGGTCGATATGCCACAAGTCATTTGTGCAAGTCCTGACTATTTAAATAAACATGGAACGCCAGAGCAACCAGAAGATTTGTTATCACATTATTGTGTTAATTTCTTCTCGACATCAGGCGGGCGAAATTATCCATTTGAATTAATGGTGAATGGTAAAAAACAAGATTATTTTTTGAAAAGCTGGATCGCGGTAAATGACGCTGAAAACTATGTATTATCTGCCTTACAAGGGGCTGGCTTAATTCAAGTACCGCACTACCATGTGGCAAATGAATTAAAAAATGAGCGACTGGTTGAGGTTTTATCTGAATGGGAAAGCCCGAAGATGTCAGTTTCTGCACTATATCCGCAGCATCGGCAGCTCTCGCCGCGCGTACGAGTTTTTGTCGCTTGGCTGAGTGAGTTATACACGGGCTATTTTGCCAACTTTGAATACCCGCAAAAATGAAATATCTTGCGGGTAAGTCAAAAACTAAATGATATTTTTAAGACTGATTCTGCAATTTATCTTGAGTCTTGGTCTCAAAATCACTCGCATCATGGCGTTCATGCAACTGCGTAGCTAACTCACCAAAAGTACGATTGACCATACGGCCACGTTGTACCGCAGGGCGCGCTAAAATCGCATCTGCCCAACGTTGAACATTTTTATATTGATCGACACCTAAAAACTCCGCGCCGTTATACACCCAGTTTTTAACAAGACCGCCATACCAAGGGAACGCTGCAATATCAGCAATGCTATATTCAGAACCAGCCAAATATTCGTTTTTTGCCAGATGCTGGTCTAATACATCAAGTAAGCGTTTTGTTTCCATTGCAAAGCGGTTAATCGCATATTCAATTTTAACAGGGGCATAAGCATAAAAATGTCCAAAACCACCACCTAAGTAAGGTGCACTGCCCATTTGCCAGAATAACCAATTGAGGCATTCAGTACGTGCAGCAATATCAGTTGGAATAAACGCTTTAAACTTTTCAGCCAAGTAAAGCAAAATTGAGCCAGACTCAAATACTCTTAATGGCGGGTTTTGGCTATGGTCAACCAATGCTGGAATTTTAGAGTTGGGATTAATTTCTACAAAGCCACTACCAAATTGCTGTCCTTCACCGATTTTAATCAGCCATGCATCATATTCAGCATTTTTATGTCCTAACGCTAAAAGCTCTTCTAGCAAAATAG
Organism: Acinetobacter sp. C13; assembly: GCF_016809775.1. NCBI lineage: Bacteria > Pseudomonadati > Pseudomonadota > Gammaproteobacteria > Moraxellales > Moraxellaceae > Acinetobacter > Acinetobacter sp. C13. Next base: position 741,658 of record NZ_JAFBJL010000001.1, read on the forward strand.
TGACTTTTTGACCATTAGGCGTTGCTAAAGAATAGAGCTGGAGCGGATGTTTCCCTACTGGAAGTGTATGCTCGTAACGCGCATCTGAGGTAGGTTGGTTTAAATCGGTTTTCTCTCCAGTCCATTGCCAAACTTGTGGAGGAATATAGTTTGAATCGCTCATTTTTTATCTCATGTTTGGTGTAAATATAAGGGTTTAGTTATGTCGTAAGGCAAGCCATTTTTGTACGCTCGGACGTTGCCATTGCTGTAATGCATAGGTTTTTAAACGCTGTGGTACAGCATCACCATTTTGAATAAGGCGTTGCAACATCAGGGCAAGTTCAGCATCCACAATACTCCATGAACCAAAAAGAAATTCAGCATCAGACGCAAGAAGTTTTTCTGCAACAAAGAAAAGTTTCTCGGCTGCTTTTTTGCCTTCTTCTGAAAGTGGAGTGGACTTGGGCTGAATAAAAATAACATCGGTTGGACGCTCAGTTCTTAGTGCCACTAAGTCCGATCTGAGCCATGCCTGAATTTGTCGTGCTCTTGCCCGTGCTTGAATATCTTTTGGAAAAATAGCTGTGTCTGGATAAAGTTCTTCTAAATATTCCAAAATGGCAGAAGATTCTGATAAGGCAAAATCGTTATGCTCAAGTACAGGCACTTTAGCTGTTAATGACTTTTCTACAAAAGATGTTTCAAACTGGCCTTGCTGAGCTAAGTCGATGGTTGCTATTTCAAATGGAATTTGTTTTTCGTGTAGTCCTACAAAAACTGTAAATGCATAGGGACTTAGAAATTGTGAATCTGTATACAGCTTAAAATGCTCGTTATTCATTGTTATTGTCCGTGTGATAAACAGATGGGTCTAGTCTAAGTGAGCTAAGCCAAGATTGGGTAGCTTTTTTGTGGAAAAGCTTTATCGGTTTTTGAACTAAGCTATTTCAGTGGTCAACGTTAGGGTTTAATGTGCTGAAAATGTTGACGAACAATGCTAAGCCAAGCTTGTACTGCTGGTGAAACAGGAAGATTCTTTTTCCAAGCCATGACTAAGTGCCACTGAATATTTGGTTTTTCGAGTGGCACTGCTGCAAATAAAGTCGGGTCAAGCATGTCGGTATAATATTGAGGGAGAAGCGCAATTCCCATACGTTGTAACACCATGTCTGCCAAGAGGTGCCATTGGCTGGTACGGCAAGCAATGGTTGGGTAAAAACCATGCTGCTTACAAGCATCGAGAATAATACTGTTTAAAGAGAAATTTTCAGGAAACATTAAAAATGATTGGTGTTGTAGCTCTTCTAGATTTATTTTTTTGCGGGTTGCCCAAGTTGCATCACGACGTAAAAGCACCATTAAAGGGTAGTTACATAATTCGATGCTATTAAAAGTTTGTTTATCAAAAGGCTGCAATAAAACACCAACGTCTAGCTCGTTATTGAGTAAAGCCTGTTCAATACCGCGTGAACCCACTTCCATAAAAGCTAATTCAATATCTGGCCATTGACGATGAAAGTCAAATAGGGCAGTCGTTAGGAGCTGGGAACCTAAAGGTGGAACGCCAAGTTTTAAAGTACCTGTTTTTAATTGTTGATAGTTTTCTATCTCAAGAAAGATGTTTTGCTCTGCCTGAAGAAGCTCGACCGCATGTTGATAGATACGTTCTCCAATTTCGGTTAATTCAATTTGTCTTTTTCGTCCATGATCGGGTTTAACCAAAAGCTGTACCTGAAGCTGCTCTTCGAGTTGTTGTAATATTTTACTAATGGTGGGCTGAGTCAGATATAACTCTTCAGCAGTACGGGTAAAACTTTTAGTTTTAACCAGAGTAACAAAGCACTGTAATGATTTTAGAGAAAGCATAATAAAGAATAGATTATTCCATTTTGAAATAATATTAACATGAATAATTCATATTTAGCAGGTTTAACCAAGCTAGCATAATAGTGTAGTTAACCATTTAATTTCGAAAAATGAGTACTGAATCTGCTTCTGGAACACCCTCACAACCATCACTGTTCGTGTTAGTTAAACAAATTCTCATTTTGGCTGGATTTTGGTGGATCGGATATCTCTTACACCAAAAACTCGGTGTGCCTGTCTCGGCAGGTATTTTAGGTATGTTTTTATTGCTTTTATGCCTGTTCTTTAAAATTATCAAAATGGATCAGGTGGCAATGGGAGCAACTGTGGTTTTAGGTGAGCTATTACTGTTTTTTGTGCCTGTAGTCGTTGCCGTTGTCCAGTATAAAACCCTGTTTATGACCGAAGGATGGCAAATCGTCTTAAGCATTGGGGTTGGAACCATTTTAGTCATGTTAAGCACTTCACTGACTATTCATTATTACAATCGTTTGAAGGCTTACTTACAGGCTAGAAAACGTCTTCAACATAAGCATATCTAAAGAGCATAATGACATGAATATCTGGTCAATTCTTTGTCTCATCTGGACTTTGGCCGCCTATGTTGTGGCAAAGCGAATCTATCAAAAACATCCAAAACTTTGGTTATCACCCGCAATTAGTGTGCCTGTACTTACCATCATTTTGATGACGATTTTTGGAATTTCATACCAAACTTATTCAGAAGATACCCAGTGGATTGTTAATTTATTAGGTCCTGCAACGGTAGCTTTCGCTATACCGATTTATCGCTATCGGGAAACGATTCGTAAAAACCTCGGAGTTCTTACGATTGCGATTATTGTGGGCATGAGTGTAGGCGTGATGACTGCCTATAAAATGGCGCAGTGGTTCCACTTTAGCCCTGAAGTCACCAACAGTTTGATGGCACGTTCTATTTCAACACCTTTTGCCATGATTTTAGCTGAAGATATTCATGGTTCGGCGGCATTGGTTTCCCTATTTACTGTTATTACCGGTTTGGTCGGTATGATTTGTGGCGATGCAATTTTGGCAATTACTAAAATCCGTTCTAATGTGGCAAATGGTGCCGCCTTGGGTAACGCAGCGCATGGTTTTGGTACAGTCAGAGCACAGCAGCGCAATAGTGAAGAAGGGGTGATTGCCAGTTTAACCATGGTTATTGCTGGTATTTTAATGGTACTCATTGGACCATTTGCGATTCATCTATGGTTGCTGTTGTAAGGTTTACCTACATTGACTTGGCGTGCTGTTGAATAATCTTTGATAATTTTTTGATAGCTTGTTGCATCAGTTCGGGTTCAAAATCGCCTAAGCCGACAATTAAACCCGAACGTCGCCGCTCTTTTGAAAATGTCGGTGAAATTGCTTTGATGGCAATACCTGCATCGACTGCCGAGCTTGCAACGTCAATATCATTAATATGTTGAGCAAGCCATAACACCATATGCATGCCTTGATCGCCCGGCTGTAACCAAGCCAGTTCTTGAGGTATGTATTTTTCAATCAGATCAATAATGTATTCTCGAACTTCTGCATAGACATTTCGAGTACGTCGAATATGCCGTTCTAAATAACCCTCTTGAATAAAAGCAGCCAAAACGTGTTGGTCGGCAGCAGGCGGGTGTCTATCAATTAATACTCTGAGCCCACAAAAAGGAGCTACCAGTTCTTTAGGCAACACTGCATAGCCAAGCCTAAGCGATGGAAATAAGACTTTGCTGAAAGTCCCAAGATAAATGACTTGGTCAGGTGCCATGCCTTGTAAAGATGGGAAGGGCTGACCGTTATAACGGAGTTCACTGTCATAGTCATCTTCAATGATCCATGCATTTTGCTGTTTTGCCCAAGCCAATAAAGCCGTACGTCTTGCTAGACTCATCGGCATGCCAAGTGGATATTGGTGAGACGGCGTCACAAAAGCAGCACGTGCATGTTTAGAAAGCTTAATGCCAGTTTCAACCTGAATGCCTTCTTCATCAACAGGAACACGTACTATACGAATGTTTTGCACAGTATGCTCAAAAATTGCTGTTGTACCGCGATAAGCTGGATCTTCAACCCAAACTTCATCTTTCGCCTCAAATAAAATTTGGCTGCAAATATAAAGTGACTGTTGAATGCCGGGCGTAATCACGATTTGTTCAGGTTCGCAGTGGACAGAACGTGACCGTCGTATATAGTCTGCTATAGCAACTCTAAGTGATAACACCCCTTGAGGTTCACCATAACCCGAAGGAACACCTGCTCCCCGTGATCTAAATTTATTACCAAATTTACGCCAAATATCACTTGGTTGAGTACGTCCAACGGGGACAGATACCGCAAAAGGAACATGGGGAAGTGGCTTAAATTCATCAAGCACTTTGGCATATGAACGTGCCGATTTGGTCAAAGATATCGAGTTAGGTTTATTTTCTTTTGATGAATGTTGTATTACAGATGTTTTAACCAAAGCATGAGACACATAAGTGCCAGTTCGTGGTTGAGAGTCAAACACACCTTCAGCTAAAAGCTGATCATAAGCTTCAATAATGGTTCCGCGAGCGACACCTAGGGTTAAAGCTAGTTCACGAGAAGAAGGCAATGGATCGCCGGGTTGTAAATCACCACTTTGTACAGCTTCACGTAAAGCTTGTGTCAGTTGAGCACTTATCTTTCCTTGGCTTTTATCAATCTTTGCAATAGACGGAAGTTCCACAACTTTTGCCATTCTTGCCATAATTCTGGTCTACTTAAAAAAATACAAAGTGGTTCTTTTTAATAAACCACAGAAACCAGAAAATTTACAACACAAAATATAAATAGCCCTGATATTTACAGCGAGGTTTTTAGCCATGTATATCCCTGATGATTTTGCAGAAAACCGTTTGGATGTATTGCATTCTCTTATTGCAGACTATCCATTTGGGGTGCTTTTTACGCATGGAAGTAATGGCTTAGATGCAAATCATCTTCCATTCGAGTTGCAAGCAAATGAAGGGAAATTTGCCATGCTACATGCCCATGTGTCACGAAATAATTCTGTTTGGCAGGCCATTAAAAATGGAGATGAGGTATTGGTCGTTTTTCAAGCAGGAGATGCTTATATTTCACCAAACTGGTACCCATCCAAACATGAACAGCACAGACAAGTACCCACATGGAACTATAGGGTTGTGCATGCATATGGCAAAGTGACGATTCGAGATGATGAACGCTATGTTCGTGGTGTAGTGGCTCGCTTAACCCGCACCCATGAAGCTTCTCAACCTGAACCATGGAAAATGTCCGATGCACCCAAGGATTATCTTGAACTGATGTTAAAAGCCATTGTAGGTATTGAGATTGAAATTACCAAGCTGCAAGGAAAATCAAAACTTGGGCAAAACAAAGAACGCCGGGACATTTTAGGCGCGGTAGATGGCCTATCGAAATCTGGTCATCAAACTATAGCGAATGCCATGTACAGTGTGGCTGAGTTAAATAAATAATTTTGAAAATATAAAAGCTTAATATCAATTGAGGAGATAAAGATGTCTTTGACTACACCTGTTGAGTTATTGGGTGAACACGTTATTTTAAAGCCGCTAGATGTAACTCAAGCTGAAGCGCTCAAAGAGGCCGTTTGCGATGGGGAACTCTATAATCTTTGGTATACCCGTGTGCCAAGACCTGAACAGATGACTGCTGAAATTGAAAGACGTCTTGATTTGCAAAAAGCCGGCTCTATGTTGCCATTTTATATTGAAGACCGAAAAACGGGGCGAGCGCTGGGCATGACAACTCTCATGCATATTGAAGAAGCCCATCGCCGTGTAGAAATTGGCTCAACATGGTATCGAAAGTCTGCACAACGTACGCCTGTAAATACTGAATGTAAAAAGCTATTGTTGGCTCATGCATTTGAGACTTTAAACTGTATTGCGGTTGAGTTACGCACATCTTCTTTAAATGTTCAAAGTCAAGCCGCGATCGTACGTTTAGGTGCAAAGTTAGATGGTGTGTTGAGAAGCCATCAAATTGTAAAAGATGATATTTTGCGGGACACTCATGTTTATAGCATTTTGAAACATGAGTGGCCTGCGGTTCGCCAAAATCTAGAATGGTTATTGAGTAAACCGCGTTAAAAAGAATTTAAACAAACTGCTTTTCTCTTTTTTGGCTTAGCCAGAAGAGAGAAGCTGCGGCAATCACCAACCATGGTATTAACGCTATATTCATTGCTTTCCAGCCAAATAAATCCAGAAAAGCACCTGCACTAAACGAACAAATCAAACCGACAACAAAAACCGTCATATCGTTAATGGCTTGGGCTTTGGCTTTTTCAGCCACAGAATAAGTTCCTGTGAGTAAAGAAGTACTGCCAATAAATAAAAAGTTCCATCCCACACCCAATAAAATTAAAGAAATTGCAAAAGATGTGAACTGAATACCTGAGAGAGCAAATCCGATATAGCAGGCAAATAATAAAAGACCTGCAAACATGATTTTAAGCACACCAAAGCGAGCAATTAAGTTTCCAGTAAAAAATGAAGGCAGAAACATACCAAGCACGTGTAGCTGAATGACTGTCGTAATTGACTCAAGTTCATGGTGTGAATGTCGCATGGCAATGGGTGTGGCAGTCATACCTAAAATCATGATGCCGTAACCTGTGACTGCGCCAAACAGAGCAACTAAATAGGTGGGTTGAAAGACAATCTGTTGCCATGGGCGACCAGCAGTAAAATCGGACTTTTGCTCAACTGTATCGGCAATATGTAGGTTAGATAAAATCCCCATCGCAACAAGTGAAATGATGCTAATAATTAAAAATGAACCGATATATTCTAAATGGTGGAATAAAGGCCCGCCAAAGCGCGCTAAAGTAGGGCCAATGAGAGCTGCAACAATTCCACCTGCCATCACCCAAGAAATAGCACGTGAGCGGAACGCATCATTTGCGACTTCACTGGCAGCAAAACGGTAAAACTGAGCAAAGGATTGATATGCGCCAACACATAGCGTGCCTAAAGCTAAGAGAGTAAGTGAACTATAAAAGATACCGATTGATGCAATAATGCCGCCGAGCGCACCTAAGAAAGCGCCAAATAGAAAACCGTTACGTCGTCCTACACGTGCCATCAACATTGAGGCTGGGAACATCATTAAGGCTGTACCTAAAAACATAGATGCGATGGGTAAAGTTGCAAGTATCGGTGTATTAGAAATATTTGCCCCAGCCAAACCACCAATCGTCATGACCATGACAGAAACTGTTTGGAAAAGGGATTGGGAACTCGCCAAAATAAGAACTTGGCGATGCATCGTATTTTGAAGCATGAGAGCATTTAATTATATGTGTTAATTGATGAGTTTGGGTGCTGTGTTTTTATATAAGAAGAAAGTATCAACAGCTCAGCTTGAAAATGTTGAAGCGTTCTTGGCGATAGATATAACAATATTACTTTGGCATAAACTATTTTTTATCAAGTAATTGCAGCTAAATAATCAGACTTAATATTCTATCATCTGATAGTTTGATACAAAACAGTTAAAGCCCCAATTTTTCTAAATAAGTCCATTTATATAGGGGATGGTGTTTTTATTCTCTCAAATTATTTTTACAACCTTAAAATAAATCATTAACCTGAAGTTAATAACAGCTCATCTAGGTTGATTGATTGAAACTCCATAAAGCGTTTTTATAGATTCAGAACAAAACTGCGATCTATATAGGTAAGCACATGGAAGGCTCAGTTCAGAATAAAGAACGTTTATGGACAAAGCGGCGTCATGCCAAACAACTAAAACTAGAGATGGCAAACCAATATACCGATGGTGTGGTGATTCCAACTCAAGACATTATTAAAGTTTTAGAAACTTTAATTACACCGGGTGACAGAGTTGTACTCGAAGGGAATAACCAAAAGCAGGCTGATTTTTTATCGCGCTCTTTGGCTCAAACCAATCCAGATGTTTTACATGATTTACATATGATCATGCCAAGCGTTGGGCGTTCAGAACATCTTGATCTGTTTGAAAAAGGCATTGCCCGTAAACTCGATTTTTCTTTTGCTGGTCCACAAAGTTTACGTATTAGTCAATTAATTGAAGATGGTTTACTAGAGATTGGTGCCATACACACCTATATCGAACTATATTCACGTTTGGTAGTCGACCTCATTCCAAATGTGGTGCTCTCAGCGGGCTTTATGGCAGACCGTCAAGGCAATATCTATACAGGCCCAAGTACCGAAGACTCTCCAGCACTCATTGAACCTGCTGCTTTTAGTGACGGTATCGTGATTGTTCAGGTCAATGAACTGGTCGATGACGTCTCAGAGTTACCCCGTGTCGATATTCCTGCTTCTTGGGTGGATTATGTGGTGGTCGCAGATCAGCCATTTTATATCGAACCGTTATTTACTCGTGATCCGAAACACATCAAGCCAGTGCATGTGCTTATGGCCATGATGGCAATTCGCGGAATTTATGAAAAGCATAATGTGCAATCGTTAAACCATGGTATTGGTTTTAACACTGCGGCAATTGAACTGATTTTACCGACCTATGGTGAGTCTTTAGGTTTAAAAGGAAAAATCTGCCGAAACTGGACTCTGAATCCACATCCAACCTTAATTCCAGCGATTGAAACAGGGTGGGTTGAAAGCGTGCATTGCTTTGGTACCGAACTCGGTATGGAAAAATATGTTGCTGCTCGTCCCGACGTTTTCTTTACAGGTCGTGATGGCGCTTTACGTTCCAACCGCATGATGTGTCAGCTTGCAGGTCAATACGCTGTTGATCTATTTATTGGCGCAACTTTGCAAGTGGATGGTATGGGGCATTCTTCGACTGTCACCAAAGGTCGTTTGGCTGGTTTCGGTGGTGCACCAAACATGGGGCATGATCCACGCGGACGTCGTCACGATACGCCAGCATGGTTAGATATGCGCTTGCAAGGTGCCAATGAAACCGAAACTTATTTGGCACGTGGTAAAAAGTTAGTTGTTCAAATGGTGGAAACCTTCCAAGAGGGGGGCAAGCCAACTTTTGTAGATCGCCTTGATGCGATTGATGTTGCTAAAACTGCAGGCCTACCTTTAGCTCCGATCATGATTTATGGCGATGATGTCACCCATTTACTCACCGAAGAAGGCATTGCTTATTTATATAAAGCAAGCAGCCAAGAAGAGCGTCAAGCCATGATTGCTGCGGTGGCAGGCGTGACCAGTATTGGTTTAACTCAAGACCCTAAAACAACAGCACGCTTAAGAAGCGAAGGCTTGGTGGTATTCCCTGAAGATTTAGGTATCCGCCGCACCGATGCAACACGTGAGCTTTTAGCAGCGAAAAATATTGCCGAATTGGTGACATGGTCTGATGGTTTATATCAACCCCCTGCAAAATTCAGGAGTTGGTAATGATGGCACAAGTTCAATATCAAACATTTAGCGAAAGTCAGCTTTTGGCAAGTTTAGCGGTCGAAGCGTTAATTGATGAAGTGAATCTGACACCGAAACCAGCTTTGGTAGATCGCCGTGGCAGTGGTGCACACAATGACCTGACTTTGGAGTTAATGGAGCGCTCTGCAAAAAGTTTACGCCCGATGTTTGAAGAAATGGCTCAAGCAGCCATACATCATGGTGAGATTTGTTTAGCCTTACGCGAAGACATTGGAGAAATTGGCCGTCAAGGTGAAAAGACCATGATGTTGGCGACAGATGGTGTAAATACACATCGCGGCGCAATTTGGGCTTTGGGTTTAATGGTTACGGCAGCAGCATTGGCGCGCACGAATCAACAGTATTTATCGGCTGTTGAGCTATGCCAGTTAGCAGGCCAGATTGCCCAGCTTGAAGATCGTTTTATTCCAAAGCAGGCCTTGAGTCATGGTCAGCAAGTACAAAAGAAATTAGGCATCTTAGGTGCTAAAGAACAGGCACAACAAGGCTTTCCAACTATTGTGAATTTTGGGTTAAAGCAACTTTATCAAAGTCGTAGTAAACCCATGAAAGAAGAGTTCGCTCGCGTAGATGCCTTACTTGCCATGATGACAGATTTGACCGATACCTGTGTGCTTTATCGCTCTGGCACAAATGGTTTAAAGCGTATGCAACAAGGTGCTCAGCAAGTATTGGATTTGGGCGGTAGCTCAAGCTTAAAAGGTCGACGTGCCTTGCATCTTTTAGAGATTGACCTGCTTCGGATGAAAGCTTCAGCTGGTGGAGCCGCAGATTTGTTGGCAGCAACATTGTTTATAGACCGTGCTGAGCATTCATCTTTAAAAAATAAAAAGGGATTTTAATTATGGAAACACTTCATTTTGAATTTGTGGCCACAGAGCCACCTGTAAAAAAAGCACTAGTAGGATGTGTTGGTTCAGGTGATTTAGAAATTTTGATGGAACCTGGTGAAACAGGCAAAGCCTCTATTCATGTCGTTACCTCTGTAAATGGCAGTGCAGCACGTTGGCACAATCTTTTTGAACGAATTTTTACTGCGCAAATACCACCTGCCGTCAATATTGATATTCATGACTTTGGTGCAACCCCCGGTGTTGTTCGCTTACGTCTGGAACAAGCATTAGAGGAGATTGCTCATGACTGATATCGAGAGTTTGTTAAATAAACAAGATTTTATTGAGCTGAGTGCGAGAGAGCGTGCTAAAGCATTATTAGATGAAGGGACTTTTCGAGAGTTACTCGATCCATTTGCTCGCGTTATGTCGCCTTGGTTGGCTCAGCAAAATATTGTCCCGCAAGCCGATGATGGTGTAGTGATTGCAAAAGGATCGATTCAAGAACGCCCAGTGGTTTTAATTTCAATTGAAGGCTTATTTCAAGGTGGAAGTTTAGGCGAGGTGGGTGGAGCTAAAATTGCAGGTGCCTTAGAACTTGCGGTTGAAGATAATCTGAAAGGTATTCCAACAGCGGCAATTTTACTATTAGAGACGGGCGGCGTTCGCTTACAAGAAGCAAATCTGGGTTTGGCAGCAATTGCTGAAATTCAGGCTGCAATTGTGAACTTACGTCAGTATCAACCCGTGATTGCAGTGGTCGCAGGCAGTGTAGGGTGCTTTGGCGGTATGTCAATTGCGGCTGGCCTATGTAGCTATATTGTAATGACACAAGAGGGACGTTTAGGCTTAAATGGCCCGCAAGTGATCGAACAAGAAGCTGGCGTGCAAGAATATAACTCCAAAGATCGTCCATTTATATGGAGTATTACTGGTGGTAATCAGCGTTTCGCTAGTGGTTTGGCAGATGCTTATGTTGACGATGATCGCCAGAAAATTCGTCAGCAAGTCATCGATTATTTAACTCAAGGCGTGCCTCAGCAGCATCGTAGTTCAAATTACTCATTCTATTTAGCGAAGCTACAACAAGTCGATACTGCTGAGCAGATTACCCCAGCACAGGTTCAAGCTTTGTATCAAGGAGAGCAAGCATGAATATCGCCGTTGATACATTAAAAGCATCTACACGTGGTGCACATTGGTTTAAAGCACTCACGCAGGGATTTAAGACAGTTGAAGGTTTTCCAGCTTCTATTTGGGTGGCTGATGGTCAGATTGACCAGCAAGCGGTACGTGTGATTGCAGTTGTCCAAGACAGCAATAATCTGTTCCCACGCGCGAGACAAGGTGAGGTTGGGCTACTGGAAGGCTGGAGTTTGGCAAAAGCAGTTGATGACGTGATTCAAGCCGATGCACATGCTGAAACTAAACGCGCTATTTTATGTTTGGTTGATGTCCCAAGTCAGGCCTATGGGCGCCGTGAAGAATTATTAGGTATTCATCAAGCTTTAGCAGGTGCAGTAGATAGTTATGCCAGAGCCAGATTGGTAGGCCATCCTATTGTGAGTTTATTGGTTGGTAAGTCGATGTCGGGTGCTTTCTTGGCGCATGGATACCAAGCCAATCGTATTATTGCCTTAAAAGATTCAGGTGTTATGGTGCATGCGATGGGTAAGGAATCTGCTGCACGCGTTACCTTGCGATCGGTTGATGAGTTAGAGCAATTGGCCTCAAGCATTCCGCCAATGGCTTATGACATTGAAAGTTATGCAACTCTAGGTTTGTTATCTGAACTGTTATCTGTTGAAAACCCTGAACAACCAACAACCGATGATCTTTTGTCAGCGAAGCAGGTGATCGCTCAAGCGTTTAAAGAAATTAATGCTGATCAATCGAGAGGATTGGAACAACGACTTCACGGTCCAAACCGTCAGATGTCTAAAAGAGTCCGTGAATTATTGCGTGAGCAATGGTCATGAAACTTAAGCTTGAAGCCCATGATTTACTGTGGGGTATGACGGTCGATTGCTTGGCCGATGATGCTCCGCATTGGGTGAAAGAGGTATTGCAACGAGGTGATCCTGTTGTGGTTCGACGGGCAATTACTCCTGTAGATCAGGTGGCTGTGGGTATAAGAGGGCAATTTCGTCATCAACGATATGCAGCTCAAATGCCACGATCAGCGATTAGCAGACAGCTCAAGCCAGAAGCGCTGACTCGCATAGATACGCAACAGTTTGAGCACTTGGCAGAACGTTTAAAGAGCATTTCTAGCATTATGAAAAACTTTTCAGGATGTTGGGGATATACAGGAAGTTTCGGGTTTGAGCTTGCAACTGGCATTGAAACAGTAACCCCGCAAAGTGACATAGATGTGTTGATTCGAGCTGAACAGCCCTTTGCCAAAAAACAGGCAATTGAGCTACTCGAAGATTTTCGGCAAGCCGGGCTCAATGTGGATATACAGCTGCAACTACCACAAGGCGGTTTGGCGTTAAAAGAGTGGGCTAGGAATAGCGGAAAAGTTCTATTGAAACGTCCTGATGGGGCCGTTTTAGTAGAAAACCCATGGAGTTAGGGAAATAGATATCATGGCCTCAATTTGGGTATATCCGGGACAAGGTGTGCAACGAAGCAATATGCTGCACGACTTACCTCAAAACGCTCTGGTTAAAGAATACCTTGAGCGTGCATCGGATGCACTCAAAGAAGATGTCTTGATGCTAGATAGTCCGGCTGCATTGCAGTCGACACGTGCAGTACAGCTTTGTTTACTGATTTCAGGTGTGGTGAGTTCAGCTTTATTAACAGCGGAAAACTTAACACCTGATTATGTAGCGGGTCTATCAATTGGCGCATGGTCGGCTGCGGTTGTAGCAGGAGTTTTAGCCTTTGAGGATGCCGTTCGTTTGGTTGCCTATCGAGGTGAACTCATGCAAAACGCCTATCCAACTGGCTATGGCATGACAGCTCTGATTGGTACAGATCGTGCAGCAGTTGAAGCATGGGTCAAACAGATTTATGAAATAACGCCAGAGGTTTTTGTCGCGAATATTAATGCACATAACCAGATCGTTATTTCAGGAAGCTTTGAAGCCATGAACCAAGTTGCTGTTTTGGCAAAGCAACAAGGCGTGGTGGCAAAAAAATTAGATGTATCGGTGCCATCGCACTGTGAATTATTAAGCCAGCAAGCAAAGCAACTTGCAGCGTTTATGGAGGGAGTCACTTTAAAGCAGCCTAAAATACGTTATTTAAGTGGTACAACGGCTCGTACACTTGGCAGGCCAGAACAGATTGGTGATGACTTAGCTTTTAACATGAGTCGAACTGTAGATTGGGAAAGTACCATCCAAGCTGCATGGGAGCGAGGTGTGAGATTGCAGATAGAAGCTTTACCGGGAACGGTGCTTACTACACTTGCACGTCGAATATTTAAAGAAGGAACTGTATTGTCATTTCAGGGAACACGTTTAGACAGCATTCAATTGGCAATGCAAAACGAAAATAATGCTTCTTTGTAATTACAATACAAATTAAAAATTGAGTAATAACCCAAGGATATGAGGGATTTACAATGATTATTTATGGAACAGCAATATTAGCAATCTGCCATTTATTAGGTGACTATCTTGGCAACACCTTAGGCATGGTATTAGGCGTTAAAGCCAATGTCGGTGGAGTGGCTATTTCGATGATTTTGTTAATCTTATCTAAAGAATTATTGGCAAAAAAAGGTTACTTACCTCAAGTCACACAATTTGGCGTCCTGTATTGGTCAGGTATGTATATTCCGATCGTAGTTGCGATGTCAGCAGGTCAAAATGTCGTTGCCGCTTTATCAGGTGGCATGTTAGGGCTGATTGTCTCTATTGCATCGTTGATCGGTACGGTTTTAGTCATCCGTTATTTAAATAGAATTAGTGGTGACTATGAAACTTATGAATGGACAATAGAAACCAAAGAAAAAATAGCCTAAGCAAACATAAACTACAAAAAGTTCAATCAAAAAGGATTTAAATGATGGACGCTATAATTGCTGTGTTATCAAAAAATGCATTAGTTACTGCTCTTGCCGTAACGGGTTTAATGATGTTCGTTTCCCATCTACTCTCAAAATATTTGACGAAGGGAAAATTACAAAGCTCTGCAATCGCGATTACTTTAGGTTTGGTTGTTGCTTACTTCGCAGGGGTTTATACGCAAGGAACCAAAGGCGTTTCTGACATCGCTATTTTTTCTGGTTTTGCGCTGTTGGGCGGAGCCATGATTCGTGATTTGGCTATTGCTTCAACTGCATTTGAAGTTGATGTGAAAGAAGTGAAGAAAGCAGGCAAAATTGGTCTAATTGCATTAATGCTTGGTTGTGTTGTGCCTTTTGCAATTGGGGTTATGGTTGCATGGGTTATGGGCTATCGAGATCCTATTTCTATGACAACGATTGGTGCAGGCGCAATGACTTATATTGTTGGTCCAATTACAGGCACTGCAATTGGTGCAAGTTCTGATGTCATCGCACTTTCTATTGCAATTGGTTTAATCAAATCAGTTTTCTTTATGGTCGGTACGCCGCTGCTTGCTAAATTTATGTACCTAAAAAGTCCACGATCTGCCATGGTGTTTGGTGGCTTGGCAGGAACAACCAGTGGTACGGCTGCTGGATTGGCAGGTACAGATGTACGATTGGTACCTTATGGCGCTTTAGTTGCAACCTTCTATACAGGACTAGGGTGCTTACTTGGACCTTCTGTATTTTTCTTAACGGTTAATGCGATTTTTGGATAAATTTTTGAAAATCGCACAACGGCAACTCATTATTTTTTAATAAGTTGCCGATATTTATCTTTTAAAATTAGTGGCGAACATACGACATTCAGCAATCAGAGCAAGTAAGTTTGGGTCGCGCTCTTTACTTTTTAAAAAGACCAGACCAATTTCTTGCTGCATATGATATTGCTGTTTTAGTGGAATAAGTTTTACTGAACTTTCATAAACTGCAGAAATACGGCCGGGCAATAGAGCAAAACCGACACCTGAGCTGACCATACTAATGAGGGTAAAAATATCATTGACCTGTAAAGCAACTTTTGGTGAAAAACCTGCTTTTTTAAAAATGATGTCGCTGTCGTTATGAGTTGCAAAACCCTTGGTTAAAGTTAAAAAAGTTTCTTCTTTTAAAAGGCTTAAATCAATATCTTTAAAATCGGCATATTTTGAATCTTTATTAACTGCCAAAAAAATATCATCTGAAAACATCGGCAAAATTTCAAAGTCATCATCTTGAGTGGTTTCATTTAAAGCTACAATTATTGCATCAAGCTCAGTTGCCTTAAGCTTTTTGACCAAATCCTGATTCGAACTCAGCAACAGTTGAATATCAAGCTCACTACGTCTGAGCTTAAGACCGCTAATCACATTTGGAATGGTGTTTACAGTCAAAGAATAAAGAGAACCTAAATGTAAAACCTTAGCCGCAAAACCAGCAGCTTCTCTGGTTTTATTTACGGTAATAAAGATGTCTTGTACGATTTTTTGCGCCCGTTCTTCAAAGACATAAGCACTTTTTAAAGGAATGAGATTACGGCCTTCATTTTTAAAAAGAGGGCAACGTAAAGCGCTTTCTAAAGAGTGTAAGGCTTTATGAACACTGACATTACTCAACTGCATTTCTGTCGCTGTTTTAGACAAATTTCCACAGCGCATAAAAGCTAAAAAAATCTGTATTTTTTTCAGGGTGAGTTCTTCATCAATTTCCATATTAATTCCTTGAACCTGTTTCCCTTAAAACTATAGATTTGAGCTATAAAGTTACCACAAAATAAAGTCTATAAAATTGTGCTTAGGTCGAAGCATTTCTTTAGAGATTTGCTTCAACTCTTTGTTGAATGGTTTTGATAACCTGATCTAATGCGTCTTGAATTTTAGTGTTCCATTCAAAAGAGCAATTGATTCTCAAATAATGCTGTTGTGCAGGTAAAACGCTAAACAGAGGGCTTGGCGCAACGCCAATATCTTGCTGAATCAACTCTTCATAAACTTGCATACTGTCTAACGCACTAGGAAGTTTGACCCATAGAAAATAGCCACTTGGGTAGTAATACACTTCGCAAGAGCTAGGCAGATGTTGCTTTAAATAGTGATAAAACTGTTTTTTATAACGCTCAAGCGAAAGTCTAAGTGTACGCAAGTGCTTTTCATAATGATGATGAGATAAAAACTCAACCAATGCATTTTGAATGAGTGCATTCACTGAAATGGTACTCATGAGTTGCAAGTGTTGAATATGGTCTGAAAATTTACCTGCATACACCCAACCGACCCGAAAACCTGCACCTAATGTTTTAGAAAAAGACGAGCAGTGAAGTACCAGATTTTGTTGGTCAAAATACTTCATTGAAAGTGGTTTTTGGCCGCCATAAAAAAGCTCTTCATAGACATCATCTTCAATCAAATAAATTTGGTGCTCGTGAAGCAACTTGGCAATTTTATATTTAATGTCATCACTGACGGTAAAACCAATGGGGTTATGAGCATTCAGCATCAGCCAACACACCTTGATTGGATATGTTTGAATAACCTGTTCAAAAGCTTCTAAGTCAAAACCATGCTGAGGATGTTCAGGAATGGTAATCACTTTAAGCCCTAAACGTTCGGCAGCTTGCCAAGCGCCATAAAACACAGTTTGCTGTAATAAAATATAATCGCCAGGTTGAGCAACTGCTTGCAACGAAAGGTTTAATGCATCTAAACCTCCTGATGTAATGACAATGTCATCTGGGTCGGTCTGTATGCCTTGCATACAGTAGCGCTGAGCAATCAGTTTTCTTAAGGCTAAATTGCCTGGCGGTAGGCTGGTGGTCTGGTCATAACTTTGTCTTTGCCGCGCAAGCTGTCCCATAATTTGAATGAGTTTGGGGGCTGTTAAAAGCTGACTGTCCGGAAAAGCTGACCCAAAAGGTACGACAGATTCATGTTGAATCGATTTAAGATATTTAAAAACTAAGGAATTAATTTCAATTTTAGAATTTAATGAAACAACTGAATATTGCTCGAGTGGCTTTAGTGCAATTTGCTCTGCAACAAAGTACCCGGATTTTTCTTTTGAATAGATCAGACCTTGTGATTCAAGCTCCTGATAAGCATTCATTACGGTCATTAAACTAAAGCCAGAGCGTTGTACCTGATCTCTTAATGAAGGTAATTTTTCATGCGCACTTAAAGTGCCACTTTCAATGAGTTGGCGAATGCTATGAGCGAGTTGTTCTGATTTATACATGTATGAGCTGCACGAAATAAAAAAAGATGCACTGAATCAATAATAAATGCCGTTTGCAGAATCTACAAACGGCATTTGTTTAGAAAATTGGAATTACTTTAAGTAAGGGGCTGCATAAATCAAGATAACTTTAAACAATCCTGCAATCACTGCTAAGGCTAAAAAACCGCCAAGCCATAACAGAATAAACCATTGAGTTTGATTGAGTTTAACGGATGACTTTTTCATAAAACCCTCCATACTTAATGATAACCTTCGTCACCTACACGAACTTTATCTCTAAATACCCAATAAGAGACAATGGTGTAAGCAATAATGATCGGGATTAAAATAAGTGCGCCAACCAAAGCAAACATCTGGCTTGAATGCGGTGCTGCTGCTTGCCAGATTGTGACTGATGGCGGAATAATATATGGCCATAAACTAATTACAAAACCAGTAAATGCAAGGAAAACGAGGGCCAATGTATATGCAAATGGTTTAAGGTCATGATCCTGCTTTTTACATGCCGATAAAATCAGACCAACAAACAATAAGACCAAAATCGGTACTGGGCTAAAATAGAACAGGTTTGGTAACGAGAACCAGCGATCTGCAATTTCAGGATGAGTCAACGGCGTATATAAACTCACGCCACCAAAAATAATGAGCAGTGCGATAATCAGCTTTGGCATAAGCTCATACATACGTTGCTGCAAACCTTTTTCGGTTTTTAAGATCAGCCATCCACATCCTAAAGTGGCATACATCGCAACTACGCCAATACCTGTAAAGATCGTAAACGGGGAAAGCCAATCAAAAGACCCACCAGCAAAAATACCATTTTCGGTTTTAATCCCTTGAATATAAGCACCCAAAATAATCCCTTGAAGGAAGCTGGTTAAAACTGAACCCCAAATGAAAGCCAAGTCCCAAAGGTGTTTGGTTCGATGAGCTTTAAAACGAAATTCAAAAGCAACGCCACGGAAAATCAAGGCAATGACCATGAAAATGATAGGCAGGTAGAGTGCTGATAAAACTGTTGAATAAACCAGCGGAAAGGCTGCATACAGACCAGCACCACCGAGAACCATCCAAGTTTCGTTACCATCCCAAACAGGAGCGACGGTATTCATCATGACGTCACGTTCTTGGCTGTTCTTAATGAAAGGGAACATAATCCCGATTCCTAAGTCAAAACCATCCATGACCACGTAAATTAAAACACCTAAACCAATAATACCGACCCATATTAAAGAAAGATCAATCATGATGTTTCTCCCCAGATTTTTGATTATCGTCAATGTTTTCATCGACAGCACTGAGTGGACGCATTGGTGTTTTAAAGTGTCCAACACCACCAGATTCAATAGTTGGTGTATCGATAAATACAGGGCCTTTATTAATGAGTTTTAAGGTGTAGTAAATACCGCTACCAAAAACGATGGTATAGACCACCACAAAAATAAAGAGACTAAGTCCAACTTGATCTGCAGAAACCGTATGTGAAAGTCCATCTTTAGTTCGCATAATGCCGTATACAACCCACGGCTGACGGCCAACCTCAGTAGTTACCCAACCTGCAAGCATTGCGACATAACCAGATGGTCCCATCACCAAGGCAAATTTATGGAACCATGAAGTTTCATAGAGTTTTCCACGCTTACGTAACCAAAGTGCAATGAGTGACAAAGTGACCATGAGTACACCAAGACCCACCATCACACGGAAGCTCCAGAAAACAATCGTTGAATTTGGACGATCTTCAGGTGCGAAATCTTTTAAGCCTGTCACTTGGCCATCTAAGCTATGCGTTAAAATTAAGCTACCCAAATAAGGAACACCCACTTCGAAGTGGTTACGTTCTTCTTTCATATTTGGAATTGCAAATAGCAATAATGGCATAGGTTCATTGTGATTGGTTTCCCAGTGACCTTCCATTGCTGCAAGTTTGGCTGGTTGATGTTCACGGGTGTTTAAACCATGGTTATCGCCAATTACTACTTGTAAACATGAAGTCACAAGCACCATCCAGAGACCCATCGAGAACGATTTTTTCACCAATTCATCACGACGGCCTTTTACTAAATGCCATGCAGATGTTCCGACGACCAATAATGATGAAACCAAAAAGGCTGCTGCACCCATGTGGGCAAAGCGGTAAGGGAAGGATGGGTTAAAGACAATTGCAAACCAGTCTTTTGGCACAATAATACCATTTTCGATGGCAAAGCCTTGAGGGGTCTGCATCCAACTATTAGAAGATAAAATCCAGAACATGGAAATACATGTTCCGATGGCAACCATAAGTGTTGCGAAGAAATGGGCTCGAGGACCAACACGTCCCCAACCAAATAACATAATGCCTAAGAAACCTGCTTCTAAGAAGAAGGCACTCAAGACTTCATAGGTAAGTAAAGGACCAGTAATACTTCCGGCGACACGTGAAAATTCACTCCAGTTCGTACCGAACTGGTAACTCATGACCACGCCCGAGACCACACCCATACCGAAGGCAACGGCAAAGATCTTAATCCAGTATTTAAAGAGATCTTTATAAATCGGGTTTTGGGTTCTTAACCATTTCCACTCTAGCACTGCTAAAAAGCAGGCAAGACCGATGGAAGTGGCTGGAAAAATAATATGGAAGGATACTGTAAAAGCAAATTGTATTCGCGCTAATTCTAGAGCGGTTAGACCGAGGCTCATAAACTTTCCCCCTGTGAACTAGCTGATGATGGTTAAATGAGTTAAATACTTATTTTCAGGCAACAAAGTATTTTGACGATTAAACTTGCTTCTGTGATAAATGTTCTTAGCAAGTAAAATGCCAACAGGGTTAAGCAATATAATTGCTTGATATTTCAAGAGAATAGACTGATTAATTGTTCTCAGTCTGTTAACAAAGTTTATGCTTGATGTTGCATTTGTAAAAATGCATGTTGCATTGAAACATTGATGAAATATCTGGCGATATGCAATAGATCGTCTCATGAAAACTACCTACCTTAAGAAGTTTCCTTAATCATGCACTTACTAATTTTGTATATGTAGATACAGAAATTTTTTATAAAACTATAACAGTCTGGAGCAGTCATGAGGTGTGCTATAGTTTTTTTTCAATTATCTGTAGCTATGTATCCATTCTTCAAAAGTCCAAAATAAATGAACAAGATTTACGAATGGCCAAAATCACTCTCCAAAATACAGCGAATGCGACTTTGGGTAATAAGCGCAGAATAGTTTCTTCTCTTTTATTCCTTTGTTGTTTTGCGTGAGGTCTGGTTGTTACGTAGGTTATTAAAGACCTGATTTAAGTGTAGCTCTTCTAAAATAGCTTGGATGTTAAAAAATGTTTATTACTTCTCAACTAAATGTTCTACATAAAATTATTAAAAATCAGCCTGTTCCTGTTTCTATATTGGCTCAGTTAGAGCAAACCTATGTTAATTTTGAAGCTACTTTATTAAGAGCGAAAGTACTCAGAGACTTTTCTAAATCTGAAACTGTATATTTAGTCCAATCTCATATTGAGCCACAGCAAAGTAGTGTGGCTTATCTATTTTCACCATTTATTTTTGCCAACTTAAACAAGGCTGCTATTTATACAACGCCTGCGACAACGCCTGTGCTTTCTATTCTTAATAAATATTACCAAGCTGAGAAAAAAGCACTATTCAAAGTAGATGATGTTTTAGACAGCTTAAAAATTTATATCGACTTGGAGCTTGCTGAGCTTAATGAAGTTGAATTTATCTATTTAAGCCTAATCAAAGCACTATGCCGAAGTGATCTCTCTACCGTTTTTTTAATTACGAGTTTAGACGTAGATGTCGAGCATTTAAAAGCACTGGAGCAATTTTTAAAGGTCAAAATTTATTGGATTAAAACCACAAAAGATGATGACTTAAAAAACCTAAATAGCTTAGAAATGCGGAAATTATTATTCAAAAATAAAGATGAAACTTATGTCAAATTATGCGCGGAATTTGCTCAAATGAACGCAGAGTTGGTAGGGCTGTGTGACACTTTCACGACACCTCAAATGACACATTTAATTGATGATATGTTTTATTCAGAACATATTTTCGAGAAACTATCTGTCTATTCAGAATATATACAAACCTTATTACAAAGCCAGCAGAGCATTCGGCAAAAAGAGGCGTCTTAGACTTTGAGATGTGAGCTTTTTATCTTTGTGTTTGGGTTCTTATATAAAGAATGAATACAGTTATAAAAAAATAATCGTTTTCATGTGAAATAAATATTTTATGGTAAAAGCAAAGCAATATTGGTTTTACTTACATGACAAATTTAAATTTTGAGCATCATCTCGGTTCACTAACGCATGCAGCACTTAGTCAGGCCTCAATTATTTCTCGTGTGTGGGGTGAAGGGCCTTCAGAACGTTATGATGAATTGGCAAAAAATTTCAGACCAACTTTTGCCCGTATTAAAGAAGGGACTTTAATCCGTGAGCAGCAGCATATTTTGCCCTATGAACAGCTTCAGTGGCTTAAAGATATTGGTTTTACGCGCTTAAGACTTCCCAAAGCTCATGGTGGCTTTGATGCAACTATTCCTGAATTATTTGCATTGCTCGTTGAACTTGCAGAAGCTGACTCAAACTTACCGCAAGCTTTGCGTGTGCATTTTGGTTTCACTGAAGATGTCTTGGTAAGTAAAGACAAAGCGTTTCAACAGCGTTGGCTTAGCCGAATTGCAAATGGCGAAACGGTGGGTAGTGCATGGTCTGAAGGTGGAAAGGAGTCAATTGATCAGTTCGAAACTCATTTGTATCGAGACAGTGACGGAAAAATTCGTGTTAAAGGTAAAAAATATTACACCACTGGTAGTCTATATGCAGACTGGGTAGATGTGGGAGTAACAGATTTAAAGGGTGAATCTGGCTCGGTGGTTGTTCGCCGTGAAGATGAAGGTGTCGAAATTGTTGATGACTGGAATGGCTTTGGTCAGCAACTCACTGCAAGTGGTACAGCATATTTCCATGACGTATTGGTCGATGAAACTGAAATTTTACCTGATGATGACCGTTTTAAATATTCAGCGGCTTACTATCAACTGGTCCAACTGGCAATCATTACAGGTCTAGGGCGTGCTGCAACCTATGATGTTTCTCAAGCTGTTGCTAAACGGGCCCGAAACTACACGCATGCAAATGCTCAATTTGTAAAACAGGATCCGCAAATTTTACAAGTAGTAGGCCAAATCCGTGGCGCGGCTTACAGTGCAGGGGCGATTGTTGAAAAAGTCGCACAAAGCTTACAACGTGCTTACTTGGCTGCATTTCAAAATAATGAGCAGCTTGAAGAAGAGCAAAATGCACTTGCTGAGCTTGAAAGTGCACAATCTCAAACGGTTATTACCGATTTGATTTTAAATGCTTCTACGATTTTATTTGACGCTTTAGGTGCTTCCGCAACAGACAAAGATTTAGGCCTAGATCGATACTGGCGTAATGTACGAACTTTATCTTCACATAACCCGAGAGTATTTAAAAATCGTATTATCGGTGATTTTAGTGTAAACGGCACATTACCACCGTATCAATGGCGAATTGGGAATGTTGCTAAACAATAAATTATAGTTTTAGATATTAAGCTGCTGTTTTAGTAGCTTAATATTGTTTGTGTTTTTTAAATAAATTATAAAAACCTATTAGAATAAAATCATATTTTGTTTGGGGTTTATATTATAAAGAAAACATAAAAATTGCTTTAGTATAAAAATTAAATAAAATGCTGGTTGATATTTTATGACTAAGAAAATTAGTTTTAATGCTTTTGAAATGAATTGTATTGCCCATCAATCTCCTGGATTATGGCGGCATCCTCAAGATCGATCTGTTGAATATAAAGATTTAGAATATTGGACAGACTTAGCACAAATACTTGAGCGTGGTTTTTTTGATGGTATTTTTATCGCAGATGTGCTTGGTATTTATGACGTTTATCATCAAAGTGCTGAACATGCCTTAACAGGTGCAGTACAAGTTCCGGTCAATGATCCGCTACAGATTGTGCCAGCGATGGCCGCAGTCACCAAGCATTTGGGTTTTGGTGTCACAACTTCGATTTCCTTTGAACATCCTTATCCTTTTGCTAGACGTATTAGCACACTAGACCATTTAACCAAAGGGCGAGTTGGATGGAATATCGTGACTTCTTATTTGGAAAGTGGTTCGAAAAACTTGGGCCTGAAAACTCAGGTTAATCATGACAATCGTTATGATATTGCTGATGAATACTTGGAGGTCCTTTACAAACTTTGGGAAGGTTCTTGGGAAGAAGGTTCGGTACTTCGTGATCGTGAAAGCGGTATTTTTGCTGACCATAAAAAAGTGCATCCAATTCAGCACGAGGGTAAATACTTTACTGTACCGGGCATCCATATTTGTGAACCATCACCGCAGCGAACGCCTGTACTCTACCAAGCAGGTGCGTCATCACGCGGGCAGAAGTTTGCTAGTCAAAATGCCGAGTGTGTATTCATCGCAGCGCCGTCTAAAATTGCCACTAAAAAAGTGGTACAGGGCATTCGCCAAAAATTGGCTCAAGAAGGCCGCGATCCGTACTCAGTTAAAATTTATGCACTTTTGTCGATTGTCACTGATGAAACCGATGCAAAAGCACAGGCTAAGTTTAAAGAATATCAAAGCTATGGAAGCTACGATGGTGCTTTAACATTACTGTCTGGCTGGTCAGGTGTGGATTTTTCACAATATCAACCCACCAATAAAGTTGAATATATTCAAACCAATGCTATTCAATCTTTATTAGATTCTTATGTAAATGCAGATCCAGAGCGTGTTTGGACCATTGAAGAAATTGCAAATTGGAACAGCTTAGGTGGGAATGGACCTGTGTTAGTGGGTTCGGCTGAAACAGTTTCAGATGCTCTACAGCAATGGGTTGAAGATACCGATATTGATGGCTTTAACCTTGCCTATATTTTGGCGCATCAAACTTTTGCCGATGTAGTTCAGTTTATTGTTCCAGAGTTGCAAAAACGTGGGGTATATCAAACTTCGTATGCACAAGGAACATTAAGAGAAAAACTATTTGGTGCTGGGCCATATTTACCTGAAAATCACCGTGGTGCAAAATATCGTAATCTAAAAGATTTAAAACTTGCTGAGGCGAGTTAATATTTTAGAAAACCTTTAAATAAATAGCTGGTTAAATACCAGCTTTTATTTTGTCTTTTTATATCGGTTTTACTGCTGAGTAAATAATGAAAAGATAATTCTATAATTTAGATTAAAACATCAGATTAATTTGTTTTTATATGATGTGAATAATCATTATTTTGTTCCTGTTATTAAAATTCAGGAATTATTAAGTGAGCACACAAGAACTCGATCATAACCATCGTTATGAAATTAAATCTCCCGATGATGTTTCACAATTAATTTCCAAATTTGCAGGGAAGGGTAAATCGAATAAAGTTATTTGGTTGGCACTGATTGGGGTGTTTATTGATGCTTATGATTTAACAACGCTGTCCTTTGGTATTGAGCAAGTTATCTCAGAGTTTTCTTTAAGCCCTGTGATGACTGGTGTAGTGGCTTCAGCAATTGTCTGCGGAACCATTGTGGGTAACCTGATTGGTGGTTGGCTGACAGATAAAATTGGCCGTTATCGGGTCTTCATGGCGGACATGGTGCTGTTTGTCATTGCGGCAATTGTCGCTGGTTTTGCTCCGAATGTATGGGTTTTGATTTTAGCCCGATTTATTATGGGAATTAGTGTTGGTATTGATTTGCCGGTGGCAATGTCATACTTATCTGAGTTTTCCAAATTTAACGGGAGTAGCAACAAGGCAGCGCGTTTAGCTGCATGGTGCCCAATGTGGTATGCCGCTTCTTCGGTCTGTTTTGGTCTAGTTCTGGCGCTTTATTTTCTTTTACCCCCTGAGCATAGCAACTGGCTATGGCGAGCATCTTTAATTTTTGGAGCAGTGCCAGCGTTACTCATTATTTTTATTCGTGGTAAATATTTAACTGAATCACCAATCTGGCTTGCAAACCAAGGCGATTTAAAAGGGGCGGCTAAAGTTCTACAAGAATCCTATGCAATTAATGCAGTCGCTACAGTTGAAAAAGTAGAAAGAACTGCTGAAAAGAAAAAGCGCGAGGGGTTTGCGGTTTTATTTAATAAAACCTATTTGCCAAGAACTATTGTGGCAATTGTGATTCACATTTCGGTGGCATTTCAGTACACGACCATTGCCTTCTTTTTACCTTCTATTTTAACGCGTTTTTTTCATACCGATGTCTTAACGACCATTACTACCACACTCGGACTCAATTTGCTGTTTGCATTTACGGGCGGACTGTTAGGCGTATTTGTTGCTAGCAGATTTAAATCTCGTCATGTGTTGCTCACAGGCTTTTTACTCCAGTTTATAGCCCTCATTGCTTTGGCATTCATTGGTGAACCCGGTAATAGCTTTTTACTCTACACCGCAATTGGCATGCTAGGTTTGTGGCTTTTTGCCGAAGGCTTTGGACCTGGGGCACAAATGATGGTGTATCCGACTATGGCTTATCCAGCTTCGATTCGTGGCGTTGGTGTTGGCTTTAACCGTGCGGTAACGGGTGTTGCTCAAGCAATCGCTTTGTTTGTTTTACCGATCTGGATGGCGGGATATAAAACCGATGTTTACCTGATTATTTCTATCTTTGCGTTTATTCCTTTAATTGTGATTGGACTACTGATTAAGTTTGAGCCTACCGCCCAAGATGTCGATGTTATCGATGAGGATAAAACAGAACTTCCTCTCAATAATTCACCAGTAATCGACTAGAGTAAAAATAAATATCTAGATAAAAATAAAGGCCAACATCTGTTGGCCTTTATTTTTAGAATTAGAAGTAATAAGCAAAAATCACAAATGCTTTTTTGTTCCATTTATCATTACTTCCACCAGCTGCAAGGCCTTCACTGTCTCCTAGATATGGATCGTGTTTACCCATCAGCAACTCGGCTTGTACTGTCAATTTTTGATAGTTAAAGGCAATGCCGGGAATAAAACGGGTGGAGTCTTTAAACCCGTCTTGTTCTTTTCGATAAGAACTATAGTTTAGATAAGGGCGAACAGAGGTAATTGGGCCAAATTGCTGAGGAAATAAATAGCTGAGCTCGGCTGAGTAAATCTGACCTTTGGTTGCGGAGTTAAATGAATAATCGAAACCGCCCAAAGTTAGGTGATCTTTATATTCACTGTCGGCATTATCAATGTCTTGATAACCAGCCAAAAGCTGTAAATTCCATTGGTTATAATTGGTATTGCTAAAAACCGAATAAATTTGGCGATCGCCATCTTGCCCTGAACGTTTATTTTCAATGGTGGAATACCATGCAGAGGCGCCCAGTTGGGTAGAGAAATTTTCTTGGCCTAAGACATTCTTAAATGTATGAGCACCGCGAACAACAATCGAGTTCTTTTCTTTAGTGTTGGTGCCTTGTGGTACTGAGTCATCCGCATTGACAGGATTGATACTAAATCGACTCGAGTCTTTGCTTTTACCTCTATAGGTGCCACCATCGGTAGGATAAAAGGCGAGTTGTGCTTCATTGGTTCCATCATTGAAATCATATTTCACCCCAAGGTTGTGTACATCTTCCCAACCGGCACTATTGGCAATGCCTAAATAATAAGTATTTCCCCAAAAGCGACCCAAGCCAAAAGGAACGGGGTTTAAGCCAGCAATAATTTTACTGTTGTCATTAATTTTATAACCCATCCATGCATCGGTGAGCCAATTGGCATCGCCTAAATGCCCGTAATATTCATAAACCCGATAATCTAAGCGGCCAATCCATTTCGGGGAGTTGTAATCTAGCCATAATACGGCGTCATTAAAAGAAAATTTACTGGTAGAGGGTTCAGAGTCAAAATCATAAACATATTTAGCCCGAACAGTACCACTTACTTTAAGTTCACCTTCTTCAGCATTGCCAAAGGTAAGCGCTGCATGACTTGAGAGGCTGAATGTAATTAAAGACGTTGTAATTAATGTTTTTTTCAAAATTTGAGAATGTTTAAACAAAAGAATTTTTCTCCTCTTAAAAATAAAAATTAAATTTGCGTCATGTATAAACCAGAAAAAGATTTGCCCAAATCTCAATATTTGCAGAAGATTTAAGATAAAAAGATAATAAAATCTGAACTTTATATAAAAGAATGAAAATTAATTAGATGCAAAACTCTGGATGGAATAAGCAAAAATAAAAATGATCAAATAGGAGAGGATAAAATACTTAGAGGGTGTCTGTCAGGTTTTCCTGGTCATATGATTTGTGAATATCGTTTTTAGTTATTGATATATAAGTATTTTAATTTTTATTTTAATCTGTAAGTTTACTTAGAATTTGCTTTTTACCAAAAGATAAAAACTTATAAGGAAAAGTTATTTATAAAAATTAGATAAGCAACTCATATTTTTTTATTTTTCATTATAAAGCCGGCTGCATACCATGGGCTTATATTATTGAAAGATCATGAAATTATGAGCACAAAGACCAAACCGTTGATTATCACGGCAATTGTGGTTGTAGCAATTGTTGCATTTATCGTATGGCAAAATAAGAAAGATAATAATACGGGTGCTTCAGTTCGTGACAACAAACCTGTCGTAATTGCTTATCAAACAGGGGTGGACCCAAGCAAAGTTGCGCAGGCTAACGGAGATTATGAAAAACATAGTCAACGGACCATTCAATGGAAAAAATTTGATGCGGGTTCAGATGTAGTTAATGCACTTGCTTCAGGTGATGTGGTACTTGGCAATATTGGTTCAAGCCCACTTGCTGCTGCGGCAAGCCGTGATTTACCGATTGAAGTATTCTTAATTACTTCAAAACTTGGTGGGTCTGAAGCATTAGTGGTGAGTAATAAATCAGGCATTAAAACCCCTCAAGATTTAATTGGCAAAACCATTGCTGTACCTTTTGTTTCAACAACCCATTACAGCCTTTTGTCTGCACTTAAACATTGGAACATTCCAGAAGACAAAGTAAAAATTATCAACTTGCGTCCACCTGAAATTTCAGCTGCTTGGGAACGTGGTGATATTGATGCTGCTTATGTTTGGGAACCTGCTTTAAGTAAAGCCAAAGCATCTGGTACGGTTTTAACCGACTCGAAACAAGTGGGTGAATGGGGCGCTCCAACTTATGACTTATGGGTTGTACGTAAAGACTTTGCAGAGAAAAATCCTGATTTCTTAAAAGCTTTTGTCCAAACCACGCTTGAGCAGCTTGAAAAATATAACCAAGACCCAACCGCTTACGTTAAAGATGCCGATAACGTGCAAAAAATTGCGCAGCTCACAGGTTCTGATCCAAAAGATATCCCACTTTTATTAAGTGGAAATATTTACCTTGACCACGCTCAGCAAAAACAAACGTTAGATGGTGAATTCGCGCAAAATATTTTTGATACAGCGAAGTTCTTAAAAGGTCAGGGTAAAGTCGATCAACTGAAAGCCGATTATAAAGGCAATGTGAATTCTTCATTTTTGCAGCCTTAAGGAGTTGTCATGAGTGTACTAGAAGCCAAACATATTCATCAGACTTTTCCTAAACAGCAAAAGCCAGTTTTACAAGACATTAACCTAACCATTGAAGAAGGTTCTTTAACCGTGATTTTAGGTGAGTCGGGTTGTGGCAAAACAACTTTGCTTAATATCTTGGCAGGGTTTCAAAAGCCAAGTTCTGGTGATGTGCTTGTAAATCATGAAGTCGTAACTGGACCAGATGTAACTCGTGCTGTTGTATTTCAAGATCACGCCTTACTTCCTTGGCTAAATGTTGCAGATAATGTTGGCTTCGCTTTGCAGTTAAAAGGTTTAAAGCGTGCAGAGATCGAAGCACAAGTAAACGCAATTTTAAAAATTGTGGGTTTAAGCCACGTTGAAAAAGCCAATATCTGGGAACTTTCGGGTGGTATGAAACAACGTGTTGGTATTGCCAGAGCTTTGATCAGTCACGCGCCGTTTATTTTATTAGATGAACCTTTTGCCGCATTAGATGCTTTTACACGTGAAAACATGCAGCAGTTAGTGCTCGATTTATGGATTCAACAAAATAAAAGCTTCTTTTTGATTACTCATGACATTGAAGAAGCATTATTACTCAGCAATCAGCTGGTACTAATGACAGCGCATCCAGGCAAAATTGTAGAAACTCTACACCTCGATTTTGCCCAACGGTACCGTCAGGGCGAGTCTATTCGTTCAATTAAATCGGATCCTCAATTTATTCAGCTCAGAGAACAGTTATTTGAAAGTTTAAGGGCACAAAAACAAAGCGGTAAGGAGGCGTTACCTACATGAACACTAAAGATAACGTCTATGAATATGACAAAGCAGAGCTTAAACCTGAGTTAAATGTGCAAACAGAAAATGCTTCATTTCTATCATCATTTTTTGAGAAGCATCGTACTTTGGCGGTCAGCATAATCAGTGTGGGAAGTGTAGTTGCACTCTGGTTCCTCATTACTGCTTTGCATGTTGTACCTGAACTGTTTTTACCGAGTCCACAGGCAGTCTGGCAAAAATTTATATCGGTCAGCCAAGAAGGCTTTATGAAAGCAACTTTGTGGCAACATTTGGCAGCCAGCATTTCTCGTGTATTTTTAGCTTTGATTGCTGCCGTTGTGATTGGTGTTCCGCTGGGTTTGTGGATGGGGCTGAACAAATGGGTTCGTGCTGTTCTAGATCCTTTGGTTGAATTATTACGTCCAGTTCCACCGTTAGCTTATTTGCCATTACTTGTTATTTGGTTCGGTATTGGTGAAACCACAAAAGTACTTTTGATTTTCTTCTCGATTTTGGCGCCTGTCATTATTAGTAGTGCGCATGGTGTGTTAAGCCATCAGCTTAATCGTGAACGTGCGGCATTGTCATTAGGGGCAAGTCAGTCACAAGTCTTTTGGCATGTCATTTTACCAACCGCTTTGCCTCATATTATTACCGGTATTCGTATTGGTCTTGGGGTGGGCTGGTCAACATTAGTTGCAGCTGAGTTGGTTGCAGCGGACCGTGGTATTGGTTTTATGGTGCAATCGGCAGCACAGTTCTTAATTACCGATACGGTGATTCTGGGCATTATTGTGATTGCGATTGTCGCAGTTAGTTTTGAGCTGTTTTTACGTTGGTTACAAAAACAGTTTTCTCCTTGGTATGGTCAGCAGTTGTAGTAAAGAAGATGAATACAGTAGTAGCAAACTTAAATATAGAAGTGATCAAGCCTACCATTGGCGCAATTATTCACGATATTGATTTGAATGCGTTAAATGAACAGACAACGAAACAAATCCAGCAGGCTTTGCTTGATCATCAAGTCATTTTTTTTCGAAAGCAACAATTAGCTCCGCAAGCACAAGCAGACTTGGCCCGTAGTTTTGGCACGTTGCATGTGCACCCGATTTATCCTTCAATTGAAGATGTACCTGAGGTGATGGTACTCGACAGTTGGAAACAAGATTTGCGTGACAATGAACTTTGGCACACAGACGTGACTTTTAGTAAAACTCCACCTTTAGGTTGTGTGTTGCAAGCCATTAAAATTCCATCTGTAGGCGGTGACACGTTGTGGTCGAGTAATACAGCAGCTTTTAAAGGGCTTCCGCTTGAGTTACAGCAAAAATTGCGTGGCTTAACTGCAACACACGATATTCGTAAGTCTTTTCCACTTGAGCGTTTTGCCCATAACGAAGAAGAGCGTGAAAAGCTTTTACAAACCTTTAAGCGTAACCCGCCAGTAGTTCACCCAGTGGTACGTACTCATCCGGTTACAGGTGAGCCTTTGTTATTTGTAAGCGAGGGTTTTACCACACACATTAATGAGTTACCCGAGCAAGAAAGTGAGCAATTACTTAACTTCTTGTTTGAACATGCGACCCAAGAGCAATTTCATTTACGCTGGAAATGGCAAGACGGTGACGTCGCGATTTGGGATAACCGTTGCACACAACATAAAG
Organism: Acinetobacter sp. C13; assembly: GCF_016809775.1. Taxonomy (NCBI): domain Bacteria; kingdom Pseudomonadati; phylum Pseudomonadota; class Gammaproteobacteria; order Moraxellales; family Moraxellaceae; genus Acinetobacter; species Acinetobacter sp. C13. Next base: position 773,055 of record NZ_JAFBJL010000001.1, read on the forward strand.
CATTATTTGATTATGGCGACGCCCATCGAATTATGCACCGCGCAACTATTAATGGCGATGTGCCATTTTATAAAGAAGAACAACAGCCAGAGTTAGCAGAGGCTTAATTCTTTTGATTATTTTTCGTTTCAATTCCAACTCTGAGTTTTGAGCTGGAATTGAAACAGTAAATCTTTAGCGTACTCCAAAACCTGACAATATGCCTGTGTAGTTCTTTACAGGAGGTGAGGCCCAATCACCAACTTTGCTGGTTTTTAAATTTAACTGAACTAACATTTCAGCTTGTTTAACTGCTGCTGCAACGCCGTCAATAACAATCACTCCCAATTCGTTTTGTAGTTTTAGGCATAAATCACTCATACCTGCACAGCCTAAAACAATTGCATCGCTTTTATCTTCTGCGAGTGCTTTTTTGCACTCATCTCGTATGGTCCGATAAGCATCTGAGTCAGGAAGCTCTAACTCTTCAACTGCAATGTCACAAGCTCGAATATTTTTGCAAAATGGTGTAGCCCCATAGCGATGAGCCAGATGCCAGCTCATATTCACTGTGCGTTGTAATGTCGTGACTACACTAAAACCAGTACTGACATAACTTGCAGTTCGCATAGCTGCTTCGGCAATCCCAATCACAGGTGCCGAACTGATTTCACGGGCGGCATAAAGCGCAGGATCACCAAAACAGGCAATAACGTAAGCATCTACATCTAGAAGTTCACCTTGGCGAATTTCCTCTAGCACACCTATGGCACTTAGGGCTTCATCATAATAACTTTCAATTGTTGCAGGGCCCATTTGAGGACTCACAGCAATAATTTGAGTATCAGAATTTGCGACTATCTTTGCTGATGCAGCAATTTTGTCAGTCATGCTTTGGGTGGTATTAGGATTAATAATTTTAATTTTCATTGTACTTTTACCTTAGTCATTGCCGATTTAGCATGGGCAAGCGGTTGGTTAAGAAATCGATAAATGACAAAACCGAATCCCATCCCAATAAACCATGTGAAATTAGCCAGCCCAGACAGTTGTGGTAAAAGTACGCAGAGAATAGGAATTAATGAAGCTGGAATTAACGCATAAAAGGCAGAGTGGTTATAACCATTTTTGTACCAATACGAACCTTTGGTATCTAATGTATATAAATCATCTACCACAATTTTTTGTTTTTTAACGAGGTAAAAATCGGCTATCAATACGCCAAAAAGCGGACCGATAAATGCACCTAAAATATCAATGGTGTAATGGATCACTTGAGGATTATTAAACAAATTCCATGGGGTAATGAAGATCGAACCAACTGCTGCAATCATTCCACCCATGCGCCAGCTAATTTTGCTCGGTGAAACGTTGGAAAAATCAAAGGCAGGTGAAACAAAGTTAGCGACAATATTAATCCCAATGGTGGCAATCATTAAGGTCAAACTACCTAAAATGACTACAAATGTGTTATCCAGTTTACCAACCATCTCGACAGGATCTGTAATGAGCTTGCCGTACACTGGAAGCGTTGCCGCAATACAAACCACAGTAAGTAAAGAAAAGCCTAAGAAATTGATCGGTAGGCCAAGAAAGTTGCCCATTTTAATCGCGTTAAAGCTTTTACCATAACGAGAGAAGTCACCAAAGTTCAGCATCGGCCCTGAAAAATATGAAACTACAAGCGCAATAGCACCAATCATGACAGGTACAACCGCAAAGCCGTTGTATTGAACACCACTCAAGTTTAAATCAATATTTTGCCAGCCAGCTTTCCAGATCAGCCATACTGCCATCGCAAACATAATTACGTAGACAGCTGGGCCTGCCCAGTCAATAAACTTACGAATACTGTCCATGCCAGACCAAAAAACAATCGCTTGCAGTAGCCAAAGCAGCATGAAGCCAACCCATCCTAAATAGGAAAGCCCGAGAAAGCCGTAAGTTGAAACATCAGCATAGGCTGACCATTCTGGAAAGAACTTTAAAATGACCAATAAGAATGCACTTGAGGCCAAATAGGTTTGAATGCCATACCATGCGACAGCAATAAGACCACGAATAACAGCAGGAATATTTGCACCAAGCACACCGAAAGTGGCACGACAAATAACAGGATAGGGTGTGCCTGTTTGTTGGCTAGACTTGGCAATCAGATTTGTAAAAAACTGAACTATGGCAATGCCGATGAGTAAAGATAAAAGTACCTGCCAGCTATTTAGCCCAAGTGCAAAAAGGCTCCCAGCCATGACATAGCCACCGACACTATGAACATCAGACATCCAAAAGGCAAAAATATTATAAGCGCCCCAAGTTTGCTTTTTTAAAGGAGCTAGGTCTTGATTTGTTAGCTTTGCATCATAAGAAGGTTTAATTATTGCTTCGGTATTATTCATCTTGAACACTCACTTCCCTTATGTTGGGCGGGCACGTTCTTCAGCAGCTTGAAACTCTGGCTAAAAGAATGAAGTTAAAATTGTGCACAATGTGATATTTGGATTGTGCACAATTATATTGAGCAAAAGTTATGCCAAACTTGAGATGTGGTATTGATGAGTGATTTCGCTTGATACGATTTTGGAATATGAAGAGACAGATTTATAAAATGATAAGTGCTTAATTTTTTATAAAAAGTAAATAAATTTAGGTGTATAAGTTGATATTTTAAGGTTTATTTTTGAATTGTTCAGCAGCACATAGTTGCTGTGGAAATGAGAGTAATATTCCCAAAAGGTTAAGTTAAACTTACACTACAGTTATTAGATAAAGTTTTAAAAAGAGGAGGCGTTAATAAAAATGGAGAAATCAATGCCATCGAATGCACCAAAAAAAGCCTTAGAAATGAGCAATGATGAAATTGATGACCATATATATAACGCAATTGTAGATGCTATTTTAAATAGGCAACTTGCCCCTGGCGCACGTTTAGTTGAAGCACCTTTGTGTGAGGCATTTGGTGTAACGAGGGGAGTGTTAAGACGTGTTTTCGTGAAACTTGCCCATGATAAGGTCATCGAAATTCAGCCCAATCGTGGGGCACTCATCGCAAAGCATAGTGCTCATGAAACAAAAGAGGTCTTTGAAGCACGCAGCATGCTTGAAATCGCCACTGTAAAAAAGCTCGCTCAAAAGTCACATAACCTAGATTTTAGTGAGCTTAGAAGCTTAGTAGATCAAGAGTCTCATGAGCGTTTAGCTGGCAATTGGGCCGAGTGGATTAAGCTATCGGGGCAATTTCATTTAAAGCTGATTGAAGCAAATCAAAATACGATTATGACCAGTTATTTGCAGACGCTTATTGCAAGGACTTCATTATTAATTGGCTTATATGAAATTCCAAAACATAATAATTGTTCGGCAGATGAACACCGTGCAATTTTAGATGCGATTGAACAAGGCGATGAAAAACGAGCAACTCAATTGATGGAAGAGCATTTAGAACACTACGCGACGACATTTATTGAACAAGACAGCACAGCGTCAGCAGAACAAAATTTATTAAATTTATTTAAAAATAAGAAGATTGAATCCATTTAAACTAACTAAAAAATAATGGGGCCAATTCTTCTGGAAAAGGCCCAGATTGGTTATTTTATGGGAACGATTTGACGTGTTAGAAAATCAATAAATAATTTTACTTTCTTCGATAAAATCTTACGGTTTGGCCATGTAACGTATAGGTGAAGCGGCTGACTGGTGTAGTCTTCCAAACATTTCTGTAATTTACCTTCTTTGTAGTAAGGCTCCGCAATAAACTCTGGAAGAAAAACAATGCCATGGTCTTTCAAACACATATCTAATAATAATTCACCATTATTGCAGGTCATTACAGGGAAGCAATTGAAAGACACTTCCTTCTGATCTTTTTGGAAAATCAATTTTTTATGTCGGCTATCTTGATAGTAAATTAGAAACTTGTGTTCTTTAAGTTCTTCTAATGAATTTGGTAATCCATGCTGATTAAAATACTCAGGGGTTGCATATAAATATCGTTGATAGGTATTTAATATTTTACTATTTGCCAAATTTGGAGGAGAGCCATCTACACGGATTGTTAAATCAAATTTATTATTATTCATATCTAACAGCTGATCAGTCATGAATAAATCAATTTTTATGCTGGGATATTTCTCTATAAAGTCCGAAATGATATGTTGAAGAAAAATGTTGCTAAAAGACATTGGTGTATTGAGCTTGAGTTCGCCTTCTGGGTACTGCTGATTGTAGCTAATTTCGTATGCAGCCCATTCGAACTCACTTAAAATGACTTTGCTATGTTGATAAAACTTTTCCCCACAAGAGGTGAGGTTCATCTGTCTTGTTGTTCGAGTTAAAAGTGTGGTTCTGAGGTCGTTTTCGAGGTAGCAAACACGTTTGGCAACTAAGTCACGAGAAATATCGAGTGCTCTGGCTGCGCTACTAAAATTCCCATGTTCTACAACACTTACAAAAGTGGAAATACAGTCTAATCGATCCATGGATAAGCGAAAGTTAAAAAATATATATCAATGATTAAACTATAAAAATTAAAAAGCAATCATTGTTTTGATTGTATTCGTACAGAATACAGATTCGTGCTGATTTGCTGTCTATGCTTTTACATTTTTATCTGTTTTCATAATAACCAGTAAGCAATTTTAATGCATTACTCATAAGGAATAATGGAGTTTACCCATGAATAAATCACTTTTAGAACAACTATCACCAACCAATTGTCAGGTTATTTTTATTGATCATCAGCCACAAATGGCTTTTGGGGTACAGTCAATAGATCGCCAAGTATTAAAGAATAATACTGTAGGGTTAGCAAAAGCAGCTAAAACATTCAATATTCCTGTCACCATTACCACGGTTGAAACGGAAAGCTTCTCTGGTCATACCTATCCAGAACTTTTAGACGTATTTCCAGATGCTCCATTACTAGAACGTACTTCAATGAATTCGTGGGATGACCAAAAAGTACGTGATTCGCTTGCAAAAAATAATCGTAAAAAAGTGATTGTTTCAGGTTTGTGGACTGAAGTGTGCAACAACACCTTTGCTTTTGGTGCGATGCTTGAAGGGGATTATGAGATTTATATGGTCGCGGATGCTTCAGGTGGTACATCGAAAGAGGCACATGATTATGCCATGCAGCGTATGATTCAAGCGGGTGTTGTTCCGGTAACTTGGCAACAAGTATTACTTGAATGGCAGCGTGATTGGGCACACCGTGATACGTATGATGCAGTTATGGCAATTGTACGCGAGCATTCTGGTGCTTACGGTATGGGTGTTGATTATGCCTATACGATGGTACATAAGGCACCTGAGCGTACAACATCAAAACATGAAGTACTTGCACCAGTTCCTGCAAAATAAAACACTACTGATTTAGGTAAAGGCATGTCTAGTATTCAATATTTAAGTGATATTAATACAGATATGCCTTTATTTTTTAGAACGATAATTCACAAGAATGGAGTTCAGAATGACCGAAATAAACCTCATACTCATAAACGGTAAAATCACAACATTAGACCCCAAAAGTCCAGAAGTACAAGCAATTGCGATTGCAGATGGTAAAGTGTTACGCACGGGTACAAATGATGAGGTAATGAAACTCGCAACTCCAACAAGTAAAGTTGTAGATTTAAATGGCCGTCGCGTTATACCAGGTCTAAATGACAGTCATTTGCATATTATTCGTGGTGGCCTAAATTACAATATGGAGCTGCGCTGGGAAGGTGTGCCATCTGTTGCAGATGCATTACGCTTACTCAAAGAACAAGCAGATAATACGCCAGCTCCACAATGGGTTCGTGTAGTAGGCGGTTGGACTGAATTCCAGTTTGCCGAAAAGCGTTTACCGACTTTAGAGGAAATTAATAAAGCTGCACCAGATACTCCTGTATTCGTTTTACATCTATATGCCAGTGCTTTGTTGAACCGAGCTGCACTTGATGTATTAGGCTTTAACAAAGATACACCTGACCCACCTGGTGGCAAGATTGTACGAAATGAAAAAGGTGAGCCAACAGGTCTGTTGCTCGCAACTCCATCCGCTATGATTTTATATTCGACTTTAGGTAAAGCGCCGAAATTGCCAGTTGAAGATCAAGTCAATTCAACTCGTCATTTCATGCGTGAACTGAACCGATTAGGTATTACTTCAGCAATTGATGCAGGCGGTGGTGGTCAAAACTACCCTGAAGATTATGATGTGATTAAGCAATTGCACGATCAAAATCAAATGACGGTGCGAATTGCTTACAACCTATTTGCTCAAAAGGCAGGCCAAGAGCTTGATGATTATCGTCGCTGGACAGAAATGACCTTTCCGGGCGATGGTGATGAGCTATTTAGAATGAATGGAGCAGGCGAGAATCTGACTTGGTCAGCGGGGGACTTTGAAGACTTCTATGAGCCACGTCCGGATTTACCAGAAAAAATGGAAGGTGAGCTCGAAGCTATTGTAGAGCACTTGGCTGAAAAGAAATGGCCATTCCGTATTCATGCAACTTATGATGAAAGTATTAATCGCTTACTGAATGTATTTGAGCGCGTCAATTCAAAACAGCCATTTGCGACACGATTTATTATTGACCATGCCGAAACCGTATCTGAGCGTAATATCGAACGTATAGGTGCGTTGGGTGGTGGTATTGCCATTCAACACCGTATGGCATATCAAGGTGAGATTTTCGTAAAACGCTATGGTGCTGAGGCTGCTCAGGCAACGCCACCCGTTAAGAAAATGTTAGAACTCGGTGTTCCTGTGGGTGCGGGAACAGATGCGACTCGTGTTGCCTCTTATAACCCTTGGGTGTGTTTATATTGGTTGAGTACGGGTAAAACAGTGGGTGGATTACCTTTGTATGAGGAAAAAAATCTATTAGACCGTCAGACAGCACTCAAACTCTGGACTAAAGGTTCCGCTTGGTTCTCTGGTGAAAAAGATGTTAAGGGCTCATTAACAGCAGGAGAACTTGCTGATCTAGTGGTATTGTCTGATGACTACTTTAAAGTAGAAGCTGAGGATATCCAGTGGATTGAGTCTGTACTTACTGTCTTAGGTGGCAAAGTGGTCTATGCAGGGGCAGAGTTTAAGCAAGACGATCCGCCGTTACCGCCAGCATCTCCAACATGGTCGCCGGTAAAACGCTTCGGTGGTCAGTGGCGGTTATCTGAAAACCGTAATGCTCCTTCCAATCAATCATTACAGTCACAAAGTGCTTTGTGTGCATGTGCTAGCAGCTGTGGAATGCATGGACACAGCCATGCTTGGATGCTTGATGTTCCTGTAAATGATAAGGACAAAAAATCTTTCTGGGGCGCACTTGGGTGCTCGTGTTTTGCATTTTAAATAAAACAGTATGGGAACCTGCTTCATTAAATGGCTTAATTCTCTAAGGTATGTACGATGAAAATGTACTTGTTATCTTTGGCTGTAGGGTTGCTTGTTGGTGTCTTATATTACGTCTTAAATGTTAAGTCACCAGCTCCACCTCTTGTTGCATTAGTCGGTTTATTAGGCATGGTAATAGGAGAGCAACTGCTTCCTTTTATTAAATCCTATTTTTAATCCGTTTCATTCAGAAAAAGCTAAATGGTGCCATGCCATTTAGCTTTTTATATTAATAAATATCTTCAATTACTTTATACGGCGGCCTTGTTCATCAATGATTACTTCGCCATCTTCTTTTGCAAAATAGCTTAAGTTTTGTGAATCTAAAATGTCCAGTACAATCTCAGAAGGTCGGCAAAGTCGCGTGCCTTTTGGTGTAACAACAAATGGGCGATTAATTAAAATTGGATATTGCAACATAAAATCAATTAACTGTTCATCGGTCCAATGATCTTGTTCTATCTCTAAATCTTTATAGGGATCAACATTTTTACGAATTGCTTCACGTACAGTTAGGTTTGAATCCTTAATGAGTTGAATCAATTCATCTTTACTTGGTGGTGTTTGCAAATATTCAATAACGATAGGTTCAATTCCTGCATGACGAATAAGCGCCAAGGTATTGCGAGAGGTTCCGCAACCAGGGTTATGGTAAATCTTCACTAGCTCAGTCATGGTAAATTTATTGTCAAATTAAGATATTGCATTTATATATGGATATCCGTATATTTGCAATAACGAATATATTCTGTTGAAGATATGATCAACCAAGTCGATTTCTTTAAATGTCTATCTGACCAAACTCGGTTAAATATTCTTAAATTAGTTCTAAATAAACAAAATATTTGTGTTTGTGAGCTAACAGAACAGCTTGAGTTGAGCCAACCGAAAATCTCCAGACACTTAGCTTTGTTACGAACTCATGGCATTTTACTTGATGCACGACAGGGGCAATGGGTGTATTACAGCGTCAATCCAGATTTACCCAATTGGGCTGTTGAAGTTTTGAAAACTATAGCAAACCAAGATGAAAGTTTAGTGAATCAATCATCTTCACAGTTTTCTTCTATTTCTACCTATTGTGAGTAACACCATGAAATTTTTATTTTTATGCACTGGAAACAGTTGCCGTAGCATTTTGTCAGAAGTTTTATTTAATAGTCGTGCACCAGAAGGTTGGAAAGCTTATAGCGCTGGCAGTAAACCATCAGGACAGGTACATCCATTAACCATTGAAACACTTGAAAACTTAGGTCTTTCAACAGATGGGCTATGGAGTAAAACTATTGATGACTGCGAGCAGTATCAACCAGATGTTGTGATTACAGTCTGTGATTCTGCTGCACAAGAAGCATGCCCACTTTATTTAGGTGGCGCAATCAAAGCACATTGGGGTTTAAGTGACCCATCTCACTTAGACTTGCCGAAAGAAGAAAAGCTTAAAGCATTCCAAGAGACTGTAGATCATATCAACCGTCGTTTAGATGCATTGTTTGCACTTGATGTTGCGAACTTAAGCCGTTCACATTTGATTGCTGAGATTAATAAAATCTCTCATATTGAGTGAGAGAGCCGAGATGACTAAGCAAAAGCTTTCTTTTTTAGACCGTAACCTGACGCTATGGATTTTTATAGCCATGGCTTTAGGTTTGGCAATTGGGGTGTTCTTTCCTCAAGCCTCGGTTTCTTTGAACAGAATGAGTGTAGATAACGTCAATATTCCAATCGCAATCGGCTTAATCTTGATGATGTATCCACCTTTAGCTAAGGTTGACTACGCTGCGTTACCAGAAGTATTTAAAGATAAGAAAACCTTAACTTTATCGTTAGTACAAAACTGGTTGATTGCACCGGTTTTAATGTTCGTACTTGCGATAGTTTTCTTGCATAGCTATCCGGAATACATGACTGGTCTTATTTTGATTGGTTTGGCACGTTGTATTGCAATGGTTTTGGTGTGGAATGGGCTGGCTTGTGGTGATAACCAATATGTTGCAGCGTTGGTTGCATTTAACAGTATTTTCCAGATTTTATTCTTTAGTACTTATGCATGGCTTTTCTTAACTTTCTTACCGCCTTATTTTGGTGTGGCAGGGCAAGTCATTGATGTGAATTTTTGGACCATCACACATGCGGTTTTGGTGTACTTAGGTATTCCATTCTTAATGGGGTTCTTGACGCGTTTGGTTTTAGTTAAATCAAAAGGGTTAGATTGGTATCAAACTAGATTTTTACCAAAAATCAGCCCGATTAGTTTAATTGCTTTACTTTTTACCATTGTGGCGATGTTTAGCCTAAAAGGTGGTGATGTAGTGAGCTTACCTTTAGATGTATTACGTATTGCAATCCCACTGACGATTTACTTTGTGGTGATGTTCTTCATTAGCTTCTTTATGAGTAAACGTATGGGGAATAACTATCCCCGCACCACCGCTATTTCATTTACTGCGGCAGGTAATAACTTTGAATTAGCTTTAGCGGTTGCCATTGCAACATTTGGTTTGGCATCACCTGTGGCATTTACCACAGTGATTGGACCATTGGTTGAAGTTCCCGTTTTAATTTCACTCGTTACCGTTTCTCTTTGGTTAAAGAAAAAGTATTTCTCAGATGAACAGTCTTAATAATGATTTATCAAATGTAGCATTAGATCTTCTTGATAAGCCTACATTTGAGCAAGTGCAAGCACAGCAATTTGAACATCCACCACGCATTCTATTGCTATATGGTTCTAATCGTGAGCGTTCTTATAGCCGTTTTGCTGTGTTGACGGCTGGACGCATCCTTGAATACTTAGGTGCTGAGGTCAAAATCTTTCATCCTAAAGGTTTACCTTTACCTGAGGATGCAGGAACAGATCATCCGAAAGTGCAAGAGTTGCATGAGCTTTTAGCTTGGGCAGAAGGTATGGTGTGGTGCTCACCTGAACGTCATGGTGCGATGAGTTCAATTTTAAAAGCCCAGATTGACTGGATTCCTTTGGCAGCTGGAGCAATCCGTGCAACTCAAGGTAAAACCTTAGCAGTCATGCAAGTTAGTGGTGGTTCGCAGTCATTTAATGCGGTCAATCAAATGCGTATTTTAGGGCGTTGGATGCGCATGATTACCATCCCAAATCAGTCTTCGGTTGCTAAAGCTTTTTTAGAGTTTGAAGAAGATGGCAGTATGAAACCATCTTCTTACTATGACCGAATCGTTGATGTAATGGAGGAGTTATATAAGTTCACTTTATTAACACGTGGGCAAAAACAGTATTTGACAGATCGCTATTCTGAGCGCAAAGAATCAGCAGAAGAGCTGTCAAAACGAGTAAATCAAAAATAAACAGTTTCATAAAAAAGTGCTCCACTCGGGGCACTTTTTATTGTTTAGCTTTTACATTCAGGCCATTGTGGGCAAAAGTTTTTGTAATAGTTCAATAAAGTTTGAAACTTTGGCAGAACTCTCATTTTCCCGAGTAATCAGGTAAAGAGGCGCATTTAGTTTCATTGAATCATCAAACTCGCGATATACAATTTCATGTTCCCAAAAATTATGCATTGAGGCCGGCACAATCGTTATACCAATTCCAGCAGCGACTAAATTTAATGTAGCGGTAGGTCGAGGCGCTTCTTGAATAATGCGTGGACTAAAACCTGCTTGGTAGCAACTATATAAAATATTGTCATATAAACCTTGTCCTGAAGAACGACGGTATAAAACAAAATTTTCATTTGATAAGTCATTTGAACTAATTTTTTCTTTTTGTGTAAGTGGATGGCCTATAGGCAATGCCACTATCATTGGCTCATCTAATATATGAAGATGTTTTAACCCGATATCACGACTGATCGGTGCTCTCAAAAAAGCAATATCAAGTTTCTCAGAGATTAATCGATCTAATTGTTTTTGGCTGCCTGCTTCTTCAAGTTTGGTTAGTACCTTTGGATATATTTCTCGATATGACCGCAATACTAATGAAATGAGCGGATGCAAACCTGCGGAACTTGTAAAACCAATATTGAGTTGTCCAGTTTTACCTTGGCTAACATCTTGGACTAATTTTGGAATATGTTTGGCATGTTCTAATAAAAGTTGTGCTTCTTTAAATAAGGCTAAACCAGCCTCAGTTGGTTCAATTCCTCGAGGCTGGCGAATAAGTAATTGTGTACCAAGTTCTTCTTCGAGTTTTTTAAGTAAACGCGTTAGAGGCGGCTGTTGAATAAACAATCGGTTTGCAGCATGCGTAATATTCCTTTCTTCAACTACCACAACAAAGGCATGGAGCTTATGTATATCGAGCATAGGAATACCTTTATGGTATGGTTAATGAAAATAAAAGCATTTGTAGATATATCACAAAAGTATCATTCTATCTTGGTCAGATAAAGTGAAAAGTAACGAAAATGAACCATGTTGAGATTGCTGTGCAGAAGGAGAGTGTCCCGACCAGCACAGAGTTATTTTTAGGTTTTTTAACATTAGGTTTAATTGGGTTCGGTGGCGTGCTGCCTTTAGCCCGTAAAGTTATTGTAGAGCAGAGACAGTGGTTAAGCCCTGAAAAATTCACTGAGTTACTTGGTCTGTGTCAATTTTTACCAGGCGGCAATATTATTAATTTATCGGTTGCGATTGGCATGGAGTTTCGCGGTGTTCGTGGGGCAGTGAGCTCACTCATTGGTCTGATCCTTGCACCTACGATAATTGTTGTACTTTTACATTATGTCTATGAGCAGTTCCAAGATAATTTAATGGTTAAGCATCTTTTCGAAGGTTTAGCGGCGGCGGCAGCTGGACTTCTAGTTGCAACAGGTTTGAAAATGCTTAAGCCATTATTACGTAATCCATTAGCGATTTGCGTGGTTGTCGCTGCAATTATCAGTATTGCTTTTCTAAAAATCTCTTTACTAGTGACGATGCTGATTTTGTTGGCATTTTATTCAGCTATCATTTGGAGACGTGTGTAATGGGTGCAGTTCTACTTACTTTAGCGATCATTTTTACTCAATTGTCTCTTATTGCATTTGGTGGCGGCAATACAATTTTGCCTGAGATGCAACGCCAAGTAGTTGATATTCATCACTGGATGACGGCACAAGAATTCAGTGCATTGTTCGCCATGGCTCAAGCTGCACCTGGTCCGAACATGATGATTGTACCGTTGGTGGGATGGCATGTAGCAGGGTTGTCAGGTCTACTTGTAACGTCTACTGCTAAATTTTTACCTTCATCTCTTATTACTGTATTTGTGATGAGAGGCTGGTCAAAATTTAAAGATAAGAAATGGCGCCGTGTTTTACAGCTTGCTTTACAACCTGTCACTGTGGGAACTGTACTTGCTAGTGCTTGGATTATTTCTGAGGCAGCGGCAGTAAATACGTTACTCATTATTATGGTAGTCATTGCAACTTTATTATCTTTAATTAAAAAGGTTCATCCTTTACATGTCTTGATTGCTGGGGCTGTATTTGGTGTGGTCTTACTCTAGTTTAACCAGTTTGCCGACCTGCGCTGGATGAGTTCAGGTTGGTTTTTTTTTAATGAAGTAAATAATAAAATCTAAAAAACCGATTAAATACATAAAAACATACTGTTTCACCTATTTTATGTTTTCACGTACTATGCATCTATTGAAAGAATTTGGATGCATTGGAGTAAAAACAGATGTTAGATCAAAACATTAAAACTCAATTAAAAGCTTACTTAGAACGTTTAGAAAGTCCAATCGAATTAGTTGCTGCTTTAGATGAATCAGATAAAGCTGCTCAAATTAAAGAGCTGGTAAGTGAAATTGCTGAACTATCTGACCAAGTCACTGCCCGTTTTGATGGCAACAATACACGTCGTCCAAGCTTTGGTGTGGCTAAAGCAGGTGAACAGCCTCGTGTGTTCTTTGCAGGCTTGCCAATGGGCCATGAGTTTACGTCTTTGATCTTGGCACTGTTGCAGGTCTCTGGCTATGCACCTAAAGTGTCTGATGAAGTGCTCAACCAGATTAAAGGCTTAAACCTCAAAGCCAACTTTGATGTGTTCGTCTCTTTAAGCTGTCATAACTGTCCGGACGTGGTACAGGCGCTTAACTTGATTGCGATTTATAACCCGAACACTACAGCAACCATGATTGACGGTTCATTCTTCCAAGACGAAGTGGAACAACGCAAAATCATGGCTGTACCAATGGTGTTCCAAGACAACGAGCACATTGGTCAAGGTCGTATGACCCTTGAAGAAATTGTGGCAAAACTTGATACCAACTCAGCTGAAAAAGATGCGGCAGCACTCAATGCTAAAGATGCTTTTGATGTGTTGGTGATTGGTGGTGGTCCTGCGGGCGCAACAGCTGCAATCTATGCTGCACGTAAAGGTATTAATACCGGTATCGTGGCTGAACGCTTTGGTGGTCAGGTCATGGACACCATGGACATTGAAAACTTCACTTCTGTGCAAAAAACGCAAGGTCCTAAGTTTGCTGCCGAGATGGAAGCACATGTCCGTGAATATGATGTCGATATCATGAACCTGCAACGTGTCAGCAAAATCACAGGTGCCAACCAGACTGCAAATGGCTTGGTTGAAGTTGAACTTGAAAACGGTGCAAAACTTGAATCGAAAACTGTAATCCTTTCAACAGGTGCACGTTGGAGAGAAATGAATGTACCGGGTGAGCAAGAATACCGTACCCGTGGTGTTGCGTACTGCCCACACTGTGATGGCCCATTGTTCAAAGGTAAACGTGTTGCGGTGATTGGTGGAGGTAACTCAGGTGTTGAAGCAGCAATTGACCTTGCAGGGATTGTTGAGCATGTAACTCTGGTTGAGTTCGATACCAAACTTCGTGCTGACCAAGTCTTGCAAAACAAATTGCATAGCTTGCCAAACACAACGGTGATTATGAATGCCTTAAGTACAGAAGTGTTAGGTGATGGTGCACAAGTGACTGGTCTTAAATATAAAGACCGTGCGACTGATGAAGAGCATGTGGTCGAGCTTGCAGGGATCTTTGTACAGATTGGTTTACTGCCAAACACTGACTTCTTGAAAGACAGTGAAGTTGAGTTAACCAACCGTCGCGAGATCATTGTGAATGACCGCAACGAAACCAATGTGCAAGGTGTGTTTGCTGCGGGTGACTGTACCACTGTACCTTACAAGCAAATCATTATTGCTACAGGTGAAGGCGCTAAAGCATCACTCTCAGCGTTTGATTACATCATCCGTTCTGGGCAATAAAATTTAAGTCCAAAACGAAAGAGCCAAAGGATAACCTTTGGCTCTTTTTCTTTTTATGGTTTATATAAACCGTGTTCGACTAAATGCTCTCGTAAAATACGACGTAACTCTAATACAGCTTGTGGTGTCAGTTGGATTGAATGACCACCTGGAAGAACTTTCTCAGATTTTGCACCTTCTAAGTGAGCACTCTTAAAAGGGACAATACCATCGGTAATCACATTTGGATCATCACTCTTGGTGATGTTACCCATAATAGAGTGGAAAACTAATCCTTGGTGTGGATTAATATCTTTTGTGAGTTCCATAAATTTAGATTGATGACTTAGATCGCTCGGTCCATTTTGAATCAAACCATTATCAATATTACTAAAGAAATCTTTAACATCTAAATTTTCAGTTGTCAGTGAAGTCGCTACAGCCGACAAAAATGCACCCGGTAAACGAATAATTTTACGTGCTGCCAAGGTAAACCAACGATCCGCATAATCTGTACCGCGATGAGGAGAAGCCAAGAAAATTGCACGATCAAAATTATTGATTGAATGCATTTGCAATCGTTCAGTAACCATTGGATGTTTTTTAAAGCGGTTTTGCTGACGAATCGTCATCAACTCTAAGGCAGGTTTAGTAATATCTCCATCACTGACCAGTAAACGGCTGATAATACCTCCCATACTATGTCCAACAAGGACCGCATCATGCGCGGCAGGGTCACTTGGGTTTAATGAACCAAAAGCTTGTTTCAAGAGAGCATAAATCTGAAAACGACTTTCCAAAATTGGCATGTTGGTCGAATAGAAAACTTGCCAAACTTGGTAATTGTCTCTTAAAACCGTATCGCCCATAACATCATTGGTCAGCGCAATCCATGCCTCGGGGCTACTTGCCAAACCATGTACTAACACAATAATTTTCTTATTTGGGTTGTATGGTTCAAGCATATAGAGATGCGGCATAGTTAAATGCTGATCGCGGTCAATCAGAGTTAAATAAGCTGCAACCCCTAAATTGTTTTCGGCTAACCATAGGCCATAAGGTGCTGAAAAGTTAGCTGCTAGAGGATATTGTTTGCCTGCTACATTAATATTATCTGTTCGATATGGGTCATAAACTCGAATCACGAATTCTGGATTATTAATAATTTCTTCGACAGTGGTCGCGTGTTTGGGTTCAGCTATAATAGTCGCAGCTAAGTAGCGTGCATTATGAATATTTGGATTAACACCATTTTTATAATTATATTTAAGTGGGTCTAGGATATATTCATTAATATCTTCATTTCCTGAACTCGGAAAAACAGCCACAAATTCGGAGCCAAAACCATCGCGGCGGTTAATGGTTCTTAAGCCAGAAAAATTCAGGTTATAACTTGAAATTAATTTTTCTAGTTTTTGACCCGTTAATTGTTTATGAAATTCAAAATCGATTGAATAAATACTTTTACCAATATGAATTTGTGGTTCAACAACATTTTTCTTTGGGTGTCTTAAGTCATAAACACCGACCATTTTGGCGATTGCTTGATTATAGAAATCGCGAATTTGAACTTGTCTATTATCAAAAATACGGTCGTTAGGCTTACGTTTTGTTGAAAATAGATAGGCATAGCTATAGCGAATACTTTTATCTAATAGGCTCAATTGCTGGTCTAAGCAATCATCATATCTATTCAGGATATTCTTTTGTTCTTCTTCAGATTTATGTTTAGTAAATCTACTTACTTTACAGTCAGATGTATCTGATAAAGCCATTGCTTTTGCGAGATACATCTCGCTTGCTGCTGATAAGAACTGTTCATCTAAAATTTGAGGAAGGTTTTTGAGTTGATTTACACAGGTTTCAGGTGTATCTGTACAAACTTTAGCTTCCTGACCAGACATTGATAAAACATTCAGACTCGCTTCGCTGAGTTTATCTTGGGTAAGAATACTATTACGTTCATTTGCAATCGTTACATTCAAAGCTTGCTGTTTAACATTTACGACCTGACAACCACTCAGAATTGAACCGAGTAGTATGACCGTCAACAGTGTTTTGCTTCTTTTTATTGAAAACATTATGGTCAAAATATAGTGGCTCAATGGTAGGTAGATCATACAAATTTTAAAATATTTTTCAAATGATCAAATATAAAAAAGGGCTGTCAAAACAGCCCTTTTTTATAGAACTAAGCTTATTTTTTAGGTGCAGTAGCAGGAGTAGTTGCTGACATTGCTGGGTTAGTTAAAACTTGCCATACGTTCCAACGACCTTGTTTTTCAATTTCTTGAATTAAACGATCAGCAATTTCCGCTTCATCTGGATATTTAACTTTATAGTTCTTTAGCGTCTGGATCGCGTTTTTCTTTTGCTCCATTGCAATATAGTTATTTGCAGCAGCTAAATATGCTTCTTGAACATTACCTTTAATGGCTTTGTCTAAGTATGGAATCGCTTCACGTTGACCGCCACCTTCAGATAAACCAAAACCGAACCAGAAATTTGTCTCCGCATCATCTGGATTAATTTTTAAAAGTCTTTGAGCATATTCTAAAGATTTAGTGGTATGAACAGTACCTAAATCAAGGTTACGTGCAAGAACACTTGCTTTAAAAGCACGAATTAAAATATCAAATGATGCATTTGGATTTGCAGCAAGTGTATCAAGTTGTTGTGTTACTTCTTTAAGTTTACTTTCAAAGCCTTTACGTTCTTGACGGTCAGTAAAGCGAGGCGGGTAGTGACGTGCTTTACCTTCTACTAACTGTAAAAAGTCATCAATAGTAGTCACGTCAATTTCATTTTCACCGGCTAAAACTGCGTATTTCATTGAACGTTGTGAATTATTGACAGTTGGAACGATCAGTTTATTGACGTCGAGAGTAAGCTGTTTGGTTGGATCATCTTGACGATTAACGACCATTTTGGTTACAGGCTGTGCAGCAGCGTCTTTTAATGCAACTTCAAATGCCGGTGGCTGATCATAGTTAAAAGGGTTTAGCGCATAAAAAGGAGGAGTAAGCTCTGGTTCCTTGAAAACAAAAGGCTCAATTTTTTGTTGTTTTACGGGTGCCATTGTACAAGCGGTTAAACTTGAGGTCGCAAGGATTATATATGCCAAAGGCTTAAAATTCATAGGATCTTCCGTTCATTTTAGTAAAGTCAGATTTGGTACAGGTAAGTCTAGAAAAAGCTAAACAGACATGCAAGGGTAAGCGTGTTACATTATGAATCAAGAATATTACGTTTTTGATGTCTTATCTTGCGCACCGCATTCACGACGTACTTCTTCAATAATTTTCAGTTCTTCATCACTAAAAGGCTGTTCATCCTGACTTTCTTTTTTGAAGCTCGGATCTAGCTCTGATAAACGCTGGCATAAATTATTCATACGCGTTTCATTATGCTGAATACGATCAAGTAAAACGCGCATACCCTCTAAAATAGGGTCTGACTGATCAGCAGTTGTCGCATATGGGGCAAAGCCAATACTTTGCGCATAATCACGGCGACGTTCTTCATCTTTATTCTTGTCGGGTGCATCTTTATAAATATAGCGAGCAGGGTTTCCTACAGCGGTCACACCAGCAGGGACTGCTTTGGTCACTACAGCATTTGAACCGACTTTAGCGCCTTTACCAACCGTAAATGGACCTAAAATTTTTGCACCAGCGCCAACAACAACACCATCTTCTAAAGTTGGGTGGCGTTTGCCAGTCTTCCATGTTGTACCACCTAAGGTCACACCATGATAAAGCGTAACATCATCACCAATTTCAGCAGTTTCACCAATCACAACACCCATACCGTGATCAATAAAAAAACGTTTACCAATTTTAGCACCAGGATGAATTTCAATTCCTGTTGCAAAACGGCTAAATGAAGAAAGTAGGCGAGCAGCTCCTTTACAATCTTTTTGCCATAATTCATGCGCGACACGATGCATCATAATCGCATGAATGCCAGGGTAGGTCGTGAGAACTTCGAGTGTATTGCGGGCAGCAGGATCTCGCGCAAATACAGCCTTTATATCTTCTTTCAGCTGTTTAAGCATGGGGTTGATCCTCCTTGTCAGATAATGCTTTTTTCCATTTACCACTTGTTAGGGCTTGTACTCGACTAAAAATACCGCGAAGTAAATGATATTCCATACGATCTAATTGTATACGACCAAATAAACGACGCAAGCGTAAAGGTAACAAACGTGGATTATCTGGATCTAAAAATTCAATTTCAGTCAGCATTTTCTCTAGATGAGGATAAAACTCTTCCATTTGTTGCTGAGTAACCAAAGGCTCATCCCATTGCATGCTTTGACCTTGCACTAATGGCATTTCTTCTGCATCTTGATCCACGTTTTGTTGTTCTAGAGCAGACATGCGAAGCTCGTAACATACGACTTGAATCGCTTGCGCAACATTTAATACGCCATAGTCTGGATTGACAGGAATTGTTAAATGATAATTTGCCAGTGCTAATTCTTCGTTGGTTAAACCACGATCTTCACGGCCAAAAACAATCGCAATTTGTTGCCCTTGAGTAGTGGCCTTAATAGCTTCTTTGGCAGCAGGTCTTACGTCAAGTAAAGGCCAAGGAATAGTACGGCTGCGTGCACTTGTTCCAAATACTAAATGGCAATCTTTAATAGCATCTTCTAAGGTATCGACAATCTCAAGATGTTCAAATAAATCTTGGGCACCAGCAGCAAGCGCTTGTATGTCTGGGTGAGGATATGTTTTAGGCGCAACAAGAACTAATTTAATTAGTCCCATTGTTTTCATGGCGCGTAAAGCACTGCCAATATTAGCTGGCAAGGTAGTGTTTACCATGACAATACGCACTTGTGCTAATTTTTTTGACACAGTGTTGTGATCAAACGAACTCATAAGATTTCCAGAAATTACGAATATTGAGAAACTTCGCTTTGGTATAAATCCAATGCATCGTCCATAGTCATGTCCGCAGGAGGGGAAGCAACGGTTTGCGGACGAGCAGGTTCTGCTGCTTTAGCTGCTTTCGACTTTACTTGATATTCAATATAAATATTATCTTTACCAAAATAATCTCTGAGTTTAGCAAGTAATTCATCGAGAGGAGCAACTTTCCATTGCGGACCAAGTTGAAGCTCAGCTTGAGCATAAGGTTGATCAATCTGTAGCTGTAGAGTGATATGCTGATGCATATCTACATTGCAAAATGGCAAGATTATGTTTTGTAAATCTTTTGCCAAAGTGGCTTGCATAAACTCTTCTGCTAATTTGATCTGAATACTGTTAGCACGTTTTTGTCGTATTTCATTTAAAGTAAAAGCCTTGGTTAAACGGCCCATTGGACGTTCAAAGCCTTCTCTTTCATAAATTTCGCCTTCAAAGACGACAACACGCTCAACTTGGATAATATCTTTAAAACGTTGGAAACGTTCATGGTTGCAACTTACTTCAATACGAGCTGTACCATCATCTAGTACAATAACTACGCGATTTGGGAAATTTGCGACGTCAATGACTAAACCTGCATAGACTGTTGTAACACCGCGACGTGTAGCCGTAATTTCATTAAGTTTTACAGGAATAAAAGCTTTAAGCTCTTGGCGGTAAACATCAATTGGGTGACCAGTGAGATATAGACCAAGCGTATCTTTTTCGCCTTTTAGACGAACTTCATCACTCCACGGTTTAACGGGTTTAGCTGGCTTACGCTGAACTTCTTCAACCTCACCAAATAAATCCATAATACCGCTTTCACGGTTACTGCGCGCTTGTTCAGCAGCTTGAACAGCTTCAGGCAATTGTGCCATTAAGCTTGCACGTTCAATTCCCAAGCAATCGAGTGCACCCGCACGAATTAAAGCTTCAAGAGTACGCTTATTGATTTTCTTCAAATCAATACGATGGCAAAAATCGAATAGATCTGTATAAGGACCAAATTGTCGACGAGAGTCAATAACTGACTGCATTGCTTGTTCGCCAACGCCTTTAATTGCACCTAAACCATACACAATAGTTTTATCATCGCTCGCATGGAAATGATAAGTCGACATATTGACTGATGGTGGTAAAACTTCTAGGCCATTATTTCGGCAGTCATCAATTAAAAATACAACACTGTCAGTGTTCTGCATTTCCGATGACATTACTGCTGCCATAAACTCAGCAGGATAATGTGCTTTTAACCATGCAGTATGGTAGGCAACGAGGGCATAAGCGGCGGCGTGAGATTTGTTGAAACCATAGCCTGCGAACTTCTCCATATAGTCAAAGATATGGTTGGCTGTACTTTCATCAATTCCTTTTTCAGCAGCACCTGCCAAGAAGATTTGGCGTTGCTTAACCATCTCCTCAGGTTTCTTTTTACCCATTGCACGACGTAGTAAGTCCGCGCCACCGAGCGTATAACCCGCACAGATCTGTGCTGTCTGCATCACCTGTTCTTGGTAAACCATAATCCCGTAAGTTGGCTCTAATACACCTTCAAGAAGTGGGTGAAGATATTCAAAATCTCCACCATGCATACGGTGAATAAAGTCAGGAATAAGATCCATTGGACCAGGACGGTACAATGATACGAACGCAATAATCTCTTCAAATTTACTTGGACGTGCTTCTTTAAGCATTCGTTTCATGCCGACGGATTCAAACTGGAATACCGCTGTTGTATTTGCATCGGCAAAGACAGAATATGCTTTAGCATCATCAAGTGGAACATGCGAAATAATGAGTGGATCATTACTATCGCGATTTTTATTAATATTTTGAATTGCGTCTTCAATAACGGTTAAGTTACGTAAACCCAAGAAGTCGAATTTGACGAGACCTGCTGCTTCTACATCGTCTTTATCATATTGAGCAACACGGCTAGTTCCATCTTCATCACAAAGTACAGCCGAGAAATCGGTAATCTTACCGGGTGCAATAACAACACCACCGGCATGTTTACCAGTATTTCGGGTGATACCTTCTAGTTTTAATGCCATTTCCCAGATTTCGCTTGCATCATCATTATCTGGGTTAGATGGGTTGGTAACGATATCTTTAAGCTGAGGTTCCATCTCGATAGCAGTGGCTAAGTCCACACCGAGCGGTTTAGTCGGTACCATTTTTGAGATACGGTCAGCTAAACCATAAGACTTACCCAATACACGGGCAACGTCACGAATTGCACCTTTTGCCGCCATCGTACCGAAAGTTGCAATTTGTGATACGGCTTCACGGCCATAAGTACGGGAAACATAATCAATAACGCGGTCACGTCCGGCAATACAGAAGTCGACGTCAAAGTCGGGCATCGAAACACGTTCTGGGTTTAAGAAACGTTCGAAAAGTAGATCGTAACGAAGTGGATCAAGGTCAGTAATTTTTAAGCTATATGCAACGAGCGAACCCGCACCTGAACCACGGCCTGGTCCGACAGGAACGCCATTATTTTTTGCCCACTGGATGAAGTCCATGACGATAAGGAAGTAACCAGGGAAACCCATTTTGAGGATAATGCCGACTTCGTAATCAATTCGTTCATCGTAAGGTTTACGAATCTCAGGCCAGTCTTCGCCACGTTTTTCGACAGGGTAGAGATAATCTAAACGTTCTTCTAGACCTACTTTTGACAAATGCTCAAAGTAAGTGTCGATGGTAAAGCCATCTGGAATTGGATAGTCAGGTAAAAAGTAGGTGCCTAGTTGTAAGCTAACATTACAGCGTTTTGCAATGTTATAGGTGTTTTCGATAGCACTTGGGATATCTGAAAACAACTCAATCATTTCATCGGAGGTTTTAAAGTGTTGCTCAGGACTATATAAGCGTGGACGACGGTCATCTGCTAATACATAGCCATCAGCAATACAAACACGTGCTTCGTGGGCCTCAAAATCTTCTTTTTCTACAAAGTGCACATCATTATGCGCAACTACACCGACATTATATTGGGCAGCAAGTTTAGCGGCTTCTTGAATAAAGTCTTCTTCACCGGGACGATCGGTACGTGTTAAAGCCAGATAAACACGGTTACCAAATTTTTCAATCCATGCCTCTAAAAGCGGAGCTGCTTTTTGAGGGTTAGATGAGCAAAGCATCTGACCCACATCACTATGTTGGCCAAGTAAAACAATAATATCTTGATGCTGTTCAAGTACCCATTCTTTTTTTACACATGGAATACTGAGTTGTTGCCCTTCAATAAAACCGCGTGAAACGATTTCGGTGAGACTTTTCCAGCCTACATTACTCATTGCAAGTAAAGTTGCACGATGTTGAGCATCGTCAAGGCGAATTGTGCTACCTAAAAGCGGCTTAATCCCTTTTTTTAAACAAGAATTATAAAATTTTACTGCTGCATGAAGGTTTGATAGATCGGTTAATGCCAGCGCAGGCATTTGGTCTTTAACCGCAGCGTTGACCAAGTCAGGTATGCGAACTATCGACTCTGTAATCGAAAATTCTGTATAAATACCGAGATGAACAAACTGCATAAGCCAATCCTTAATACGACTGCAGCATAGTTTAGCACGCAAAGTTAAAACGAAATGCTTAATATTTTGGCAAACTGTTAAGGATTTTATTATTTAAGAAGAATGATTTGAATATCTATTGTACAGATTGAATATAAAAGAGCTTATTTTTAAGAAATAGGACCAACCCAAACTTTATGTTTGGGTTGGTTGAAAAACTTAGTACTGCCAGAACATGCGCTGAATTTCTTTCGTGTCATTAGTCTTAGTAAGAGCTAAAGCTGCAAGAAGACGCGCTTTTTGAGGGTTTAAATCATGCGCTGCTACCCAACCATATTTAGAGTCAGGTTGTTCTGCATCACGTAATACGAAACCTTGTGCGACACGTGATGAACGGATAATTTGAATACCGTTTTTGTCGTGAAGATTTTGTAAGGTTGGTACGATATATTTTGGTACAGAACCGTTACCAGTACCTGCATTAATGATCGCTTTAGCACCAGCTTTTGCATACGCTTCATATGCATCTGGAAGCATAGAGTCCGAACCATAAACGATCTGTACAGTTGGAAGTGCATCGCCTTTAATATTTTCAATATTAAATTCTGAAGCATTTGTATGGCGTTTTACAGATTGTCTGAACCAGTATGGTTTGCCTTCAACTAATGTACCTAAAGCGCCCCATTGGCTAACAAAAGCATTGGTATGAATGTTAATGCCTTTAGTTACATCACGTGCAGCAAAAATAGAGTCGTTCATAAGAACCATAACGCCTTTATTTTTTGCATCATCAGAAGCTGCTAAAGCAACTGCACTATAAAGGTTAAGTGGACCATCAGCTGAAAGAGCAGTTGAAGGACGCATTGAGCCAACAAGTACAATCGGTTTATCAGTATGAACAACCAAATTTAAGAAAAATGCTGTTTCTTCTAAAGTATCTGTACCGTGTGTAATTACGACACCATTAACAGATGGCTTTTTAACAAGCTCATTCACTTGACGAGCAATTTCTAATAATTCCTTGTCAGTAATACTCTCAGAAGCGATTTGTAATGCTTGAATACCAGTTACATTTGCCAAATCTTTGATTTGTGGAACTGCGTTAATTAGCGTATCAACAGGAACTTTTGCAGCAGTATAAGTTGCACTATTTGCCGAGCTTGCGCCAGCACCAGCGATAGTACCGCCAGTCGCAACTACAACAACATTATTTTTTGCATAAAGTGGGAGAGAGCAGGCTAATAAGCCCATCGCTAAACCTAAAGATTTAACAGTTTTAGTCAACATCGAAAATATCCTTATGAAGTGACGAAGTAAAAGTTTGTTGAATATGACTGCTTTTCCTAAGCAAAATACATACCATGTAAAACATATTCATAACTTGTTTGAATAAGAAGCATCCTTGAATAGCATTTTGTTTCACCAACAACCGCTTAATCATTGCTTTTATTTAGCGCTAATAAATAACATGAATAAAATAAAAAATCTATTAAGTTTTTCTAATTTATCTTGATTTGTTTACTTTTTAATATAAATAAAACAAATGATTTTTTTATCTGTATAAAATTAAAAAATAATAGAGGTGTTTAAGTGATTTTTTGCCATTTGGTATTTTTATATTGTTGATTTTTATTGTTATAATTTAATATTAAGATGATTTTAAATTTTTCAGTATGAATTGAAAAATAATTCCATTAATTTAATATAATTTAATTGTTGTAAATTGAATTAAAATTTAATCACTTGGTATTTATTTTTAAAAATATAAAATTTGTTTGAATCATTTTTATTCTATTTTTAAGGTTTGATTTAAGAAAATTTAATAGCAGTTTAAAGTCATTATTTAATATAAAAATATAGGTGAATTTCTGCTAGTAATTTTAAAATAAAAAAAGAGCAATTTTATAAGGTCATATAAAATTGCTCTTAAGTTGGGAGAGTGGGAGAAAAGAGAAACTTATGCGGTCGTTTGTTCTTGAGTTGATTTAATTAATACTGGCTCTGGTAGTTCTTCAGTATCAGCCACTTTATCACCTTCAAGCTTGGCAACAACTGCGGTTGCAATACTGTTACCTACTACGTTTGTTGCAGTACGGCCCATATCAAGGAACTGATCGATACCGAGTAATAAAAGGATGCCAGCTTCAGGTAAATGGAACATAGTGAGCGTCGCTGAAATAACTACAATAGAAGCTCGAGAAACACCTGCAATACCTTTACTTGTTACCATTAGAGTTAACAAAATTAAGATTTGTTGAGTGAAACTAAGATCAATATTGTAGGCCTGAGCAATAAAGAGTACTGCAAACGTGGTGTACATCATTGAACCATCAAGGTTGAATGAATAACCTAAAGGTAATACAAAGCTCGTTACTTTTTTAGGCACACCAAATTTATTTAGTGCATCCATTACTTTAGGATAGGCTGATTCACTTGAAGCTGTAGCAAAAGCAAGCGTTACAGGTTCACGAATTAATTTACCTAAACGGAAAATATCTTTTTTAAGTACGATTGCACCTACGGAGAATAAGATGATCCAGAGTAATAAAAGACCAAAGTAGAACTCCGCGATTAAAATGCCATAGTCAACAATCAAGCCTAAACCTTGTACTGTAATTGCTGAAGCGATTGCTGCAAATACTGCAACAGGTGCAAACATCATGACGTAATCAGTAATACGGAACATGATTTTGCTGAGTTCATCAGTCAAACGAATGATAACTGAATCTTTTTCTTTGCCTTGATTTACAAAAGCAAGGGCTGAGCCAAAGAAAATAGAGAAAACAAGGACTTGCAAAATATCGTTATTTGCCATTGCTTCGGCAATACTGCGTGGGAAAACATGGCTTAAAAATGATTGTAGAGTGAAGCCTGTAGTCGCTGGAGCAGAAGAGCTACTCAATTGTTGCGCAGTTGGTAATACTAAATCTAAAGCTGCACCTGGTTGGAAAAAGTTTGCCAGACCCATACCGATAGCAAGCGATACGAACGAAGCAGTAATAAACCAAGTCATTGATTTAAGGGTGATACTGCCGATCGATGTAGATTTCCCCATTGATACAATGCCTGAAACAATAGTGGCAAACACCAATGGAGCAATAATCATTTTGATAAGGCGTAAAAAGATATCTGTAGGTATGTTGAGATAAGAAGCGATTTGCTTCAATTGTTCACCCTCATTAAAGAAGTGGTGACAAATCCAACCTGTCAGTATGCCAAGTAAAATAGCAACAACAATATACTTGAGCAATTTCTTTTGCTTCATATGAACCTCTATCCATTTGATTCAATCATCCTTTGATGGGATTTGGATGATTGAAAGCTTTCCTTGTTAGTTCAGTTCGGTCGTTCTAACGATGTTATCTTCCAAGATCTGTATCTGTTTTAACCGAATCGAATATGGTGATGTTGTTATGGAGATGGATTGTTGCTCGATTTTGATGCGGTGTGAAATGCAAAAAAATATTGATCCATGCATTTTTTGCATAATATAGTTTGAGTAGATTTAAAAAAATCAAGTGATTTTAAACGTATGGTAAAAAATATATAAATCAAAAAATTAACTAATTTTAATAGTTGAAATAAGTGTAAATTTAATAAAAATTACTTAAATTTTAATTATTTATTCTGTGGAGATAAGATTGTTGTGTGGTTGGGAGATTCTTCTTTTATAAAAATGAATAAAATAGAATTATAAAAAAGGCACCTATTTAGAGATGCCTTT
This sequence comes from Acinetobacter sp. C13, assembly GCF_016809775.1. Classification (NCBI taxonomy): domain Bacteria; kingdom Pseudomonadati; phylum Pseudomonadota; class Gammaproteobacteria; order Moraxellales; family Moraxellaceae; genus Acinetobacter; species Acinetobacter sp. C13. The sequence continues at coordinate 799,779 of NZ_JAFBJL010000001.1, forward strand.
TTTGTTATGCATTTTTTTAACGACGATTGGCTAAAAAACGACCTAGACGGGTAATAGCTTCACGTAATTCATTTTCAGCAGGTAAGAAAACCACGCGGAAATGATCAGGTGTTGGCCAGTTGAAGCCTGTACCTTGTACCAATAAAACTTTTTCTGCACGTAGCAAATCAAGCATTAACTTTTCATCATCTTCAATTGGGTAGATGTTCGGGTCAAGGCGTGGGAAACAGTACATTGCTCCATCTGGTTTTACACAACTTACGCCTGGAATTTCATTAAGCATTTCCCAAGCAATATTACGCTGTTCATATAAACGGCCACCAGGACGGATCAAGTCATTAATTGATTGATAACCGCCTAGAGCAGTTTGAATCGCATATTGAGCTTGAACGTTTGCACATAGGCGCATTGACGCTAACATGTCCAAACCTTCGATATAGTCGGCAGCACGGCTTTTATCACCCGTAATTGCCATCCAACCTGAGCGGAAGCCTGCAATACGATAAGCTTTTGATAAACCATTAAAAGATACACAAAGCTGCTCGCCTGCTAATGACGCTACTGAAACATGTTCAATGCCGTCATAAATAATTTTGTCGTAAATTTCATCAGCAAATAAAATTAGATCGTATTTTTTTGCAATCGCTACAATCTGTTCAAGAATGTGGCGTGGATATACCGAACCCGTAGGGTTGTTCGGGTTAATGATGACAATACCGCGAGTATTCTGAGTAATCTTACTTTCAATATCAGCAATATCTGGATACCAGCTATTTTCTTCATCACATTTATAATGAATTGCTGTGCCACCTGAAAGATTAACCGCTGCTGTCCAAAGCGGATAATCCGGCATTGGAATCAGCATTTCGTCTCCATCATCTAATAGGCCTTGCATAGCCATTACGATGAGTTCAGATACGCCATTACCAATATACACGTCATTAACATGCATATTGAGAATTCCTTTTTGCTGGTAATACTGACAAATTGCTTTGCGAGCAGGGAAGATACCTTTTGAGTCAACATAACCAATTGCGTTTGGTAAGTTTAAAGCAACATCATTAATAATTTCTTGGGGTGCTTCAAAACCAAATGGAGCAGGGTTGCCGATATTCAGCTTAATGATTTTATGTCCTTGCTCTTCCATTTCATTGGCGGCTCGTAAAACTGGCCCACGGATGTCATAACAAACATGCTCAAGCTTCGATGATTTTTTGATTTCTCGAGTAGATGGCATGGAATGGATGGTAGCAGTATTTTTAGACATAACGGGATTCACTTTTGCATATCGGTATAAATAACTTTTAAATGTTTTAACTGTTACCAAATTTAGATCATGTTGATCTTTCAATAGTTCAACAATTTTTTCATGGGTAAAACCCGATTGTTGATATTGTTTAATAATTGGTAGTAGTTGTTGGAAAACCACACTTTTTTTCTGAGACATGTTCTGTCCTATACAACCGTGCGCACTTAGAATAGCACTATGTTTGCTTGCTTTAAAGAAGATTAGTAATAAATTTGCTTACTTTTGATTTTGTGTTTTGCTTACTTTTTGCTTTTTGTTCTTTATATGTTTAAATTCCAACAAATTTTACGTTCAGAGACTAGTGTTTTTGTGATGAATGGCGTAAATATAAAACTCGATCATCAGAAATGTTTACTTCAGAATAAAGGTGTATGTCATGGGAAAAGTCAATAAAACAGACCGGGAATGGCAAAGAGAGTTATCACCAGAAGAGTATCGGATTACACGACAAAAAGGCACTGAACCTGCATTTACGGGGCAATACTGGAATACTAAGCAACATGGTACCTATGTTTGCCGTTGCTGCGGCGCAGAGTTGTTCTCATCAGATACCAAATATGATAGCGGTTGCGGTTGGCCAAGTTTCTTCCGTCCGATCAATGGTGCTGTCATTGATGAACATGAAGATTTAACGCATGGTATGGTCAGAACTGAAATAGTTTGTCATGATTGCGAAGCTCATTTAGGGCATGTATTTGAAGATGGACCACAGCCGACAGGTTTGCGCTACTGTGTAAACTCGGCATCATTACAACTGAAAACAGAAGAAAAAAATGATGAGGAAACCTATCCATGAGTAATATTTATCAGTTTGAAGCTGAGCTGTTAGAGGGTGAAGTTAAGCAATTGGCTGATTACAAAGGTAAAGTTTTACTAATTGTAAACACTGCCAGTAAATGTGGTTTTACGCCACAATTTGCTGGCCTCGAAAAACTTTATGAAAAATATAAAGATCAAGGATTAGAAGTTTTAGGTTTTCCCTGCAACCAGTTTGGTGGGCAAGATCCAGGAAGCAATAAAGAAATTGGTAGCTTCTGTCAGCGTAACTATGGGGTGAAATTTCCCATGTTTGCTAAAGTTGATGTAAAAGGCCCGGAAGCCCATGTGATTTTTAGATATTTAACACGTGAAGCTAAAGGTATTTTAGGTAGTAGTAGCATTAAATGGAACTTTACCAAATTCTTGGTAGGTAAAGATGGTGCTGTTTTAAATCGCTATGCACCTACGACTAAGCCAGAAGCTTTAGAAGCTGATATTGAAAAAGCATTAGCGAGTTAATCGTTTAAATGAATGCTATTCCTCAAGCTTTTGAGTTTTGGCAAGATGGGCGAATGCCGTATGTTGAAACCAGAAGGTCCTGTTTTAGCCGAACGTGTTATAAGTCTCATAGTCATCCAACGTTTTCTATCGGAGCTATAGACGAGGGGAATAGCATTTTTCAAAGTACATTTGGTACGTCCCAAAAGATTGATGCTGGTACTTTGGTGATTGTACCAGCACATATTGAGCATTCATGTAACCCTTTGCCAGATAAGGCTTGGAGCTACCAAATGCTACATTTGGATATAAGGTGGTTAAATCAGCTTTATTCAGAATTTCAAGAGCAAGGTCTGAATTTACATCTGCCACAGCATAAGCCGCTCATAATAAAAGAAGAAACTTTATATCAGGCTTTTTCTGATATGAATGAAACTTTGTTTGATCCTGAAAAATTAATTATTGAAAAAGAACAGTCGCTGATCTATTGCCTTACCCAGTTGTTACTTCCTCATTTCGTATTGGAAGAAATACAAAAAACTGAATATTTGTATGAAGATTTTTTGGACTTAATTCATATTATTAAATCGTCAGAACGATTTATTTCTCTTGAAGAGCTTGCAGAGCAGGTTGGTCTTAGTCGATATGCAATCATTCGTTTATTCAAGGCCAATGTTGGTTTAACTCCACATGCATTTCAAATTAATTTAAAGATTAATCAAGCCAGAGCTCAATTAAAGCAAGGGATTTCACTCGCAGAGCTAGCTGTCAATTTAGGCTTTAGTGATCAAAGCCATTTTCATAAAGCTTTTAAAGCACATACGGGAATTACTCCTCGACAGTTTCAACTTGCAGCCGCGCAATAATTTACAAGAAATTATTTTTCTCTATTTTTAAGCTACTCCATACAATTTTAAAGATGAAATCGTTATGGAAGTTTTTTTGGTTATCGCCTTTACTCACTTTTTAGCACTACTATCTCCAGGTCCAGATTTTTTTCTTATTTTGACCAGTCTTTTGCAAAAAGGAGCGCGTTATACCTATGGCGTTATTCTGGGAATTACTTTGGGTAATGCTGTTATCTTAATGGTGTGTATATTTGGATTTATGGTGCTTGGCAATTTAAGCACAACGATTCTTTTAGTACTTAAATGGCTGGGGGCTGGATATTTAGTTTATTTGAGTTTTCTTTGTTTTAGAGCCACTCAAGGAACAATCTTAAATATTACAGTTGCTGAAAATAGTTTGTTTGAACAAGAGTCTAGTTATAAGAGTAAAGTTAAAAGCTTAGCTTTGGGTTTGCAATCCAGTCTTCTTAATCCTAAAAATATTATGTTTTATAGTAGTTTAATGCTACTTATTCAACAGGAATTTAGCTTATTTCAAAAATTACTAATGAGTATATGGATGACAGGAGTAGTTTTTGGCTGGAATTTATTATTGGTTCGTTTATTGCGTCAAGAGCGGGTATTAGCACAGATTAAACGTTCTGCTAGAGGAATATATTATTGCTCTAGTCTGGCTTTCATTTTTTTCGCAGTGTTATTGGTTGTCTATAGTTAATATGCATTGCATAGCCTTCTAAATAATACTGAAGGCTATGCAATTTGCTGGGTTTAAAGAATCGCTTTTAAACGTTTAACCACTTCTTCGCATTGTGCCAAATCTGCTACTAAAGCCATACGCACATGGTTGGCACCAGGATTACCTTGTTCGGTATCACGAGATAGGTAACGACCCGGTAAAACTTTAATGTGTGCTTTTTCCATCAGCATCTTGGCAAAAGTTTCATCATTATCGACTTTTAACCAGTAATAAAAACCGGCATCAGGTTTTTGTAATGGGAGGAGATGACCTAGCTCAGATTGGAATAAATCAAACTTTGCACGATATTGCTTACGGTTTTCTTCAACATGGTTTTCATCGTTCCACGCTGCGATTGAAGCAAGCTGGTGTTGTACTGGCATTGCAGCGCCGTGATAGGTGCGGTATTGCAAATATGGCTTTAACAGATCGGCATCACCCGCTACAAAACCTGAGCGCAAACCCGGTAAGTTTGAACGCTTTGAAAGTGAATGAAATACGATACAGTTTTTGTAGTCATCACGTCCAAGCTCAGCACAAACTTCTAATAGACCAGTAGGTGCTTGGTCAAACCAAAGCTCTGAATAGCATTCATCAGAAGCAATAACGAAATTATATTGATCAGATAAGGCAATTAGCTTTTTAAATTGTTCTTTAGAAAGCACAGTACCTGTTGGGTTACCCGGTGTACATACAAAAAGAAGGGCTGTCTTTTCCCAAACTTCGGCTGGTACAGCATCAAAGTCGCCTAAATAGCCATTTTCTTCTGTGCAATTAATGAAGTATGGCTTTGCACCCGCAAGTAAAGCCGCACCTTCATAAATTTGATAAAATGGGTTCGGCATCACCACATAAGGTGCATCTTCACGATTAATTAATGCCTGTACAAAAGAGAAAATCCCTTCACGTGTACCAGAGACGGGCAAGATGTGGTTTTCAGCGCTAATGCTGTTAAGTTTAAAGCGCTTAGTTAACCAATCTGCAATGCTTTGGCGAAGCTCAGGTAAGCCTTTGCTGTTTGGATAAGTTGATAAATGGTTAAAGTTATCAATAATAGCCTGTTTAACAAACTCTGGTGCTGGATGCTTAGGTTCGCCAATTGATAGAGGAATCAAGGGAAGGTTAGCAGGAGTAGTATCCTTAAAAAGTTGGTTTAACTTTTCAAATGGGTACGGGTGTAATAACGACAAGCTAGAGTTCATTAAACAGTTACCAAGTAGTTGAGTTTCAGTGCTGACAAATTTGATTAGATGCTTCATCTAATGCAGCTTTCAGTTTTTCCGAGAAGAGTTTGACCTCTTCGTTATTCAGCGGTTTCCCATCTTTTTTGGTGACAAAGAAAATATCTTCGGCACGTTCACCTAAAGTTGCGATTCGGGCTGAATGGATGTCTAAACCTTGCATCATAAATAAACCACCCACACGTGCAAGTAGGCCGGGGTGATCGAGTGTTGAAATTTCGACCATATTTTGCTGTAAGGCTTCATTTAATGTTACGTCGACTGTATTTTCAATATCGAAGTGACGTAATTGACGTGGAATACGACGTTGCATGAGTCCCGGATATTGGTCTGGTTGGCTAAGGGCTTTCACTAATGCATTTTTAACGGTTTCTTCACGTTCTGGGTCGGTAAGCAATGTACCGAAACGATCGAGTACAACATAAGTGTCTAAGCTAAATGCTGTACTGGCCGTGATAATTTTTGCGTCCTGAACGTCTAAGTTCATTCGGTCTAAAACGGCAACAGTTGTGGCAAATAGGTTTGGTTGATCGCGAGTATAAATAAAGATTTGCACCGCATCTTGAGCTGCTTTACGGTGAGCACGTAAGAGGACTAATGGCTCTGGATTATCGCCGTGTTTTAAAATTGCTTGTGTGTGCCATGCAATTTCATCTGCCGATTCTTTAATGAAGTATTCATCACCAAGTTCTTGCCAAACTTTTTCGACATCTGCCAATGCGAAGTTATTTACCAGCAATTCACTTGCTGCAAACTTAGTGTCTTCAATCAGCATTTGGTAGTCAACAGGACGGCCTAAACCTGTACGGATTACATCACGAGCGTGCGTATAAAGTTGACGCATGAGAGAAGCGCGCCATGTGTTCCATAGTTTTGGATTTGTCGCGTTAATATCGGCAACCGTTAAGGTATATAGATAATCAAGATGCTCCATATCGCCCAGTTTTTCAGCGAAATCTTTCACGACATCAGGATCAGAAATATCTTTTTTCTGAGCGGTCAAAGACATGAGCAAATGGTTTTGAATAAGCCATGCAATTAATTTACATTCACGCTCTGTAAAGCCATGTGCACGGCCAAACTCAATCGCGTCTTCTGCGCCAAGTTCGCTATGGTCACCACCGCGACCCTTTGCGATGTCATGGAATAAAGCGGCAATGAATACAATATCTTGACGAGCAAGACGTTGGAAAACTGAGCTTACCACAGGGAATTCTTTGGCAAATTCAGGTTCTCTAAAACGATTTAAATTACGCAGCAATAATAATGTGTGAGCATCGACTGTATAGATATGGAATAGGTCATATTGCATAAGGCCCATAATTTGGCCAAAAGCAGGAATATAGTTTCCTAAAACCCCATAACGTTTCATCGCAACCAAGGTATCGTATAAACGATATGGTGAACGAATAATCGACATAAACAGTGCTTGATGCTCTGGATTATCGCGATAACTTTGGTTGATTCGTTTCGCAGCAAGAATAAGTAAGCGTAAAGTCCGAGCGCGGATTCCTTCAATATCTGGTCGATTGGCTAAAATATAGAACAACTCTAAAATCGCGCTTGGATGCTCTGCGAATATTTTGTGATGCTGTACGGCAAGTTTATTATCGACAATTTTAAAGTGATCGTTAACGACTTCAATTTTGCGTTCATAGTTGGGCAGTCGAGGAGTAATGACTGACTCGCTAAAATACGCAAGCAACATTTCATTCAGCGTTGAAACTTGCTGCGCCGTACGGTAGTAGCGTTTCATGAATTGCTCAACACCATAATTTACAGGTTGACCTTCTTGACGCACATATCCAAATTTAGCGGCAATTTCCCTTTGGTGGTCAAAGAGTAAACGGTTTTCGTCACGTTTAGCTAAACGGTGTAAATGATGTCGAATTTCCCAAAGAAAACTTTCAGCTTCTTCTAAAACTGCCAATTCAAACTCTGAAATGAAACCTAAATGCACTAAGTCATAAATACGATTTACGCGAAAGTGACGTTTAGCAATCCAGCCAATTTGGTTAATGTCACGAATACCGCCCGGTGCATTTTTAATGTCGGGTTCTAAATTACTTTCAGTATTGTTGTGTTGATGGTAACGCTTGGCTTGTTCGGCCATTTTTGCGTCATAGAATGTTTTGTCAGTCCATGTCTGCGAAACAATACGGCGAGGCCATTTCGCAAGCTGACTATTGCCAGTAATTAACCGTGCCTCAATTAAAGTTGTTGCAACGGTTAAATCGGTAGCGGCCTGTTCAACACAGCTTTGAATCGTGCGAACACTAATGCCGGGTTTGAAATTGCCAACGTCCCATAAAGAAGAAATAAATGTAGAGATACGTTTTTCGTTTTCTTCGTTAATTTCATGCTCCGATAGGATCATGATATCGACGTCGGAATAGGGCAACATTTCACGGCGCCCATAACCACCTACAGCAAAAAGGCCCAGTTCTGTCTGATCGAGTTCAGCATGTTTCCATAAAAAGATCAGTGCTTCATCTACTAAATCTGAACGGGCTTTAATGATTTCGCGAATAGATTGCCCATTTTCATATGAATCTTGCAACTGCTTTTCTACATCCGTTCGCCATTGATTAATGGCTTTAATATCATGATGACTTGAGACATAGTTCAACAATGGCGATATATTGATCATGAAAATGGGTCTACCAATAAGTAAAAATTAAGAATTTGTTTGAACGCTTACTTGATCAGCGGTTTCTTTCGCTAAAGTACGAGCAAGATCAGTATTTTCAGCACGAGCGGTTGCTACACCCATACGACGACGTTTGAAACCTTCTGGTTTGCCAAACAGGCGTAAATCGGTGTCTGGGTGTGTTAAAGCTACATTGAGGTTGCCATAACTTAAATTGCTGGAATCAACTCCAGCATAAATTACTGCACTTGCTGCAACACTGTGGCGTGCTGTGTTTACAGGTAAACCTAAAATTGCACGTGCATGCAGTTCAAATTCACTTTGAAACTGAGATGCTAAAGTTACGAGTCCTGTATCGTGTGGGCGAGGTGAGACTTCACTAAACCAAACCTTGTCGCCTTTAATAAACAGTTCTACACCAAAAATACCACAGCCACCAAGTGCAGTTGTCACTTTATTTGCAATACGTTTTGCTTCTTCGAGTGCCGCCGCCGTCATTGGTTGAGGTTGCCAGCTTTCTACATAATCCCCGGCATCTTGGCGGTGACCAATTGGGTCACAGTAATGAGTTTCGATTTCACCAGTTTCAGGGTTTTTAGCGCGAACGGTAAGTAATGTAATTTCAAAATCAAAATCAATTTGAGATTCAATAATAACCGTGCCTTGGTTAACACGGCCACCTTGCAATGCATATTCCCATGCTGCATCGACTTCATCGAAACTTTTTACACGAGACTGACCTTTACCTGAAGATGACATGACCGGTTTTACAAAGTTTGGATAACCAATGTCATCGCAAGCGGCGCGGAAGCTTTCGAGCGTATCAGCAAAACGATAAGCAGAAGTAGGTAGGCCAAGTTCTTCAGCCGCAAGACGGCGGATGCCTTCGCGGTTCATTGTGAGGTTTACAGCTTTAGCAGAAGGGATGACAGTTGCTGTTTTGCTCGCTTCAATTTCAAGTAAAACTTCTGTCGCAATTGCTTCAATTTCTGGAACAATTAAATTTGGTTTAATTTTCTCGATGAGTTGTTTTAATTGGGCAGGATCTGCCATGTTTAATACATAAGAAAAATGTGCAACTTGCATTGCTGGTGCGTGATCATAACGGTCGGCTGCATGTACTTCTACACCAAGGCGTTGTAAGGAAATTACAACTTCTTTGCCAAGCTCTCCTGAACCTAACAATAAAACTTTAAATGCAGAAGATTGAAGTGGGGTACCGAGTGTTACGCTCATGCGAATCATCCTGACAAAATTATTTTTTTAAGCATAGCAGAACTTATGGTGGAGTTAAGCCTTATCATGCATAAAAAAGTAATTTTGTCGGACAATTAAAAAAGTGGTTTTTAGATATTAACCTGATAGTTTAAAAGCAATTCATCCGCATTTTTACCACGGATGCCCCAATTTTCTTTAGGTGTTTCAAAAATAGTAATTTCAATGTCTTGTGGAGAAATTCTACATTGTTCTTGAATATTACGGAATAAGGTTTGAATAAGCTGCTTTTTAGTGGCTGCACTGCGGCCTGCAAACATTGAAAGTTCAATAATAATGTAATGCTGGCTTCTGTCAGAAGGGTAAATGAAATTTCCTGGTTTAAGGCTAATAAAACGTTGAAACTTCTTCTCAACAGGATATTTCAATTCTTCAATAAGCGCTTGATGGATTGCATGAGAAAGTAATTCCCGGTACTGCATAATGGTTTGTTCATTTGCATAAATTTTAACTTGTGACATTTTTATCTCTAATCGCTAGATGGATTTATCTTCTAATAAATTTCAAAAATGATTTTTTATGCTAGAAGTTATTATTCTTAATCACTTCTAGCATTTATATATTATATAAGGTTGATCAGTTTATCTATTTATAAAGGTAAATAAGTATAGATCAGACCATAAACAATTGCGGCAGTTAAAGTTGCCGGTACGATTTTCTTAAATTTAAAATAAAGACCTGCTAAAACTAAAAAACCGATAAGCATTGCGAAACTCTTATTGGGAGTTTCAAGGAGAGGTGGAAGGGTAGCAACTACAAGCATGGCACTAATTGCAGATATTCCAATACTTCCCAAAGCAATTTTTATCCAGATTGAGCCGCGTCTTTGCTGCGAACCCTGTAATTTTTGTATTACAAAAAAAGGTCCAAAGCGTGAAGCAAAATTGGCTATACCCACAATAATGCCGACCAGAATAATTTCTAGGTTCATATTAAGCCTCAACCTCATCATGCTGTTTCAACACATAATGTTTAAATAGACCAGCTAAAATGCCTGAAAAAATACCTATAAAAATAGCGGCTGATAAGTTAATCCAATAACACGCCAAAGCTGAAACTACTAAAGATACAGCAACAACAAGGCTATGCTTTCGTTCAAACGCTGCTAATAAAAAACTTAAAAATAAAGCAGGTAACAAGAAGTCTAAAGCTGCTTGTAAAAACTTTGGTAAATGAGCAACTTGATCGGCAAATAATCCGCCTAACAATGAGCCAGTTGCCCAAGCCATCCAACTAAATAGACTTAAGCCTAACATCCAAGACTCGGACCATTGTTGTCTGCGCTGTGAAAGTTGGATCATTCCACTGGCAAAAACTTCATCCGTTAAGCCCCAAGCCCATACTGCCGTTTTCTTAAGATTTAATTTGTTTGGAATCAGGTTGTATAGAGCAGGTCCATACAGGACATGGCGAATATCTAGTGCTATGACTGTTAATGCTGTTAGCCAAATGGATGAACCGCTAGCTAAAAGCGCGACAACCAAAAATTGGCTAGCGCCAGCATACATTGAACAAGATAGAAAAAAGGCTTCCCATGGTGTAAAACCAAACTGAGATGCAGAAACGCCAAAGGCAAAAGAAACGGGTAAATAAGTGAGTACGATAGCTTGACTATCTTTGGCGCCTTGCCAAAAAGTTGCTGTTTGGGCAGGCATCAATTGTTGTTCGGACACAATACACCTTGGCAATAAACCAAATGATAAAAATACTTGAAAGATTGAGTATTGTAGCCGAATTTAATAGCATAGTGCCGAAATGTTTAATCGGCAGTTTGATATGTTCAAGGCAAAGATTCGTTTAGTTTATATCGCCATGATGAGTGCAGGTATTTTTACATTGCAGGGCTGTGATAATGGTAATCAAGGTGCAGAAAAAAAAGTAGAAATTAAGCCAGCACCGAAACTAACCAATGATGCAACTGTTTATGCTCAAAAAGCATGGACATTAATTAACACGGTTGAGCATTTAGTTTATGAAAAACAACTCAGCCAAATTGATGACAAAGTTCGTAAACCTTTACGCCAATTAAGTACAGACTGGCGTATTAATGTAAAAATGACGGATTCAGTGACAGAAGGGAAATATGCACTCTGTCGTAAAGCTTTAACGAGTCTAGATATATGGGCACGCGAAACGCTAGAAAACAATAGTTCAGTTGCCCAAAAACAAGCGGACTATGAGCGAGATAAGGCTCAATGTAAGGATGCGATCGATACGCCGAATCTTGGAAATACTTCGCCAAAATAAAACTAATGAATTTAAAAAAGCGAGATGATCAATCTCGCTTTTTTGCTTTTAAACAATAATGAGTGAATGTGAATTACGGTTTTGTGGCAGCTTTAGCGGTGTTTGCAGTCTTCACAGCATCTTATTTCATTTGATGAGTCATTTGCTGTGATTCATGTTGAGCATGAGTCGCGCTGGTCATTGCATCATGTTTTTGAGTGCTTAAGTCTTTTTTAACATCCTGTTTAGTTTTAGTTACCTCTTTCTTGGCTTTTTGAGCGGTAGCTTTTCCATGTACCGCTACACATTTTCCACCTTTGTGATTTGGTCCTGTACCGCCTTGTAGTTGAGTCCCTTTTGGACATGCAAATGCCGAAACACTTAACATAGCCAATACGCCTGCTGTAAGAATTGTTGATAATTTTTTCATGTTAATCAGCGCCTTGTTGAGTATTATTGCTCAGCTTGAGTGTAGGGTGAAAATATCTGCTTTAACACATTTATTTTGTGGAAATAGAGTTTGAACAATGTTTTGATTTGCAGTGTTATCTAATTTTTTAATTTAATTTTAAGTTTTTATTATTTAGACGCTTTTAAAAAATTAGCATTGTGCTTTAGCAACTACTTTCAATTTCTCAATATCTAGAATCTCAATTTTTCTAAAAGCAATTTTAATGATTTTCTGTTTTTCGAGCAGGTTCAGTTCATGATTGATCGTTTGTCTAGATGTGGTCAGCATATTTGCCAACTGTTCTTGAGAAATATGTATGTGATGATCTTGAATAAGAATATGATTCCCATATCCTTCTAAAATGAATAGAAGACGCTGAGCCAGCCTTTGAGAAATACTACGTGTTTGGATAGCAATCTGTTCTAAGAAAACGTACCTGAGTTTTTGGCTGGTTAAACGTGCAAAATAGTACCAATAATATGGATTATCCTTGAGTAGCTCATTTAAAGGCTTCGCTGGAATATGTAGAACTGTACTTTTTTTCAATGCAATCGCATCGTGTGAGCGCGGTTCATGATCAATCAATGATATTTCACCAAACCACATGATTGGCTCAGCAATAGCAGAAAGAGCTTCATTACCATTTACATCGACATAACCCAAGCTAATCGAGCCTTCAAGTACGGTATAAATGCCATCAAATAGATCTTGAGCATGGAAAACATAGCTATTTTTCTCAAAGGTGATTTGTTTGCCATGTTCTAAAATAAAATTTTGGAATGTTTCCGGAAGCACACTAAACCATGTGTTTTCTTTTAGTCGATTAATATAAATTAGGTCCAATATTCGGTCATCCATGAAAAAATTCATTACTTTGTCAAATAGCTGACAACTTTACGTTTTCCTTATATGTACAGTATGACTATATGTAAGTGAATAGGGAATAACTCATGTCAAATCTGGAGCAAGAGCTTAGCAAATATGCGGCTTACCACTTAAATCATAAAAATATTTTGACGCACTTTATCGGTATTCCGCTCATCGTGTTTTCAATTTTGTGTTTAACCGCAAGAGCTGGAGCCGATATTGGTAGTTTTAAACTGACTTTAGCCATAGTTCTGATTGCAGCTAGTACGATCTATTATTTTATTTTAGATAAAGTATTTGGCTTAATCATGCTCGTTCTTTTAGCTGCTGTGTATCCACTAGCGAGCCAAATTGCTCAATTGTCTTTAGGAGAATGGTTAGCAGCAAGTATTGGCTTCTTTGTTGTCGGTTGGGTCTTTCAGTTTGTGGGACATTATTTTGAAAAGAAAAAACCGGCTTTTGTTGATGATGTGATTGGACTTGCGATAGGGCCGTTATTTGTATTGGCAGAATTTATATTTATGCTAGGTTTTAGAAAGCCTTTGCATGCACGTATTTTACAAGAGGCGCGCAGTAAACGAGAGGCGATGGATTTAAGTCATTAAATGTAAAAAAGCCCCAACATATTGGGGCTTTTTTAGCTTTAACTTAAACGTTAAAACGGAAGTGCATTACATCGCCGTCTTGAACAACGTAAGTTTTACCTTCTAAACGCCATTTACCAGCTTCTTTAGCGCCGTTTTCACCGTTGTATTGTACGAAGTCATCATATGCAACAACTTCAGCACGGATGAAGCCTTTTTCGAAGTCGGTATGAATCACACCAGCGGCTTGAGGAGCGGTTGCGCCAACTTTTACTGTCCATGCACGAACTTCTTGTACACCAGCAGTGAAATAAGTCTGTAAACCTAAAAGCGCATAACCTGCACGAATAACCACATTTAAACCTGGTTCTTCCATGCCCATTGCTTCTAGGAACTCAGCACGGTCTTCATCTTCTAATAATGAAATTTCAGCTTCGATTTGGTTGCAAAGAGGAACAACAATCGCATTTTCCTCAGCAGCAAGTTTTTTAACAGCTTCTAAGTGTGGGTTGTTTTCAAAACCGTCTTCTGCAACGTTTGCAATATACATGGTTGGTTTTAAAGTCATTAAACCAAAACCACGAACTAATTTGCGTTCGTCATCAGACAAATCAGCTGCACGCGCTGGTTTACCTTCGTCAAGTAACGGTTGGATTTTTTCTAAAACTGCTTTAGTTGCTACAGCTTCTTTGTCACCACCTTTAGCAACTTTAGTTAAACGTAAAATTGCTTTAGCAACAGTTTCAAGATCGGCAAGCGCAAGTTCAGTATTAATAGTTGCGATGTCGTCTAATGGATCAATTTTACCATTTACGTGAATCACGTTTTCGTCTTCAAAACAACGTACAACATGAGCGATTGCATCAGTTTCACGGATGTTAGCAAGGAATTGGTTACCTAAGCCTTCACCTTTTGATGCACCAGCAACAAGACCTGCAATGTCCACAAATTCCATTGTAGTTGGCAAAATACGCTGTGGTTTAACAATCGCAGCAAGTTTGTCTAAACGTGGATCTGGTACAGGAACAATACCTGTGTTTGGTTCAATGGTACAGAAAGGGAAGTTTTCCGCTGCAATCGCTGCTTTCGTTAATGCATTGAAAAGGGTAGATTTCCCTACGTTTGGCAGACCAACAATACCGCAATTAAAACCCATGAAAACCACTCACAAATGTGTAAATTAAAAATTGTCGCTGATTTTACATGAAAGCCATGACAAAGTCATGGCTAGAGCAGGGTTGTATTGCGTTTAAACTTTACGTTTATCAAGTTGCTGGGCTAATGCATCGCCAGTCGCTTGTACCAACATGACTAAAACAATGAGCACTAAAATTACAGCCAACATAATTTGCATATCAAAACGTTGATAGCCATAACGATAAGCAATGTCTCCTAGACCACCTGCACCAATAGCACCAGCAATCGCAGAGGAGTTAATCATAGTCACAATAGTCACGGTAAAACCCGCCACAATACCCGGCAAAGCCTCTGGTAAAAGTACATGCCAGATAATTTGTTTACGGTTACAACCCATGGCTTGTGCTGCTTCAATTAAGCCTTGATCGACTTCGCGTAAGCTGACTTCTGCAATACGCGCAAAGAAGGGAATTGCCGCAATCGTCAATGGAACAACGGCTGCCCAAACCCCATAACTTGTCCCGACAATCCAGCGAGTAAGCGGAATAAGTGCAACCATTAAAATAAGAAAGGGTACAGAGCGAGTAATGTTGATGACCCAACCCAAAGCTTGATTAATCTTTTGTGACGGATGAATGCCGTGCTCAGAAGTACTGACTAAAACAACAGCAATCGGTAAGCCAATTAAAAAAGCAATAAATGCAGATGCACCTACCATGAGTAAGGTATCTACAGTTCCAGTAATTAATAAATCAATGAGCTGGTCGTGCATAGCCAAGTACCTCAAATTGTGCAATTGCAGTTAATGCATCTTGTCGTATAGATGAAATATCAATTTCTACGTTAGGAATACCGACTAAAAGTGAACCAATAATATGCCCTTGAATGGTATCGACCTGACTTTGATATAAATTGATGGGCGCTTTAAATTTGGCAAGTAATTCTTGAATATCAGGAACCTGATGTGCTTCAGCCTCATATTTCAGTTTTACAATAATATGAGTCGAATCTTCATCGGGTAGAGGACTGATTTTAAAAGGCAGGGTAATTTGCTCAAGGTTTAACAATTCTTGAGTAATTTGTTGTTCTGGTCGTGAAAATACAGACCAAACTTGTCCAGCCTCTACTATCTCACCTTGATCAATCACCACCACTTGATCACAAATTTCTCGAATGACCTGCATTTCATGAGTGATGAGTACAATCGTTAGACCCAGTTCCTGATTAATCTTTTTAAGTAAAGCCAAAATAGTGGCGGTACTTTCAGGGTCAAGTGCCGAGGTGGCTTCATCACAAAGCAAAATTTCTGGGTGGTGCACAAGTGCACGTGCAATACCGACACGTTGCTTTTGTCCGCCTGAAAGTTGCGATGGGTAGTAGCCAGACTTATTTGCAAGACCTACGAGTGCCAGAACTTCATTTACACGTTGATCGATATCTACTTTGTTGTAATTGGAAACTTTTAAAGGCAATGCCACATTTTCCCAAACCGTTTTTGCAGACATTAAATTGAAATGTTGAAAAATCATTCCAATTCGTTGACGGGTTTGAATGAGTTCAGCATGGCTCAATTCAGCAATATTTTGTTGATGAATATGAATACTGCCTGTATTTACTTGTTCTAAGCCATTTAAAGTGCGGAGTAGGGAAGATTTTCCCGCACCACTTTTACCAATAATGCCTAAAATCTTACCTTGAGGAATATCAAGGTTAATATCTTTTAATGCATGCAGTTTTTGACCTTGCGATTGGTAAAACTTATTTAAACCGCGAATTTTGATATGGGGTAGAGAAAAATCAACTTGCGATCCAAAACTCACCATCATCATTCTCCTTATTTCCAGCCTTGAAACCACATACCTTTACCAAAGTCTTTATCCAGAATGTCTTGTGCTTGTTTTGAGTTCTGGAATGCTTTAACAAAGGTTGCAAGTTTTTGGTTTTTGTCTTGGTAATCGCGACGGGTCACAAACAAAATTGCATATTTTTTATCGATTGGATCTAAAAATAATGCGCTATGTGGGTCGGTTACTTTTGCCATTTTTAAGTAGTGGGGGAAGCCGAAAATTAAATCGACATCGTTATAGGCATGTGCTGTCTGTGGGCCTTCAACTTCAACGAAGCTCAACTGTTTAGGATTAGCAATAATGTCTTGAGTGGTTGAAAGCTCATTATTTATATCTTTAAGCTGAATTAAGCCTGCACGATGCAATAAAATTAAAGCACGAGCTAAATTGACCGGATCGTTTGGAATAGCCACACGGGCATTTGAAGGTAAGTCTTCAAGTGATTTATATTTTTTTGAATATAAACCCACATGACTTCCTGAACCCACACCAAATGCGTGTAAGTCATAACCTGTTTCTTTAACAGCATTACGTAGAAATACGCTTTGCTGGAAAAAGTTTGCATCAATATCGCCGTTTTGTACGGCAACATTGGGTGCTCGCCAATCAGAAAATTCAACGAGTTTGACATGAACGCCTTGCTTCTCTACTTTATTGGCTACGCTTTGTAATAGCTCAGCATAAGGTGGGCTAATGCCAATCGTTAAAACATCATCGGCTTGTTTATTTTTAATATAACGGTAACCGACGAGGCCCAGAACTACGATCAAAATCGTAATTCCGAGTAACCAAGGTTTATGCTGTTTGAACTGAATCGCCATAATCTTTCCGTTATTACTTCCAGCCAGGGAACCAAAGTGTTGGCCCAATCTCAGCATCTAACACAGCTTTAACTTTTGGCGAGTTTTGATAGATCTCAACAAATTTCTTTAATTTGTCGCCCTTATCTTGGTAGTCATCACGCACTACAAACAAAATTGCATAACGTTTATTGGTATTGTCATCAAGTAAAAGTGCACTTTCAGGGTCAGCTGTTTTTGCTAAGCGTAGGTAATGCGGATAGCCAAAAGCCAAGTCAACATCATCAATTGCACGAGCAGTTTGTGGCCCTTCAACTTCTACAAATTGTAAATTTTTAGGGTTTGAAACTACATCTTTAAGTGCAGATAAATGATTGTTTGAATCTTTAAGCGTAATTAATTTAGCTTGCTGTAAAAGTAGTAGGGCACGACCTTGGTTCACTGGATCATTTGGAATGACTACGCGTGCGTTTTGCGGCAATTCATCAAGGCTTTTATATTTCTTTGAATAAAGTCCCACATGTGATGCTGCACCCACTGCAAATGCCTTTAATTTAAAGCCTGTTTCTTTAATTGCATTGTCTAGGAAAGGTTGGTGCTGGAAAAAGTTCGCATCAATATCCCCATGATTTAAAGTAATGTTTGGTGTATTCCAGTCAGAAAATTCGACCAGTTTTACATTTAAACCCTGTTTCTTTGCTTCATCGGCAGCAGCTTGTAAAGTTTTTGCAAATGGTGGGCTAATACCAATCACAAGTTCATTTGAGCCACTTTGGCGATGTTTATTCCAAAAGAATAAAGCAACAATAAGGACTACAACGACTAAGCCTACGCCTAGCCATTTTTTTGAGGCTGTTTGAGCCATGTCTATCTCCAAATTTAAGCGGTTATTTCTTCAATTGTTGTTAAGTTTTTGCTGTTGTTATAGGGACTACATCGGAACGCTTGAACAGGGTGTTGTTTTGGTAATTGGTCACCCCGATTAAAAATTTTGTTACGTAGTGAACCCGTTTTATATGCAGTTTTATAGCGACCACGTTGTTGTAGCTCAGGAATGACCAAGCGAATAAAGTCGTGGTGAGACTCTGGTGCTACTGTACGTGTCAAATTAAAGCCATCAATATCAGTCTCATCTAAAAGATGAATTAAGTATTCAGCAACTTCTTCGCCACTGCCCACAATGAGGGGATAACGACCACCTAAAACATGCTGAGCTTTTAAGTCATTTTTCGTGATTTGTTGCTCTTTAAATTTTTCGGTAATCGAAACAATACTGTTACTTTTTTGGTAAGGAATTGCTTCATCGTCGGCAAATTTACTTAAGTCGATACCAGTTGAACTCGCATAATGTGCTAAGCCTGCTTCAGGACTTGCATGTTGACGATATTCATTAAGTTTCTGTACAGCGAGATCATGTGTTTCAGCAACAACAACGGTTATACCGACAAAGACTTTAATGTCATCCGCTGAACGGCCTTGCTGTTCTGCAAGAGCACGAATCTTTTTCACTTGTTCGCGTATTTTTTCGGGTTTATCTCCACCAATAAATACACACTCAGCATGACGAGTCGCAAACTGCATACCTTTAGGTGAAGCACCTGCTTGAAACAGTGTCGGGGTGCGTTGCACAGAAGGAGACACCTGAAACACACCTTCGCTTTGGTAATATTTGCCGTGGTGGTGAATGGTGTGAACTTTAGATGGATCTGTAAAAACACGCCGTGCTTTATCTTTTTTAACTGCGTCGTTTTCCCATGAACCTTCCCAATACTTGTAGCAAAGTTCTAAAAATTCTTCGGCTTGTTCATAGCGAGCATCGTGGTCTTTTAAACCTTTTTGACCAATTAATCGTTCGGCACTATCTAGATAACCTGTCACGATATTCCAGCCAATACGACCTTGAGTTAAATGGTCGAGACTCGCAAAGCGGCGTGCAAACTGATATGGATGTTCGTAGCTCAAATTCACAGTGACCCCAAAACTTAAGTTTTGAGTGACTGCCGCCATAGCTGAAATGAGTGTAGATGGGTCATGGCTCGGAAGCTGAATGGACTCTTTTAAAGTCAGATCAATACCGTTTTGATAGACGTCATAGACGCCTGTAATGTCCGCAATAAATAAACCATCAAATAAACCACTTTCTAGAGTTTTGGCTTGTTCTGTCCAATAGCTCAGTTCATTAAAGCGGTGTGATTCATCACGTGGATGTGTCCATAAGCCATGATTTATATGCCCAACACAGTTCATATCAAAAGCATTTAGTAAAATCTCTTTCGCTTTGAAATCTGCCATTACAATGTCCCCCGACGAGGTGGAAGCACACCGTTAAGCAGATAGTTCCCAATAAAGTAATATTTCCATCGTGCGGCATCATGTAAGGTATGTACTCGCGCATTACGCCAGAAACGATCTAGGCCATCTTGAGACTGACTACCACGGCTACCAGCAAGTTCAATCAGCTTAGACGATGCTTTTAGGGCGATATCTGTACTATGAGCACGCACTTTAGCCACATCAATGGATGCTTTAGCAATAGTTTCAGGTGTGGTCTCAATTTTTGCGGCATCGATTGATTGCGCAGCTTGTTTTAATAACACTTCGCTTGCTCGTACATCTACGGCAATGCGTCCTAGTTCATAAATCGTTAAAGGATCTTGGTTGGCTGTTTCTACTTGTGAGTCAATCCATGGGCGGGCTTGATGCACTCTTTGCAAGCTTTCTTCAAAGGCTGCACGTGCAATGCCTACCTCAATCGATGCATGCATAATTTGCGCAAAAGGACCCACTAAGGTTGGCTGTAAAAATGCAGTATCAAAAGGAATAACATCATCTGCTTCGACAAAAACCTGATCAAACTTGACCGTGCCGCTGCCTGTGGTTTTTTGCCCAAAGCCAGACCAGTCATCAACTAGTTTCAATCCTTGTGAACCACTTTTTACAAAGGCTAGATACTCTCGGCCTGCATCATCTAAAACTAAGGTTGGAATACGGTGAGCAAATAAACTTCCTGTGCAGTAAAACTTTTCACCCTGAATGAGATATCCATTTTCGTGAGGACGGATATTGGTTTGTTTGTGAGTTGAAGTTTTAGTTTTAAACTCGGCAAGTGCATTCCCAAAACGAGTGCCATTTAAAACTTCGCTGTATAAACGTTGTTTTTGAGCTTCTGTGCCTGTATTGCGCAATACTTCTAAGGCATAGAAATGGTTTTGTGGAATTTGTCCAATTGAACCATCTGCACCGCTTAAAAGTGCAATCACTTTAGCAACTGTATGACTTGAAACTTCGGCACCGCCATATTGCTTAGGTACTGTAATTGCCCAAAGACCAGATTGGCTCAAAGCATCGATTTCGGTATACGGTAAAATTCGTTTAGCGTCTCGCTCAACTGCGGTTTTTTTAAATTGCTCAGCAAACTCTTTGGCAACTTCTAATGCTTCAGCATCATTTTGAATAATGTGCGCTTGACCAGATGCCGATGTTTGTTTGGTTTGAACCGATTGATATGAAGTCATGACAATTTCTCCTTAAATCCAAGCATGGCGGGCAGGGAAATGACCATTAAGGTAATAATTGCCAATGGCATGTAATTTCCAGCGAACAGGGTCGTGTAAGGTATGTACACGGGCATTTCGCCAATGTTGATCTAAATTATGTTGGCTTAAGCTTGAACGACTACCACCCAGCTCTAGCAATTTTTCTGAAATTTGTAGAGCCGCATCATTGGCGTAGACTTTCGCTTCAGCAACCAAAATTGAAGCTTTAGCTACTTGTTCATCAGTCACCGTTTGAAGTTGATCAAGTTCATCTAAATACTCAGCAGCTTCATCAAGCAGTAAAATTGCAGCATCGAGCAAAATATTTAACTTACCTACCTCTTGCAGGGTGTAATGTTCAAAGCTGGCTTTTTCAACCTTTGCATCAATAATTGGGCGTGCTTTATGAATAGTCGATAAAGTATCGTCAAATGCAGCTTCTGCAATCCCCACATCAATGGCAACTTGTAATAACTGAGAATAAGCACCGCGATAGGTTGGAGTTTTCGTCAATAATCGTTCATCAAAAATAAGTTCAGGATTAACTTCAACTTGATTTAATTTAACTGTACCGCTCGCTGTCGTACGTTGCCCAAATCCATTCCAGTCATTAATGACTTCAATGCCTTGAGCGTCTCGGTTAACAATGACTAAAACCACATGACCTTCAGGATGAATTGCTTTAATTGCGAGCCAATGTGCAAAACTCGTACCTGTCGAATAAAACTTTTCGCCGTTTAAAATATATTTGTCGTTTTCAACAGTAAGTGTGGTTTTTAAAGTTTTTGAATCATGGGTATTTCGTTCTGGCCCACCGTTGGCAAGACGTTTACCTGCTAATATTTCTGAAAAGATAAATTGTTTTTGTTGTTCTGTGCCCATGATTTCGATCAGGTTTAACAGGCTAATCTGATTTTGTGGAATCTGACCAACATTTGCATCACCTTTACTTAAAATACGGAAAACTTGTGCCAGTGTTTTATTGGAAACAAAAGCACCGCCGTATTTTTTTGCAATGCGAATTCCGCCTAAACCTTTTTGGCTAAAGCTTTCAATTTGCTCATGCGGTAGTAAGCGTTGTTGATCACGTGTATTACGGCCCTCTAAAGCAAAATCAGCTACTTGATAAGCAGCATTAATTGCTTGTTGATCATTTTGAATGATTTGGACGTATGCCGTCGTTTTAGATAGAGAATTAGACATAATGACACCTTGTATTGCTGTCATTACCTTACAAAAGAAATATTTTTCCACTAAACGAGGACTTATGCTCAGCTTATGAAATAAAGTGCAAAGCATTTTTTTTGCTTTTTAATGAAAAAATAGAGATATTGAAAGATTATAAAAAACAATAGTTTAAGTTTGTTATGTGGAAAAATAATAATAGAATTGGTTTTAATATGAAAAAGAGCAATAAGTACGGTAAAAAAAGATATAAAAAAAATAGACTTAAGTGTCAGTGAAAAATGAGCACAATATCCATTGTTTTAAATAAAAATAGCTTCTAAAGTATCTACTTACCATCGACCATTTTTGTACAAATAGTCAAATAAAAATAAACGTGGAGATTTTATGCGGGTTTTGTATCAGTTTCCTTTGTCCCATTATTGTGAAAAAGCTCGCTGGTTGTTAGACCATAAAGAACTTGATTATGTGGCTCATAACTTAATTCCAGGCTTTCATCGTGCTTTTGCACAACTCAAAACAGGCCAAAATTTACTGCCTATTTTGAAAGATGATCATCAATGGATCGCTGAATCGACTAAAATTGCACTTTATCTGGATGATACTTATCCGGAGCATTCACTGTTACGTCGTGATGAACAATTAAGACAGCAAACATTAAAAATAGATAGCTTGGCTGATGAGCTGGGTATTCATGTCCGTCGTTGGGCTCTAGCTCATACGTTGGCGCAAGGAGACCATGCTTTAGAAATTATGATGGGTGAACAAGGCTATTTACGCCAATTTGAAAAAATATCGAAGCCATTCCTCAAAACACTGGTAAAGAAGAACTATAAACTTGAAGAAGAGCTAGTCAACCAGTCAAAAGAACGTATGGATGAACTCATAAATGAACTAAATAACTGCTTAATCGAAAATCAGGCACGTTATATGGTAGGCGATCGCTTAAGTCTTGCTGATATTTCTGTATGTTCTATGCTTGCTCCTTTATTAGAAATAAAGGGTACGCCGTGGGAGAGGGAAGAGGCTGAAGGTGTTTCGGAAGAATGGAATAACTATCAACAAAATTTACTCGATTTACCTCTAGGTCAGTATGTTTTAAGAATATATCAAACTGAGCGTAATGCGCGAGTAGATTGGCGCGGAATTTAAAATTATAAAATGCCCTGAGAAAATCGGGGCTTATTTTTATCTTTGCTAGTTATTTTATTAATGTAGATATTACTATCAATTTTCTAAATGATTTTTATTAAGCCATTTGTTTATATTATTTTGATGCCAAGATTACTTTTTACAATATAAATTCCATTTTATCTAAATGACTAATAACTTTAATTTTTATGATTTTTTGGAAAATACAATTTTTCTAAATACTATTTTTAGCCAAAGTTAAGCCACTTTATTGTGCATGTGTTTACAATGTAATCAATAATTGCCACATTTAAGTGTAAATAGATGAGCTTAATAATAGACAGAAGATTAAAACATAGATTAAAGTAGAAACATGTGAGCAGTTTTAAAGGTATTAATTCTGCAAAACAGATTGAATAGAATAAGTGAAGCAAATGGATGGGTCCGACTTGGAAAAGTTGGCTCGATAATTGCAATTTAATAAAAAATCACTCTATTGCTCTATATGAATGATTCTATAGATAAATAGAGAGAATGATCATCAAGGAGTTCTTATGAAACGTTCTGCAACCTCTCTCATTATTTCAACAGTTATGCTTTGTACGGTTGGCGCTACTTCTCAAATTCAAGCAGCAGATACATTAGCTAAAATTAAAAGTACCGGAAAAATCGTAATTGGTCATCGAGAATCCTCAGATCCAATTTCATATGTTGTTGCAGGTAAACCAGTAGGTTATGCAGTCGATATCTGTAACCAGTTTGCAAATGACATTAAAAAAGAATTGAAAATGCCTGGCTTAAAAGTTGAGTACAAGGCAGTAACTTCATCAACACGTATTCCTGAGCTTTTGGCAGGCAATATCGATATGGAATGTGGTACCACTACAAACTCTAAACAACGTCAGCAACAAGTTGGTTTCTCAACTAACTACTATGCAACAGAAGTGCGCATGGCTGTTAAAGCAAACTCTGGCATTAAGAGTTTGGCGGACTTAAATGGTAAAGCAGTTGTTACTACTCAAGGCACTACATCTGACAAATACATCAAGATGAATGAAAAAGGTCAGGCAGTTAATGTTCAAAATATTTATGGTAAAGATCATGCTGACTCTTTTGCCATGATGGCATCTGGCCGTGCTGCTGCATTTGTAATGGATGATAATATTTTAGCAGGCTTGATTGCGAAGTCTTCTACACCTAAAGCTTTCGCAATTGTAGGTCCGGTACTTTCATCTGAACCTTATGGAATTATGCTTGCTAAAGATGATCCAAAATTTAAAGCGGTTGCAGACCGTACTGTAAATAACTTGTGGAAAACTGGTAAAATGGACACTTTATATAAGAAGTGGTTCTTATCTCCAATTCCACCAAAAAACACAAATTTGAACATGCAACAAAGTTCATCTTATAAGAAATTAAAAGCTAACCCAACAGATGCAGGAATCTAACTGGATCTTTTTGTCCTAAATTTACTTGTGTAAGTGTAAAGATTCATTTGCACAAGTGGTCTATTTTCTAAAGATATTAATTTAAGGGGCAAACATGTCAGTCGGCTCGCTAAACTGGACTATATTCTGTGCGGAGTCTAATGAATATGGTGTCGATAAAGCCGCATGGGCAGAATCAGTTTGTAAAGCTATTGGTAGCTCAAGCTACAATGCTTATGCTGAGGCACCCACATGGTTACAAATGTTAGGTTCAGGCGTGTTCACTATGGTTTGGACAGCTATTATAGCCTTTCTTATCGCATTTTTATTAGGTTCTCTCCTAGGGGTAATTCGTACATTACCCAACAAACCTCTCGCATTTATCGGCAATTGTTACGTTGAAATTTTCCGTAATATTCCACTTATTGTGCAACTATTCTTCTGGGCTTTTGTTTTTCCCGAGTTTTTACCGGATAGCTTAAGTGCAGGTAGTGGGGATGTAGTTGCTGGTGGTTGGTGGAAAAATATTTTAAATCAGCAACCGGCGGTTATTGGTGTTTTTGCATTAGGTCTCTACACGGCTGCACGTGTATCTGAGCACATACGTGCCGGAATTAATACCGTTTCTCGTGGACAGAAGTTCGCAGCTTCCGCTATGGGTTTTACTACTGCACAAAGCTATCGTTATGTCATTTTACCGGTTGCATATCGTACCGTATGGCCAACGATTACATCTGAAGCAATGAACGTTTTTAAAAACTCAGCTGTTTTATATGCGTTGAGTGTGTTGAATTTCTTTGCTTACACGAAAACCATGCGTGAAGAAACTTCTCAGGACATTATCATTCTTATTCTCTCTACGCCTGTTTATTTGATTATCACTTATAGCATTAAGTTTGTGATGGCATGGATTGAGAAACGAATGGCTGTACCTGGCTTAGGTTCAGGAGGGAAGTAATCATGGATTTTTCTTTATTACAAAACCCTGATGTGATCGCGGCACTCAAAGAAGGTTTCATTTTTACGCTTACCGTAACGGTATTAGCAATGATGGGCGGTATCCTAATTGGAACCCCATTGGCAATGATGCGTTTATCTAGTAATGCCATCGCAAGTAATTTTGCAAAATTTTATGTTGATCTGTTTCGTGGTATTCCACTGATTCAGGTGATCTTTATCTTCTACTTTTTGTTGCCGAAAATATTTGAGTTTCAATCTGATACCTATTGGGGACCATTATTTTCGAGTGTCGTGACCTTTGCTATTTTTGAAGCAGCTTTTTTCTCGGAAATTGTACGTTCTGGAATTCAGTCTATTTCAAAAGGTCAGGTACATGCAGGCTATGCGCTAGGTTTTACCTACGGTCAATCAATGCGGTACGTGGTATTACCTCAAGCCTTTCGTAACATGCTCCCAGTATTGTTAACTCAAACAATCATTCTATTTCAGGACATCTCTTTAGTTTATGTGATTAGTGCACCTGACTTTTTAGGTCGTGCAGATACATTGGCTAATACTTATGGACCTGAAACAAAAGCAACATTCTATTTAATCGTCGCTGTAGTGTATTTCTGTAGCTCGTTTGTGCTGTCGCATTTAGTCAAACGCTTACAGCAAAAAATTGCCATCATTCGCTAATTGGAGATTTTAAATGCCAATGATAGACATCCAACATATCTCTAAATGGTATGGTGATTTTCAGGTTTTAACAGATTGCACGACGAGTATTGAAAAAGGTGATGTCGTTGTTGTTTGCGGACCATCTGGTTCAGGAAAATCAACACTCATCAAAACAGTAAATGCTTTAGAACCATTTCAACAAGGTGACATTATTGTTGATGGAATTTCGCTTAAAGATCCAAAAACAGATCTTGCTAAATTTCGTTCAAGAGTAGGAATGGTCTTTCAGCACTTTGAACTTTTTCCGCATATGACTGTTTTGGAAAATTTGACGATTGCTCAAGTTAAAGTGTTAAAGCGTTCAGTTGCAGATGCTCGTGCAAAAGGTCTGAAATATTTAGAGCGTGTAGGCTTACTTGCTCATAAAGATAAATTTCCGGGCCAGTTATCGGGTGGTCAGCAGCAACGTGTAGCAATTGCACGTGGTTTATCTATGGACCCAATCTGTATGTTGTTTGATGAACCAACTTCTGCACTTGATCCTGAAATGGTCGGTGAGGTTCTTGAAGTTATGGTACAGCTCGCACATGAAGGTATGACCATGATGTGTGTTACGCATGAAATGGGCTTTGCTAAAAGAGTATCTAACCGTTTAATTTTTATGGATGAAGGTAAAATTTTAGAAGACTGCCCAACCCATGAATTCTTTGACAATTTAGAAGCTCGTCATGAGCGTGCTAAACTTTTCTTAGAAAAAATTCAGGCGATGCACTAATAACCCTAGTAAAAAAAGAGCCATTAAAGGCTCTTTTTTTTATATCTAATTTTTAGAAGCTATACTTTGCTAGCAGGTTGATACGTGAATAATCACCCTTGTCACCTGCAAAAGTTTCACGTTGACCGTAAGTATATTCTGCTCCTAAATCAATATTTTTAGTTGGGTTCCAGATTAAATTGACTAAAGCGTTATAAATTTCTTTGTTATAGCTGGTATTGGTTAAATTGCTATTTGCATAGACATTATCATCTTTATATTGAATACCACCTACAGCAAAAGTAGAACGCAGAATAGGGCTCCATTTACGTTGATATCCAATTACTGCGCTATCGAATTCTCCTAAATTAATATCTTGTGTTGTTGTGTCATAGCTATAAGCCGAATTGCTATAAAGTAAATAACGGCCATCACCTTTAACATGATAGTAGTTAGCAACCACGCTATCTTGAGGCGTTAAATCATATTTACCACCAACACCGACACCCCAGCCAAATTTCTCTTCAGAAGTGCTATCTTTTGGAGCCACACGGTTTTCATGGGCAAGACCATGTAACTGTAATAGGCCTTTGTTATCCGTAGTTTTGAAATCATATCGTGCTGTTAAAGCAGGAAAACGGCTTCCACCGGCAGCATTACCAGCTTTTTCAACATCACCGCCTTCTAAGGCAACTAATATTTTTTGTTGTGCATTAATTGGCTGGGTGTAACGAACCTGTACTGTACGTGTAGTACCTGTACCAATAGCACCATTAAAATCTACTGTTTCTGGTGATGTATCTGTGTTTACAAAAGGTGAGGTCGTTTGACCAGCTAACCATTTTCCTAAAGACATATAGGCATGACGAACACGGAAAGTACCATTGCCATTATCTCCATTGCCACCCATGAAATCGGCTTCAATTTTACCTGTTAAATCTCCATATTGAGTTGGACGAGTAATATCTAAGCCAATTCGTGAAGTTGCTGCAGATACATTTAGTGAGTCTTGTTTTGGATCATCTTTATTGAGTGGATAATTGGCACCATTTGAAATACTGCCATTTGAACCTTTAAAGTCATAGGTTGCATCTGCGCGAACACTACCATAAAGCTTGACTTGAGTTTGCCCATCGGCCATAGCCATCCAACCCGGTTTTGATGCAGGAGGTGTAGGGGTAACTGGTGCTGCGGGAATTGTTGCTGGAGCAGTGACAGTTAAAGCTGTTTTTTGTTGATCAGATAGTTTCTGAACAAGTTGTTTTAACTCCTTTACTTCATCACGTAAGGCGTTAACTTCAGCATCTGTAGCGGCATGCACAGGCATCGTCACGCTCATTGCACCTAAAGAACTCATTGCTAATACTAGTGTTTTGATCTTATTCACAGGAACTCCCCCGACATGGATAAAAATTTTCCTGCAAATACATAACAAAAATGATGCCAACTTTAAGAAACTTGAAAAATAGTCAAATTTTGATGATTACTTCCTTTTTAGCGTTAAATAGTAGTGAGAATAAGGATTTTGCATCGATAAAACAGATTTAAGCATAAACCGACTCTCTAAAATGAATCGCCCCTGACACTACTTGCACGTTTAAAAGGCATAAAAGAATTAGGCTCTATAAAGGAAAAAGAGTTTTACTGTCTATAAACCTTTGTATTTTCAATGCAGAGGTGGTGGTATAGGGTTATACTGTCTTTACTGTGAAATTCTGGCTGGAGATAAGAGTGGAGTTAGATCGTTTTGATAAACAAATTCTAGAAATTTTGTCTCATGAAGACTTAAATTTGAATGAACTTTCAGAACGGATCAATCTGTCAGTCAGTTCTGTGCATCGCCGTATTAAGCACCTGATTGAAGCCAACATCATGGGGCAGCTCAAAAGGGAAATTAATTTTAGTAAGCTTGGTTTTACTTTACATATTTTATTGCAAGTTTCATTGAGTAAACATGATAGTGAAACATTTGATAAGTTTCTGTCTGAAATAGAAGCAATTCCAGAAGTAACCAATGCATTCTTGGTAACGGGTCAGAGTGCTGATTTTATTTTAGAGCTTGTAGCACGCAACATGGATGACTACAGTGAAATTTTATTAAGACGTATTGGAAAAATCGACAACGTAGTTGCTTTGCATTCTAGCTTTGTCATTAAAGAATATAATGTATTTAATTGCTATAACTTGCTCAACAAGCTATAAAAAAACGCACCAAATGGTGCGTTTTCTTTGATTCAAATGTTTGATTTAAGCATCAAGTTGAGCCAAAACCTCATCCGAGAATTCAACGTTAGTATAAACGTTTTGTACATCGTCAAGATCTTCAAACATATCAATCATTTTAAGAATTTGTTTTGCTTGGTCAACATCTGTAATTTCAGCTTTTGTAGATGGACTCATCACAACTTCTGCGTTATCAGATTTTAAACCAGCAGCAGTAAGGGCGT
This sequence comes from Acinetobacter sp. C13, assembly GCF_016809775.1. Lineage (NCBI taxonomy): Bacteria > Pseudomonadati > Pseudomonadota > Gammaproteobacteria > Moraxellales > Moraxellaceae > Acinetobacter > Acinetobacter sp. C13. The sequence goes on from NZ_JAFBJL010000001.1 coordinate 829,107, forward strand.
CTTGCACTTCACCGAAAGTTTCTGGTGAAGTGATTACCAAAATTTCATCTTCTGAAACTTCAATATCTTCAGCGCCAGCTTCTAAAGCAACTTCCATGATTTTATCTTCTAAAGAAACATCTTCAAAAGTAATCTCACCACGTTTAGTAAATAGATAAGATACAGAACCCGCAGTTCCTAAGTTACCATTTGTTTTACTAAAACAGTGACGTACGTCTGGTACTGTACGGTTTAAGTTATCTGTCATTGTTTCAACAAGAACAGCAACCCCGCCAACACCATAACCTTCATAAGTTACTTCTTTTAGATCATCATTATCTTCACCACCAGCACCACGTTGGATAGCACGGTTAATGGTGTCACGTGTCATATTAACTGAGAGAGCTTTTTCAACTACTGCACGCAGACGAGGGTTGCTAGCAGGATCTCCACCACCAAGTTTGGCAGCAGTCACAATTTCACGAATATATTTAGTAAAAACCTTACCGCGACTTGCATCTTGTTTAGCTTTACGATGCTTAATATTGGCCCATTTAGAATGACCCGCCATGGACGTGAACTCCAAAAAAAGAAAATGCAAAAGTGCTGGAATATTAGCATAGGCTTGGTTTTGTTGAAAACTGTTGCCCTGCGTTTTGTTAGCCAATTGAATAAGAACAATAAGCTTAAGACCTAATGAGTGAGATTAGGTCAAATCAAGTCCAATTTGATTTAGTTAATTTTTACATCTATACCAAATTGAGCGTATAGCTCTTTAATGGTTTCCAAGTCTTTTTGTAAATCAGTCGGGTAAATTTTACCTAAAATCCCACCTTGTTTACTTCGAGCATTGGCATACATTAAAACAATAGGAACATTGGCTGCTTTTGCAATATGCCAAAAACCTGTACGGATAGGCTTACGTTCAGAGCCATCTTTAGCACGTGTAGCTTCTGGAGCAATCACTAAGTTAAAAGTTTCATGGGTTTGAAATTGTTCAACCATTTGCGAAACGATATCTTTACTTGCTTTACGATCAACAGGAATGCCACCCAATTTTTCTAAAATTGGCTTAAGTGGGCCTTTGAAAAGTTCTTTCTTTATTAAAGTATGAATTTTGATGTCTAACATTTGGAATAGGGCAATCGAGAGCACTGCATCTAGATTTGAGGTATGTTCAAAGCCAATAATAACTTGTTTTTTCTCAAGAATTTGTGGGTCTACATTGTAGGTCCAACCAACGGCTTTAAAGATAGAGTTACCTAGAAATTTTTTCATACATCAGTGCAAATTGATAAATTTTCAGGATTCTAATATGAGTTTGTAAAAAAGCCTAGAAAAATTATGAAAGCTAAAGTAGAGCACAAAAGTTAAGGATTATCTAAGTTCTAAAATACTTTTAAAGTTCTTTTTTTATTTTTCTCAAACTTCGTCTGAAAGTAATAAACCTAGATAATTTTAAAATTAAGATACTGGCTGTGGTATCTCTTCATTAATTAAATATTCAATATATTTCCAAATTTTTTCAGGGTTAATAAGGTTTTTATCTGTCGTTCCATCAATAATCATCCCATCAATAATGGAAATAATGATATGAACAAGGGGCGTTGGATTTTCTATACCTAATTGATTAAGCTTTTCATGTAATAGATTAGTCAACCATTTTGTATATTCATAAAATGGTTCACGAATTGAAGTATATTGTTTAGATACTTCAATAAATGCCTTTTTAAATAAACAGCCATTAAATGTTTCGCTATTGATCCATTCAATATACCAATTAAAAATAATATGAATTTTCTCAAGAGGACTAGCATCTTGATGTAAATTTAATTGTTCATTGATTGAGTTTTGAATATTTATGTTTCGATGTTGCAAGCATTCCATAATTAAATTTTCCTTTGACGGAAAATATTTATAAAAAGTCATTTTTGCAACATTTGATTCAGCAATAATACGGTCAACACCAGTAGCATTGTACCCAATCTGATTAAATAAATTTAAAGCAGTATTTATAATATCTTCTTTTTTTGACATTACTATTCCATATAGTTAAAACTAATTATAACTTAATCTAAAATATTAAATTTTTAATACAAATTATGATAATAAAAAACTGATTTTGATTCAAGTTGAGATTGTGATAATGATTATCATTAATTGAAGTTTTTTTTAATTTTTCATTTGATTTCGTACGATTTTAATTCTAATATTAATCGATGAAGGAACATATTTAAATATTAATTTAAGTCATTGTTTTTATAATAAAATATGTAAAAATCGATCATGCTTCAATAAGTTTAATGAGAGCGGATATGCCTAAGAAATTTGAGAATTTTAATAATCCTAGAAAGAAAGCACTCGCAGGGATGAAACAAAGCATTTCAGCTGAACTATGGGAAAAAAATTCAAACTTTTTGACCCGATTAAGAGCAAAGATTGCAAAACATCCTGTATCCCATCATCCTGCAATCGATACTTTAAATAATGGCGAAATTAATAAAGAAGATTTAAAAAAAATTCATTTAGAGTATCGTCATGCAATTGTGCAAACTTTTACTGATGCATTGCTCATGGCCCAATTTCAAACTAAACAATTAGAGCCGAGATTGCATGCCGGTGCAAAAATGTTCCCGCGTTTTCTTTTGAGTTTAAATATTTTTGATGAGTTTGGATTTCGGCCAGGTTTGGATAAAGACGGCTACTATCAGGGAAATCCTGAATATGCTCATTATCCCTTATTTGAAGATATATTGAATGATTTCGGTATTACAGAACAAGATCGTCTAACTTATCATCCGACTGAAATTGCAGATCAGGTTAGAGTATTTTTAGAAAATGCTTATGATGACTATAAAGCTGTTTCAGCTTTATTAGCAGTCGCAGAAGAAGAAGTCATTCTGTATAGTCCACCTTTACGTAGAGCAACTAAAGCAGTTGGTCTAGATGTGGAGGGTGGTGGTTATTATCATGTACATGGTATTTCTGAAGATGAAAGTGCTGAAGCAGCAGATGATGATCATGAAGAAGATTTATGGTATGTCTTGATGCAAGCTTGTACAGAAGAAGACTATAACTATATTGAAAAATTATGCTTAGAGTATTGTGATTTATGGGAAAAGTTTTGGGATACACAATTAGAGAATTCTGAGCCCATGCGAAAGCAAATCTTAGCTTAATAGATGAAAGATGGATATTTAGTACGGAACGTAAGTGTATTTTAAAACATCTAAAATTTAGGGATAAAATAAATTTAAATTTTGAGTATTTTTTATAAGAGTAAAGCATATTCTATTTAGATATATATTAAAAAACCCCATAAACTTTTTGTTTATGAGGTTCGGTATTTGGTGGGCCCACACAGACTTGAACTGTGGACCAACGGATTATGAGTCCGCTGCTCTAACCAACTGAGCTATAGGCCCTATAAGTCAGAAAAGCTTTTAATCTCAATGCTTTTCAGTGCGTGCAATACTAATCAATTTTTTAATTAAACACAAGTCATTTTCTGAAGTAGACGCAAACTAAACCCCAAAATATTGTGTCATATTGGTTAATATTTCAAGCGATAGTGATTCTAGCTTATGTGTACTTCAAGAGTAAAGTGGGAGAAGTTATTTATCGATCAATTAGAATTTATTCCAACAATCTATTGTGACGATGACTTAATTGTATCTGTAGTTTGAGACATTAATTTATATAAAATAAATTTTGTTTAAAATATAAGCAGGAGTTGTAGATGTGCTGTTTGTGTGTTGTGAAAATATAGAATTAGAAAAACTTATTTAAGATAAATATAAATGGAGATTAAAAATACTATATAAAAGTTTCTATATTTTCATACTGTCATTAAGCTTTAGATATATAATAAATCATCTTTTAACTATATCTTTCGAAAAATAATAGTTACAATAATTCTCTTAATAAGATTTTAGCCTATATGTAGTAAAAAATATAGACTATTAGGGCCAACTTACTTAAGAAAATAGTATTATTAATTTTTAAATTAGCTTGAAATTTAAACTCAACTTAAAAAAGTAAACATTAAGATATAAAGTTAGCAACTTTAATAAGGAAACATAAAACTAACGAATAAACGGATTCAATTTTTTTTGATGCAAATAAATTTAATTAAAATATAATACTTTTTCTTAAGGTGTTTGTTGTGTTTTTCTAAAAAAAAGCTGTTAAGGGCGGTAATAGAAATTTTTATCATTAAAATATCTTTCCTTCTCTAAAGTATTTTCTATATAAAACCTAAATTGTGATTGTCTTCACAACAATACAAATATTTGTATCTTATAAACTTTATTCTTGACTAAAACACTTGGTTTTAATAAAGTATAAGTGTATTTTTTAAAAAACAAAATATTATTGCTTAATCCTGAAATACAACAAAAGGCCTACTTTCTAAGTAGGTTTTTTGTTTTTAGTAGTATTTAGAGAGATGGTACAGAGTAATAAGTTTAAGCTTTAAATAAGCTAGATTTAACAAGAATAAAATTATAAAAAATCTTTAGACTTTCAGAACTATCCTATAAAGTTTTATAAATTTTCTTGAATAATTGGAATTAACTCTCTAGCTGCTTTAGGTAAAGGGCGGTCTTGGAGCCAAATTAAATAAATAGATAGAGGTAAATGATTTTTCGTATTTTTAAAATCTAAAAGGACTAAGTGACCTTGATCAATTTTATCTTGTACTAGTGACAACGGAAAATTTCCCCAACCAAGTCCAGCTTCAACCATATTAATTGCTGTTTGTAGACTATTGGTTTTCCAGTACATTGCACCAATAATTGAACGGGGATCTGTCATTTCATGTTCACTACTCGCCACAACAATTTGTCTAATATTGATTAATTCTTCAATAGAAAACTGCTTTGTTCTATCTTGTAGAAGAGCGTGGTTAGAAGAAATCGTAGCCGCCACTGTTTCAGTCATTACCAATTGTAGATTCTCGCGCATTTTTATATTGAGGTCTGAACCCGCTAAGCAAAGACTAATTTGTTCTGTATAAAGTAGATTAACAATGTCGTCTTGGGGAGCAGTAATCACCTCTATGTTTAGTAAAGGAAATTTATCGGCTAGTTTCTTTATTGAATGGAATAATAATTTTGTATTTACATCTGAGACCACACCAATCCGCAATTTACTTTCAAGTCCTAAAGAAAGTTCATGGGCATGAGTACTAAATAGCCTAAGTTGTTCAGAAATGATCCGTGCTTGAGGTTCCAAGGCTAATGCTGTGGCGGTTGGAATGACCTTGCGAGGAGTACGCTCAAATAATATATAACCCAATTCTGCTTCTAAATTAGCAACGGCCATACTTACTGCTGAGGGGACTCGATTTAGTTTACGAGCAGCCGCAGAGAAAGAACCTGTATCGAGTACGGTTATGAAAAGTTCAATATTTTCACTGTTAAAATTCATTTTGATATCAGCTGAACTGAAAGCTATTAACTTTATATATGATTTTGACTGAAATTAAAATATAAGGAATGAAGCAGAGTTTATTGATTATGCAAGGTATAAAGCGTCGAATTGTATATGTTTCTTCCTATGAAATAATCGGAATGATTATTTCATCAGTAGGGTTAGCGATTTTGGCAGGTGATAGTGTTGAACATACAGGACCACTCTCTGTCATGATTACGACCATCGCTGTAACTTGGAATTTTATCTACAATATTTTATATGAGAAATGGGAAGCTAAACAAAGCAGTCATATCCGTACAGTTAAGCGTAGAGTTGGACATGCCATCGGTTTTCAACTTACTTTGGTTCTGTTTTTAATTCCGCTTATTTCATGGTGGATGGATATTTCCCTCATTGCTGCTTTTTGGTTAGATGTGGCCTTTATTATCATTATCCCTATCTATACTTTTATATTTAATTGGAGCTTTGATAAGTTATTTGGATTGCCTATTTCGGCGCAGGCTAAAGCGCTACCAGAATAACTGTAAAATCATTTTAATAAGCTATCAAGGTGATCGACTTTGATAGCTTATCTAGCTTCATTATTTGATTTGATCAATAGCTAACTTTTTTGAAAACTTTAATTGAGCTTTCTTGGCGAAAATATAATAAATTAAAGCAGTTGAGATAAGGCCTACCAGCCACGATAAATCGATTCCTCCTAGCATTGCCGCAATTTGACCCGTATAAAATTTACTATCAATAAATGGTAGTTGAATCAAAATACCTAGAAAGTAGCAGGTAATACCAATCCGATTCCAACGTCCATACTTACCATTTGGATCATAGAGCGCATCTACATCACATTCTTCTTTAGAGATAAAGTAGTAATCAACAAGATTAATGGCACTCCACGGAATAAAAAAGGTAAGCAAAAACAAAATAAATGCTTTAAAGGCGCTTAAAAAAGTATGTTCACCTATAATTGCAATAAAGGTTGAGACTACAACCATAGCAAGGACAATCAATAATCTTGTTATTTTTGAGATTTGATTTGTTGATTTGAAACTATTCCAAATCGTAGCAATACACATAAAACTGCCATAGGCATTTAAGGTCGTCAGAGTAACTTTCCCAAAAGCGATACTAAAATATAGAAAAGTCACGACAAGGGTAATTGGGTTCATACCAACAACATATTGAACTTCATTTCCGACAAAATTGCCGTTAGCAACTTGAGCGATTAAAACACCTAAGCTCATAGAAATTTGTGAGCCAATTAAAGAACCTAAGCCCACTGCCCAAAAAACACGAGATGAAGATGTTTTAGTTGGAAGATATCGAGAATAGTCTGCAACATAGGGACCAAAAGAAATTTGCCAAGAAGCAGAAAGGGAAACTGCTAATAAGAATGAAGACCAGCTGAAATGACGTACTGCTAAGAGCTCAGAAAAATCAGAAAGTGCTAAGATCTGAGTCAAAATAATCACAAAAGCAATCAAACCAATAATACTGGCTACTTTGCCTACCAAATGGATTAAACGGTATCCAATCGTTGCGAATAAAATGATTAAACTTGCATAAATTAAGATACCAGTTGTATTACTGACATGTGCTAAATGTGCAATTGCTTTACCCGCTAATACCTCTCCAGTTGCGGTAAAGCCAATGTACATGAGGCAAACGAGTATGATTGGAATACACGCACCATAAACCCCAAATTGCACACGACTTGAAATCATTTGAGGCAGACCAAGTTTAGGACCTTGTGCAGCATGTAGTGCCATGACGGCAGCCCCAAAACATTGTCCTACTAATAAGCCAATAATAGACCAAAAAACATCCCCGCCTAACACAACGGCTAGTGCGCCTGTCACTATGGCTGTGATTTGTAAGTTGGCACCGAACCATAAGGTAAATTGAGCAAATACTCCGCCATGTCTTTCATTTTCAGGAATAAAGTCGATGCTTCGGTTTTCTATAAAACTACTATTAGGTTTCCCAGCCGATGAGTCCATTTCACTCTCCTTATCCTTTAAGAGCCATCCTATTCTTATTCATTCATATTTGTATAATCAAATATAAACATGTATATACAAGTAATTTTAAGAAGAATCAAATATTTTTGAAGTGTGGGATGTTAAAATTGAGTTAAATAATTAATAGATAAAAGAAAAAGTATTTGACTGATTTTATTTTTAAAAACTTAAATGATAGAAAATAATATATGAAAAAGCCCTCTGCAGAGGGCTCTATTTTATGCATTTGCGTCTAAAACTAGTTGGAAATAAGTGGGAAGTTCAGAAAATTGTACCAGTTGGGTTTTATCTTCTTGCTTAAAATAATATTGATAATTTGGAGTGTCTAAATGGCTATCTAGATATTGGGTTGCATCTGTAAACTGTGCTTTTGCAATCGGCTTATCTTTCTTGCATTTAATAATAACAGGATTTACGGAGTTTAATTTTACAGGAACACCATTTTCAAATTTAGCAGTTTCAATCAATAAGGAAATTTTGAAATCTCCGAAGGTTACACAGAAGTGACCTCCATTTTCAGTCTTAATTTCTCGGTCGGAGAAAAGATCTTTAAATAAATTCTTTAGGGATTCTCTGTGCTTATCTAAGGCAACTTGAAATTCATGATCTCGTTGCTCGATCTTTTCTTGCTCTTCTTTTAGCAATTTGGCTTGCTTTTCAATTGTTGTAAAATCCAGCTTCATTTTAATATCTCCTTTGGTAGTTTTAAAACTATATATGGCAATCTTTTATTAAGTTTTAAAGAAACATACAGTATTTGTTACAACGGAATAATTAAGATGAGCTTTTGTATAAACCATCACAAATGTAAAAAAAATTTGAAAATATAAGAATTTAAAGAAATTATTGAGGAATAATTTTTATATTTGAAAATGCTGCTACATATTAAGGATAAATTTTTAATGTAGCAGCACATTTCTTATTTTGTACAAGGTTTTGCTATAAGTGCAGTGCTTTTAATTTTAAAAAATCCTCCGCTACTCATTACACCAAGCATCACTAAAACTGTTCCTACTAACTGCCAGATATTGAGGGCTTGTCCAGTAAGTAGAGCAATTATCATACTGAACACTGGCACAAAGTTAAAAAAGACAGAAGCACGACCAGCACCTAACTTTTGTATGCCATTAAACCAGAATAGATAAGCAATCATGGTAGAGCAGATAACAACATATCCCATGGCTAAGTGCGCATTTATAGGGGCAGATGTAATCGCTGTAAGAGGATCTTCAAATATCACACTCAACAAACCAAGTGTTATTGCCCCGAATAGCATAGAAAAAGTTGTTGTTTCTAGCGGAGTCGCATTTTTTACATAACGGCGAGACAGTACATTTGCAAGACAAAATCCAAATGCGCCTAATAATATAAATAGATCTCCAATGTCTATTTTGAGGTGCAGCAAAGTCGTTATATGTCCCTGACTAATCACCAGTAACACGCCACTTAAGCCAAATAAAACGCCTAAGAATTTATTAGTAGTAAGTTTTTCACCATCTAAAAGGATTGTCATTAATAGAGTCATTAATGGCGTGGTTGCCATAATTAAAGCACCGTTAACAGCTGATGTGGTTTGAAGTCCATAAAAACAGCCAATGTTAAATCCCGCAATTCCGATAATACCAATAATCAGATAGATAGCTAGATTCTGTCTTAAGGCTGTCCATCTAAGCTGGCCTGTTATTGAAAAGATTAAGAGTAAGCCTAGACTTGCAATAAAAAAACGTTCAGACGCAGCAGATAACGGGGGCATATGTTGAATAATATAAGACATTGCATTAAATGCTGATCCCCAAAAAAACATCGTTAAGACAACACCAGCATAGGCGTAAGCCACCGTTCTGTTCATGGACGGGCTCCCATTAAGAAAGGTTTTATTCTCGACAAATCTATAAAGGTGTACAATTCCATATTAATACACTTCTAATGTGAAAATTTGCACAATGATTGATTGGGAAAATTTGCATTACTTTTCAGTTTTTACCGAAGAAAAGTCACTTTCCGCTGCTGCCAGAAAATTGGGAGTAGATCATGCAACTGTATCTAGAAGAATTGCCCAGCTAGAACAAAATTTAAAACTTAAATTAGTTGATCGTAGACCACGGACATACATTCTGACTCCTGATGGGGAACGTCTTGCACAAGTAGTTGCTCGTATGATGGAAGAAACTTTTTCTATTGAACGTCTAACTCAAGCAGGTCAGCAAGAAGTAATGGGAAGTGTTTCTATTAGTATGCCTCCTTTAACTGCTGCACATCTCATCATGCCCCATTTGGGTAAATTTTATCGCCATTATCCGCAATTAAAATTACGGGTGCTCGGTGATGTTCATTATGTTTCTTTGCAGCATAGTGAGGCTGATATTGCGGTACGATTTGGACGTCCCAAAGATGAAAATTTAGTTGCTCGCAAAGTAGGTGAAATACCTTTTGGAATATATGCAGGTCCAAATTATTTAGCTTCAACAGATCCTGAAAATTATGAATGGATTAGTGTAGAAGTGGGGGGAGTGCATGGTCAAAAACAGCAAAAGTTAAAAGAAAGGTTAAATCATAAAGAACCTATAATGGTTACTAATAATCCCGAGTTACAGTGGAGAGCTGCATGTGGAGAAATTGGTTTAGCGGTCTTACCTGATTTTTTAGGAGCTCTTAGTAATTTGGTCAGATTACAAGATGATTATCCGATGAGTGCTGAAATATGGTTAGTCACACACGAAGATTTACGGCATAGCCCTGCAATACGGGCAGTAATGGATTTTCTAGTAAGCTGCTTCGAATCTTTCAAAATATAAATTTTCTTTAATAAACAAGCTAGATATTGATAGTTATACCCAATTGGTTTCATCTAGTTATCAGAAAAAAAGCCTGCATCTTCACGTGCCTGTTTTAAAGCTAAAATAAAAGATATTAGTAAAAGTAGCCCTATGAGGAAAAGAAAAAGATCAATTTTACTGATCGCGTAACCTATACTTGTAGCTCCTAGACTTAGTAAAACAATACATAATATTTTCCAAAAAATGAGCATGTTACGTTCTGATAAAAGCCTAAGAATATTGTTTGTAATTGAAGGGGATTTCTAAATTTATTTATGTTTTTTTTATTATAGATTATGTAATTCTTTATAATTTTATAAAATTCGTTTTTATTAAGCTTTTGAAAAATAAATAAATTATTTTTAAGTTATATAAATCAATTTCTTTTTTTTTCTTAAAATTAAGTTTTTATTAATTAATAGAATGATAATTCTTTAGAAACACTATAAAATAGGAATGTAAAAAATAAATTTAATTTTTTAATTAATATAAAACAATAATTTACTTTGTTTATTTAAATTTTTGTTAAAAAAAAGACTTGATTTTTAAGCTAAATTTTGGAATTATAGTTATGCAAATTGTGATCTATTTCCCACAATTTGTATTTCAGGTTAAGTGGTTATCACTAATGCTCATTTGCTATTTTTGCTTATGAGCATTTTTTTATGTGACTTTTTAATCTAACTACAAAATTTTTGAAACATTAAATTTTAAGATTATTTAGCTGAGCTAAGCTTAATTATTTTTAATAAATTTTAAGAGATAAATTAATCATATTGAATAGTCACCGTCGCAGTGGCTTTAACCTCACCTGCGGTCACATTGGTGGCGGTCTGATAATAACGAGCAGTTAAGGGGATATCGTACTCTATAGTCTGATTAGAGCTGACTATGCCTATATTTTGTTTTATTGTTTTTTGAATTGGGGTAGTGGCACCATTCATATTCCATAATAATTCTACACCCACACCATTGGCTTTGGTTGAGTCCGCGGCACTATTATTAATGACCTGATTATTTGTAGAGTCAGAAGTATAATCAAAACTTAAACTGATCATATTACTTGTAGATATACCAGAAGTATTTTCGCCGCCGTTACATAAAATTGATAGATTAAAATTCTGTTCTCCTTGGGTTGAACCAATCGCTTTAAAACCTGACTTTGTAACAGTTGGGAGCTGAATGGGTATATCCACACCATTTTGAATTTCACACGATGAAGATGCAATTCGGATAGGAGCATTACTTAATACAGTTGTTGTTAATAAAGGTCGATTTAGTTGTCCTGTTACATAATAACTACTATAACGGCCAGCTACTAATGCTCCAGAGCCAGTAATTTCAGCAGTTTTAATTATCTCCATAACGAAATATCCTTGTGAAAGCGTATATGGTGTATTTGGAGGTAATGGCTGTGAGTATGGATAATATCCTGTAAAATCTGAAACATCTGATGTTTCGCGATAAAGACGAATACCAATACCAGGTATATTTGTCGCAAAGACATTATTTCCAATAGGACTAATAGGATAATTTAAAGGGAGGATGGCATTAATCAGATCACCGGGACGGTTACAAGTTGCAGTTGAGTCATTTGGAGAAATTGCAAATGTACTTTTCTGTAAGATAGTCCCTATAGGGTCCGTAGGACGAACTACAATTGTTCCAACTGTCATTATAATGTCTATTGTTTTAAACCCTTTACTTAGAATGCAATTTGCATTTGTATGACTATATGCAAATAGACTCATCGCCAAAAATCCAATTTTTTTTAAGATATTGTTCATTTACACGCTGCCTTTGTCATAATAATTGACTGATTGTTATGCTTTATTTGATCCGTGATATCGTATTCAAGCTCGCACTTTTCAGTACTCTTATCACCCCATTTCACATATAAACGGTCATGTGTTAAAGGGGTTCGTAAATAAATACGGCTGCCTTGCGCAACAATACCTATCACTTCGTTATTTTGGTTGTATACCTGTGCTGCAAAAGGTAAGTGTGAGCCATCTAAAGTGGTCGTGCTAATAAAAAGTGCATAACCTTTTTTTGTTGTGAATTGAACTTTAGTGATTGAGCCTGCATAGGGAGCAATACGTAAGCTAGTTTCAGCTAGCTCAACCTGAGTAGACATGTTTTGCGGATCAAGACTAATGTCATTCATATGGTAAGGCGTAACATAGGGGATAACCGCATATCCATTTTTGTTTATGCTGAGGCCTGGTGTATTACCGACTTGTGCTCCTGTTGCATCTGGTGCATAAACTAAAACCATTGTTTGTGCTTGATCTGGCCCAAATAGAATTCCTTCGGAGTGGGCAACGATATTGCCACTCAAGTTAAGCATTTCTTGTTGATATGAGTCAGCGTAACTGAATGAAGCACCTAATGTTGTGTAGTTTGTCTTATAGTTGCCATTAATGTTGAGGTTTGTTTGACCATGGTCTTGACTAGAAATTGATGCGCCGTAATTCAAACGGTTTCCTGTAAAACCGCTAAAACTCAAAATTTGGCTATCTTTACTTAGAAGACTATTTAAATTTAAAGAGCTTTTCTTAAAATCTAAGGGAAAGGATAGAGAAATGAGGTATTGAGTATCTTGGTCAGCTCGCCCACCAGTTTCAATAGTTTCACTATTAATTGCAGAGAAACTATAAGTTAAATCTTTAAATTGGTTGCTATAACCTAATTGGAATTGCTTATTAGTAGTAGACTGGTTCCAATAGTTTGTCCACGAACCTACTAAATAGAAATTTCCCCATTGGTTTGGAAGAGCTTGATTTAAATTAATCTGGAATTCACTTTTTTGCTTACCTACCGAAAAACTATCAATGTTTTGCTCTTGTAAGTCCCGAATTAAAATTGCATCTCGTAGCTTGATATAGTTTTGTGTTGAATAACGATAAGTTGCTAGTGTTAAGTTAGTATGCGTTGGAGAAAATAACTTATTGTAACTTAGACGATAACTTTGCCCTGTCATTTTAGGTTGATGGGAAAAATTGGCATTTGACTGAGTTGCATCAAAAGAAATAGCACCAGCTGGCGTTGAAAAAGCTGTACCTAACAATACAGAGAAATACTGCTGCGTTCCTTGAATTGCGCTATAAGTTGTAAGGTAATTATTGATTCCGCGTTGATATTTACCCTGTATTAGCCATGGAGTTAACTTAATGTTTGGGTCTCGAAATTGTCCTAACGTGAATGAATATCGGCTTATTTGAGGACGTAACATTTCAATGACAGAAGCATATGGAATAGAATATTTTTGAACTATTCCATTAGATTCAAGTACCGAAACTTGTAATTCACCTCCAAATCCTGTGGGATAGAGATCATTAATTTCAAAGTTCCCAGGTGGAACAGTGGTCTGGTAAATTAAATTACCTTGTTGTCTAACTTCGACTTTTGCATTGGTTTTGGCATAACCTCGAACTCTTGGAGCATAACCGAGCATGCTATTTGGAAGCATTCGGTCATCACTTGAAATATTCATTCCACGATAGGGCAAAGAGTCAATAAAATCGCTATTAGTAAAATAATCTCCTAAAGTCACAACACCGTGAATATCGGGAAACGCCTTTTGTATATATGTATTTGTCGATGTATAAGAAGAATTATTAGATTGGCTTTGCCATTTCCATTGTCCATTATGGCGAAACTGCCACCTTGCTAAATTTGCTCCAAGATTGGTTCCCATAAAAGCATAACTATTTTGATGTTGTTCATTGACTATTCGATATGCTGTGGCGTTATAGCTTAAAAAAGCTGCATTAATACCGCGATCCCATAAATGTGGATCGATATAGCCTTGCGGATTTTTTTCTAAGACGACTTGCGGGATCGAAATATCAATTCTTAAACGGGAACTATCAAATACATAAAAAGCACCATCTATCCATGACGCGAGAGCTTTACATGAAGGTGATGAATTAGAATCATGTTGACTTAGAACATCAGCTTTTACGCCATATTCAAGCAACGCGGCTTCTGTAAAACATGTTTCAGCATTTGTGTTAGGAGCTGAGGCAGTAAATCGCATACGCCGTTTACCCAGCCATTGACCATTAATATAAACATCTAAGCTATATTCACCAGGCAAGATCGGGTTTCCGTATTTGAAGCGAGCTATATCAATTTTTTGTGCATTACCTACTAAGAAATTGCTATCAAATTCAGCCTTTGTAAAATGTGGAGCATCAGTATTATTTTCAGCATATATAGCCACAGGCATGAATAGCGTAATACTTGAGACGACATACCAAGTAAAGGGGCTTTTTAAACATATATAAGGTATAAACCATTTAGACATAGTTCTAGAGTCTATTCATGATAGGTTTTAAATTTTCTTAAGTAATACAATGAGGTTAGAATTTTATTGGGTGTTCAACTCGTCCACCGTAATCATTGATATATACAAAGCTCATATCGGCTAAGTTTTTATTTTTTAGTTTAATTTTATCCTCTGAATAAGGGGCAATCATTAAGCCTTGTTGCAATAAGTCTGTTTTATGGCCTTCACTTCCTTGAAAAATGGAGGTAATAGTAAGAAAAAAAGGTGTCGGATTTTTTATCATTAGATATTGATCATTTATTTTCCACTCGACTTTGTCACTTAGTTGATCAATATTTTCTTTTAGATCTATAGGGCGGTAAAAAAATTTAATTCGCGAACGAACAGCGAGTTGCAAAAAATTGTTAGAGGTTGTTGTGGTTTGACCTTGTTGAGTTCTCCCTTCAGGTTTAGGAGGTATATCTAAAACATTAAGCCAAAAAATAGATTCTTGTTGTTGGCTTAGTTGAGATGTAGTAGGCAACGCTGTAATTCTTAAGGTTTGCCCCTTAGTTGCTTCTACTCTTGAAATTGGTGGAGTAATAATGAAAGGTACATTTGTTTCATCTGGTGTTAAATTTGCATTTCCATCATCGATCCATGCTTGAACAAGAGACGGGGCCGTGCCGTTATTACTTAGTTGTAATGTGATCTCACGTGCATTTGAAGGGTAAATGACACGAGTACCATGTAAAACAATTTCAGTATGGCCTGTAGTAGTGAGCGCTACTTGCAGACAAACTAATCCCCAAAAAAATTTACGACCACGAAAAAGCATCAGTCATATTCTCAATAATAAATAATAGGAAGGAGATAGCTTCTATTCATGAATAGAAGCTTCAATTTTAAGTTTATTGATAAATGATCGTGTATTTTACTTGCGATGTTACCGTACCAGCAGTAGAAGCACCTGTAGCATAATATTCGGCATAATAGTTAAGATCAGCACTACCGCCTGCTGAAATATTTACCCATTGTGAATTCGTTTGAGTTTCATTTGTGCTTGTAGCAAGTACAGGAATTACAGCGTTATTACTGCCAAGTAACTGAATATTTACATTTGTTGCTGCACCAGAAGTTGCTTGGTTTAATAAACGACCCGTATTAAAGTCAATGGTTGCGCCTGGTTCAAAATAAGTTGCGACTTTACCTGCAGCAGCACAGTTCGTTAAATTAATTTGAAAAGGTGTGCGACCAGCTACATCACCAGCATTTTTTAAGGTTTGAGATGAAACAGTAGGCAAATTGATTGTTAAATTTTTATCTCCAGTATCAATAGTACAAGTATTATCCGTGACAAGACCATTAATAGTAATTGTGCCATCTGCTGCTTGTGCATTTGCTATATTTAAGAGAGAAACCCCCACCACAAAAATAAACTTTTTCATAAAATCCCCAAAATATATTTTTAAAATAAAATCCATTACTTTTCAGTAATTTTATTCTGATTAAGTAAGGCGAAGGAAATATATCACTTTTCAATCAAAAAACAAGAGAAACATTATATTTATATATATTTTGATCAATTGTTTTTATTAATAAAAATTAAAAAAAATTATTTTTATCATTTGGTAAAATAGCAAATTGGTTTTTACTTAAAATGAAATTTAAAAACTGGTAATATCTAAGTTCTTGTATTCTATTTAATTAATGTAATTCTAAAATATTTAAGATAATAAATATTTAATATTTTTATATAAGTATTTGTTTTTTAATAATAAAATTATTTTGTGTGTATCTTATAAATATATTTAATTTTTTAAGAATTTTTTAAGGTTCAATTCCTACTGTTTTAGTTGTAATTCAATAAAAGATAATCTGGAGTTCAGTTCCATGAATACTATGAAGTATAGCTATAAACCTAATTACTTTTTCTTTGCTCATAAATTAGTTTTATTTTTAAAGGATTATCTCATCAAGCATCCGACGGAGCAGCAAACAACGTTTAACTTGCAAACGATTTATGACATCTTTAGCCATGATCTTGCTTCAAGTACGACAAACCTTGAAGGTATCTTAAATATTGCAGATGAATATGTCTTTGAAACAGAAGATGGCTTACTTCCATTAATTAGTAAGCATTCAGTCAATCTCAAAAATCATGTGCTTTCTTTAGAATTTACACCTCAAGCCTTGGCAAGTCTATTGTCAGGTCATTCGTTAGTAAATCCTAAAGCAGCTTAGATTTTCTTTTAAGGTAGAGTGAACTCATATAAAATTCATAAAATTTATTTTTAAGAGTTATTTATGAGTAAAGACTTCAAGGCCTTAACTTATATTGCGGATGAAAATGTAGCAGATACAGTGACTTGGCTTTTACACCATCAAGATGTTTTTGATTCTTTTAATTTTGATGTGTTGAGCCAAGAATTCACAGTAACGCATGCAGCAGGAAAAGATATTATTCGAGTCGGAACCTTTCTGAATGCTACTTACGGAATATTAGTAACTTCTATATAAATGAAAAAAGCCCTGAATGATCAGGGCTTTTAAATTTTCTAATTTGAGTTAAGCACTCATTGCATCTACTGATAAATCAGCAACTGTTGGCTTTGGTTTTTCAGCCGTTAAACCTAGTTTATTAAATAAAGCTTGGTCTTTACCTTCACCAGCATTTGGTGTGGTTAGTAGTTTATCACCAGAGAATAATGAGTTTGCACCTGCCATAAATGCTAATGCTTGATCTGAATCACTTAATGATTCGCGGCCCGCAGAGAGACGGATATAACTATGCGGCATGATAATACGCGCTACAGCAATAGTACGAATCCACTCAATAACATCAAGCTTTTCAACATCAGCTAAAGGTGTTCCTTCAATAGGAACAAGCATATTGATTGGCACAGATTCAGGATGAATTGGTAGGGTAGCTAGTTCATGTAATAAACCAATTCGGTCTTCACGAGTTTCGCCTAAACCCACAATACCGCCACTACAAACTTTCATACCAGCTTGGCGAACATAATCAAGGGTATTTAAACGGTCATCAAAAGTACGAGTACTAATGATGTGAGAATAATACTCGCGAGATGTATCTAAATTGTGGTTGTAATAATCTAAACCAGCAACTTTTAGGCGTTCTGCTTGAGATTGGTTAAGCATGCCTAAAGTCATACAGGTTTCCATACCTAATGCTTTAACTTCACGTACCATTTCTAAAACATAAGGCATATCGCGCTCATGTGGGTTACGCCAAGCAGCACCCATACAAAAACGTGAAGAACCTGAATCTTTTGCAGCTTTCGCTTCACTAATCACTTTTTCAACAGCAATACGTTTTTCTGCTTCTAGTTTTGATTCGTAATGTGCCGATTGTGAGCAGTATTTGCAATCTTCAGGACATTTACCCGTTTTAATAGATAAAAGGGTACTGACCTGAATTGAATTGGCAGTGAAGTGCTCACGATGTACTTGCTGAGCCTTGAAAACTAAATCCAAAAAAGGTTGTTCATATAAAGCTTGGATTTCTTCACGATTCCAATCATTACGTAGAGTCATTGTCATATCCATGATGATGGCATTAATTCACTATACATAATCATACAGAATTCGTATTAAAGCTATAGGGCAAAAAACATCATTTTTTTAATTTGATAGTTGAAGTTGATTAAGTTGCTGTTCAATTGCCCAATCAATATGCACATTGACGATTTCGTCATGTAAATTTTTGCCATTTTGTAGTTGATCTACAATTTCTTTTGAATAAGGAGCATTTCCTAATCCGATTGCAATATTACGTTTAAATGATTGATAACCTGTCCGGCGGATAGGGCTACCTTCTGTATTGGCTAAAAAAGTGGCTTCATCCCACTGCCATATATCAAGCAGACTAATATTATCTAATCCATGTCTAGGATTAAAATCAGTAATAGATGCTGTTTTGGCAAAGCTGTTCCATGGACAAATTAACTGGCAGTCATCACAACCAAATATTCGATTTCCAATACCTGCACGTAATTCTTCAGCAATAATTCCTTTATATTCGATGGTTAGGTAAGCAATGCAGCGTCTAGCATCTAACATATAAGGTTCGACAATTGCTTGCGTCGGGCAAATATCAATACAAGCACTACAAGAACCACAATGTGCTGTTGCAGGCTCATCAAAAGGTAGGTCGAGTGATGTAAATAACTCACCTAATACGAAAAAAGAACCTGACTTTTTATGAATGAGCAAAGTATGTTTACCTGTCCAACCCATTCCAGCACTTTCAGCTAATGATTTCTCAAAAATAGGAGCTGAGTCTGCAAAAGGACGAGATTCAAAGTCACCAACTTTTTCACGAATTCGTGTTGCTAGCGTTTTCAATCGGCCACGCATGACTTTATGGTAATCACGACCACGTGCATAACGGGCGATAATGGCGGAGTTAGGTTCCAAAGGTACATATCGAGGCTTTGGAGATTCCACAAGATAATTCATGCGGACACAAATAATACTTTTTGTACCAGGCACTAATAGTGTTGGATCAGCTCGCTTTTCTAGATTTTCTTCTAAATAGGTCATGTCTGCATGATAACCACGTTCAAGATACTCTAAAAAACGTGGCATTTGCTCTTGAGCATCTGGTTTTGCGATGACACAATCAGCAAAACCCAAGTCTAATGCTTGAGCTTTGACCCATGCTTTTAACTCATGTGGATCAATTTGTTGCACTGCAATGCGTGATGTGTCGGAAGATGTCATAAACCAAAATGCAAGAGGATAATAATATGCAGGCGGTAGTTTACCATAGCGATGATATTCGAGCATGGGAGCGGCGCTGGTTTGCTGCGCAAAACTCCTCATTAGGTTTAATGCAGCAAGCGGCTTGGTCAATTGCCCAGCAACTTATTGAGCTTTTTAACGAGCAGGCTATAAAGAATATTGCTATTTGGTGCGGACAAGGCAATAACGCAGGTGATGGTTACTTTATAGCAAGTTACCTTAAACAAGCAGGATTTAATGTTGAAATCTTTGCAGCTCAATTGGGTGAGTCAACCGATTTACATTGTGCAGCGCAATTTGCTAGAGAAATAAAAGTCCCAATTCACTCAAATTTTGATATTAAAAGAACATTTGATTGTCATATTGATGGTTTATTTGGCATAGGTTTAAACCGAGAATTAAATATAGGTTGGCAACAAGTAATTCGAAAGTTTAATGAACAAGTGGGCCTAAAAATTTCGATTGATATACCGAGTGGCTTACAAGCAAATACAGGACAAGTCTTACCCTGTTCAGTAAGAACTGATCATACCTTTACTGTTTTAGGTCTTAAAGCAGGACTATTTACAGGGCAAGGTAAAGAGTACGCAGGACAAGTTCATTTAATTAATTTAATTCCTATAGACTACGAGTTGAAACCCTTAGCTTATTTGTCACCCACAAATATTAGACTTCCTCAGCGTATGGCATTTGGCCATAAGGGAAGTTATGGGCATGTTTTAGTGGTGGGTGGACATGAGCAAATGGGCGGTGCAGTTATTATGGCTGCTGAAGCTGCTTTTCATGCGGGTGCAGGCAAAGTGACAGTGGTTTGTCATCGCAACCACCATCAGGCCATTTTGTCGCGGGCACCTAATATTATGCTTCGTGATATTAATGCTTTAGATGAAAACAATATTAAAGAGATTCTATCTCAGGTCGATGCAATCTGCTTTGGAATGGGATTAGGCCGTGACGATTGGGCAAAGCAGATTTACCAACAATGGTTTAATTTGTTAAATCAGAGTACACGCCTAGAAGTTGTTTTAGATGCAGATGCTTTATGGTTTCTGGTTAAACAGCCTGAAAAATTAAATACACATATTTATGCCACACCTCATCCTGGAGAAGCTGCTACTTTACTTGGTTGCTCTACAGCGCAAATTGAAAATGACCGAATTGCTGCAATTTATGCCTTACAACAAAAATATGCAGGCCATTGGGTGCTTAAAGGAGCGGGTAGCTTAATTTTAGAAGATAATTTGTATATCTGTACGCAAGGTAATGCTGGTATGGGAACGGGTGGAATGGGAGATGTGTTAGCAGGAATGCTTGCAAGCTTGAAAGCCCAATTCCACCAAGATATTGCGTTACATGAGATTGTTACCCTTCATGCACAAGCAGGAGACCTTTTAGCTAAAAATGGTATGCGTGGCTTGCAGGCTTTTGAGATGAATCAGGCAATTATTCAAGTCGTAAATCAATAAATTTTTAACGTCTGCGACTGCTAGAACGACTTCGCCCACGTGCCATACCACCTAAAGCATTTAAAACAGACAGTTTGCTCATGCTTCCCGATGCATGAGCATGGCAAATGGCAGCAGCAAGGGCATCGGCTGCATCGGATTGAGGCTTAATCGTCAAATTAAGTAATCGCATCACCATCATTTGGACTTGTTCTTTATCGGCAGCGCCATAACCAACCACAGACTGTTTAATTTGACGGGCAGTATATTCTGCAACTTGTAAATCTAAATTCACTAATGCGGCTATGGCAGCACCACGGGCTTGTCCTAGTTTTAAGGCAGAGTCTGGGTTTTGAGCCATAAAGACTTGCTCAACCGCAGCTTCAGTTGGACCATGGAATTTCACAATTCGCTCAACGCCAGCAAAAATACGTTTTAAGCGTTCTGGCATTTCTTGAGTTTCTGTTCGGATTGTACCGGCATCAACAAAACGTAGTTTACTACCATCTTTTTCAATGATTCCATAACCTGTTAAGCGTGAACCCGGATCAATACCAATAATCAATGCCATGTGAAGACTTATATAAATAGTTTAGAGAGTATTGTTACATAGCCAAAAAGGTTCTGCATGCGTAATTTAAAGAATGCTGCGATGAATGGTTATTTTTCGGTTTTTTATCGAACCAATTTATATCTTTAAAATCATTTGATGTAATTCTATTTTAATGGAATACTTATCTATAATTTTGGAATTAAAGTTTATCGGTAGATGGAAGATATTAATATCCGCATTGCGCAGCAAGTGCGTGAAATACGTCTAGCGCGTGGATATACCCTAGATATTCTTGCTAGTCGATGTCAGGTAAGCCGTTCTGCAATTTCACTCATTGAAAGAGGAGAAGCGAGCCCTACAGCTGTTGTTCTTGAAAAGCTAGCAAATGGTTTAGGGGTGCCTTTGACTCAGCTATTTGATTCCCCCCAGAATACTCAATCGCCTCAACCTATGGTACGGCGTACTCAACAAGCAGAATGGAAAGATCCAGAAACGGGATATATTCGCCGTCAAGTTTCGCCACCAAATTGGAAATCTCCATTTCAAATCGTTGAAATTGAATTTCCAGCTCTGTCACGAGTTACTTATGAAACAAGTACGAATTCTAAAGTTGTATTACAGCAAATTTGGGTGATAGAGGGGCAAATTGATATTCAATTGGGTGAAAACTTTTATGCTTTACAAGAGGGGGATTGTTTGGCGATGCAATTAGATCAACCGATCATATATAGCAATCCTTCTTCTAAAGCTGCTCGATATATTTTAGTTGTATGTAATGAGCTCGTCTCTATTCTTAAGGAATCTTCATGATTAAAAATCTTAATCCAAATTTACGTTTAATCGATTGTCATGAAGCTACACATGCAAAGGCTATATTAGATATTTTGAATGAAGCAATTATCAATTCTACTGCTTTGTATGACTATTTGCCGCGCTCTGAAGACTCAATGAAAAATTGGTTCGGGGTTAAAAGGGAAAATGGTTTTCCTGTCATTGGTATTGTAGATGAGACAAACAAGTTATTAGGTTTTGCAAGTTGGGGAACTTTTAGAGCTTTTCCTGCCTATAAATATACGGTCGAACATAGTATTTATATTCATCATGAACATCGTGGCGGCGGATTAAGCAAAATTTTAATGCAAGAATTGATTAAGCGTGCTCAAGAGGCAGACTTACATGTATTGATAGGCTGTATTGATGCAACCAACCAAGCAAGTATCGGTTTACATGAAAAAATGGGCTTTATTCATGCAGGTACTTTTAAGCAAGTCGGTTTTAAGTTTGGCCAATGGTTAGATGCTGCTTTCTATCAGTTAAATTTAAATACACCGCATACGCCAGTTGACGGATAAATAATAAGGTTTTCAAATTTCAAGTTTTAAAATAACCCAGTTTATAAGGATGAATATAAGCTGGGCTATAAAGTTCAAATTATAAAATACCTAGCTGCTCTAATCCCTTATAAGCAATTTCTTTTCGAATAGAACTAGGTATGCCTTTTTTCATTTCTAAATTGAGTGAGAACGCTACAATTTTTCCTTGAGGTTGAACGACCCAGCCTGTTAACCAGCCCACTTGAGGCTCCACATCCCATCCCCAACCACTTTTGGCATAAATTTTCCGTCCATTTTTTTCTTCTATGAACAGCATAGATTGAACTTGTTCTTGCACATTCTTGCTAAAAGGAAGAGTTTTATGGGCTAGTTCATAAGCAAACTGGGCTTCTTGTTGAGGTGTAATTTTAAGTGGACCAACAAGCCAAAAATCATCTACTTTTGAACCAATATCAGCATTACCGAAACCAATGCGTTTTACCTCTTTAGACATAAGATCAAGGCCAATTCGTCGAGCTAGTTCCTGATAAACTGGAATAGCAGAAGCTTTCATCGCATCGCCTAGAGTCATGTCCTTTTCCCAATCAGGAAACAAACGCTTTTGCCCATCCCATTTAAACACTTCAGTTGGTGTTGCTTTATGATGCTCAAGTCCAATCAAAGCATTTAACATTTTAAAGGTAGAGGCGGGAACATATTCGGTTGATGATCTTTTAAGATCATTGCCATAGATTTCCTCTGTTTGCCCACGTTTTATAACTAAAACACCTTCAGTTTGTGCTTGATCAAACAATGATTTAATTTTCTCTGAGTTTTTATTGGTAGAAATTGACTGTATTTGATGTTGTTGTACGGTATTAAAAGAACATGCCGACAAAAACATCGTACCAATGGCAAAGAAAAGAGCTTTTTTAGTCATGAGTTTATGTGGGTTTAAAAGAATTATTCTTTAATTTAACTTGAATAGAGGTACTTTTAGATAGAGAAAATGTAAGTTATTTAGGAAATTCTATATCTATGCACTACTTTTTTAAATTTTATAAAACAACTATATAAATAAAGGAATATATCCAATTTTTCTAAGAACCTAAGTTTTCAACTAGACTAAAAAACTGCTTTCTTGAAGGACTTTTCGTTTAACTAGAGTAAAAAAATTAAAATCTAATTGAAGTCGCACTTGATAAACTTGATACAGCACTCATTAATAATAAAGCATGTTTGTTTTTATCGAGTTAAAATCAAATGTACTCTAGTATTGCAGACTCTGGCTGTTTCGATAGGGTTGGGGCAAATAAACTGCAATGAATTTTCTTTTTGAGATAGATAAAGTTTTACATGAATTTACTTCTTATTGTAGTTCTGGGCGCGATTGTTGAAATTGCCGTATGGATTGGCGTAGCACAGTTCATCAGTGGATGGTATGTGTTCTTTTGGTTCATTCTTGCTTTCTTTATTGGTTTGGGGCTTATTCGCAGAAGTACTGCTGGTATTATGCCTCAATTACAGCAAATGCAGATGACTGGCCAACTCGGTAATGACCCAACAGTAACTAAAAAACTTGCTTATGCTTTTGCAGGTTTCTTATTAATGTTGCCAGGCCTTGTTTCTGATGTGTTAGCAGTTTTAATTTTGATCCCTGGTGTTCAAACTGCTTTCCGTAATATAGCCATGAGAACTCTTGCAAAACGCCAACAAGCTATGATGGATAAAATGATGGGGGGTATGGGCAGTAATATGGGTGGGCAAAATCCATTTGCTGATCTAATGCGCCAAATGCAAGATATGCAGAATCAACAAGGTGGGGGCAGTCAAGGTCAATACCGTGATTCAAGTATTATTGACGGAGAAGCGCGAGAAGTCACTCCAGATCATAAGAAAATTGAACATAAAAATAAGGATTAATAAATACCTTATCTACAGGCCTAAACCTCCAAAGTTTAGGCCTTTTTTATTTTAAGAAGATACAAATTATTTAGTTAGAGATTCAGTCACAGCAGAATCTGTTTGAGCCAATTCAGTTGGGCTTTCTTGTTGTTTTGTTTGAGGTTGGTATTTGTTTGAAGCTAAGGCTGTTTGCTTATTTTCAGATTGTTGATAACCTCGGCTTCGGTTGGCTCGTTCGCGAAACCCACCTTTATTAATGAGCTTTGTATGTGACATGCATTTGCCTAAAATGTGAGATTATTCGCTTATTTTAACAAATTTGGCAAAATATCAAAATAAGAAAAATAGTCCTATAAAAATAATATTTAACTTATAAATATGTTTTTAATTAATATTTTTTAATTGACTCAATTGTTCATCCAGATTGAATTATCTATTCATTTCACATAGGATAAATATAAAGGATGTATAAATTAAAAAATGTAGCAAACCTATTAAAACAACAACGGTTGAAATGAGGGAAGGAGGGTTACCTATGCTATATCAATACCATTGTGCGTGTTGCGACAAAGTTGTGGCATCGACTGATAAATCATGTCCATATTGTGGTTCACAACATATTCGAAGCCCGTATGGCTTATGGATGTTTTGTGTGATGGCTTGTCTAGCTGTTGTCGTTGTATTTAAAGTTGTCCATATTTATATCCAGAACCATCAAGATACTCCAACGCAGTCAACTTTACTGGATGTATTAAATCAGGATGATAAAACGACAAGACAATAGATTTTGATTACAGCTACAAAAGATATGGCGTCAAGGATGATTGCTAGAAGATTAAACCCTACATACCATAAAATTTGAACTATAAATAAAAAAGCCCGCTCAATGGCGGGCTTTTTTACGATTTTATTTTAGAGGCCAGCAGCATCTTTAAGGGCATCAACTTTATCAGTTTTTTCCCAAGTAAATGCAGAATCTGAACCTTCGCGACCAAAATGACCATAAGCCGCGGTTTGTTTGTACATTGGTTGAAGAAGATCCAACATACGAGTAATACCAAACGGTCTTAAATCGAAATGATCACGTACAAGTTGAATAATCAACTCATCAGAAACTTTTGCTGTACCAAAGGTATTAATTGAAATCGAAGTAGGTTCTGCTACACCAATTGCATAACTCACTTGAATTTCACATTTGTCAGCAAGACCAGCAGCTACAATATTTTTTGCAACATAACGACCAGCATAAGCAGCAGAACGGTCAACTTTAGATGGATCTTTACCAGAGAAAGCACCACCGCCGTGACGGGCCATACCGCCGTATGTATCAACAATAATTTTACGACCTGTTAAACCACAGTCACCTACAGGACCGCCAATAACGAACATACCTGTTGGGTTAATGTGGAACTTAGTAGCTGCATGGAACATTTCAGCAGGAATGATCGGTTTAATAATTTCTTCAATAACTGCTTCTTTAAGCTGGCTTTGAGAAATTTCAGGATCGTGCTGAGTAGATAAAACAACAGCATCTAGACGTACAGGCTTGCCATTTTCATAGGCAAAAGTAACTTGGCTTTTTGCATCTGGGCGTAACCATGGCAGGGCACCAGAACGGCGAAGTTCAGCTTGACGCTCCATTAAGCGGTGAGCATAAGAAATCGGCGCAGGCATAAGCACGTCTGTTTCACGGCTTGCATAACCGAACATTAGGCCTTGGTCACCAGCACCTTGATCTTCTGGTTTTTGACGGTCTACACCTTGAGCAATTTCAGGTGATTGTTTACCAATCATATTGATTACAGCACACGTTGATCCATCAAAGCCAAGATCAGAGTGGTGATAACCAATACCGTTAACAGTATTACGAACAACAGCTTCAACATCAATATTAGCAGTCGTTGTGACTTCACCTGCAAGTACAACAGCGCCTGTTTTTACCAGTGTTTCACAAGCAACACGTGCGTATGGGTCTTCTTTTAAGATTGCATCCAAAATAGCGTCGCTAATTTGGTCGGCCATTTTATCGGGATGACCTTCGCTTACAGATTCCGAGGTAAAAACAGCGTACTCGCGCATGAAAGTCCTATCTTGGTTATTTCAAAAGACATAATATGTTACATCGACTTGAGCTTGAGGACCAGTTCATACTGACTAAAAAGCATGAATTTATTTCATTTATAGTGTGTTTTAATTGATAAGTGTATTAGCAAAATTGATATAGAAAGCTTTAATTTAAAGTATTTATATTTTAACAACTTGTTACTAGTGTGTTTTTTAAACATATAAATTAATAAAAATCTTAAATAGCAGAATTTGAATTTTAAAGTAAAGAAACATGATCAACGCGTACAAGATCGACTAAATATTTTATTTATATATCAAAAGCTAACCAGATAAATGTTCTTACATTTGGTTGTTGTGCAGAAAAATGAACACTGTTTTGTATAACTTAAAGATTCAAATGTTTTTTGTGTAACCAAGAAACGGTTAAAAATAAAGAAATATACCGTGTTGGGGTTTACCCTAAGCCTTTTTTTTAAGACAATATAGCGGCATTGAATGGTTATTCATCTTCTTCTTTTCATCAATCTATTAAAATTGGATTCTGATCTATGACGACCCCTTTAAACGAACGTCGTATTGCAAATGCAATTCGTGTATTGGCAATGGATGCTGTGCAACAAGCAAACTCAGGGCATCCAGGTGCTCCAATGGGGATGGCAGATATTGCTGACGTCGTCTGGCGTGAGTTTTTAAATCACAACCCAACAAATCCACAATGGGCAAACCGTGACCGTTTCGTTTTATCAAATGGCCATGGCTCAATGTTGCAATATGCTTTGCTTCATTTAACAGGTTATGATCTTTCAATTGAAGATTTAAAACAGTTCCGTCAATTGCATTCTAGAACTCCTGGTCATCCTGAATATGGCTATGCACCGGGTGTAGAGACGACAACTGGTCCTTTAGGTCAAGGTATTGCTAATGCTGTTGGTTTTGCTTTAGCAGAAAAAACATTGGCTGCTCAATTTAATAAAGATGATTTAAAAGTTGTTGACCATTTCACTTACTGTTTCTTAGGTGATGGCTGTTTAATGGAAGGTATTTCTCACGAAGTATGTTCTTTAGCTGGCACATTACAACTTGGTAAATTGATTGCTTATTATGATGATAATGGCATTTCAATTGATGGTGAAGTAGAAGGCTGGTTCAGCGACGATACAGAAGAGCGTTTCAAAGCCTATGGTTGGCAAGTTCTTCGTGTAGATGGTCATGATGCTGATGCGATTCGTCAAGCGACAATCGAAGCAAAAGCTGAAACTCAGAAACCAACAATCATTATGTGTAAAACGATTATTGGTTTAGGTTCACCGAATAAGCAGGGTAAAGAAGACTGTCATGGTGCGCCATTAGGTAAAGATGAAATTACTTTAACTCGTGAAGCATTAGGCTGGAACGAAGAAGCATTTGTTATTCCTGCTGATGTATATGCTGCATGGGATGCAAAAGCAAAAGGTAGTGAATCTGAAGCAGCTTGGAATGCGGTATTTGCACAATATCAAGCAAAATATCCAACTGAAGCGGCTGAGTTACTTCGTCGTATCAGTGGTGACTTACCAGCAGAATTTGCAGCGCAAGCAGATGCTTTTATTCGTGAAACAAATGCGAAAGGCGAGACAATCGCAACTCGTAAAGCAAGCCAAAATACATTACAAGCATTTGGTCCTTTATTACCTGAATTGTTAGGTGGTTCTGCTGATTTAGCAGGTTCTAACTTAACACTTTGGAAAGGTTGCCAAGGTGTTCAAGAAAACCCAGCTGGTAACTATGTCTACTATGGCGTACGTGAATTTGGTATGACTGCGATCGCTAATGGTGTTGCATTACATGGTGGTTTCGTTCCTTACGTTGCAACATTCTTAATGTTTATGGAATATGCACGTAATGCAGTACGTATGTCTGCATTAATGAAACAACGTGTAATTCATGTTTATACACATGACTCAATCGGTCTGGGTGAAGATGGTCCAACTCACCAACCGATTGAACAAATTGCTTCATTACGTGGTACACCTAACTTAAATACATGGCGCCCTGCGGATACTGTAGAAACTGCAATTGCTTGGAAATCTGCTTTAGAACGCAAAGATGGCCCTACAGCACTTATTTTCTCTCGTCAAAACTTGCCGTTCCAAACACGTTCTGAAGAGCAAATTCAAAACGCTGCAAAAGGCGGTTATGTACTTGCTCAAGAAAAAGGCGAATTAAAAGCGATTATTATTGCAACTGGTTCAGAAATTTCTTTAGCAATGGAAGCTTATGCACAACTTGAAGGTGTGCGTGTAGTTTCTATGCCATGTGCAGAAGAATTTATGAAGCAAGATGCCGCATACCGTGAAGCAGTATTGCCAGCTCATATCCGTGCGCGTGTTGCTGTTGAAGCGGCTCATGTTGACTATTGGTGGAAGTTCGTTGGACTTGATGGCAAAGTAATTGGTATGACAACTTATGGTGAGTCAGCACCAGCAAAAGATTTGTTCCAATTCTTTGGTATTACGACTGAAGCTGTTGTTGCAGCCGTAAAAGAATTAACTGCTTAAATATTAAAGTAGTGTAAAAAAGCGCTCTAGATAGAGCGCTTTTTTATTTGAGAAGTTAAATAGTGAGTTCTGTTTGGATATTAATCTGAGAGGTTAATAACTTATGAATAGGGCAATTCTCTGCAACTTTTAGTAATCGCTTATGCTGATCTTCAGTAAATTCACCTTTGAGTGTAATTTTTCGTTCAATATTATTTTGGCCTTTTTCAGGTTCGCCATTTGGGTTTAATGCTAAATCCACTTGAACATGATCAAGCTTAATACCTTTAAGATTCGCATACATTTCTAATGTAATTGTAGTGCAAGCCCCTAAAGCGGCTAATAAAAGCTGAACTGGGTTCGGAGCTGTATCTTGTCCACCTTTATCAGTCGGTTCATCTGCAAACCATTGATGACCTGAAGGGTCGGTGAGAGTTACTCGATATGGGGTAGAAGTACTTTGTGCTTGGGCTGTATTAACCATGTTTTACCTTGTTATTCATCAATAAAATCATAATAAAAATTAATAAATCTGAAGCTTCGAATAGAAGAATATCTATACTTTATAATATGGTTTTTGAATAACAACTGTAACGCTTTTATTGTTGCATGGATGAAACATATCGTTTTATAAAGAATAGTGAATTAAATTACTTGATGTATACACTAACGACTATATCAATAAAGGATACGAAAAATGCATCTTAAAACATTAAGCTTTGGTTTGGCAGTAGCATTGGCTAGTTCAGTTACTTTAGCTGCACCAGTCGACTACAAAATTGACCCAACACATACAGCTACTGTTTTCTCATGGAATCACTTTGGTTTCTCTACACCAAGCGCTAACTTCTCGGATATCCAAGGTGTAATTAAAGTTGATAATGCTAAACCAGCAAACTCATCTGTAAATGTGACTATTCCTTTAAGCAGTGTAAATACAAACGTACCTGCTTTAGATAAAGAGTTCCAAGAAGAAGCTTGGTTTAATGCTGCTAAATATCCAAATATTACGTTTAAAAGTACTAAAGTTGAAACCAAAGACAAAAAGCACTTTAAAATTACTGGTGATTTAACTGTTAAAGGCGTAACTAAGCCAGTTGTACTTGATGCTGTTTTAAACAAGCAAGGCGAGCACCCAATGGCTAAAGTTCCAGCGATTGGTTTTAATGCTACAACTTCATTCAAGCGTTCTGACTTTGGTTTAGGAAGTTATGTGCCGAACGTTGGTGATAAGATCACTGTAAACATTACGACTGAAGCAAAAGTTGATAAAAAATAAGCAAACTTAAAAGTCTTAAAGAGCTTATGAAAGTTATATAAATCAGCGGCTAGTAAGGACTTGTAAGTTTAGGGCTGCACATCTAAAATTTTAGATGTGCAGCCTAGTTCATAATCTTTTATATCTTTATATATCGTTTCTATTTTTTCTTTTTCATTCTAATTTTTTGTACATTTCTATTTATTAAGTATCTAGCAAAATATTTAAAGATTGCTTTTTTAAACCAGCTAACCTGTTGTTGATACTTTGCGTAAAAATCATCGGGACTATCAAAGACACCGAAATCTTGATTTATTCCTTTATCCTGAATAAAAGTATTGTTAAGGTCCCATTCGATAGGAGGGTTAGCAAAATTATCGGTAAAAACACCAAATCCACAAAAGGTTTTAGTCTGTGTTTGATTTAACCTTTGCAATTGTTTTAAGTATAGTTTATCTAGAATCACTCCCTCTAAAATATACCAATTATTATTTAAATTAACCTCTACCCAACTATGTAAAATATTTTGAGGTGATAATTTATACCAGATGCCATCGATAGCACCTTTTTGTAATTCTTTATCAATAGTGAAACCATGTATACGATTCGGAATTCCAACAGCTCTTAACAGGGTCATGAGTAAGGTGGCTTTTGTATTACATTGGCCATAACCATCACTTAAAACAGTCGAGGCTTTGATAGAATCGCTTGCGTTGTACCCAAATTCGATTTCATCTCTAACATAGTTATAGATGCTTTTGACTTTGTTCACATCACTTAAATAATTCCAATTCTTTTCACTAATTAAATTTTTTATCGACTGATGATTAAAATTTAAGAGTTCGGTCTCTTTTATATAGTTTTCCATTTATTAAAGTCTCATTCGAAAGTAATCTTATTTAAAACTATGGAGTAACTCTAGGGTCAAGAATGAAATTAAATATATAAATAGAATTAACGTTGTTTGCATTTGAATGATTAATTTATATCAAACAAAAAAATATAATGGTTATCTAAATAGATTCTTTTTTATCTGGATCTATAAATACTAAAGGCGCTGAAGGATCGATATTTCTTTTCTGAGATTTTTCTCTTAAGAACTGGTAAGTAGGAACTTTTCTTTTTGCTTGATCACGTAGTTTCTTTTTAATATAAAGAACCAGAGCAAAACATGTAGTTGCAACGGTCAACATCATACCATTCATATAGCTCATGATTGAGCTTACATAGCCAATAGTCGTTAAGCGATGCATCATACGTTCAACTTGAGTGCTACTTTCAATGCCGGTAATTGCCCAACTACATAGATGTTCACAGTTATTAATAATCAAATGATAGTGGTTTTCATGCATACGTGAACGCATTCGGCGAACGACAATCTTTCCTTTATAACGAGGTTTGTCATAAGAACGGACGTGTATTTTTTTGCCATGTGAGAAAGCATCTATTGAAGTGATTTCAATCGGGCGTTTTTTGATGAAATGAGCTAAGCCGGAATAATGAATAACTCGACCTCTCCCTGCATATATACCATGATGGCTATAGCCGAGATGCTTTACGATGAGGTGAGCCCCTAAAGGGTAGCGTTTATTCGGTTGTTGCATGCTTACGCTGATCCAATAAAGTGTAAATGGCTTTTATTGAAAAGCTGCTAAAGATTATAACCAATATCAGCAATTTGGAGTGTATTGATTACGTCGAATGAATGAGTTTGATGCATATCCAATCTATTTATATTTCTTGTATATAATTTAGTTACTTAATATGAAGGATAAATGTCATGTCAGGTGTTATTCAATGAAATGGGTTGTCGGGTGCTTAGCTTTTTATGGGCTTTTGTTTCAGTCTGCATATGCTATAGCACATCAGCAGGTTAAAACGGTGGAAGGTGATCAATACGATGTGGTCTCGATCAGCGATTTTAAAGCATTGCGCTTATTTTTAAAAAATCCTCACAATCAACAATACTATAAAAGCTTTAACACTATTCAGGAACAATTAAAACAATGTGAGCAACTTAGCTTTGCAATGAATGCAGGCATGTTTCATTTAGGGTTTTCTCCAGTAGGGTTGTATATTGAACGAGCTAAGGTGATCCATCCTATAAATAAGAATAAAGGGTTTGGAAATTTCTTTTTACAACCGAATGGTGTATTGGCTTGGAACAAAAAACAGGCCTTTGTTTTAACTACACAGCAATATAGCCAAAAAAACTTGAAAGTTGACTATGCAACTCAATCAGGCCCGATGTTAATTATTGATGGAAAGATAAACTCTCTTTTTGTAACGGACTCTCAATCAAAGAAAATTCGTAATGGAGTTGGTATTCGAGATAATAAACTTTACTTTGTAATATCGAAAAATAGGGTGAATTTCTATAATTTTGCCGAGTTTTTTCAAAGGAACCTTAAAGTAGAGCAGGCTTTATATCTCGATGGTTCTATTTCTAGTTTATATATGCAAAAGAACAATCGGAACGATCAGCAATTTCAAATGGGACCAATAGTCGGTTGGGTAGACGAGTCCAATTGTGCAGTAAAGTGAAATATAAAAAAGCCAGTACGAGACTGGCTTTTTAATTAATGAATAGACGGTTTTTGAGTGAGTTCATTTAACTCTTTTCGGCTATAACCACGGGAAATAAGAACTTTTTTAATTCCCTTAATGACATCTTCATCTGTTGCTTGTGCAAGTGCACTTAGAAGTTGTTCATTAGTTTTACATGAGCAGTCATTTTCAACACAAGCAGTTTGGTTTTTATGCTCGTTATGCTGTTGATCTGCCAAGAACAGCTTTTGCCAAAAACTCATAGAGCCTTCATATACAACCTAACATAGCTCGAAATATAGCCAATTTAAAATAAAATACAAGACTCCATAAGTGATAAATCCACCAATTGAACTCGAAAATTTTCGATGGGAATGCTTGAGTTAAACGAAATTATGACGAATAGATGACTTGATATTTTTTGAAAATTTAAATACTTAACTAATAAAACGTTAAAAAATAAGGAGGTATGTAGCCTCCTTATTTTAAACTTTACAATGAAAGATTTTGTTTAAATCTTCTCAAGTAAAACACCAGACTCGACATGATGCGTATAAGGGAACTGATCAAATAAGGCGAATTTAGTCACTCGATGAGTTTGACTGAGAGTTTTTAAATTTTCATATAGCGTGTCAGGGTTACATGAAATGTAGATAATACGTTCAAAACCTTGTAGAAGTTTTAAAGTCTCATCATCAATTCCTGCACGCGGCGGATCTACAAATACGGTATCAAAGTCATAGCTCTGAATATCAATATTCGCTTCTTGTAGTCGGCGGAATTCACGCTCACCTTGATAGGCTTGAGTAAACTCTTCAGCCGATAAACGTGCTACTTGAATATTATCAATTTGGTTTTGTTCTATGTTCCATTGAGCTGCATAAACAGATGATTTTGCAAGCTCGGTAGCCAATACTCGTTCGAACTTTAAAGAGAGTGGAAGTGTAAAATTACCATTACCACAATAAAGTTCTAACAAGTGTTTCTTTGATCCTTCAGCTGCGTCACATGCCCATTGCAGCATTTTTTTGCAAACTTGTGCATTAGGTTGAGTAAAGCTACTTTCAATTTGCTTGTATTTAAATGAACGATTTAAAAGTTCGAATTCTTCAACAACGAAATCATCGCCAATAACAATTTTCTGGCCACGACTACGGCCCATAATCTTAATATCTAATTTATCGGCAAGCGCTTTAGCGGCTTGTTCCCATTCTTGATCCAGTTTACGGTGATAAATTAGGGTAACCAACATTTCTCCGCTAAGTGTTGCGAGGAAGTCAGCTTCAAATAAACGATTAGAAAGCTTAGACTCAGCCTTAAGTTCTTCCAAAAGTTTTGGCATTAAATCATTGATGCTTTGATCTGCAATTGGAAACTCATCAATGCGTACAACGGTTTTTTGCTTGTCGTCATCGTTACGCTCAAACATGGCATAGAACATATCATTTTCCGTATGCCAGATACGAAATTCAGCACGCATACGGAAATGTTGTTCAGGTGATTCAAACACTTCTAATGTAGGTGGTGTAAATTCAGAAAATTGAGTAGTAATGCGTTCAATTTTAGCTTGAAGTTGTTGACGATAAGAAGAGGTCATAGACAAAGAAAATTTAGACAGAATCAAATAGTGAATGGTATCAAAAAAATTGAACTTACAGGAGCCAATTTTAACCAGATATTCATAAGAGAAAGCAGGTACCTAAACTAGAGCTAATTTAAAACACGATTAATAAAATCTGATTTTATTGTTCTATATTGATCGGGGTCTAAATGGCTACACTGTAATTTTAATTCATTATATTCATTAACCAGCGTGGGTGAGTTTATAAGCTTATTTTTAAAGGCTAAGAAAAAAGTGAATATTGAACCAGATACTACAATTTGAAATGCTACATCATCATTGTTGAGTGATTCGAGCATACAAAGCTCATGTGTTCTTAATGTATTTTGTTTTTCGATAAAGTTAAGTGTTTTTAATTGTTCTATTGCGAATTCAAATTGTTCAGGCATAACTTCAATATAAATATCTAAATCACCTTTTGAAATTGCATTCGGTATAGCGGATGAACCAATATGCTCAATTTTGGCAAATGGTAGAAGTGTGGAAATGTCTTTTTGATATGAATTAAAAAGCTGAGCGCATCTTTGTTGATATTGTTCTGGTTCTAAAAAGACCATTATTAAAATCTCGAATTTATAAAATCTATATATTTAAGAATAGATTACTTTGTTAAATAAAAAAGCCCAAATACTGAGATTTGGGCTTTTTAGAAAGTTATATATTAATCAGTCATTGTCATTAAGCTTGCGTTACCACCAGCTGCAGCTGTATTCACACTAATTGCACGTTCAATCACTAAACGCTCAAGTGGAATAGTTTCATTCGGCTCAATGTGAGTAATACCAACAATTGCGCCAGAACGCGTAGCAACTTCTTGTTGTAATGAGAAGATTTCTTCACGGTTACCATGGTGTAAAACTGCATCAAAATCATCTGATGTGATTTTTTTAACAGTAGTAATTGCTGCAAGCACATCTTTTGGCAATGTTTGTTTGTATTTTGCCAATAACGGACTATTTGGCATTACGGCCGCTTGGCTACCCACTGCAAAAATTGCGAGCAACTGATGCAACTGATTTTGTTCTGTATCAGCGATAGAAAGAACACGATGACGTGGCAAAATAATATATTGGTTACTTTCCCCAGTAGGACCTTGTAACTCATAGAATTTACCAACACCAAATGGTTCAATTTCACGATTTGCTTGTGGTAAATGTTGTTTCGCCCAATTTTGTAAGCTCTGATAAATCTCTCGGTTAAAGCCTTCAAAAGTAGTTTGCTCATTCTTCATAGCAAATGGTGTTGCCAATACTTTGTTTGAACACTGCTGCATTAAGCGGTACATATAAAGCGGACCACCAGCTTTCGGGCCTGTACCAGATAGACCTTCACCACCGAATGGTTGTACACCAACGACAGCACCAACAATATTACGGTTGATATAAAGGTTACCAACTTCAGCATGTTGAATGACCGTTTGGATGGTTTCATCAATACGGGTATGCAGACCCATTGTTAAACCATAACCTTTGGCATTAATACGTGAGATCAATTGCTCAAGCTCACCATACTTATAGGTAATGATGTGTAGAACTGGACCAAAAACTTCGCGCTGCAAGTCATCAAGATTAGGGAGTTCAATTGCTGTTGGTACAACAAAGGTTCCTTTATCTAGTTCATTCTGGCTTGTTGAACCAAACATCAACTGATGTACTGGATAGCCTTTCGACTTCATTTTTTGGATGTGTTGATCAATCGTCTGTTTTGCTTCGTCATCAATAACAGGACCAATGTCAGTTTTTAAAATTGCAGGGTTACCTACAATTAACTGTTGCATTGCACCTTTAAGCATTTTAATAACGGTTGCAGCGCTGTCTTCTTGCACACATAAAATACGTAAAGCAGAGCAACGTTGACCCGCGCTATCAAAAGCAGAACTTACAACATCTAATACAACTTGTTCAGTTAAAGCAGATGAGTCAACAATCATTGCATTTTGACCGCCAGTCTCTGCAATGAGCGGAATAGATTGACCATTTTCAGATAAACGTTTTGCAACGGTCTTCTGTAAAATTTTTGCAACTTCAGTCGAGCCAGTAAACATGATGCCATCAATACGGCTATCTTGGCTAAGCTGAGCACCTACTGTTTCACCGCGGCCAGGAAGTAGCTGTACAGCACCATGTGGAATACCAGCTTCCCATAAAATCTGAACTGCTTGAGCTGCGATTAATGGGGTTTGTTCAGCAGGTTTAGCAATAACGCAGTTACCACTGACTAATGCTGCAGCAATTTGGCCAGAGAAAATTGCAAGAGGGAAGTTCCACGGGCTAATACAAAGTACAGTACCTAAAGGCTGAATAGCTGTATTTGCGGGAAGATTCTCAACTTGAGTTGCGTAATAACGTAAGAAATCTACAGCTTCACGAACTTCTGCAATCGCATTGGCATAAGTTTTCCCACTTTCACGGCAAAGCAAAACCATCAATTCTTGAATGCGGCTTTCCATTATGTCAGCTGCACGTTTTAAGTGTTGAGCACGCTGTTCTTTAGGCGTATTTGACCATTCTGATTGAGCTTGTTCAGCTGCATTAAGCGCAATTTCAACATGCTTAAGATCAGCTTCTTGCACATAACCAACAATTTCATCATTTTGTGCTGGGTTTGTAATTGCAACAGAATGACCTTGCTCTAACGACTCGTTATTTGCCAATAATGGATGACTTTGCCAAATACGATTACGTAATTCTTGAGCTGTACGATCTAAAGCTGCAAGTGGAGTGTCGTTTGCTAAATCATAACCTTTAGAGTTTTTACGAAGTGTTCCGTACATATCTAAAGGTAGAGGAATAGATGGATGTTTTAAGCCAACTGAACCTTCAAGCTTAGCTGCATGACGAATATCGTAAATTGGAGACTGGATAAGGTCTTCAACTTTAAGTGTCTTATCGGCAATACGGTTAACGAATGAAGTATTCGCACCATTTTCGAGTAAACGACGTACTAAATAAGCTAACAACGTTTCATGGTTGCCAACGGGTGCATAAATACGGCATGGTACGCCTAATTTATTTTGCTCACGTGGACCAACAACTTGTTCATAAAGCGGTTCGCCCATACCATGTAAGCATTGGAATTCATATTGACCAGCATAATATTTGCTTGGATCAGCTAAATGATAGATCGTTGCCAATGTTTGAGCATTATGAGTTGCAAATTGGGGATAGATGAACTCAGGTGCTGCAAGTAATTTTTTTGCACACGCGATATAAGATAAGTCTGTATGTACTTTACGGGTAAAGACAGGGTAGTCATCCATACCTTCGATTTGCGCTTTCTTAATTTCGCTATCCCAATATGCACCTTTCACAAGACGAATCATGAGACGCTTCTGGCTGCGTTTAGCAAGGTCAATAATATAATCAACCACGAAGAAACAGCGTTTTTGATAAGCTTGAATAACGAAGCCAATACCTTTCCAGTTTGCAAGTTCTGGCTCGAAGCAAAGACGTTCTAGTAACTCAAGAGAAATTTCTAAACGTTCTGATTCTTCAGCATCGATATTTAAGCCAATATTGTACTTTTTAGCCAAACGAGCGAGTTCAAATACTTTGCCGTAAAGTTCTTGATGAACACGTTCAATTTGTGCGCGTTGATAACGAGGGTGTAAAGCAGAAAGCTTAATTGAAATACCTGGGCCATCATAAACGCCTTTACCATTAGATGCTTTACCAATTGCATGAATGGCTTGTGTGTAATCGTTAAAGTAGCGTTCAGCATCATGTTCGGTTAAAGCTGCTTCACCTAACATATCGTAAGAATAGCGGAAACCTTTGTCTTCGAGTACTTTCGCATGATCTACAGCTTCTTCAATGGTTTCACCAGTCACAAACTGTTCACCCATCATACGCATTGCAACGTCAACAGCTTTACGAATGATGCCACGTCCACTGCGTGCTAAAAGGCCAGTAAGTACACTTGAAAGACTGGTTTGCTTAGGGGTTTCCATAAGCTTACCAGTTAACATGAGGCCCCATGCCGCAGCATTTACAAACATTAAGCTGCTTTGGCCAACGTGTTCTTTCCAGTTACCTTGATTGATCTTATCTCGAATAAGCAAATCACGTGTTGCTGAGTCTGGAATACGAAGCAAAGCTTCGGCAAGACACATGAGCGCCACGCCTTCTTGTGAAGAAAGAGAGAATTCTTGTAATAACCCTTGAACAATACCTGCTTTACCCGAAGAGGTCTTGCGTTCACGTAAATTATTAGCAAGATTAAAAGCTAGGTCATAAATTTTATGATCTAAATCATCAGATACCGCAGCAGCTTGTAATAGCTCTTCTACAGCTTCTGGTTCAGCACGTCGCCAAGCTGTATTAATGCGTTGTTCAAACTCACTTTTATCGTTAAATTCGGTGATATAGCCTTGGTGAGATTTATCCATTTGATGAAAAGTATCCATTGTGTTCATATCTGTTTCCGCCAACCAGCTCTCGTAAACTCATCTTGAGTAGAGAGGTTTAGATAATTTATCATTACAGAAGAAACACCGAATAACTCACTATATTTAGCCCATTTTTTAGAGGAAAATTCAGATGAATGGCCCAATTTTAAGCCTTGACCGCACTGATTTAAAAATTTTGGATATTCTTCAAACAGATGGGCGAATTTCTAATAGTAAATTGGCGGAACTTGTTAACTTGTCGCCAACAGCAGTGATGGCCCGAGTGCAGAAGTTGACAAAGGATGATTTCATTTTGGGATATGAAGCGAAATTGAATCCAATCAAATTAAACGCAAATTTTTTGGTGTTCGTAGAGGTGCTATTAGATAAGACTACCCCCAATGTTTTAGATGAGTTTATTGATGCTGTGGTTCACTATCCTGAAATTGTTGAGTGCCATATGGTGAGTGGTGGGTTTGATTTTTTAATTAAATTACGAAGTGGCAGCATGGAAGAGTTTAGACGAATTGCGGGGCAGGTACTGTGGCAATTACCAGGGGTAAAAGAGACTCGTAGTTATCCTGTCATGCAAGTTGTAAAAGATACTTCAAAAATTAAAATCAAAACTAAAAATAAATAAAGGGGCCGAAGCCCCTTTGATTTATTTCAATAACTTATACACTTTCTTTGTAGAGTTCATCTGCTTTTTCAAAGCGGCCAGTTACTGTCGTATTTGGCGCTTTAGTTAAGAGACTCACTACAATGATGCTGATAAATGCAAGGATAAAGCCTGGAATGATTTCGTAAACACCAGTGTCTGCGAAAAGATTTTTCCAGCCAATCACTACAACTGCACCAACGATCATACCCGCTAGAGCACCCTGTAAATTCATACGTTTCCAGAACAATGATAAGATGATAAGCGGACCAAATGCAGCGCCGAAACCAGCCCATGCATAAGCAACAAGACCAAGAACTTTACTGTCTGGATTACCAGCAAGAGCAATTGCAAGAACAGCAATCGCAAGAACCATGATACGGCCAACCCATACAAGTTCTTTTTGAGATGCATTCTTACGAATGAAGCCTTTGTACAAATCTTCGGTTAACGCACTTGAACATACCAAAAGCTGGCAGCTCAATGTACTCATTACAGCAGCTAAAATCGCAGCTAAGATGATACCTACAATCCATGGATTGAATAAGATTTTAGTCAATTCCATAAATACTGTTTCAGGGTTTTTGCTTACAACTGCTGCTAGTTCAGGGTGTTGCTCAAAGTAAGCAATACCGAAGAAACCAGCACCGACTGCACCAGCTAAACACAAGATCATCCAAGTCATACCAATACGGCGCGCAGCAGGAATTGATTTTACAGAGTCAGCAGCCATGAAACGTACAAGGATATGTGGTTGACCAAAGTAACCCAAACCCCATGCCATGGAAGATAAAACAGCCACTACACTTAAATCTGAAATAATATTAAATGCATGTGGACGAGCAGTTTCAATGAGTGTCACAAATTGTGTTGTATCGCCAATTGCAAGATAAGTTACGATTGGTGTTAATAACAAAGCAAAAATCATTAGGCCAGCTTGGAATGTATCTGTCCAGCTAATCGCTAAGAATCCACCAATACAAACATAACTGATGGTTGCAATTGCGCTGAGCCAAATAGCAGTGGTGTATGACATTCCGAATAAATTTTCAAATAAGCGGGCGCCTGCTACCATGCCTGAAGCACAATAAATTGCAAAGAAAACCAAGATGATAACGGCAGAGAAAATACGAAGTACTTTTTTCTGATCGTCAAAACGACTTGTAAAATAATCTGGCAACGTGAGTGCATTATTTTGGACTTCAGTATGAACGCGTAATCGACCAGCAACCAGTAGCCAGTTAAGCCAAGCACCGATAATAAGACCAATTGCAATCCACGCTTCAGATAAACCAGAAAGATAAATCGCGCCTGGTAAACCCATGAGCAGCCAACCACTCATGTCTGATGCGCCTGCGGATAATGCAGTTACGAAACTGCCTAAACTACGACCACCGAGAATATAATCTGAGAAGTCGCTTGTAGCACGGTAGGCAAATAAGCCGATAAGAACCATTGCTACGATGTACACCATAAACATGATGAGGGTGGGATCAAAATAACTCATAATGGATGTGTGTCCTTATATCCATAATCCGTGATTGTAACCTAATCCAGGTCGCTGTTTTCTTGTACGGCATCCAAGAGGTTGAGATTCAACCACAAAAGATTTTTTTTGCACTGTTATTTTTATATTGTACTTTTGTATCATTGTGTAACTTGAAATAAATTGATTTTATAGATGTAAAATTATAATATTAATCATTAACTTATAATTTTTTAATATTTATTTTTTTAAATTTTTTCAGAAAAAAAACACCATTCTGAAAAAAACTAAATCGATATTGAGTTATAAATAGGCTATTGGTCAAAAAAAAATTATAGAAATTTAGAATAAAGTTAAAAAAATCGACAATTTTTTGTTCAATTAATAATTTTTTTTATGTACGTTGGGCTTATTTAGTGTCTAAAAATAGCAATTAGCCGATTAAATTTTCAAAAAGTTTATGCATTCCTTGAGTCGCTGACATCTTTAATAATTCATATCGGTGAGGAACACGCAGATGATCCGCATTTAGATCTATATAATAGGCTTTACATTGATCTGAAATTTCATGAACTAAAGCCGCAACTGGATATACGCTTAATGTCGAGCCGATCACAATAAAAATATCTGCACTTTGTACTAATTGAATTGCTTCATCATAAGCTGGTACAGCTTCACCAAACCAGACTACATGTGGTCGCAGGGGATAGCCATCTGGGCAAAAGTCTTGTTCTAAATCTAGCTTCCATCCGTTAATATCGTAAAACTGTGTTGTAAATTGTGCATTCGGGCCAGAGCTTTTCGCCAAACGAATATTTCCATGTAAATGTAAAACGTTGGAACTTCCAGCCCGTTCATGTAAATCATCAATATTTTGAGTAATCACTTGTACGTCAAAGTAGTCTTGTAGTTTGGCAATATATTGATGAGCTTCGTTAGGTTTAGCCTCTAAAATATTTTTACGACGCTCATTATAAAAGCGTTGAACTAGAACAGGGTTCTTTTGCCATGCCTTAGGTGTGGCAACTTGTTGGATGTCGTAATTTTCCCATAAGCCATTACTGTCACGAAAAGTGCTGATTCCACTTTCGGCACTCATGCCCGCACCTGAAAATACAACAAGTTTTGTCATAGAATTCACCTATTCGGAAAGCTAATTTTAAATAGATAATAAAAAACCAGTTTAAAACTAAACTGGTTTTATCAAATATTGAAAGCGATGCCTATCTTTTATAAGCCAGCTTCATATTCTGAATTTGTTAAAAGTTTTTCAACATCTGCAATGTTGTCTGGTTTAATTTTATAAATCCAGCCTTTACCATATGGGTCTTCATTTACAAAGTCAGGATCATCTTCAAGGTCAGTATTTACTTCTACTACAGTGCCTGAAATAGGAGCATGGATGTCAGAAGCAGTTTTTACTGATTCAACCACACCAGCTTGTTCGCCAGCAGTAACTTTACTCCCAACTTCCGGAGTTTCAACGTAAACCAAATCGCCAAGTTCATCTTGTGCATGATCGGTAATCCCTGTAATAACAAGATCACCCTCAATCTTTACCCACTCATGTGTACGTGCATACTTCAGTTCCGAAGGATGATTCATGGTAACTCCTTAAGCTTGTGTCCAATAGTTTTAAACATTATAAGTATGGGTCTTTACGCCAGTTGCTCGGACTGCGGCCACTCCAGCGTTTAAAAGCACGGCTAAAATTTGCAACGTCCGAATAGCCAAGTTCATCTGCAATTTGCTCAAGACTATAATCTGTACGTGAAAGCAGAGATGTTGCGTGTCGATAGCGTACTTCATCAACTAACGTGGAAAATGATGTTCCTTCCGCGGCTAATTGACGTTTGAGTGTCCGATCTGACATATGTAGACATTCGGCTACATTTTCGATGCTTAAATAATGTTGTTCGGAATTACTTAAAATATCACGAACACGCATTGCTAAACGACGGCGCTCACCCAAAGCGGAAAGTTCAGCTTCGCATTGATTAATGGCAACCTGACTTGCAATAGGATCTGCATTAACTAATTTAATTCCTAAGTATTTCTTATCAAAACTTGAGATCAAATGTGGCTGATTGAATCGAATTGTGCTACTTAATTTATTTCTATACTTTTCAAAACCTTCTGGCTCAGGAAAATCCAAATCTACCTCACCAGCTAAATCTTCGATACCCGTAATCGCTTTGGCCATACTCATGATACCAATGGTCAAGCCTAAAACGATTTCTGTTCTTAGAGGTTCAAGTTCGATATCACACTGTAATTGTAAGGTGGCTTTGGGCCCAAACGTTGAAAAATAGAGTTGTAAGAAAGGTAAGCGTAATTGAATAAAACGTGCTGCAAGGGCAATTGCTTCTGTAATATCTTTGGCTGTCATAATCGCATAGCCAATGAAGCCATGAATTGAAATACGCATTTGAGTACCAAGATGATAGCCCAACGTGGTTTCACCAGTTAAATTAAGAGCGTGTTTAACCAATTCATTTGCTACAGGTGTAGAAATACGATAATCAGGGTCGGCCAGTTGTTCACTAGTAAGATGAAATGGAGCAAATAATGTTTCATCGTTATATCCCCAACGTGAAACAACATCTAATAGCAATAAGCCATAGACTCCCGGAATACCCTGATCTTGACGAGCTGAGGTAATTTTCATATGCGTTCCATTGCTCTCATCAATTTGTCACATGCATTTCTTACACATCTTGTCATGAAATATAATCTGAGTTTATAAAAACTGTTAGACAATCATATCAACCATGTTTTAAACATTCTTTTTAAAGACAACAATTTTTGTTGTTGAAATAAGTAATACGTCGCCATTTTGATTTAAGGCTTGCGTAACGTAACTTACAATACCACGATCTAATTTTGTTTTGGATGGTGTGATCGCTGAAATTTCTGCTTCAACATGAATTTTATCACCTGGTCGAGTAGGGCGTGGCCACCGTAAGCTGGACTCTGAACCAATCAGGCCGCCATGAATCGGCATACATTCCGTCCATAACCGCATAGTAATTGCAGAAGTATGCCAACCGCTAGCAGCAATTCCCTGAAAAATTGGATCATGTTTAGCTTGTTCTTCATCTATATGGAAGGGCTGAGGGTCATAGGAGTTTGCGAATTTTTTGATTTCATCTAAGGTAATTTCATATTCACGGCTAATGAAGCGATCACCAATTTTCAAATCTTCTAAATAAAGCATTAATCTTGACCCTGTAATACTTTTTGTTCAATTAGGAAACCGCCTGTTTGACGTTTCCATAACTGTGCGTATATACCATTTTGCGCAATTAACTCTTCATGAGTTCCTTGCTCAGCAATTCGACCTTCATCAAGAACGATTAAACGGTCCATTTGTGCAATAGTAGATAAACGGTGTGCAATTGCAATAACGGTTTTATCAACCATCAGGTCATTTAAACTTGACTGGATTGCTGCTTCAACTTCTGAGTCTAATGCACTAGTTGCTTCATCTAAAATAAGAATAGGCGCATCTTTTAAGAATACACGTGCAATGGCAATACGCTGTCTTTGACCACCAGAAAGTTTAACACCACGTTCACCTACTTGAGCGTTATAACCACTACGTCCTTTTAAATCAACTAATTGCGGAATAAATTCAGCAGCTTTGGCTTTATTTACAGCATTCTCCATGTCTGCATCAGATGCATCAGGGCGACCATATTTAATATTTTCTGCAACTGAGCGATGTAATAAAGATGTATCTTGAGTAACTAAAGCAATATTAGCCCTTAGACTATCTTGAGTTACATCTTCGATGTTTTGGCCATCAA
This sequence comes from Acinetobacter sp. C13, assembly GCF_016809775.1. Classification (NCBI taxonomy): domain Bacteria; kingdom Pseudomonadati; phylum Pseudomonadota; class Gammaproteobacteria; order Moraxellales; family Moraxellaceae; genus Acinetobacter; species Acinetobacter sp. C13. Next base: position 873,961 of record NZ_JAFBJL010000001.1, read on the forward strand.
TTAAAATAGCACCTTGCTTAAGATGGTAAAAATGTAAAAGCAACTGAATCAGCGTCGACTTTCCTGCGCCAGAACGGCCCACAATACCTATTTTTTCGCCTGCTCTAATATGCAAGTTGAAGTGATCAATCACATTTTTATTGTTATAAGCAAAGCTTACATCTTTAAATACAATCTCACCTTTGGTCACTGCAAGTGGTTTCGCATCTGGTTTGTCTTGAATATTGATTTTTTTACCTAATGTTTGCATACCATCTTGAATGGTTCCAACATTTTCAAATAAGGCTGACATATGCCACATCATAAATTCAGCCATACTATTAAGTTTTAAAATCATTGCAGTAGTTGCTGCGATTACACCTAATGCTGCTAAACCTTGGGTCCATAGCCAAACAGAAGTACCAATTACACCTACAAACAAAACAGCAGACAACATATTGATGCTGACCTCAAAGAGGGTGCCTAAACGCATTTGAGCATAGACTGTAGTCATAAACTCTTTCATAGATGCTTTTGCGTATTGGCTTTCACGACCCGCATGGGCAAATAGTTTTACTGTTTGGATGTTGGTATATGCATCTGTTACGCGGCCCGTCATGACAGCACGAGCATCGGCTTGTTGTTGAGAAACTTTACTTAAGCGGGGGATGAAGAACCATGCACTTAATAAGAATAGACTTAACCAAACTAAAAGTGGAATAAGTAAAATTGGTGAAATTGCGCCAAGAACAATGCTGACCGTAATGAAGTAAATGCTGACGTAGGCCAACATGTCACCCAAAATAATCCAGAACTCACGGATTGCTAATGCTGTTTGCATAACCTTCGCAGAAAGTCGTCCTGCAAAGTCATTATGGAAAAAGTCCAAGCTTTGTTTCAATAAAAGATTATGGAAACGCCAGCGCAAACGCATTGGGAAGGTGCTATATAAAATTTGATGTTTGATAATAGATTGAATATTTACAAAAAAGATATTGGTAAATAAGACTGCAATCAAAATGAGTAAATCAGTAGCATGCTGACTTAAAAAGCTTTCCGGATGACTTTTACTTAACCAGTCTACGAGTTGTCCAATCTTTGAAAAAAGTAAGGCTTCAAAGCTTGCAGCACCTGCTGTAAAAAGAATAAGTAAGAATAAGTAAGGGCGTAGGCCTTCCGTAGCTTGCCAAACAAATGGGAAAAAACGAGTTGGTAAAGGTTCATCTAAACCTTTAGTTGGGTAGGGATCTACAAGTTTTTCAAACCACTTCAGCATGAATTACTACCTTTGAGACAAAAGCCACTTTATTAAATCTTTGCAATTTAATTTGCAAAAAGTCAGTTAGATCAATATCACTTAAGGTTTCGATCTTGTGAATATATGCAAATACACATGAACTGATTATGTTGTACGTCTTAAATTAATACATGACGCAAAAAAGGAGACTCGAAGAAATCTTCAAGAACGTCGCGAGGACTAAAAGTATTATTCATTATATCGAGATTAATAGATAAAGGGTGAAGGAATTTATTCTTTAAGTATTTTTTCTTAGTATTTTGAACATTTGTTAAATTGTTACAGCTACACATTAATTAGAAAAGACCTTTAGATCTATATCATAAAGGCCTAAGTATTGTATTACCACATTAAGTCATCTGGAATAACATATGCTGCATATGGATCTTCCTCATCAGTGGCTTGTTCGTTTTTCTCAGCATTATTAATCAAAATGAAGCCTTGCATTTTTTGATCAATTTTTTCAGCTAACGCTTTTGGAAGGTAGGCGTATTGATCTTGATCTTTAGCAATAACTAGGCTACCTGCAACAAGTGCATTATAAACTTGCTGAGATAGATACACTTTTTTGATTTTATTTTCATCAATAAATTGATAAGCCACATCCCCTGCAAAATCAGTAATCTTGTGCTGCTTAATCATCTGAATGATTGATGCTTTAAGTGCTTTTTCTTCAAGCTGTTTCTGTTTTTCTAAATTTAAAGCTTGATCTTTAGCTAACTTTTCTTGTTGAGCTTTTTCAATATTTGCTTTGATTTCAGCCTCATTACTTAGTCCAAGACGCTGTTCGTGATGAGCTTGCTTTGTTAATTTTTTTGCTTTTTTATTATCAACTAAACCAGCTTTTAATAGCTGTGCTTGTAAGGCATTTTTAACCATGTCTTAGTCCTTGTGTGAAGTTGAAGTGCTATAGAGATAAACTACCCAGTAAGAAATACTTAAGGCTAAGCTTAAAGTTGCCGGCAACAAAAATGATTGTAGTTTCAAATATGGATGTACTGAAGCGGCAAGAATTCCACCCAGCAGAAAGCCGATAAAAATAAGTAGATGTAAAACAATACGTCGATTTTCTACTATTAAGCCTCTGGCTTTATACCCAAGTGCTAAACCAATATCAGTTAAAACACCTGATAGATGGGTAGTGCGGATGATTGTTCCTTTATAGTGGCTTACCATTGCATTTTGTAAACCCATTGCCGTACAAGCCCATAATAATCCATAGCGTGGAAAATAAGGAAGCAATAGCCAGCAAAGGAAAATGAATAAGGCAACAAGGCTCAAAGGTAAGCCATAACGACGACCTAGTCGAAAATGACTGCTACCTAAAATAAAACCACTATAAAATGAACCGCAAACATAGCAAATAATCACTAAAAGTAAAAAAATGATATGTTCGGGTTGCCACTCTACCAAACTCATAGCCAGCATACTAACGTTGCCAGTCATATGTGAAATAGATTGATGCAAAAGAGTAATTAACCCTAATACATTAATCATTCCGGCATTAAAAGCCAGTAAAAAGGCTCCAAGTTGGAACCAGTTTGGTAGACGTTGAAATGGCATTTTGTTTAAGACGTTTGCTTGGAGCGAATATCTACAGCTGCAGTAAATAATACATCTGTAGATGAGTTAAGGGCTGTTTCAGTAGAGTCTTGCAATACACTGATAATCATACCAACCGCTACAACTTGCATCGCAATTTCTGTTGAAATACCAAATAGACTACAAGCTACAGGAATGAGTAGTAAAGAACCACCAGCAACACCAGAAGCACCACAAGCTGAAATAGTAGCAACAACTGATAAAATAACCATTGTCGCAAAATCAACATGAATGCCAAGAGTATGTACAGTAGCTAATGTAAGTACAGTAATCGTGACTGCCGCACCTGCCATATTTACTGTTGCGCCTAACGGAATAGACACACTTGCTGTAGATGGATTAACACCTAAACGCTCTGCTAAATCTAAGTTAACTGGAATGTTGGCCGCTGAGCTTCGTGTAAAGAAAGCTGTAATACCACTTTCTTTTAAGCATTTAAATACGAGAGGGTATGGATTTCCACGTATAGTAAGGGCAACAAGAATAGGGTTGATAACTAAAGCAACAAAGAACATGGTGCCTAACAATACCACTAATAATTGTGCATAGCTCTCAAGTGTTGCAAGTCCAGCATCGGCAAAAGTCACTGCAACTAATCCGAAAATACCGACTGGTGCAAAAGCAATTACTTTATGAATAATAGCACTTACAGCATGTGAGACATCCTGCATCACTTGTTTTGTGGTGTCTGAGCTGTGGCGCATAGCTAAACCTAGGCCAATTGCCCACGCTAAAATACCAATAAAATTAGCTTCACTAATTGCTTGAACAGGGTTCGCAATAAAGCTTAAGAGCAAGTTTTTTAATATATCTGCGAGACTACCAGGCGCTTGTAAATCATTATGCGAAACTGTATTGAGGAATAATGTGCTTGGAAAAGAAAGACTGACAATCACAGCTGTGAAAGCTGCAAGCAACATACCTGCCACATATAGAATCATAATAGGGCGTAAATTGGCGCTATGACCCACTTGGAAGTTGGCAATAGAAGAAAGCACCAATACAAAAACTAAAATAGGGGCAACCGACTTTAAGGCTTTAATGAAAAGCTCACCAAATAAACTTAAGTAAGGCGTAACGTTCGGAAATAGTAATGCAACGCCTATCCCTAGAATAATGGCGATAATAATCTTAGTGACTAAGCTTAATCGAGAAAAGAATGCAAGCATATAAAGGCCTTATTAACCTAATCATGGCTAAAGGTTGAACAAGCGGAGTATTTTATACTTAAGTGATGTGAATCTTAAGCTTTTTTATAGCACCTAGAAGTATTTATACTTAATGGTAATATTAAATATTTGTTTTTATTGGCCTTAATTTAATATTTTTAATTTTGGAGTTGGTGATTTTGCTTGTTAATTGCTCATTAAAAAACTAGGTATATCAAAAAGCTGTGAAAGCATGGAATAGGCTAAAGAAAATAGGGTGGCAAAAAGTTAAATATGGTTGAGCTTTTTAGAAAAGCTACGCGAATTTTCAAAACTTTGTGCTTGGATTGGACTCTAAGCTTTCAAGCTGAAAAATCGCATATTTCAGGAAGTTACTACTATTATTATAATTTATAATTTAAAAAATATTATTTACTTGCACAGTACAGCTGATGAAGCGTATTTAAAATTGAATGCATATTGTCATCCTTAATTGAATAAAAAATTTGCTTGCCATCACGACGGGTTGATACAACATCACTTTTGCGTAGCATCATAAGTTGTTGTGAAAGAGTGGGCTGGGTAATTTGGGTCTTCTCTTCAATTTGAGAAACATTTAACTCCTCATAAGCTAAGTGACATAAAATTAATAAACGATCTGTATTAGCCAAAGATTTAAGAATTCCAACGACTGAATCAGCCGCATTTTTCATTTCTTCGATTTGGAGTCCATCTTTCATACTTTATACCTATATCAATATAGCGGGCATAGTATAGATTGATCTTATGAAAATGAATGTAGCAAAACTAATCAATCCAATTGTTTTTGTTGAAAAGCAATATAAGGGGAATTGATAAATAAGTAGTCTTTCTAATTAAAAACAACTATTTGTATTTCTTTTGTGTCTAAAATGTTGCTTTGTGTTATAAGTGTAATTGTTAAGTATAAGTGAAACGAAGTCAACCTAAAACAATTTCAATTTGCTTTCGATAAATAGTTAAATCTAATTTATCTTGAGACAAATCATAAAAAAGGATTGAGTTTTTATTTTTTAAATATATAATCTGTTTTGTACAGACAGGTCTGTATATTTTGGTTCAGTAAGGTCGAAAAAAACGTCTAATTGTGAACCAAAATGACTTTCAGACGCAGCGTGATACATAAGAAGAATCATTAAATATAAGAAGAAGAATATCACGCTTTATTTTTAGGCTGCTCTTTCGAAATCGATTAATTTTTCTACTCGAGTCCAGTAATCATTAATTTTTATTGAACCATGTTCGACTTGAGCCTGTATAGTCATACCTTCCAAAATATTAACGAGTAGTAAAGATAGGGGAACTGGCTCTTTTACATCATACTGGTTAAGAAGATTTTGCATGAGTTGGGTCAGCCAAGCTTTATACAAAGTGGCAGGTTGATGTGTTGAAGGATATTGTTTTAAAACCTCTTCCAAGGCTTTTTGAAACATACAGCCATTAAAATCTTCGCTATTAAACCAGTCAGAATACCATAAAAATACTGCTTTAATTCTTGCAAGAGGATCTAACTCATCATGTTTTGATAAGGCAGAAGTAAGAGAGTTTTGTAGAAGCGTATTTCGAAGAAGTAGACACTCTTCAATTAATTTTTCTTTTGATGGAAAATGCTTATAGAAAGTCATTTTTGCAACGCCAGATTCATTAATGATGCGATCTACACCTATAGAATTATAGCTATACGAGTTAAAAAGTCTTAATGCGGTGTTAATAATGTCATCTTTTTTCGACATATTTTAGCCTCTCACAAATGAATTGCTATTAGCTTGAACGGTGATCTTTATCAATGAGAATCTAGATAATTTAATTTTACAAGGTATTGTTTGTTATTGATAGAAAAAAGATATTATTTTTTTAAACGCTCAAGTTTTACTTTTAGGGGAATGGCAAAGAGTTTTAGGCTATATATTTAAATAATCATACTTCCTTTTTCAAAATCTTTTAACTCCAATATTTTTGCGATAAGTCGATTTTAAAGTTTAAAAAGGAAAATTAATAAACAAAAAAAATTTATTTTTGAGTTTGTCGGCCAATTTAAAAGTGGACTTCCCGTTGCTTTGAAAAGTCCACTTTTATTAAAGTTTCTTACTCTGAAGGTGGTAAAAGCATCAAAATAGATTCATTGAGTAAGTAAGCAACATTTTCAAGGATTTCAAGCTCATTAAATTCGCTATCGAAAGCTAAGCTTTTTCCATCAGCAATAGCTTTTAATTTTGGTGCGAAAGTTTCAGCTATACATAGCGCTTCGCCATTTCCCCAGAAGCTTAGAATTCCGTTATTTTCTGTATAAAGTAGGCGAGAGGCAGGTTCTAATAGAACTTCATAACCTTCATGTAAGATCTCTTGAAGATCATCGGCTTCGATCTCATCAGGTTCTGGAATATTATCTGGATATTTAGGTTCGCTCATATAAGACATGATTGCTGCATCAAGTGCTGCAGAGTCTTGCAACTGAGCTAAAACTAAGTCTTTTAGATAGCTTAGTTCAGTTGAGTTAATTTCGCCAATTTGGCTCATTTGTTTGCGTGCGATATCTACAACAGGATTTTGGAGTAAAGTATTAGCTGAAAATTGATCGCTAATACGTTCCATCATTCCGGCAACGTTTGGCATGCGAAAGCCAAATGAGAAAGTTAAGCAGTCATCTTCTGCGACCCCATAATGTGCCATTCCAGGTGGAACATAAAGTAAATCACCTGGTGCTAAAACTTCATCAAATTGCACATCTATTTCTGGCAAAAGTTTTAATGGTTGATTGGGTACAAATGCAGTATTTACATCGCACATTTGACCTAGCTGCCAGCGACGATGACCATGACCCTGAACTAAAAACACATCATAAAAATCGAAATGTTTTCCAACTGAACCACCCTTAGGTGCATAAGACACCATAATATCGTCGCGGCGCCATTGAGGAATAAAAGGAAATTTTTTCCAAAGTTCAGAAAGATCAAAAGAGTAGTGATCTACTGCCTGTACTAAAATTGACCATAATTTTGGTAGCTTTTGAAAATCACCTTTGGTTAAAGGTGAAGACTTTACGTGCCATTCATTTGGATTTTTATCTTTTTGGCGAATCAGTCTGGCACTTGCATGTTCTTCCAAGGCAAGTTCTTGCACATCCTGAGGTTGTAAAAGACCTATAATTTCTGGTAATCCGTTACGCACCAGTAAAGGTTTTTTCTGCCAATACTCTGCTAAAAATTGCTCGGCAGTAATACCGCCTAAAACTGTTAAAGGTTCTGTCATGGAAATAACCTATTTATAAAATATCTAGAATTAAGGAATTTGTAGATCAAGTTGCCTTAAAATATGGCAAAGTTGAATCATAGGAAGACCCATAAGTGTGGTCTGGTCTTGGCCTATCATTTTTTCAAACAAGCTAATTCCTAAACTTTCACACTTAAAGCTGCCAGCGCAATGTAGTGGCTGATCTAATAAAACGTATCGTTCAATTTCAGCTTGATTCAGGTTTCGAAATTTAACTTGATAATGTTCAACAAGCGTTTGCTCAAAGTCTCTATCGAGCCATTGCACGCTAAGAGCTGTACTAAAAAAAACAGTTCGACCAGAATTATCTGCTAGTTGTGCTTTGGCATTTTCAATAGTCATCGGTTTGCCAATAAAGTCATGCGGGGCATGTTCTCGCCAAGCAACTTGATCTGAACCAATAACGATGGCTGATGGGTTCTGTTCAGCAATCACCTGAGCTTTTGTGAAAGCGAGCCTTTTTGCAAGTTCATCGGCATGGGTTTCATCGCGAGGACTTTCATCAATATCGGGACTAATACAAATATAATTAATTCCAAGACGGTCCATTAAGTCTTTGCGAGTTTGACTACTCGAAGCCAAAATAATTTGTGGCTGAACCATTACACTGCAAATTCCATTAATACATCTAAAGGTACATAGCTTAATACAGCTTGATGACATGCATGTATTTTAATAGGAGGGGCTTCACCAGCTTGATAAGCCTCTACCCAGCGAGTTACGCAGATACACCAGAAATCACCCGGTTTCAGACCAGGGAAACCTACTTCTGGCAAAGGAGTAATAAGATCATTACCAATTTTCTGAGAGAAATTTAAGAAATCAGAGGTCATTTGTGCACATACGGTATGCTGACCAAGGTCTGTTACTGCTGTGTGGCAGAAACCATTTCTAAAATAGCCCGTAATAGGGTCAAAGCAACAACTTGCTAAAGGTTCCCCTAAAACATTTAAGCGATTGATTTGTGGATCTGGATGAATAGACATAATGGGTGAAATATCAAATAACTACCTCTATCATAATCAAAACTGGGGCTTTCTACAGCTTTTATGCAAAAAAACTAACCTTTTTTGAAGTAATCATTTAAAATTGGCGCGTTTTTAAAATCATAAAGAGAGCTTTACATGAATTTTCAGCGTATGACTGACCTTAACTTAACAGGCAAACGTGTCCTTATTCGTGAAGATTTAAACGTTCCTGTCAAAAATGGTGTGATTACTAGCGATGCTCGCTTACGTGCAGCATTACCAACTATTAAAGCTGCTTTAGATAAAGGCGCAGCAGTGATGGTATGTTCACATCTAGGTCGTCCTGTTGAAGGTGAACCAAAGCCAGAACAATCACTTGCACCAGTCGCTGCTTATTTAACAGAAGTATTGGGCCAAGAAGTTAAATTATTAACAGATTATCTAGAAGGCGTTGAAGTTGAAGCTGGTCAAGTTGTATTGCTTGAAAATGTACGCTTTAACCATGGCGAAAAGAAAAATAATCCAGAGCTCGCTCAAAAATATGCTGCACTATGTGACGTATTTGTTATGGATGCATTTGGTACTGCTCATCGTGCAGAAGCATCTACTGAAGGTGTAGCTCGTTTCGCTCCAGTTGCTGCTGCTGGTCCTTTGTTGGCTGCTGAGTTAGATGCACTAGGCCGTGCAATGCAAACTCCTGAAAAACCAATGGTTGCAATTGTTGCTGGTTCTAAAGTTTCAACTAAACTCGATGTTTTAAACTCACTTTCTAGTATCTGTGATCAACTGATCGTTGGGGGCGGTATTGCAAATACATTCTTAGCAGCTGCTGGTTTTAACGTTGGTAAATCATTATATGAAGCTGACTTGGTTGAAACTGCTAAACAAATTGCTGCTAAAGTAAGTGTCCCACTTCCTACAGATGTTGTAGTTGCGGATGCATCGCAAATTAATTTTGAAGATTTCTTAGGTTCTTTAGCAGCAGCTCAAGCTGTGGTGAAGAAAGTAGAAGATGTGACTGCAAATGATATGATTTTAGACGTTGGTCCAGAAACAGCTAAAGCATTTGCTGATATTTTAACAACATCAAAAACGATCCTTTGGAATGGTCCAGTAGGCGTATTTGAAGTAGATCAATTTGGTGAAGGTACGAAAGCGCTTTCTCTTGCGGTTGCTCAATCGGAAGGATTCTCGATCGCTGGTGGTGGAGATACATTAGCTGCGATTGATAAATATAACGTCGCTGATCAAATTGGTTATATTTCTACAGGTGGTGGTGCATTCCTTGAGTTTGTTGAAGGAAAAACATTGCCAGCAGTTGCTGTTTTGCTTGAACGTGCTTAATACTGTTATATAGAAATAAGAAGGGATTGGGTAACTAATCCCTTTTTCATTGATAAGTCATTAAACTGTCATATATTTGCAATAAAATGTCGAGTATTAAATCACCAACTGTGGAAAATAGTGATGAATTTAAAGCTTACATTTGCTGCTATGTTAATTGTACCAATGATGTTGACTGCTTGTGCTAAGAAAGATGAAGCATCTCAAGCGGGCCAAGAATCAGCTGCATCTACTGCTGTTTCTGAAAAAGTAACGCCTGAGCAACAAGCAGCAATTGATGCGATTGATAAGCCAGTTCTAGATGAAAAGAATACAGATGTGGTTGAAGGTAGTGCGCCAAGTGAGGCTGCTGCTTCAGAAACACATTAATTTGTTGTTTTTTGTTAAAAAATCCCTGCAAATGCAGGGATTTTTTTTGAAATACTGTGATTTGTTGCTGAATTGAAATAAATGACAGGGTAGAATAAGCCGCACTACCTGGGAGGATATTATGGCACTCATTTCAATGCGCCAGCTCTTGGATCACGCTGCTGAACATAACTACGGCGTACCAGCATTTAACGTAAATAACTTAGAACAAATGCGTGCAATTATGCTTGCCGCGGATGCAACCAATTCACCTGTAATTGTTCAAGCATCAGCTGGAGCTCGCAAATATGCAGGCGCTCCATTCTTACGCCATCTTATTTTGGCTGCAATTGAAGAATGGCCACATATTCCAGTGGTAATGCATCAAGACCATGGAACAAGCCCTGATATCTGTCAGCGTTCAATTCAGCTTGGCTTTAGCTCAGTGATGATGGACGGTTCATTAGGTACAGATGGTAAAACACCTACTTCTTATGAATACAACGTTGATGTAACTCGTAATGTTGTTGCTTTGGCACATGCATGTGGTGTTTCTGTCGAAGGTGAGATTGGCTGTTTAGGTAGCCTTGAAACTGGTATGGCTGGCGAAGAAGACGGTGTTGGTGCAGAAGGTGTACTTGATCACTCACAACTTCTTACTTCTGTTGAAGAAGCGACTCAGTTTGTTGCCGATACTAATGTAGATGCATTAGCGATTGCTGTAGGTACTTCACATGGTGCTTACAAGTTCACTCGTCCACCTACAGGTGATATCTTGGCAATTGACCGCATTAAAGAAATTCATGCGGCATTACCAAATACTCATCTTGTTATGCATGGTTCAAGTTCTGTGCCGCAAGAGTGGTTGAAAGTAATCAATGAGTTTGGCGGTGATATTAAAGAGACTTATGGTGTACCTGTTGAACAGCTTGTAGAAGCAATTAAACATGGTGTGCGTAAGATCAATATCGATACAGACTTACGTTTAGCATCTACTGGTGCAATTCGTCAGTTTATGGCTGAAAACCCAGCTGAATTCGATCCACGTAAATACTTTGCTAAAACTGTAGATTCAATGAAGCAAATTTGTATTGATCGTTATGAAGCGTTTGGTACAGCTGGAAATGCTGACAAGATTCGCCCGATTTCTTTAGAGAAAATGGTTGATCGCTATAAATAATTCCCGTTAGGGTTTAATTTATAGAAACCGGTTATTTATATAACCGGTTTTTTATTATGTAAATTTCATGCATAAAAAAACCTGTGACAAACACAGGTTTTAATAAAGAGAAAAAGAGTTACTTTTGTAAGTTCTTTTTGTCTAGACTTGGATCTTTGATTTCTACATATGCATTTGCACGTACTTCACGTAACCAGCTATCAATCTCAGTGTTGAATTGGCGTTCACCTAAAATTTGACGTGCCATACGCTCTTGATATTCGTGCGTCATATCTTTTTCACGTTTATCTGTTACTTGTAAGATATGCCAGCCGAATTGAGTTTGGAACGGTTCGCTAATTTCACCTACAGGAATTTCCTGCATTTTTTTATCAAATTCAGGAACCATCATTCCAGGTGTTACCCAACCCAAACTTCCCCCATCACGTGCTGAACCTGTGTCATTTGAATAGGTTGCTGCAAGTGTTGCAAAATCTTGACCAGCTTTTAAGCGTTTATAGATGTTATCAATAATTTGCTTAGCATTCTCAAGAGTCACTACTTCAGATGGCTGAATGAGAATGTGGCGGGTTTGAAATTGAGGTACTAAAGCTTTTTGCTCATTTTGTTTGCGTTCAAGAAGCTTTAAAACATGTACACCATCACGTACTGAAACTAAGTCAGTCGTTTGCCCATCTTGTAATGGTGTAATACGAGCCGCAAGTTCAGCAGGAATATCAGACAGTGGGCGGAAACCCATATCAGCACCTTCAACTTTTACATTTGCAGTTGAAAGTTTTTTCAAAGCATTTATATCATTACTTTGAGCAAGCTTTGAACGCACTTCTTGAGCTACAGATTGAACTTCTTGTGCATTGTCACCAGAAATGCGCATATGAATTACATGTGCTTGATTACCTAACGCAGCTTGTCCCTGAGGTGATTTTAAGAAGTTTTCTACATCTTGATCACTAATTTTAATACGAGACATCACTTGTTGTTGGCGCAAACGACTAATCGCTAAATCCTCAGCGATTCGGCCACGTAAACTTTCATAAGTTCCTGGTGCCATAGCATCCAATTTTTGCTGGAAAGCTTCTAAACTTTTACTTCCAGATTGACTTGCTACTTTTAAGACTGCTTCATTTAAGCTTTTTTCATCAGGTTTGATGCCATATTTTTTAACTTGTTCAAGTTGTGCCTCACGCAAGATGAGTTGATCTAATACTTGAAACTGCAAGTATTGCTGAGGTGGCACTTCTTTTTTTTGAGCTTGAAGTTCATGAGCTGCTTCAGCCATACCTTGTTGAAGATCGCTTTTTAAAATTACGCTATTGTCCACAATTGCCACAACTTCATCAGCGGGTTGGGCAAAACTATGCATTGATGAAGAGATTAGGGCAGCAAGTGTAGTTGCTTTAAAAAACTGTTTAAGATGCTTTGTCTTCATTAACGTTGTGTCCAAGATTGATTAATTTTGTTAAAACCTAAAACGCGATTTTCAAGTAAAGACGCGAGTTTATTGTTTAAACCACCTAAACCTTTTAGTGTAATTTCGGCCATGATCGCGCGCTTTTCACTAACATCTGGAGATTTTGGATCGTCTAGATCGTTATAGTATGAACGGCCATAGACAGAAATACCCCAGCAACATGACTCATAGTTAACTCCTAACAAGAGTTCACGGGCAACATCATTGTCCATGTCATATTGTACGTGGCCCATAATACGCCAATTGTCTTTAATTGGTTGTATAAACGATGCAACAACTTGGTCATAAGTATCTTGACGACCAGGAATATCTTTACGATAGAAATAGCCTAGGTTATATAGATTTCCTTTATCACCTGTGTAGTAAAGTTGGAAGTCACGTTGAGCATTGTCACCATTCGACATCCAAGCTGAGTTGGCAGCAATGGTAAAGTTTTGGTTAAGCTGGCTTGATAGGCTCACAACAGGACCTGTGTTGCGTTCAGTATCAATTTCATCTTGTTGTCGTTGTAAGGTGACACGACGGTCTTCGAAATAGTAACTTTGACCTACACTTGCCCGTAAACGTTCTAAGCCTACTGTGTCAAAGAGGCTATAACTTACACCCAAGGATAAAAAGTTATTGTCTTCTAGGCGGTCATGACCATAAAAACGGTAAGGGTTAAATAATTGATCATAACTTACTGACGCAGTAGTTGAGTCAAAGTTAGGATAACCATCTTGATTTTTGTATGGCGCATATGCATAGAAAGCACGTGGTGTAAGTGTTTGTAAGTACTTACCATCACGTTCAAAGTTCAGTCCAGTGTCTAACGTGAATTGAGGTACAACGACTGATTTGTTTTCAGAACCACCATCTAGATTTTGAGATGCGATACTGTCCTTATCATAAAACGTTTGAATAGAACGTACAGAGACTTCAGGAATCACAAAAGCTGCCGGTGTACGGTAGTTATAACGCGTTGCGAACTGGTTATAAATACGTGTACCACTACTTTCTTGAGCAGAATCATCATTAATTGATTTCTTAAAGTAAGCAGTGTCGTTATTAAATTCGTATTGTAGTCCTAGTGGATTACCAGTGACGTAATTTAATAAGAATTGTGGTAAACGCGCGTATGGTTTATCTGCATCTGCAACTTCAGGATCAAGTGTCTGGAAATCTTCGACTTTAAGCTGTGCTTTTAAACCTGGAATACCATGTTGATAATTAAGTTCCCAAGCTCTACGTAAGTTAAGATCTGTTTTAGAGTTAGGACTGCTATCTAAGTCAGAGAAGTAATCTTTATCTGATGCATAGTTATATTCGAGGTTAGTAGACCACTGATCGTTGATATCCCAATTATGTAAAAAATGGAAATCTTTACGATCTTTGTCATCATAACCTTTGTCAGATGGCAAGATGCCACCCCACATTTCCCCAGCACCAAAGCCATCAGTTAAATATCTAAATTCACCTTTTAGCATTGCACCGCGGTCTGCTAAATATCGCGGAGTAAGTGTCAAATCATAGTTAGGTGCAAGGTTTAGATAAACCGGAACAGAAAGCTCAACACCGCCATCGTTTGAGAAACCAAATTGTGGGTTGAGGATACCTGTAGTACGGCGGTCATCAATCGGGAAGTTAAAATAGGGAACAGCTAGAACAGGAACGTCCTTAACATATAATTTTGTTCCACGAGTTACGCCGCGTCCAGTTTCCTGATTTAACTCAATTTTATTGGCTTGGATTTTCCAACCGGGTTTTTGGCCTGGTGGGCAAGTCGTATAGGTTGCATCATTAAGAACCATAACGTTTGGTGAGGTTCTTTCGATTTTTCCTGCATGACCATGGGCATGTTGCTGTTCAGAAATATAAAAACTATTGTCTAAATTCCCGGTTTGGGTTTTTAGGTTGTAATTAATTTCATCACTCTGTGAAAGTAACCCGCCTTGAGCTAACTGTACTCGACCTTGTGCATGCGCAAAGGTTTGGGTCTTATCAATCGTTACTTTGTCAGCACGAACTGTGCGTCCTTCTTGATCAATAACGACATCACCTTCTAAAACAGAATCACCCGCTGGGTTGTAATGTCCGTAGTTAGCAGTAACGACAGAAGTCGCTTTGTCGGCATCTAAAGCTTTGGTTTCAGGGTTAATTGGTGTAACCCATGTGCCTTGGCAAAATGCCGAGCTTAAATATTTATTGTCACGAAGCTGAGCTTCAGGTGCAGATTTATCAACATAATATTGCTGAAAGAATTCTTGACCTGGGTAAGCTTCCTTGATGCTCGCTTTAAGTTGATTATTGTCTATATTGGAGACAACATCAGTCGACTCAGCATAACTTGATTGTATGGAGCCACATAAGAGCGTAAAAATAGCTGTCGCTAAAGGATTAAATTTAAACTGATGCTTCATTGTCTCATTAACCAAGTATGCTAATTCACAATTAATTATTGTCGCATCATAGAGAAAAAGTTTATAAGTGGCTACACTTAACCCTTCAAAAATCTCAGCTTGTTTTAGATTTTATTGCAAATGAATACACAACGTGAACAATTGATATATACATGGCTTACATCTGTTCTTGAAAATGATCAATTTAAGATCGCTTTTTTAGCAGGTGATGCAAGCTTCCGCCGTTATGCGCGTATCGAGTTACAAAATAAAACGTATATGCTCATGGATGCCCCTCCAGAAAAAGAAGACTGTGTTCCGTTTGTGACCATTGACGAGTTTTTTGCGAGCCATGGCGTACGTGTGCCTCAGATCGTCGCGAAAGATCTGGCTCAAGGTTTTCTATTGTTAGAAGACTTTGGTGATGTGCTTTTGTCGACATTATTAACTAATGAAACTGTTGATAAATACTACGAACAAAGTTTTAAACAACTTATTCAATTGCAGTCTATTGACGGGACTAATCAGTTCCCAGCTTATTCTTACGAAAAATTAATGTCGGAAATGCATCTACTCACAGACTGGATGTTACCGTCGCTTTCTATTCAGCCGACTGCTGAACAGAAAAAAACGATTGATAATGCATTTGACTTCTTGGCTCATGCTGCATTAGCCCAACCACAAGTTATTGTACATCGAGATTTTCATAGTCGAAATTTGATGAAAATTACCGATGAGCAAGAGTTAGGGGTAATCGACTTCCAAGATGCTGTTATTGGCGCTGATACATATGACCTAATTTCGATTACTCGTGATGCATATGTTCAATGGAACGCTGATCGTGTTTATCAATGGTTTAAAGTGTTTTATGACCTGTTACCAGCGTCGACAAAAAAGAATCGTAGCTTTGATCAATTTAAACGTGATGCAGATTTAATGGCCATCCAACGCCATATTAAAATTCTAGGTATTTTTGTTCGCTTGTTTGAACGCGATGGTAAGTCTGGTTATTTGAAGGATTTACCACGTGTCATGTGGTATTTGCTTGAAGAAAGCCGTGGTTACGCTGAGCTTGAAGAGTTTATGGTATTTATGAATAACAACGTGATGCCTAAATTTATCGAGAAATATGGTAGCTATGAGGTAGCAGCATAATGAAAGCAATGATTCTTGCTGCTGGCTTGGGCAATCGTATGCGTCCACTTACGCTATATACACCAAAGCCTCTGCTTGAGGTGGGTGGTAAACCCCTGATTGTGTGGCATATTGAAAAACTTAAGAAAATTGGTGTGACTGAAATAGTCATCAATTCTGCATGGTTGGCCGACAAGCTCATCAGTAGTTTAGGTGATGGCTCTCAATTTGGTGTGGATATCCGTTGGACACGAGAGGATGAAGGGCTAGAAACAGCTGGTGGAATTATTAATGCTTTGCCACTGCTTGGAACAGATCCTTTTATTCTGGTGAATGGGGATGTATGGACCACAATGGATTTTGAAGGTCTGCGCCATATTAAGCTAAATGATGATTTGGCACATCTTGTGTTGGTTGATAATCCTAAACAGCATCCTGAAGGTGACTTTACATTATTGGATGGGCGCGCTTTTACATTCGATCAAGATGTGACGGGCGAAAACCTCACTTTTAGTGGTCTATCTGTTATTCATCCTAAACTTTTTGACGGATTGGAAGCGGGTAAGCGTCCTTTAGCTCCACTATTGAAGCAAGCGATGCATAATCAGAAAATATCTGGTGAAAAGCTTAAAGGTGCATGGGTAGATGTGGGAACGCCTGAGCGTTTAATGGAGCTAGATTTGCAAATTCGTGAAGGCTTCTACGATTAAGTGTGTAATCCCTAATCGTTAACTAGTGTTCCACGATGCATAAATGGGTATACTTTGTTTTAAATTTTACTTAGATGTTATCTGTTTATGCATCCGTTTTTTCAAGAGTTACAACAGGGTAGTCAAAAATTAGGTTTATCGCTTAGCGATGAAGCTTTGACATTATTGTTGAAGTATCAAGATGCTTTGGTACTTTGGAACAAAGCTTATAATCTAACAGCGATTCGTGATCCGAAAGAAATGTTAGTGAAGCATTTGTTAGATAGCCTAAGTATTTTGAAAGATTTGCCAACAGGCCGTTTGCTTGATGTTGGTACAGGTGGTGGTATGCCAGGCATGATCATTGCTTTATGTCAGCCGGAACGCTCATGTGTATTACTTGATTCAAATGGTAAGAAAATTCGTTTTTTGAAACAGTTTATTGCTGACCTTAAGTTAAAAAACGTAGTAGCCGTGCAAACACGTGTTGAAAATCAAGATACAATTGATGAGCTTGGTCAATTTGATGTGATTACAAGTCGCGCTTTTGCTTCTTTAACGGATTTTGTAGATGCAGCTCAGCCATACTTGCATCAAAGCAGTATAATTGCAGCAATGAAAGGAGTTGTGCCAGTTGAGGAAATTGAGCAACTTAAGCAGGACTTTTCATGTAAAGTGATTGAGCTGCGCGTACCAAGACTTGATGAACAACGTCATTTACTTTTACTTCAACGTATTTAAATAAAAAGTATTAGGGTTACCATGGCTCAAATTATTGCGATTGCAAACCAAAAGGGTGGTGTTGGTAAAACAACGACTGCAGTAAATCTTGCAGCGTCTCTAGCTGTATTAAAGAAACGTGTATTACTTGTAGATATGGATTCACAAGGTAATGCTACGATGGGGTCTGGTATTCAAAAGAACGATCTTTTGTATTCCATTACGGATGTTCTACTTGGTGAAGTACCAATTGAAACGGCCATTCAAAAAGCAGAAGTCGGATATAAAGTTTTAGGTTCTAATCGTGAACTTTCCGGTGTTGAGCTTGCTATTGCAGAGCAAGAAGGGCGCGAATTTATTCTAAAAAATGCTCTGAATGAAATCCGAAACTCATTTGATTTTATCATAGTGGATTGTGCGCCAAGCTTGAGCTTGATTACTGTTAATGCTTTGGCAGCTGTAGATAGTGTAATCATTCCAATGCAATGCGAATATTATGCGCTAGAAGGTTTAGCTGATTTAACCCAGACTATTGATCGTATTCAAAAGGCATTAAATCCTGATTTAGAAATTATTGGTGTATTACGTACAATGTACGATGCACGAAATGCTTTAACACGTGATGTATCTGCTGAGTTAGAACAGTATTTCGGTAAAAAACTTTATGATACTGTCGTTCCACGTAATGTTCGCTTAGCAGAAGCGCCGGCGCATGGTTTGCCTGTTATCTATTTTGAGAAAAGTTCTAAAGGTGCAGTTGCATACTTAAATCTTGCAGCTGAGATGTTGAAGAAAAGTAAATTAAAGAAAGGAAGTAAAGTATGAGCATCAAAAAACGCGGATTGGCTAAAGGACGTGGTTTAGATGCATTACTTGGTTCAATTCAAAAAGAAAAATTACAGCTGGAAGCACAGGCACTTGACCACGGACAGTTGAAACAAATTGATGTAAATTTATTGAAACGTGGTGAATATCAACCACGTCGCTTTATTCATGAGCATGATTTGCAAGAGTTAGCATCTTCTATTGAAAAACATGGAGTGATGCAACCTATTGTAATTCGTCCAGTTGATGATGAAGCACATCCATACGAAATCATTGCGGGTGAACGACGCTGGCGTGCAGCGCAACTTGCGGGTTTAACTGAAATTCCTGCAATTGTTCGTGATTTAAATGATCAGGTTGCTATTGCACTGGCGCTTATTGAGAATATTCAGCGTCAAGATTTAAATCCGATTGATCAGGCTATAGCCTTGCAGCGTTTTCATGATGAATTCGGTTTGAGCCATCAAGAAATTGCTGACACAGTAGGGAAAGCACGTACTACAGTAAGTAATTTACTTCGTTTGTTGAGTTTGGCGGATGAAATTAAAGATTTCATGCAGCAAGGCCAGCTTGATATGGGGCATGCTCGAGCTATCTTGACGTTAAAGGATAAAGATCAATTAGACGTTGCTAAAATCGTAATTGAAAAAGGACTATCTGTTCGTCAAACAGAGCAATTGGTGCGTGATAGAAGTGAGCCTAAGCAGGAGAAGGAAAAAGCACCTGTAGCACCTGATATTGAACAATTGACACAAAAATTATCAGAGCGTTTTGGCGCTAATGTGAAAATTGATCATAATCAAAAAGGTAAGGGTAAGCTTGTTATTCATTACCATACCTTAGATGAGTTAGATGGCATTTTAAATATTTGTTTGCCTGATTAATTTACATTTGGGTCATATATTTCTAATTTTATATTCTTGGGGAAGAAGATATGTGGGAACTTGTGAGAGCGGGTGGCTGGTTGATGCTGCCTTTAATTCTATGCTCAATTTTAACTGTTGCGATCAGCATTGAACGTTTTGTTCGGTTAAGACGTTCACAAGTTCTACCCAAAGCATTAATTGATGATAGTTCGTTAAGAACTGAAGATATTGTGGAAAATTTGGAACAAAATGTAGATGTGCAAAAAAGCGCATTGGCTCATATTTTAAAAGCAGGTTTTGATCATCGTGAGCATGGTGAGCAATTTGCACGTGCACAAATGGAAGTAGCCGCTTCTCAAGAAATTTCTTATTTAGAGAAAAATATTAATTTCTTGGGGACTTTGAGTGCTGTGGCGCCTTTATTAGGGCTGCTTGGTACAGTAGTCGGGATTATTGAGTCATTCCTTGTGATTGATTTTGGATCGGCAGGTAGTCCAAGTTTAATGATTCCGGGTATTTCTAAAGCGCTTATTACTACAGCTGTGGGAATGTTAATTGCGATTCCTGCTTTAGTTGCTTATCGCTATTTCCAAAGACTAGTACAAGATTATATTGCTGAACTAGAACAGCAATCGACTTTATTTCATGCCTCATTGTTCTATAAACGTTCCTCGTCTATAGCAGAACATCGTCGTGTTGGGTGATGGGTGAATAGCCAGATGAAATTTAAACGTTCTCAGGTTGAAGACATTCATATCAATTTAACGCCTATGATTGACTGTTTGTTGTTCATTTTGGTTTTTTTATTACTATCGACTACTTTTAATCAGCCAAGTCGCCTCAATTTAACGTTACCAGATGCACAAGGTGTTCCACCAAAACAGTACGATCACAAAATTGAAGTCGTGGTAGACTCTTCTGGTCATTATGCTGTAAATGGTCAGGCACTTTCGTCTAAAGAGGTTGCTGATCTGAGTACTGCGATTAAGCAAGTTGCTCAAGAGCGCCGTGATTTTATGTTCATCATTGCTGCGGATGCCAAAGCGTCTCATCAGGATGTAATTCGCGTTATGGATGTAGCAGGACAACTCGGTTTTGTTAACATCAATATTAGTACCAAAGTTCCTTCTAGAGGTTTTTCTGAGTGAATCAAGATTTTAAGGTTTATTTGCGTCTCATAGCCTATTTAAAACCTTATTGGGGCGTGGCCTTATTAGTTCTTATCGGGTTCGGTATTAACTCAGCAACAGAAGTCTCCGTTGCTAAATTGATTAAATTTATTATTGATGCAATCCAAAATGGCAGTAGAGCTAATTTGGATTGGTTCCCATTATTAATCATTTTATTGGTTTTTTTCCGTGGTTTAGGCCTTTTTATGGGAGGTTACTATACTGCGGTGATTTCACGTAGTTTAGTTTTTAGTATTCGCCAAGAAGTATATGCCAAACTTTTAAGACTACCTGCACAATATTACCTAGATAATTCATCTGGCCATATTACTGCCAAGATTATGTATAACGTTGAGCAGCTAACGGCAGCTTCTTCAGAGTCATTGAGAACCATCGTTAGAGATGGGATGGTTACTCTAGGATTATTGGGTTATCTGTTTTATACCAATTGGCGTCTTACGCTATGTATTTTTGTATTTTTACCCGTAATTGGTGTATTGGTACGTAAAGCTTCAAAACGTATGCGAAAACTCTCATTACAGGTTCAAGATACGATGGGTGATGTGAATCACGTTGTACAAGAGAGTATCAATGGTAATGCTGTAGTAAAAACTTTTGCTGGTGAAGAGTTTGAACAAGAACGATTCTATAAATCATCGGAAGAAAACTTAAAACGTGGTTTAAAAATGGTAATTGTACAAAACCTGAATAGCCCTGTGGTTCAGGTAGTGATGGCTTGTGCGATGGCCCTTATTGTATGGTTAGCTTTACGACCACAGATTTTAGGTAATACCAGTGCTGGTGAGTTCGTGGCTTACATTACAGCTGCTGGTCTATTAGCAAAACCAGTAAAAAACCTGACTGATGTTAATGAAAAGTTACAACGTGGTTTGGCGGCAGCTCACTCTGTTTTTGAACTATTAGATTTGCCTGAAGAGCAAAATAACGGTCAGTTGAAACCTAAACTAAATGGTGCGATTCGTTTTGATCATGTGGCATTAAATTATGCTGATGGCGTACAAGCTATTAAAGATTTCTCTTTAGATATTCTCCCTGGTCAAACTGTAGCATTAGTTGGGCGTTCAGGCGCTGGTAAAAGCTCATTAGTTAATATGTTGGTACGTTTCCAAGAAGTATCAAGTGGGCAAATTTACTTAGATGGTTTGCCAATTAATGACATTGATCTTTCTTGTTTGCGTACCCAAATCGCAATGGTAAATCAGCAAGTTGTATTATTTAATCGTACTGTTCGTGAAAACATTGCGTATGGTCAGTTGCAAGGTGCATCAGATGAGGAAATTCATGCCGCTGCAAAAGCTGCATATGCACATGATTTCATTATGAACTTACCAAATGGTTATGATACTGTTTTAGGGGCACAGGGCCTAAACTTATCTGGTGGTCAGCGTCAGCGAATTGCTATTGCTCGAGCAATTTTAAAGAATGCTCCAATATTAATTTTAGATGAAGCTACAAGTGCTCTTGATAATGAATCTGAACATTTTATTCAGCAAGCATTTGATGAAGCGATGCAAGACCGCACTACGATTGTCATTGCTCACCGATTATCAACAATTGAGAATGCTGACCGTATTGTAGTGATGGATCAAGGACAAATTGTTGAACAAGGTGCTCATCAAGAACTCCTCGCAAAACATGGTGCTTATTATCAATTACATCAGCGTAATTTCGAGGATAACTAAGCATGTCATTAGCCCAGCTGATCCAGAATGCATGGAATAAACAATCGAGTTGGTTGATTGCTTTACGTCCATTGTCTTGTTTGTATCGGGCTGGGTTTTTACTAAATCGTAATCTTTATAATTCAGGTTTTAAGCAAGTTTATAAAGCGCCCGTACCTGTGATGGTTATAGGTAATATCACAGTAGGCGGAAGTGGAAAAACTCCCTTGCTCATACAACTAGTGAATTATCTACAGCAGCATGATGTAAAAGTGGGGGTAATTAGTCGGGGATATGGGGGTAATGGTCCTTTTCCAATGCTGGTTACCTCGGGTGCCCAGGTAACTCAGGCGGGGGATGAGCCAGCATTAATTGTTCAGGCTACAAGTGTACCAATGGCGGTAGGTCCCAATAGACAGGCTGCAATAGAGTTATTGCTTGAGTCATCAGAAATAGATTTGATTATTAGTGATGATGGGTTGCAGCATTGGGCATTAGATCGACAGATCGAGTGGATTGTACTGGATCAAAATCGTGGTTTAGGGAATAAAAAACTATTACCTGAAGGCTATCTGCGAGAGCCTGTTGAACGTTTAGAAACTGGAACAGTGATTGAGCATACTCATAAACCTGATACAGAATTAAACATGCATCTCGAGACAGGACAGCCATATTTACTTAACCCTTTATCTAATTCTAAACCAAGCCTTAATCTTGAGAATAATTATCATGCTGTAGTTGGTATTGGTTTTCCTCAACGGTTTTATCAAACACTCAAAGATCTAGGGGTGAAGCAATTCCAAGAACATGCATTTCGCGATCATCATGATTACACAATCAATGACTTAATTTTTAATGATGAGCTGCCACTTATTACAACTGAAAAAGATGCAGTTAAACTATTACCATTACTTGAAAAACATCCTGAATTTAAACAATCTATTTGGGTAGTTCCTGTTAAAGCTGTCCTGTCTACACAGTGTTATCAGGTTTTAAAAATGCAATTGCAAGAACTTGATATTCAATTATCTTAGGAAGAAAAAATGAAACACATCGTCATTCCAGCACGCTTCTCAAGTTCGCGTTTGCCAGGTAAACCATTGTTGCTTATTCATAACCGTCCTATGATTTTACGTGTAGTGGATCAGGCAAAAAAAGTCGAAGGTTTTGATGATTTATGCGTGGCAACAGATGACGAACGTATTGCTGAGATCTGCCGTGCAGATGGAATTGATGTAGTTCTTACCAGCGCTGATCATCCTTCAGGTACAGACCGTTTAAGTGAGGTTGCTCGCATTAAGGGTTGGGATGCAGACGATATTATTGTAAATGTTCAAGGTGATGAACCTTTATTGCCAGCTCAACTTGTTCAGCAAGTTGCAGAACTTTTGGTTGATAAACCAAATTGTTCGATGTCTACGTTGTGTGAGCCGATTCATACCTTAGATGAGTTTCAGCGTGACAGTATTGTAAAAGTAGTCATGTCTAAACAAAATGAAGCTTTATATTTTAGTCGGGCTACCATTCCTTATGATCGAGATGGGGCTAAGCATGATGAACATACTTTACATTCACAAGCATTTCGCCATTTAGGTTTATATGCTTATCGAGTGAACTTATTACAAGAATATGTAACATGGGATATGGGGAAGCTTGAAAAGCTAGAGAGCCTTGAACAATTGCGTGTTTTGGAAAATGGTCATCGAATTGCAATTGCTGTAGCCGAAGCCAATTTGCCACCAGGTGTGGATACTCAAGCTGATCTTGATCGCTTAAATAATATGCCTGTTGAATCTTTTGAATAAGCGTTAATTTTTAATGAATCCGAATGTAACTTCAAAGGTTTATCCTTGGCAGCAAACAACATGGGAGACTTTAACAACAAGGTTTCCCAATATTGGACACGGCTTACTATTTTACGGCAAGCAAGGATGTGGAAAGCATGCTTTCGCAAAACATTTTTTGGCTTGGGTCCTTTGTTTAAATAAGCAGCCGCAGGGCCCTTGTGGTGAGTGCAGCAGTTGCCAATGGTTAAAATCAGATACTCATCCCAATTATGTCCATATCACAACGGATGAAGAAAATAAAAAGCAGAATGCAAAAATCAAAATTGAAAAGATTCGTGACCTACTGCCTTTTGTGCAACAAACTGGAGAAGGTTGGCGTGTTATTCTGATTGAACCTGCTGAAGCGCTTAACTTGGCGTCATCAAATGCTTTGCTAAAGACATTAGAAGAACCAGGTGAACGTGTTGTTTTAATTTTATTGGCAGATCACTATCTTAAATTACCAGCTACTATTCGTAGCCGATTGCAACATTTTGCTTTAGATCGTATCTCATATGAGCAAGCTACATCATACTTGAATGAGCATTTATCTGAACTTGCCGAAGTACAGCCTGATTTATTGCTTGCCTTATCTAATGATATGCCTTTACAAGCAATGGAAATTGCTAAAAGTGACTGGTTTGTGAAAAGACAGATTTTCTTAAATGATTGGCTTAAAATTGTTGCTCAAAAAAATATGCCTCTATTTTTCTCAGGCAAGTGGCAAAAAGAGTTAAGTTTTAATGATTTTATCGTACTTTTTGAATACTTGTTGGGTGATTTAATTTGTATCAAGCTTAATCAACCACAAAAAAATACTGATATAGATTTTGAGCAGTTAAGTCCATATTATGATTTAGAAAGCTTATTTAATATTTATAATGAATTGCAACAGGCAAAAAAACTTGTTGAACAAAATGTTCAAACTCAACTTATTATAGATCAATTATTTGTAACATTAATGAATATTTAAGGGGAAAATCATGCAAACGCAAATGGGGGGGATTATTCAGGTAAATATTCCTGATAAAGCTACTTTGCAAGCAAGCTATATGGGATATGTGCAAGGTGGAGGCCTTTTTGTGCCGTCAAAACAAAAGGTGAAAATGGGACAAGAAATTTTCATTTTGGCTACTTTACCTGAGCAGTCTCAGAAAATTCCTTTAACTGGTAAAGTGATTTGGATATCACATAAGCAAAGTGGATTTAAACCTCAGGGTTTTGCTATTCAGTTAAGCGGAGATAAGGGAATTTACTATAAAACTGAGGCAGAACGAGTTTTGGCTGGTAGTATGTCTCTAGACCGTCCAAGTTATACGATGTAATTAAATAGGAAAGAAAAGTGTTTGTTGATACGCATTGCCATTTAACGATGTTAGATTTAACACCTTATAACGGTGATCTGGACCTTGCGCTTGCAGCGGCGCGAGCAGAAGGAGTGTCTAAGTTTATGGCAATTTCCGTTGATCTCGATGACCATATTGCATTGGCTGAAATTGCAAATAAACATGCAGATGTTGGTTATACGGTAGGTGTACACCCTTGTGAGGATGTGGGCACAATGGCACGTGCAACAACTGAGTATTTGGTTGAATTGGCTCAATCAGAAAAAGTATGGGCTTTAGGTGAAACTGGACTGGACTATTATCACAGTACTGATTTTATTGAAGAGCAAAAAGCATGTTTTGCAAGACATATCCAAGCTTCAAAAATTGTAAAAAAACCAGTTGTCGTTCATACCCGATCAGCAAAGCATGATACGGTAGATATTATCCGTGCTGAACACTCAACACATGGGATTCTGCATTGTTTTACTGAAGATTGGGAAACTGCTAAAGCTGTACTTGATTGTGGTTATTACATTTCTTTTTCCGGTATTGTGTCATTTAAGAATGCACAGGATTTGCGCGATGTAGCTAAACAGGTTCCACTAGATCGCCTTTTAATTGAAACAGATAGCCCGTATTTAGCACCTGTCCCATATCGTGGTAAAACAAATGAACCAAAATATGTGCCTTATGTAGCCAAAGCGCTCAGTGATGTATATGATAAATCGGTTGAGGAAATTGCAATGATCACCTCACAAAATTTTGAGAACTTGCTAAAAGCGATTTAGGTTATAGAAACTATATAAGAGAGTAATTGCGTGAAGATGGATCGTCAGGCTCAGTTCCGAGCAAGAGAAGTATTAATATTTCAGGTTGCGGAACAATTATTGCTAGAAAATGGCGAAGCCGGAATGACACTCGATGTCTTGGCTGCTGAGCTTGATTTAGCAAAAGGAACTTTGTACAAACACTTTCAAAGTAAAGATGAGTTGTACATGCTGTTGATTATTCGTAATGAGCGTATGTTACTTGAAATGGTTCAAGATACTGAAAAAGCCTTTCCAGAGCATTTGGCCTTTTTCATGTTGCATCATTTACATCATCCTGAACGAACAGTTTTATTTCATCAAATTGAGGAAAAACTCTCAATCACTGCTCAAGGCGTACATCATCTTTTTCACGAACTTTATCAAGTGCGTAAACAGAGATTGCGAATTATCATTCGCATGACAGACCATTACCTGGAATCTATTCAAAGCAGTATGCCTACACGAGATTATCTTGCTTCTATTTGGTCATTAACTCATGGTGCGGCAGCTATTCTCAATTCAAGTTTTTATCAACGATATTTAGGTTCAAGAGACACTTTAAGAGTGGCTTATATTGATCAGGCTTTAGCCTTACCTAAACAAGCTGTTGAGCAATATGCTTAGGTCGATATGAAATTTCAATCACCACTTAAATCCCAAAAAGGTTTTACTCTCATAGAAGTGATGGTGGTGATTGTTATTATGACGATTATGACTTCTTTAGTTCTACTCAACATAGGTGGGGTTGACCAAAAGAAAGCGATGCAAGCAAGAGAGTTATTTTTGCTTGATATGCATAAAATTGGTAAAGAGTCGCTTGATCAGTCTCGTGTTTTAGCTTTATCTACTCTCAGTGAAACAGATGTTTCACCATTTTCTTATGAATTGTATGAGTATCACGACCAGAGTAAATTACAGGTCCAAGATTTAAAAAATCGCTGGCAGAAATATTCTGAGTTTAATACACGCCAGTTGCCTAAACATGTATCGTTTACAATACAACCTTTAGATGAGCAAAACTATTCAAAAGCTACGAATACCGATTTAATTGGAGGGCAGGCTCCGCAGTTAATCTGGTTCGGTAACGGTGAAGCTAAAACTGTGAAAATACAGTTTTACTTTGAACAAAAACCAATTGGTTCAGAAATACAAATTGATCATTTGGGTAAAATAAATGAAATCTAAAGGCTTTACTCTATTAGAAGTAATGGTTGCTTTAGCAATTTTTGCAGTAGCGGCTGTCGCGTTAACTAAAGTAGCCATGCAATATACTCAATCTACCTCAAATGCAATTCTTAGAACCAAAGCTCAGTTTGTAGCAATGAATGAAATTGCTTTAATGGAGATAAATCAGGAATGGCTTGAAGGTACTCAAAGTAAGCAAGTTACTTCTCAAGGCGAAACATGGCAGATTGACAAATCTGCACAATCTACAATTAGCCCGAATGTTCAGAAAGTAGATTTACAAATTAGCTTATATGATTCTGATAAGGGCAAAGTTCAAAATGGTATTACTCACTTGGTGTTTTTTAATTATCCAATGAAAGCAAAATAATGATAAAGAATAAAAGTTTTCGCTCTCCAAGCTCAGCTTCCCGTCTTGCGGTACGATTGGAGCAGATGATGAGGGGTTACTCCGAGCAAAGCTCTTCGTCTTGCGCTCAGACAAAGCATTGCTTTAAAGACTCTCACACTCGAAACATAGTTTCTCATCTTGCGACACGATCGAGCAGTGCTCGATTAACTCGTGCCTCAGGATTTACTTTAGTTGAGCTTTTAGTTTCAATTGCAATTTTTGCTATTTTATCTTTGTTGGGTTGGAAGGTTTTTGACTATTTATTAAAAGTTCGCGATCGTAATACTCAACATGAAGTGCAGCTATTTGAATTACAAGATGCTTATCAACAAGTTTTGCGTGATACATTGCAAATTATACCTTTATCAGCCAATCAAGGCGGGCAATTACGTCCAGCTTTAGAGATTGATAATCAAGTTCTCCGCTTTAGTAAGGCGGGTGTTACTGATCCATTAAAGCAAGGATTATCACCTTTTGAGCGTATCGAATATCGATATGATCCTGATCAAAAAAAGCTTTATCGCCTAAAATATAGTAACTTAAATACTTCAAATAGAGAGCAACCCTTATCAAGTACGCTGTTGAGCCAAGTTGAACAATTTCAAATTATGGTTTTGACACCTCAAGAAGTAACAAAGTGGCCTGAAGTTAACATTGACCCTACAAAACCTGATGAATTTAGGAAGTTGCCAAAAGGAATAAAAATGCAACTCACGGTTGCAGGTGTAAGTTATGAGTGGATTTATAGCTTAAACCAAGGTGACTTATCGCTCTCCAAACAGGGAGGTCAAT
The DNA here is from genome assembly GCF_016809775.1 of Acinetobacter sp. C13. Lineage (NCBI taxonomy): Bacteria > Pseudomonadati > Pseudomonadota > Gammaproteobacteria > Moraxellales > Moraxellaceae > Acinetobacter > Acinetobacter sp. C13. The sequence continues at coordinate 902,401 of NZ_JAFBJL010000001.1, forward strand.
AAATGTTACTCTATAAAAAAAATCAGCAAGGTGTAGCGTTACTCACAATTTTGATAATGGTTGCTTTGGCTACAATTTTAGCTGCCTCTATCGCAAAGCATCAAACTAATACGATGGAAAATACGGGTTATTTGATGCGTCAAAATCAGTCATTACTCTATGCAAAAAGTGCAGAAGCTTTTTTTTCTGAATTATTAATTCAAGATGCAAATAATGCTGGTGGTATCGATCATTTAAAGGAAAGTTGGGCTCAGCCAATGCCACCTTTTCCAATAGAAGATGGAGCCGTATCGGGGCGCTTACTAGATGAGTCAGGAAAATTTAATCTAAACAATTTAACGACCAATGAAGGCAAGGTAAACGAAGCTGCTAAAAATTGGTTTGAGCGATTGCTTGTGCGTGTAGGATTGCCAGCAGAGTTAAGTCAAGCAGTTATTGATTGGCAAGATCCAGATGATGAACCAAGCGGCCCTATGGGGGCAGAAAGTAACTATTATGAAGGACTTGACCCTGGCTATTTTGCTTCAAATGCTAAATTTCATCGTATAGAAGAGTTGAAATTGGTAAGAGGTTTTGAAGGCAAGAAATATGATTTAATAGCACCATATATTTCTGCATTACCTGAAAATACAAAAGTGAATGTTAATACCGCATCGCCATTAGTATTAGCGAGTATTGATCAAAAATTAGATTTAGGGACTATAGAAAAAGAACTTCAATTACGCCAACAGAATTTAAAGTTCTTTCAAAATATTGATGAATTATGGCAATTGAATGCTTTTTCAGCAGTTGATGCGCAAAAGAAAACTGAAGTTAATAGCCTTTTAGATGTGAAGTCGAACTTTTTTCAAGCACAAATCGAGGTTGTGTTGAATAATAGAAAAAGACAGTTTACAAGTGCCTTAATGCGCAGTGATAAGCAGGTTTATGTATATTCTAGAAATATAGTGCCTTTTAACTAATTGAAAAATTATGATTTATTTACTTTTGATGTTTTTGAAGTTTGTAATTATAAATTTTTCTCAAGTTAAACGTTAAAGTAAATATAAATTTTCTATATGTTTATATTCAATATTTCTTCATCAGTCTTATCATACTTTTTGCTAATTGTTTCTAATTGAAAAGTGGTGCGAAATTTTCGTCTTTTGCTTTATAATAATGTTCTTAGAAGGAATGATCGATTTGGCACATGTTAATTCGTAAGTTATTTAAGTTTGAAAATGCACATGTTGTACGTAACTGTACATCGGATCGTTGTAAGCGATCAATTCATGGACATAGCTATAAAGTTGAGTTATTGCTTAAAGCTTCGAAATTAGATCATGGGCAAATGGTTTATGATTTTGGACTCCTAAAAGGAGTAATAAAAGACCTATTCGACAGCTTTGATCACGCAATCTGTTTTTGGGAAAAAGATGATTCTCAATATATTGATGCATGTCAGACTTTTAGTGCTCGTTGGATTTCTTTACCTGTTTCACCGTCGGCTGAACAGTTTTCACGTATTTTCTTTTATCTAGCTCAGCAAGTTTTACAATCAACAGTCACTCAAAATGGGGAAGGTGATGTTGAAGTATATTCTGTTATTGTTCATGAGACTGATACTGGATATGCTCAAAGCTTTATTGAAGATATTCAAAACGAACAAATGGGTATTTTAAGTCTTGATGGAATTGTTTTTTCAGAACAAATTCAGATAGAGTGGACAAATCCACAAATGTATGAAGACTTGAAAAAAGGGATTAAATTTAATAATCCTCAAGTTGATTTGCAAGTCGAAGTATAAATCGAATTACTTATTTTATTTGTAGAATTGAAAATTGATCTAGGATGACATTAATGCAATTAACTGAGCAACAGCAAGATAAACTCAGTAAAGTTCAATTAGAAGAAAGTTGGAAAAGATCTTTAGCACCTTTTCTATTAAGTCCTCAGATGGATAGTTTGCGCGATTTCTTATTTCAACAGAAACAAGCTCAGAAAATAATATATCCGCCTAGTAAACAGATCTTTAATGCTTTAAATACCACACCACTGGCTGATGTGAAAGTTGTGATTTTAGGGCAAGACCCATATCACGGGCCAAACCAAGCGAATGGATTAAGTTTCTCTGTTCAAAAAGGTATTGCATTACCACCATCTTTGCGCAATATTTTTCATGAATTACATACAGATTTGGGTATTCCAGCTCCTCGCCATGGTGACTTAACAAAATGGGCTACGCAAGGCGTACTTTTACTGAACAGCGTGCTTACTGTTGAAGCTGGACAGCCAACCTCACATCAAAAGCAAGGTTGGGAAGCATTTACTGATGAAGTTATTGATGTTCTAAATGAACAGAGACAACATATAGTATTTATTTTGTGGGGTGCTTATGCACAGCGCAAAGGACAACGTATAAATAGAGATAAACACTTGGTTTTAACAGCCGCACATCCATCACCTCTTGCTGCAAATAGAGGGGGATTTTTTGGATGCAAAGTGTTTTCAAAAACAAATCAATATTTGAAACAACATGGCATTGAGCCCATAGACTGGCAATTGGACGCATGATGAACTCTCCCAATGTAAATAACTATCACCCGGACTTGGTGGTTGAAGAAGCAAAAAACGGCTGGCGTATAGTACGTTTGAATCGTCCTAAATCGTTACATGCTTTAGACGAATCAATCGTAACGGCATTATTGCGTGTATTTGAAGATTTCCGTGACGATGAACAGGTTAAAGCAATTTGGTTAGACTCAACTACACCAAAAGCTTTTTGTGCAGGTGGTGATGTTAGAAAATTACGCCAACTTGTTATAAATCAAGAAGTCGATACCGCAAATAAGTTCTTCCAGCAGGAATATGCTTTAGATCTACTTTTACATAATTATGCTAAACCGGTTGTGGTTTGGGGAGAAGGTTACGTAATGGGCGGTGGTTTAGGCTTGTTTATGGCTGCACCATTCCGTCTAGTGACACCATATTCACGTTTAGCAATGCCTGAAATTAATATTGGTTTATATCCTGACGTTGGTGCGAGCCGTTTCTTGGCAGATCGTGGTCCAATAGGTTTGTTTACGGGCTTAACCGGTTCAATCATGACTGCTGCTGGGGCGTATAGCATCGGTTGGGCAACACATATTTGTGAAGCTCAGCGTGATAATGTTTTGCAAAAAGTTTTAAATATTAATTGGGCTCATTATCCTGCAGGGGATTTCCGAGCAATTGATGATACTTTAAATAGTTTACACCGTCCTGTTGCGGCAGGTCCATTGCAAAACTCACTTGATGTAATTCATAGTGTTTGCCGTGGTTTTAATTTTGAACAAGATTATCAAGCTATTGTTAGCTTACGTGATGCGAGCAGTGATTGGTTACGTCAAGCGAGTGAGAATTTGCAAAAAGGATCTCCTAGTACCGCGGCAATTACTTGGTTACTGTGGCAATGGGGCAAACAAATCCACTCATGGGATGAGGTCTTTGATCTAGAGGCTCAGATTTCTGAGTGGAAAATCCGTCATCCTGACTTTGTGGAAGGTGTTCGCGCACGCTTAGTTGATAAAGATTTATCACCTGAATGGAAACCATGTGACGATCTAAGCTTAAGAGGTATATTGGCTGATTGTCCACCAGTAACTTCAATTGATAGCTGGAATGCCTTACTTAGACAACACGGTGTGATCACCTAAAATAAATGACTGAATATAGTGATGAATACTGGATGCAGCTTGCTTACGAGCAAGCTGAATTAGCCGCCCAGCAGGGTGAGATACCTGTTGGAGCGGTTCTGGTGAGCCAAAATCGAGTAATTGGATCTGGTTATAATGCTCCAATTACTTTATTAGATCCAACTGCACATGCAGAAATTCAAGCTATCCGTGCAGCGTGTTCCTCTTTAGAAAATTATCGATTACCTGAAGATACAACTTTATATGTCACTCTTGAGCCATGTACTATGTGTGTAGGTGCGCTCGTACATGCAAGAATTAAACATGTGGTTTTTGGTACGCCGGAACCTAAAGCAGGTTCTTTGGTGAGTGCGCGTCAGTTATTACAGCAAGGTTATTATAATCATAGATTTACATTTCAGCATGGCTGTCTACAAGAAAAATGTGCACAACAGCTTAGCCATTTTTTTAAACAAAGACGTGAGCAAAAGAAACAAGAGAAACAACAAAAAACGTCCTTAAATGATTAAAAATTAACATACTCTTATGGCAAACTAACGCAGTTTTAATGTCATGATTCTATTTAATAAGGACGATCCAATGCGTAATGTAATTACCGTAGAAAAAGAATTTAATGCTCCTCTTACTGATGTATTTAATTTGCTCTCTAAGCATTCAACTTACAATACTGCTTTTGCACCTTTACAAGTTGTGCGTGTTAAAGACTCTGCAGATTCTAAAAGACCTGATGGTTTAGGCTCAATTCGACGTATGGGATTTGGTCCAATTAAGCCCCTTAAAGAAGAAATTACATTGTTGGAAGAAAATAAAAGTATTGAGTATAAATTAATAGACAATCCTTTGATTAAACATCATTTAGGTAGAATCGAGTTTTCTGAGATTACTCCATACATTACTTTAGTTACATACCGCATCGAGTTAACGGCAAAAGCGCCAGTGGTCAGTAAATTAATCCTTGCACAGCTAAAACTAGCCATTACACTAGGCTTTTCGAGATTAGCTAAAGCATTTGCTTCTTAGTGAGAGTTCAATGACAGTTCAAATTATTACTATTGATGGTCCGAGTGGTTCGGGTAAAGGAACATTGGCCGCAAAACTTGCAGCACATTATCAATATCATTTACTTGATTCGGGTGCCTTATATCGTTTATTGGGGTTGTCATTACATAAACACGATTTATTAGAGAAATTAGACAGTCAGCTTGATGAGTGTATCCAATATGCACGTCAACTGGACATTAAATTTGAAACGTCTACCTCAGGGATTTTGGTCTTCTTGGATGGAGAAGATGTATCTCAAACAATCCGTACAGAGCGAGTTGGTGAGTATGCTTCAAAAGTTGCAGTGGTTCCAGAGCTTAGACAGGCACTATTTGAAAGACAAAGAGCTTTTGTGCAAAGTCCTGGTTTAGTTGCAGATGGCCGTGATATGGCAACATCTATCTTTCCAGAAGCTAATGCCAAAATTTATCTGACAGCTTCGGCTGAGTCACGCGCTGAGCGAAGAGTAAAACAGTTGCAGGGTATGGGGCTAGATGCTAAAATAAACGACATTTTAGCTAATATACAGGCACGAGACAAAAGAGATATGGAGCGAGAAGTTGCTCCGCTCAAGCCAGCCAAAGATGCTTATATCATTGATAGTTCGGAATTAACGATCGATCAGGTATTTAAGTTAATGGTTGATTATGTCGATAGCCGTACTATTTAGTAAATAGAATTATCAGTTGAAGCATAGCTTGATCAGTCTATAAAGACTATGTTGATACTTAACTAAACCGGCCTTGTCTGATCCAAGACCGCTGAATTTATCAGGTATATCATGACCGAATCTTTTGCAGCCCTCTTTGAAGAAAGTGAATTAAACCTCAACGTTGAAAAGGGTGCAGTCATCCAAGGTGTTGTTGTAAACATCGATAGCGACTGGGTAACTGTTGACACTGGCCTAAAGTCTGAAGGCATTGTTGACCGTGCTGAATTTTTAAATGAACAACGTGAACTTGAAGTTCAGGTTGGTGATACTGTTGACGTAGTTGTTGAAGCTCTTGACAACGGTATGGGTCAAACAGTTTTATCACGTGAAAAAGCTAAGCGTGCTGAAACTTGGACTAAACTTGAAAAAATCTTTGAAGATGGCGAAATCGTTACTGGTGTTATCTCTGGTAAAGTTAAAGGCGGTTTCACTGTTGACATCGGTCCTGTTCGTGCATTCTTACCAGGTTCATTAGTTGACACTCGTCCTATCCGTGACACTACTCACCTTGAAGGTAAAGAGTTAGAGTTCAAAGTAATTAAACTTGATGCTAAACGTAATAACGTTGTTGTATCTCGTCGTGCTGTTATGGAAGCTGAATCTTCTGCTGACCGTGAAGCATTACTTGCTCAACTTGAAGAAGGTCAAACAGTTACAGGTACAATCAAAAACCTTACTGATTACGGTGCATTCGTTGATCTTGGCGGTATTGATGGTCTTCTACATATCACAGATATGGCTTGGAAGCGTATCAAGCACCCTTCAGAAGTTGTTGAAGTTGGTCAAGAAGTTACTGTTAAAGTACTTAAATTTGACCGTGAACGTAACCGCGTATCTTTAGGCCTTAAACAATTAGGCGAAGATCCATGGTTAGCGATCATGAGCCGTTACCCTAAAGGTTCTATCGTTAAAGCTCGCGTAACTAACTTAACTGACTACGGTTGTTTCGCTGAAATCGCTGAAGGCGTTGAAGGTTTAGTTCACGTTTCTGAAATGGACCACACTAACAAAAACATCCACCCATCTAAAGTTGTTCAGATTGGTGATGAAGTTGATGTTATGGTTCTTGAAGTTGATGAAGAACGTCGTCGTATTAGCCTTGGTATCAAACAAACTCGTGCTAACCCATGGGAAGAGTTTGCTAAAGCTCATGAGAAAGGCGAAAAAGTATCTGGTACTATCAAGTCTATCACTGACTTTGGTATCTTCATTGGCTTGAATGGCGGTATCGACGGTTTAGTACACTTGTCTGATATTTCTTGGAACGAGCAAGGTGAAGAAGCTATTCGTCGTTACAAGAAAGGTGACACTGTTGAAGCTGTTATCTTGTCTGTAGACGCTGAAGGTAACCGTATCAGCCTTGGTATCAAGCAATTGAACAGCGATCCTTTCAATGACTTCTTAGCTGCTAACGAACGTGGTGCTTTAGTTAAAGGTACTGTAACTGCAGTTGATGCTCGTGGCGCAACTGTTAAGTTAGCTGACGAAGTTGAAGCAACTCTTAAAGCTTCTGAAATCAACCGTGACCGCGTAGAAGATGCGACTAAATTCTTAGAAGTTGGTCAAGAAGTTGAAGCGAAGATCATCAACGTTGATCGTAAATCTCGCTCTATCAACTTGTCTATCAAAGCGAAAGACGAAGCTGAAGAGAAAGAAGCAGTTGCTAGCTTACGTACAGCAACTACAAGTCAAGACAATGGTCCTAAGACTATTGGTGACTTGATCAAAGCACAAATGAAGTAATAAGTTAACAAAGTACAGTTTCATGTAACGGAATTGTACTTTTTATACAAATTACTGTAAACGGTAGCCTAGTATTCAACATACTGCGCTACCGTTTTGTATTTAAACAGGTTATTATCGAACGACATAGAGTAGCAATAAATAACGAGGTCGTAGATGACTACTGAAGCTCTTAATAAGTCTGATTTGATTGAACGCATTGCGCTAAAAAACCCACACTTAGCTGAACCTTTGGTGGAAGAGGCGGTTAAAATTATGATTGATCAAATGATAGAAGCCCTATCAACTGATAATCGAATTGAAATCCGTGGTTTTGGTAGCTTTGCTTTACACCACCGTGATCCAAGAGTTGGTCGCAATCCTAAAACAGGAAAATCAGTTGAAGTTGCAGCTAAAGCTGTTCCACATTTTAAACCCGGAAAAGCCCTTCGTGACGCAGTAAACGAATCTGGGAAATAAATAAAATTTATAAGTCGGGGTGCCTATGCGTTATATTTTAATTGCATTGCTTATTGTTGTATTTGGCTATTCTTTAGCACTTGTTTTGCAGAATCCAACAGAACTTTCTGTTGATTTGTTATTTACCCAAGTTCCAGCTATGCGTTTAGGCTTATTATTGCTACTCACATTAGTACTAGGAACAGTGGTCGGTCTTTTACTTGGTGTACAGGTTTTCAGAGTATTCCAAAAAGGTTGGGAAATTAAACGCCTGCGTAAAGATATTGACCATTTAAGAAAAGAACAAATCCAAAGTGCTCAATTAGCAGCGGCTGAAGCAGCTGCAAATGTAAGACATGAAAAAACCGTTGTAGATATTTATCCGCAAGATAAAAATTCTACTCCGCTATAATCCCCGTACTACTCTTTATTAATGAGTAAAGAGTAGTATCTCTCTAAATTTTATCTCTTCTTTTATTTTTCTAAATATAAATGCTTTTTCTTATCGCTTTAATTTTGGAAAGCAGCTCTCTACATTCCTTTATTCCTTCATGAGTTGTCTATTATAATAACGCTGATTTTATATGATGGAAGAAAGTCTCTTGAGTATCATTGTTGCGTTAGATGCAAAAAGCCAATATGACGCTTTAAAAATTGTTGAACAGCTTGATCCTGCTTTATGTCGTGTAAAAGTGGGTAAAGAGCTTTTTACTCATGAAGGCCCATCTGTTGTAAAAAAACTGCAAGAACAAAATTTTGAAGTTTTTCTTGATCTTAAATTTCATGATATTCCAAACACTACAGCTCAAGCAGTATGTGCAGCGGCTGATTTAGGTGTATGGATGGTAAATGTTCACGCTTCAGGTGGCCGTAAAATGATGGAAACCTGTGTGGAGCGTTTAAAAGCGGGTAACTATCAAACCCAACTTATCGCTGTGACAGTACTCACATCAATGGGTCGTGAAGATTTAAAAGATATTGGTTTAGATGTTGAACCTGTAGAGCATGTAAAGCGCTTGGCTAATTTAACGAAAGAAAGTGGCTTGGATGGAGTGGTTTGTTCAGCTCAAGAAGCTAAGATTCTTCGTGAATTAATTGGGCAAGACTTCTCTTTAGTAACACCTGGTATTCGTCCAGAAGGTTCTAATGCAGACGACCAAAAACGTATTGTAACTCCAAAGCAAGCTATGCTTGATGGCTCTACGCATCTGGTAATTGGTCGACCGATTACTAAAGCAGAAAAGCCAACAGAAATGTTGAAGTCTATTCTTGCTTCGATTGCCTAAAAATTTAGGAATAAGCTAATTAATAACGGGGCGAGTAGGCTTAATAATAAGCCGCTCATCATGGCATGTGGTACATAATGTGTGCCACATGACTGTTTTACCATTGCTAAGGTAACATCCATTGAGGTTGCACCAGCACTTGAGATAGCAGGGCGTGGAAAACGCCAACCCATGGTATACATTAGAAAAATAGCAACAATTTCTCTAAATAAGTCGGTTAATAAGGCGATTCCACCCAACTCTGCCGAATGTAATTGCGTAAATAAAATCCCCGACATTGAATACCAGCCATAGCCTTGTGCTAAAGCTAAAGTTTCATTAAGTGTAAAATGCTTGTTGAGCAAATAGTAATTCAAAAGGCCTGCTATACAAGACCCTATAAAAGCAGCTAAGGGCACAATTAAAATTTTCCAGCTTAACCATGTGCGGTTAAAGTGGGTGAAGGCAAGTTCGATACCAATTAAAAAAATAAAAAGTAATAACAAATACCAGCTATTAAATGCGATATGAGAGGTGAATTGAGTAACGATAGCGCCGAATAAAACACCAACACCTAGTGCAAGAAAAGCCTTCGCAATATTCTTTAAAGCATTTACAAAAAGTTGTAGGGAGATTTTGCCTTTAACACTTTGTTTATCAAAAATTGTATAAGCAAATAAACACGTAAAGAACGAACCAAAAGACGTGGTAAGAGCAATGATAATAGCGGGTGGGAGTATGGCAGAAGGATTCTCGATTTGATCAAGTGCCAAGGTTAATTCAAAAGCTACACTAGCTAAAAGAATATAAGAAAAATAGGGCAGTATTTTAAATATAAAGTGTCGGATATTTAGAGATAGTTTGGGTGCTAGGAAATAACCGAAAGCCAGTGCTAAAAAAATTTGAATGATGAGATAAAAAGATTGCATATAATAGGTAGATTGTTATCAACCTACCTATTATGTCTTGAACATTTTAAGCTGCATAGCTCTGTGAGCTTTTATTTAAAAGTAAGTAGTCTTTGGGCTTAACTTTACGTGTTTCTAACCAATACTTCCATGTGTAAGTTGGCCATAGTGAAAAGTTCTTTCCATCGGCAGATTGATACCAACTACTACAGCCGCCAGCTTGCCATACTGTTCCTTGCAGCTGCTTTTGGACACGTTCGTTAAAGGCGTCTTGAATTTCAGGCTTGATCTCAATTGCTTTTTGACCAGATTTTTCTACAAGTTGAATAAGCTGTAAAATGTAATTCACTTGAGATTCAATCATAAAAATAATCGAATTATGACCTAGAACTGTATTAGGACCTACCAATTGGAATAGGTTGGGAAAGTTTTTAGTCATAATGCCGTAATAGCTTTCAGCACCATCTTTCCATGCTTGTTTTAACTCGATTTGATTACGTCCGATACATGTGAAATGTTTTAAATAAATACGTGGGTCAGTAATAAAACCTGTACCGTAAATTAAACAATCAATAGGTCGTTCTTGACCATCTTTAGTAACAATACTGTTTTCTTTAATCTCTTGAATGCTATCGGTTACTAGCTCAACATTTTTTCGGTTAAAGGTAGGGAAGTATTTATTGGAGATAAGAATACGTTTACATCCCATAACGAAGTCAGGTGTGAGTTTTTTTGCTAACTCTTTATCTTTGACTTGAAAACGGATGAATGCTTCTGCCAATTTTTGGCCATACTTCATGATTTGAGGTTGAACAATGGGTACAACGCGAGATTCATTACTCCAGTAAAGACGACTACGATGAATCTGGCGATAAATATTAGAAGATTTGAATAATGCTTTACTTAAGCTTGAATATTTGCGCTCATCTCGTGGTATTACCCATGCAGCTGTTCTTTGAAATACATAGAGCTGTTTAACATCTTTGGCTATTTCTGGAATATATTGAATTGCGCTACCACCTGTACCAATAGATGCGACTGACTTTCCGTTTAAATCATAGTCATGTTCCCATTTTGAGGAATGAAATACTTTTCCTTTAAATTTTTCAATCCCTTTGATAGGAGGAATTTGTGGGATGTGTAGGGGACCAGATGCAAAAACTACAAATTGAGCTTCTATAGAAGGTTGGTCATTAAAATCTAGAGTCCACACATGACGTGTTTCATCATATTGGACATGAGTTACGTCATGGTTAAACTTACAGTAATCTTTAATTTTATATTTCTGTGTAATGTCTTGAATATAATTAAAGATCTCTGGTCCCTCAGCATAGCGTTTTGTCCAATCTGTTTTTGGTGCAAAAGACAATGAATACATATGAGATTGAACATCACATGCTGCACCTGGATAACGATTTTCTCGCCAAGTTCCACCGACATCATTTGATTTTTCTAAAATAACAAAGTCTTGCTGTTGATTTTGTAGTAAACGGATTGCCATTGCTAGGCCACCAAAGCCAGCACCAATAATAGCAATTTTAGTTTTTTGAATAGCATCTTGCTTTGCGTTTAGCATTGGAAACCCTGCATAAGCTGAAAAGAGGATTGCACGCAAGACTAACGTTTTTTAATCAGTTTAAACATGATTGTATCGACGTGAAAATTGATAGATTCGGCAATTAATTTTCTTGCTTCTTTATAGTAAAACATTTCAGTCTAGGGAAATTGATAGAAGAATGAAACGGTCGATACTTGGTTTAATCTATTTAATTCAAGGAATGCGCAATGCTGGCATTGATGTCGACTCACGTTTGGCCGATATAGGTATTAAAGTCGATGCTTTAGACCCGAGTTCCACAATTCATGATCGTCTTGAATGGGACATTCAACAAATAATTAGTAAAAATGTAGAGCCTGAAAAGGGTTTATTTATTGGACAGCATTATGCTTTAGCTGGTTACGGCCCATTGCTTATGCTACTTGTCACAAGTAATGATATTCAAACTGCTTTAAATAAGGGTATAAAATATCAAAAGCTTACGCATTTATTTGGTAGCTTAGCTTTATACGAAACTGATGAGCGGACGATTTTAAATTATTTGCCTGTTGATTTAAAAACGGAAATTGGCCAGTTACGGGCACAATGTGAAATCTCTGGAACTTATAAATTTATTCAAGATATTTATACGATGATGGGATTACAAATGCCTACGATGCGTATAGAACTTCCATTTGAAAAGCCTACTGATATAGATACTTTGTCACACTATTTTGCATATTATGGCGAAGATGTGCATTTTAATGGTAAATATGCGGCATTTAGCCTAAGTAAGGATGTACTTGAAATCAAGATTCCTTCTGCCGATATCATTACACATCGTATTTATGAATCAAAATGTATTGCAGAAATAACAAGATTAAATCAACAAGATCATCAAACTCCACATATCATACAATGTGTGCAAGATTATCTTGAACTGCAACAAGGAATTATCCCGAGCATGGCGGAAACGGCTTTTGCATTGAAAATGCCTGAAAGGACATTAAGGCATCAACTGCAACAGCTAAATACGAGTTATAAGCAAATTCGTGAACAAATTATCAAGAATAAGGCATTGAAGCTTATGGAATATAGGGAATACTCAATAGAAGTTGTTGCCGAATTACTCGGCTATTCTGAACCGGCGGCATTTAATCATGCATTTAAACGATGGTTTGGACAGAGTCCTAGACAATATGCAAAAGAGTCATCGTCGTAACTCTTGATGCTAAAAGCTAATGTGGTTGAACAAAATGTTCGCTATACTCTCATCAGTTAAAATTGAAATAAAACGATATGTTAAATTTAAAATCTTCTCATAGTACTGCATTCACACCTTCTTCCCCAGCAGAACGCTATGCTGAGGCTTTAGCTTCAGGTCAATTTATGGCAGATGAAGCGCAAGCACAGGCAGTGCAAGAATTAGATCGCGTATGGAAAGAACTTTTAAACCGTTATAAAGCCTCAAAAAAAGCTTTCCGTCGTTTCCGTCGCCAAACTTCACCTAAAGGTGTATATATGTGGGGCGGAGTAGGCCGTGGAAAAACTTGGCTTATGGATCAATTTTACGAGTCTGTGCCATTTCGCCGCAAAACGCGTATGCATTTTCATCATTTCATGCAACATGTTCATAAAGAGCTAAATAAGCTTTCAGGACAACGTAATCCACTTGAAATCGTAGCTGACCAAATCTATAAAGATGCTGTCGTTATCTGTTTTGATGAGTTCTTTGTATCAAACGTAACAGATGCAATGATCTTAAGCGATTTATTCCAAAAATTATTTGTTCGTGGTGTGACATTAATTGCAACATCAAACATTGCACCAGATGGCTTATATAAAAACGGTATTCACCGTGATCGTTTCTTGCCAACCATTGAAATGGTTAAAAAGAACTGTGCTGTTTTAAATGTAGATGCTGGTGTGGACTACCGCTTGCGTGTACTAAAACAAGCTCAATTATTCAAATCGCCATTAACGAATGAAGCTCAAAGCTGGATGGCTGAACGTTTTAGTGCTTTAACCCATACACAAGCTCATTCTCAAGAGCCGATTGTGATTAATAATCGTGTTGTCGAGACTTTGGGACATACAGAAGATGTGTTGTGGTGTGAGTTTTCTGAACTCTGCTTTAAACCACGTAGCCCAGCCGATTTTATTGAAATTGCGAATATCTATAATACGGTTTTAGTCAGTAATGTTCCTCATTTGACAGATTTCTTGTCAGAAGGTACTCGTCGTTTTATTTATCTAGTCGATGAGTTTTACGATCGAGGTGTGAAATTACTTTTAACGTCTCAAGATAGTATTATTGATATTTATCAAGGTGAAAAATTAGCATTTGAAATTGAACGTACGCGTTCACGTTTGCTAGAAATGCAGTCTGATGAATATTTACATTCTGAACATCGACATATTGATGCTACAAAAACCCCTTAAGTAAAATAGATATGAGAAGCGCTCTGGATTGAGCGCTTTTTTTTACAACAAAAATAGATAAATTTAGTTAAATAGTGCTTTTTCACGCAGCAAAGTTTGATATAACTAAATACGCTTTAGAAAAACAAGATAGTGAAATTTTTTGTCTGTTAACAAAAAGTCTAGTTTCAGTATCTTTAAATATTGAATAAATTGTTGGGAATCCTAGTTAAAATTTTAATACTTTCTATATAGAAAAATTTATCTTTGTCAATAGTTTTACAAGGGAAAATGCTTACTATTTAGGAATGTGATATTAGTATTCAGCTTAATTTAAATCGGTATACTAGGATTCTCTTGGTATAAAAAGTAGCAACTTCAGGAAAGACAATGACTGCACGTATTCAAAAAGGCAAGTTAGCGATTGCTAAAGAACTTTACGATTTTATCGAAAATGAAGCTTTACCAGGTTCTGGTTTAGATAGTGAAACTTACTGGAAGAACTTTGAGCAAGTTGTTGTCGATCTTAGCCCAAAAAATAAAGCATTATTGGCTAAGCGTGATGAATTACAAGCAAAAATTGATGAATGGCACCGTAACAATAAATTTGAATTAGGTGCTTATAAAGCGTTCTTAACTGAAATTGGTTATTTATTACCAGAAGTTGAAGATTTTCAAATCACTACTGAAAATGTAGATGAAGAAATTGCGTTGTTGGCAGGACCACAGTTAGTTGTACCTGTACGTAATGCACGTTATTGCTTAAATGCAGCAAATGCCCGTTGGGGTTCTTTATATGATGCACTTTACGGCTTCGATGTAATTTCTGAAGAAGGCGGAGCTGAAAAGGGTAAAGGATATAATCCTGTTCGTGGTGCAAAAGTTATTGAGTTCGCTAAGAATTTCTTAAATGAAGTTTTCCCGCTTGCTCAAGGTTCACATGCAGATGCAACAAAATATGCAATTGAGCAAAATAAACTCGTTGTAACTTTGAAAGATGGTTCAAAAACAGGTTTAGCTCATGAAGCTCAGTTTGTTGGTTTCAATGGTGAAGAAGCAAATCCTTCAGAAGTTGTACTTTTAAGTAATGGTCTTCATGTCATTATCGAAATTGATGCAAATAGCCCAATTGGACAAACTGATCCAGCGGGTGTTAAAGATTTAACATTTGAAGCGGCAGTAACCACAATTCAAGATTTGGAAGACTCGGTTGCGGCTGTCGATGCAGAAGAAAAAGTTGAAGGTTACCGTAATTGGTTAGGTTTAATGAAGGGTACACTTCAAGAATCTATTGAAAAGAATGGTAAAACGATTGTTCGTGATCTAAATAAAGATCGCGAAATTAAAAACTTAATTGGTGGTACAACAAAACTTCATGGTCGTTCACTTATGTTACTTCGTAACGTGGGTCACTTAATGACTAACCCAGCTATTTTGGTAGACGGCGAAGAAATTTTTGAAGGTATTATGGATGCATTGGTGACTCCATTGTTATCAATTGCTGATATCCGTAGTACAAACGAAAATAAAAACTCTCGTAAAGGTTCTATGTATATTGTTAAGCCAAAAATGCATGGTCCTGAAGAAGTTGCGTTTGCTGTAGAGTTATTTGAACGTGCTGAACAGGCGATTGGATTACCACCTAAGTCGTTAAAAATCGGTATTATGGATGAAGAGCGCCGTACATCTGTAAACTTGAAAAACTGTATTGCTGCTGCTAAAGACCGTACAATCTTTATTAATACTGGCTTTATGGACCGTACGGGTGACGAAATCCATACTTCTATGGAAGCTGCACCAGTTGTTCGTAAAGAAGCGGTTAAAACACAAAAATGGATTGCTGCTTACGAAAATCGTAACGTTGCAATCGGTTTGAAATGTGGTTTACAAGGCAAAGCACAGATTGGTAAAGGCATGTGGCCAAAGCCAGATAGCATGAAAGATATGTTAGCAACTAAAGCTGCACATCCAAATGCTGGTGCTTCATGTGCTTGGGTTCCATCTCCAACTGGTGCGGTACTTCACGCGATGCATTACCATCAAGTAAATGTAAAAGCACGTCAAGATCAGTTAAAAGCTGAAGAAATGTTGTCATTAGATGACTTGTTAACACCACCATTTACACCAGAAACAAACTGGTCAGCAGATGAGATCAACAATGAACTTGAAAATAACTGCCAAGGTATCTTGGGTTATGTTGTTCGTTGGGTTGACTTAGGTGTAGGTTGTTCGAAAGTTCCCGATATTAACAACGTGGGCTTAATGGAAGACCGTGCAACATTACGTATTTCTTCTCAACACGTTGCGAACTGGTTACGTCACGGTATTGTGACTCGTGAACAAGTTGAAGAAGTGCTTAAACGCATGGCAAAAATTGTTGATGAGCAAAATGCAAATGACCCATTGTATAAACCAATGGCAGCTAACTTTGAAACAAATATTGCTTTCCAAGCAGCTTCTGATCTTATCTTCAAAGGTTGTGAACAGCCTTCTGGTTACACTGAGCCGTTACTACACGCTGCTCGTTTGAAGTTAAAAGGTTATACAGGTGATTAATTTCATCCTGTTTTGAAAAAAGCCTCTTCGGAGGCTTTTTTATTTTCGGTATATTTTGTGCTTATGGAATATAGATTAATAGCTAAGAGGTTTTTAATTTGATTAGTCTAAAAGATCTTGATCGTGAGAATTGGATTCGATGTGCAAGATTATCATTAGATGAATCTCAAAAAGATTATGTTGCACCAAATGTATATTCTATTGCTGAGTCTAAAGTGGAAGAACATTACTGTCCAAGAGTGATTTTTTCGGATGATAAAGTCATTGGATTTTTAATGTATTGTGTCGAAGTTGACCTACCTGATGAGACATTATTTTGGTTGTTTCGTTTTATGATTGGCAAAGATCATCAAGCCAAAGGTTATGGTACCAAGGCATTGCAAATGGCAATTGATGAAATAGCTGCAAAAGGAGCTAAACGAATTAGAACGATGTATAAATCGTCCAACTATGTGGCTGGAAAACTTTATAAAAAAAAGGGTTTCCGAGAAACTGGAGAATATGATGAGTGTGGAGATATTATTTTAGAGTTGAATATTTCTAATTAAAAAAACGCTAACTGAAGATTCGAGTTAGCGCAGGAGTTAATAGAGTTAATATATTGAAAAGCAATATTAGTTACTGCTCACAATTCCAATTTTAGTGACACCTAAACGTTGTGCAGTAGCCATGACCATCGCTACATTCTTATATTCAGCCATCTGGTCCGGTTTGAGTTTGATCTGGTCTTGATCTTTTTTAGCAACCACACCTTGAAATAAAGTCTCTAGTGCCTTTCGGTCAGAAACCTCTTGGTTATTCCAAAATACTTTGCCTACCGCATCAATTCTTACATCAATCACTTCAGGTGGCTTTTCATTTGTTGGTGGCGGTGTGCCATTTGGCAAATTAATATTAATCGCGTTGTTTGGTGCAGGTATGGTAATAATAAACATAATAATGAGTACCAACATGACATCAATAAGAGGTGTCATGTTGACTTCTAACATCACATCGTCATCATTATTTGAACCGACATTCATACCCATAAAATTCTCCTTAAGTTAATTACGGGTAGGCTGGAGGGGTAGTAACAAAAGCAATTTTGCCAATACCAGCTTCTTTGGTCGTACTAATGACCTGATCTATCGCTTCAAAATGGGTAAGCTGATCACCCCGAATATGAACTTCTGGCTGAGGTCTTTTTTGTGCAACTGCTTGAAGTTTTGCCAGTAATATCTCTTTACTAGGCACATAACTTTCGTTCCAGAAAATATCGCCTTTCTTATTTACTGAGAGTTGAATATTTTCAGGAGTGGTTGCATATGGAGTATTTTTTTCTTCTGGTAGTTTCACTGGAACCGTATGTGTGACTACCGGAATAGTAATAAGAAAAATAATAAGTAAAACCAACATGACATCAACCAAAGGTGTCGTGTTAATTGTGCCAATCATTTCATCATCATCTTCAGAACCAACACTCATACCCATAATGTTTGCTCCCGATTATTTAATACTGCGATTAACTGAATTATTGGTATTAATTTCTCCACTTAATAAAACCGCGTGTAAATCTGAACCAAATGAACGGACATTTTCCATAACGGCTTTATTACGGCGTGTAAGCCAGTTATAACCAAGTACAGCAGGTACTGCGACTGCAAGACCAATCGCTGTCATAATCAGAGCTTCACCAACGGGGCCTGCAACTTTATCGATAGATGCTTGACCTGAGATACCAATGGCTGTTAATGCGTGATAAATTCCCCAAACCGTACCAAAAAGTCCAACAAATGGTGCAGTAGAACCTACCGTGGCTAAAAAGGCTAAACCACCACCTAAATGATTTTGTATTTTTTCAATTGCGCGTTGAATTGAAATGCTCACCCATGTATTAAAATCGATTCGTTCAAGTAAAGAACCGCCGTGTGATTTAGTTGAATTAATGCCTTTTTCAGCAATAAAACGATAAGCACTACTTTGTTCTAAAGCTTCTGCAGCATTATCAAGGGAAGTGGCTTCCCAGAAATGTTTTTCAGCTTCTTTGCCTTGGCGTTTGACTTTACCTTGCTGCAATAGTTTAGAGATGATGATGTACCAAGTTCCAATCGACATGAGCACTAATATAAATAAGGTAGACTTAGCAACTAAATCACCTTCACGCCAAAGGGCTTCTAGACCATAAGGGTTCTTAACAGTTTCACTCGTTGCGGGTTTCGGTGGTGGAGTTGGAGTATTTGTGCTTGACGTAGCTTCAGTAGTTGCTGTGGCCACAGGAGTATTGCTTGTTTCTTCTGCGAAAACTGAGCTTAATGGAAGTAATGAGCAAGCTGCGATTAGACTTGCAGAAGCGAAACGAACTAACGGTTGAGTTGATTTTTTCATCATATATCTCCAATATTTTTTAATTTCTTGCTAATTCAATTGTTTATTCAATTACAAATGGATATTCAATTTCATACCAATCTTGCTGAGGTACACCATCTTTCATTGCTGGTTTGAACGTACATAAGCTGTAAGCTTTAGTTGCCGCTTTATCTAAAATTTTGCTGCCACTCGATTTTTTTACTTTGGCATCAATAACCTTGCCGGAAGTATCAACTAAAACACGTATGCGCACCGTACCTTGTTCTTCATTCATAAGTGCTTCTCGTGGATATTCTGGTTTTTCACAGCCAGCAGAACCCTCTGAAACACCACGACTTACACCAGCTGGTTTTGGTGCCGGCGCAGCAGCCACTGGAGCAGGTGCGGCAACAGGGCTTGGAGATGGTGTACTAGGTGCCGCAGGAGCTGGGGTAGCCGCTTTAGTCGGTTGAGCCACTGGTGTCGTTTTTTGTACCGGTGTTGCTACTTTCTCTACTTGTTTAGGAGGCTCAGGAACCTTGGCAACTTTTTCTACCATTTTTGGTGGCTCAGGCGGTTTTTCCTTTGGTTTCGGTTCTTCCGGCTTTGGTGGAGGAGGTGGCTTAATATCCTGAATAATTTGTAATTCCACAGGTTTTTCTGCTGGTTTTTGAATATTGTTTGCTAAACCTGACATCAGAATATAGGCAACAAGAAGATGCAGAAAAATAACTGCAGCAATACCAATTAGGTGTTTGGCAGATTTATTTTCTATGTCTGTAAAAGTCATGCCCATAGTTACTCCTGAAACTGTAGACAAACAATTTTTAAAATAACTGTTTGGCTAAGAATGAGTATTTGTTCTGCAAACTAACCGTTGAGAGTTATATTTGCAGAACAACCATTTAGAACTTATATGTACCTCGTACAAAGTAAGTACGTCCTAAAGGATCTGCGTAACGTGGGTCATATCCCATTTGGAAGTTGTCGCCAACATTTGAAGCTGGTGGGTCTTCATCAAAGATATTCTTAATGCCCGCTGTAACTTCTAGATTTTTAAAGCCTTTGTATGTGCCTGAAATATTATAGGTTGTATAGTCGCTCACTTTGTGATTTCGATAGCCTGCCTTAACAGAAGAACTTGAATTTTGATCCTCATAACCGCGTGAAAAATTTTGTTGTAGGTTTAAAGCCCAATTCTCATAATTCCAATTTAGGTTTGCAGTATGTTTCCAGCGAAGAATAATAGCTTGGTAGTCTAGACCGCTATAAGTGCCTGCAACACTTTTCCATTCACCATTTTGCTCGGCTTGATATTTGTAATCCGTAATATATGTTCCATCAATATTGAAACCAAAACG
Organism: Acinetobacter sp. C13; assembly: GCF_016809775.1. Taxonomy (NCBI): domain Bacteria; kingdom Pseudomonadati; phylum Pseudomonadota; class Gammaproteobacteria; order Moraxellales; family Moraxellaceae; genus Acinetobacter; species Acinetobacter sp. C13. Next base: position 922,382 of record NZ_JAFBJL010000001.1, read on the forward strand.
ACCTGTAGCAGTCATTGGAGAAACCCAACTTAAGCCCACATCGAAACCAGATGTTTTAATTCCACCTAAATTTTGTTGTGTTGTAATAATATAATCTAATGAGCCATCAGGATTACGTACAAATTTGTCTGCATATTTCACAGGGTCATCAAAAATAGCAGTTTCTGAAAGCGTAGCAATTTGCTTATCTACTTCAATATTGAAATAGTCGAGAGTCAAGGCTAAATTTTTAATTGGTTCAAATACTAAGCCAGCAGTAAAAGACTTTGACTCTTCCGGATCAAGACTTTTATTTCCCCCATTTTGTCTATCAAATTGCATATTACAATCACGTTCTCTTACACCACCTGGTTTTAAGACATTCCCTGGGCAGAGTACGGGATCATAATAGTATCCACCCGTATTGGTTACGGAGTTTGGTCCATTCACTTCCCAAAGTGTTGGAGCTCTGAAGCCCGTACTATAAGTCGTACGGAACATTAACTGTTTAATAGGTTCCCAACGAAGTGCAAATTTTGGATTAAACGTATCGCCAAAATCGTTGTAGTCATCATAACGAGCAGCGATTTGAGCTTCTAAAGTTTTATGAAGGGGGATATGAAATTCGGTAAATACCGATTTAATATTGCGATCGCCAGTATTTACTGGCTCATCAGGATCGACACCTGTACTAGGTGCAACTCGGGCAACATCAGTAACGACTTTTGAAGTCCAATCTTCATAGCGATAGCTTGCTCCAACTGCAAAAGCCACATCTCCTGCTGGTAATTTAAATATAGGTCTACTTGCAGTGAAATCGACTGTAGTTGTATCTAGATTGGCTTTTAAATATTTACCTTCAACACCTAACTGGTTCCATACATTGGCATCTTCAGGACTTTGCGGTCCGAATGGGTTTAAAATACCATTGTTTAAAGCTTCTTGTGTTTTGTCAAAGTTTAAATAGCCACTTACTACTGCATCCGATGCACTACTATGAGCATAGGTAACGCCGGAGTTAATGTCCCAACCATGAGTTTCACCCTCAATACCAGCAAATATTCTATGTGATTGATTAATACTATTACTTACACGATTACCTGATTGTGAACGCAAATATAGAGGGATAGTTCCAGTAGCGCCTGCTAAAGCTGGAGTAATACCTTTACCTGGATAATATTTACTACTAGGGTCAAGCGTCAAATCAAAAAATACATCTGGTGCGACTGACGTTGTAACTTCATTTCTTGCATATAAATATTCTGCAATCGCGTTAAAATTATCATTTAATTTAAAAGTAGCTCGGCCCATAGCTGAGATGTCTTCTGTCTTTGGAACAATACCAATTACTGCTTGGCTGTTATATTTACAAATTTGACCATCAGTCTCTACTAGAGGGTTATTACCACAACCTGTAGATGCATAGGGATTACCTAATCCAGGTACATTGGCAGGGAATGAACCACTACTAGTTTTATGGATTCCTAATTCAGGTAATATGCCTCCACGTCGACTAACTTTACGATCTTTGGCCATGACATCGTCGCCTTTGCGATAGTCCACAACACCAAAAACATTGTAGCCATTTTCGTCTAAATCACCGAAGCCGCCAAAGATACTGTAGTCTTGTTGCTCACCGCCTTTTTGTTCTGGTTTTTGATAGCCAGCAGTCAGATTAAGTCCTGTAAACTGTTTTTTGGTAATGAAGTTAATTACCCCGCCAATTGCATCAGTGCCATAAATGGAAGAGGCACCATCTCGTAAAACCTCAATACGGTCTAACATTGCGAGTGGAATAATATTTAAGTTGGTAACGCCACTGTCATAGGCATTTGCAGCTAATCGACGACCATTAAGTAAAACAAGTGTTTTATTGGCGCCTAAAGCTCTAAGGTTCGCTGCTGAACCCACAGTCCTACTTGCGCCTACGTTACTTGCAGTCACAAAATTTGACTGGTTTGCACTGATCTTTGCCAAAGCCTCTTCAGTTGTTGTTACCCCTTGTTTTAAGATTTCATCAACTTTCACCACGGTGATTGGCGACGCACTTTGTGCTGCAACTCCTTTGATTGAAGAACCTGTAACGGCAACTTTTACGACTTTTGTTGGTTTTTCATCAGTACTTGATTGTTCAGTTTCTGCTGCCTGTGCCAGGGTAAGACACATCATACTTAAACTAAGGGTGCTTAATTTAAGAATTGTTTTGCTGATCTTGGGGGTTGCCTGAGATCGAACATTGTATTTTTTTTTCATCGTGGATTTGATCCCTTTTTGTTGTCGTTAGCGATATTGCTGGAAAGTTTTTAAGCAAAGCAAGTGCCAACTATATATTTTTCTTTTTTTAGTTTATGCAAAATATTGATATATATTGATTTTATTATGATTCAGTACGAAGGTTTATCTTTTATTAAACAAAAATAAATTTTCCGTTTGGAAAATTTTTGAGCGCTGGCCAAAAGTTTCAAATTTTTTTGTATAAAAAATATACATTGCTGGACTCTTCACATGCTTAATAAATAAAAATGTATCGTTTTAGAACCTTTTTATATGTAATGTTATAATATTTATTGCTATGTCTTTTGGTTATATTTTTATTATAAATCAATATATTGAATAGTGGTTATGTGTGGAGGTAGCTTGATCTAATGTGGAACATAATTAATTTTTAATGTATTTTATTTGTGCATTTAAGGTATTAGATGATTAACATATGCAAATATAATATTTGGCAAAAAGTTACTTTTATTTATATAGTTCAACCGTTTTTAAGTATCTAATAAAAATATGAATTTTTAATATTTTTAAATATTTTAATATGGATATTAATAAGTGGCATGAAATTCGCTTTATATTCAATAGTTACAAAACACTAGGTGTTTAAGTTTATTTTTCCATTTGATCAAATAAAAAGATGATAAAGGAAAGTGAATTTTAAATCCTAAATAGGCCTATCTGTTGAAAAAGAACTTTTCTTATGCAGATTTAGATGTTACTCAAAAGGATAATATCTTTTAAAAAACTAATTACGTGGGTATGAACTTGAAATTAAAATTTTTTAAGCTCGCCATTTTAAGTCTGGCTATTACATCAGTTCCTTGTGCTTACGCAATTACGCCAGCGCAACCAAACAAAATTTTGCATGTTGCCTATGAAGCCCCAGATGATGGCTTTGATATGGTTAAAACCACCAATTTCTATAGTGCTAATATTGCTGAAGCAATTTTTGAGCCTTTACTCAAATATGACTATCTGGCACGTCCATTACAGTTAGCTCCCTATACAGTAGAGAGCCTGCCTAAAGTGGAACAAGACGGTAAAGTTTATACTTTTAGAATTAAGTCAGGTATCTATTTTACCAATGATCCCGCTTTTAAAGGTAAACGCCGTGAGTTAGTGGCTGAAGACTATGTTTATACAATTAAACGTATTCTAGATCCTAAAAATAGAGCACCGTCTGTTTCATTTATTGATGGTAAGTTACTAGGTGCTGATGCGGTTGTAGCCCAAGCAAAGAAAACTGGAAAATTTGATTATGCTGCTCCAATCGCAGGAATTAAAGCGCTTGATCGATATACGCTACAATTTACTTTAACTCGCCAAGACTATAATTTTCCTTACATTCTTGCCTATATTACTTTTGGCGGAGTTGCTAAAGAGGTTGTCGATTATTACGGTGACCGTATTGGTATGCATCCTGTAGGTACTGGCCCTTATATGTTAAGTAAGTATGTACCAAGAAGTAAGGTCGAGTTGGTTGCTAATCCTGATTATCGTGGTTTCGTCTGGAACTTTAAGTCGACAGGAACACCTTGGGATAACCAGCTTGTTAAGGAAATGTCTGGAAAGAAAATGCCACAAATTGGAAAGGTGGTGGTCAGTATTATTGAAGAACAACAGTCAAGATGGTTAGCTTTTCAGTCGGGTCAACTAGACTTTGACAGACTTACCGCAGATGCTGTTCCTCAAGCTTTAGATGGAAATCAGCTTAAAGCTTCTTTTAAGAAGAGAGGAATTAAACACTTCCCATATAAGGAACCCGAAATTACCTATACGATGATGAACATGCGTGATCCGGTGATTGGTGGTTTTAGCCCAGAAAAGATCGCTCTTCGTAGAGCAATTACTTTGTCGTACAACCAAAAAGAAAGTATAAAACAGGCTTATAAAGGGCAAGCTGTTCGGGCTGAAATGTTTATACCTGAAGGTGTGAATGGCTATAATCCGAAATATAAAAGTAGCGTAGGATATAACCCGCTGCTAGCAAATAAATTACTTGATTATTATGGTTATAAAAAAGGTGCTGATGGTTATAGAACCCAGCCAAACGGGAAACCTTTGATTTTAAAAATCAATACAGAAAATAGCTCGGCTTCAGTTATTCACTCCGAACTCTGGAAAAAGAATCTGGATGCAATTGGCATTCGAGTGGACTTTAAGGTAAGTAATTTTGCAGATAACTTAAAAGCCGCAACTCAATGTAAATATATGATTTGGAGTGGGGCATGGATTGCTGACTATCCTGAAGGAGATAATTTTGCACAGTTGCTTTATGGACCAAATGCTGGGCAGGGGAACCATGCTTGTTATCAATCCAAAACGTATGATGCCCTTTATACTCAGGCCATTCATTTACCACCGCAACAACGCCTGCCATATTATGAAAAACTTAATCGCCAGATTGAAGCTGATAATCCATGGATCGTTCATCTAACCCGTATTCGTAACTGGTTGATACGCCCACAAGTTCAGGGTTTTAAACCTCATCCTATGATGAATACAAACTGGCAATATCTTGATATTACTCCTATTAAAAAATAATTTTAGATAAAGATCATGATGACTGAAAATTTAAAACAAAAGCTCAAGCATTGTAGTATCAGCTTGCTATTCGCTAGTATGGCCTTAACGGGATCTACAAGTATTTTTGCGAAAAGTCCAGCCGATCCGAATAAAGTTTTACGTTACGTATTTCCAACAGCTGAGACAGGTTTCGACCCGGCTTATATCCATGATTTATATTCGGCGCATGTAACCACTTCGATATTTGAAACTCTATATACCTATGATTATTTAGCAAGGCCGGCAAAACTTATTCCGCAAATAGCAACCGCTATGCCAGAAGTCAGTGCCGATGGTTTGACCTATACCATTCGCATTAAGAAGGGAATTTATTTTACACCAGACCCTGTTTTTAAAGGCAAACCTAGAGAATTAACAGCCAATGATTATGCGTACTCTTTTAAGCGTTTATTGGACCCGAATCTGCGCTCTCCAAATAGCTGGTTATTAGAAAACAAAATTGAAGGTATGGATGCTTTAGTGAAAGCAGCCAATAAGTCCGGAAAATTTAACTATGATCAAAAGGTAAGTGGTTTACAAACACCTGATAAATACACTTTGGTGATTCGTTTAGTTAAGCCAGACTATAACTTTCCGTTATTACTGGCCCATGACCCGACAGGTGCTGTGGCACGCGAAGTTATCGAAAAGTATAAAGACAAAGCCGGTTATGTTATGGGCCATCCTGTAGGTACAGGTCCTTATGTGCTGAGCAAGTGGGTACCAGCATCGCGCATTGTTTTAAAAGCGAATCCTGATTATCGGGGTTTTACTTGGAACTTTAATGCCAGCAGCCCTGAAGATCAGGCAATTGTGAAGCGACTTAAAGGTAAAAAAATGCCTCAAATCGGCACAATTGATATTCAGGTAATGGAAGAAAACCAATCGCGGTGGCTAGCATTTCAGCGTGGTGAGGTTGATATATTTCAGCTTGAAGGCCAACTGGTCGCAAAAGCGGTTAAAGACGGCAAACTAAGACCTGAACTTGCTAAAGAAGGTGTGCAGTTATCTCGCATTGTTGACCCCGAAATTAGCTATATTTATTGGAATCTTAAAAATCCAGTTGTTGGGGGAATGAGTAAAGAGAAAATTGCTTTACGCCGTGCGATAGCGATGTCTCGTTCGATAGATCAAGAAATTAAACTAGTAAGAAATGATGATGCACAGCGTCTACATTTTCCAATTCCACCAGGTGTAGTGGGTAATGACCCTCAATACAGAACCAGTACCCCATATTCTGTGAAAGCAGCAAATTTACTATTAGATCGATATCACTATAAAAAAGATGCCTCAGGTTGGCGTACACAACCAGATGGGAAACCTCTGGTCATTGAATATATGGCGCGTAGTGACAGTATTGGGCAGCAAAGCGCTGAACTCTGGAAGAAAAATTTTGATAGTTTGAATATCCGTATGGTCTTTAAACCCATGCTTTTTGCAGATCTTATTCGTGCGCAAAAACAATGCGACGGGATGTTCGGGTCTTCTGCATGGATAGCCGATTATCCAGATGGGGATAATTTTATGCAGAATTTTTATGGACCTAATACACATATGACGAACTGGTCTTGTGGTTCTACACCAGAGTTTGATCAGTTGTATCGCCAAACGCAACAAATGCAAGCAGGTCCTGAGAGAGATGCACTTTATCGAAAAATGACACGGTTGTTAGAAGTTTATATGCCTGTTCAAATCTCATATGCACGCTACCGGAATATGCTGGCTCAACCAAAAATCATTGGATATAAGAAGCATCCAATTTTACATGCAGAGTGGATGTATTTTGATATTGATACAAATACTAAATCTAATCATTAAATGAAAAAAATTGGAGATACGATGAAAAATAATGCACTGAAAATGACAACTTTATGTATGTTGACCATAGGTGTAAGTCAGTTTGCAATGGCAGAGACAACACGTCCTATTTTGCCATTACTTAAAGCACAGCAACTTCCAGCATGGTGTGATGCGAATTTAAAAAAGATTCAGAAAGAGATTTCAAATTTTGAAAAAACACCTGTTAAAGATAATGCAGCAGCGGCACCTATATTGGCAAAATGGGATAAAATTTTTGCGCATTTTGAAGATTTCTCAGGTCCTATAAGTCTATATAGTAACGTAGACCCAGATGCAAAGTTACGTAAGGCAGCAGAAGACTGTGAAATCAAAATTAATCAGTTTCATACTGATATATTTCAAAATTCAAAATTATATAACGTCATTAAGAATACAAAAGCTACTGATCCGATAGACCAAAAATATCGTCAAGATATTTTAGATCAGTTTGAAGACACAGGTGTTCAACTTGAGCCAGTAAAGCGTGCACGAATGAAAGCTATTCTGGATGAGTTGACTAAACTCGAACAAGAATATGCCCGTAATGTCCGTGATAATCCAGAAAAACTTGAGTTTACTCCTGAAGAGATGAAAGGCTTACCTCAAACTTATATTTCAGCATTAAAGAAAAATGCTAAAGGCAATTATTTATTAGGTTTTGAATATCCGGAATATCGTCCTTTTATGGAGTTGGCAGATAATGATGATGCCCGGAAAAGATACCAAATTGCCTTTACTCGACGGGGTACTGAACAAAATTTAAAACTACTTAAACAGGCAATTGATTTGCGTTATGAGCTTGCACAGTTATTTGGAAAAGCAAGTTATGCAGATTGGGTTTTAAAAGACCGCATGGCAAAAACGCCCGAAGCTGTAAATCAGTTTTTGGCAGAAGTACAAAAAACAGTAGCACCACTAGAGCGTAAAGAAGTAGAAGAACTCCGAGCATTTAAAGCAGAAACTTTAAAAACGCCATTAGAAAAAACCGAGATAACACGTTGGAGTGAAGCTTATTGGAGTGAAAAACTTCGTAAGAGCAAATATCAGATCGATCAGGAAAAACTTCGTGATTATTTTCCAACTTTAGCTTCTCAAAAATGGTTGTTTGCCATTTCATCTGACCTTTATGGTATTGATTTCAAACCTGTCAAAGTTAAAGCATGGCAGGATGAAGTTGAATATTACGATGTAGTTGATAAGAAAACAGGAAAACTCCTTGGCGGCTTATATATGGATAAATTCCCTCGTGAAGGGAAATATGGCCATGCTGCTGTTTGGGGGGTATACGGTGGCAGCACATTAACCAATCGATTACCCGTGTCGGCTTTGGTCACCAATTTTAACCGTAAAGGTTTAAACAGTGACGAGCTTGAAACTTTTGTTCATGAGTTTGGTCATGCTCTACACGGCATTTTGTCAAATACACGTTATGCGAGTCAGTCTGGAACATCCGTAGAACGTGATTTCGTAGAGGCACCATCTCAAATGTATGAGGAGTGGGCACGCCGTAAAGAAACCTTATCTAAAGTGGCCGATTATTGCGATCCAGCCTGCCCACGTGTTGACGATGAGTTAATTGCCCGTTTAAAAGCTGTACATAACTATGGTCGTGGCTTGCGTTATGCGCGTCAAACTCTTTATGCACAGTATGATATGTCATTGCATACTGCCGATGCATTAAAAGTAAAACCTTTAGAAAATTGGCAAAAAATGGAAGCTGCTACAGCCTTAGGTTATGTACCAACAACCGAATTTCCGGGGCAGTTTGGGCATTTGATGGGCGGTTATCAAGCAGGTTATTACGGCTATATGTGGTCTGAGGTTCTAGCTTTAGACATGCTTTCTGCTTATGGGGATAACCTTAATAACCCACAAGTAGGGCAACGTTACCGTCAAACCATTTTGTCGCAAGGTAGCCAAAAACCAGCAGCTGAATTAGTTAAAGATTTCCTCGGTCGTGATCCTGACAATAAAGCATTCTTTAACGAAATTACCGGACAACGGGTTAAATAAGGAATTATCACTATGCTGGCATATGTTATTCGGCGGTTATGGCAGATGATTCCAACTATGTTGGGGGTAGTCTTACTTATTTTTATTCTTTTTAACTGGGTAGGTGGCGATCCTGCTTATATTTTAGCGGGCAAGATGTCTAATCCTGAGCAGATTGAAAACATTCGTAAACAGTTAGGTGTCGATCAGCCTTATTACGTTCAGCTCTGGATTTTCATTAAACAAATACTGACTTTTGATTATGGTGCAAGTTGGAGTACTGGCGAACCTGTTTCTCAAATTATTTTAACCCGATTAGGACCCTCGCTTACGCTTTTAATCCCACTGACTATTTTACAGACGGTTATTTCAATTATTTTGGCATTAGCTGTTGCTGCGGTACGGGGCTCTCTAACCGACCGTATGGTCATGATGCTATGTACTATTGGCATGTCGATCAGCATCTTAGTTTACATCATCGTTTTTCAATATGTTCTGGCGTATCAGCTAAGTTGGTTTCCTGTGCAAGGCTGGAGCGACACCTTTACTGATAATTTATTTAAGTTTGCCTTACTACCAATTCTAATCATGTTGGTGGTGAGTATTGCACCGACTTTACGTTTATATCGTAGCTTTGTGCTTGATGAAATTAATCAGGACTATGTTCGAACAGCACGTGCTAAAGGTGTGGGGGAAAGTCGAATCTTAGGTGTACATGTACTGCGTAATGCTTCAATTCCCATTATTACCGATGTGATGTCAACTTTACCTGCATTGCTCATAGGCGCATTTTTAATTGAACGTTTTTTTGGTATTCCTGGGATTGGTCGAGAGGTGATTATTGCAGTTGAGCGGAGTGATTTTCCTGTTATTAAAGCAATTACAGTTTACATCGCAGCTGCAACCATGATTTTTAACCTGATTGCCGATTTGGTCTACAAAGTGGTTGATCCACGTGTACAGTTGAAGTAGGTGGGCTATGCTGAGCGTTTTATCAAAAAGAAAACAACAAACAAAAGCCGAAGCTCATTCATCTGGCCTATGGAAACTTGCCATGCGTCGTCTTCGGGCCGACAAGATCGCAATGTCATCGCTAGTGATTGTATTGCTTTATTTTATTATCTTGGTTCTATCAATGACGGGCGTGATTGCATCTGACTGGAATAAAGAGGTAGCCGTAAGTTATGCACCGCCTACATTTATAGGGGCAGATAAGACAACAGATGCAGGGCAAAAGGCGGCAGCGATTGAAGAAGAGTTACCAGAAAATCCAGTCGATCCTTTAAAAGATGTAATTGATAAGCTTAAGGCTGAAATTAAACAAGAAAAGAGCTCTGGAAGTGCAATTGATTATTATGGTGTAGTTGACCCATTAGCCGATGATATGAAAGCGATCGATCAGCAACTTGGAGGACATTTACTTGATCAACAAGCAGAACTGAAAAGTACCCTTGTGTTTGGAGCTGATAAATGGGGACAGGACGTTTTAAAGAAAACTATTAAAGGTGCTGAAACTTCAATTATTGTTGGGGTGATATCGGCTTTACTTGCAGTAGGAATTGGTACACTTTTAGGCGCAATTTCTGGATATTTCGGTGGTTGGGTTGATGATATTCTCAACTGGTTTTATAACATTTTTACCTCAATTCCATATTTGTTATTAGTTCTCGCGATTGCTGCAGTACTTCAACAAAAAGGTATTTTGTCTATTGTTCTGATTTTAGGTTTAACGGGCTGGACGGGTGTTTATCGATTAATTCGTGCAGAATATATGAAACATACTGCACGTGAATACGTTCTTGCTGCCAAAGCAATTGGTGTTGGTCACTTCCGCCGTATGTTCATTCATATTTTCCCAAATGTCAGCCATATCGCTTTGGTCCAAATGTCAATTCTGGTGGTGTCTTTCATTAAATCTGAGGTCATCTTGAGTTTCTTAGGCTTCGGTGTGCCAGTAGGCGTAGTGTCTTGGGGGAGTATGCTAAATGAAGCACAAAGTGAACTTCTTTTAGGCAAATGGTGGCAGCTTGTAGCAGCCTCTGTCGCAATGGCTGTTTTGGTTACGGCATTTTCAATGTTTACTGACGCACTTCGTGATGCGTTAGATCCAAAGCTAAAATAAGAGGAAGGTCAAATGTTAGAACAAGAAAATAAGAATGTGCCGTTACTGCATGTTAAAAATTTACGAGTAAGTTTTAAAGGTGAAGATAAGCAATATATTGAAACCGTAAAAGGAATTACTTTTGATATTCCTGCAAATACTACGGTTGCTTTAGTAGGTGAGTCGGGTAGTGGTAAATCGGTTACTTCTTTGGCAACTATGGGATTGTTGCCTGTAGGTCAGAGTAAAATTGATGAGCAAAGTAAAATTATATTTGAAGGCAAAGATTTACTGAGCTTATCTCGTAAAGATATGCGCAAAATCTGTGGTAAAGACATAGCCATGATTTTTCAGGAGCCGATGTCATCATTAAATCCAGTTTTTACGGTTGGCAATCAAATTGCAGAAGTGTTGTGTTTGCATATGGGGTTGAGCCGTAAACAGGCTCGACAACGCGTTTTAGAGTTGCTTAAAGAAGTAGGTATTCCTTCACCTGAAACTAAAATTGACGCCTATCCAAATCAACTTTCGGGTGGTCAACAACAACGTGTCATGATTGCTATGGCGATTGCGTGTGAGCCTAAACTGCTCATTGCCGATGAACCGACTACGGCCCTTGATGTCACGATTCAAAAACAAATTATTGATTTACTCGAGTCATTGCGTAAGCGCCGTCAAATGTCGATGCTTTTTATTACCCACGATTTAGCATTGGTCGGTGAAATTGCAGATAAAGTCATTGTAATGCGTCATGGCGAGATTAGAGAGCAAGGTGCTGCTGAACAGGTTCTTGAACAACCTAAAGATGTATATACGAGAGCTTTGTTATATTGCCGCCCGCAAATGTCACAACGACCTTATCGTTTGCCTGTAACGAGCGATTTTATGCGTCAAGAAGACGATGTATTGGTCGAACAAAGTTTTGATGTCTCAGAAATTCCCGAGCGCAAACGTGGTTTAATTGGTGAGGAGAAAATCATCTTAGAAGTAAAAGACCTGAAAAAAAGCTTTTATAGCCGTAAAGGTCTATTTGGCAAAGAAGAGTTTCAGGCCGTAAAAGGAGTTTCTTTTAAGCTGGCTAAGGGTAAAACTTTGGGTTTAGTCGGAGAGTCTGGATCAGGTAAAACGACTGTTGGGCTATTACTCATGCGCTTACATCAAGCATCTGGTGGGCAAGCTTTCATCGAAGGTAAAGATATTCTTTCATTAACTGAAAAAGAGTTTGCTAAATATCAACGGAAAATCCAGATCATCTTTCAAAATCCCTATGCGTCTCTTAATCCACGCTTTACCATTGGACAGATTTTATTAGAGCCTATGCAAATTCATAACATTGGTAAAGATGATGCAGAGCGTAAACAAATTGCCCTTGGACTGCTTGAGCGAGTGAATCTGCCTGAACAAGCTTACTACCGATATCCGCATGAGTTTTCAGGTGGACAACGTCAACGTATTGCCATTGCACGCTGTTTAACGCTAAAGCCTGAAATTTTGATTTGTGATGAATCCGTTTCGGCCTTGGATGTTTCAGTTCAGGCACAAGTACTTAATTTATTACAAGACTTACAAGATGAGTTTGGGCTGAGTTATATCTTTATTTCACATGACTTATCGGTTGTGAAATATATCTCTGATCAGGTCATGGTCATGAATCATGGCGAGGTTGTAGAGATAGCCAATTCAGATGAACTCTATGCACATCCTCAACATGATTATACTAAACGACTATTACAGTCGATTCCTCAAGGGATTCAACACGTTTCATGAGCGTAAAGTTATGTCGTTAAGGGCACTTTCGAGTGCCTTTTTATTTGGGTTATGCGGTAAATACTTATAAAATAAAAGAAGTAAATGTGGAGTATTTTATTCTTGCTATGTGCGCCAATTTTAAACCTTTAACGCTTGCCCAATTACAGCAACTTCAGTTGCCTGTGGTCGGCTTTAGCTATGCCGAAGAGGTTTATCCTGCTGGAACAATGCCACTATTATTCAAATCATCACAAGGGTTTGAATGGCGCGAAGTGATGTTTGGATTGGTTCCTAAATGGGCTGAAGATACAAATATAGCAAAACATACCTACAATGCCCGTCATGAGACTATTTTCCAAAAACCTAGCTTTCAAGAAGCCGCACTTAAATGTAAATTCGGTGTGATTCCAGTGTCCGAATTTTATGAAAGTAAGTATATAAATGATAAGCCAGAGCGGTGGGGGGTGCGCCGTAAAGATGGACAGGCTTTTTTTATTGCAGCAATCTATGAAATTTGCAAAATGAATGAAACGATTATTCGTTCTGCAAGCATGTTGACCATGGACGCTATAGACCATCCAATGATGAAAGACTTTCATGAGCCGGGTGATGTTAAACGATCAGTTATTGTGATTCCACATGACCGACTAGATGAATGGTTAAGTTTAGAATCACCAGATATTTCCAGCTTTATCGAAGGTTTTCCAGTTGAAGAGTTTGAATGCTCTCATGTCCCAAAAGAAAAAATTATAAAACCTACACCTCAGTTAAGCATGTTTGACTAATCTATCTAAAATTAAGATGAGGTTATTGATGTCAAATTTGAATCAATAACCTATATCACTTATTCAATATCTTTACTTAATGTTTGTACCTCGGAATCTTCAGCTAAATAGCTCAATTCAATCGGTGAAATCACAAAAGTTGTATTATCTGAGGTCTGTTTAAATACAAAACCATATTCAAAAGATTGGCTATTTTTACTTGGTAACCAGAATAGATAAGGGCAGCCTGTATAGCTACCATCCCAACCCATTTCTCTAGCGAGAGCTAAAGCTGTATCAGATTTCGCTATGATTTCTTTGAGTGATTCTTTATCTCGTGTTGAGACATCACCATCATCATCTGCAAATGTTTGTAGAAACTCATTTAAGGGCTTAAGGTCTTCCCAGTTATGTTCTATTGTCGAGAAATGATATCCATATAGCATCATGTGCACTTTCTTCCATCTTGTTATTGTGTCCTTGAACATACCAAGAAATATATGAAAAGGAAATGGATAAATCTGATTTAAGTTGTTTATTTTTCATAACTTATAGAGTGTTTTTTGTACGGAATAAAGGCTTTTATAAATAATATAATTATTCATATTAACTAAATAGTATAGGTGGAAAGCAACGGCCTAATGATTAAGATAAATTACTATTTTAGTAAATCAAACTGTTGGCGAATATGGAATTGTTCATAATTCACTTATAATAGAAATGAAACTATGTAGAGCATATTTATGTTTATAACAACTACGCGCCCACAGGATAATTTAATTAATCAACTTCTGCCGATTCTGGAACAGGCGAGTCAGATTTTACTAGAAGAATATCAAAACTATTCTGCGGGTTATGAGTTTACTATTCATGAAAAGCAAGATGATTCACCTGTAACCCAAGCAGATCTAAAGGTAAATAGATTTTTATTAAAGCATCTTGCAGAGATTACTCCAGAGTTGCCTGTATTGTCTGAAGAAAGTGATTATAGTGCCCGTCATGACTGGTCTACTTGTTGGATGTTAGATCCGCTTGATGGTACGAAGGAGTTTATACATGAACGTGATGAATTTACGATCAATCTAAGCTTGATCAACGGCAAAGAAACAGTTTTCTCAGTTATTGCTGTGCCATGTGAACAAGTTGTGTACTTAGGATATCTGCAAGATTTACCTTTTAAATATAGCTTTAGCCAACAACAATGGTATCAATATCAGGTCAATTCAACTTCGTTAGATGCCCCTATACAAATAGGACTTAGTCACGGTAGTAAAAATCCAAAATACCAAAAATTTATTCAACCTATAGAAAAAGAACATCGCATTATTCGACGAGAAGCAGGAAGTGCCTATAAGTTTTGCATGATGTTAGAAGGTGAAATAGATATTTACCCACGCTTTCATCCTACTTCTGAATGGGATACAAGTTCTGGTCAAGGTCTGTTAGAAAGTATAGGCGGTGGTTTACTTACTCTGGATGGAAAACCTTTTGAATATAACCAAAGAAACACGGTTTTAAATAAGGGCTTTATCGCTTTTCGTGATCAGGAAAGCAAAAAAATAGCATTTGAAGCATTAGCCCAATCAGGTGTTATAGATTGAGAGTTATGCCAGACATGTTATAGTGGCAAAGTATTGAAAAAAGATGACAAGATAAAGATGGCACTCGATTTATTGCCTAAAAGTATGTTTGAAGCAATTGATTTATTGCCCGATGCTTCAACTCCTGTAACCTTATTTACGCGCCATTCTTTAAGAGAACTTGTAGATGGGCAGGGCTTGGCTGGTTATGATCTCCAACTTACTCCTCAAGGACGTGAGCTTGCGCAGGCATGGGGTAATTATTTAATCAAAAATACAGATCGTGTTATTCAGCATTGTATTTCAAGTCCAATACAACGCTGTGTCGATACGGCTGCGCTCATGATCGAAGGGGCTGACGATGTAAGTCCTCAATCAAATACTCATACGATTGAAATTATTGAGCAAGGGCTACTTGTTGAACCAGGTAGCTTTGTGTTGGATATACAACAAGCTGCTCCTTATTTTAAAAAGCAGGGCGCTTTAGGCTTTATTAATAGTTTTGTAAATAATGCATTACCGGGTATGAAACATCCTATTACGGGTGTTTTAGATGTACTAGAGCTTATTTACCGAACTCATCCAAAAACTAAAGGCGGTCTTAGTTTAGCTGTGAGTCATGACACGATTATTGCAGCAATTGTTGCTGTAATTTCTGGCGAAAATAAAATTAAGAAAGAAGACTGGCCGGAAATGATGGAAGGATTATTTGTCTGGTTTGAAGGTGAAGAGTTTCCAAATTGTAAATTAAAGTGGATTTGGAGAGGAAAAGCCTATGAGCTGAATGTAGCTAAATTTCATAAAGTGCTATAAGCTCAAAAACGATAGATAATAAAAAAAGCCCTATTGGGCTTTTTTTACATGTTCAAATTAGTTAGCTAACGCTTTAACTTGAGCATTTAAACGGCTCTTATGACGAGCAGCTTTATTTTTGTGGATGATGCCTTTATCAGCCATGCGGTCGATTACAGGAACAGCTTTTTTGTAAGCTTCTGTAGCAACAGCATAATCACCACCAGCGATTGCACTTAAAGTACGTTTGATGTAGGTACGAACCATAGAACGCAAGCTTGCGTTGTGTTTACGCGCTGTAACGTTTTGACGCGCACGTTTTTTAGCTTGAGCAGAGTTTGCCACTCTTGCACTCCTTGAAAATAAGTTGGTCTGGGCGGGCTGTGGTCAATTCAGTAAACTGGTGTAACCATCACCAGCCCGTAAACAAGTGCCATATTGTGATGAATCAACACCGTGAAGTCAAGCCTTGCGAGCATTTTAAGCGGTTTTAGGGGCTGCTAAAACGGTAAGAAAAGGTTAAATTTGATACAAACTTAAAGAGGGTTGGATAAAAAATGACTATAAGTACTAAAAAAGCAATCGTGATAGGTGCTACGGGACTTGTGGGTTTAGCGCTTGTCGAACAGCTTGAGCAAACTCCGGAATTTGAAGCGATTACTGTTGTGGTCAGAAAAGAATCACAACTACTTAATACATATAAAAAAGTTACTCAACTCGTTATAGAGGATTTTTTATTACTCAATGATGAAGATGTGAATGGCCATACCCATGCATTTAGCTGTCTTGGAACAACATTAAAAATGGCTGGTTCAA
The DNA here is from genome assembly GCF_016809775.1 of Acinetobacter sp. C13. NCBI lineage: Bacteria > Pseudomonadati > Pseudomonadota > Gammaproteobacteria > Moraxellales > Moraxellaceae > Acinetobacter > Acinetobacter sp. C13. The sequence goes on from NZ_JAFBJL010000001.1 coordinate 938,833, forward strand.
AACAGGCTTTTTACGCTGTAGATTATGAAATCAATGCTCATTTAGCAGATTTAGTGCAAGATAAACATATTCATCTATTGCTAGTAAGTGCCCTTGGAGCAAATGCAAATTCTCCAATTTTTTATAATAAAGTGAAAGGACAGTTAGAAGATTATATTGAGAGTCTAGAACTCGAAAAACTATCTATTTTTAGACCGTCTTTACTGATTGGTAAACGCAGCGATGTACGGTTTATTGAAGACTTAGGGCAGAGTCTATTTAAACTTATTGAGAATAAATTTCAAAAGCCATTCAAATATAAGCCAGTAACTGCCGAGCAATTGGCTCATACGATGGTCGTAGCGGCGCTAACGCAAATTGAAGCCTTTAAACGATATGATAATCTGAGCATACAACAAACTCGATAAGGGAGTATTAAAGTGTCGACAGTACCATTTGTAACATGTGATTTATTAGATGATAACCCTGAAAAAGGCTTACAGGTTGTAATCCCATCAATGGATGGCAAGTTCTTTCAAAGTTATGGAGCTCGTAAAACTTTTGGGGGACAGGTTGTAACAGTAAAGTGCTTTGAAGATAACTCACGTGTAAAAGAGTTATTGGCAACAGATGGTACAGGTAAAGTATTAGTTGTGGATGGTGGTGCATCTATGCGCTGTGCACTCATGGGTGATTTGATTGCTGAGTCAGCAGTTAAAAACAACTGGAATGGTGTGGTGATTTACGGTTGTGTACGAGACGTTGATGCACTTTCGACCTTAGATTTGGGAGTACATGCATTGGCTGCAATTCCACAAAAAAGTAATCGTAAGGGCATTGGTGAGGTAGATATTAATTTGTATTTTGGTGGAGTCACAATTCAATCTGGTGATTTTATCTATGCTGATAATAATGGGATTGTGATAGCAAAAGAAAAATTAGTCTAATTCTCTAATATAAAGGAAGGCATGATGGTGATTCATCAAATTAAAGTACTTCAAGCAGTTGTATCTGCAATTGCTGAAGGTGGTAGAGGTGTTTCAGGAACAGCATTTCCACAACAACCTGTAAAAGCTTTGAAACTATATGAATTTGAAGGTTCACCATTTTGCCGTCGTGTTCGTGAAGTGATTACACTTTTGAATCTGGACGTTGAAATTTATCCATGTCCTAAAGGTGGAACAAAGTATCGTTCAGTTGTAAAAGAAAAAGGCGGTAAATTACAGTTTCCATTTTTAATTGATGAAAATACTGGCGATCAGCTATATGAATCACAGGATATTATTCATCATTTATTTAAACATTATGGTAAGACAGGGAAAACACCGCAGAAATTTTCGAGTTACCCAAACATGCCTTATGTTGCAGTTGCAGGAACTATATTAAATGGAGCTCGTGGAATATGGATAAATAAAAAAATTGTTGATAGAGCTGCACCTGAGCAAAAACTTGAGTTATGGAGTTTTGAAGCAAGTCCGTATTCACGAATTGTAAGAAGTCTACTCTCTGAACTTGAGCTACCATATATTTTGCATAATGTGGCAAAAGAGAGATGGCAAGATATGGGACCTGCTATTCTTCGCTTAAAACCTGGTAAATACATACCTTTAGAAGGCGGAAAAAGAGAAAAGCTGTTGCCGATTATGCAAGGTAAAATGCAAGTACCATACTTGGTAGACCCAAATACGGGAGTGAAGATGTTTGAGTCGGCTCAAATCGTAAAGTATTTAAAAAAGCAATATGGACGTTGATTAAGGTTAATTTGAGTAAGGGTTTAAGGCGGTTTACTTAAACTCTTATCAACATCAGATTTATTAACAGGCTGTATGAAAAAAATATGAGTATGCTAAATTAATAAACTTAAATACCTAAAAAGGCATATTTTATGGAATGTATGAGAATTCAACCTGTAACGAGTGCTCCTGGTGAAAATGCATTATTTATTGTATTGGGATTAGCTCAAGGTGATTCTGTAATAGAAAAAGTAAAAGATTTTGCTGCTAATTTTTCAGCACTAACCAGAAGTCTCTTTAATCGTTATCCAGATAGTAAATTTAATGCTACTTTAGGTTTTAGCTCAAATGCATGGGATATATTATTTCCAGAGCAATCCAAGCCTCAAGAGTTACAACCATTTCAAGAAATTAGAGGTCCGAAATACACGGCTGTCTCAACTCCGGGTGATTTATTTTTTCATATACGTGCTGATCGTCAGACTTTATGTTACGAGCTAGGTAATATAATTAATCAACAGCTTGGTAAAGTAACTTATCCAATTGATGAAGTTCATGGTTTTCGTTATTTTGACGGTCGTGCAATTATTGGCTTTGTGGATGGAACAGAGAATCCTGAACCTGTTATTGCAGCACAGTGGGCATTAGTAGGCGATGAAGACCCTGACTTTATCGGGGGAAGTTATGCTTTTATCCAAAAATATACACATGATATGGACAAATGGCGTTCATTAACTGACGAAGAGCAAGAAAAAGTGATCGGCCGTAAAAAGTTCAATGATGTTGAGCTCGGCGATGATGAAAAACCTTTAACGGCTCATAATGTCGTTAGTAAAGCTCATGATGCAGAAGGTAATGAACTTAAAATTATGCGAGCTAATATGCCTTTTTCAAATCCGTCTAGAAATGAATATGGCACATTCTTTATTGGCTACTCGCGTAAATTTAGTACAACCCGACAAATGCTTGAGAACATGTTTTTAGGCAATGAGCATGGTAACCTAGATCGGTTACTTGACTTTAGTACTGCTCAAACAGGTACTTTATTTTTTGTACCGACTGTAGATTTTCTTGATGATTTAGGCGATGAATAATCTTTAATTTAGAAAACTCAAATGATGGGAGTGACTAGGTTACTTCCATCATTTAAATTGAAATAAATATGATGTGATGAAATGTTTAAAAAGATAACACAGCTTTTTCAAGGCTCGAAAGAGACACCTGAACAAACGTACTTGCAAGAGAATCAATTAAAATTTGATTCTGAACGTGGGCCTATCATTAATGATGTAGTGATTAATCATAAGTGGTCAGAGCATCTTGAATATTTCTCAAACCGTAAATTACAGAATTTTGATAATCTTCAAAAGTTATTTCAAATTACGCCACAAATTAATGAAAAGATTGATTTAGAAATCGCAACACAGCGCTATGTTGCAAGATTGGAAAATACTCAAGAAAAGCTACTTCAACTCAAAGCGATTATACAAATTTTAAATCAATATTACGTTCTGTTTTTGCGTGATAAATAATCATAGTTAATTGATTAAAAAATATAAAAAGTAGGGCCAACTAGTAGTTTGATTTTCAAAAAAATAACTCATTTCACTAAAAACATCATGCTACTATTGAGCTCATATCTTTTTAGCTGATAAAAGCCATATACATGTTTCAACAAGAAATCTCTCAATTGAATTTACAACAGCTCAAAGCCGGTGAAAAGCGTTGGGTAGGGTCGTTATTAGGTTCGTCTGCTGCATTATTATTCAAAGAAATTGCCGTTCAGCATTCATCTTTGCTCGTTGTAGTAGCTCGAAATAACCAACATGTTGCTCAGTTAGAAAGTGAACTTGAATTTTATGGCATAAAACCGACAATTTTCCCTGATTGGGAGATTTTGCCGTATGACCGCTTGTCACCTCATCAAGATATTGTTTCAGAACGACTCGCGATTTTATCCAATATGCCGCAACAAGGTGTATTGCTCATTTCAGCAAGCACTTTAGCTCAAAGAGTTGCACCATATTCTTGGGTTTTAGGTGAGCATTTTGATATACGTGTGGGGCAAAAATTTGATTTAGAACAACAGAAGCTACGTTTAGTACAGGCTGGGTATCATTTAGTAGATACAGTTTACGACCATGGTGAGTTTGCTGTACGTGGCAGTATTATGGATATTTTTGCATCTGGTCAGGATGCACCTATCCGTATTGACCTATTTGATGATGAAATTGATACTTTAAAATTCTTTGATCCAGAAACACAAAGAACCACCACAACTTTAAAAAGTTTTACAGTTCTTCCCGCGAAAGAGTTCCCATTAAAAGAAGCTCGTTCCATTTTCAGAGATCGTTATTCTGAACTTTTTCCCACCGCAAATCCTAAGAAAAACCCAATTTACCAAGATGTTCTTGATGGGATCGCATCTCCGGGAATTGAGTTTTATTTACCGTTATTTTTTGATAAAACTCACATGCAGTCTCAAAGTACACTTACAACGTACTTTCCAAAGAATTGCATTGTAATTACAAATAATGATATAGATATTGATTTAACCAGTTTTTGGAAAGAAGTTTTTCGTCGCTATGAAGATAGACGCCATAACGCAGACCAGCCAATTCTCCCTCCTGATGAGTTATTTATTGCACCAAATAACTTACTAAGTGCTTTAAATCAGTTCCCGCGTATGCTTGTGAGCGCTGAAGCAGTTGAAGAAAAAGCTGGGGCTCTAAATCTTAAGGTTGAGCAACCACCTAAGCTGCCAGTTGATCCGAAAAAAGAAAAACCATTTGCTGTAGTTAAAAAATATATTGATGAAGCAAATCATCCTGTTTTATTGGTTGCAGAAAGTGCTGGTCGACGTGAAAGTTTAAGAGATGGCTTGCGTGCTAGTCTGGGAGATATTCCTAGCGTAGATAGTTTTGAGCAATTCCAGAAAAGTCAGTTTGCGATTGCTATTACGAATGCGCCATTAGACCGTGGGTTGCTTTTAACCGATCAATTGTCTGTTATTTCAGAAAATCAGTTATATGAGCATCGGGTAGTCCAACGTCGTCGTAAACGTCAGCAAGAAGTTTCAGAAGAGTTCCTAATTCGTAGTTTGACCGAATTAAGCATAGGTGCTCCTGTTGTTCATATTGACCATGGTGTAGGGCGTTATGCTGGGTTAATTACTTTAGCAATTGAAGGGCAAGATTACGAGTTCTTGCAATTAGACTATGCTGAAGAGGCAAAAGTTTATGTGCCTGTGACTAACTTGCATCTTATTAGTCGTTACAGTGGTGGAGATCCGGACTTAGCACCATTACATAAAATTGGAACTGACGCGTGGAGTAAGGCTAAACGTAAAGCTTTAGAACAAATTCATGATGTTGCAGCAGAGTTGTTACATATACAAGCACGTCGTCAGTCAAAACCTGGTTTTGGTTTTGAAGTCGATCAGTCGCTTTATATGCAATTTGCGAGTGGATTTGCGTATGAAGAAACACTTGATCAAGCCAATGCTATTGAAGCGACACTTTATGATATGCAACAAGCTAAACCGATGGATCGACTTGTTTGTGGGGACGTTGGTTTTGGTAAAACAGAAGTTGCAATGCGAGCAGCATTTGTTGCGGTGCAAAATGGCAAACAGGTCGCTGTTTTAGTACCGACGACATTGCTTGCTCAACAGCATTATGAGTCTTTTAAAGACCGCTTTGCCGACTGGCCTGTTCGTATTGAAGTATTATCACGCTTTGGTTCAAATAAAACGCATACGAAAAATATTGAAGATCTTGCTGACGGTAAAGTCGATATTGTGGTGGGCACCCATAAACTTTTACAAGAAAATGTGCAGTTTAAAGATCTAGGCTTAATGGTGGTCGACGAAGAACACCGTTTTGGTGTGCGTGATAAAGAGCGTATTAAAGCATTACGCGCAGATGTTGATATGTTAACGCTTACAGCTACACCAATTCCACGAACTTTAAATATGGCTTTTTCGGGTATGCGTGATTTATCTATCATTGCTACACCGCCAGCCCGTCGTTTAGCTGTTAAAACCTTTGTACAAGAACATACCGAAGCATCTATTAAAGAAGCGATCTTGCGTGAGTTACTGCGTGGTGGACAAGTATATTTCTTGCACAATGAAGTTGATACGATTGAGAGAGCAGCTGAAAATATTCGTGTGCTTGTCCCTGAAGCTCGTGTAGCTGTTGCACACGGACAAATGAGGGAAAGAGAACTTGAGCAAGTCATGCAACAGTTCTATCACAAAGAATACAATGTATTGGTATGCTCAACAATTATCGAAACCGGAATCGATGTTCCAAATGCCAACACTATTTTGATAGAAAGGGCCGACAAACTAGGTTTAGCTCAACTACACCAATTACGTGGCCGTGTAGGACGTTCACACCACCAAGCCTATGCCTATTTATTGGTTCCTTCGATAAAGCATTTAAAAGGTGATGCTGAAAAACGTCTAGATGCAATTCAACGTGCTTCAACTCTTGGTGCTGGTTTTATGCTGGCTACAGAAGATTTAGAAATTCGAGGCGCAGGTGAGCTTTTAGGTGAGCAGCAAAGTGGCTCAATGCAGGCAATTGGATATAGCCTATATATGGAAATGCTGGAAAAAGCTACTAAAGCGATTCAGCAAGGTAAAACACCGAATTTTGATGCGCCTTTATCATTAACTGCAGAAATTAATTTACACATTCCTGCACTAATTCCAGATGAGTATCTAGGTGACGTCCATCAGCGTTTATTATTCTATAAGCGTATTAGTAATACAGATACCCAAGAAAAGCTCGACAATATCCGTATGGAGCTTATTGACCGTTTTGGAGTTCCACCGCAATCAGTTAAACACTTATTTAGTGTTCACCAAATTCGACTGAAAGCTGAACAGCTAGGGATTACTAAGATCGATATTAATACGCAAGGTGGCAATATTGAATTCTCGCCTGATACACCTGTTCAGGCCATTAGTATTATTCAACTCATGCAAAAACATCCAACCTATTATCGTATGGAAGGTGGTCAACGTTTAAAGGTTATGGTTCAGCTTGAAGAGCAGGAAAAACGAATCCAATTTATTAATGATTTATTAGCGAAATTATTGAATGAATTACATGCTTAAATAGTGTTTTAAAGTGATTTTCATTCTATACAAATCCTTTGTGTGTTGATAACAGAGTTTTATGCACGATTTCTCGGTCTATGAGGGGAATAAGTGCATAAAATCATTGTTATTTGTAATCAAACCAGACACTAGCAATACTCACATCAAAACTGATGTGATAGTATTAGCCATTATTGTTTATTGTCATTTATAAAAGATATGTTTAGTTTGCATCCACAACTTGCTCAAGATACTTTTTTTGTAGGCGATTTTCCGCTTTCAACATGTCGTTTAATGAATGATATGCAATTCCCTTGGCTGATTTTAATCCCTCGTGTGCCGGGAATCACAGAATTATATGAGTTGAGCCAAGCTGACCAAGAACAGTTTTTGCGCGAATCAAGTTGGTTGTCTAGCCAGCTATCTCGTGTATTCCGAGCTGATAAAATGAATGTTGCAGCTTTGGGGAATATGGTGCCTCAATTGCATTTCCATCATGTTGTACGTTATCAGAATGATGTTGCATGGCCTAAACCAGTTTGGGGTACACCAGCTGTTCCATATACAAATGATGTGCTGGCTCATATGCGTCAAACCCTTATGCTTGCGCTACGTGGTCAAGGCGACATGCCTTTTGATTGGCGCATGGACTAAATCAATGCAATGCCACATTTATATGAATGTGGCTACATTGAGGTGTGGAGGATAGGGTGCAATTAGAGAGGTTTATCGATAGAGAGCCTAAGCAGTTTGCATATTTTCATCGTTTGATGGGATATTCAATTCTGTCATTAATTTTAGTGATCTATGCTTTTACCTCACCGAATACAAATTATCAGATCTATGTTCCACCTTTTTTCCTATTTCTGCTTTTTATTAGTTCGAAGTTAGAACATTGGCTTCAGTACCAATTCGATAAAAAAACTCAAAAAAGTGTTTTCTTTGCAATCGATGCAATTGTTGTGGCCGTTACCTTAGCAGGTCTGCATCTTAATTTGGTGCCTACATTTATTGCAATTTTTGCATTATTTTATTCAGCAATTAATAGTCGTATTTCTTTCGCAGTCATTTGTTTGACCAGTTTGTTAGGCGCGATTATTTTTTATTTAAGTACTTTCTTTTTATTTGGTTTTTATACATATTTTGAACCTACTAGCCAAGAGTTGACTGTAATTACACTTCTTGGCTTGGTTATGTTTATTACTATCGGAAACTACTACCAGCATCGTTGGGTTAAAAAAATCAGTCAGCAGCGTCAACATTACTATGATCAAATGACCCGCTATATTGCTTTTGCTAATCAATTAAGTCGTTATGCGCCATTACAGTTATGGCAATCTATCATGCGCGGTGAGGCTGAAGCAAAGATTGAATATAAGCGTAAAAAAATGACGGTGTTTTTTTCTGATATTCAGGGTTTTACAGAGTTATCAGAAACTTTAATTCCAGATGATTTAGCATTCTTGCTTAATGATTATTTAAGTCATATGACGGAAATCGCTAAACAGTATGAAGCCACAGTCGATAAATTTATGGGTGATGCCATCCTCATATTTTTTGGTGATCCGAATTCACAAGGTGTGGAGCAAGATGCCAAAGCCTGTGTAGAAATGGCAATCGCTATGCGTCAGCAAATGAAATTGTTGCGCGAGCGCTGGAAAAAAATGGGTTACTCAGCATTGCATATCCGAATGGGCATTAGTACTGGTTATTGCCACGTAGGAAATTATGGGGCAACACATCGTATGGCTTATACGATTGTAGGTCGTGATGTGAATTTAGCGGCTCGTCTGCAATATGCTGCTGAAATAGATGAAATCTTAATTTCAGATGATACTTATCAATTAATCAAAAGTGATTTCCTGTGCGCACCTAAAACACCGATTTATCTAAAAGGTATTCAAGGTGCCGTAAAGACATGGCAAGTGATGGAGAAATATACAGGCAATAAATCGGATCATCAGCAATGGTTCGATTATGAGTATAAAGGCTTTCACTTGGTACTTAATTTAGAAGAAGTACAAAACTATGAATATCCTGAATTAGTAGAAGTGCTTGAGAAGATGATTCAACGAATTAAAGTTCAACAAACTTTAGTAAATACTCAAGGTATTGCACAGTTAAAACTTGAAGATGAAGTTAAACCTTTAGAAATAGACCAGCAAGATCAGGTTTAGAGTTTATAAAATATAAAAAAAAGCTGCTTTAAAAGCAGCTTTTTTATTAACATGATTAATGATTTTCTGAAGCATGGTTAATTGTATATTTAGGAATCTCAATTTCTAAATCTTCATCCACAACTTTTACTTGGCATGAAAGGCGAGAATCCGGTTCAAGACCCCAAGCGCGATCTAAAAGATCTGCTTCAACATCATCCATTTCTTCTAAGCTATCAAAACCTTTACGAACTACTACGTGACATGTTGTACAAGCGCATGACATGTCACATGCATGTTCGATTTTAATTCCTCGATCAAGCAAACTTTGGCAAAGATTTGCATTCTGTTCAACTTCAAATTCTGCACCTTCAGGACAAAATTGAGCGTGAGGAAGTACTTTAATGCGGGGCATATTGATCACCTATACCTTTAGTTTGAATTTGACCAATCTTCAAGTTTTGTACCTTTTAAGGCGTGGTCAATATGTCGATTCATACGTAGTGCAGCAAAAGCATCACTATGTACTTTAAGTTGTTCTACAGCTTTTTCAATCGCTTGAATATCATTGCCTTCAAGTTGTACTTTAAGCATATTTTCAGCGGTTTTAAGTGCTTCGAGTTGCTCATCATTGAGTAAATCAGCATCAACTTTCAGTGCTTGTTCTAATGCTTCAAGCTCACGTTGAGCTTCAACTTTGGTTTCTTTTAAATGACGCAGATTTTTGTCTTCTTCTGCGTGTTGAAAACCTTCAATTAATAAGCGTTCAGTGTCAGACTCTGATAAACCATAAGATGGTTTAATATCAATTTGAGCTTGTACACCTGAAGTTGTTTCACGAGCTGAAACAGTAAGCAAGCCATCTGCATCTACCTGAAAGGTAACTTCAATACGTGCTTGACCAGCAGTCATTGGAGGAATGCCATGAAGAACGAATCTTCCTAACGATCGACAGTGTTCGACTAAATCTCTTTCACCTTGAACTACATGAATCAGCATGGCAGTTTGGCCATCTTGATACGTAGTAAACTCTTGGCGACGAGCAACCGGAATAGCTGTATTACGAGAAATAAGACGCTCTACTAATCCACCCATGGTTTCTAAGCCAAGAGAAAGAGGAGTAACATCTAAAAGTAGTGAGCCGTCTTGGCTGTTTCCAATTAATTGATTGGCTGTGATAGAAGCTCCAATCGCTACTACTTCATCAGGATTAATCGTGCAAAGTGGTTCTTGATTAAACACATTGCGAACTGCTTGCTGAACAGCATACGAACGGGTAGAGCCACCTACTAAAACAACATTTTGAATATCTGATAACTCAAGTTTTGCATCACGTAAAACGCGTTTGCAAACACTGATTGTTTTGTCTAAAGCAACTTGAATAATGCTCTCAAAGGTTGAACGATCAAGTGTTAGTACATTTTCAAGTAGTTTTAACTGAACGGATTCTTGTGTAGAGAGTTGTTCTTTTGCTTGGCGAGCAGCAACAATAAATACTGCATAGTTTTCATCACTTAGCGTATCAATATTTAATTGTTTTTTAGCCCACTTAACAATGAGACGATCTAAATCATCACCACCTAAAGCAGTATGACCACCTGTAGCTAATACCTCAAAGACACCTTGTGAAAAACGTAGGATTGATACGTCGAAAGTACCACCACCTAGGTCATAAATCACATAGTTATGATCTGTAGCTAAATTCGTTTCTTGATCTAAACCATAAGCCACAGCAGCAGCAGTTGGCTCATTTAAAAGACGTAGTACATTCAACCCAGCCAGCTGTGCAGCATCGCGTGTTGCTTGACGTTGTGCTTCATCAAAATAAGCTGGAACAGTAATTACGGCTCCATTTACTGGGTTTTGTAAACTAGATTCAGCACGTTCTTTTAGTTGTTTTAAAATTTCAGCTGAAATTTCAACAGGCGTTTTACGACCAGAACGTGTCTCGAAAGCTGGCATCTCATTTTCAGAACCCACTAATTCATATGGGTGTTGAAATTTGATATCTGCTTTTGAGCGTCCCATAAAACGCTTTACAGAAACAATTGTATTTTTTGGATCAGCAATAATGAAAGGTTTTGCTTCTTCACCATAATGAGTGCCATCATTTCCATAATGCACAATAGAAGGAAGAAGTCGTCTTTCTTTTTCGTCGTTAAGGACTTTTGGTTTGCCTGATAACACTGTCGCAACTAAAGAATGTGTTGTTCCTAGGTCGATACCAATCGCAATGCGGTGTTCATGTGGGGCACTGGATTGACCCGGTTCAGCAATTTGCAAAAGTGCCATGAGTTAAATCCTTTGAATATAAATTGGAAAAAGCAAATTAAAAATCATCGTCTAAATCAAAGTTGTCTTCATCATCCAACAGTTGATCTTCTGCTTTTTCAATATCGTTAAGAACGCGCTGAAAGAAACGTAATTTACGTACAGTATCTCGAGCTTCGCCCCAATCTTCATCTGAGTAGTCAATCTTAAATTCGCGAACTAAGCCATCAATCCACTGAAAAACTTCTTGCTTAAGAGTACTTAAATGCTCTTGTGAAGTTGCTTCATCAAGTTGCTCACGAAGTTCTAGAGCTGATTGTAGGAACTCAAAATCACTAATGGATTGATCAAGGTGATGATCTTGCTTTTTTAATGCTAATAGATAAGCAGCGCGGCTATCTACTTGCGAAAGTACTTTAAAAGCTTGATTAATTTCACTTGATTTGATCAATGCCTGATCTTTATCTTCTGCTTTATCTGGGTGATATTGCTGTTGCAAACTTAAGAAACTAGATTTTAAGCTCGCCAAATCGATATCGAGTTCTACGGGTAAATTGAACAACTCAAAATGATTCATTAGAAAGGAGGTCCACGTTAATTAAATACATTAAAACAGTGCTATAAAAAGTCACTGTTTTAATGAAAAGGATGGAAGGAGAAGAGGGAGTTATACAGTGAAAGACTCACCGCAACCACATTCACCTTTTTTGTTGGGATTGTTAAATTCGAACCCTTCGTTAAGGCCATTCTTTACGTAATCCATTTCTAAGCCTTCTAAATAGACAAGACTTTTCGGATCTACAAAAACCTTAACGCCAAATTGTTCGAAAACTTGGTCATGTTCATCGACAGAATCAACAAATTCGAGAACATAAGCCAACCCAGAACAACCAGAAGTTTTCACACCCACGCGAATGCCTTCACCCTTACCTCGATTTTTAAGGTAATTGCTAATATGAGTCGCAGCATTTTCAGTTAAATGAATCATGAAAACTCCAACGTTTACAATGGTAACAAATTAAGCTTTAGATTTTTTACTGCGGTAATCATCAATCGCAGCTTTAATTGCATCTTCAGCTAGTACAGAGCAGTGAACTTTTACTGGAGGAAGAGCAAGCTCAGTTGCGATATCAATATTTTTGATCGCTTGAGCTTCATCAAGAGTCTTACCTTTTAACCATTCAGTTACAAGTGAGCTTGATGCAATTGCAGAACCACAACCATAAGTTTTGAAGCGTGCTTCTTCAATCACACCACTATCATTTACCTGAATTTGTAAACGCATCACGTCGCCACATGCAGGTGCACCCACCATGCCTGTACCAACATTTTCAGAGTTTTTATCTAAAACACCAACATTACGTGGGTTTTCGTAATGATCAATTACCTTTTCGCTATAAGCCATTTCGCTTCTCCAAACCTCGGGGTCAGCCTAATATTAATATGAGGGTTAAAACACTAATTTCAATAATTAGTGTTCTGCCCATTCAACTGTAGAAAGATCGATACCTTCTTTGTACATATCCCAAAGCGGAGAAAGTTCACGTAATTTCTCAACAGCGGCTTTGGTAATTGTAAGCACGTGGTCAATGTCTTCTTCAGTTGTGTATTTACCAAAACTAAAGCGGATTGAGCTGTGTGCTAGCTCATCAGATAAACCTAATGCGCGAAGAACATATGAAGGCTCTAAAGTTGCAGAAGTACAAGCAGAACCACTTGATACAGCAGCATCTTTAAGAGACATCATTAAAGATTCACCTTCAACAAAGTTGAAGCTAACATTTAAATAGTTTGCAACGTTTTGAGTTGGGTGACCATTTAAGAACACTTGTTCAAGGTCTTGTAAACCGTTCCAAAGTTTGTCACGAAGTTTACGGAGACGCTCTTGTTCTGCATGCATTGTTTTGCCTGCAATTTCAAAAGCTTCACCCATACCAACGATTTGGTGAGTAGCCAAAGTACCAGAACGCATACCACGTTCATGACCACCACCATGGATTTGTGCTTTTAGGCGAACACGTGGGCTACGACGTACATATAATGCGCCGATACCTTTTGGACCATAAATTTTATGAGCAGAGAAACTCATAAGATCAATTTTCATAGTAGATAAGTCGATATCAACTTTACCAGCTGCTTGCGCTGCATCTACGTGGAAAAATGTTTTGTTGGCACGTGTTAATTCACCAATCGCCGCTACATCTGTAACTGTACCAATTTCATTGTTTACCATCATAAGAGAAACAAGAATAGTATCTGGGCGAAGGGCAGCCTTAACCATTTCAGGAGTAATTAAACCTGTTTGTGGCTCTGGCTCTAAATAAGTAATTTCAAAACCTTGTTCTTCTAATTCACGACAAGGATCTAGAACAGCTTTGTGTTCAATTTTACTTGTAATGATATGTTTGCCTTTAGATGCATAGAATTGAGCTACACCTTTAAGGGCAAGGTTATCTGATTCAGTTGCACCAGAAGTCCAAACGATTTCACGTGGATCAGCTTTAATTAAATTTGCTACTTGCTCACGTGCATATTCAACTTTTTCTTCTGCCTGCCAGCCATAAGCGTGTGAACGAGACGCAGCATTACCAAAGGTACCGTCGAAAGTTAAACACTCCATCATACGTTCTGCAACTTGCGGATCTACTGGAGTGGTTGCTGCGTAATCAAGATAAATTGGACGTTTCATATCAAATACCTGTACCCGATAAAAGAGCTGAATCTGTGCCAGTTACATTTTGGCGTAATGCAACAGTTTGAACGTTGTCTCGGCTAATGAGGTCGGCAAGAGAGATTTTTGCTAAATAGTCGGCAATATGATGAGAGAGTTCTTGCCATAAATCGTGAGTGAGACACATTGCACCATTTTGGCAGTTACCTTTATGGTCACAACGTGTTGCATCAACCGTTTCATTTACAGCTTCAATAATTTCTAACACAGTAATTTCATCAGCATTTCGAGCCAAATGGTAACCACCATTTGCACCACGAACACTAGAAACTAACCCATGACGCTTAAGTTTTGCGAATAACTGTTCTAAATAAGCAACTGAAATGGATTGGCGTGCGGCAATTTCGGCGAGCGTGATCGTTTGTTCAGTTGGCTGCAAAGCTAAATCAAGTAGAGCAGTCACTGCGTAGCGACCGCGAGTTGTAAGGCGCATGATTCGATACACATGTTAAGACTAGATAATAGGATTTTATGAATCCCGACTAAAATAGTCAAGTTTTTTTATTTTTAATTCAAGTGTAGGAACAAAATAGAAAAATAAATTAGGCAACCCACAAATTATATATGAAATAAACAATAAATATTAGGCTAATTATACCAAAGGAGAAGTTAATATTTCGTTGACGTCGTTGTAAGCGAGTAATTCGATTTTGATACTGTTTAATTTCCACGTGAAGGGAGTTAATCTCTGATCTTTGTTGATCAATTTTCTCAAGTAATGGAGCGATCCGTTTACGTGAAGCAAGGGTTTCAGCTTCATCATCTGGAGTGTTAAACCACTGTTTCCAGTCAACTAGCAATTTTGGAAGAGTTAAATGAGAAATTAAATCTAGAAGCTCCTTTTTCGTTTCCTCATCACCATCAATACGCATATTTTTAAGACTGCGTTGGTTAGAAAAACCAAAAATTTTAATTAAATCGATAAGCGTACTATTGATCTCAAGATCAATACGTCTATCAAAAGAATGAATATCGAATAACAAACCTTTTTCTGTAAATTGAACATAGAAGTCAAAGAAAGGTAAATAGCTATTAATACGAATCGTTGTTTTGTTCAAAATAAACTTTTTCGCTTGCAAGCGAAGGGCACCATCGTGGGTGAGAATAAATGAAAAAAAAGTTTCTAAAATAATTAGAACAATATTCAGCAACAGACGCGGATGTTTTTGTCTTTGTTGCGTTTCACTCATAAAAGTTTATCCTTAGAAATAGCAATTAACCGAAGAATGGGACATCCTATCCCAAACTTAACACAATGTCGTGTTAAATATATTTACATGACTTATTTGCTTTGTAGAACAGTTTTGTAAATGGATCAAGTCTTTACTTTGTTATTATAGAAATATTTTGTGGTCAAATCAGTCATCATTTCTCTCATCTGATTAGGAGTTTAGATTAATGGATAATGCAAATACAGATACCCAGATAGAAGAGTCCGAGGAAAAAAATAAATTAAAATCAAGAAGTTCAAGAAAATCAGCTTTAGATTTTAGAAAGTATACTAAGCAAATTTGGCTAGCAGGACTTGGTGCTTTTTCACGTGCGGAAGAAGAGGGAAATAAGCTCTTTGATTCTTTGGTTAAAGTGGGTGAGGAGCTAGAATCAAAAACTGGAGACTTGGCAGACAATACTGTTGGCAAAGTCACAGAAAAAGCAAAAGAATCTGTATCTGAAACAAAAGACAGAGTAGAAAAGATTCTTGATACGAGTGTTAATCACTCTTTAAACCGTATTGGATTGGTGACACCAAAGGATTTGCAACACATCGAACAGCTGCTCGTACAACTGCATATTAAGGTGGATGCTTTAATAGAAGAAAATCAACAGTTGAAAGCAAAATTGAATAAAAAGTAAAAAAATGTTGGGATTTAGCAAATATATAACAGTTTTTTAGCATTTATTTTTGCTAAAAGCCCTGCTCTAGTATTGCGTTTTCCCCTAAAGCATTGCTATAAAGGCGTCATGGCCTTTTAAACTATAGCCTTGGACCTTAAACAAACGATATTAAGAGGATGTTTTATTCATGAATAAATCAGAATTAATCGATGCAATTGCTGAAAAAGGGGGAGTATCTAAGACTGATGCAGGCAAGGCACTCGATGCGACAATTGCGTCAATTACTGAAGCACTTAAAAAAGGTGACACAGTAACTTTAGTTGGTTTTGGTACTTTCAGTGTTAAAGAACGTGCTGCACGCACTGGTCGTAACCCTAAAACTGGTGAAGAGCTTCAAATTAAAGCAACAAAAGTACCTAGCTTTAAAGCTGGTAAAGGTCTTAAAGATTCAGTAGCTTAATCTTTTAAGATGAATAAACGCGCCAATATAGGCGCGTTTTTTATTAAATATCTGAATTGACCAATATTGCTCATTCATTGATTGTGGTTTTTCAGTTAAAATTCTCCTCGAAATAAAATATTGGAATACTTATGGAATCGTTTCGTACAGTCATTAAGGGTTGGCTCGGCAAAGTCCTTCTAATTTTGTTTTTGACCCCTTTAGCACTTGTAGGTATTGAAGGATATTTTAATAGGGGAAACAAGGCTGATGTTGCTAAGACAGTAAATGGCCAAGAAATATCTAAAAAAGACCTTGAAACTTTAACTCAGTCTTACAAAGAACAATATTTAGCTGCTGTTAAAGGGGATGAAAGTTTACTTAATTTGCCTGTCATTCAGGCTAAGGCACTCGATATTTTGGTGTCACGTAATCTATTAATACAGCAAGCAGAAAAATTAGGTATCTCTTTGAGTGATGCTCAAATTGAGCAAATGTTAGCTCAGCAGCCTAGTTTGCAAGAGAATGGTCAATTCTCACAAAAACTCTATGAAAATTACTTACGTTCTATTGGCATGACGAGTCAGGGTTTAATAGCAAGCCTACGTCAAGATCATGCTTTGAAAATGTTAACGTCAACCTTTGCTGATTACTCTTTAGTAAGCAAAGTTGATCTAATGCAAATTGCGAATTTGCAAACTGAACAACGTACGTTACATTTAGCTAGTATTAAATTAGATGCTTACAAAACAGGTTTAACTGCATCTAATCAAGAAGCTACAGATTACTATAACAAGCATCAAAATGAATTTAAGCAACAGGCTTCGGTTGATGTTGATTATGTTGTCTTATCTCCATCAATGATGGCTAAACCAGCTCCTGCAACTGAAGCTGAACTTCAGCAAGCTTATGCAAAGTTTGTTGAAACTCAGAAAAAAGATGCTAAACGAACTGTAAAGCATATTTTAATTACTACTGATGCTCGTGATGACGCAGCTGCTCAAAAACTTGCAAAAGAAGTTTATGCGAAAATTCAGGGTGGTCTTTCGTTTGCCCAAGCTGCATCGCAGTTCTCTGAAGATCCTAGTTCAAAAGCAAAAGGTGGTTTAGTTGAAGCATATGCTCCAGGTGTTTTCTCGGATGCATTTGATAAAACTGTTTTAAGTTTGAAAAATGGACAAGTTTCGCAGCCAGTAAAAACACAATATGGTTATCATATTATTGAAGCAGAAACTCAAGCTAACCAAATTCCTTCATTTGAAGCTGAGAAAGCGCGTTTAACGGCTGAGGTTGAAAAGAATAAAGTTGCTACGGTTTATTCAGATGCCGTAAACAGTTTGAATGAAACAATTGTTGGTAATGATTCTTTAGAAGCTGTTGTACAAGAAGTAAAAGGTGCAAAAGTTGAATCATTGAATGGTGTAACTTTAGCAACTCAAAACCCATATTTAAGTGATCCAAGTGTCAAAATTAAGTTATTTAATGATGATGTGAAAAATGGTGACCGTAATGCATCATCTAATATTCAATTAGCAAATGGTGATACGGTATGGGTTAAAGTGCGTGATTACCACGCAGCTGGTGTAAAACCATTAGCGCAAGCGATGAATGAAGCAAAAGCCAAAGTTATCGATGCAAAAGCGCGTAAAGCAGCCCAAGCAAAAATTGCTACCATGTTGACTGAGTTTAAAACTCAACCAGCAGAACAAGTAGTTGCTAAAAATAAAGTCGCATTTGAATCAGCTGGCGTATTTAGTCGTTCACAGGGTTTAAAGCGTGAAATTGAACGTGCAGCATTTAGTTTAGCTACCCCTAAACCAGGTATGTGGTCTGTTACAACAGCAAACTTACCAAATGAACTGGTAGTCGTTGCAGTTTCAAATGTAAATTCATCAGCCGCTAATGCTATTCCTGCTGATCAATTACAACAGCTAAAACAACTTTATCGTCAATCTCGTGGTCAACAAATATTGGAAGATTACAGCCAATATTTAAAATCACATGCAAAAATTAAATAATAATTTGATCAAATAAAAAAAGCGCTTCGGCGCTTTTTTATTTTCTATTAATCGAGATGATGTCCGATATATTGCTGTCGATATTGTTTAGGTGATAAATCAAAAATTCTTTTAAAGGCCTGACTAAAAGCAGTCTCGGATGAATAGCCGACTTTGTTTGATATTTGCTGAATTGAAAAATTACTTGTGCGTAAGTACTGACTTGCTAAACGAAAACGGTAATGTTGCAAATAAGTTAGAGGTGGTTCCCCAATAATACTATTAAATAGATTTGCGAATTTGGACCGTGACATACAGCATTGTTCTGCTAAAGACTCAACTGTCCAAGCAATTTCTGGTTGGCTGTGAATAGCAGATAGGGCATTACTTAATTCAGGATGGGTTAACGCACTTAGCCAGTTTTGTTGATCTGTCATTTGTTGAACGTGATCACGGATGCACTCAATGAGAAGAATACTGACCAAATGATCAATAATTTTGTCATGTCCCGGCCTGATTTTTTGAGTTTCAATTGCTAAAAAATAAAGCCCAATTTGTAGCCATTCTGGTGGGTTGGTTTGATTTTCGTGTTGAATATGCATGATTGAAGGCAATGCATTAATCAAAGGGCCTGCCATATGAGTATCAATTTGACAGCGCAAACACAGTAATAAGGTTTTATTAGGAGAGGAGGTGCCAAATTCAATTGCGTCTTGTCTATGACCGTTAAAAAGCGAAGTAATATCTAATGAATCTACTAATTTACTTGCTGTTGATTTTGAGTCGGTGGCATTATGTGCCTTTCCAGAAGGAATTAAAATAATATCACCAGCTGTCGCAATTATTTTTTCTGAAGCATTAAGTTGAATATATACTGAACCAGTTAAAACAATATAGGCAAGTAAAGCAGATTGATCTTGTGTTTTAAAAGCCCATTCTCCTTGTGCTTTTAAATAGATGTATTCAGACTTATTAAGGTGAATATCATCAAAAAATTTACTTAGTGCATCCATCTTTAAATGATCAATCATTATTTTAATAAAATTATAGTGAGCTATAAGAATAGATCAACATGTGTTTTTAGGACAAAAAAGTGGAAGAAAATGCCAAAGACTTTAACGTAGGTTTTTTGGACGGTTACTACTGTTAAGTAAACACTATTTCTTTAACTATATAGATATATAGAAAAAGGAAATATGACTATGAATGCACCAGTGAATGTTCAGCAAGAACTTATGCCAGTGCCAGCGTCTATGCGTGAGATAGATCGTAAGCGCTATTTATGGATGATTAGTCCAGCTCTACCTGTAATTGGTTTAGGTATTTTAGCTGGTTACCATTTTGGTCCACGCCCATTAAAAAAAGTTTTCGCTTTAGGTGGTCCACTATTATTACATGTGGTGATTCCCGCAATTGATACGATTATCGGGAAGGATGCACGTAATCCAACTGATGAAGAAATTAAACTACTTGAAAAAGATCCATATTACTCACGTCTTGTGAAGAGTTTTATTCCACTGCAATATGCTGCAAATGTTTATGCATGTTATTTAACAAGTCGAAAAACTACATCATTCATTGATAAAATTTTGCTCGGTGTTTCAATGGGGGCGATTAATGGTATTGCGATTAATACAGCCCATGAATTAAGCCATAAGCATGATCGTATTGATCATATTTTATCTCATCTTGCTTTGGTTCCTACAGGTTATAACCATTTCCGTATCGAACATCCTTATGGACACCATAAACGTGCAGCAACTCCTGAAGATCCGGCTTCTTCACGTATGGGCGAAACATTTTATGAGTTCTGGCCACGTACAGTTGTAGGTTCTTTTAAGTCTGCAATTGAAATTGAGAAAAATCGTTTAAAACGTAAAGGAAAAGAGTTCTGGTCAGCAGATAATGAATTATTACAAGGCTGGGGAATGAGTGCTGCTTTTCATGCCTCTATGGTTGGAATTTTTGGTAAAAGTACAATTCCATATTTAGCGACACAAGCATTTTATGGCATTAGTCTTTTTGAAATTATTAACTATATTGAACATTATGGCTTACTACGTCAGAAAAAAGAAAATGGTCAATATGAGCGCACAATGCCAGAGCATAGTTGGAACAACAATAACGTAGTAACAAACTTATTTCTGTACCAGTTGCAGCGTCACTCAGATCATCATGCTTATCCGACTCGTCCATTCCAAGCATTACGTCATTTTGATGAGGCGCCAGAATTACCAAGTGGTTATGCAAGTATGTTATTACCTGCGTTAATTCCTTCGTTGTGGTTCAAAATAATGGATAAGCGAGTTTTTGATCACTATAAAGGTGATTTGAACAAAGCGAACATTTCACCAAAACGACGTGCAAAAATCTTCAAAAAATTTGGTGCAGTAGATCAATCATTAGAAACATAAAAATTGAATAAATAATATATTCCTGAAATACCAAACCCTCTAATCATGTGATTAGAGGGTTTTTTATTTTACATATAGATTAGTACTAAGCAGCAAGGGAATTTAAACTCCCTTACGATGCTCTTATTTTAATTCACTTGAAGATTTACCAAGCTCACGACGCGCAATAATTAATTGTTGAATTTGCTGAGTACCTTCAAAAATATCAAGAATTTTTGAATCACGTGCCCATTTCTCAAGTAATTCATCTTCGTTATAGCCTAGACTTGCTGCTAACTCGACACATTTTAAAGTGATCTCGTTACCAACACGACCTGCTTTTGCTTTTGCAATAGAAGCTTCTTTAGAGTTTGGCTTTTTATTATCAGCCATCCATGTCGCTTTTAACATGAGCAGACGAGCAGCTTCCCATTCAGCCTCCATACGGTAGATTTGTGCTGCAAGGTTAGAAGCATGCAGATAGGGAGTCGAGTAGTCAGGATCAAGCTGATCTTTAAAAATCTCTTTAATACGCTCTAGTGAAGCTTTCGCACAACCGATTGCCATTGCTGCAACTAGAGGGCGTGTATTGTCAAAAGTTTCCATTACTCCGGCGAAACCTTTAGCAACATCCACTTCGGCATTACCCAAAAGGTTCTCTGCTGGTACACGGCAGTCAATAAAACTGATGACTGCTGTATCTGATGCTTTAATTCCTAATTTATGTTCGAGACGTTCGACCTTCATACCGGGCGTACCTTTAGGTACGACAAATGATTTAATTGCTGCACGTCCAAGTTTGCGATCGAGCGTAGCCCAAACAACGACAGAATCTGCACGTTCGCCTGAAGTTACAAAAATCTTTTCACCATTTAGAATGTAGTGATTGCCATCTTTGGTTGCTGTGGTACGGATAGCGGCAGAGTCGGAGCCACAACCCGGTTCGGTGATGGCCATTGCTGCCCATGTTCCTTTGAACCGTTCTAATTGCTCATCATTTGCGACAGCAGCAATTGCTGAGTTTCCAAGACCCTGACGAGGCATACTCAGTAATAAGCCTGTATCGCCATAACACATCTCAATAATTCCAAGAGCGGTCGACATGTTGGTTCCATTGCGAATACCTTCATTGTCGGTATCACCGCGCTTTCCAGCACCCGCAGCACCAGCATTAATTCCTTCACCACCTTCATTCATGCCATCGATGAGAGAGGCGAGCATATCAAGTTCTTTTGGATATGCATGTTCAGCTTTATCATATTTACGAGAAATAGGGCGTAAAACATTGATCGCAACATCATGTGCCTGATCAATCATCATTTTGAATTTTTTAGGATTTTGTAAATTCATTAAAGTATCCTCTGATTGATCTTTTAAGCATGTAAGCCAGATTGTAAAATTGCAGTAGCCCGTAAATCGCGGTACCAACGTTCAACAGGATGTTCTTTTGTGAAACCATGTCCACCAAGAATTTGCACACCATCTGTACCGATTTTCATGGATTTTTCAGAACAAAGTAGATGGGCTAAGTAAGCTTCGCGGTGAAATGGTTTGCCGGACTCTGCAAGGCTTGCAGCATTTAAAATCAACATACGCATTGCATCAATTTCAATAGCCATATCTGCGATCATGAAAGCGACACTTTGTCGATGAGAAATAGGTTCACCGAACGCGGTTCGTTCATTGGCATATTTAATACAATAAGCTTTTACAGCTTCACATGTACCTACAGTCATTGCACACCACATTAAGTTGCCTAAATCTACAAAGGCTGTGTAATCAAAATCTGTTGCACCTAAACGTAGAGCAGGAGTGTGATTAAAGCGAAGAGTTGCTGTTTCTGTCGCTTTAAGGCCCATGGCCGGAGTGTTTTTTATTGAAATTGTTTCATTACACTGCACGACAAATACATCTGGTTTACCGTTAAAGTCTGCACTTACTAAAAATACATCAGCTAAGTCGCCTAAAATCACTAATGTTTTTTCACCATCAATAAAAAACTTATCATTTTCAAGTGATGCTTTTGTTTTTAAAGCATAAGGATTAAATGCTGGAGTTGTTTCTTGAACAGCAAAAGTTGCTGTAATGTCTGAGTCTTCTGCAAAACATGGTAGGTACATCGACTGAACTTCAGCAGAACCCCAACGTGTTATTGCATTAATAACGCTAAATGTACTGAGTAATCCTGCTGTAAGGCTGAAATCACCTTCAGCTAGTTTTTCAGCAATTAATAAGTTACTAACGATATTTTGTTCGGCTGCTACTCCACCGAGTGCTTCTGGAAGTGCATAATAGTTAAGTCCTAAATCTTCAACATATTGCCAAAGACTTTCAGGAAACTGAGCTTCCTGATCGGCATCATGAGCTAACCCCAATAAAACCTCTTGAGCAAATTGAGACATTGCTTCAGAAGTCATTTGTTGTTCTTCGGTTAAACTTAAATCAAATAAATTTTTTTGTTGGCGAGGTAAACGTTGTTGAGAGATTTGCTTGGGCTTAAATGCTTTTTGAGTCTGCGTTAATGCTCTAAAGCCAGCTTTTGAACCTTGATAAAGAGATTTTTCAACAAATTTACGCAACTTGAGTTGATCAAGTACATCGCTTCCAGCCAATCTTGTGATCAGCGATAAACCCAAACCCTGAGCTTTATTGATCATACTTGTCATGATTATGGTGTCCTAACACATTGTTATTGTTTTATGCTGACACGCCTCATATTAAAAAACTATGTCGTTACTGACATTCGAAAAATGAGTAGATAAATGGTAAATAGAAAATAAGAAAATTATAAGTTTTTGATTTTATTTATTTAAAATAATTGCAATGTTGGGGAGCCGAGAAGGATTGACTAGAATGACATGGAATCATTCTAGTCATTCATTAAATCAAGCAAAGTTACGAATCATACGTCGCACATTGGTTTTTGCATCAATAACCGTCATAAATGTGTAGGCTCCAATGAATTTACGGCTAATAAACATAAACTCTTTTGGCGGAACTGAAAAATAACGTGAAGCCATTGATTTACTAGCTTGTTGCATAACACGGCTATGAAGCTGGCTTTTCTTCCAGTCGTAACGTTCGTGTTCATCCATAAGACCAGCGGGCATATCTGGGTTATTTGCAGGAGTACTGAATGCTTCTGTTGCAAGTAAAAAGACATCAGCCATACCTGGTTTAATACTTTCAGGCATCGCATCAAAGAACTCGTAACCAGTCATGGCTTTCACCATTGCATCTTTATTATGCTGATAACCTGCCTGAATGAGTTGACGGGCAACTGTTAGCAAGTGTTCATCAAACTGGCGAATAGCACCAAAATCTAATAATACAATTTTGTCCTGAATATCTTGGCCATTACCCAAACGAACAAGGTAATTACCAAAGTTAGGGTCAGTTTGCATTTCACCCCATTCAAAAATTTCACGAACTGCAATCTCTAATGATGCTTCACCGAGTTGATTACGACGTTCTTGAGGTAATGACAACATCACAGGGCTATTAATTGGCACACCACGTTCAAAAGTCATGCATAGCACTTGATTTGTGCAATATTCATCTACAATTGTAGGAACAATATAGCGTTCATCATCTTTTAAGCGTTCACCAAAGCGACGAGTAGTTGCTGCTTCGACACCATAGTCAACTTCACGATGCATCATTTCACGCACTTCATCAAACCACTGATCAAATTCACGGGTTTGAGGAACCATGCGTGTCAGTTTAAGCATGTTTTTAAACAAGCTCATATCGGAGTCAATTGCATTTGCAACGCCAGGATATTGAATCTTTAAAACTAACTCTAAACCATCTGATTTACGTGTTGCACGGTGCACTTGCGCGAGAGAGGCAGTACCAATTGGCTCATGATCAATTGTTAAATCATTTAATTTAGCGCCCAATTGCTCTTGAAGGTGCGGCTTAATTGCAGGCCAATCTAAAGCAACTGTCTGGTTATTTAAGGTGTTTAATGCTTGTGTAATTTCTTCAGGTAAAAAATGTTCACCATAAAGGGCCATCATTTGGCCAATCTTAACAATAGAACCCTTAAGTTTACCTATTTCAGAAACCAGATAATTAGCTTGCTCGCTCATCGCTTTTTTGCGTTTCTTTTCTTTTTCTTCCTCATTAGAAAATAAAGAAGAGGCACTTGCAGTTGCCCAACGTGTTCCTGCAAGTAAAGAAGCTTTCGCGATTGATAAGCGTCGATCCATGGAAGAAGTTTTTAAACTCTTAAGCTTATCTTTCTGATTTGACATGAAAATAGAATCCTATGCGCATCATGCAGCCAAACGCTGGTGATCTAAAATTGTAACGAATATTACATGTTTTGAGCGTATTAAAATAGTTCTCTCAGACTGAATGATCAGTCGAAATGGCTATCTTTATTTCATTAACTTTAAAATAGCCTAAGCAATTTTAAAATTTAAGAAACTTACAGCGTTCAGGTGAGTAAAACTAGGGTAAAAAACGGATCTTTCACAAAAACTTAAATTACATTTTAAATTGGATCTTTAATTCAGACTTCCGCATTAAGTGAAGGCGATTGGACTGAATATGCTGTAATAACATTTGTTTGACTGAATCATGCATAAAACCAAGTGCATGAGCTTTTACAATAATAATGCTGGGTAAGGTATAGAAAAAATACTTAACATCCTCGAGTGTTGCGTTATTAAAGATGCCTTGTTCAATTAACGTCTGCTGTAAAAACTGCTTTTCATTTAAGACATAATCTGAAGATTCATCCCAAAAACGGTGACGCATAGCCATCAGATTGTTGTGTTTATAACTCATAAAATTGTCAGCTCAGACTTAAATCTAAATAAAATATATGGAGTCGAGCCATGAATATCAAGTTGAGATTATTTTTTATTCAGTTGCTGTTTGATTTTTTATGTAATTCTTGTAAATAGCCTAAGCAATTTTAAAAATTTTTCTAAAAAAACTATAATCCAAATAATTTCATCTATAACACTACTTATTATGACTCCTGCATGTAGGCTGTTAAAAAGTAATAAAATCGAATTTTCTATTCATGAATATGAACATGATTCAAATGCTAAAAGTTTTGGATTAGAAGCAGCAGAAAAACTAAATTTAGATGTAAGGGAAGTATTCAAAACATTGATGGTTAGCGATGATAAGAATTTTTTTGTTGCAGTATTGCCAGTTAATCATCAATTAAATTTAAAAAAAGTGGCTACGGCGTTTGGCTGTAAAAAATTGCAAATGGCCAATCCAAAAGACGCTGAACGTTTAACGGGATATTTGGTCGGAGGGATTAGTCCTTTAGGTCAGAAGAAACGCTTAAAAACCGTTATTGATGCATCTGCACAAGAGTTCAGCAAAATCTATGTGAGTGGAGGAAAACGGGGACTAGATATTGGCTTAAACCCGAAAGATCTAGCACAACTCTTAAATGCTCAATTTGTTGATGTACTTGATGAGTAAAATAAATCTTTTTCTTATCTCATTAAATTAATTAATTTTAAGATAGGTAGTATTAAATTAAGTTATTTTAATAAAAACAATTCTCATTATTATTTATATTTAGTATTATCCCGAGCCTTATAACTATCTAATAACTTTTGGGTTTGGAGAAAGGGAAAATGAATCAATACAAAAAGGTTGGGGCTAACTCAAATCATCTGATGTGTGCAGAATCACGGTATTTTAAATTAAAACCTTGTTGTATTGCTCTAGCAGCAATATTTGCGCAGCAGGTTTATGCAAATACAAATATTGAAAAGGCAGCCCTTAATAATCAACCGACACAAAAGCCTGTAGCTCAATTGCAAAAAATTATAGTGACGGCGACAAGGACGCCCAAAAATATTGCCGAAATTGCAGGCACAGTTCAAACGATTGAAAAAGCAGCAAATTGAACAACAGGCAACTGCTGGACGAAAAATTGCCGATATACTGGCTCAGTTGGTTCTATCACTTGGGGTAAGTAGTGGAACGACTACCAACTATGGGCAAACAATGCGTGGTCGTGATGTCATGATTATGATTGACGGCGTATCGCAAAATGGCTCACGCGATGTTGCTCGGCAACTAAATAGTATTAGTCCAGGCATGATTGAACGTATTGAAGTTCTTTCAGGAGCTACAAGTATTTATGGATCAGGTTCTACCGGCGGGATTATTAATATTATTACGAAACGTGCTGATTCGACTAAACCAGTAAGTTTTGAAACTAAACTTGGTATTACGTCTTCCGATACATTTCGAAGTGATAGTCTAGCTTATGAAATTGGCCAATCTATTTCATTTAATAAAGATAATATAAATGGTTTCTTAGGGGCTAATTTCACTAGTCGCGGATCTCAGTTCGATAGCCATGGTGATCGTATTGCTATAGCACCTATGCAAGGTAGCCGTCCTGATACTGATACAATTGATATTAATAGTCGTATAAATATAGATTTAACTGATTACCAATCACTAAGTTTGGGTTCGCAATATTATAAAGATGAACAAGATACGAATTATGGTCCTGATTATGGGAAAAATTATATTTATGGAGGAGCGCCTAACTCATATATTGGGAAAAAGGGTTTAGAAATATCTAATCAGCCTTTTACAGAGCGTTATGCATTCAACACTCAATACCAAAATAAAGATATTTTAGGTCAGGTCTTAAATTTAGAAGGATATTACCTTAAAGAAGATGCTCGTTTCTTTCCAGTCTTTTTAGGAGAGGAAGGTACAGAAGCAAAACAATCTCAATCTGAAATCGAAGTGGCTGGTCTGCGTTCAACAATACAAAGTGATTTAAATATTATGAATCGTGATCTTAATCTAACTTATGGCTTAGATTATGAACATGAAAAAAATCAACAACACTACGAGCATTTCACAGCATTTAATACAGGTTTGACCTATAAACCTACAGGTAAAACTTCCGATGCCGGTCCAAATACAACAATTCAAAGTGCTGGCGTTTTTATACAAGGTGATTACGCTTTAACAGACCGTATGAATGTCCAGGCTGGTACTCGTTATCAATATATTAAAGCTGAAACAGAACAGTACTCGACTAAAAATGGGATACAGCCAAGCGGATCTGTAAATGACGATGCTGTTTTATTTAATTTGGGAGCGATATATAAATTAACAGATGAGCAGCAAATATTTGCTAATTTTTCTCAAGGTTTTAGCTTTCCAGATGTACAACGGATGATGCGTGATGCATTTAATATATCAACCGCTAATATCCAACCTATAAGTGTAAATAGCTATGAACTAGGCTGGCGTTTACAAGGGGAGCGAAGCCTAAATCTAGGTATAACAGGTTTCTATAATACTTCAGATAAAGTTGTTCAATTCTACAAGAACAGTAATAAAGAAACTGTTGCTGAGGTTATGGACAAAGACCAACGTGTATATGGTGCTGAACTAACGGCGACCTACCCATTTATGGAAGAGTTTAAAGTTGGGGGAACACTGGGTTATACGCGAGGTCAATATAAAGATACGGATGGTAAATGGAAAGAGTTGAATGCTTTTCAAGTTTCACCAATAAAAGGTACTGTTTTGCTGAATGGAGTAGCGATGAGGGGTATGGGGCTCGTGTGCAAATGCTTGCTGTAAAAGGTACAAATGAAGCAGTAAAAGATGGTTCACTTTCAGCTGTAAAAATTAAAGGCTATAGCACGATGGATGTTTTGGCTCATTTTCCAGCTTGGAAAGGACGTATAGATTTTGGTGTATATAATGTTTGGAATAGAGACTATCGAACTGTCTATAGTCAACAAGCAGAAAAAGTATATGGTCTTGTAGAAAGTATACCAGCTGAAGGACGTACTTACGGCCTCAGTTATACATTTAATTATTAATGTGAAGTGAGATAGGGAATATCTATAAATCATAGGTATTCCTTAATAAATTTAAAAAAATAATAAAATAAACTTGCATTATTAAATGCAAATGATTATCATTATCTAAATGGAAAGTTGAGAAACGTTCTAGTAATTAAGATTAACGTCTACTACTGTAATGCTGGGTTTTAGGCGATTTAAAGTTATACCAGAGACTCCAATAATAATGATGTTGAAAAAGATGAGTTGATTTCTGGTATGTGAGCGCCTGCAGAATATTATAAAAATAGGCAGGTTCAACTAGCGGTAAATGGAACAAAGAAAAATAAACATTATCAGCGCAACAAAAAGAACTAATCAAAAGCAGCAGGCGAGGATGGCCTGCTGCTTTTGTAGTTAAAGTTAATTTCATAGTTATTTATACATTTCAACTCTTTTGGATATTTAACTCTACACAGTAACAGATCGATTATATTTTTGATTAAAAAATAACCACTAATGTTTCATTTATTAACATCCTACCTTTTTAGCCATTTTTTTGTATACCCTGAATAAAACATGATCAAAAAAAGAGGTAAAAACGTGCTTATTTTTCATGGAAAACCTGTTCACGGAGCTATCTTTGATATGGATGGGACAATGTTTGACACTGAGCGATTGCGGTTTCAAACATTGCAACAGGCATCTCAAGAACTCATTGGACAGGAATTTTCACACGAATATTTAATGCAATGTTTAGGTTTAAGTGCAACTACTGCTGAGCAATTGGCTCAACGGTTATATGGGGTAAATGTTCCCTATAAAGAAATTCGAAAAAAAGCTGATGAGATGGAACTCGAATATATTCGAAAACACGGCGTACCTATCAAAAAGGGTTTAGTTCAGGTTTTAGAACGTTTACGAAAATCGGGTTTAAGAATGGCCGTCGCGACTTCAAGCCGTAGGGCAATTGCCGAAGAATATTTAATTAATGCGAATGTTTATAAATTTTTTGATGTGATTACCTGTGGTGATGAAGTAGAGCAAGGAAAGCCGCATCCAGAAATTTTTTTAAAAGCTGCTAGTCAACTTCACTTGGACGCTAACCAGTGTCTTATGTTTGAAGATTCTGAAAATGGTTTAACTTCAGCTCACACTTCAAAAGGTTTAACGATTTTATTAAAAGATATTAAAGAACCAAATGACGAAATGCTGGAAAAAGCACATTTTTATTATGATCAGATGTATGACTTTTTAACCGATCTCGATCAATTTATCCCTGTTATGGACATGCCAGAAATGCAGGAACCTTTTCCGCAAAGTCTGAATCAACTGACAGTGGGAATACATGGTTTCGGTGCTATTGGCGGTGGTTATATAGCGCAGATCTTGTCACATTGGGATGGGTACACAAAACCAAAAAGAATTATTGCTTCTACAAGAAATAGTCTTTTTCGCGAAGCCGTAAATGCATTTGGAACATATAGCATTCGCTATGGGCAATTTTCTTATGATGAACGTATTGAGAACATGACCATTGTTGATTCTGAAAATGAACAACAAATGTTGGAGATGTATACCCATTCAAGTTTGATTGCACTGTGTTTACCCGAACAGGCCATCGAAGCTGAAGCAAAAATAATCGCAAAAGGATTATATGCTCGCTTTAACTCGCCACTTGAAACATGTATTGAGCCGTTAACTTTTCTAATTATTTTAAATAAAGTTGGTGCGAAATATTTAGTTATGAAACATCTTAGAGAAGCTCTATTAGAATTGACCAACGATGAAGATGTGACTGAACATATTTTAAAAGAACATTACTTTTGCGATACCGTTGTAAATCGCATGGTTTCAAAATTATCTAATCAAAATTTATATCGCCAACTTCGTATTAAGCATAATTTTCTTGAACAGCATTTAGAAGATGTTGAACACGAAGAACAAATCGAAATTGAAGACTGTAATAAATTGACTCAAGATCAGCAAAATCAGGCATCTTTATATGTTGATAACATGCGCCGTAATTTTCAGCCAGGCCATATATTACAAAGCATGGATCTAATTCTGTTTCATAGTGAAACGGATATGCCAATTTATGTAGAAAAAGGCAGCCCTTTACTCGAAAAGTTGCGTCAAGTTGTCTTGGTTAATCAGATTACAGACATTCAATTAATCAAAAACCGACTATGGAATGGCGTGCATGCCATGCTTGCTTGGTATGCATCTTTACTAGGTTATGATTCTATTGGCGTCGCAATGGGGGATCATTCAGTTAAAGCGTTTGCAGAAAACTTAATTAGGGAAGTAAAGCAAGGGCTTGCAATTGTATTACCTAATTATGCAAAAGATCTGGACCGCATGGCACAAAGCTTTCTAGACTCATGTGAATATGCATTTAAAGACCCTTGTCAACGAGTAGCAAGAGATCCACTTCGCAAGTTAACTCATAATGAAAGAGTAATCGCATCAATTGAGGTAAATATCGCGCATGATTTACCCTATAAAAATCTCTTAAAAGGTGCTGCTTTAGGTTATGCCTATGCGATTCAATTTTTAGAAATTAAAGAGACTAAGGCATTTAAACATTTACACGAGCAAGTTAAAAAACTGGATATGAGTTCTGCTCAAAAAGCACAACTTGAAGTTGAGTTAACGCAATTAGTTCAATATTTATTTTCTGAACAAGGTAAACAGCCTTTAAACATGAATATTACCAATTCAAAAAATGCGCCTACTCAATATGCCTAAATTCTTTTAATTATGCTCTACAACTGAAAGGCAAACATGCTTTAATACAAAAATTGAATGATTTTGAATTAAAGCTGTGTTGCTAAAACCCTCGACGTTCATGGTGCCAACATCTATACGAGATTATCCTGAGTGGCATTTTGGACGGCAAAATTATGCATTGTGGTATTTAGAAATTAATGATCAAAAAATAGTTGATTATTTAGATGCCTTGCGCGCGCATTTTTCAGAATTCTTATTAGAACCTAATAGTCGTCAATATCATATCACATTGTTTATATGTGGATTTTTAAACCACGAAACCAAAGTCTATAGTGATGACTTTATTTTTGGTGAATTTGAGCAGCAAAAAGAAATCTTAAGAAAAGAAGATTTTGCTCCGTTTCATTTAAAAATTGGTTCAATCGATAGCTTTAGTAGTGCTCTATTTGTAGAAATAGGAGATACCGAAAATATCTTATTTCAGATACGCCAAAAGTTAGGTTTAGTTTCTAATGAAATTGCAGCTTTAGAATATTGTCCGCACATCACTTTGGGGTTGTATAAAACAGACTATAGTAGTGATTTGATTTTACAAAAAATTTCTGAATTACCTGTACAATATAAACAGGCTGAATTTGACCTTAAAGTTGAGCATTTAATATTTGGTTATTATCAAGCTCAAACTTTACAAGGTAAGTTATATCCGTATCAGCATTTGTTTTTAGGTGATTCATGTTGCAACTGATTTTGGGTGGAGCCCGTTCCGGCAAAAGCCGACTGGCTGAACAAACGGCAATGGATAGGCAATTAGCTGTCACTTATGTTGCAACGGCGCAAGCGCTAGATTTTGAAATGCAAAGCAGAATAACACATCATCAAAATCAGCGTCCTTCTCACTGGTCTTTGGTTGAAGAACCTTTATATTTAGCAAAGATTCTGCAAAAAATTGATCGACCTAATCAAATTATTCTTGTGGATTGTTTAACACTTTGGCTAACCAATTTGTTACTTTTAGAAGATCAAAACGTTCAACAATTTGAATGTGAGCAGCTGTTAAAAATTTTACCTACGCTTGAGTCAGAAATTATTTTAGTAAGTAATGAAACTGGTTTAGGCGTTGTGCCACTCGGTGAGATTAGTCGTCGATTTGTCGATGAAGCAGGCAGACTGCATCAGAATTTAGGGCAAATTGCAGATAAGGTTGTGTTTTGTGTGGCTGGTTTTCCAATGATTTTAAAAGGTGAGAAATAAAATGAACTGGTGGTTACAATCTGTACAGCAACCTGATGTGGACGCAAAACAACAAGCTGAGCAACACCAGCTTCAACTGACCAAACCTACAGGTGCTTTAGGTGATCTAGAACTGATAGCAGTAAAACTTGCTAGTTTGCAATCAAATGCGCATCCACAAGTTAGCCACCCATGGATTACAGTTTTTGCTGGCGATCATGGCGTGGTTGAAGAAAATATCTCTGCATATCCTCAAGCCGTTACCCGTCAAATGCTGCAAAACTTCACGACTGGTGGTGCAGCAATTAGTGTCATTGCCAAATATCATCAAGCTCATTTACAAGTGATTGATTGCGGTACAGTTGGTGAAGCATATCAATATGCAGGAGTTGAACGTCATTGTATTCGTGCCGGCACAGCAAATTTTGCCAAACAAGCTGCAATGAATGCTGAAGAGTGCCGTGCTGCCTTAGAGTTAGGTAAAAACAGTGTAGACACGGCCAAATCTAAAGGTGCAGATATTTATATTGCGGGTGAAATGGGAATTGGAAATACCTGTTCTGCTTCTGCCTTAGCATGTCTTTTATTAAATGATACTGCCGAGCAATTAACTGGAGTTGGTACAGGAATTGGTGCCGATCAGTTAAGACATAAAATTGAAGTGATTGAAAAGGCAATTGAACTTCACCATAAACATGTCGTCGGTGATGTCTTCAAAACATTATCCGCCGTAGGTGGTTTGGAAATTGCGGCAATTACAGGTGCTTATATCCGCTGTGCGCAGGTGGGCTTACCTATCATTGTGGATGGTTTTATTAGTTCGGTCGCTGCTTTATGCGCAGTACGAATGAATTCTAAAGTGCGTGACTGGATGCTTTTTGGCCATCAATCGGCAGAATATGGCCACCAACGTATTTTACAAGAACTCAATGCTGAGCCGATTTTAAAAATGAATTTACGTTTAGGTGAAGGTAGTGGTGCTGGCGCTGCTTTGGCATTGGTTAAAATGGCATGTGTATTACACAACCAGATGGCTACATTTGCCGAAGCTGCTGTTAGCGGGGATAAAATTGGGTAAATTTAGAATTGATTTGCTCAGACATGGCGAAAGTCAATATAGCCATACTTTACGTGGACATTTAGATGATGAGTTAACAGCAAAAGGTTGGCAGCAAATGCAGTCAACCATTGAGCAAGTGGCTAATCAGCCATGGGATGTCATTATAAGTTCATCATTAAAGCGTTGTGCTTGTTTTGCTGAGCAACTTGCGAAGACAACTCAGCTGCCTTTACTTCTAAATCATGACTTAAAGGAAATGTATTTTGGTGATTGGGAAGGCGTCTCAACTCAGCAAATTTATGAAACTTCACCCGAATTACTTGCAAATTTTTGGCAAAAACCGAGTCAATATTGTCCACCTCGCGCAGAAACATTAAACCAGTTTCAAACAAGGGTTCTTAAAGGTTTTCAGGATTTGCTGAAGCATATGCAAAAGCAAAACTTACAGCATGCTTTAGTTGTTACTCATGGCGGTGTGATTAAGCTATTGGCTTGTTTAGCCAGACAACAACCTCTAGATGACTTACTTAAAATGCCAGCAGAGCTTGGAAAATTATATTCACTCGAATTTTCTGAAGCAGATGGTCAATTAACTTTTATATTAAGATAGTAGTTTTATATTTTTATACACTTGTAAGTTATTATTTTTAAAATGTTATTTTATCCTGTGTAATAGAACTGTCATTGCTAGTATCTAAGCTAATGGCATTTCTTATTAATCACACATCTGGTTTATGAATATTTTATTTAAAACAACTATGCTCGCCGCATCACTATTACTCGTAGCCTGTAACGATAATGATGATCAAGAAGCTCAAGCTGTACCATCCACAAACCCATCAAAATATTATCAAACAAAAACACCTTACCAACCGCAACAAGAAATAAAAAATTATGAACAAGCACCGAATGGATTCCAGCCAGTTTTTACAGAACTAGTGGCGCGTCACGGTTCAAGAGGCCTCTCAAGTCTAAAATATGATTTGGCACTTTATAATTTATGGAAACAGGCAAAATCAGAAAATGCCTTAACACCATTAGGTGAGCAATTAGGTGCTGATTTAGAAGCCATGATGAAGGCAAATATCTTATTAGGTTATAGCGTGGAAGGGATCCGCCAGTATGGTTATGGGAATGAAACCATGACTGGTATTTTAGAACACCGTGGCATTGCCGATCGCTTATTACAGCGCTTATCAACTCTTTTAAACTCGCAAGCATCTATATTGGTACAAAGTTCTGGAGTGGATCGTGCGGTAGATAGTGCAAAATTCTTCACTGCTGAACTCATCAAACAACGACCGCCACTGAAAGATAAAATTGTTCCATTGTCTTATACCAATTTATCGAGTGAAAGCGTGCCAAGTGTTGAAGATGGTGGCGTTGATCGTTTCAAACTCTATTTTCATAGTTTGAATGCAGACGAAGACTTAGTTCAACCCTTGAGTGCTAGCCAACAAGAAATTTATGATGCTAGCCAGGCCTATCAAGATTTTGAAGAAAATAATAAAGATTTAGCACAAAAGTTAGATGAGTTATCGAAAAATACCGAGGCTGAAAAAACAGCTCAAACAGTGCTCAGCCCGATTTTTAAAGCAGACTTTATTAAAAAACTTGGTACAACAGGTTATAGTTTTAGCAACACTGGATCTTTTACAGTCACTTCACCTAAAGGTGAGCAAATTACAGAAAAAGGTAAGGGCAAAAATACGATTGCTAGTGCAGTAGATGCAGCAGCTTATATTTATGAGCTCTATTCAATTTCTGGTGGTATGAAAGATGAGTTAAAAGGTGTCGATTTTGATAAATATATGCCGTTAGATGCTGCGAAATTCTACGCTGAATTTAATGATGCGAATGATTTTTATGAAAAAGGTCCAAGTTTCACAGAGTCAAATCAAGTCACAAGTGAAATTGCTCAAGGACTCAAACAGGACTTGTTCCAACAAGTTGATGCGGTTGTAAATAAAGCCCAACCATACAAAGCAGTTTTACGTTTTGCCCATGCTGAAATTATTATTCCTTTGGCAACCAGCCTAGATTTACATAATATGATGCAGCCTTTACCACTACGTCAGACTTATAATTACTCAACCAGCGCATGGCGCGGTGAAGTAGTTTCACCTATGGCGGCAAATGTCCAATGGGATATTTACCAAAATAGCCAAGGCAATACTTTGGTTAAAATGCTTTATAACGAAAAAGAGACTTTATTTAAGTCCGCATGTAACTATGCACGTTATACACCAACTAGTTTTTACTACGACTACATTAAATTGAAACAGTGCTATCAAATGCAATAGATTTTCAGTTTTTTGGAGTCTTTAATGGGAATAGGGATTGCTATTCCCATTTTTATTTATTCATAATCCAATTTGTTTTTAAATATAGATCAGTTAGAGACTTGGATATGACACCTTTTTGGATTGCATTGCAATTTTTAACTGTTCTGCCTATTGAGTTAAAGACTATACCAACGGCGCAACAAAATGGTCGAGCTATTTTGTTTTATCCTCTAGTCGGTCTGATTATTGGCGGCATACTTTTTATTGTTGCCTGTCTTTTTGCCAAATTACCCGTTATTTTGCTTGCAACTATCATAATCACTTTATGGATTTGGCTAACAGGTGGGCTGCATTTAGACGGGCTAGCAGATACGGCAGATGCATGGGTAGGCGGTTTTGGTGATAAACAACGAACTTTACAAATCATGAAGGATCCAAGTTGTGGTCCAATTGGAGTCCTCAGCTTAGTTATCATATGTTTGCTCAAATTCGCATTGGTTTATGTATTGATTGAACAGCATCAAACGTTATTTTTAGTCTTTGTTCCTATCCTTGGGCGTGTGGTGCCATCTATTTTATTCTTAACTACACCATATGTACGTGAAAAAGGTTTAGGGCGTTCTTTGACAGATCACTTACCTAAAACAACTTCATGGATAATCACTGGGTTCGTTCTACTATTACCTTTGTGTTGGGAGTTGCAAGGGCTTATTGCCATCATTAGTTTTTTAATAAGTCTCGTTTATTTAAGACATCTGTTTGTAAAAAGAATTGGTGGTATTACGGGGGATACAGTTGGTGCAGCGATTGAACTAAGTGAAACCGTGCTGCTTTTTGCTTTTGTTTTGAGTTATTTTTATTTAGTTTAATTTTGAGTTTCATCCAAAAATAAAAAAGCCCTCAAAAAATGAGGGCTTAATTTTCAATCTTAAAAAGATGAATTAGCGATTTGGTAAAACTTCTTTTAAAGCTTCATGCATTTCAAGCAATGTCTTCTCGGTAGTTTCCCAGTCAATACAGCCATCAGTTACTGATTTACCATATTCTAAATCACAAAGATTTTCAGGAATATCTTGGCGACCACCTTTTAAGTGACTTTCAACCATAATACCTACGATTGACTTATTACCATCTAAAATTTGTTCAGTAATATTTTTAAGAACAAGCGGTTGTAAGTACGGGTCTTTATTTGAGTTAGCATGGCTCGCATCAATCATAATTTTGTTGCTCACTTTTGCTTTTGCTAAAGCATTTTCTGCTTCCGCAACAGAGCCTGCGTCATAGTTCGGTTTGCCATTACCACCACGTAATACAACGTGTGCATAAGGGTTACCATTTGTATTAATAATTGAAACTTGGCCATCTTCATTTAGACCTAAGAAACTATGGCCATATTTAACAGATTGCATCGCATTGGTTGCAACAGTTAAGCCACCGTCTGTACCATTTTTAAAACCAACTGGTGATGATAGGCCAGAAGACATTTCACGGTGAGTTTGGCTTTCGGTTGTACGTGCGCCAATTGCAGACCATGAAATTAAGTCTTGATAGTATTGTGGAGAGTTAGGATCAAGTGCTTCAGTTGCACATGGTAAACCTTTTTCATTTAATTCAAGCAACAGTTTACGGCCAATACGTAAACCTTTTTCGATATTAAATGAGTCATTCATATCTGGGTCATTGATTAGACCTTTCCAACCAATGGTGGTACGTGGTTTTTCAAAATAAACACGCATAACTAGATATAGAGTATCTTTAACCTTTTCGCTTAGCGCTTTTAAGCGATCAGCATATTCGTGAGCAGCTTTTGGGTCGTGAATAGAGCAAGGACCAATAACAACAAACAAACGTTTATCTGAACCATCTAAAATATTACGAATAGTTTCGCGGCCTTTTAGAACAGTTTGCGAAGCAACATCAGATAAAGGAAGTTCTGACTTAAGCTCATTTGGTGTTACAAGAGTTTGAATGCTTTTAATATTAACGTCGTCGATATCTGGCTTTGAAACGGAATTTGAATGTGTAGTCATTGCTGTCACTGGTTCGATCATACTAAAGGTTGTTTTGTGTACTGAATATACCATGAAATAATTATGAAAATACTACATCTCATGGTATTTCAGATTGGAAAAATCCTATTGATTTTACTATCTTTCAGTCGAGTTGCCTGTTTTTTCGGCAACTACTGCTTGTTGTTGTACCACAGGTGCTTTCGGTTTTGCTTTGACTGGATGAACCATAAAGTTAACACCGAGGGCAAATAGAGTAATCCCTAGAATTTTTCGGATTAAACGTTCAGGCATACGAGAACTAATTAATGTTCCAATAATAATTGCTGGAATCGAACCCACCAATAACCACATCAGAAGAGTAAAGTCGACGTTACCAGCACTCATGTGTCCAAGGCCAGCCACTAAGGTAAGTAATACCGCATGTACAACATCCGACCCGATAATTCGGATCATTGGCAAGTTCGGGAACATAATCACAAGTGCCATGATCCCAAATGCACCCGCACCAACTGATGAAAGAGTTACGAATACACCTAAAATGATACCCATAATCACGATAAAGCTACGTTTTTTATGGATTGCCAACTGCTCATTTTCACTTTGAGTGACTTCTTTAGTTCTGAATTTATTAAAAAATTTCTCAATACGCGTACGGAAAATGATGGAAACACCAGTTAAGGTCAACATAAAACCTAACACCATGGTGAGTACAGCTTTATAGTGTGTTGACTGGCTTAAATAATGCTCAAGTACCCATGAAGTAATGAAAGATGCAGGAATACTCCCTACTGCTAGCCATAAAACAATTGGCCAGACAATATTGAGTTTTCTAGCGTGAACCATTGATCCACAAAATTTTGAGATTGCTGCATAAAGTAAATCGGTACCAATCGCGATATGAGGTTCAATTCTAAAAAGGCTAATTAAAATTGGTGTCATTAATGATCCACCACCAACTCCTGTAATCCCTACACAGAAACCAACTAACATACCCGCTAAGATAAATTCAAAAGCACCAGACATCTTTATCGCCACTTATCACGAAACGCAGATATCTTATTCCTTTTAGAGATAAACAGTTGTCATGAATAATGATTTACTTATGCAAAAAAAAGCTAAGCAACAAAAAATTTGCTTAGCTTGTACTATTTTTCATCATTTTTTAAAGAAAATGATTATTTTGATGACTTTAGTGGGTTAATTAAAAGTATAAGAATAAAAGTTAATGGCGTTGCAAAGATCCACCAACTGACAAAACCAATTGAAAATTTATATTGTTGAATAAGAATAAATGCACATAAACCAAATAGCATGAATGCAGCTATTTTAAAGTGCCTGTAATACTTTTGAGCTAACGATTTGAAATGACCTGTTGATTTCGGTGATCTATATTTCTCGCTCGCCATAAACAACATATACATCCCTAATAAAATTAAGATGAAAGCTATAAGAATCATGAGCTCACCTCAGTATTTAATTTATTCAGTTTTTTTTGAATTTTTGCGACAGCTTTATGCTGGATAGGTTGAATTTTGCAAAATATAAAAATGGCTAAAGCTGCAAAGATCCACAAAAATACATCTACACGTGCAAAGGTCCAATAATCACTGAGGCTTTGAACATACTCATGTTTAAGTAAATAAATTAGATTTAAGATTGGAAGTGCAAGACACAGCATAATAAAAACGCTAAGTTGAGTTCGCCACAAATGCTGTTTTTTAGTGATTAATGCAATGATTAAGCTGATTAACCAAACTAAGAAAAAGCTATAAATTTCATAATTGATTGTGGTTGAAGTGACTGTAAATAATCGATTGGCGCTTAAATAGGCGACAGTTGCAGAAGGTAATCCCACAAACGCTGCAACATTTAATCGATCAACTAAGTAGTGCCCAAAATGAAACTTACTATTCTTATTTTGAATTTGTCGTTTAAGACTCCAGAGTAACAAACCAGAGGAAATCATTACACAGCCTAAAATGCCTGAGAAAAAGAATCCTAAGCGAAGTAAAGGTTGAGCAAATGTTGCCATGTGCAGGCCATACACACCCGCATTCAATGTTGCAATAGGGCTATTATTACGTGTATCTGCCAAGACTTCGCCAGTTGAAGCATTTAATGTAATTTGAGGCTGATTTCGAGTAATAGTGCGGTCCTCTTTTTGAATAAATGTAATTTGAGCTTGGCTGGTATTTGGATTTTTTACACTCATTGTTGATAAAGGTTGGTTGCCCCAATTTTGTTGAACTTGGCTCAACAACTTCTCAATCGCTAAGTTTTGAGCAGGCTGAATCGATTGATTCTCAAGTACAGTCTTTGTGCGGATTTCGGTAAAATATTGATAAGGGTTTTCAGGGTAAAGTTTTTGCATTCCCCAAGGTAGATATAAGTAAAAGAAAATAGCTAAGCCTGTAAATGTAATGGTTAAAAAGAAGGGCAGAGCAATGACTGAAGAAATATTATGAAAGTCTAGCCATGAACGCTGAGACTTAAATGTACGTAAAGTAAAAAAGTCGGTGAATATTTTTTTATGGGTAATAATGCCTGAAACCAAAGCAATCAGCATAATAAATGCTGCAAGACACACGACTAATCGCCCAACTATTATTGGAATGCCAAAAAGTTGGTAATGGAAACGGTAAAAAAAATCGCCGCCTAGAGTTGCCGAAAGTTGAAGTTCTTTTCCCGTATTAGCATCAAGTGTGGCATTGCCATAACCGCCGTCAGCTTTTTCCCAATACATAGTGTTGACGGGACTTTCTGGTGTAGCAACTGTTAAATACCAAGATTTGGCATCTGGAGCGTTTTCTTGTAAATATTGATATGCTGTTTTAATAGCAATATCTTGCTTTACTTCATATTGCGCAAGTGCAGGCTGCATCCATAAATTAATTTCGTGGCGGTAATAAGATAGGCTACCCATTAAGAAAATGGCAAACACGAGCCATCCAAAAATTAAGCCAGTCCATGAGTGTAGCCATGCCATAGATTGACGTATACCTTTATGCATAACCCACCGTCCGTGTCACAATAAAGAAAAGGGCAAATAGTGCGATTGATAGAATGGTCAGTCGTACTAATGATTGAATGCAGAACCCAACAATCACAAAGACTAGGTAAAATAAAATCGCTATAAATGCTGAGAGATAGATAGCCTCAGCTTTGTCCAGATTCAAAAGGAAAATTCCAGTGAGTCCAAGACTTAAACACGCCATGCAGGCAAAGCCCATACCGAAAACTAGCAAGAATCGATAGAAAACTTTTATACGATATGACACAGGGAGATTTACAGTTTTGGACATCTTTACTGACACATAAACAAAGAATAATAAGTAAAGCCAATCCCTAAATTGGGATTGGCTACGGTATTAATATTTAAACTTTACAGCAACTGTATAGTTGGCTGGAGCGCCGTAGTAACCTTGGCCACCAGATAAACCTGTCAAATATTTTTCATTTGTTAGATTGTTTCCATTTATTTGGAACAGTACATGTTCGTTTAAATCATAACTGGCCATAACGTTAAGCAATGCATACGCATCCTGTTTTACAGTTGAGTAAGAGGTGTCATGTATATCATCTTGCCATTTAATGCTTGCACCAACTTTTAATTTTGGAATCTGTGGAACAGTATAAGAAGCTAAAACATTAAGTGTTTGAGTCGGGATATTAGGTCTGCCTCTTTCACCCGTTTCCATATTTTTTAGACTAAATGTTGAAAAACCAAAAACCAAATCTAAGTTATCAGTTAATTTTCCAGTTAATCCGACCTCAACACCTTGCGATCTAATTGTTCCGATTGGAGATGAGTATTTGTTATAAAGCGGATCCCATAATGGGTTTAGTGCAAAATTATCTTCATCTGTTCTAAAGATTGCGATATTTCCTGTTAAAGCTCCATCTAACCACGCGCTTTTTACACCTAATTCATAACTTTCACCCTCTACTGGTACAGCTGTTTGTTTAGTAGAAAGATCAATAACAGTTTGTGGTCTAAAAATAGAGGTGTAACTCATATAACCTGTGTATTCAGGAGTAAAGTTATATGTAATACCTGCATATGGAGAAACTTTATTCTTTTTATATTCTAAAGTATCGATTTCGGTGTAGTTGGCACCTAAGATAAATTTAAGATCATCACCTAAATGAAGACGAGTAGCACCGTAAACGGACTTCATGGTTCTTTCTTCTGGATCAGCATAGGTAAAGTCCCCCCAAGTCGGTTCATCAGGTGTCCAGCTTGGTAAGTCTGTGGTAATAACACCTAAACTACTGCCATACGAATAAACACTTTGAGCACTATATTTTGACCAGTTATAACCAATATTTGCTTCGTGTTGCTGCCCTAATAAACTAAAAGTACCTTGAATGTCTGCATTAGCAGTAGTTTCTTTAAATTTCTGATTATAAATTTCTGGATAGAGTGAAATACCAGACGTATTGTCAGTAGCAGAAGGAAATCCATTGAGATAAAGCATTTTATCTTTAACATCTGATTTCTTAAGGTTATAGCCTAATCTTAACTTCCAGTCTCCCCATAATTTTTGTTCAATATTGGCAAAGTAATTATCTATTTCCCAATCGTAGTATGTCCATGACGGTGCATAATTATAG
This sequence comes from Acinetobacter sp. C13, assembly GCF_016809775.1. NCBI lineage: Bacteria > Pseudomonadati > Pseudomonadota > Gammaproteobacteria > Moraxellales > Moraxellaceae > Acinetobacter > Acinetobacter sp. C13. The sequence goes on from NZ_JAFBJL010000001.1 coordinate 981,217, forward strand.
TTACGAGAATAACTTAATGGTTCACCTTTGGAGTTAACCAAGGGTAGAGCACCCCATTGAGAACCATTAGCGTATTGACGAGTTTTCGAATATCCTGCTGAAACATTTGTGGTGTCAGTAACGTCAGCTTCTAAAATTCCTTGAAATCCATTCTTTTCTTCTGAATAGCGGTCTAGATAAGAATCTCCTACTTTCTCATAACCTACAAGACGTCCTCGTACTCGTCCATCTTGTGTAAGCGAACCAGAGATATCCGCTTCATAACGTTGTGTATCCCATGAACCATAGCTCACCCCAGCATTTGCTTGAAATTCTTTGGTGGGGCGTTTACGGATATAGTTAATTGTAGCGCCAGGATCCCCAAGAGCATTTGTTAAGGCATCAGCACCTTTGACAATTTCAACACGATCGTAGAAATAACTGTCTGCATCACTATTGTTATAATTATAGCTGTCAACTTGAGGGATACCGATTCCATCAACCAAAATGTTTGAAATATCAAAACCACGAGCAGTATAAGTTGTTCGGTTTGTTTCTAATCCAGTTACAGTGACACCAGGAGTATTACTTAAAATATCTCGGGTACTAGTAAGTCCGAAATCTTCAATTTGCTGACGAGTAACGACGTTAATGGTTTGAGGAGTTTCTTTAGCCTCAATATTAAGCTTGGTTGCGCTACTCGAGTTTTTAACATTATATGCTTTAGTTTGTTCAGAAGACTGCTCAGCATTTGATGCTTTAACTTGAATCGTCTGTAAAGCTTGTACCTCTGAGTCTTGAGCATAAGAGAGGTTTGCATAACAAATCGCGCAGGCGATTACGGTAAGCTTAAATGGTCGAGGTGGGATATTCATAAGATTAAATATAATGTAAATAATTCTCATTTATTTTATTGTTTGTAAATGTAAGCTACAATTCAAATTGCATTGTTAATTTAGATTAAAAGATGGTGAATGAGTGTAATTTTAGATAGCTTGTGCTGTGGCCGCTCTTGGTAAGTACATATAGATCAAGTTCAAGTTTGATAAACCTCTATGCTAGAATGCATTATTTCAAATTCTTGGGTAAATCACCTTGGCAAACCGAAAACTTAAAATAGGTATTGTAGTTGGGGAAGTTTCTGGAGATACGCTTGGTGTGAAACTTATGCGTAGTTTTCGAGAACAGGGAATCGATGCTGAATTTGAGGGAATCGGTGGTCCTCAAATGATTGCTGAAGGTTTTAACAGTTATTACCCAATGGAAACTCTATCTGTGATGGGGATTGTTGAGGTCTTAAAAGATTTAAAAAAATTATTCGCCGTGCGTGATGGTCTAATCAATCAATGGACTCAACATCCGGTTGATATTTTTATTGGTATTGATGCACCAGACTTTAACCTTAGACTTTCGAAAAGTATTAAAGAAAAGAATCTTCCAATAAAAACAGTTCAATATGTGAGCCCATCAGTTTGGGCGTGGCGCCAAGGGCGTGTTCATGGCATTAAACAGAGTATAGATTTAGTACTTTGTTTATTTCCTTTTGAAAAAGTTTTTTATGAACGATATGAAGTTCCAGCAGCATTTGTCGGACATCCGCTAGCTAAACAATTGCCACTTGAGAATCCAATTCAAATTGCCAAACAGCAATTGGGTATTGATGAAAATCAGAAGCATATTGCTTTGTTACCAGGTAGCCGCAAAGGTGAAGTAGAGCGTCTTCTTCCTATGTTACTGGGGGCTGCCAATATTTTGCATACCAAACATCCAGACATTCAATTTTTAATTCCGGCAATTAATGATGCTCGTAAACAGCAGATTGAGCAGGGTGTTGAAAAATTAGCGCCTCAATTAAAAGCAAAAATTCATATTTTAGAAAATACGGATAGTGAATCGAAAATTGGTCGTATGGTCATGAACGCGAGTGACGTTATTGCTTTAGCTTCTGGAACAGCGACATTAGAAGCCATGCTCATGCATCGCCCAATGGTCACATTCTATAAATTGCATTGGTTAACTTATTTAATTGCTAAATTCTTGGTGAAAATTCCTTATTACTCTTTGCCTAATATTATTGCCGGTAAAAAAGTCATTGAAGAGCTGATTCAAGCCGATGCAACACCTGAAAATTTAGCAGCAGAAATAGAAAAACTAATGAATGTTGAAACCGCTCAAATTCAGGTGATGCAGCACTTAACCATGCATAAACAGCTTATTTCTGGAAATACGGAAGACCCAGTTCAAGTCATCCTAAATGTACTAGAGAAGTAAAAAAAAGGCATTCATATAAGAATGCCTTTTTTATTTATGCACGTACAATCAGCTCGTACCCTGTATATTTACGAATGTTGATAACACCGATATCAAAAATTAAATATTGGCCTTTAATCCCTTGTAAGACACCGCGAATTTTCGGTGTTTTATCTAAGTTTAGAGACTTAATTTTTTCAGGATATTGTTCAACTGGGTAAACAAACTCACGTGGCAATTCATTTTCTAGTAGTTCAACCGTTTCGTTAAATTCAAGGTTTTGACTAAATTCTTCACGAATAGTTTGAATTTTAGGGGCGAACTCTTCGATTAATTGATCACGTTGTTCAACCATATTTAAAGGTTCAGCTTCACCCTTGAGGAGTTTGCGCCAATCTGTTTTATCAGCAATTAAAGAACCAAACATGGTTTCAAGCTGACCAGATAAACGGCGTGATCCAACTTTTAAAATAGGTAAGGCTTGAGTTGCACCTTGATCTAACCAACGACCTGGCATATGGCTAACACGAGTAATCCCCACTTTTAAAGCACTAGAGTTTGCCAAATATACAATATGTGGTTGGAAACAAACGCTATGGGCAAAGTCATCTTCACGACATGTACCTAAATGATAGTGACATGTTTCAGGTTTCATAATACACAAGTCACATTCCGCTTTAGTTTTAAAACATTTAAAGCAGTGACCTTGAGAATAAGACTTCGGTGTTTTAGTGCCACAAGAAGTGCAATAAATATTACCTGTCCATTCGATTTCTAGTTCTTGTCCTAAATTAAAAGGAAGATCAATTTCTGAACGGTCTAATACAAATTTGTATTCAACATTTGCCTTGGTTGTCTGTTGATCAGTTACACTAGCATCTTTTAGGCCTGCATGCATTTTATGGCAAATGCCTTGTAGTTCCATAAAGTTTAAACTCACATCTTTCAATTAAGGGTTGCAGTTATGGCTGAACAAAATGTCATCACTTCTATGCTAGACGATTTATCAAACGAACAGCCCATTCATACTGCACTTTGTATTGGCCAGAAAATTGACCAGAATAACGCAATTCAATGGCACTATTTTACCGTAACTGAGCTTTTAAGTCTGCCTTTTACTCAGCGTTATGACTTGGGTTTTGTATTGTTTAATACTGATGAAATGCAGAACATCAGCGATGTGCAAAAATCACAATTATTAGTAAAGCTAAGAGATTTATTAGCGAAACGAATTGTAGTGGTAAGTAAACGCAGTGATGAGCAGTTATTACGTTCTTTAGGTTTTACTCAACTTATTGATAAAACTTCACATGATAGTGATTTTGCTTTATGGCAATTTAATATATTGACTTATAAACATGTTCCAGACTGGTTTAATTCAAAGTTCTGGGCGAACCCGGAAAACTGGAATAAATTCCGCTGGTAAAAGGGCCTTAAATCTCTTTCAAAATTTAACAATTTGGTTTTTGCTGTCTTAACAAGAATCCGCGTATGCTCATGTATAAACCATACATAAGAGTTACACATGACTAATTTAAGCAACATTGTAGAAGTTTTGGCTAAGCAGGCTTTAGGTGGGAATCAGCAAGCATCAAGTCAAGGTGGTTTAGGTGGAATTTTAGGTTCAGTGCTAGGACAAATGGGGGGTAATACTTCATCTGGTACCCAAGGTGGTCTTGGGGGCGTACTAGGTTCTGTATTAGGGCAAGTGACTGGCAATAACAACACACCTCAAGCAGGTGGCGGTGTACAAAGTTTATTAATTGCAGTTGTGCCTTTAATCTTAGGTTGGGTGCAGCAACAAGGTGGTTTACAGGCTGCATTAGAAAAGTTGAAAGGTGCGGGTTTAGGAAGCCAGGTTCAAAGCTGGGTTGATCCAAATCAAAGTAATAGCGAAGTTCCGACTCAGCAATTACAGAGTTTATTTAATCCAGCTGACATTGAACAAGTTGCTGAGCAAGCCCAAGCGCCAAAAGAGCAAGTTTACGGTGCAATCGCATCCGTCTTACCTCAGGTCATTGACTCTTTAACACCTCAAGGTGACAGTACCGATCATCAAGAAGCAAACCAAGATATTCAAAATGTCATGAATCTTGTAAGTGGTTTTTTAAAATAAGATATAAATCTACAAAAGCCGATAAGTCTTATATCGGCTTTTTTTACTCAGGACAAAAAATAAAAGGGCATAAGCCCTTTTATTTTAGATCTGAATCAAACATAACCGATTAGAAGTTATATTCGATACCAGTACCTACAACAGTTTGTTTGTCGTCTTCTTTAATCCAGTCGCGTTTTTGTTGAGCAACGATACCGTAGAAGCGAGCTTGTTTGTTGATTTGGTAATCAAGACCTAAACCGTACAAGTCGATTTTACGATCTGATTGACCACTTACTTGTGTTTCAGCTGAAGCATATTCTGCTTTCACTTTAAGTTTAGTGTTAGGAATTTTATAAGCAGCTGTTACTGCATATGCTTCTTCTTCTAAACCACGGTAAGCTTTACCAGCTTTATCGATTGAACCATCTGATTTATATGATTGACCATATGCAGTCAAGTCATCAGTAGGTTCAGCGTGTTGCCATAAAGCACCTACTACAAAACCAGATTTAGCAATGTCATAAGAACCAGTTACACGGTAAGCATCTGTATAGACATCTTTTAGACCGTAAGCTGCATATTTACCTTTAATACCAAAGTCACCAGCAGCAGCAATTGCTAAACCGATATCTTTGTTTTCGTAACCAAGCGAAGTCGATACAGAGTCAAAGCTATCATTTTTGCTATCTTTACCAGTTTCCCCCGGTTTGCTATCAGAGGTGCTTTCACCAGTTTGAGCCATGATATTGAATGTTAAACCAGCTAATAATTTAGGGTCTAATTCAAAACCGATCACGTTGTCTAAACGGTTTTCACCGTACATGATATTAGTAATATCTAAACGTGTATCGTCATTAAAGATGTCTTGGTTACCACCAGCAGCTGTTTTGAAGTAAGAATCATACTTACCTACTTTTAATGTACCAACACCTTCAGTTTTTAAACCGATAAAACGGTTACGAGCACTAAGGTCAGTATCAGAACCTGAACCATCAGTAGAAATTGCCCATTCAGCTAAATAAACAGCAGATAACTTATCAGTTAATTTCTCTTCGCCTTTTACCCCAATACGAGAAGAGTTTGAGTTAACTTCGGTAACGTCACTTTTACCATCGAAATTTTTATTATCAACTTGGTTAATAGAAACATTTAGTTTGCCATACAAAGTTGGCGCTGCTTGCACCGCGTTTACGCTCAAAGTTGCAACTGCGGCAGCGAGTAGCAATTTCTTCATTGAGATTTCTCCAAAAGGTATTTAAAAATGGCGTATGCCTAGCTAACTATTTATTTTGTAGTTGACTTATGTACAAAAAGTTACAAAAGCTCACCAACTTGCTAAGCAGTATCGGCAAAATTTGTGACAGAGAAGTGAAGAATAAATGACAGTTTTATGACGTTTAAAATTTAGAAATAAATTAGTTATTTTCATTTTTTGATAGTTTTTAGACGAAAAAAAGCGGAGTCTAAACTCCGCTTTAACCATATAAAAATCAAAGAGCTGCTTTAATTTTTTCAGCTAATTCTTTAATTTTTTCTTGATCCCCTAACTCAACAGCATGGCGTCCAAGATGATGCACATTTGTTGGAATTAGGTGAAAATGAACATGTGGAACAGTTTGTCCTGCAGCTGCTCCAGAAAGTTGCATCAATACAATACCTTCCAAATTGAGTGCTTTTTCCATTGCCTTAGCAATCTTTTGAACAATTTGTATAGTATAGGCTGCTGCTTCAGCAGGTAAGTCCAGCAGTGTTACAGCAGGTGTTTTTGGAATAACTAATGTATGGCCATCGGCTTGAGGCATAATATCCATAAAAGCTAGAACTTGATCATCTTCATAGACTTTTATCGCTGGAAGTTCTCCACGTAAAATTTTTGCGAAGATATTTTGATCATCATATGCCATGTATTATTCCTTTAAAATTATTTACATTTCAATTCTTTTTGACGTTCTTTAATAGCGTCAAGACGTTGTTGCTCTTTGTCAGAAAACTTTGGTTTTGTCGTATGACAGTTTTCATTACCATATTTTTCTTTAGCATCAGGATCTTTAAAACAAAAGCCTTTTGACGCATAAATCAAATTGTAATCATCTTGCAATTTTTGACATTCTTGCTCAGGTGTTGCAGCTTGTACACCTAAACTAGCAATGCTCACCATGCCAGTAAAGACTGCAACCATAAATTTATTCATGAGCTTTTCCTCAGTTAAAGGTATGAACCTGTACTCAATATAAGGTTTCTTACCAATATTTCAATGACTATTAATTACTCAAGTGTCATTTTGGTTTGAATTTTGGGCAAAAAATGAATAAAATCTTTATATATCAATGTTTTAAAAATAAACAATAAAAACAAAAACTTATCTAAATTTTTATATATCTTTCCATAACTTAACTACTATCTAATACCTTGTAATTGCTCATAATGAATGAAATAGGGGACTTGCTTCTATTAAATAAAAAATCAAAAAGTTCGTAGAAAAGCCATATTTATGACTCATCTTTTGCTGAAAAGACAGTTTTAGTTTGAATTTTGGTCAATGGAAAAGAAAGATATTAATGACATGATCAAAAAACAAAGCGTGATGATTATCACATTTTGTATTTTAGGATTAGGTGGAATTCACTAGGCCCATTTATTTTAGACGGAAATGGGCTTCTCTTATTGAAACAGAGATAAAATTATTTTCGACTTTTATTTAAGTTTAAAATTCACCTGAAAGATGCATTGATTTTACATATTTAAAGTCTTATTATATGCCCCATAATTGCTGCGTTTGATAGTTTTTGTTTTTATAGCCCATTTCTCCAAATGAAATGGGCTTTTTTTATTAAAGTTATTTCGAATCATTAAAATTTAGTATTTTATATTGAGAATAAGTTCGCCTTATATTTGGATTTTGTGACATAGTATAAATGTTGCTTTCATAATTGCCCTCATAGTTACTTTCTACCCTCATACCATTACACATAGTAATAGTATATTCATCATACTTCCTTAAAGGATCTAGTCATTCGTTAAGACTAAATATTAAAGGAATAGGTGATGTCACAATTTTTACTAATTGCTGAAAAAGTTTATAAAAAGTTCGAAGAAGAAAAGCTTTTCTCCGAGGATGTAATTGGGCACTTGAATAGCTTAGTTAGTCTTATTCGGCAAGAAATAAAAGACACTTCATACAAATTAAAATATAACTTTATTGATTTTGAAGAATGTTTAAATAAACCTGCAAAGGAATGTTCAGTTAAACTCGATATCAGCTTAATGCCAATTTATAAGAATAAAAGTGAGTACATTATGTGGTTAGCGAGTTTTATCGAAAAAATTACTCTAGGTGGAAGAGAAAAGTTTCCACCGCTTACAAATAGTTTACTTCCGAGCTGTATAGTGACTAATCCTTATGTAACAAAACTGGAGCAGGCCAAGGCCTCTTCTGAAAAAAGTGCACAGATGATTGTAAATTACTTTAAATCATCTGATTATAAAAAAGTTAATAAAGTGCCTTCATAGTGAAAATAATAATTTTCTATTAAAACAATAATATTTTTGGTAAATGCTCCATTACACGAGGGCTTATTGTAGCCAAGCCAATAAAAGCAATGGATTGAATTATGGCCTCATTCTTAAATTTGCGTTGATCGTTCGGTGAGCCATTTTGCTAGTTGTGGCCAGAACTCCAATGCACTTGCCTGACTCGACATGAGACCCAAATGTCCGCCAGGGATGAGAGTAAACGTAACATCTTGGCCACTGGTTAACTGGCTTAATGGTTGAGCTGCATCAGCGGTAACCAGTTGATCACTACGACCCGCGCCCACTAAGAGAGAGCAGTCGATATTTTTTAATTCAATTTTTTTATCTTTTAACTCAATAAAGCCGCGCTTCAATGGATTTTGCAACCAAACATTGAACAACATGTCCTGATTAATTCCACCCGGGTAATCAATCATATTATTTAAAAAGCTACTTAGAGTGGCATGCTCTTGTACGAACTGAAGATCATTAAGATTTTTTAGTAGTTGAATATGACCATCGAACCAGCCTTTAGGGTCGAGAATTTTGAAACCTAAAGAATTTAAAATTCCTGGGCTATGAATCAGACGTTTTGGCAATCCAGAGTAAATACGGTTTTGAATTTTTTTATTGCGGCCAATCGTGTTGTTTATGGTTCGATAGAGTTTCCCAATATAGCCAGAAGCATAACTGTCTATTGGACTACCAAGAACAATAAGATTTTTAACATAATTTGGATGATTATGCGCTGTATATAAAGTGACGAATATACCTGCCATACTCCATCCGTGAAGCGAGATTTGTTCACTTCCAGAGTGTGTTCTGACAAGTTGTATGGCTTTAGGAATAAAATCTTCAATAAATGATAAAAAGTTAAGATGTCTGTCCTTAAACTTTAAACGGCCCCAATCTACCAAATAGACATCAAAACCAGCATTTTGGAAGTATTTAATAAGAGAACGATAAGGGTATAAATCATATATCGCCATATTAATAGCTAAAGGAGCAACAAATACCAAAGGTTCTTTAAATTGTTTTTGATTAGCGGCGTAATAACGAATACGGGTTTGATTGAATTCACCAATCACTTCAAACGGAGTGCTTTGTGACAATACTAATGTTTGAGGGCGAAATAGTCGGGTAGAGAGGTGCTTGATTTGACTTTGTTCAGAGACAAGGGACTTTAAGCGTTTCATCTTGCTTTTACCAACTATTTACTAAAGTTGAATAAAGTCTAAGCGATAATTTTAAGGTTTACCTTGACCTTAAATACCCTAGACACTCAAAATGATGATAGTTTTTTAGTACATGACCAGTAAAGGCGAACATTTAATGAACCAGTCTGATGATTTAGAATACCAACTTGATACTTTAGCCATTCGTACCGGACATACTCGTAGTTTTGAAGGTGAGCATGGCGAACCGATTTTTTTGACTTCATCATTTGTATATGAAAACGCTGCTGAAGCGGCTGCAAAATTTTCTGGTCAGGTTCAAGGAAATATCTATTCTCGTTTTACCAATCCGACTGTATCGATGTTCGAAAAACGCTTAGCTGCTTTAGATGGAGCTGAAAGAGCTGTTGCGACAAGCTCGGGAATGGGCGCGATTTTGTCAGTTGCTATGGCATATCTAAAAGCGGGTGATCATGTTATTTGCTCAAGAGCAGTTTTTGGTTCAGTTGTTGCCTTATTTGAAAAATATATAGCCAAATTTGGCGTAGATATTACATTTGTTGATTTATGTGATTTAGACGAATGGAAAAATGCCGTACGTCCTGAAACCAAACTTTTCTTTGTTGAGTCACCGTCTAACCCTCTAGCTGAGATTGCAGATATACAAGCTCTAGCAGATATCGCCCATGCGAATGGCGCATTACTTGCGGTTGATAACAGTTTCTGTACACCTGTTTTGCAGCAACCACTAAAGTTTGGTGCGGATCTTGTGATTTACTCTGCGACTAAATACTTAGATGGCCAAGGCCGTGCATTAGGCGGTGCTGTTGTTGGTAATCATCAGTTGTTAGAAGAAGTTTTCGGTGTTGTTCGTACGCTTGGACCATCAATGAGCCCATTTAATGCATGGGTTTTCTTAAAAGGTCTAGAAACTTTACGTTTACGTATGAAAGCACACTGTGAGAGTGCTCAAATTCTTGCAGAATGGTTATCTAGTCATGAAAAGGTAGAGAAGGTTTACTACGCTGGTTTACCAGCTCATGAAGGTCATGAACTTGCTGCTAAACAGCAAAATGGCTTTGGCGGTATTGTATCCTTCGTTGTTAAAGGCGAGCGTGAAGGTGCTTGGAAGGTTATTGATAATACTAAGTTTATCTCGATTACAGGTAATCTAGGTGATGTGAAATCGACGATTACCCATCCAGCAACCACAACTCATGGCAAACTTTCTGTTGAAGCAAAAGAAGCTGCTGGTATTCAAGAAGGTCTAATTCGTGTTTCTGTGGGTCTAGAAGATATTAATGACATTATTGGTGATATCTCACGTGGGTTAGATTTAATCTAATTAAGTTATGTTTGTTATGGAAAAGTCACATTCATTTTAATGTGGCTTTTTTTTGTTACCTATAAGCAACAATAGCAATAAAAAGTCTACGTTTTGTTATAAAACAGTCTAAAATTTCAACGTATAAAAGCTCTAAATTTAATAAAAATAACAAAGAGAGTCTTTAGTCATGCTTAAACCAATAATTATTTTAGTTGCGATAGGGGCAATTGGTCTAGTTGGATATAGAGTATTTGCTCAAAAAGATGAACCAACACAGATGAGTGAAACTGTATTATTAATTAATGATGCAAACAAATCCGTTCAAGACGCTGATCTTTCAATAGAAAAAGCCAATACTTCTTTCAAGAATGTTCCTTTAAGTGAATATAAACCAAACAATAAAAGTCTACAGGCTGCCCAGTAACTTTTCTAAATTTTACTTTTTTCTACTCATCAAAAGTTTTCTATATAAACGCTTTTAGTCGATTGACCATAGAAAATAGTTTCATAGATACCAATAGAAAACATTGATTTATTGTGTCAGAATTACGGATTAATTTTGATTTAAACGTACTAACCTCAATGATCTTGATGATCTATATGGGGAGTAGAAAGAGTTTAAGTTTTGCAGTGTTATGTGACTATCAATAATACTTGAAATATTTGATAGAGATACGGAGTTAGGTTTATGAATATCAATATGCTTATGCAGCAAGCGCAGCGCATGCAAAAAGATATGGAATCAAATATAAAAAAGGCTAAAGAAGAGCTTGCTCAAACTGAAGTACATGCTGAAGCGGGCGGTGGTTTGGTTAAAGTCACAATGACTGGCCGTTATATCGTAAAACGTATCGAAATTAATCCAGAATTACTTCAAGATGAACCAGACATGATTGAAGACTTAATTGCTGCTGCAGTAAATGATGCTGTACGTCAAGCAGAAGTGATTTCTGAAGAAAAAATGCAAAAAGCAAATTCTGGTATGGGTTTACCACCTGGCTTAGCCGGCATGTTCTAAGGAAATTCAGTGTTCAGCGATAGATTTGAACAACTCGTTCAAGCTTTACGTATATTGCCAAGCGTTGGTCCGAAGTCGGCTCAACGTATGGCTTTACATCTTTTAATGAAAAATCGAGAAGGGGCATTTGCATTAGCTCATGCTTTACATGAGGCTTCAAGTTATATACATGAATGTAATGTCTGTTATTCTCTAACTGAAAATGAAGTTTGTGATATTTGCGCCTCAACTGACCGAGATGATCAGTTATTGTGTGTGGTTGAATCACCAGCTGATGTGATGGCGATTGAGCAAAGCGGTAGCTTTCGTGGAAAATACCATGTTTTAGGTGGTCATCTTTCTCCATTAGATGGTATTGGTCCAGAAGAAATTGGTATTCCTTACCTAATTCAGCGTTTAAGCCAAGGTACTATTGAAGAAGTCATTCTGGCAACTAATGCGACTGTAGAAGGACAAGCGACAGCCCATTATTTGGTAGAGGCGACTAAACATTTACCAATACAAATGACGCGTATTGCTCAAGGTGTACCTCAGGGTGGTGAACTCGAATACGTAGATAGCCATACTTTAAGTCAGGCAGTACATAATCGTATGAGAATGAAATAAGCATTTCGATGCTTATTTCATTAATGAATGTACTATCAATTTGATTAAATTTATTAATTGAATTCAGTTATTAAACATAAATATTATTTTGTATTTTATTATTAAAGATATTTTAAACAAAATATGAATATAAGCATGAAAAAGATCTTATAAATTTTAAATAAAGAACATTTGGAGATAAATTTAAAAAGTACAAATAAAAGATCAAAAAATTATCTATTTTCGAAAAATTGTTCAAAAATAGAGTATTCATAAAGGTTTAAGTGGCATTTTTCTGCTTCTATGTTATATATACCAGAGTTTAAAGCACTCTTTGCAATACTTGAGAAAGCATGTTTCAGTTTATCCAACAGCAAACCGAATTGGTTGATGTTCTTCAAAAAATGGATCAATGTTCAATATATGGACTTGATACAGAATTTATTAAGGTTGACACACTCTGGCCTAAACTTGGAGTATGCCAAGTCAATGTAAATGGTGATGTCTATCTGTTGGATGGTGTTTCATTAGATCTAAGTCAGTTTTGGAAAAAGATTTTCCTCGCGCAGCAAAATATTTTTCATGCATGTGGAGAAGATATTGATTTAATCTATCATTACGCTGATCAAGAAGATTTGCTTAATGTATTTGATACTCAAGTGGGGCTTTCTTTTTTAGGTCATGGCCTGCAAGTGAGTTACCAAGGTGCTTTAAAACTTTGTCTTGATATTGATATTGAAAAAGATCAAACCAGATCTGATTGGTTGGCTAGACCTTTATCACCTCAACAACTTTGTTATGCTGCTAATGATGTTTTGTATCTAATGAAGTTAGCTCATCATATTCAAGAACAGCTTAAGCAGAAAGGGCTTTATAACTATGTTCTTGAAGACTGTAGTAGCCTAACTAAAGAAATCATTAGTGAAACACCTACCGAATTACTATATACAGATGTGGGAAATTATCGTCATTCACGTCGTCAGCTAATGCAGCTACAAAATTTAAGCGAATGGCGTGAATACATTGTAAAAGCAACGAATCAGCCACGTAGTTTTATTCTTAGAAACTCAACTATGATTGATATGGTTGAAAAGAACCCACGCAATAGCTTTCAACTGTCGCAAGTGAAAGATATTCGTCCAAATGTGGTTCGCGAGTACGGCAAAACGATTTTAGAACTTCTTAAAGCTTCAGGATTGGACTATCCGGGTGTTGGGCCACAGCATAGTTTCTTAAAAGATTTAGGTCGTGTGGAATATAACACTGCAACTGACCAAGAATGTTTGGATGCTTTTATGACCTTATCGCGTGTTGAGGGAATTGTTCCTGCGCTTGAAAGCTCACATGCTGTGGCTTGGGCAATGCGTGAAGCACCAAAGCTGCCGAAAGAAACCATGATTGTGGTTAATCTTTCTGGCCGTGGAGATAAAGATTCGGATTATGTGGCAGAAAAACTTAAGCTTTAAACCGACTAAACACAAAAAGCGGTCGAACTTCAAAGACCGCTTTTTATTTCATAGACTAAATCTATCCTTTCTTAAAAGTTCATTATTTCTTAATTAAAACAAAGTATTCTGATTTCAAGCTGTGATTGTTAGAGATAGGTGTGTAAAACACTGCTTCACAAGGCAAAGCGTTGCGTTGCTTTGTCTCACTCAGTAGAATAGTCACTTTGCAAAATTTGCCTTTGGAGACGCCTAAGTGGAGCGACCGACGATTAGCCCTGAACATTTACAGGAAGCTGCTGAAAATTTATCTACAATTCGAGATTTTATTCGCTTTGGGGTATCAGCATTACGTCAACATGATGCACATTTAGGACAAGGTACTGAAGATTATTTTGCAGAAAGTTCTGCATTAGTTTTACAAACCTTATCTCTTGAATGGTCAGCAGACTCAGAGATTTTAGATGCTAAGCTTTTGCCAAGTGAAAAAGCAGAATTCTTAAGTTTGTTAGAACGTCGTATTAATGACCGTATTCCGACTTCTTATTTATTAAATTTAGCTTACTTCTTTAATAAGCCATTTTATGTGGATGAGCGTGTACTTATTCCGCGTTCACCAATTGCAGAATTAATTGAACAACGTTTTGCACCATATTGCTTAGATGAAAATGGTCAAATGCGTGAAGCACTTAACAACCTGCCAGAAAATGCAAAACCTAAAACTCCACAGCGTATTTTAGATATGTGTACAGGTTCTGGTTGTATTGCTGTTGCTTTGGCTTATGCATACCCAGATGCTGAAGTAGATGCAACGGACATCTCTAAAGAAGCCTTAGAAGTAGCATCGATTAATGTTGAACACCATAATAAACAATATCAAGTTGCTTTACTTGAATCAGACCTATTTGCCAAAATTCCAGCTGAAAACCAGTATGATTTGATTGTAAGTAACCCTCCATATGTTGATGCTGAAGACATGGCTGACTTACCGGAAGAGTTTTTACATGAACCTGAGCTTGCATTGGCAGCAGGCCAAGATGGTTTAGATCTCGTGCGTAAAATGCTTGCTCAAGCGGCAGATTATTTAACTGAAGATGGTTTAATTGTCATTGAAGTGGGTAACTCTGAATGGGCTATGCGTCAGAACTTCAATACTATTGATTTCAACTGGCTTACTTTCCAAAAAGGTGGTTCTGGCATTTTTGCTTTAACCGCAGAACAATGTCGTCGTTATAGAAAACTATTTGAACAGCAACAAGCATAAGGAGTTGTACATATGGCAGGGAACAGTATTGGACAACTCTTTCGCGTAACGACATGTGGCGAGTCTCATGGCGTTGGTTTGATGGCAATTGTTGATGGTGTGCCACCTGGTCTTGAGTTAACCGAAGAAGATCTACAAAAAGATCTGGATCGCCGTAAGCCGGGTACATCAAAATTTGCGACTCAGCGCAAAGAACCTGATCAGGTTGAAATTATTTCTGGTGTGTTTGAGGGTAAAACTACTGGTACGCCAATTGGTTTACTCATTCGTAATACTGACCAAAAATCGAAAGATTACGGCAATATTGCTCAGACTTTTAGACCGGGTCATGCGGACTACACCTATACACAAAAGTATGGTTTCCGTGATTACCGTGGTGGCGGTCGTTCGAGTGCACGTGAAACTGCTATGCGTGTTGCAGCGGGTGCTATTGCTAAAAAATATTTAGCAGAAAAATTTGGTGTCTTGATTCGTGGTCATGTCACTCAAATTGGTAATGAAGTTGCTGAAAAACTGGATTGGAATGAAGTTCCAAATAATCCATTTTTCTGTGGTGATGTAGATGCTGTTCCTCGTTTTGAAGCATTGGTTACGTCTTTGCGTGAACAAGGTACAAGCTGCGGGGCTAAGCTAGAAATTTTAGCTGAAAAAGTTCCTGTAGGCTGGGGTGAACCTGTTTTTGACCGTCTAGATGCTGACATTGCTCATGCCATGATGAGCATTAATGCGGTTAAAGGTGTTGAAATCGGGGATGGTTTCGCAGTTGCTGGGCAGTTTGGTCATGAAACACGTGATGAGTTGACGAGTAATGGCTTCTTAGCGAACCATGCAGGTGGTATTTTAGGCGGTATTTCGAGTGGTCAGACGATTCGAGTTGCCATTGCATTAAAACCTACTGCAAGTATTACAACACCAGGTAAAACGATTAATTTAAGCCGTGAAGATACTGATGTGTTAACTAAAGGTCGTCATGACCCATGTGTAGGTGTACGAGCAACTCCAATTGCAGAAGCAATGTTGGCTATTGTCCTAATGGATCACTTCCTACGCCATCGTGCACAAAATGCAGATGTTGTTCCACCGTTTGCACCAATTGAACCATAGTCATAATTTTGACTATAGTAAATTAAGCCCCCATATTTAACTTAAACTTGGGGGCTTTAATTTTTTTATCATATTCGGCTCTATTAAATTTTAAATTATTTCCTTGTCTTATAATCTCTATATAAATATAATACCCGCGATTTATTTCTGAATATATTTATCTGCTTAAGTAAAAAATTAAAATCTTATTAATTTTTATACTTGCACAAGATATTTATATCTTAAAACTAATTTTATTCAAATTAGTTTTATATAAGTTTATTACATATTTAAATTTTATTACTTTAAACAAATAATTTTCAAAGTCATCATTGAAATTGGGGAAATATCAATGAATCAATGTACATATAGAATTGGCTGTATGTCAAAGGATAAACTATTGCCTAAAAACTTAGAGGCAATGATAAAAGTTATTCATGACTTATCTTTATCCTCTCAGCTATCTGAAAATTGGATATATAGTGATGATAATCCAGATATATATATTATTGATTTAGACAGTGGCTATACAAATATTCTTATTCCTAAAAAAATTAAAATTGTATTAAGTAATAATCCTGAGCTTTTAAAAGGTTATCAATATGGTCTAAAGAGACCCTTAAGGTATCAGGAATTATTAAAAATTTTATTAGAAATTGAAAATAATGAATATTTTAAAAAATCTTATCAAGAACGAATAGAAAATATAACCGCTACAGATCCGTTTGAGACAAAAATTCTATATAAACTTGTTTGTTATCCAAACTTTAAAAATATTCATGCAGAGCAGATTGTTAATGTCACTAGAGTTTGTGCTTTATTATCTATTGAATCAAAAACAGTCCAAGAAATTAAAAAATTCTTGAACTTATCTGTAGATGAAATACAAAAAATTATAGAGATTATTAAAAAAGAGGCTTATCCGAACTATGAAACGATACATGAGAATATTGTCTCGATATTGCCATTTTCAAATGAAGTTGTTCAGACAGCTCCTCCCAGAATGGAGCAAAACTTATTGCTCTATTTTATAAATAAACTTTGGAAGAAGTTAAAAGGAGAATTCTGATGAACTGGAATTTTTTAGCTTAGGGTAGGTATGTTTTAATCTTAACTAAACCATTCTTAATTTAATATTAAGAACTAAACAACAATATCTAGTACATATTAAATCTAGATTACATTTTAGCTTTACCACGGATGGAAAAGCTAAATAGAGAATTCTTTCATTATTTTAATTCAAAAAAATAATATTAAAAGCAAATAATGTAATCACTAGCCAAAAGTTATCCTCAATAGTTATTTTCCATTTTAAGTCAAATCTACAATTTGTTCTTCGTTTACAGCAATCTTATATTGATTACGTCCATTGGTTTTTGCTTTATATAATGCATGATCTGCTCGTGCCACAAAAGCAGAAATAGAATCGTTTAGACGTGGAATTGTGGTTGCGACTCCTACACTAATAGTGACATGTGGTGAAACATCACTACATGGGTGTTTAATCGCAATTTTATTAATCGCATTCATTAAACGTTCGACTTGTATCAAAGCTTGCTGAGAATTTGTCATTGGGAATAGTAGTAAAAACTCTTCACCACCATAACGAGCAACTAAATCTCCACTACGAGCAGCAATAGAAGAAATAGCAATTGCGATTTCTTTTAAACATTCATCACCTTTGAGGTGTCCTAGCGTGTCATTGTATGCTTTAAAATAATCGATATCGACCATCATAATAGTGAGTGGGGTTTCATGTCGTAATGCACGGCGCCATTCATTATCCAAAGTTTCATCTAGATAACGTCGATTGGCTAAACCAGTAAGTGCATCTTGCTGAGAAAGTAAGGATAACTGCTGCGCTTGTTGCATGAGCTCAATACGGTTCAGCTCAATCATACAGTTTTGTAGATAGTTTTCTCGATGTTGACGGTCCGTTGCATAGGCGAGGGTCATTCCCAAAAAACTACTAAAAGTGTAAGTTCGGTTTAAGAACGTCCAGTCGATCACACCATTTAAGTAGTTACTTACTAAAATTCCAACTAGTCCTCCCATCCATCCAGCAAATATGGCTGTATAGAAGCGCATACCAACAGCACCATAAATAATAACGATTGCATACATCATCGCAGCATGAAAAAGAACATTATCTTGTCCATTCTCAATAACGTTAATTAAAATAAAAGTAATTGCTACCGCTAAAGCCGAGCCAACTCCTACATAATAATCAAAATACTGATTTAATTTTTTAATAAATGATAAAATCCAAGCGATAAGAACAATTACACCAACCCAAGAATAATAGCTAAACCAGGATAAAACTTGTTCACTTGGTAAAACTTGATATATACCAAAGCTTAAAAATATATATAATATTAAAATAATAGGCGCTCTGTAGCGGAATTCATAGGCAGCACCGTTTTGGTATTGAAAACGATAAATCGTTTCAAGCTGCTTTGGAAACCATACAAAGTTTAATCCTCGTGTGGTTAATAAATCTATTTGTTCCTGTCCCAATATATTGGAACCCTGCAACTTCATAATTAATGCTCTCTATATTGGAAGTTGTCATAAAATGAGACTTATTTTAAGTAAAGTTCCATCTAAAAATATTGATTATATAATGTGTGGTTTATTCAAAATAATAATACAGATTTTTTAAAAAAGTAATGATTTTTATCTATGTTAAATGTGATAAAAATCACGACATTTCAATGATTAGCCTAATAATTATCTAAAGTTCCCCAATCCATCGAAAAAAGTTACAAATGGTCGATTAACGATTGTATCTTTATCATTTTCGGATAGACTTATAGCGTGAAATACAGATGATTGCTGTCATATAAATAGGAAAATTAGCAATGACTGCTCTAAATCAATATGGAATGAATTTAGAAATTACGCCGCATAATGGATGGTCACAACGGTTCTGGGACGACCTGTTACCAGCTAAAGAACGGGTGAGTAAACATCCGTTTTTTACGGAAATGGCCAATGGGGGATTGAGCCTAGATAGTTTCCGTTATGCTTTACTTAATTTCTATCCATTAGTCGCCCATTTCCCGTCATATATGGCTGGAGCATTGGGGAAAGCGACTGGATTTTCTGAACCGGGAGTTATTGAAGCGCGAGATTGGTTAATTCAAAATATTAAGGTAGAAGAGCGACACTTAAAATGGTATCGCGATTGGGCTGGAGGTTTTGGCTTAACAGTTGAAGAACTTGATCATGTACGACCACCCGCTGCTATGAATGCTGTAAACCATTTTCTATGGAATATGAGTCATCGAGGCAATTTGGCAGAATGTCTGGCTGCAACAAATTTGGCGATTGAATGGGCAACTGGAGATTGGTCTATTCAGGTGTATAAAGGTATTCATACCTATACTAATCATCCTGAAGTCACGATTGATAAACGTTCTTTAGCTTGGTTGCGCGCTCATGCACATTACGATGATCTTCATCCATATGAAGCTATGGAGTTGATTAAACGCTTATGTAATGACCGTCCTGACTGGCAGCAAAAAGCATTTCATGCTGCTGAAGAAGGGCTGCGGTATTATGAATTAGCTTTGGACGACTGCTATAGGGTACAGCTTCAAGCCTCTGCTTGATCTAGCCTTAAAAAGGGAGAATATCGTATGGATATTCTCCCTTTTATTTTATTCGAGCAACTTTAAGAGTTTAGTTCGATAAGGTGTTTCTTCGGGTAATAATTCAAGTAAACGTTCAACAGCATCTACACGGTCTGGTACACGACTGACTACTCGCAATAATTGATCAATATCTTCAATTTGATAAATCACATGACTCAAACGAGCGTCAAAACAATCTCTCCATGCGCATAAAAAAGGACTTTCTGATTTAGCTAAGAAACTTCCTCTATAGAGTGTAAGCGTAGTTGATGTAAAACCTAGGTTTAAGGCTTGTTCGGCCATTAAAAAATCACATTGAATTTCGCAGTTAAGTCTATATGGTCGTGACTCGATGACATCGGGTATTAAGTTTCTGAGTTGAGAAAGTTCTGCTTTTAAAGTAGTGGTACTTACAGGCCGATCACCATATAAAGCATAGTGAAGTTCTTCAAGATTAATCCCTTCGGGACAAAGGGTTAGAATGCACAGAATCTCAATTTGACGTTGAGTCAATGTAAGGCTGTGTTGGTTATATTGAACTTTAGGAGTACCGAAGGCTTTAATATATAAGATATTTTTCTGATGAAGCTGAATTGCTTGTTTAACAATGTCAGCACAACGCTCTACTGCTAAAACTCCAAGTGAATTATGTTTTTGATATTTGGTCGATAAATTCATAATTCCATAAAACTGACCTGTATTTGTATCAGTTATTGGGGCAGCATAACAGACCCAGTCTCTGACACTATTCATTTGGTTTTCATGTGAGTAAACACAGCTTGCAGAATGTGTATTTAATGCTAGACCAATGGCGTTTTGACCTACTGCCTGAGTAGACCACTGACCACCTTCAACAAAGTGGACTTGCTCAGCCGATGAGCGCATAGGGTGACTACTCCATGTCCAAAGTAGAGTACCATGAGGATCAGTCACACCAATGGCCATATCGGCATCTTCGGCAATATGCATTAAGTTGCGATGGCACTCGTGAATCGAACGACCAAATAATGAGTGTTCCCATTCCTCACTCAGATCAAACAAAGGTGCTGCTTCAAGGTCAAGTGATGGTTTTTTTCCTAATTGTTTAGAATGAGATGAGGATTCCGGCCGAAATAAGGACGGACTAGTGTCTATTAAAGGCGATGATAATTGTTCTGACATATCCATATCGAAATTCCTTTATCATTGAAATGGCGTATCCGTAGCCGCTCAACAGTTATAACTTTCTTATTGTGACTATTTCCTAGTTATCTCCTTACCTTAAATAATTTTATAAGTCTTGACCATTATCCTATTGGATAAGTTTTGTTAATTGCCTAATCATTAAGATAAGACATCTTGTCGGCTGAAAGGCTTTGGCACTTCTTCTCCGAAATATTGTCGATCAGCAAAATAGCTAGAACGAACCATAGGTGCGCTCCAAATATTTTTAAAACCTAATCGCTTACCGTGTCGGGTATATCGTTCAAATTCCTGTAAATTTACAAACCGATGAATAGGCGCATGTGATTTTGAAGGCTGAAGATATTGACCAATCGTGACAAGATCGACTTGATAGTCTTTTAAATCGTTGAGTAGGGCAAGCACTTCGGCCTCAATTTCTCCTAATCCAACCATCAGGCCAGACTTGGTTTTGATATCGGGACAATATGCTTTAAAACGTTTAAGTAACTCTAGTGAATGTTGATAATCTGAACCGGGGCGCATCGCTTTATATAAACGAGGAACCGTCTCAATATTATGATTAAACACATCTGGAGGAGATAAGCTTAAAGTTGAAAGCGCTGTCTCTAAACGACCGCGAAAATCTGGTACTAAAATCTCAATCAATGTTTCTGGACAACGTTTCCTAATTTCTTCAATACACTTTACAAAATGTGCAGCGCCGCCATCATGTAGATCATCGCGGTCTACAGAGGTAATCACGACATACTTTAAGTTTAGATTTGCGACTGTTTCTGCAAGGTGCTTAGGTTCATCTTCATCTAGCGGTTTTGGGCGACCATGAGCGACATCACAAAATGGGCAACGACGAGTACAAATATCGCCCATAATCATAAATGTTGCCGTACCTCCACCAAAACATTCCGGTAAATTTGGACACGCCGCTTCTTCGCAAACACTGTGTAACTTCTGTTGGCGTAGCAAATTTTTTATGCGGTTAATTTCTTCAAAATCGGTTATTTTAGCTCTAATCCAGTCAGGTTTAGTCGGTAACTCTTCTGTAGGTAAAATTTTAATCGGAATGCGAGCAACTTTATCCGCTCCTCTTAATTTAATACCAGTTTCTATTTGCCTTTTTAAGTCCATATATAAAATTCCATTTTATATTAAATAATATTTAACTAGACTCTATATAATAAAAATCCTTATAATTTAAATAAAGGACATAGAGTTTATTAATGAGCGTAGTACACAGCTAATATTATAAATTAATAAAGGTTGGTTAAAGGTTTGTTTCACAAGCCAATGAAATGTATTAAAATTTTTTAATTTTATTTTTGCTGTGCAAGTTTTTGAAAAATAAAAAATAATAACCATAAAAATTATTTAAAACTTTTTAGTCTAATAGCATATTAAATTAAATTGAGCTTTATTATTTATAGCGGAATATATAACTCTCGCTGAAACTTGGTTGATTTTTAATAATCAAGATAATAAAGGAAAAGGATATGCAATTAACGGAAGAGCAATTACTCGCAGCATATAAACGCATGCGTGATATTCGTGAATTTGAGGATCGACTTCACGAAGAAAATACCAATGGTGATATACCTGGCTTTATTCACTTATACAGTGGTGAAGAAGCTGTAGCAGTCGGGATTTGCGAAAATTTAACCGACAAAGACTATATCACTTCAACACACCGTGGACATGGACACTGTATTGCAAAAGGCTGTGACATTCACGCCATGATGCTGGAAATTTTCGGTAAAGATGACGGGCTATGCCGTGGAAAAGGCGGTTCTATGCATATTGCCGATTTAGATAAAGGTATGCTCGGTGCCAACGGGATTGTGGGTGGTGGACCTCCTTTAGCCATTGGTGCGGCGTTGACAGCGAAAACCTTAAAGACTGGTGGTGTCGGACTGTCTTTTACAGGTGACGGTGGCTCAAACCAAGGCCTTACCTTTGAAGCGATGAATATGGCTGTTGTGCTTAAACTTCCAGTCATTTTCGTTTTCGAAAATAACGGTTTTGGTGAAGGTACTGGTCATGATTACGCTGTAGGAAGTAAGGACATTGCTGGCCGTGCAGCAGGTTTTGGTTTACCTGCAGTTAAAGTTGATGGTACAGACTTCTTTGCCGTTTATGAAGCCGCTCAAACTGCCATTGAACGTGCACGTCGTGGTGAAGGTCCAAGTGTGATTGAAACCATTACAAACCGTTTTTATGGCCACTTCGAAGGTGACCCTGGCTTAATTCGTTCTAAGGAAGAAGTCGAGTTTATTAAAGAAAACAAAGATCCTTTGAAAATTTTCCGCGAAAAAGTCAAAGGCAAAATTGATGAAGCCAAACTAGACGAGATTGATGCAGCTTCTAAGACAAATGTTGATGATGCCGTTGCTAAAGCTCGTGCTGCGGCTTATCCAAAACCAGAACAACTCCTTACTGACGTCTATGTCTCTTACTAAAGGAATAGTAAAGATGCCAAATAAAAGTTTTCGTAATGCAATTAAAGAAGCCATTGAATCAGAAATGCGCCGTGATCCAACCGTATTTGTTGTTGGTGAAGATGTTCGTGGTGGGCACGGCGGTAAAAACACTGAAGAAAACCAGTTAGAAGGTTTCGGTGGTGTATTGGGCGTAACCAAAGGTTTATGGACAGAGTTTGGTTCGGAACGTGTTATTGATACCCCAATTACTGAGTCTGCAATTATCGGTATGGCCGCTGGTGCTGCTGCAACAGGTTTACGTCCTGTTGCAGATCTAATGTTTATGGACTTCTATGGCGTGTGTCATGACATGCTCTATAACCAAGCCGCTAAATTCCGTTATATGTTTGGCGGAAAAGCAAAAGCGCCAATGGTTGTACGTGGCATGATTGGCGCAGGTTTTTCTGCGGCAGCCCAGCATTCTCAGTCACCATATAACGTATTTGCCGCGGTTCCGGGCTTAAAAGTTGTGGTTCCATCTAGCCCATATGATGTGAAAGGGCTACTAATTCAGGCTATTCGTGATGACGACCCAGTAGTGTTCTGTGAGCATAAAATGCTCTATGACATTAAAGGCGAAGTTCCAGATGATGCCTATACTATTCCTTTTGGTGTAGCAAATTACACCCGTGAAGGGACAGACGTGACCATTATTGCTTTAGGCTTGATGGTACATCGTGCTAATGAAGTGGCAGACAAATTGGCAAAAGATGGTATTTCGGTTGAAGTGGTAGACCCTCGTACAATTTCACCTCTGGATGAAGAAGGAATTTTAGAGTCTGTTGCGTCGACTGGGCGTGTGGTTATTGTCGATGAATCAGCTGCACGTTGTGGTTTTGGACATGATGTTGCTGCACTAATCGCCCAAAAAGGTTTCCACTATTTGAAAGCACCTGTTGAACTTGTAACGCCACCACATACGCCTGTTCCATTCTCTCCAGTTTTAGAAAAAGAATGGATTCCAAGTGTAGAGCGTATTGAGCAAGCTGTGCGAAAAACATTGGAGGCTTAGGATGAGCGAAATTAAAACGCTGGAGATCCCAAAATGGGGATTATCCATGGAAGAAGGCACGATCGCCCAATGGTTGATTAAAGAGGGTGATAGCTTTAATAAAGGCGATGAAATTTGTGAAATTGAAACCACAAAAATTGTTAATGTGTTAGAAGCGCCTTTTGCTGGAACGCTCCGTAAAATTTTAGCGAAAGATGGTGATACTTTACCTGTTGGTGGTCTTATTGCCGTATGTGCTGATAGTGAAGTTTCTGATGCAGAAATTGAAAGGTTTATCGCATCACTAGGTGGTTCAGCAGCTCAAGCACTTGAAGCACCTTCGGAGCAAAGTAAAGCGGA
Source organism: Acinetobacter sp. C13 (assembly GCF_016809775.1). Taxonomy (NCBI): domain Bacteria; kingdom Pseudomonadati; phylum Pseudomonadota; class Gammaproteobacteria; order Moraxellales; family Moraxellaceae; genus Acinetobacter; species Acinetobacter sp. C13. The sequence continues at coordinate 1,005,596 of NZ_JAFBJL010000001.1, forward strand.
AACATCTGCACCTGTTGCTGAAAAAGCAGAACAACCACAGACTGTAGCAGTTAGTGCTTCAGCTCCTGTAAAGGTAGCGAAAGATGACTACGCTGTACCAGAGTCATTACAAGGCTATCAAACATCTGATGAGTTGTTTGCAACGCCGCATGCCTTGAAGCTTGCAGAAAAACACAATGTAAACTTGGCAAAAGTCACAGGTTCTGGTCGTGAAGGACGTATTAGTGTTCAAGACATCCAGAAGGCTGTACAGGTTGCTGGTGGTCAATGGCCTGATGTTAAGCAGCAAACTCAAGCTAAAGTGGTTAAATCTACGGCCGATGATAGCCAAGTTTTAGCAACGCCTGTAGCACGTCGTTTAGCAAAGCAGTGGGGCATTAACCTAAATGATTGCCGTGTTTCAGGTACTCGTGGCCGTGTCTGTAAAGAAGATGTTGAGGCAGTTTACTATCGTAATAACCCAACGCCATTAAATGAACAACCTCTGCAATGTGCAGCTCAACCACAATCAACCGTTACGACGGTGGCGATGAATGGGATGCGTAAAGCGATTGCTTCACGGTTACAGGCTGCAAAACGTAACGCACCGCATTTCCGCTTAGTGGTCGATCTCAACGTAGAAGCTTTGCAAAAACTACGTAAGCAGATTAATGAGACTGTTCCACAAGTGAAACTTTCTATTAATGACATGCTAATTAAGGCAGCGGCGGCGGCACTGATTAAAGTACCTGAAGTGAATGTTCAATTTGATGAGGCGACTCAATCAATTTTACAGTTCTCTCAAGCGGATATTTCGGTGGCCGTAGCGATTCCAAACGGTTTAATTACACCCATTGTAAAAGCAGCAAATCAGAAGTCTTTAGCACAAATTTCCGATGACATGCGTGATTTGGCAACGCGTGCTAAGACTGGCAAGTTACAACCTGATGAGTTTCAGGGGGGCAGCTTTAGCATTTCAAATTTAGGAATGTTAGGCATTAAACAGTTCGATGCCATTATTAACCCACCGCAAGGTGCAATTATGGCATTAGGTGCTTCGGAATCTCGCGCTGTTGTCGAAAATGGCAATGTAGTGGTTCGTGAGATTGTCACAGCGACGTTGTCATGCGATCACCGAGTCATTGATGGTGCAGTTGGGGCGAAATTCTTGGCCAGCTTTAAGCAGTTTGTTGAAAACCCTGCTTTAATTTTGGTGTAGGAGAACCCGCATGTCAGAAGCTCAATTTGATTTAATTGTGATTGGCGCGGGACCGGGTGGGTATGTGGCTGCAATTCGTGCAGCCCAGCTCGGGTTAAAAACCGCAATTGTAGAAGAGCGACATTTAGGCGGAATTTGTCTAAATTGGGGCTGTATTCCAACCAAAGCTTTGCTTGCAGGGGCAGAGCTCGCAACCCAGTTTAAACATGCTGGACAGTTTGGTTTTCAGGTATCCCAACTCGATTTTGATATTCAAAAGCTTGTGCAACATAGCCGACAAGTGTCAGCTCAATTAGTACAAGGCATCGATTACTTGTTGAAAAAGAATCAGGTGACGGTTTTTAATGGTCGCGCTCAACTTACAGCGAAAGAAAAAATTGAAGTGACCGATGCTCAAGGTAATAGTCAGAATTTGAGTGCACCACATATCATTTTGGCAACTGGAGCTAAAGCCCGACATGTTCCTCAACTTCCTGTCGATGGAACATATGTCTGGAGCTATAAAGAAGCGCTTGTTCCAGAGCAGTTACCGAAAAGTTTACTGGTTGTAGGTTCAGGTGCAATTGGTAGTGAGTTTGCTAGCCTTTATCAAGATTTGGGATGTCAGGTGACCCTTATTGATTTGGCTAAACAAATTTTACCTACTGAAGATGTGGAAGTTGCCCAATTTGTCAGAAAACAATTTGAACAAAAAGGTATGAAAGTCTTAACCGATGCTGTCGTTCAAAGTATTCAGATTGAAAATGAGCAAGTCCACTGTGTGGTTGAAACGGCAAATGATGTTCAAACGCTTGTTTTTGACCGCGTGCTTTCGGCAATTGGTGTACAGCCGAATACCACAGGGCTAGGACTAGAACGTTTAGGTGTAGAACTCAATCCACAAGGTTTTGTGGCAATTGATGACTATTGTAAAACCAACGTAGCAGGGCTTTATGCCATTGGTGATGTTGCTGGAGCGCCGTGTCTCGCTCATAAAGCAAGCCATGAAGCCATGATATGTGTCGAGAAAATCGCTGGTGTGGCAAACGTCCATTCACTCGACCGTAGCCAGATACCTGGTTGTATTTTTACACATCCACAAGTGGCGAGTATTGGTTTAACGGAAAATGCAGCAAAAGCTAAGAATCTACCTATACGTATTGGCAAGTTTTCTTTAACTGCAAATGGTAAAGCTTTAGCAATTGGAGATGCGTCAGGTTTCGTTAAAACGGTGGTACATGCAGAAACGGGTGAATTACTTGGTGCACATATGGTGGGTCATGAAGTGACCGAACATATCCAAGGATTTGCCATTGCGAAATATCTAGAAGCAACTGATGAAAGTTTAGCTCAAGTGATTTTCCCGCATCCAACATTATCAGAAGCCATGCATGAATCCATTTTGGCTTCAATGCAACGAGCGATTCATATGTAGAAATTCTACATTTACAGGAGTTGAACATGGTTAAGGGATTAAAAAATAAAGTCGCTTTAGTGACTGGGGCAGCCCAAGGCATTGGCCGTGGGATTGCCCTGCGCTTGGCGCAAGAAGGAGCACATATTGCATTAGTTGATATGAAACAAGATCGACTGAACGATGTGCAGCAGGAAATTCAGGCTTTAGGTGTAAATGCGAGTACATTTATTGCCGATGTAAGTGACCGCGAGCAAGTGTATGCTGCTATAAATCATGCTGAGCAGACACTTGGTGGGTTTGATGTCATGATTAATAACGCTGGAATTGCACAAGTTCAAGCGATTGCTGATATCACACCAGATGAATTCCAAAAAATTGTTGATATTAATATTGGTGGAGTGCTGTGGGGAATACAGGCTGCTGCCGCAAAATTTAAGCAGCGGCAACATAAAGGAAAAATCATTAATGCTTGCTCAATTGCAGGCCACGACGGGTTTGCTTTACTCGGTATTTACTCGGCAACCAAATTTGCGGTACGAGCACTTACCCAAGCTGCGGCAAAAGAATATGCCAGTCACGGTATTACGGTAAATGGATATTGCCCCGGAATTGTCGGAACTGATATGTGGGTTGAAATTGATAAACGTTTTGCTGAAATTACCGGTGCTGCAATTGGTGAAACTTATAAAAAGTATGTGGAAGGTATTGCTTTAGGTAGAGCCCAAACACCAGACGATGTAGCCGCATTAGTTGCTTTTCTGGCAAGTGAAGATTCGGACTATATTACGGGTCAATCCATTTTAACGGACGGCGGCATTGTCTATCGCTAAAACAACATCCTGATTTGAGAGAGATAATAATGAAAGCAGCACGTTTTTATGACAGAGGCGATATTCGTATTGAAGATATTCCTGAACCAGAAGTCACTCCCGGCACTGTAGGCATTAAGGTAGCCTGGTGTGGAATCTGTGGTACAGATTTGCACGAATTTATGGAAGGACCAATTTTTATTCCACCTTGTGGACATCCGCATCCTATTTCAGGTGAATCTGCGCCAATTACCATGGGACATGAATTTTCAGGTGTAGTCTATGCCGTAGGTGAAGGTGTTGATGATATTGAAATTGGCCAGCATGTAGTCGTAGAGCCTTATATTGTGGCGGATGATGTACCGACTGGACCGGGTGATAATTACCATCTTTCTAAAAATATGAACTTCATTGGTTTAGGCGGTCGTGGTGGTGGTTTATCGGAAAAAATTGCAGTTAAACGCCGTTGGGTGCATCCAATTTCCAATAAAATTCCGCTAGATCAGGCAGCCTTAATTGAACCGTTATCGGTGGGTCATCATGCTTTCGTACGTAGTGGTGCAAAGGCTGGTGATATTGCACTGGTTGGCGGTGCGGGGCCAATTGGTTTATTGCTTTCGGCAATTTTAAAAGCGAAAGGTCTTAAGGTCATCATTACAGAGCTAAGTGCCAAACGTAAAGAAAAAGCCAAAGAGTCGGCTGTTGCAGATTATATTTTAGACCCGTCAGAAGTTGATGTTGTTTCTGAGGTCATGAAAATTACTAATGGCGATGGTGTTGATGTTGCATTTGAATGTAGTAGCGTTAACAAGGTGTTAGATACTTTGGTTGCGGCAGTGAAACCAACAGGCGTTATAGTTATTGTTTCGATTTGGAGCCATCCAGCATCAATTAATGTGCATAGTGTAGTAATGAAAGAGCTTGATGTACGAGGCACAATTGCCTATGTAAATGACCATCAGGAGACTATTAAACTGGTTGAAGAAGGTAAAATAAATCTGGAACCTTTTATTACGCAGCGCATTCAACTTGATGATTTGATTTCACAAGGTTTTGAAACCTTAATTCATAACAATGAATCAGCCGTTAAGATTATCGTACATCCATAAATAGACACTTAAGCCTATAAAAAAAGAGCGATGATTCGCTCTTTTTTATTAAAGTAAATTGTTGTCTTGGGCTTCAATAATAGGGGGTAATGGCTGCCCTAAAGAGCTTAGAGACTCTCGTTCAATTAAACGCACAATAGAATCGAGCGGTAAATCATTTTCTTGCAAGCCAAAAGGTTCTTCAATTTGAGCACTTAAGGCATCTAGTCCTAAAAACATATAAGCGATTAAGCCGACAATAAGCGGTGTCCAAATGCCTAAAGCAGCTTCAAGGCTAAAAGGTAAGATGAAGCAGAAACAATAAACAGCACGGTGCAAAAGTACTGAATATGAGTAGGGTAAAGGTGTCCCAGCAATTCGGTCACAACCCGCTTGAATATTACCTAGCTCAATAATATGTCGATTTAGCGTGCTATAGATGATGTCACTAATTTCACCGTCTTTTAGAGCTTTGACTAAATCCTTTTGAATATTTTCGAGTACAAATTGAGGTGCATTAATATGCTCATTTAAATAATTAAGTGAAGAGTTATTTAAATAGGCATGTTCAAGAAATTTTGTGGGTTCAACTGTTTGTTGACGTAAACGATCACGCAATAAGTTACTAAAAATTAAGACCTGATGAATTAAATGTTCGCGTTTTTCATTAGATAAAACATGGCTATCTCTAACAATATGTCTGGCATTGGCAATTAAAGCACCCCAGAGCTTGCGGCCTTCCCACCAACGGTCATAACATGCGTTATTTCTAAAGCCTGTACAAATCGAAAGAATCACGCCAAAGATGGTAAATCCGATCGCGGGTACGGTAGGTATTTGAATCCAATGATAATAAGAGAGCCAGACCACACAGGCTGAAATAAGTACAACAAAACTCAGTGCAGGCAAAACCTTCGGCAAAATTGTTCCTTTCCAAGCAAATAAGAGTTTAAATACATTGCTTTTATCACGAACAATCATATAAAGCCTTTGAACTAACGAACCTAACCAAGTGCAATATGATACGCCTTAGATGAGCTAAATACCTAGCTAAAGCTTATGCTTTTGTCTGTATCGCCAAAGCGTGGTACGGCTAATTCCAAAAATATTCGCGACCATATTCAAATTATGGTTATATTTTTCTAAAGCAGCTTGTACATTTTCAGGGGTAAGCTCTGTATTTGACTCCGGTAATTTAACGTAATCTTCAGCATTTAAGAGTTCATTTGGTAAGTCTTCGACCTCAATTTCATCTTTACCATTTGCCATGGTTAAAGCATAAAGCAGGGTGTTTTTTAACTCACGAACATTTCCTGGCCAGTCATAATTTAAAAGAACTTGCATGGCTTTTTGATTGACGTGACGAGGCATTGTGTCGAGTTGGGTTGAGCTCTCTTTTAAAATTTGATCGACAATAAGAGGAATATCGACTTTTCTCTCTCTGAGTGGTGGTATGAAAATTGGAATTACGCGTAGACGGTAGAGTAGATCATGACGGAAACGCCCAGCCTTAGCCTCTTCGCGTAAAGCTTTATGTGTTGCTGTAATAATTCGGACATTGGCCTGAATTGGTTTTTCTCCGCCTACAGGAGTAAATTCACCTGTTTCTAACACCCGTAATAATTTAGCTTGAAGCTCTAAAGGAATCTCGGCAATTTCATCTAGAAACAGTGTTCCACCTGCGGCACGTTCAAACACGCCTTTATGGTCGCGAATTGCTCCTGTAAAAGCACCTTTCACATGCCCAAATAGTTCACTTTCTAGAATATTGGCATTGAGGGCTGCACAGTTAATCGCTACAAAAATCTTATTTTTGCGTTGGCTATAATCATGAATTGCTTGTGCCACCAGTTCTTTACCGCTACCAGATTCGCCGCGGACGAGCACTGGAAACTCAGTAATTGCCACTCGTTGAATAATTGAAAACATACGAGTCATTTCTGGTGAACAACTATTGAAAACTTTAGCCAAGTCTTGCAATTTTTCTGTTAGCTCTTCTTCATCAACAATATCATTCTCTATGCTAACGGGCTGTAGAATATGCAATTTCCCGATAATGCGATGCTCTGCGATGTAAATATCATGTTCTTGATAGATAAATCGCTTTCTCATTTTAGGAGTATTAATTTCGAGATATTGATTGTGATGGTCTTGAGTAAGCGCTGCTATGTTCTCTACAGAAATATCGTCTGTATTAAATTTATAGTGAATTGCTTGAGTCGTTGTGTCTGCTAAAAACAGACTCGCATTTGGGAATAGAGCTTTAAGTTGCTCAAATAAAATAAAAAAATCCTGTTCTGACTCAAAATTTAACTTTGCCATTTCATATGTTTCATAATCGTTTCATTGAAACATACTTGAGTTTCATAGGAACATCAAGCTGCGTTTGTTTTCTAACTTTAATTTTACTTGTTATTTTAAATATTTGATTTTTATATTTATTATTTAATTTTAAATAATTGGCATCTTATTTGCAAAATATAGGAAAGAAATAAATTATTGGGGCATAAATCATGTTCTTTAAGCAGTTTTTTGAAAAAGAAAGTTCGACTTATACATATATGCTTGGGTGTGAAGAAACACGCGAGGCTGTTTTAATTGATCCAGTTGCATCAGATATAGAGATTTATGCAAAAGAATTAGAGCAACATCAATTTACACTCATCTATACCTTAGATACTCATGTTCATGCAGACCATATTACCGCTGCAAATTTACTTCGTGAACGTTTTCATTGCAAATCGGTTTTACACCGAAACTCAGAAGTAAGTTGCGGAGATATTTTAATTACTGATGGTTGCATGCTTAAAGTTGGCAACCTCAGTATTGAAGCGCGTTACACACCAGGTCATACCAATGCTTGTACGAGTTACCTAGTTGGAAACATGATTTTCACTGGTGATGCATTATTAATTGACGGCTGCGGTCGAACTGACTTCCAGCAAGGTAATGCAGGTACACTTTATGACAGTATTCATAAGCAACTATTTAGCCTGCCTGACGAGACTATTGTATATCCAGGACACGATTATAAAGGTCGCTTGTCTTCAACGATTGGTTATGAAAGCTTAAATAACTCACGTCTAGGTCAGAATCGCTCGCGTGAAGATTTTATTGAATTAATGAATAACTTAAATCTGCCATATCCAAAACAAATCGATAAAGCACTTCCTGCTAATCAGGCTTGCGGCTCAATTTCACAATTATAAGGTGGCAATATGGAACTTAAACGAGTTAATCAAGATTTTTATGTTGCTGGCCAGATTACTGCCAACGATATTGTAAAAATTGCAGACCAAGGAATAAAAACTCTGATATGTAACCGTCCAGATGGAGAAGGTGCAGATCAACCCAATGTGATTGAAATTGAAGAAGCAGCTCAGCGACATGGCCTAAACGTAATCTACCAGCCCGTTATCAGTGGCAAAATTACCGATCAACAAGTTACCAAGTTTAAGCAGCTTTATCAGAATGCTCAGAAGCCCGTTTTAGCATATTGTCGCTCTGGTATGCGTGCAATCAGTTTGTGGGCTTTGGCTGAAGTTGCTCCACAAGATGCAGCACTGTTAGTTGAGTCGGGTAATAAGCTTGGGTTTAACTTAAAAGGCTTGGTGCCACGTATTTTAAAACGTGATCATGAACCAGCCACAATTCCTTGTTATAGCGTTGTGATTGTTGGCGCTGGGGCAGCAGGAATTTCTGTAGCGTCTAGTCTTTTATGTCGTGAACCTCATTTAGATATTGTCATTATTGATCCCGCAGATACACATTATTATCAACCGGGCTGGACCATGGTTGGTGGCGGTATTTTCAAACCACAAGTAACCGCACGCTCAATGACAAGTGTGATTCCTTCAAAAGTGAAATGGATGAAAGCAGCAGTTGCCGGATTCGATCCTGAGCATAATCAAGTTATTTTGGAAGGATGCCAACCCATTCAATATAAAGCTTTGGTCGTCTGTCCTGGTTTAAAACTCAATTGGCATGGCATTGAAGGCTTGGTTGAAACTTTAGGTAAAAATGGGGTGACGTCTAACTATCGATATGACTTAGCGCCCTATACATGGGAACTGGTGCAACAGCTAAACAGCGGAAAAGCAATCTTCACCCAACCGCCTATGCCGATTAAATGTGCCGGTGCTCCTCAAAAAGCGATGTACCTTTCAGCCGACTACTGGTTAAAGCAAGGCAAACTTAAAGATATCTCTATCCATTTTTATAACACTGGTGCTGTTTTATTTGGTGTGAAGGAATATGTACCTGCACTAATGCAATACGTTGAAAAATATGGCACTGAACTTCATTTTAACCATCAACTTGTCAAAGTAGACGGGCCTGCAAAGAAAGCATGGTTCAAAGTGGTGAATGATGAAAATGCAGCATTGGTCGAAACAGATTTCGATATGTTGCATGTTGTTCCACCGCAACAAGCGCCTGATTTTATTCGTGCAAGTGCTCTCACTGATGATGTAGGCTGGGTGAGTGTGAATCCTCAAACCCTACAACACACACAGCATGCCAATATTTTTGCTTTAGGTGATGTGATGAATGCGCCTAATGCCAAAACTGCTGCTGCGGCACGGGCACAAGCTCCTATCGTTGCTGTGAATGTTCTAGCACAACTGAACGGTGAGCAAAACTTTTGTGAATACAACGGCTATGGCTCATGTCCACTCACTGTAGAGCGTGGAAAAATCGTTCTAGCTGAGTTTGGTTACGGCGGTAAATTGCTTCCAAGTTTTCCAAAATGGGTGATTGATGGGCAAAAGCCATCTCGTTTGGCATGGTTGCTTAAAGAACAGATTTTACCGCCGATTTACTGGCAAGGCATGCTCAAGGGCCGCGAGTGGATGGTCAAACCTGAGCGAGGTTAAGCAAAGCAACGCTTTGTACGAGCGCAAGGCGAAAGCTGTGCTTGAGCGGAAGAGGTTAAGCAAAGCAACGCTTTGTCCTGAGAAGCGGTTGAAGCTTCGTAAGAAGACGAGAACTATGTTCGAGTTATAGAGGATAAACAAAGCAACGCTTTGTCCCGAGAAGCGAGTAAAGCTTCGCAAGAAGGCGAGAACTACTCACTCATTAACCAGCAGTCTACTGCAAATAATGTATATGCAATTTTAGGCTTTTGATATGTTATTACTTGTCGTTGAAGGCATTGTGATTGGCTTTTTACTTGGTCTTACAGGAGCAGGTGGCGGTATTCTTGCTGTACCTGCGCTCATGACCAGTCAAGGCTGGAGTGTGGCTCAAGCTGCGCCGATTGGGTTGTTGGCGGTTGCGCTATCTACTCTTATAGGAACCATTGAAGGCTTATTTAAAAAGATTGTGCGTTATCGCGCTGCAATCTGGATTGCCATAATTGGTGCTCCTATGGCACATATCGGCATTTTAATAGCTAACACGATTTCACCTATTTGGCTCATGTTAATGTTTAGCTTGGTCATGTTTACAGTGGGCTATCGACTTATTAGTAACCGAGTATCAGACTTTCATAACCCGCCGTGTCAGGTTAACCCAAGTACGGGACGCTTTATCTGGAATTTTAAAACGGGAAGCGTTCTTGCCAGCATCGGAATTATTGCTGGGCTTTTAACAGGCATGCTAGGGGTTGGTGGCGGCTTTGTAATTGTGCCAGCGCTTAGAAAAGTCACAAATTTGGATATGCATAGTATTGTTGCAACGTCACTTATGATTATTTTTCTCATTAGTGGAGTGAGTATTGTGATGCATATTGCAGAGGGTTTTCACTATCCAGTAGCAATCACTAGTGCGTTTGCGCTCGCATGTGCAGTTGGTATGTTATTAGGGCGCAGAGCTATTCGTTTTATTCCCTCTGCAATTGTGCAAAAAGTCTTTGCTTTAATGGTTTTTGCTGTCGCAATTTATATGGTCATTAAGATAGTTAATCTAACAAATATCTAAGTAATATAGTATCTTAACTATCTCTGTAGTTAGCAATTTTCCAAAGACGAGATGTTAAAATTCTCTTTGGAAATTTGATTTAAACCATATAAATTTTTGAGAAAGCGAAATGAAGCGAGTTAATGTGGCAATTTGTGGTTTTGGACGGATTGGGCAACAAATTGCAGAGCTTCTTTTAAATCGATCGGCATACTATCAACAAAAATATCAAATTGATGCTCGTTTAGTGGGCGTCTGCAACTCATCATCAGGTTTAATTGATCAAGAAGGTTTACAAGCTTCAAAGTGGCTAGATAAAACACAATATCAAGCAGGCCTAACAGAGCAAAAGTTTTTAGAACAGGTTCAAGCAGATGTCATTATCGAGACAGGCCCAAGTGACTATGTGACAGGTGGAAAGGGCCTATTTTATTTAAATTATGCTTTAACACATAGCATGAATGCGATAGCAGTATCTAAAGGTGCGTTAGTCGTAGAAGGCAAAAAATTAATTAACTTGGCACATCAACACAAGAAAAAATTATTTTTTAGCGGTGCAACGGCTGCGGCCTTACCGACAGTTGATTTGTTTGAATATAACTTGGCGGGCTGTCAAATTTTAGAAGTTGAAGGTGTTTTTACTGGTACCACAAATTTCATTTTGAATGATATGTTGCAACACGAATGTGCATTTGCAGAATCTCTTGGAAAAGCTCAAGCAAAAGGTATTGCGGAACCTGACAGTTCTTTCGATGTAGATGGATGGGATACCGCTGCAAAAATTACGATATTAGCCAATACTGTTTTAGGAGCTGATGTAAAAATTCAAGATATTCCAAGACAAGGAATCAGTCATGTTACGGCTGAACATATTCGTGATTGGAAAAAAGAGAATCTAATTCCTCGATTGGTGGGTTTTATTCATATTAAGAATCAGCAAATTCAAACAGGTGTTGAATTAAGATTAGTTCCAGCAAATCATGCGTTTGCTCATCTGCAAGGTTCAAATAAATGCATTCGTGTGTTAACGCAAGAAATGGGAGAATTTGTGGTAAGTGGAGGGGCATCTGCACCTTTAGCTACGGCAGCTGCAGCTTTAAAAGATTTTGAGTTGATGCTTAAAACGGGGTGCTAGAGATGAATTATTACTTATAAAAAAGCAGGCTTTTAGGCCTGCTTCTCACAATTTTTTTGACTATTAAATAACTTTTTTCCAATTTCTAACTTACTGAACATTAAGTAGTTACCGAGTAAGATGAGTAAAATTCCAAATACAGCGTTCAAAGTCCATACATATCCTTCAAAGAAAGTAGAAACTGTTAGAGCAACTAAAGGAAAGAGCAACGTGCTATAGGCTGCTTTGGCTGCACCAATTCGCCCAACCAAAGAAAAATAAGCTGAAAACCCAATAACCGTGCCAAATACAGCTAAGTATAGTACCGAGCTTAAAAATGGGAAATTCATCGGCGGCATTAAATCTTGTCCTGTAAATAAAGCCAGAATTAACATCACCAATGCGCCATAGCTCATGGCATAACAGTTTGTTGAAAAGATATTTAGGCCACGTTTTTGGTGTCTAACACTAATCATATTTCCTAAAGAAAAACCGTAAGTGCCTATTGCACATAGTCCGATACCCATTAATAACTGTGCATTAAACTGGCTATTAATCAGGTCATGCCAAAACAGTAAAACAATACCTATGAGTCCTAAAATTGCAGCTGGCGCAAAGTTTGGAGAAGGTTTCTGTTTAAAAAAGATAAGCGCATTAATGGCATTAAAGAAAACAGCCATCGAAAAAATGACAGACTCTAAACCGCTATTTACATATTTAACCGCAGTATAAAAACAAATAAAGTTTAGGCCGAAAACACAGAGTCCTTGCAGCATACAGAACAAATGATCTTTTAAAGCAATTCGCTGTAATTTTCCTGAAAATAGTAAAACAACCCACAGTAATAAGGCTGAAATAGCAAAACGCCATAAAATTGCGACAACGGGCGTTGCATAGTGGCTTTGAACGGCAATTCCAATCCATGTTGTTCCCCAAATCAACACCACCGCAACATAGAGTAAAATATTCATAACTTCATCCTCGATTATCAAGCTTAAGTATCTAGGAATGCTTCATTTTTCACGTATATATTCTTGTGTTGCACATGCAAGATCTTGCGTTTTTTATAGATCTAAACTAGCTGAATTTTGCTGAATATGGTTAACTTAAGCTCAATGATATTCGTTTTAATTTTGCATGGCCTATCAAACTTTAGAACAGCTACAGCAATCTAAAGCCAAGCTTCACGAAACTGTGGTGCTTGATGAGAATATGCAACTTGCATTTTGGTCTAATCAGCAAGATCGTGTAAGTGTCTGTAGCGATCACCACACTTTAAGTCTCTATATTCAAGATGGCTATGAAAGCTATCAAAAAACCCCTGCAGGCTGGAAAAACGGCGGTGGGCCGGGGCGTTTTTGCTTATTGCCTGAACATCAGGAGTCGACTTGGGATATACGTGGTGGGCTTAAATTCGTTCACTTATATTATACAGATCAACATTTGCGTGATGTTGCCGAAAAAATATGGGACAAAGAACCCAATCAAATTGAACTAAACGAAGTTGTGTTTAATGACGATGAACGGATTCGAGCGTTATATCAATTCTTCTTGCTAGATTGTGATTGGAAAGATTCTTCAAATCATTTGCAAATGAGTACAACAGCAAGTTTATTGTTGAATCACTTGATTCGAAGATATAGCAACGTGAAGTGGCAGCAACCCGTCATTAAAGGAGGCCTCGCGCCTCATAAACTCAAATATATTCAAGACTGGATTGAAGGGCATCTAGACCAAGCACTGACTTTGTCTGACTTAGCAAATGTTGTGAATTTAAGCGAATATCATTTTGCCCATATGTTTAAACAGTCCATGAATATGGCGCCTCACCAATATGTCATGCAAAGACGCTTAACTAAGGCAAAGGGGTTAATTCAGTCATCTCAGCTTTCTTTGCAAGATATTGCGCTAGTATGTGGGTTTAGCTCAGCAAGTCATTTAAGTCATCGCTTTAAACAATTTTATGGCATAAGTCCTTCGCAGTTACGTTGAAAGACTCATGACTAATTTTTATAAAAGATAAACCCCTAAACCAACCAGCGCTGATGCAAATATCACATATAACACGTTCACGTTAAATCGGAATAAAGCAATAAATGCAGCAACAGTAATGAGGGCTGCAATAACATCAAAATGCCCTGAAAAGCCTTGTGGCCATAACACGTGACAACTAAAAAATAGTGCGAGATTTAAAATTACACCGACCACAGCCGCGGTAATTGCAGTGAGTGGCGCAGTAAATTTAATTTCATTATGTGTAGATTCAATAATGGGCGCACCCGCAAAAATAAATACAAATGAAAAGAGAAAGGTAAACCAAGTCACAATGACTGCACCCAGTGCTCCAGCAAAAAATAGATGCTCAGAGCCAAGTAATGAATGATTGACGCCTCCTAAAAAGCCAACAAATGCCACTACCATAATCAGTGGACCCGGTGTAGTTTCACCTAAAGCTAAACCATCAATCATTTGTGTAGGTGAAAGCCAGCCAAAATGATTGACTGCTCCTTGATAGACATAAGGTAAAACTGCGTAAGCGCCCCCAAAAGTGAGCAAAGCAGCTTTGGTAAAGAACCACGCCATTTGAGTATAAGAATGATGCCATCCAAAATATGCGCCTAAAGCTAAAATTGGCAATAGCCATAAAGCGATTGCTATAAAAATAAGTTTAGCTAACCGCAACCAATGGAATTTAGCGTGCTCTGGTGTTGGAGTCTCATCATCAATAAATGCCGGACCATAATCTTTCTGACTGGCTTTATGTCCAGCCGCGGAGGAAAATAGTTCTGGGTACTTTTTACTCGCTAAATAGCCAGCAATACCAGCGGATAAAACGATAAGCGGGAAAGGAAGCTTTAAGACAAAAATGGCAAAGAACGCTGCAATCGCGACGGCCCATAAAAACTTATTTTTAAGCGAACGACTACCTATACGGTAAGTTGCATGGAAAACAATTGCAGTAACGGCAGGCTTAATTCCATAGAAAATACCTGCAATAACGGGAACATCTCCAAATTTTATATAAACCCAAGACAGCCCAATTAAAATAAATAAGGAGGGTAATACAAATAGAATACCTGCAACTAATCCTCCAGCAGTTCTATGCATAAGCCAACCAATATAGGTTGCTAATTGCTGTACTTCAGGACCGGGTAACAACATGCAGTAGTTCAGAGCATGTAAAAATCTTTTTTCGGATATCCAGCGCTTTTGCTCAACGAGTTCCTGATGCATCACAGCGATTTGTCCAGCTGGCCCCCCAAAGCTAATAAAGCCGAGCTTAAGCCAAAATAAAAAGGCTTGCCAGAAGGTGACTTGAATAATACTTTCAGGTAAAGGGGATTTTTCGTTTTCCATTTTTTTATCCCATCAAAAAATTGATTCATACGGATCAAGAACATCAAAAACTAGTAACTTTTAGTTAATTGAATAAGTTAGATGTGCTAGGCAGCTATAGCATACAGAACAAAAATGACTTTCTTATTATTTTAAAAAGATATTCTTCTAAAAAATCTCTAGAAGAATATCTATCTTTTACTTTTTAATGATCATGTTCTAAATAATCTGGTTTTTTCGGAAGCGCAAGGCTACATAAGAAACAGATAATCAGCATGACAATGACATATATAAAGAAGGTATTTTCAATTCCGGCAGCTTTAAACTGCAAGGCAACCGAAGGCGCAGAACCACCAAATAGCGCATTACCTACTGCATATGAAAAACCTACGCCTAAAGCTCGTACATGAGGTGGGAACATTTCAGCTTTTACCAAGCCACTGATAGATGTATAGAAACTAAGTAACATCATCATAAAAATAAGTAGCAAGGTAATAATGATCGGCGAATCAATATAGGCACGCATCCCGATCACCATGACTGGGTAAATAAAAATCGCAGACAATAAGCTAAATGCCAGCATTGAAGAGCGTCGCCCAATACGGTCGGAAATTGCACCAAATACAGGTTGAGCACACATATAGACAAATAGGGCGAAGGTCATGATATAACCAACGGTTTTTCCATCCATCCCTAAATTGGTTAAATAGGTTTTTGAATAAACAGTCTCTACATAGAACGTTAATGAACCAGCAGAAGTATATCCAACCACCAATAAGAAGGTTTTCCAGTGCTTTTTAAAGAGTTCTCTTAAGCTACCAGATTCTTTTCGTTCGCTGTCTTGATGAGAAAGCGTTTCTTCTAAACGACTACGTGCAAGCAAAGAAAAAATTGCTGCAATACCACCAATAACAAACGGAATACGCCATCCACCATCATGTAATTGTTGTTCATTTAAGAACGTTAATAAAATTACACCAAGCAAGCTGGCAAGTAATTGACCACCAGAGAGAGTGACATATTGGAAAGACGAGTAAAAACCACGTTGACCTTTTAAGCCTAATTCACTCATATATGTTGCTACTGCACCATATTCACCACCAACCGATAAGCCTTGAAGTAAGCGCACTACCAGTAAAAGAAAAGGGGCAAATAAGCCAACTTGGTCATAAGTAGGTAGGGCTGCAAAGAGAAAAGAACTCAAAGCCATCAGACAAATTGAGATGACCATCGATTTTTTACGACCATGTCGGTCTGCAATTCGCCCAAATACCCAACTACCAATAGGACGCATAAAAAAGCTTGCAGCGAATACGCCCCAAACATAGATAGATTTAGTCGTACTATCCATATCAGGTGCTGTTAGCGCTTGAGTAAAGTAGGCAGCAAATACTGCATAGATATAAAAGTCGAACCATTCAACTAAATTACCAGAGGCTGCGCCTACAATCCCACGTATTCTGCTACGTTTTTCTTCCTGAGTGTATGTCATATTTCTTCCATCATTTAGCAGACAAAAATGAGGAATTTTTAGATATGCTCGATAGAAAATAGAATGAAACTTTAAATATCACTCAATCCTGAGCACTTCCTTAAACTCCTAACCATTCATTTTTTCTAATTTTAAAATTCGTTTCTAGTAAGATTACGTCCTTTTGTTCGATTTAAAAATATTTTTACCAATGATCGAACACTTCCTTTCATTTAACTTAATAATTAATTGTATTTAAAATCAGTGAGCTAATTTACAACGGTACTTTTCTATTTTATTTCTCCTTTTAAGTTTCATTTCGAGCTTAAGTTTATTTTGAATATTTGGTAATACTTAAAAAGTTATAGCGTCAATTCCTAATAAAATAAATGAAATTTATATAATGATAAGTTCACAAAATTTGTATCAAATACACTTAATCGAAAAAGTACAGAATATGTTGTTTCTCAATATATGTAGCTGTATTCTTGCGTGGCTAAAAATAGACTCCGCACTCATTTCTAGCGCTTTAGAATTATGCACGGTATGGCAGGTAGTTATTCAATGGAAAGACGTTCGTTAAATCTTCACTTCATGACATGCTCTAAAACAGCATTGGCTTCATCTATTGCACTCATAACATCTGTCGTCTATGCAAATGAAGCGGAGGTTTCGCAGCTCCCAACTATTACTGTGAATGCTACACAAAATAATGATGCACTATATACGTCTAAAAAAGTTAATTTATCTGGTTTTCAAACTAGTGATGTAAAGAAAGTTCCTGCATCTATTACAACCATTACCTCTGAGCGTATAGCAGACCAACACGCAAAAACTTTAACTGATGTTATTAAAAATGATTCCTCTTTAGGGGATGGCTATGCTGCAATTGGCTACTATCCAAATTTTGTAGCACGTGGTTTTGCGCTTGATTTAGGCTCAAGTTATCTCATTAATGGCCATACTATACGTGGCGAACAAAACGTGGCTTTAGAAAATAAAGAACAAGTTGAAATCTTAAAAGGTATTTCTGCAATTCAATCTGGAATGTCGACGCCGGGTGGTGTGGTTAACTATGTAACCAAAAGACCTGCCGATGTTAAAAACATTACTGTAGATGTAAATTCAGAAGGTGGCTATACACTGGCAACAGATGTTGGCGGCTTTGTTAATAATAGTTTTGGTTATCGAATCAATTTAGCCCATGAAAGCATCCATCCAAATGTTGATCACGCAAATGGTAAGCGTGAGTTTGGTTCAGTTGCTTTAGACTGGAAAATTAATGAGCGTTCTAAATTATTGTTTGATATTGAAGCTCAGCATCAAAGCCAACGCTCCGTACCGGGTTATCAACTGCTTGATGGGCAAGAAGTACCAACAAATGTAGATCAAGACCGTTTATTGGGTTACCAGTCTTGGAGTAAACCTGTTGTAAATAACAGTGTAAATGCAAGTTTAAAATATCAATATGCATTTAATGATCAATGGAATGCTAGCTTAAGTGCATCGCAAAGCCGTGTTGTGATTGATGATAATAGTGCTTTCCCATGGGGATGTTATAACGATATTTGTGAATATTCTGGTTTGGGCAATACTTTTGATAAACACGGAAATTATGACATTTATGACTTCCGCAGCCCAGATGATACACGTATTACTAACCAGTTCGCTGCTGGGTTAAATGGTCAATTCAACACTGCTAATATCCAGCATCAAATCGCTTTCGAATTACAACGTACATATAAAACCTTAAAGCACCATACACCACTGAATGTAGCGGTAGGAACAGGCAATATCTATGAAGATACGATTGACTATAGTCCGTCATCGGAAAGCTTAGGTGATCGTTATAAAGCCTTAGAAAGTGATCAGACTGCATTTACTATATCTGACCGAGTTCAATTTAACGATCAGTGGTCAACTTTATTGGGTGGGAAGCTTATTCATCTTGATGAGCAAGCCTATACGTCAGATGGACAGCAAAGCCGAGACACCGATTTAAATAAGTTCTTACCGCAATTAGCGCTTATGTATAGCCCAACTGCTAAGACTAATCTTTATGCTTCATATGCCAAAGGATTATCGGATGGTGGTGAAGCACCGTGGTTCGCTAATAATGCTCTAGAAGTTCTATCTCCTAAAAACTCTGAACAATATGAAGTTGGTGTTAAGCAACAAATTCGGAACTTCTTAGTAACAGCAGCTATTTTTGACTTAAAACAAGACAATCAATATAGCAAAGTGAATGCAGAAGGAACTTTCGATTTTATTGAACAAGGCGAACAACACAACCAAGGTGTTGAGTTAGGTTTAACGGGCGCTTTAACTGATAAACTCGATGTAATTTCAGGTATTACCTATACCAAATCTCGTCTTGTTAATATTGATACTGACAGCTACAAAGGTCATCAAACTCAAAATGTACCGAAAGTACGCGCAACTGCACAGTTATCTTATAAAGTTCCGTCAGTTGAAGGGTTAAGATTACTTAGTGGTATGCAATACAGTAGCAGTAAATATGCAAACAAAGAGGGAACTGCAAAAGTAGGAGGCTATAGCGTCTTTAATATTGGTGCTGCCTATAAAACAAATTTTGCTGGGCATGACACAACTTTTAGATTTAATATTGATAACTTATTTAATAAGAAATATTGGCGTGATGTAGGTGCATTTATGGGTGATGACTATCTATTCTTAGGTAACCCACGTACAGCTCAGTTCTCTACAACTTTTAGTTTTTAAAAGTTATAGAACAAATAAAAAAAGGAGCTTATAAAAGCTCCTTTTTTTATTTCAGGAATTAAGCCGACATTTTTGGTTTAACCATATTATTAATCGACAAGATATCATCAAGCACTTGTGCCGATAATAAACCTTCATTTTGAACTAAAGCCAATACGCTTTGTCCAGTTTCGTTTGCAGTTTTAGCAATACGAGTTGTAGTTTCATAACCTAGATATGGGTTAAGTGCAGTCACGATACCAATTGAGTTTTCAACCAAAACTTTACAATGCTCAGGGTTCGCAGTAATTGTATCAATACACTTAATTTGGAACATTGCCATTGCCTTACCAAGCAAATCCATAGATTCAAACAGTTTGAATGCAATAAGTGGTTCCATTGCATTTAACTGTAATTGACCCGCTTCAGCAGCTAAAGTTACAGCCAAGTCATTTGCAATGATCTGGAAACAAGCAAGGTTCATCGCTTCAGGAATAACTGGGTTTACTTTACCCGGCATGATCGAGCTACCTGGTTGGCGAGCTTCTAAATTAATTTCATTAATACCAGTACGTGGACCACTTGAAAGTAAACGTAAGTCATTGGCAATTTTTGAAAGTTTAGTTGCGGTACGCTTTAATAAACCAGATAAAAGAACAAAGTCACCCATATCTGAAGTTGCTTCGATTAGATCAGGAGCAGACTTAATTTTCTTACCAGAAATTTTTGCAAGTGCTTGAATCGCAAGTTCACGGTAACTATATTCAGTAGTAATTCCCGTACCAATCGCCGTACCACCAAGGTTCATATACGCTAAAACATTTGGAATAAGCGTATTAATTTGCTCAAGATCTTTTTGTAAAGTTACTGCAAAAGCACCAAACTCTTGACCTAATGTCATTGGCACAGCGTCTTGTAACTGTGTACGGCCCATTTTTAGGATATGAGCAAATTCTTGAGATTTATTGCGGAAACTTAAGATTAAATTGTTAAAAGGAAGATTTAGTTCATCTAAGCTTAATAACAAACCTAAGCGAATCGCAGTAGGGTACACGTCATTTGTTGACTGTGACATGTTAATGTCGTTATTAGGATGCAAATATTGATATTGGCCTTTTGCATGTCCCATATATTCTAAAGCGACATTTGCTAATACTTCATTTGCATTCATATTGGTTGAAGTACCAGCACCACCTTGCATCATATCAATCGGGAACTGGTCGTGAAAATTACCACGAATAAGTTGATTACAGCTGTATTCAATCGCTTCAAATTTAGTCTGATCTAAGCTTTTAAGATTATAGTTCGCTTCAGCACAAGCAAGCTTTACCATTGCTAAAGCTTTAATAAGGTGAGGGAAATTTCCGACCTTGCTTTGAGTTAAATTAAAGTTTTCTAGAGCACGTAATGTTTGAACTCCGTAGTAGTCGTTATTATTGATCTCTCTATAACCAATAAGATCCTTCTCAATACGGGTGGTAATTTCAGCGTTCATCATTAAACTTCGAATTAGTAAAGAAGATAATTCATATTAGATTTCGAAATGCTTCACTTCTAATGCATTTATCAAGTTAATTATGCATTTTTTGCATATCAGTTTTTTAATTTTATAGTGAACTAACTAGGAGAGTTCACTTACAACGATTAATTAAACTTAAATTTTACTATGTAAATTAATAATTTAAGATTAAAATGAAGTTAATTTCAAAATTTGCTTGATACAATGAATGGTCATCTAATTTTTGAAAGAAACCTATTGTAAAAATTAAGACTGATTAATTTAAATGAAATATCAACTTAATTATCTTTATTATTAGCTTTTAAAGTGAAGCTTATCTAACAAATTCATATAAAAATGTGATGCATTTCACATAAAAAACACTATAATACGAAAAAATCTTAGTTTTAAGTTTATGTTAAAAGTCACAGCCGCATTAATTATTTTGGGAAGTTTTACATACTATGTGCTTTTCCACGGTGAAGAGAAAAGTGAGTCTAAAACTTCTCGTCTGCTCAAAGAAGCAGAGCAATCAATCGCTTCTGCTCAAACCTCGGTAAACAAAGCTAATAGTATTGTGCCCATATCTTACAAGTAGCCTCAGTTCTTAGGTTAACTATTTCATATTATCCATCAAAATATTGTTTTATCTATATTTTTTTAAAAATTTAGGTAAAAGACTGTATGTATAGAGACAAAATTCATGAGAATGAAGTTTATCGCCTATGATCCCAATTCTGGGGAAAAATTAAGCTTAAAAGAGCATATCCACCATATGGATAAATACACCACTTATATCTTTTTTAGTGATGAAAATGACAATATGGTGTTTAATCCCCAGAAAAAGCAAGTTTTTGAAATTACTCAATATACTTCTAATATGATGGTTGAAATTTCAAGGAAGCTATATTACCTCATTGGTGAATACTAGAAACTCATCTGTATTCAGTCTTAGGTTAAATACTTTAGTAGAATGGTCAGGTTTTTGGGATTGAGCTATACTGCAAGCATATCTTCTGATTTAAATGAATTTATTGAGTCAGTGAGCTTAATTCCTGAAAGAAGCAAGATAGTCAATTTCAGTTTTACAGTCCGTATTCTTCCCCAAGGTGCGGACTTTTTTTATAAAAAATAAAACATGAGTAAAGCATAGGGTTATTTCTATTTTTTATTAACTTAAAACTTGTTATTTACTTGCTTTATATGCTCTTTACTTTTTGATTTAAAATAATTTTTAGAGTGATAATTTTATATTTGTATGAGTTGTTGATTTAAATCAAAGTCTTTTATTCTCTTACGCTCTTTTCTATGTCAGAATTATTTAAATACTTACTTTTATTGTTTGGCTTTGCCAACCCTCCATCGCATTTTTGCAGGTACTCCCATGTTTTATAGTTTTTATTCATCTATTCAGCTATTTATTCAGCTTCCCAACCAGACAGATTAAGGACATAGATATAAAAAGGGAATGCATAAAATGAACTTAGAAGTACGTTGGGTAGAAGACCTTTTGACACTTGAACGTGAGCGTTCTATTTCAAAAGCAGCCGAAAAACGATTTATTAGTCAATCTGCGTTTACGCGTAGAATTCAGCAAATAGAAGAGATGATCGGAGCTGAAGTTATTATTCGAAATAATAAAAATAATATTGAATTTACAGACATTGGGCGGATTATGCTGGTGATGTCTAAAAATATTGAGAAGCAGGTAGAAGAAACAGCAAAGCTGATTAAAAACATCAAAAATGAAACCGAATCTACGATTCGTTTCTGTGTTGTTCATTCATTAGCTTCAGGTTTTTTAACCACTTTTTTAAAAAAATTCCCAACGTTTATGCGTGATTTAAAAATTGAAATTGTCGCAACGAATAGTGGTGAAGGCTTATCTCTTTTAAAAGAAGGTGCCTGCGATTTTATGATTTGTTATGCAGATCGATCTAATATTAATCGAGTTGGTGATGATATTTTAAGTGGCATCAAGATCGCTGAAACAGAGATTGTTCCAGTGTCAGCTACCGAAGCAGATCATACGCCTAAGCATACAATTCAGAGTAATTTTTCATTACTTGCTTATAGTAAACATGCTTATTTGCGTAAATTGGTCGATCAATTGATTGAAGGTAAACTGATCTATAAAACCTTATATGAAACTGACAATGCCACCAACTTGAAAGAGCTTGTATTACAAGGTTTAGGTGTAGCATGGATTCCAAAAATTAATGTTGAAGAAGATCTCGCTAGTGGGAAATTGGTTATGTTGGACGATAACGAATATTGTCTGCCACAGGATATTTATATTTTTAAAAATAACTTGAGTGATAACAAATCAGTTCAGCAAATCTGGAAGGGCTTCCAAACTCAGCATGATTAAAATTTATAATGATATGTAATGTCCTCAAGATATTTACATACAAAGTAATCAATCAAAGAGCTCATACCTTTGTCTTTATGATGAAAGGCTTTATAAAGCATTGCTCATGGTCTAGATTCTTTGTTAATTTAGACCATATATCAATAATTCATAAATCTAGTGAGCATTTTTATACATGCTGTGCCTGATTTTATTCCTTTTGAATGGATTATTTGATCCAGACGGAGACAATTTTGTTTGATCTAGATAGTAGATTACTAAATATTTTTTATCATATTTATCGGTTTAAAAGTGTTTCAATGGCTGCTGATGCGATTGGCCTTACACAACCGAGCGTTAGTAATGGACTGAACAAAATCCGTCAGCATTTTAATGACCCGCTTTTTATTCGTGTTGGGAATGAGATGATCCCAACCGAATTAGCAAAGGAGATTTTTCCACTCATTAGTGAAGTGATTGATAAAGTGGAAAGCATTAATAATTTTAGTGTGAATTTTGATCCGCTAACTTCAGATCAGCTTTTTACAATTGCGATGACAGATGTATCTCATCTGGTTTTATTACCGCAATTAACCAATTATTTAAAAGAGAAAGCCCCTTTAATTCGCTTGAATATTAGGCCGATTACACCAGAAACCAGCTATCAAATGGCAAATGGTGAGATTGATCTTGCAATTGGCTTTTTACCGCAGTTAGAAGAAGGCTTTTATCAACAAAAGTTTTTTAAACAACATTATGTGGTGATTAGCTCTAAAAGCCATCCTCGTTTAGACCCAAATAATTTCACTTTAGATGATTATATGCGCGAATATCATATCGATATTGATGCGGGAATCGGGCACTACCATATTAAAAATGAATTACAGAACAAAGGATTAGATCGAAATATTTTAATTCGATTACCAAGCTATCTTGGAGTGGGATTAGTCGTTCAAGAAACAGATGCGATCGCAACAGTGCCGTATTATTTGAGCCAAGTCTTATTGGTGAGAGAAAATTTACAGATTTTACCAGCACCTCTAGACTTTCCAACTTATGATGTTAAACAACATTGGCATATGTCATGCCATCATAAAAGTAGCCATAAATGGTTCCGTCAAACCTGTTATGAACTTTTTAAAGTCTAAAAAAAGAAGATGTAAGAAAAATTCTTACATCTTCCGTGCACTTTAATCTTTAGATTTCAATTGCAACAGCTGTAGCTTCACCACCACCAATACATAATGCAGCAACACCTTTTTTCTTACCAAGGCGTTTTAAAGCATAGATAAGAGAAAGAATAATTCTTGAACCAGTTGCGCCAATTGGATGGCCTAAAGCACAAGCACCACCATGGACGTTTACTTTTGCCTCATCAATGCCGAGTTCATGAATTGGCGCCATTGCCACCATTGCAAAAGCTTCATTAATTTCCCAAGCATCTACCTCGTCAACTGACCAACCAGCGCGCTCAAGCACTTTTTGAATAGCACTAATTGGAGCGATAGTAAATTCACTTGGATGCTGGGAGTGCGTAGAAGTTGCAACAATTTTTGCTAAAGTATTTAAACCATGACTTTGAGCATATTCTTCAGTGGTGAGTACTAATGCAGCAGCACCATCAGAAATTGAGCTTGAGTTAGCTGCTGTAATTGTCCCATCTTTACTAAAAGCTGGACGCAATGTTGGGATCTTCTCAAGATTCGCTTTTAATGGTTGCTCATCTTGATCGATAACTTCGACACCTTTACGTGTTTTTACTTCAACAGGAACAATCTCTTCTTTGAAGTAACCTTCCGTAATCGCAGTTTGCGCTTTTTTAAGTGAAGAAATTGCAAAGTTATCCATTTGCTCACGTGTAAAGCCTTTAGTGTTTGCCATGTCTTGCGCAAACGAACCCATTAAGCGGCCTGTTTCTGCATCTTCAAGACCATCTAAAAACATATGGTCCTTAATTTCACCGTGACCCATACGGTAACCACCGCGAGCTTTGGGTAAAATATAAGGCGCATTGGTCATAGATTCCATACCGCCAGCTACAATAATATTGGCACTGCCTGCTTTTAGAGTATCTGATGCCATTAACACCGCTTTCATGGCAGAGCCACATAGTTTATTAATGGTCACAGCTCCTACATGGTCAGGCACGCCAGCTTTACGCATCGCCTGACGAGCAGGACCTTGACCTATGCCTGCACTCAATACGCAACCAAAAATAACTTCATCTACTTGGTCAGGTGCAACACCTGCACGTTGAATAGATTCACGGATAACAGCAGCGCCAAGTTCTGGTGCCGTTAAAGCCGATAGACTGCCTTGAAAACCGCCCATTGCAGTACGGCTACCTGAAACTATAACAATTGAACTCATCTTAATATCTCTTATTGATGTATTTGCTAAATTTGCCTTTAGCCGAAACTAAAGGCGCCAGTAAATTAAAAAGTAGGTGGGGTGTAGCTAAGTGTTCTTCCAAAGAACCATAATAAAAATAAAACTAATGGAAAATGCACAACGAGCTGAGTGACTGTAAAACCAATCACATCTTTTGCTTTTAGTTTTAGAATTCCTAACATTGGAAGCATAAAGAATGGATTGATTAAGTTTGGTAAAGCTTCGGCTGCATTATAAATTTGTACAGACCAACCCAAATGAACCTTTAAATCATTTGCTGCTTGCATGACATATGGGGCTTCAATAATCCATTTTCCACCGCCAGATGGCACAAAGAACCCAAGGATGGCAGAGTAAATTCCCATCACAATTGCGAAGGTTTCTTTTGAGGCGATTGAAACGAAAAAATCAGCTATATAATGCGACAGTGATAAATCTTGACTGTTTAAAGCTTGCGTCATAATAAAGGCGATGCTTCCGTAAAGTGGAAACTGAATTAAGATTCCTGAGACAGCCGGAACTGCCTTTGAAACAGCATTTAAGAAGTTTCGTGGTGTGCCATGCAAGGCTAGACCAAGCATTAAGAACACAAAGTTGTAGGTGTTTAAACTTGAAATAGCAATGATTGGATTGCTTTTTGAAAACTCAAAAAACATC
The DNA here is from genome assembly GCF_016809775.1 of Acinetobacter sp. C13. Taxonomy (NCBI): domain Bacteria; kingdom Pseudomonadati; phylum Pseudomonadota; class Gammaproteobacteria; order Moraxellales; family Moraxellaceae; genus Acinetobacter; species Acinetobacter sp. C13. The sequence goes on from NZ_JAFBJL010000001.1 coordinate 1,031,523, forward strand.
CAGATTAAGCCTAATGCGACCACAATAATCGTTAAGATAGGCGAGTTTTCTAACCAGTCACCTGGACGATTAGATTTCTCATCATGGGGTTTGTCTTCTTCAAACTGCACATCAAAACTATCAATCGTTTTAACATTATTACCTTTTGGAGCTGACCAATAAGCGATTGCGATTGAAACAATCACTAAAATAATGGTCATCGCAATTGATTGCCAAAGGAAAATCGTTTCAGTAAATGGAATAACGCCAGTTAGGTTGTAAATTGACTCAGGTAAACTGGTTTTATTCGCTTGAAGCTGTGCTGCCGAAGAGCTAATTCCCAGTGCCCAAGTTGCCCCCATCCCAATAATTGCAGCCGCTGCCGCTGCACGGTAATCCATATTAAGCTCTTTACGTTTCGCTAATGCAATCACTAAAAGTGCAGTAAGAATCGTGCTTACTGCCCAATTGACCAGTGAAATTAATAAACTAACGGTTGCAACTAAAACAATAGCACCACGTCCCGAATTTGGAATACGTGCCATTTTTTGGATTAGGAACTTTACGGGCTTAGATACAGAAACGACATAACCTACAATAATGAGCATCGTCATTTGCAGGGTAAAGGGAATAAGACTCCAGAAACCGTTACCGAAAGAAGTCGCGACATCGTGAATAGGCGCACCAATACCTAAAGCGGCAACTGACACGATAATGACGCCAAGTAATGCAAAAATATATGAATCAGGAAACCATTTTTCAGACCAGTCACTAATCCGAAGAGCAAATCTTTCAAAAATTCCTTGCTGTTTTTCCATAGCTGAAAAAATCCTTCTCATTCTTATTTATAGACAGCACATCCGGTGCTTTAAAGGGCTAAGACTCAAGCTCACTTTCTAACTTAAGTCTTATCTGGCTTACTAAAAATTAAAATTTACGCGACTAAGGTTTTATAAAACTCAACGCCAGTAGCGGCTTGAATCTGTTCAAGCGTGACATCTTTAGCAAGTTCAATCAGCTCTACGCCTTGTGGTGTAATGTCCATTACACCTAAGTCAGTAATAACGCGATGAACCACACCTTTACCTGTTAAAGGTAGGCTACAGTTTTTAACGATCTTTGGCGTACCATCTTTTGCACAGTGTTCCATAAGCACTACAACTTTTTGGACACCAACAACCAAATCCATGGCACCGCCCATACCTTTGACTTTCTTGCCAGGAATCATCCAGTTCGCTAAGTCACCATTTTCGGAAACTTCCATTGCACCTAAAATTGCAATGTTGACATGGCCACCGCGGATCATGGCAAAAGATTCTGAGCTTGAGAAAAAAGCAGCACCAGGGCGAGCAGTAACCGTTTGTTTCCCAGCATTAATTAAATCGGCATCGACAGTTTCTTCGGTTGGAAACTCACCAATACCTAATAGGCCATTTTCAGACTGAAGCCAAACATTAATATTTTCAGGAATATAATTAGCAACTAGAGTAGGTAAGCCAATACCTAAATTGACATAAAAACCGTCTTCAAGTTCTTTTGCAGCACGTTGTGCCATTTCATTACGTGACCAAGCCATTTTATACTGCCTCCGTGCTTAAAGTTTTATGCTCAATGCGTTTTTCAGGTGATGCATTCAGTACAATGCGGTTTACATAGATACCCGCTAAATGGATCTCATCCGGATCTAATTCACCAATTTCAACAACCTGTTCAACTTCGGCGATTGTAATTTTTCCAGCCATTGCACATTCAGGGTTAAAATTCTGAGCAGTTTTACGGAACACTAAGTTACCAGCCTTGTCTGCCTTATAGGCCTTAACAAGAGCCACGTCTGCTGTTAAAGATTCCTCTAAAATGTAGTTTTTGCCATTAAAGGTACGTTCTTCTTTACCTTCGGCAATGAGTGTACCGACGCCAGTCTGAGTATAGAACGCAGGAATACCAGCACCGCCAGCACGTAACTTTTCAGCTAATGTACCTTGTGGAGTAAGTTCTACATCGAGTTCACCATTTAAATATTGGCGCTCAAATTCTTTGTTTTCACCAACATAAGAAGAGATCATTTTTTTGATCTGTTTTGTTTGAAGCAAAATACCTAAACCAAAATCATCTACACCTGCGTTATTTGAAATACATGTGAGACCAGTCACACCACTTTGCTTAACTGCAACAATCAGTTTTTCCGGAATTCCACATAAACCAAAACCACCTACGGCAAGTGTTTGATTATCTGCAATAACATCTTTCAGTGCTGCCTCTGCATTGGCATAAACTTTATTCATTCTATTGTTATCCTATATCCCTTAGTAATCTTAGTTTTAGCATCACATTTTGTGTTATAGAAGTTAATTTTTTTAAATGATTAATAAGTATAATCAATGAATGGTTTCAAATCGCCTACAAAAGATCAGACACATATAACGTTTAAACTTTTAAAAATTTTTATTAAAATATTGAAAATTATAACAATTAAAAACTCAACGTAGCCTTGAGCTTAGTTCGCTCTAAAATACGGTCTTTAATTTTTTAAAATTTATATTGCACCAAAGCCTCAATAAATTGAGTTGAAATATTTGAAATTTCAAAGTTCTTTTTATAAACAATTCCTACAGTCTTATGAATAGACTCATCCTTTAACTCAATGAGTACGTTATGTTCTTTATCAATGTGTTTAGCAAAATGCCTTGGAATTGCACTCACCCCAATTCCATAGGCCACAAAACTTGATAGTGATGAAATTTGATGACATTCAACTTTCAAATCGAGCGTTATATTATTTCGCAAACAATTCTGCTCAACCAAATATCGAACAATTGAAGGTTTTTGCAATGTCACGAATGGATTTGAACAAAGCTCTTGCCATGTAATAGAAGATGATTGAGCAAGTGGGTGAGTCTTGGGTAATAGAGCTAAGAAATCTTCTTCAAATAGTGGTTTGAACTCTAGGCCTTCGGTGAGATCAGGTTCAAAGCAGATACCAAGCTCGAAAATACCATCTTGTACTTTTTCTATAATGGTTTCATTGGGAATATCTTGAATTGAAAAGTTCAAGTTGGGATGAAGTTCTAAAAATTGATGAATCACCTCAGGCAAAATTGCATGGGTCACAAAGGGCATTGAGGCAATACTTAAGGTTCCGCGATTGAGCTTAAAACGTTGTTTAACATCGTTTTCCATTTCATCCCAATTGGCGAGTAGTTTTTTTGCATAGGGAATGAGGGATTTACCTTCTTGCGTAAGCTCAACACGGCGTGTATTACGGTTAAATAGTTTTCCGCCTAATTCTTCTTCTAAGCTTTTGATGGTGAGACTTAAAGCAGACTGGCTGAGATGTAGCTCTAAAGAGGCATTAGCATAGTTGAGTGTACGCGCAAGGGCTAAAAAAGCTTTTAGTTGTTTAAGCGTCATTTCATTCCTTTAGATTGCTCAGCTTACATTGGGGTGAATTACTTCAAATATAGTATATTGATTTAAACAGTCAATTGGTTCACGTGCTTACTCAAGCTTCAAAGTAATGTTAGTAGCCGTTTGAGGTATGAAAACCAGAACATGTACGATTTGTTGATGGTTTTATAAAACCAATTAACTATAAGAAATGTCACGATTCTTAAAAATTTTTTTGATGAGTATAGTAGCGATTTTTTACGCTATTAGGATAATTTTATCAGTTTTATACTGCATTATTACAGTGTAAAGTGTAATAATGCAATTTATATTAAATGACTATATAAGAAACAAAACTAATTTTTTGTAATTGGCTCGAATTAATTCGAGCCAATTACAAAATTATTTTTAATTTTTATATTCTGATTTTTTGTATAATCTGTGCAAAATTTACTTGATTTGAAATTATTCTTTTTATCCTGAGTTATATTGTCTAAATTAATAACTAAATTATTGTTTATAACATTTGTGAAGCAATAGTTTGAATGGCGACTATTCAAATAATCAGAATTGGAAACATTAATGCTACCAGATATAATAGGCTTGTTTATTCCATTTATAATTAAACCAAAATAAGATCCATTATCCTCATGATTATTTAAATTAATTTTAACTTTTTTTGAGGTATTGTTATATTTAGTTAATGAAATCTGCATTCCATTACCTTTGTTGTTCATAGTTCTGATATTAGTAAAGTTTAAATTATCTAAAAAAGCCTTATTATCATTTGGCTCTATATCAATTCCATTGGCAGGAGATGTCCCTTTTGTATTAGATATTACTAGATCATTGGCATAAAGATTTTTTGCTGAAACAATGGTTAAACCTTGTCTTCGGTTATCATCCATTTTTACATTTTTTAAGGTAATCTGATTATTTGGATCTCCTCTATAATTTGTTCCAAGATAAATAGCATCGCCCCACATCTGGTTAATATTTATATTCGAAATATTAACATTTTGTGAATCCTTAATATCAATTCCCATTCCCCATTCCCCAGATTTTTTTAAATGGGAGTATTTGTCACCTATTAATGTTCCACCAGAAATAGTCACATTTTTTACATCGTGGATTTTAAAAAATTGATAGCTTTTTTCAGCATTAGGTATGGCTATTAACTTAGTCTGTGGATCCAATTTTAATCTAGTATCACTTTTGAGAACTACTGACTTAATGGTATCAATTTTATAGATACCTGCAGGAATACTTACTATTCCACCTTTCATAATGTCTTTATTCAATTGATCAGTAATATCCGTATTCTGCTCATAAGTATCAGCAAAAGATGAAGTATTAACTACAATAAGAAAAAAAGCCATTTTTTTTAAAATCTTATACATTGCAAAATACTAATGTTCTATCTAGAGGAATGCATAGTATTCTAAAATTTTAGAAGAAATATTAAAAATCGATAGGGAAATTGTAAAAAATATTATTTCGTGAAGTGTAGTAGAAATTAGACTATTTAGATCGTCCGCCTTACTTTAGAGTGGTGCATGCATCAGATGGGCCAGCATAGCCCAGAATGATGTTTGAACATAGTTCTAATAATTTTGTAGAGGGAGATGGACTTCTTTTCCAGCTCTTTTTATTTATTGATGGCATGTATACTGTTAGCAACTCAGAAATGTGTTGTAAAGCTGATTTTTAGAGCCGCATCAAGTTTAGTTGGTAGTTTCCATCATTGTGAAATGCAAACTACATGAATAGGGCTATCGCATTTAGGATTGGGCTCGCGTCTGACGCTTCTTAAATTTTATTGCGAAACAAGAAAGCAAAAAAATTGTTAAATTCATCGATCAATATTACTAATCAATCTATTTATTATTTTATAAACTATTACTCAAACAAAAATATTGATTTATATTTAGCTTCTAAAAGTTATACTTAATTTTAAACTCAATATTATCTTAAAAATCTAGATAATGTTATTTTAATTGATAAACTTATTAATACTTCAGATATCTTTGTTTAGAAATTTATTTTTGATGTTAGGAATTTACAAGTCAACCTAAGTGTTACTTCGCAAATATACAACTATATTTTTCTTAAAGAAAATAATTATTCTGGCATCATAAATAGTGATTTTATTAACGTATTAGACGCAACCAAAAAATCAGGTGAAAAGGTTATCTAGTACCTCTAAGTACGGCGAGGGTCAATAATATTATAAAAGTAATTGCTGATAGAACGGTCAGGTTAAGTATTTTGCAAATCAAAACAGTAAACAAGTTGATTATATAATTAATGGTACCAACTATGGCTATCTAAATCGTGTTATGGAAACAAATTAAGAGATATCAGCTTTACCCTTGTAATTTGCCAAAACTTTTTTGCTAAATCTAATCTAATTTGAAAACTTTGGCACTTCAATTCATTACGGATAATTCAAATTTTTTTTAATTATCTTGCTGGGCTAAGGATATGTGTGAGGTAGCTTTATAAAAAGTAAATTGAATTAATTAATTTTTCCATCAATTACCTTTTTGTGGTTTTTTATTTTCTGAACTGTTAAATTTTACTCACAATTAAAATGGATAATTATCATGCAAAAGATAATTGCATTAAGCTTAGTTTTTTTAATAAGTAGCTGTGTAAGTCCAACCGTTCATATGATGGCTAATAATAAATTTAACGAAGAGCAGCCTTCCATGCCTCTAGTCTCAGGCATATGGACGATTTCGATCGGTCCAAGCATATCAACCATAAAACTAGAAGCAGATGGCAATGGAATACTTTGTGACGATACGAGTGGACAGGTTGTATTCAACAAAATTAAGTATGCAAATAATATGATCTACATTCAAAATGGTATGGCCCTACAAGTTAAGATTCTGAACAAAGATATAATTGAAGCTAGAACAATTTTAAGTGCCTCTAATTCAAATATGCTCTACAAAGCTGATAATGACTTAAAGGTAGCTTCATTAAAGTGTGTAAAAGAATTATAGATACTACTTTCCGTATTTATAATTATATTTTCTCCTCTCTTAGATTGAACTTCATCTAAATTCCCTATCATCTTAATATTCTCTTTATTTGTATAGAGTTATTGATATATGATTGTTTTTTTAATATCTGTAAAATAAAATATTTTTTTCTATTCTTTTTCTATGCTGTTAGGTGTATGCACCGTAGGTATGATAATTGCTTTTAATGCAAGCCATATTTTTAACATAATGAATCCTTTTTCATAGCGTTATTTGGAATAGTGGCGCTGACTACTTCAGATTATATTTTCACTGCTAAAGCAACTGAAAATAAGTATAAAAGTGCTCTTTATATCTCAATCATTCTTTCACTTATACTGACGATATTTTCTGTAAGGAAAAATAACGATATTATTGGCATCTTTTCTAGTATTATTACTTTAGTAATAATACTCCAATTGGGTTCTCTTATTCATTATTTAATTCATCATACTAAAAAAACAATTGTTTAATTTCTAACATCTTTCATAGGGGTCAAGATGTGATTAATTACATCTTTTTTTATAAATTGGATGTAGCCTATGTAGAAGAGCCTTTGTCGATGGAACTTTAGTATGGAGTAGCTCTATTAGCTCATCATTAATTAGGATTAGCTGATTATTTCTTTATGTGACATTTAGTAACTATTTTGTTAAATTAAGTGAACTTTATAACAAAAGGTAAAAACCGTGAAGAAAGTATTGGCTACTACTTTAATTGCTTTAAGTTTAGTGGGATGTGCAACTTCAAGAGGTCTAATTGAAATACCCCAAGGCCAAAAACTAAATCAATCTCAAGAAATAGTAGCACAAGGCAAATCGATTATAGTCAATGTTGAAGATGATCGAAAATTTCAAGACAAGCCTGCATCTGCTGATATTCCATCTTTAAAAGGTGAGCAATCTCATGCTACAGCAGAAGAAAAAGCTCGAGCTGTTGCCCGTAAAAGAAATGGTTATGGAAAAGCTTTAGGGGATATCCTTTTAAAGGATGAGACTGTATCGCATTTGGTTGATAAACGTGTTTCTCAAGCATTGCAACAGTCTGGATATAAAGTTCTCGATAATAATACCAATAATGAAGCTAATGCTGATCTGATACTCAATATTAAAATTAATAAATTTTGGTCGTGGTTCCAACCTGGATTTGCTTCAATAAAAATTCATTCTGAAATTGATACCGAGATTTTAGATGCTAAACACCCTAACCGTCCGCCATTTAAAATCTATAGTAAGGTAACTAGATCAGCTCAAGTAGCGAACGAGTCAAAGTGGGTTGAGAATATTGACAACGTGCTCAATGACTACGAAAAGAAACTGATTGTCGAGCTTTCTAAACAAAGTCAGTAACTTTCATTAAGCATTTGATATTTCTTTAAATTAAAAAGCACCTTAGGGTGCTTTTTTGTATCTTAGTATTTTAATCCATAAGTGGTATTAATGTTAAGAGATGTAGAAAAGTGAGGTAAGAATTACAAACAACTTTTGTAATGAATTGTGGTAGATTTTTAATAATTAAGATTTTGATAATATTTTCGTATACCATTACTTGATTAAAAAATAATTAAAATCTCTAAGGTAAGATTAAATGAATAAGATAGCCGGAGTTTTGATAGTTGCTCTTCTTTTTTGTATTTTTGCTAACTGTGAAAGTTTCAAATTATTAAAATTTGATCAAAACACAAGTGCTAAAATTAACAAAACTCTTCCTAAAAACTAATCCATCTAAGGGTGGTTTTTTTATATCTTGTACCTTTAAATTTTATTTTTAATAATAAAGGGTAATTTCATGAGAACAACATTAATTGGAGCTTTATTCTTAACATTTGGAGCTTCAGTAAGTGCCGCATCAAAAATTGAAAAAGAGGAAACAAAAAACTTTTCAACAATGAAGCAGTGCATTGAATGGTTAGATTCTAAATATCCAAATAGTAAATGGCATGACAACAAAGGTACTTCTTGGAAATTAGAAAATAATAATTCAAATTTTCTATCTGGATTTACTCATATTCCTAGTGAGGAAAATCAAAAACTGACACATTCCGTTGCCATTTATTGCAAATTAAAAGAAACAAGCACCGAAGGCCTTTTCTATGAAGGAAAGTATATCGTTATAGAAGCTATTTAAACTCAAATTTTGATTGAAAAAACCATTCAATGAGTGGTTTTTTAATAGCTGAACAAATTTAACAAACTCATTACTAAAAAATTTCTATATGATTGTCTTTCTAATCCAGTAGTGATTTAAAAACTTTAAGGAATAACTATTTCCTAAGCTTTTATCTTATTCATACAACTATATGTTATGACGGCCTGACTTTAGCTTTCTTTGTCAAAATCTTGATAATTTTAAAAAATTTACAAAAGATTTCTGGATGTTAAAGTTTGTCATTTTCAAAACGATAATAATCTTTACTCTTGAAATACAAGGTTTTAAATAGGTCAGGTTGTAAGCGTGGAGTGTAGCTGTCAGAAGGAAGAGATAGCTATAGAAATGGCATTGGAGAGAGATTTTTTCTACCTTGAGAAACTGCAGAAGGTAAAAGATATTCGTGAAGAGCAGAAAGCTCTTTTACTAAAACATAAAGGTATTAAATAATCCTCAATAGAGCTCCTTTAAATTCATAATCTTTTAATTTTAAATTATTAATAAATTTGACTATTTCTTAGAGAATATATTTAACTTATAATTCAATTTATTAGCATAGCTCAGAAAATTAAAAACAAGGTTAGATATGAAAACTCAAATGAAAATATTATTTTTTCTCGTTGTATTTCTTTCTGGTTGTGCTCAGTTAAATATCAAATCGGGAAAAGTTCTATCGGAAAGTACCAACAAAGGAGTATTAGCTGTAGGACTCACTGCTGAAAATGATATTCCTAATTTTTATTGGAAACTCCGTAAAATAGGAACTAATCAGTCAAAGGATTTAACATTTTACACTCTGTACGATCCTTTAATTTGGAGTGATCCTCGCGGGCGTTTAGTAGTAATTGAATTAGATGAAGGTAATTATGAATTCTATGATTGGACTATTGCTCTTGGCCTAACTCCTACATCCTACTTCTCTATTCCTTTTACCATAGAAAAAGGTAAGGTGACTTATCAAGGACGGCTACATCTTAAAGCTGATAAAAAATCAATGATTTATGCAATTAGTGTATCTGATCATATATTAGAAGATAAAAAAATAATTAGTAATTATATTATTAATTTAGATGAAAAAAATATTACCAAACAACTAGCTACTATTCATAAATGCAGTGATTTTGAATGCGTAAAACCAAAAAAGCAGAATAATAGTTATTTCATATATCCAATTTTTATTCCCAGTACTCGATAATTTAAATAAAAACCCATAATCAAAGCCGGTTTTTTTATTGGATTAAATTTATGAAAAATGAAGTTGGCTTTCATGTTCTATTTAGGCCAATGCTTTTTTATAAAGTAGTCTGTTACAGTTGAGTCTGTAAATATTATAAGAGTTCCATATAGCTGATATTGTAATATTGATTCGTATTTGTGGAGATAGATGAGTGAAACTAAAACTTATAGTAATTTTAATGTCAGTTGGAAGTCTATTACATGCTGAAGAAAATGAATCAAAAGTCTGTGAAAAGCTTAATAGTGCAGCATATCAAATCATGTTAGAAAGACAGTCTGGTATTAAGTCTCTAGATTTGCTTGAAAAGCTAATGGTTCCATTAGATCAAGATAAGGAAAATGTAATAACGAATTACTATATCAATCACTTTTTTGGTCATGTAAGTAGTTTGGCTTATGAGACACCTCTATATACAACAGAAGATGAAAAACAAAAAGCAGCTACAGATTTTGGTTTGAGAATTCAAAGAATTTGTACAAAGGATAAGACGGCATTATTTGCTCCTCCGCGATTTCAGACTTTTGAGGAATAATTAGCCTAATGCAAAATCAAAATGAACAAATTATTAATGTTGAGCAATTAGATACCGAGAACGAGCAAAAGCAAGAAAACTCAGTGCTTAATTCTGTATACCCTGATCCAGTTGAAGTAACAGATTTAATTGTAGAAATCGGGAAAGATATAGCAGATTTTGCATCATCTATTTTAGATAACATCGATATCAATTTTTGACATTTGAGCTTACCAATCGGTGGGCTTTTTATTACCTATCGAAAAGTAATATGAATTTCATATATGAAGGTGAAAATATCAAATCACTCGATTGAGTAGTTTTTACTCCTAAAGTTATTGTTATTTATAATAAAATAATATGATTCCTAAAATTGATGATGAGTGGATAACTGCCTTAGGTTCATTTCGAATCATCCATATTCAGCAGGATCCTGCTGCGACAATTTGGAAATACCAGTTGAGGAAAATATAGGAAAAATTCTATATTATTAGGCTCGAAATATAGGAATTTTTATGAATAAGAAATTTTTACTATGGAGCATAATTTTATTATCAGGTTGTTCATCTGTTAATAATCCAGTGAAGCAAGAATTAACTCCAACTACTATCTCAAATGCGTATAAAGAAATTTCTGAAATCAAGGATTACAAATCTCGCTTATTTTTAAATTATGCAAAAGAAATAAAAACAAAATACCCTGAGATGAAGACGTCAACTTATGGTCGTCCAATGTCTATAAGATTTAATCCAGTAAGTTCGGATTACTATTATGAGCATACAAATGATAAAAAATGGTTGAATTTTTACCTATCACAGAGTTTTGATGAAAAAATATGGAGAGATCTTTATGTATATTCAAAACATTCAGGAAATTATCAAGCCTCTAAAGATGAAGCTATTAAATATTGTAAAGAAATTACCTCACTTATCTCTCCAAGCTTTAGCATTGTAATAGATAAATTAAGTCGTGATTTAGAAGTAAAAGAAAAGAAAGGATCTGTACGAGCACTCAGTACTTTCAGTGGAAGATTTAATATCTTATTAAATGGCGAAGAGTTTGATGAAGGTGGGCCCTTTATATGCAATATTACTCAGTTTGAAGATAGCTAGACTACTGAAAAAAGATAGCTGAATTGACTGATTTTCTATTAATTAAATATCCCTTTATAAATTTAATGAAATTATATGGCTACAACTACCCATAGCACACTTTATATTTCTCGTCCAAGCAATTACGAGGGAGATGGAACTGACGATAAAGAAGAATTCATTGAGACATGTAATATTCATTTTAAAGATCTGTTTAATGATCAAAAATCCATCTCTACGCTTTCTAAAACTGAAAAAAAGTATTTTGATAAATGTGTTTCAGCTTCAAATGATAAATATACTGCTGAAGAGGTTATTTATGATCTTGGAGTTGGTTTTGCGATACTAATTGTTTTGCTGGGTATAGGCTGGGGATTCTATGAGGCGAAAAAATCTTTAAATACTCCAATGATAATTAATCCCAAGGAAAATCCTGAGAATGATGCCAATGGAGATCATATTTCTGACGGAATTATCATAGTCTTTATTTCCGTAATTATTGCTGCATTTATTTATCTCATTTTTAGTTTTGTTTCTGGAATATGGATATCGATTAAATATTAAAGTTTCGAACAAGGTGGATACGGAACCAAAATGTATGAGGACATTCAAATTGTAATATTAATTTATAGATATAATTTCAACTCCACTTCGGTGTTTTTTAGTGTGAGCAATTTAGGAATTAAGTTGATAAGTACAGATTATATCCCTTTATGGCACTATCGCCATTTCAGCATGTGCAGTAAACGCTGGCTAGAAGTCAAAAAGAGAGACTTCACGGGGGCCAAAGGAGTTGATCAAAAAGCAATCTCTCTTTCTATGCCAATAGATGGCAAATTTAGAGTTGGACTTTACTTTAATCAGGTTAGTAAACAAATAGGGTATATCATCAACGGCACAAATTATGGATATCTTCATTTAATTGCTGAAAATGCTCTTAAAAATCCAAATCCTAATTATAAATTTTTAGGTAAAACTGTTTCAGTTCAGTACTGTATTTAACTTTAATTTAACACTAACTAAGTTTTTACTCTTACTACTAAAATATCATTAAATTTTAAGACACCTTTTGATGGTTTTTCGTTTTCTAAGCTGTTAAATTTTACACATTATTAAAATGGATAATTTCATGAAAAACATTATTTTTTTAGGAATAGTTCTCAGCTTAATTGGGTGTTCAACAGCTCCAGTTGCTTCAAATACAGCCAAGCCAGTACCTAATGAGAGAGTATACAATCAGAACTATCTAAAGAAACACAGTCCTGAACAAGCAAAAGTTACTTTTTTAAGAGATAAAGGTTTTTTAGGATCTGGCTGTAGCCATGATATGTATGTTAATAACGAAAAAGTATTCTCAATTCGTTCAAATGAAATAGCTACGATTTATCTTGAGCCCAAATATTATATTTTTAGATTAGAAACAGGTGGTGGGATGTGCCCAAATATTGCCACTTCTCAAGAAACGGAAGTCAAACCAGATGCGGAGATAGAATATCGAATCTTACTTCCATCTGACTTTAATTTAAGACTAACTCGAATGAAATAAAAGCGTAAGAGCTTGTGCCTAAGGCAGTTGAGTAATATTAAATTTTAATTGAACCCACTCATCATTAAGTGGGTTTTTTATTACTTATAAAAATTACTGCTTTTAGCTAAGAAAATATTTATCAGACTATTTTAAAAAACATATTATTTAATTGTCTTTATTAAATAATGTAGAAATATTAATTTAATTTACTCAATAATTAATAAGTTTTATAAAATAATAATATTTTTTAATTAATTAAATTTTACCAGTAGACTAACTTAAATATTTGTATTTTATGTATATTTTAAAATTTAAATAAATTGCATTGTTTTTAAATATTTTAGTGATATTTTATTTTTAAGCTAATTTACCTATTACCATTCATAGATATTGTGATTTTTATCATTATAGGTTTGGGATAACCTAAATATCTTTTGGTAATTTTATTGAACCTAATATCTATTCTTTAGGGAGAAAGAATATATGTGGGAATTATTTGTAATTCTACTTTCACTTGGGCTGTTAATGTATACAGCTTACAAGGGCTTTTCTGTCATTCTCATGGCACCAATTTGTGCCTTACTTGCTGTTTTACTCATTAACCCAGCCAATGTCTTACCATTTTATTCCGGTGTATTTATGCCCAAAATGGTGAACTTTATTAAAGATTACTTTCTTGTGTTTTTGCTCGGGGCAATTTTCGGTAAAGTTGTTGAAATGTCAGGAATTGCTGAGTCTATTGCACGAACCATTGTGAGATGGATTGGAGCAAAAAAAGCAATTTTAACCGTTGTATTGTTAGGTGCAATTTTAACATATAGCGGTGTAAGTTTATTTGTTGCTGTATTTGCCATTTATCCTTTTGCAAACCAGCTTTTTAGACAAGCAAACATTCCCAAACGTTTAATTCCAGGAACTATCGCACTCGGTGCATTTACATTTACCATGGATGCTTTGCCTGGTACACCACAAATCCAGAACGTAATTCCAACCACATTCTTTGGCACTAATATTTATGCCGCACCATTTCTAGGAATTATCGGTGCAATTTTTGTTCTATGCATGGGTTTGGCTTACTTGGAATGGCGTCGCCGTGCAGCTGTAAAAGCTGGTGAGGGCTACTCTGGTTTTGGTGTAGACAATACGCCGTCTCAAGAAATTGAAGCCGATATTAACTTGCAAAATAATGGAAGTACGGCGCGTCAGTTTTTAGCGTTTGTACCACTTATTCTTGTTGCAGTAATGAACAAATATTTGTCTAAAGCAATCAAAGAATGGTATCCAAATGGCTTTGATTTTGCCGCTGTCGGTCTAGCGGATTACACCGTTGATGTTGCAAAAACCGGTGCAATCTGGGCGGTGGGCCTTGCGCTTATTGTCGGGATTATTTCTGCAATTTTATTTGATTATCAGCGTGTAGTGACGAACTTCAAAGAAGGTATTAATACCAGTATTGGTGGCTCACTTTTAGCGGTGATGAATACAGCTTCTGAGTATGGTTTCGGTGCAATCATTGCGTCATTACCAGGCTTTGCTCTGATTAGCCATGCAATGAGCAGTACCTTTACAAATCCTTTAGTGAATGGGGCTGTGACCACAACCGTTTTAGCAGGTATTACTGGTTCCGCTTCTGGTGGTATGAGTATCGCTTTAAGTGCGATGGCTGAACAATATAACGCCGCGATTTTAGCTGCGGGCATTCCACCAGAAGTCATGCACCGTGTGGTTGCAATGGCATCGGGTGGTATGGATACCTTACCGCATAATGGTGCTGTTATCACTTTACTCGCTGTTACGGGTTTAACCCATAAACAGTCATATAAAGATATTTTTGCAGTTACGGTAATTAAAACGGTAGCGGTATTTGTGGTGATTACGGTCTTTACCGTAACGGGTATTGTTTAAGTCAGCACGTTATAAGTATTAAGGAGTAAATAAATGACGAAACTTTTAGACGGTAAGGTCGCTTTTATTACAGGTTCTGCAAGTGGTATCGGTCTAGAGATTGCTAAGAAATTTGCTCAAGAAGGTGCCAAAGTTGTTATTTCTGATATGAATGCTGAAAAGTGTCAAGAAACGGCGAACTCACTTAAAGAGCAAGGTTTTGATGCATTATCTGCACCATGTGATGTGACCGATGAAGATGCTTATAAACAAGCCATTGAGCTCACTCAAAAGACCTTTGGTACAGTTGATATCTTAATTAATAATGCTGGTTTCCAGCATGTTGCGCCTATTGAAGAGTTTCCAACTGCTGTTTTTCAAAAGTTAGTTCAAGTCATGTTAACGGGGGCATTTATTGGTATTAAACATGTTCTTCCAATTATGAAAGCTCAAAAATATGGCCGTATTATTAATATGGCTTCAATTAATGGCTTGATTGGTTTCGCTGGAAAGGCAGGTTATAACAGTGCTAAACACGGCGTAATTGGCCTAACAAAAGTTGCAGCTTTGGAATGTGCACGTGATGGTATTACGGTAAATGCTTTATGTCCGGGGTATGTAGATACACCATTGGTCCGTGGTCAAATTGCAGATTTGGCTAAAACCCGTAATGTGAGTTTAGACAGCGCACTTGAAGATGTAATTTTGGCAATGGTTCCTCAAAAGCGTTTGCTATCTGTTGAAGAAATTGCTGACTATGCGATTTTCCTTGCGAGTAGCAAAGCAGGTGGGGTAACAGGCCAAGCTGTTGTTATGGATGGTGGTTACACCACCCAATAATTTAAGTATTTTATAAAAGCCGCTTATTTAAAATAGGCGGTTTTTTATTCGTTAAAAATTTACGATAGTCTCCTGTTCAAAATAATGATTTATCTCTACTCTATTTGCTTATAAAAAATCTAATAAAATAAATTCGTTAAGGTATGAAATTATACTTTAAAGGTATTTAACTTATTTCTATTTTTAAAATTTAATAGAGTATGAGAAAGTAATCTTTACTCTCTTTCTTGATTCGATATTTTTCAGGAAAACTCGTCAATTAAAGGATATTAATTGGCATACAAGTTGCTTTTTAAGCAATAAGTTATTTAGCTAGGTGAAAAGGATATGATATCACTCAGCCAACAGATGGAACTCAATCATTATTCACGCAAAGCTGAATTTGCGCAGAATTTGATGTCCACAATTTGTGGTGAACACCGTCTAGACACAATTTACAAAGACACTCTCGATTTTCACTATGACGGAATGCGTTTGCCTAATAAAAAAATGGCGATCGGTACAATCAGTTATGGTGCAAACGTTGCCATCAACATCTCAAATTTAAAAGCGTATAGCATTAGTTTGCCGATACAAGGTCGACAAGCTCTTAATATTCGTGGCGCTCATTATCAATCTGATGAAAACAGGGGCCTTATTGTTTCTAATAACGATCAGCAAGATTTGATTATCGATAAAGATTGCAGAAAGTTTCAGGTGGTTATTCCTGAGCGAAGTATGCAGATTGTTCTTGCAGATCTACTGAATAAACCTATAGAAGCTCCCATTATTTTTAATCCTGAAATGCACTTAGACTCTGAGCAACTTATTGGTGCGTGGTGGAAAAATATTCAGAATTTTTTACAGCTAAAATCGCAATATAGTAATTTTTATGGTTTGCAGATGTTATCTGAAGACTATGAAAATTTTGTAATTAAAGCGTTATTGTTGTCTCAAGAAAACAACTATTCTGAAGCTTTAAAGTCACTTTCACATCAGGATGAGCCAGCTTATATCCGTAAGGTTCGTAATTTTATTATTGAACATGCACATGAAGAAATCTGTGCAGAAGACTTGCAGCGTCTGGCTGGGGTTTCAAAATCAAAATTGTATGATGAATTTCAACAATACTA
The DNA here is from genome assembly GCF_016809775.1 of Acinetobacter sp. C13. Lineage (NCBI taxonomy): Bacteria > Pseudomonadati > Pseudomonadota > Gammaproteobacteria > Moraxellales > Moraxellaceae > Acinetobacter > Acinetobacter sp. C13. The sequence continues at coordinate 1,048,266 of NZ_JAFBJL010000001.1, forward strand.
TGGCACCAGTCCAATGTCATATTTAAAAAAATATCGCCTCCAACAAATTTACAAGATCCTGAGCACAACAGGTGCAGATAGAAAGGTTTCTATTTCAAAGCTTGCCTATGACTGGGGCTTTAACCATTTAAGTCGTTTTTCTCAAGAATATCGTGAAGAGTTTGGTGAAAATCCAAGTGAGACCAAAGGCAAAATTTTCTGATATTTAATTTTCCCATTAAAAAAACTGATTTAGTTGCCTAAATCAGTTTTTTTATTTATCGATTGATATTTATAGACTTTCTTCTAGCTTTAACACTTGTTTGTTTTTAGATTTCTCATAAATCACTTTCAGGCTAAGTGCAATAAATGAGATGAAGGTTGGTAGTGCGAGAATAAAGAAAATACCGCTTAAGCTTAAGTTAAAAGTGAAAATGAGCGAGCCAAAGAAAGCGCCTAAAATTGCACCGATACGACCAATACCATGCATCCATGAAACACCAACTGCACGACACACTGCTGGATAGAACATAGCTGCAAGTGGCAGTAATGAAGATTGAGCGCCTGCGAGTAATGCACCAATTAAGAAAATAGTAAAACCTAATAATAAAATATTTGAGCTTACTAGACCTGCAACAATGAATAGGCCGAAGGCAATCAGATATGAATATTTAATGACTGTGGTTGGATTCAGCTTATCCATGTACCATCCCATAATGGTTGCGCCAATCACACCACCAAAAGGGAAAATCGCAGCAATTAAACTAAACTGTTGAGTACTAAAACCTGCTGTTTTTAAAATCGTTGGCATCCAGCTTGTTAAAAGATAGAACACCAAAAGACTGGTAAAGCAGCAAAGCCAAAGCATGCTTGAACCCCACAGATATTTTCCTAGAACCACTTTAACTGGATTTTCATCTGAAGCAGTTTCAGCCTGAGTTAAAACGAGTTTTACCGGCTCTTGAAAAGAATGACCTTGAATATTTTCTAAAATACGCTGTGCTTTGTCTTGTTGATGACGTGTGATTAAGTATTGAGTTGATTCAGGTAATTTAAACAACAAAGCAACCACTAAAATTAAGGGAATGCTTCCACCAATAATAATTACTTTTGCCCAGCCATAGCTTTCTAATAGATAAGCTGACAACACACCGCCACAAGAAATACCCAGCATAAAACCACAGCCAGCAAGGCCTGTAAGGAATGCTTTACGTTTTACGGGCATATATTCAGAGACAATCGTACTGATGTTTGGCATGGCTGCGCCTAAACCAACACCTGTAATAAAGCGATAAATCATTAAGTCTTGGGTTGAATTGGCAAAGCCACACAAAATGGTAAATATTGAGAACAAAAGACTTGTAAAAACAATCACACCTTTACGGCCAAATTTATCGGACAAAGGCCCAGAAATGATTGCACCGATCGACATACCGACTAAAGCAGCACTTAAAACTGGAGCAAGCTGAGGCTTGGTAATTCCCCAATCATCGAGCAATGCTGGAGCAACAAAACCAATAATTCCTGTATCTAGACCATCACAGAAGAAGACAAAAAAGCCTAGGATAAAAACCATCCACTGTAATGGAGACAGTTTTTCGCGATTGATAATCGTGTTTGCATCTATCGTTTTCATATGTATTCCTTATTCATTAAAATTTTTTGCTGTAATTGACGAAGAAACGGTTTTCTGAGAAATCATTTCCATGCTTAACGTCGTAATTGATGAAGATGTACTGAAGAGCTAAACCTTTGAGAAAAGGCTGTTGAAGGGCATAATTGACAATAACGTTTGCTTCACTTTCTTTGTTTTTTAAGCCATCTGCTGTTTTGAAGTGATCGCCGTATACATACTTCAAAGTGGTATTTAGGCCCGGCACATGATCTTTAAAGTCATAGCCATAAATGAAGTGATAAGACTTTTCATCTTGTTTGAAGAAACCAGTCGTATTCCAGTTAATGAAATAAGTTTCAGGCAAGAAACCATCAGGTAGTGGGTAGGCAGACTCGCCAATAATTTGTTGATAACCCACACCAAAGCTGTGATTTTTTATTTTGAGCGTTTCTAATAAACCTACATTTTGCGCATCGATGTCAAAAAGGTGTCCATTATCTTTGGCATTGAAATATTTGAATTTTGAATTAACTGAAAAATTAGCGTTTTTCCATAGGTGGTCAATGCCGACATAATGTTTGTTATATAAATCCTCCATATTTCCAAAGTAATATTCACCCTTCAATGTAGGCGTAAATTGATAACGAAGATCTATATAATTAAGTCCATCGGAGTAGCCAATCACACCTTTTGAAGTAAAAGAAAATCTGTGAAAGTCTTCTTCATTTCGCGGAGATACTTTTTCAATACGGCCAATTTCAGCAAAAAGTTTGTCGTTTAGCTGGCTCTTAAGATTAGTTCCCCAATAAGACGTCAGGAGTTGTCGACTTGCATCTACAGTGGTTACGGGTAAATCCAGCCATAATTCACCAATGCTGAGTAGCGTTTTGTTATAGCCTAACTTTAAGGTCGCTCCATATTTTAGATAATCAGGTGCTTGGGACTGCGTGGTTTTATCAAAAGGCAATACCGTATCTGCAACATGTTTATCTTGGCTTAAACGAACCGCATATTGTGCTGAAGCATTTGCGCCAATTTGAATTGGGGTTCCACCAATTTCTAACGGCGTATCATGCATATTTGAGTTGTAAAATAGAGAAACTGATTGTGACCAGCTACCTGTGTCCTTTACATCTGGGTTGTCATAGTTTCTGTCTATATATGCATTTTTTGATGTAAATTTCCATTCTTCATCCGCTGAATAAGCCTGAGTAGAAAATGCACTACAACATAAAATATTGATGAGCATTAACGTTTTTTGTTGTCCATAAATTGGCCATGGTCGATGCATAAATAAACGCCTTAATTTAGAAAATGACTGGGCTTTTTTTATGTAATCAAACGAATTACATGACTTGATTGAACTATTTTTAGCCAATTGTCACTATCCAATAAGTCCTAATCTTCATCCATTTTTTCCAAATTAGATAAAAAGCATTCATTTCATCTTTAATTTAAGGTTTTGAAATATAGGTGTTTCTTTGTTTTTAATTTTTTATCCAGTTTGATTGATTTTGATAATTGCGCAGAGATTGGATAGTGCTTGCAGCTTTTGGACAGTCTAAAAAAAAATTTGGATAGAAGATAAAGCCATAACAATGTCAGGAGTTGACACTATGGCAGGTCAAACCATTCAAATTAAAACTGCATCTGGAAAGCAGTTCAGTGCGTATTTAGCGACACCAGAAACAGGAAAAGGACCTGGAGTGGTGCTTTGTCAGGAAATCTTTGGAGTGAATGCCGCCATGCGGGAAAAAGCGGATTTTCTTGCGGAAGAAGGCTATACCGTTTTAGTTCCTGATTTATTTTGGCGTGTAGCACCTAATATTGAACTGAGTTATACACCAGAAGCTTTTCAAAAAGCTTTTGAACTTTATCAGCAATATGATGAAAACCTAGGTGTTGAAGATATTCAAGACAGCTTATCTTTTTTAAAGACTCGACCAGAATGTGACACTTCTACAGGCCTCGGCGTGGTGGGCTATTGTTTAGGTGGAAAGCTTGCTTATCTAGCAGGCTGCCGACTTTCTGACGTGGCATGTGCCGTAGGTTATTACGGTGTAGGAATCGAAAAAGCATTAGATGAGTTAGCTAACGTAAAAGGGCGTTTGGTTTTACATATTGCAGAACTAGACCAATTTACACCGTCAGATGCGAGACAAGCGATTGTCGATGCAGCTAACCAATATTCAAATGTACAAGCCTATGTTTACGAAGGTGTTGATCATGCTTTTGCACGACCAAAAAGCAATCATTACCACAAACCTTCAGCACGCTTTGCTCACGAGCGTACAGTAACCGCTCTACATGAAACCATTGGGCCGAGATATGACTTAGTTGCCTTATGGGAAGAGCATATACGCCATGAGTTCGATACACGTGACGTACCAGCAACCATGGCAACGATGGTCGCAGAACCTTATGTCAATCATATTCCAACCTTAACTGGTGGTGTAGGCCAAAGCCAGCTTGCCCGTTTTTATCAATATCACTTTGTTCATCAAAATCCGAAAGATATGAAGATTACCTCGATCTCTCGTACAGTTGGCTCAACGCAAGTGGTGGACGAATTCATTATGAGCTTTACCCACGACGCTGAAATTGACTGGTTATTACCAGGTGTAAAACCGACTGATAAATACGTCGAAATTCCAATGTTAGGTGTAATTCAGTTCAGAGGTTCAAAGCTGTGTCATGAACATATTTATTGGGACCAAGCGTCGGTACTCGTTCAAATTGGTTTATTAGACCCAACAGGCTTACCCGTTGCAGGTGTAGAGACCGCGCGAAAACTTCTTGATGAAGATCTTCCTTCAAATATGTTGATGCCGTCTTGGTCAAGTAGTGAAGGCAAGCCAGTCAATTAAGGAGTATCTGTAATGAATATAGATTTAAAAGGAAAAGTCGCTGTGGTGAGCGGCGGCGCAACACTCATTGGTAAAGCTGTTGTACAAGCTTTGGTATGTGCAGGTGCTCATGTCGCTATCTTAGATATTGATGCCAAAGGCAAGGCAATTTCAGAAAGCTTTAACCATGATGTGATGTTTATTCAAACCGATTTAACCAGCGATGCAGCTATCCACCAAGCCGTGGCGGATATTCACCAACATTTAGGTGAAGTGAGTTACTTGGTCAATCTGGCATGTACCTACTTAGATGATGGTTTTAAATCTTCACGTCAGGACTGGTTACAAGCACTCGATATTAATTTGGTCTCCACAGTTGAGCTGAGCCGTGCTTTATACACTGACCTAAAAAAGCAGCAAGGTTCAATCGTTAATTTTACTTCAATCTCGGCCAAAGTGGCACAAACAGGGCGCTGGTTATATCCAGTGTCTAAAGCCGCGATACGTCAACTCACACAAAGCATGGCAATGGATTTTGCTGCCGGTGGTATTCGCGTCAATTCAGTTTCTCCCGGTTGGACATGGTCTCGTGTCATTGCAGAAGTCAGTGGTAATAACCGTGAAAAGGCCGATAGCGTGGCAGCCGATTACCACTTGCTAGGCCGATTGGGCCATCCCGAAGAAGTCGCCAATGTTGTTTTGTTTTTATTGTCACCTGCTGCGAGCTTTGTCACCGGAGCAGATTACGCAGTCGACGGTGGCTATTCAGTGATGGGCCCTGAAGGATCACAGCCTGCTATTCCACGCTTAGCCGAATAGCACAGCGTTTTAAAAGTACATTTAGAAAATTATGGAGAATATTATGCGCCGTATTGCAATTGTTGGAGCAGGACAGTCTGGTTTACAGCTTGGTTTGGGGTTATTAGATACAGGTTATGACGTGACCATGATCACCAATCGAACTGCCGACGAAATCCGTCAAGGTAAAGTCATGTCAAGCCAGTGTATGTTTCATACCGCTTTACAAACTGAACGTGACTTGGGACTAAATTTCTGGGAAGAACAATGTCCAGCAGTAGAAGGCATTGGGCTAGCTTTAGTTAACCCTGAAAATGGCGGTAAAGCATTTGAATGGAGTGCTCGTCTTGAGCGCTACGCTCAATCAGTCGATCAACGCGTCAAAATGCCATATTGGATGGAAGAATTTGAACGCCGTGGCGGTCGATTGGTGATTCAGGATGTTGGTATAGAAGAGTTAGAACAACTCGCAAACGACTACGAACTTGTCTTACTCGCGGCTGGTAAAGGTGAAGTTGTTAAACAGTTTGAGCGTGATGATGCACGCAGTGTTTTTGATAAACCTCAGCGCGCTTTGGCTTTGACCTATGTCAAAAATATGAAGCCAATTTCACCATACTCTCGTGTGACTTTTAACATTATTCCCGAAGTCGGTGAGTACTTTTCATTTCCAGCACTTACCGTGAATGGGCCTTGCGACATTATGGTCTTTGAAGGTATTCCAAATGGGCCAATGGACTGTTGGCAAGATGTCAAAACACCTGAACAGCATCTGCAATGTAGTTTGGATTTGCTCAAAAAATTTGTGCCTTGGGAATATGAACGTTGTACAAATGTTGAGCTAACCGATGCAGGCGGATATTTGGCAGGGCGTTTCCCGCCGACAGTACGCAAACCAATTTTGACATTACCGTCTGGCAAGCAAATTTTTGGTATGGCAGATGCCTTGGTGGTCAATGATCCAATTACTGGTCAAGGCTCAAACAACGCTGCTAAGTGTAGCAAAATCTATTTCGATGCCATTTTAGCCAATGATAATCAAAGATTTAGCGAACAATGGATGGCTCAAACTTTTGAACGTTATTGGGCTTATGCAGAAAAAGTCGTGGCTTGGACTAATAGTTTGTTAGTACCACCGCAGCCACATGTTGTTGAACTATTAGCAGCCGCAAGCCAAAACCAGAGCATTGCTTCGATTATGGCCAATAACTTTGATGACCCACGCGCATTTGCTCCTTGGTGGTTTGATGCAGATCAGGCTCAGGCATTCTTGGCTTCAAAAACCGCAGCAAAAGTAGCTTAAGGGCAAAACAGCAAAGGGAGAATTAAAAATGGACACAATTGAAACTTTAGCTTTACAAGCGATTAATGCTGAAAACCCAAGAGAAATCCGTAATTTGCTTGGACAGTTTGCAACTGGCGTTACCGTGATTACAACTCGTGGTAAAGATGGTCGAAAAATAGGAATGACAGCCAATTCATTTTCGTCGCTGTCTTTAGACCCACCATTAATTTTGTGGAGTCTATCAAAAACAGCGCCAAGTTTGCCTGATTTTGTAGAAGCTGAATATTTTGCCATTCACATGTTGGCACAGGAGCATCATCAACTTTCTGGACATTTTGCTCGGGGTGCTGAAGATAAATTTGCAGGTATTGCCCATCAACAATGCAATGCAGGTGTTCCAATTTTATCAGATGCACTCGCAACCTTGGTTTGCCGCAATGTAAATCAGTATGAGGGTGGAGATCACCTGATTTTTATTGGTCAGATTGAACAATACCAACAACGCCAAGGTGAACCATTGGTATTCCACGCAGGAAAGTATCGGATTGCCGCAGAGCATCCAGAATTAGCACATTAATTCACCACAATCACGATCAATCCGGTCGTGATTTTTTTATAGGAAATAAAAAGATGAAAAGCACTTTAATTAAGCATGGATTTTTAGCAGGGACATTGTTGGGTTTGCCATTAGTTTCTCATGCCTATGATTTACCGACCGTAAACTTAGGTATGACCAGCTTTCTCGATGGCGGTTTACCCGCAGGGCCTGGCTGGTATGCTCAAACTTACTTTCAAAATTACGATAGTAATAAACTGGTCGATGCCAATGGACAAAAATTAGGTTTACCTAAAACAGATTTAAATTATCAAGTACTGGTTGAACAGATTAGTTATTTATCGAATGTCCGAGTAAAAGATAAAGCCAGTTTAGGTATAAATTTTTTAATTCCTTTTGTTAGCAAAATGGACATGGATGATGGCTTGAATAATGCTGCTATTAAGGCCCAAAGTGGCTTTGGGGACATTATGATTGGACCTTTTATTCAGTTCGATCCAGTCATGGGTGCACAAGGACCGAAGTTTGTACATCGTTTTGAGTTTCAGGTGAATTTACCTACTGGCGAATACGATCGGCAAAAAGATATTAACCCTAGTAATAACGCTGTTTCATTTGACCCTTATTGGGCTGCAACGTATTGGTTTAATCCTAAATGGACTGCATCCACACGTATCCATTATCTCTATAACTTTAAGAATAATGACCCAAGCTATGCTTTTGTTGGAGCAAATGATATGCAGGCAGGGCAAGCAATTCATGCAAACTTTGCAACGGACTATGCTATTACTGAACAGTTTCGCTTAGGACTGAATGGTTATTGGCTAAAACAAGTCACTGATACCGAAGTCGATGGTGAAAAAGTCAAAGGTCGACGTGAACAAGTTTGGGCAATTGGTCCTGGTGCGATGTACAGTTTTTCTAAAAATGATCACTTGGTTGCAAATGCATATTTTGAGCAAGATGCTGAAAACCGGCCAGAGGGAACACGACTACAAGTTCGTTATGTCCATCATTTTTAAATCATAAAAAAAGCCTTTTATATCAATCAATATAAAAGGCTTTCGTCTATTTTAAACTTAAGAAAAAATTGAAGTAATTAAGCCTGAACCTTCACTGTGACCAGAACGGCGAGTAGAAGAAGGTAACTCACCATAACGGCGTTTATATTCTTGAGAAAAACGACCTAAGTGAGTAAATCCCCATTTAAATGCAACGTCAGTAACCGACAGATTTTCATTATGCATCAGCTCTAAATGAGCTTGTTCAAAGCGTAATTCTTTTAAATAAGACATTGGGGTGGTTCCCAAATAATTTTTAAAACCAGTAAATAGAGTTCTTACGCTCACGCCTGCATGTTCAGCTAAAATCTCGACATTAAGCGGCTCATGTAAATGTTCTTTAATATAGGCTTCTGTGCGCTTCACGAAATAAGGAGAGACTGTTTTGTCTTTATGCTGATCTATTTTATGTAATGCGTTATTGGGTTGACCATAAATGAGGGCATTAAACAAATTTGACTCAAATTGTTTAAAGGCTAAAGGATGATGGAGCGGGTGTTGATCACATGCCAAAGCATCCATCAATGTTCTAACGAGCTGTAAAAAATAGGCTCCACTTTGTGTGGAAAAGTCTAATTTAGGGTCAAAAATGAGTAAGTTGTTTTCTGAATCGGCAATGTGTTGACGGCAATGGTAAGTAAAATCATCCTTTGAAACTTTTAGAATGAGCTGTGGTGAGTTTGCATGCCAGCGCATACGTAAAGATTGCTGAGGAGAAATAAGAGAAGCAACTTGAGAATAAGAAATAAACTTTTGTGAACCAAACTCGATTTCTGCGTAGCCTTGAGTTGGAATTTGAATTAGGTAAAAGCTATCAAGGTGATCTGGTTCAATAATGACATCCGCACCATATTCCAAGCGACTAATAGACAATGCGCCTGTTTTAACATGGTGCATGGTTGCACTGAAATCTCGCTTCTGCTGAGAGATTTTAAGATCATGCGGTTTAAAAATTTGCCCGACATTTCGGCAAGTTTCGCTTAAATCGTGGTGATCAAACACCAGATTACGATTGGTAAAGATAGACTCATTTTGAAAATGACGCCCACTGAGTTCTGGGGAGTTGGCTTGGTTCATATTTATCCCTTTTGGCTCACTCCTGTATTTACTTGTATTGCAAAAGCCTTAAAACTTCGCTGCACAGCAAGTAAATACGGCACTTAAAAAATTAAGTTACTCGCAAATTACAATGAGATATAAGCAAAATACAGACCAATTTAACCGCTAATTAATGTGATTTTCTCAAATTTTTACGTCGGATTTTGTCCATCAATTTAATACATTTGAGAAATAGAATAAGGGGATATAAAAGGTGCTATAAGTTAATCTCATCATGATCTTATTCCTTAAGATCTATCAAAATTTATAGCAAATCCGAGTGAGCTGGTCAATTTATTTTGTCGGAATTAACTATTTTATATTATTGATATATAAAAACTTTTAATTTAAATGCAAAAATTCAATATACCCCTTATAAGAGTATATTGAATGATTTCAGGTTTAGTGGTTTTTAAATTATTTATACTTCAACGTGATGTATTGCTCTGTAAAAACTTCTCGCTGTAAATACGATAGTTTTGCAAAGCTTGCTCATCTAACCAATTTTTAACGGCTTCAATCATTGGTGGTGGGCCACATAAATACATATCAAAAGCCTGCTCGGCCAGTTGATCTTTATTTAAGTGCTCATGGATATAGCCTGCTTTACCTTGCCAAGCTTCCGTTGCCTTAGTCACAATCGGGTGATAACTAAAGTTGGGTAGCTGTTCTGCATAGGCATGTAAACGCTGTTGTTCACACAAGTCGGTTTCACTATTTACGCCATAGTACAACTGAACTGCAGGTGAGTTAGGTTGATCAACTAAGTTATCAAGCATTCCCAAGAAAGCTGATAAACCAGTTCCACCTGCCACAAAAACCAGTGGTCGCTCTACTTCACGTAAATAAAAACTACCAAGCGGCGCTTCAATAAGTAGGCTTTGTCCAACCTGACAACGATCACGTAGGTAATTACTCATCACACCATCTGGCAAGAGACGAATTAAAAATTGCAATTGATTGGTTGCATTTGGTCTATTTGCAAAAGAATAAGAACGCCAATCTTCAGTATCTGGAATTTGCAAACGAGCATATTGACCCGGTAAAAACTGAAGTTGTTCAGTATGACTGCTTGCATCAAGATGTAAGATTGCTGTTGTTTCAGAAACCAGCTCAACCGCTGTCACTTTGGTTTCAATTTTTAAAGTATCACCAGCGTTACAAATAGCAGAATCATGATCGAAATAAAAAGCTGCATCTGATTTCACACGCGTCTGGCAAGCTAACATTTTACGCTCAGCCAAATCACGTTCACTTAATGCATCTTCATCAACATATTCTTGTTCATAAATACCGGTTTCACACTGACCCTGACAGGTACCACAAACACCTTCACGACAGTCTAGCGGTAGGTTAATTCCTTGGCGAACTGCTGCATCAAGCAACAATTCGTCGTTATTTACCGAAATGAAAAAGGTTTTGCCATCGGCAAAGTTAAGTGCAACTGAATGTCCCATTTTCATTCCCCTTAAACGTGATAGAAGTCTAAAACGGAATCAATTTTGTCATTCAGCAAAATGCTGTGCTGACGACGAATGCGGAAACCATCTGCTGTTTGACGTAAAAGATAAGTAGCATGTCCGTAAAAACAGCCTTCTAAACCTTGACGGTTATAAAGCGTTTGCCATGCAACTTTTGCTTCAATTAATCCATCTTCCAGTGTTTTAACTCGAATGTTATTCATGCTGTGCAAAGTACGTGGTAACGGCGTTGCAGATGCTGCTTTACCTGTACGAATACGGAATACACGGTCTTCGAGTCCAGTACGGTCCGCATAATAAATATAAGACAAACCCTGATTTGGATCTTGAACATAGTTATGGTCATCAATCCACTGTGGAATATGATATTCACTATCTTCATCGTAAAGATCTAGGTAGGCATCCCAGTCATAAGCATCGCAAAGCTCTGCCTTTTTGTACAAAAACTGAGATACAGCAAAATTTAGTTCTTGTGACATGGTTACACCTCATCCATTACGGCATTGTTTTCAAAAGTAATATCCTGCATTTTCAATGCTTTCTTGTTTAAGCCGTCGAGCATTAGACGTTGCCAATGTCCATGCTGGTTTACATAGAGTCCTTCATGGGTAAATTCACGGCCAGTAATAACGGGTTGAATGCCTAAATCTTGTGAGTTTTTGGTCGCGCCATATTCCCAAGATTGACAACCACGCGAAATATCGCTCCAACGTTCAAGACGTGCTTGGAAACCTTTTTGCTGTTCACGGAATTCAACTAAATCGTCTGGTGTACCAAGGCCTGATACGTTAAAGAAATCTTCAAACTGGCGAATACGATTACGGCGTGCTTCAGCAGACTCACCCTTAACCCCAATACACTGGCTAATGACTTCAGTTTTGTTCCATGCCACAGGGCGAACAATACGAAGCTGAGAGCTAATCTGGTCCATAAAAAATAGGCTAGGGTACAAGTTCAAGTTTCTTAAACGGTGCATTGCCCATTCAGCATATTTGTCGCCATATTTTTCGACCATATATGGCATAACTGTGCTGTAGCCCGGACGAACTGTCGGATTTGGCATGTCACTAAACAATACGCTATGGCCATTCTTAAAACTAAACCAGCCATCGTCAGTTTCTGAGTCACCGGCACCCAACTTGCTATAGTCAAGCGTGTCGAGCTCGGCACCTTTTGATGCATTGACTTGCTGGCGGTGTTGGACTGTAGAGACGTAGTTATAATGAACAGTACTGACATGGTAGCCATCTAGACCATTTTCATTTTGTAGCTTCCAGTTACCTGCAAAGGTATAAGATGACTTGCCTTGTAATACTTCGAGTTCACCTGTTGGCGACTGGTTTACCATTAAATCAAGGAACAGTTTTGCATCGCCCAAAAAGTCTTCTAGTGAATCTGTTGCTTGTGTATCAAGGCTCACAAATACAAATCCACGATAGCTGGCAATACGGCCTTGTTTTAAACCACGGCTTGATTTATCAAAGTCTTCACAGTACTCGCTAGGCGCTTTTACTTTAACCAAACGGCCATCTGACTTGTAGCACCAAGCATGGAACGGACAAGTAAATGTAGATTGGTTGCCTTTAGCAACCCGTGTTAAAGTCGCACCGCGGTGTTCACAAGCATTGACCATGGCATGTAGTTCGCCTTTACCATCACGGCTCACAATAATCGGCTGACGGCCAATTTGAACGGTCAGGAAATCATGATTGTTTGGAATCTCACTTTCGTGACATGCGTAAATCCAAACCTTTTCAAAAATAAGTTCCATTTCCAAGTCAAATAGTTCAGGCTCGGTAAACATATTACGTGCAATACGAAACACGCCATCGTTAGGACGGAAGTCGATACATCCATCTATAAAATCATTCCATTGTTTTAAATTAGATGAGGTCATTGCTCAATCCTCCAATCAATCAGCTTTTAACTGATTGAACCGCGATTAGGCCTTAGCCTCTATCCGTTTTTTCCAGATCTTTATCCACTTTGTGCAGTTTTGATTTTTTGATCGAACTCTTTTTAGGAAAGAGTATAGATTTAAAAATTCTATGTGTTTTAACCTATCAAAGTTCCTTATAATGTTAAGGAGCATAAAATGAAATTTTGTGAACTAAGTCTATGAAAGAACAAAACTTAAAATTACAAATTAGAATTCTTTTAGAGCAAAATATTGCATTTGGTCCGGGTAAGGCAGACTTACTTGAAGCAATTGAGAGAACTGGTTCGATCTCACAAGCCGCAAAATCTATGAATATGAGCTACCGCCGTGCATGGCAGTTGGTCGACACCATGAATCAGTGCTTTGAAACAGCTTTAGTGGAAACACAAACGGGCGGAACACATGGTGGTGGGGCAGCCGTTACAGCTTTGGGCCAGAAAGTCTTAGAGCATTACCGCCAAATGGAAATCAATGCTCGACAAGCCTTAGAACATGATTATCAAATTATGAGTAGCTATTTAAAAGGTTAAGATAAAAGATTGTTTAGGTATGAAATCTTTTAATTTGGTATAGCTTTTGCTTAATTCAAATTACGTGCTGAAAAAGCACTGCTGCAATTTCAGTTACACAGACAATGGCGTCTATTCTGCACTATCGTAAAAGATGGTTTGGGATAGGCGTTTTTTTATTGCGTATCTAAAAAGTAGCTGGCATAAACGACTGATCTTTATGGTTATCTCTATGTGTTTTTTGGCATAGGGATAACCATAAAACCAATTAAATTATTCACTAAAGTTTAAAAGAAAATAAGTTTTATATAGTGTTCTTAAATGGTTAGTTCTCACTACCGAGTGCACCAAAATGAAGTTCTAAATACAAATTGCGCTATTTACCTTCATTCTGATCATCTATATTTGACGAATTATACTTTTCATAATCTTTATGTAGCGCTATATTCTTGGGTATATATCGCTGCAAAAACGACAAAAAGGTAAAAATAATGGTAAGTGATACGAAGATAAAAAAATTGGCTTTAGCTTGTTCAATGCTCAGCATAGGATTGGTCTTTAATGTTCCCGCTAAGGCTGAATCGGTTACCGTTTATGCAGCAGCGAGCTTAACGAATGCAATTAACGATTTAAAAAAAATTTATGAAAAACAGAATAAAGTAGAAGTTAAAACTTCGTATGCTGGTTCATCAACCTTAGCTAAACAAATTGAAGCTGGAGCACCAGCTGATATTTTTATTTCAGCAGATACCCAGTGGATGGATTATCTACAAAACAAAAAACGAGTTGCAGCAAATGACCGTATAAATTTACTAGGCAACCGTTTGGTTCTAATTATCCCTAAAGGGCAGTCACTAAATATAAAACTAGATAAAACAACCAATCCCAATAAAATATTTACAGGTAAGATTTGTACAGGGGATACCAAAAGTGTGCCTGTAGGCAAATATGCTAAACAAGCTTTTACCAATTTAGGTTGGTGGAGTCGTATTGAGCCAAAATTAGTCGAAACAGAAGATGTTCGAGCTGCATTAAACTTTGTTGCACGTGGTGAATGTCAGGTTGGGATTGTTTATGCAACCGATGCAGCAATTAGCAAAGACGTGAAAGTAGCTGGTGTATTTCCGCAAAATACACATTCACCAATTATTTATCCTGTAGGGTTGATTAAAAAGAACTCAAACTCAGCAAAGTTCTATCAATTTTTACAAAGCAACCAAGCCAAAGCAGTCTTTAAAAAATATGGCTTTAGTGTGTTGGCTTCAGTTAAACCATGATGCTTTCTTTAACTCCAGAAGAACTCAGCGTTCTGCAACTTTCTTGTAAGGTTGCAGCAAGTTGTCTTGTGGTCAGTATTATTCCTGCAATTTGTGTGGGATGGTTTTTGGCACGTAAAGAGTTTTGGGGTAAGTCATTTATTGAAACATTGGTGTTTTTACCTTTAGTGCTACCACCAGTTGTACCTGGTTATTTGCTTTTACAAGTTTTTGGCAGTCGCGGCATTATTGGGCAATATTTGGCACCGATTGGAATTGATTTTGCATTTAACTGGAAAGGCGCTGTTCTTGCTTCGGCAGTGATGGGTTTTCCGCTTTTGGTGCAATCTATTCGACTAGCAATTGAATTGGTCGATCAGCGTTTAGAAATGGCAGCAAAGACATTAGGAGCTTCATCTTTAGGGGCATTTTTTCATGTCACTTTACCTCTTGCCAGCAGTGGCATTTTAGTTGGTGCTATTTTATGTTTTTGCCGTAGTTTAGGTGAGTTTGGTGCGACCATTACCTTCGTGGGTAATATTTCAAATGAAACACGGACTTTGCCTTTAGCTATGTATAGCTTAATGCAACAACCAGATACAGAGGCCGCTATTCAACGGCTTATTGTTTTATCGTTAAGCGTGGCTTTTCTGGCATTATGGTTTGCGCAGTGGTTTCATCGTTATCAAAAGAAGCGTTTAGGGCGGTAAAATTATGTTGATTGATTGCCATTTTGAGCTACAAATGGGTCAATTTCATATTGAACCTAGTTTCCAGTCAGATGCTTCTGTTATTGGCTTATTCGGTGCATCGGGTTCAGGTAAAACATCGATTTTACATGCCATTGCTGGCCTGAACACTCCGCGTAGTGGGCTCATTAAAATACAGGACCAAACATGGTTTGATTCAGATCAAAAAATTAACTTGAGTACCCAAAAGCGGCATGTTGGATTGGTTTTTCAAGATGCTCAGCTTTTTCCGCATAAAACGGTAAAGCAAAACTTATTATTTGGTCTTAAGCGTCTATCCCAACAAGAACGTCACTTCGAAGCAGATTACATTATTGAGTTATTAAAGTTAGGGCACTTATTACAACGCATGCCCATTAAACTCTCAGGAGGGGAAAAACAGCGCGTAGCACTGGGTCGAGCATTGTTATATTCACCTAAGCTGTTACTGCTTGATGAGCCTTTATCGGCACTAGATAAGAATCATAAAGCTGAAATTATTCCTTTTTTTCAGAAAGTAAAAGAGGAAATAAAAATTCCGATGATTTATGTGAGTCATGATATTCAAGAAATTAAACAACTGACCGAAACAATGTGGATTTTATAATTTTTCATTTTTTATACGCATTTCCGAACTTACGAGAGTCGGAGTTATAGAGAACTCATTCTGAGCCTGCGGGAGATTGAACCCTAAAAAGTTACTGGGTTTGATAAACCATAAACCTGATTTTAGCCGAATAAACCAAAACCTGCCTTATTGAAAATGATTATTAATAATAAAATATTTCTGACCTTATAATTTAATAAAACACATATAAAACAACAATTTAATTTAAAATTTTAAGCTAAAGCTCATTTGCCTTAGATCATAAATTAATCTTTTATCTCAATTTGCTCTTGATAAGAATGATAATTATTTGCAATTATATTTATAGATTTCTTTATAATATAAATTGGAGTATCCACATGCGCTCTACCATCGTGGTCACAGGTGCTGCAAGAGGGATAGGAGCGGCTATTGCCAAGCAACTACTAGATCAGGGCTATCATGTTATTGGTATTGACCGACAAGAAAATCCTAAACAAT
Source organism: Acinetobacter sp. C13 (assembly GCF_016809775.1). Taxonomy (NCBI): domain Bacteria; kingdom Pseudomonadati; phylum Pseudomonadota; class Gammaproteobacteria; order Moraxellales; family Moraxellaceae; genus Acinetobacter; species Acinetobacter sp. C13. Next base: position 1,064,504 of record NZ_JAFBJL010000001.1, read on the forward strand.
GGGATATCAGCAAAACAATAACGCCAGATCAAACTTCACAATGGCAAGGCATCTCACAAGACATTACCCATCAACAAGAAACACAAACTTTAATTTCAGAGCTTTTAGAAAGATACGAAATTACGGGGTTAGTAAATGCAGCAGGAGTATTAATTATGCGCTCCATGCTTGAAGCCAAAACGGAAGATTGGGAAACACTTTTTGCGGTCAATGTCATGGCACCTATCGCGATCAGCCAACAAGTTGCTAAACATTTTTGTGCAAAAAGGCGGGGTAGCATTGTCACTATTAGTTCAAATAGTGCGCGTATGCCGCGTATGCAACTTGGTATGTACGCCACCACTAAGGCTGCACTGAGTCATTTTTGTCGCAATCTGGCACTTGAAATTGCACCTTATCAAGTCAGGCTAAATATTGTTTCACCTGGATCTACTCTCACTCAAATGCAGCAACAACTCTGGACTGATAATACACCTCCACCTGCAGTAATTGATGGTGATTTGAGTCAGTACCGAACAGGTATTCCCTTAAGAAAACTCGCGCAACCAGATGATATTGCCAATACCGTGAGCTTTTTACTTTCGGACCGAGCGGCCCAAATTACGATGCAAGAAATAGTGGTAGATGGTGGAGCTACACTTGGGGTCTAAAGATTACTTCAGCACAACAACCATCTGAAATTAAAAATATTTTGAAAGATATAAAAGGAAAATACTAATGAGTATTCCAAAGATTGCAAGTTATAGTATGCCCCAAGCCCATGAATTTACTCCCAACAAAACAAATTGGTTATTGAATACCAATCGAGCTGTTTTATTGGTTCATGATATGCAGCAATATTTTTTAGATTTCTATGACTTAACTCAAGAACCTATTCCAGAGTTAATTAAAAACACCAAAGCATTAATTGATGCTGCTCATCAATCTAATATTCCCGTTGTTTATACAGCACAACCGGGTAATCAATCACCTGAACATCGACAGTTATTAACTGATTTTTGGGGACCTGGTTTAAAGAACGAGCCGAGCTTTACGCAGATTTTGCCAAAAATTTCACCTCAAAAAAATGATACGGTGCTTACCAAGTGGAGATATAGTGTTTTTAAATTTTCACCTCTCGAACAACTCATGCGGGAGTCTGGTCGCGATCAACTAATTATTTGTGGGGTATATGCACATATTGGTTGTCTTATGAGTGCTGCTGAAGCTTTTATGCTAAATATCCAACCATTCTTATGTGGTGATGCACTAGCTGACTTTAGCCGCGAAGAGCACGATATGGCATTAAAATATGCTAGTACACGATGCGCTCAAGTCATGACAACACAACAAGTGATTCATGCATGGATGCAAGAACAAGATGTACCATCCTTAGCATAATAGTCATTTAACTTATTCTATTTAAAATATAAAAAGCAGATCATCGATCTGCTTTTTATATGGGTGGAAATGAATACTTATAATAGAGAATTGATGCAACTCATCATCATTTAATCAGTAATATATAATGGTTATCATTATGTATTTGATAATTACTTAATATTGAATATTAAAACTTATATGTATATGATACACCGCTAAACATAAATGATAATATTTATCATGTGTTAATCATTATATAGAATAAGGTCGAAAAATGACTTAATGAAGAGGGTCGCAATATGGTTCAGCTCAAGAATTCTTTTATTCGCCAAGTGCGTACATGTAGATAGTGAATTAGGAATAATATTAAATTATTCAGAATCTTATAATCAGCTCAAAGCTTATTTATAGGGTAATAAGCTCTGATTTATACATCAAATCATTTCCATAATTTTCAAGTAAGTATAGACAAAATAATTTAAAAAATTTCAATATTTTTTCAACATTAAGGTTAATTAATCATGACAGCAACTTCAAAATCATTATTAAATGGACTACCAATAAAAAAATCAAGAATACAGGTTTTTGAAATTTTAAATCAAAATCCACAAGGCTTAAGTGCTGTGAGTATTTATACGCAAATTAAAAATGAACATAAAATAACGCTAGGAACGATTTATCGAATCTTGTCGGAATTTGAAAACCGTAAACTCATCAAAAGGGTGTTTTTAGGAAAAAGCAAAAGTATTTATAAGCTTAGAAAAGACAAGATGAGTTGTAACCTCATTTCGCTCAAAACCTCTGAAGCCTTGAACTTTGAACATGACAAAGTTAAAGAATTACTTCATGAGGTTACTGATATTATTTTTGCAAATACCGGAGTCGATATCAGTAGTGTTGAGCTCAATCTATATACCGAATAAAAATCTTTTAAACTGCCATAAAAATAAAGGACAGCATCATACTGTCCTTTATTGTCATTAAATCAGTTACTTGATAACTTTAATTCGAGTCGTAGCTGGAATAGTTAAAGGTGAATCTTTAGAGTTTTCAGCAACATAGTTTTCAAGCGCATCAATATCTTGACCACCACCGACACGGTTTTGGCCTTCTTTTAATACCGTAAAGTTGTCACCACCATCTGCCAAGAAGCTATTTACCGTCACGCGATAGACTTTAGTGTCAACCAACGGCGAACCTGCAATCATAATATTACTTGCTCGTGGTGAAACAGATGTATTTGCCGCATATTGATAACTCAACTCCTTAGACGGTTGTAAAATTCTAGGCGAATTTGCATTTGCACCAGACCATTGCTGTTCAAGCACATCTCTAATCTGTTTACCGGTTAAGCTCAAAGTCACAATAGAGTTACCGAAAGGTTGAACTGCAAAAACATCGCCAAAGGTAATCTGGTTACTACTATTAATGAGTAGATCCGCACGCACACCACCTGGATTCATTAGCGTAAAGTCTGAGCCTTGATTACTTGCTTTTAAGGCAGCCGCTTGCTGAGCATCGGCAATCATAATACCTAGCGGACTTTCACCACTTTCGACTTGAGTACGACTTATCACCGCTGTTGCAGTCCCAACCACACGACTTGAAATGGTAGTCACAGCTTGGCGATATTTATCTAAAATTGCTTCAATGCTTGGGGTCTTACTAAATTTTTGATAGAGATCGGTAAGGCTTACCGTGGTTGTACCGGATGTATATGCTTCACTTTGTACAGGAACCTGTTTCGCATCTTTTTTAATGACATCACCAGTTTTACCATCTAATTCAATCTTGATGTCAGTAATGAGCGTGCCATATTGTCCAGCTGAAGTAAGTAAGAATGGTTTAGCCGGATTTTTTGTCGCATAGTCACAAATATAAGATTGATGTGTGTGACCTGACACAACAATATCAACTGCTGGATTAAGCTTATCCAAAATTCCTAAAATCGGACCACTTAAACCATCACATGTTTTTTGATTGAGCTTCGTACTTGGTGCTGCACCTTCATGGACAACGACTACAATCGCTTCAATTCCTTGTTTTTTTAATTCAGGAATCAAAGCATTTACCGTATCTGCTTCATCACGGAACTCAACGTCTTTAATACCTGCCGCAGAAACAATACTTGGCGTCGCTTTAAGAGTTAAACCAATAAATGCAACTGGAATTCCACCATAACTTTTGACTTTATAGGCTGGGAAGATTGTTTTACTAGCGTCATTTTTCATTGCTACGTTAGCAGCAAGGAAATCAAACTTTGCACCACTAAAATTTTTATTAATTTGACAAGGTGCAGTGCTGGTATATTGCTGACATCCACCATTTTTTAAACGGCGTAATTCGTCTGTACCCCGATCAAATTCATGGTTACCTACAGCATTAAAGTCAATTTGAATATCATTCATGACTTCAATGGTTGGTTCATCTAAAAATAAAGAAGAGGTGAGAGGGGAGGCGCTAATTAAATCACCTGCCGAAACCACAGCATTATTTGGATTTTCTGCTTTAAGTTTTTTAATCGCATCGGCGAAGTAACTCACTCCTCCTACAGGAATACGAACAGATTGAGCAGCATCATTTGGATTTGGTGCCTCGACATAACGCTTAGGTGGCTCAAGATTTCCGTGAAAGTCATTAAAAGCTAAAATATTTACGGTTTGATTGCTTCTTTGGGCAGGTGGTGCTGTGTCATTATCATCATCGTCATTACATCCCGCCAATAATGCTACAGCCAGAGAAAGTGTTGTTACTTTAAAAAGTATTGTTAAATTTTTCATTTTTTTATCATTTGATCAATTAAGACGGATAAAAAATACGCTTTTAGTATGAATGTTTGATGAAAGACCCAATAAGTAAATATGTTCGAAATATTAAAATTTGGACAAAAAACACAATTATCGAACAATATCTTAGCTAGGGGTGGTCTACAAACCCAATTTTTTTATTTAGAATAAATTTTTAATTGCCTTATAAATCTTAATCAAGTGATTCATTTCATAAGATTAATATGAACCGGAGATAATTTATGCAATGGACTAAACCAGCTTTTACTGATTTACGCATTGGTTTTGAAGTTACAATGTACTTTGAAGCACGTTAATCAGTTTCATCAAATATGTCATAAGCCCTAGTCTTGTTCTAGGGCTTATCTCTTTCTAATAAGATATTAATTTTATGTATATTTATGTTTTAGGTTCAGCTGCCGGAGGCGGGTTTCCGCAGTGGAATTGTAATTGCCCGAATTGTCATGGTGTGCGCACAGGTACAATCCAAGCCAAAGCCCGTACTCAATCATCAATTGCTATTTCTGAAAATGGGACAGACTGGGTTTTATTAAACGCGTCACCTGACATCCGTCAGCAACTCTTCGAATTTAAAGCAGCTCAACCAGCGCGTAAATTACGTGATACAGGAATAACAAGCGTTATTTTAATGGACAGTCAGTTAGACCATACCACTGGGCTTTTAACCTTACGTGAAGGTTGTCCAATGAAGGTATGGTGTACAAAAATGGTCCATCAAGATTTAACGAGCGGTTTTCCAGTATTTAATATGCTCAAACACTGGAATGGTGGTCTTCAATATCATGAGATTAACCCTAAACAAGCTTTTAAAATTGATGGTTTCGAAAATTTAGAATTTTTACCCTTAATTATTAAAAGTGCAGCTCCACCATATTCACCGCATCGAAATGACCCACATGACGGCGACAATATTGCTTTAATTATCAAAGATCATAAAACACAAAAGCAGTTGTTTTATGCACCGGGTCTTGGAAAAATTGACGATCAAATCATGCAGATTATGCAGAGTTCAGACTGTGTCATGATTGATGGTACGCTTTGGACAGACGATGAAATGCAGCAAACTGGGGTTGGAACTAAAACTGGCCGAGAAATGGGGCATTTATATATTAGTGGCGAAGGTGGTTCACTGTCTTATTTAAACCAATTGAATACACCTAAAAAAGTGCTGATTCATATTAACAATACCAATCCAATTTTAAATGAAAACTCTAGCCAGTTTGCTGAGCTTAAAGCAAATGGTGTAGAAGTTGCCTATGATGGCATGCAGATTGAACTCTAAGGTGAAACATGACTCAAACACCTGAAGCTTTAACGACTGAACAATTCAAACAAGCCATTATCGATAAAGGCCAGTATTATCATATTTATCACCCATTTCACGTGATGATGTATGAAGGTAAAGCCACCCAGCAACAAATTCAGGCTTGGGTTGCAAACCGATATTACTATCAAATTAATATTCCGCTCAAAGATGCCGCAATCATGGCAAATTGTCCTGATCAACGTGTGCGTCAAGAATGGATTCAACGTATGATCGATCAAGATGGTGAATATCCAGATGGCGGTGGTCGAGAAGCATGGCTACGCTTAGCCGAAGCTGTGGGCTTGAGTCGTGAACAAGTTATTTCCGAAGAATTAGTTTTGCCGGGTGTACGTTTCGCAGTAGATGCATATGTGAACTTTGCACGTCGTGCTTCATGGCGTGAAGCAGCAAGCAGTTCTTTAACAGAACTTTTTGCTCCTCAAATTCATCAATCACGTCTTGATTCATGGCCACAACATTACCCATGGATTGATGATAAAGGCTATGAGTATTTTCGTTCTCGTTTGAGTCAGGCACGCCGTGACGTTGAACATGGTTTAACGATTACGCTTGATTCATTTACAACTCATGAACAACAAGAACGAATGCTTGAAATATTGCAGTTTAAGCTGGATATTTTATGGAGCATTTTAGATGCTTTAACTTTGGCATATGTTCACAATGAAGCACCGTATCACAGCGTGACAAGCAAACGAGTTTGGCACAAAGGACTATTTAAATGAATAAAGAGCAGTTTGATTTAAACCTTGTGCCAACTTGGAGACAAGGTTACCGTTTTCAGTTCGAGCCAGCTCAAAATGGTTTTGTGATTTTATATCCTGAAGGCATGATCAAATTAAATGAAAGTGCAGGGGCAATTGGACAATATATTGATGGGCAGCAAAATGTTTCTGCAATTATTGCTCAGTTAAAGCAAAAATTTGGTGATATTGCTGAGATTGATCAAGATGTAGTGGATTACATGCTGGTCGCAAAGCAGCAACACTGGATTGATTTAGTATGACAGAAGGTGTTGGCCTGCCTTTATGGTTATTAGCGGAGTTAACTTATCGTTGTCCGCTACAATGCCCATATTGCTCAAACCCATTAGACTACGCTCAGCATAAAAATGAGCTAACCACCCAAGAGTGGTTTGATGTTTTTGATCAAGCACGTCAGATGGGTGCTGTTCAACTCGGTTTCTCTGGTGGTGAACCACTGGTACGTCAAGATTTAGAACAACTCGTTGCACATGCTCATCAGCAAGGGTTTTATACCAACTTAATTACCTCTGGTATGGGCCTTACCGAACAACGTATTGCCGATCTAAAACAAGCGGGTTTAGACCACATTCAAGTGAGCTTCCAAGCGAGTGATCCTGTTGTAAACGATGCCTTGGCAGGTTCAAAGCATGCTTTTGAACAAAAGTATGAAATGTGCCGATTGGTTAAGAAATACAATTATCCAATGGTGCTTAACTTTGTTATTCATCGACATAACATTGACCAGATTGAACAAATCATTGAACTTTGCCTTGAGCTCAATGCAGATACAGTCGAGTTGGCAATTTGTCAGTTTTATGGATGGGCTTTTCTAAACCGCCAAGGTTTATTACCCACCCAAGAACAACTGACACGAGCTGAACGGATTACCAATGAATATCGAGAAAAATTAAAAGCGCAAAATCATCCTTGCAAACTCATTTTTGTAGTGCCTGATTATTATGAAGAGCGACCAAAAGCCTGTATGAATGGTTGGGGTAAAATCTTCTTTACAGTTGCTCCAGACGGTATGGCGCTACCTTGCCATGCAGCACGACAATTGCCAATTTCGTTTCCAAATGTCCGCGAACATAAATTGTCAGATATATGGTACAAGTCAACTGGATTTAATCATTTCCGTGGCGATGCATGGATGCCAGAAGGGTGCCGTAGCTGTCCCGATAAAGATCGTGACTTTGGCGGATGTCGTTGTCAGGCCTATATGTTGACTGGAGATGCGGCTAATGCCGATCCTGTATGTGGGAAATCGCCGTATCATCAAATGATTGAACAAGCGCGAGCAGAAAGTCAATTGGCTGCACCTTTGCAAAATTTAGTGTTTCGTAATAGTAGAAACTCTAAATCTTTAAGCGCCACCCAAAATATTCCAGTCCACACGATTACAGATATATAGCAAGTAGGAATACTCATGAAGCCTCGCCATATTCCAGTTTTTGATGGACATAATGACGCATTAACACGTTTATGGCTAAGTGACCATCCAGATCCTGTACATGCTTTTATTCATGAACGTTTAGTAGGCCATCTTGATTTAAAACGCTGTCAAGAAGCTGGTTTTATTGGTGGAATGTTTGCGATTTTTTTACCGCCATATAGCTATGTGCAACAGCATCATCCCAATAAATTATTTGATCCGAATGCTTCTGATTTTACGCAACAGCAAATTGAACAAATTTGTTTAGAACAACTCGATTTAGCTCACCAACTCGCTCAGCATTCTAAAAATATTAAAATCTGCACATCAGTTCAAAATATTCAGGATTGTTTAGCAGGGCAAAAGCTAGCAATTGTATTGCATATGGAAGGTGCCGAAGCTTTACAACAAAATCCTGATTTACTCGATGTATTTTATGAAAGAGGCTTGCGTAGTATTGGCCCCCTGTGGAATAGACCTAGCCGCTTTGGACATGGTTTAAATGCTAAGTTTCCGCACTCACCTGACACTGGAGCAGGTCTCACGAGTGATGGCAAATATTTTATAAGACGCTGTGCTGATAAAAAGATGGTGATTGATGTTTCACATATGAATGAGAAAGCTTTTTGGAATACTGTAGATATATTGCAGCAGCCAATTGTAGCAACACACTCTAATTCACATGCTTTATGTCCTCAAGCTCGCAACTTAACTGACCCACAGCTTAAAGCAATACGGGAAAGTAAAGGGATGGTGGGGGTAAATTTCGATGTCGCTTTTTTACGATCAGATGGACAACGCAATGCGGATACACCCATCGATGTAATTTTGGAACATTTAGAATATTTAATGGATCATTTGGGCGAAGAACATGTGGGTTTTGGTTCGGACTTTGATGGTGCACTTATTGGCAATGAACTTGAAGATGTGACAGGCCTACATCGCTTAATTGAACGTATGCAACAGCGTGGTTATTCAAAAACACTGATTGAAAATATATGTCTTAATAATTGGGTGAGGGTGCTTTATAGAATTTTTGGTCAATAATGAATGACTAAACAGAGTTAATCTACAGAATCATAACTATTTTTTTATTGGCCGAAATGACTAAAAAAAATACAAATAGTTTAATTGTCAACCATTCGGTATATTCACTACACTCAACCTTACTGAATGTAAGAACATTTGGTATTTCAGGTCTTTTGTGGTTTTCACATCACCCATTTCTTTATGAGAAGTAGAAATGGGTTTTTTCTTATCCTAATCATATAAACGTGACAGTCATCACAATAATCGCTAATTATTGGTAAAAAACCTCAATCCCATCTTGACTAAAAGTTCAGCATTAAATACATTTGTAATGTATTTTTAAAGATAATAAGATTGCCTAAAGCGATTCATAATACTGCTTAATCCTGAAATATAGTGAAAAGCCTATTCTTTTTTAGAATAGGCTTTTTACTTTGTATCAAAATTTATTTTTCGGGATGATTTTACTCTTTAATTAACATAAAAAATAAATACCTTACAAAAGCGGCGCAAATGAAAGCCGATAAATAACAAATTTTGTGCTATTAATTTAAGCTAATTTCTCAAAAGTTATTCCGTTAATCGAAGAGGTGCAAAATGTTAAAGTCAATTATAGTATTGGGAACAGGTATCGCGATTGGGATGTGCATGTACAAGAAAAAGCAGAAAAATAGTAAAAGCTTTACCACAGATAGTGATACAGACTCATTGATTAGTAAAGACACTGCTAAAAATAAAGATGATGGTTCGCTGGATAACGCAGTACAAGTTTAGAATTAAATAAAAAGGGTTCAGTTAATGAACCCTTTAATTTTGATTAAAAGTAAATTTTTTAATAAGTAATATTTACATTGAATAGATTAACTTAAAAATAATATTTAAATTAAATAATCACTCAACTATTCATTTAATTATTACAAAAATATGATTAAAACAAAGAAAACACTTTCATTATTAAAATTTACATATTGTATCAGTGCAATCTTTATTATTGTCGATGCGGATAATAAAAAAATGGAGACTAGTATGTCAAAACGCCATATCTTAAAAGAAGTGAATGCTAAAAGTATGTGTGGTATGGAAATCGTTGTCGAACAAATTTATGAAAATATCAATGAAAAAAACTTTGTAGACATTGAAATGGAACAGAGCTGGTTACCACTTTCTAAAATTGTGATTTCGGATAAAGTCATCAATTTAGATCCAGATAATAGCTTTGCTCATCCTAGAACAGGTAAAGTCTTTAAAGTCCTTAATTCTTAATCGTTTTTCTGTAAGTACATTTTTCATATTTCTAAGTCATTGAGGCGAAACATAGATACGTTTCGCCTCAATCCATTTAACTAAGAATTAATTTTCTTTTTGGAAAATAGTTTCTCTGCAGCTCCCAACACAAAAATAAAGAACACGGGAACAAAAAAGATGGCCAAGATGGTGGCAGATATCATACCTCCAAATACCCCTGTACCTAATGCATGCTGAGTTTCCGAACTTGCTCCAGTTGCAATGACCAATGGGATAACACCACAAGTAAAGGCAAGGGAAGTCATCAAAATTGGGCGTAGGCGTAACTTTGCTGCTGCAACGGCTGCTTCAATTAAAGTCATGCCTTCTTCTTTGAGCATCTTTGCAAACTCAACAATTAAGATCGCATTTTTGGCAGATAAACCAATAATAGTGATAAGACCAATTTTGAAGAAAATATCGTTTGGCATTCCTCTTAATATAATGGCTAATATTGCACCAAAGATTCCTAAAGGAACAACAAGCATGACAGATAACGGAATTGACCAACTTTCATAAAGTGCAGCTAAAACTAAAAACACGACTAACATTGATAAAGCAATAAGAAATACCATTTGAGATTCAGATTGCTTTTCTTGTAGTGAAATGCCTGTCCACTCATAACCAATACCTTGAGGAAGTTTAGCAATTAACTTTTCCATTTCTCGCATCGCATCACCTGAAGATACCCCTATGTTAGGCACTCCAGCGATACTTAATGATGGTCGGCCATTGTAGCGATTATATTGCTGCGGCAACTTATTCCACTGAGGAATCACGACCTCGGATAAAGACACCAGTTGTCCGTTTGCGCCTGCAACCTTTAAACTCAAGATATCTTTTAAATGCATTCGTGATTTTGCATTGGCTTGAACAATAACTTGCTGCATTCTGCCTTGATTTGGAAAATCATTGATATACATCGATCCCATTGAGGTAGAAATAATATCTGAAACAGAAGCAAAGCTTACTCCTAGAGTGTTTAGTTTTTCGCGGTCGATCTTCAAGCTAATATTGTCACCTTGAGGTAAACCTTCTGGGTAAACCATATAAAACTTTTTGTTTTGAGCCGCCATTTCCACAAGCTTCTCTTGCGCTGAAATTAAAGCAGGCATTCCTAAATTTGCTTTATCTTGTAAACGTAAACTAAAGCCTGAAGATGTACCCAATTCATCAATGGCAGGAGGAAGTACAGACATAGTTGTACCTTCTTTACTGTTTGCCATTTCTGTATTTATTAAGTTGGTATAGTCAGTAGTAGATTTATCACGCTCACCAAAATCTTTTAAGGTTGTAAAAGCGAGTGCAACGTTTTGGCCAGCGCCACTAAATCCCCAACCCATAATTGAAATATTGCTTTTAACATCCGACTGCTCATTTAAATGGTTTTCAAAATCTTTCACAATTTTTGTTGTACGTTCAGCAGTCGCATCTGAAGGTAGTTGGAACGAAGTTAAAAACCAGCCTTGATCTTCCTCTGGCATAAAAGCAGTTGGCCAATATTTCATGCCTGCAAAAGTTAAACCTGTAATCACCACAAAAATAATTAAAGTCGGAATAGTATGTTTAACGACTTTAAGTAAAATCGCTTCATATTTTTTTGTGACTTTATCAAAGCTACGGTCAAACCATGCATAAAAACCTTTCTTTTGATGATTTGCATCAACTGGTTTTAATAAGGTTGCACAAAGTGCAGGGGTAAGCGTTAAAGCTAAAAATGCCGAGAATAAAATTGAGACTGACATCGTAATGGTAAATTGGCGGTAAATAATACCGACTGAACCACTTGCTAAAGCCATTGGTAAGAATACGGCTGCCAGTACCAAAGTAATACCAATAATCGGGCTGGTAATCTCTGTCATGGCTTTGGAAGTCGCTTCTTTAGGCGATAGACCTTCGGTTGCCATAATTCGTTCTACATTCTCAACAACTACAATCGCGTCATCGACAATAATCCCGATCGCAAGCACCATACCGAACATAGTTAACACATTAATTGAGTAACCAGTTAAAAGCATGATGGTAAAGGTGCCAAGCAGGGCAATTGGAGCGACAATCGCAGGAATTAAGGTATAGCGAACATTATGAAGAAATAGATACATCACAATAAAGACCAAAACCATGGCTTCAATTAATGTATGAACGACCTTTTCTATCGAAATTTTAACAAAAGGCGCAGTATCGTAAGGAACGCTAAATTGCATGCCTTCAGGTAAATTTACTTTTAGTTCTTCGAGTTTCTGTTTTACCGCATCTGCTGTTTTTACTGCATTCGCACCAGGGCTCAACTGAATGGCCGCGGCTGTTGCAGGTTTACCATTTTCTAAAATCGCAAAGTTATATGACTGAGCTCCCATTTCTACGTCGGCTACATCCGACAACTTAATAGTGGCACCGCTAATATTGCTCTTTAGACTAATATTTTTGAACTGCTCTACATTTTCAAGCTGTCCTTGAGCGGATAAAGGTATAGTAATTAATTGACCATTAACTAGAGGACGGTCACCAAGTCTACCTGGTGCAATATCGATATTATTGTTACGAATCGCATTATTTACATCACTAATCGATAGACCATAAGAAACTAATTTATTTGGATCTACCCAAATTCGCATCGCTTTTTCAGCACCAAATGACTGAATTTTTCCGACACCTTCAACACGTTTAAGCTCTTCGACCACATTACGAACCAGATAATCGCTCAAATCGACTTCTGAATAACGATGGTTAGGTGAGTTTAAACCAACAAGCATTAAAAAGCCTGAGGAAGATGCCTCTACAGCTAAGCCTTGTTGGCGGACGACTTGGGGTAAGCGTGCTTCAACCGCTTTAATTTTATTTTGTACGTCGACTTGTGCCATATCCACATCGGTACCGGGTTTAAATGTCGCGGTAATTTCAGCGGTTCCTGAAGAATCCGTTGTAGCACTATAGTAGAGTAAGTTTTTTACTCCTGACATTTCCCGTTCAATGAGGGTAATTACACTATCATTAATCGTTTTTGGAGTAGCGCCAGGATAACTTGCTGTAATGTTCACTTCGGGTGGTGCAACACTCGGAAAGCGTGCAATGGGTAACTTTGGAATACTCAGCACACCAAATAGAATAATAAAAATTGCAATTACCCATGCAAAAACAGGACGGCGAATAAAGAATTGAGACATCATTTAGCATCTCCTTGCTTCACCGTATTTTCTGTTGAGGCCGCTTTCCATGCTGAAATTGCCAGTTTTTGATTGGCCTGGATACGCTCTATGCCTTCAACAACAACTTTTTCGCCTGCTTTCAACCCTTTATTGATGAGATAAAACTGCTCATATTGTTGCCCTAACTCTACTGAGCGAACATCTGCGCCACCTTTGGCATTCACTACATAAACTTGAGGATCGCCATTCATATTGCGCTGAATAGCTTGTTCTGGCACGAGTAAGGCCTGAGGAACCGAAGCACGCTCAATATTAACGCGGACATACATACCCGGCAGTAATTTTCTTTCAGGATTGGTCACTTCAATACGAATGGTGACATCCCCAGTTTCAGGGTCCACATTAATATCTTCAAACAACATTTTTGCTGTAACGTTATAGGGCTGTCCCAAACTATTCAAAATCTGTACAGCTTTTTGATTGTTGGCAGATAACTCACCACTTTGTAGAGCCGCCTGTAGGCGCTCATATTCTCCAATAGACTGCTTTACATCGACATAAACGCGGTCAATTTGTTGAATGGTCGCCATAGTATTGCTATCAGCCTGACTAACCAAAGCGCCTTCCGTTACGAATGATTTACCAATACGTCCGGAAATTGGTGCTCGCACTGTCGCATACTGTAAATTAAGATTTTGACGAGCCAATACCGCTTTCATTTGAGCAACATCTGCAATCGCTTGTCGATATTGCGCTTCGACATTACTTACTTCTTGCTTACTAATCGCATTACTTGGTAAAAGTTGCTGATAACGCTCAAGTTGTATTTTTAAGCGGTTTACTTCTGCTTCAGCTTTATTTAAACCCGCTCGATTACTATTTACATCAGCCTCAAATGTTTCTGAGTTTATTTTGTATAGAGGTTGTCCAGCTTTAACTTCACTACCTTGAGCGAATAAAACTTTTTCGATAATACCGCCAACTTGAGGACGAATTTCGGCAGTTCTGAAAGCTTGAACGCGCGCCGGTAGATTTTCACTAAAGTTAATAGACTGCGGTTGAATTGAAATAACGGTAACCTTAGCCGTAGATACCTGTGTTTGATCACTTACTTGTTCATTGCCACAGCCATGTAATACAAGACCGAAAGATAGAATGAATGGAACTAAAAAATGCTTTTGCACTTTTATAACACCTAATGGATTTCTAGATGCTGGCATTATTTTTGATGTGTGTGTAACCAAAATCACGAATATGTGGAAAAAGTGTGGAGATCTATCAAAAAATACGAGTATGATAAATCAAATTTTTCCCGCGTTTTATTGCTATGTTCGAGTCAACCTTTACGTTTAATTGTCAGGATAAGCTTATTCTTGTTGTAGAAGATGAATATGATATTGGCGATATTATTGAACATTATCTTAAGCGTGAAGGTATGCGTGTTGTACGGGCCATGAATGGTAAGCAGGCAATTGAAATACACGCAGCGCAGCCTATTGATCTGGTGATTCTCGATATAAAAATGCCGGAACTGAGTGGGTGGGAAGTACTGAATAAAATTCGGCAAAAAGCAGCGACACCAGTCATTATGCTTACGGCTTTAGATCAAGAAATTGATAAAGTCATGGCTTTAAGAATTGGAGCAGACGACTTTGTCGTAAAACCCTTTAACCCAAATGAAGTGGTCGCACGTGTACAAGCAGTACTAAGACGTACTCAACAAAACCAGCAAACTCCTAACCGAAATCTGATTTATAAAAATATTGAGGTCAATACCGAAATTCATACTGCTTACATCCATTCGGGCGATCAAAAACAAACACTCAATTTAACTCTAACTGAGTACAAAATTTTATTACTGATGTTACCGCATCCTCATAAAGTCTTTACTCGTTCAGAGCTCATGAATCAGTGTCTACCAGACCGAGATGCATTAGAACGTACGGTCGATAGTCACGTCAGTAAGCTACGAAAGAAAATAGAAGATCTTGGTTTACGAAATATGCTCATTAATGTTCGTGGTGTAGGCTACAGGTTGGATCATCCACATGAAAAATAAAACGGGAATTAGTAAACAACTGATTATTGCACTGAGCTTTACCAGCCTAAGTGTTACGCTGAGTTCGCTAATTTTAGGTTATGGCACCTACTATGTTGCAATTGAAGTAGGGCTTATATCTCTCGAAAAGCTGAAAGAAAGTGATGAGTTTTTTCACTATCTAGATGGTATATGGTTATTCGCCGTGCTTTTGTTTGGCACAGCATTATCAATTATTTTAGGCATCAAGCTTGCTCAACGCTTTATCGTGCCTATTAATCTATTAGCAGATGCAGCCAAGAAAATTAGTCATGGGGATTTAAGCGCACGAGTTGAAAAACCGACGCATCATTCTTCTGAAATTGGTGAGCTCATGGATAATTTTAATGATATGGCTCAAAAACTAGAGATTTCAGTTGAAAATGCTCATGTCTGGAATGCCGCAATTGCACATGAGTTAAGAACGCCAGTCACCATTTTGCAAGGTAGGTTGCAGGGGATTATTGATGGTGTTTTTGAAGCTGACCCTATTTTATTTAAAAACTTACTGAATCAAGTAGAAGGTCTTTCAAACCTAGTCGAAGATTTACGTACATTGAGTCTTTTTGAAAACCAACAGCTTAGACTTAACCTCGAAACGATTTGTTTTAATGAAACTGCTCACAAAGTCGTGCACATGTTTGAAGAAAAATTAGAAAAAGCTCAGCTTAAAGTCATTTTCGATATTGAAGCGCCAAAAGTTGAGTGTGATCAACGGCGAATTGAACAGATTTTAATTGCTTTACTGGATAACGCTACACGTTATGCAAATCCGGGAAAGTTAATTGTTTCAACGAGACAAGAACAAACTAGCTGGATTCTTGAAATAGAAGATGAAGGACCTGGCATTTCAGCTGAGCATCGCAAAGATTTATTTAACCCTTTTTTCAGGTTAGAACAATCAAGAAATAAAGAGTTAGGCGGCACTGGGTTAGGTCTTTCGGTTGTACAAGCTCTTGTCATTGCCCATAAAGGTCAAGTCGATTATTTAAATCAACATTCACATAGTATTTTTAAAATAAGCATTCCTCAATAATGATCGCTTTTGTACAACCTTTAACGCTTTAATTAAGAGAAATTGCATTTCATGACTCGTGATTAACTAAAAAATAGGTTAATTTGTTTATAAAATTTTTAAGTAAATACTGATTTTTTATGATAATTGAGATAGAAACTCATCCACTTGAGCCATTTTTACCTGAGAATGCCCGTTTATTAATGTTGGGCAGTTTTCCACCGCCACATAATAAATGGAAGATGGATTTTTACTATCCCAATTTCCAAAATGATATGTGGCGTATTTTCGGTTTAATTTTTTTCCAAGACAAAACTTACTTTTTAAGTGAAAGCCAAAAAAATTTTAATGAAGAACGTATTCGAAACTTCTTGATTGAAACTGGTATCGCAATCTTTGATACCGCTTATCAAATTAAGCGGTTGAAAGGGAATGCCGCAGATAAATTTCTTGAAATAGTAACACCAACAGATCTTGCAGTTTTACTTCAGCAGATTCCTCTATGTCAAACCATTATGACTACAGGCGATAAAGCGACTGATACTTTAATTTCAGTTTTACCAGAGCACACCGAAAAACCGCTTATAGGAATGTCTACCTCGACTTACTTTGCTGGACGAAATATTAATTTATATCGTCTACCATCTTCTTCTAGAGCATATCCATTAGCGCTAGAGCAGAAAGCAGAGGCTTATCAAAAATTCTTTAAAGAGATAGGCATTTTATAAGTAAACTTGAAATGCTGTTACATCATCCATTCAACTGGTAAATATGAAACAGCTTTAATCATGGTACGTTGGAAAAGGCTCGTATCTGGGTCTTTTTCATATTCAACAATCTTTCCATCCGACTGATAATCTAACCAAATGATCTTTCCTTCACTATTTAACTTAAGCTGGTAAGCAACTTGAGGTAAGTGCTGATCGAGCATGACCGAAATTTGCGCTTGTAATTGACTCGACTCAATAACCAGACCGACCTCAGTATTTAAGTAAGTCGAACGCGGATCAAAGTTAAAAGAACCAATAAATACTTTACCGTCTACATCAAAAAACTTGGCATGTAAGCTTGATTTATTTTTACCTTTTGCAGGGATCACACTTCCAGTCACCACTTCATACCAAGTTCTGCGTCTGCGTTCTAAAAAGGGCTTAAACTCAAATAATTCTACACCACTTTTGAGCATCTCAACTCGATATTGACTATAAAAGGCATGCACAATTGCTACGTCATTTGCAGCAAAAGAGTTGGTTAAAACCCTGACTTTAACACCTTGTACCTTGAGTTGTTTTAAATAGTAAGTGCCTTGTTGAGTAGGAACAAAATAAGCAGAAGCTAATTCAATATGCTGCTTTGGTTCACCCATAATGGCCATAACTTGCCCATAAAGCATTTCTTCTTTAGCGGCCAGTCCTAAGATTTTTTTAGGTGAATCTGCAACAAAGTGCGCTTTTGACCACTGGATTGGATAGTGCTCTAAAAGTTCTTTTAAATAGCTTTGAGCATCGTAAAGCTTATCTTCGGTTTGAGTATGATTTTCACTTTCATGAATTAAATCATGGTAGTGCTGCCGTAACGATTGTAAGTGATGTATGGCACATGTACCCACCAGCTCAATAGCATTTTGGCTTAAATCACTTTGCCAAAAATCATTAAAGACAGACTGTGCATGTTGTACCGTATGCCCATAAAATAAAATATCTAGATCTGTAAACTGAAACTTACTACTTGCGTCAAAATATTCACTACTAATATTTCGACCACCCGTTACGGCAATCACACCATCTGCAATAATTAATTTATTATGCATGCGATGGTTCACTTTCTTGAACCGGAAAATATAGTCTAAAATTCTTAAATATCTAAACTTGTAGGGATTGAATAATCGAATTTCAAAGTTAGGATGGTGTAGAAGGCTTCTTAGAACACCATCAAGTTTTACTCCATTCTGATCGTCAATGAGTAACCGAACTTTTACGCCACGATCTGCCGCCGTTAGTAACTCGTGCAGCATTAAGTTTCCAACAAAATCATTTGTCCAAATATAATATTGTAAATCGATTTTTTCTTTTGCATTTCTAATGAGATACATACGAGAAGCGATACTGATAAAGGCATCATCTAATGCCACAAAAGCAGTCAGTCCTTGTTCTGTTTTTTTTGTAGCTTGTTCATCATTCAACCAATTAAAGCTATTCGTCACTGTATCATTCTCATCAGGGTTGTATGTACCTTTATACGATGGTGTATTTTTAAAGCCCCAAGCATCTAATGCCATACTACTATACTGCTGATAGAGTTGATTAATCATGTAAGCTTTGAAGTCGCATCCAAGATAAACACATCACAGCATTTTTATATTCAATTTATATGTCAAAATTCATATTAAACTCTACAAATACTATAAGCCAAGCCTCAACGCTAGCAATTCCATAATATTTATAGGAGGCTCTAAGAAAACATATCCATTAAAAAATATAAAGTTAAATTTAACCATATTAAACCTAATGCTATATTTAATATTATTTTTCTAAGGATGCTTGAGATGAGTCATATAGGTTCTTGTCTATGCAATGAAGTTAAATTTTCAATTACTAATGAAATAAACACAGTCTATCACTGCCACTGTAGTCTTTGCCGTAAACAAACCGGAACGGGGGCAAATGCAGCAACATTAGTAAGCAAAGATAAATTTGAGTGGTTGTCAGGTTTAGAACTTGTCCGCACTTATAAAAAAGAAACAGGCTTCACATCTTCATTTTGTAGTCAATGTGGATCACCAGTACCTAACTTAGTAGGTAGCACTCAGTTTATGTGGATCCCTTTAGGTCTTTTAGATCAAGAGCTTACCGTACTAAAAAAACTTAACTTTTGCATTGTTTCAAAGTCAAATTGGGTCAATACAATTGCGGCTGACGAATCTTATAATCAACTTCCAACTTTGGATGAACTAAAAATATTTTTTGGTTAAAGTAGTTTTCATCTACAAAATGAGACTTAGTTTGCATTATTCTGAATTTTTTCGGATGGTTATGCTTGCAGATTTCACAAAAACACATTAATTACAATTGGCAGTACAACAATTACATTAGAAAACATGATATCTATCATACTTCCTTAAAAGGCTGAGTGAGTAGCTTAACTATAAAAGGGAGAAAATAGAGATGCCACAATATTTAATCATCGCTGAGAATGTGTATAAAAAAATTGAGGACAAAAATTTATTTTCAGAAAGCTCAGCAGAGAACTTAAATCATTTAGTTGGTGCAATCCGTAACGAAATTAAAGGAACCAAGTTTAAACTTAAATATAATTTTATAGATTTTGAAGAATGCTTAACCAAGCCATTAGAGGAATGTGCCATAAAGTTAGACATGAGCTTGATGCCAAAATATAAAAATAAAGATGAATATATTCTTTGGCTTGCGGGTTTTATTGAAAGAATCACAACAGGAGGTGAGGCGAAGCTTCCACCAATCTCAAAATTTATTCCTCCAGATTTTAAGTTTACTTATGAAGAACCCCTCAAAGTATCATCTTCTACAGGGGATGATGGAGAGATGATCATTAATTATTTCAAATCAGATGCCTTTAATAAAATTATAAGCCAAGAAAAATAAGTACATAAAAAATATAGAAGTGATCGTCCACTACACTTCTATATCTCGCTGTAAATTCAGCAACCGCCTACTGGGGCGGTTTTTTAATTTTATCCACCTTATTCATAAAAAATATATTGTTATAACTTTTCACAAAAGTTTGCATAACGCACAGAATCAGTCTCATTGGCCTAAAAACAGATACAACCTTCAATGTTAATTTTAAATTTACTTAATTATCGTTTGGAGATAAGTATGTTCAAGGCTATGTTTTTCTTTAGTGCTGGTGCTGTTTTCGGATACTGCTGTAAACACAAGGAGGATAAAGCTAAAGAGGAAAACTCATCAAAATAAGCGAAGTGCATTCATAAAGAACTTACTAATGAGTTGGTTTTTTATAAGGAGGTGTCTATGCTCCACAACCTTAGACAGGTTTTCTGTATTCATGTCTGGGAATATGACTTTGATATTACTCATGACGAAATTAAAGAATGCAGAAAATGTGGGAAAATTCATAAAATCAAGAATTTCCCAAAATTGACTTAAGATGTGAATTTTTAATTTTAGTCTTAAGTGAATATTAAAAATTAAATAGGCTCAAAATTTTAAATATTGAGCCTATTTAATATAAAATTTAGTTAATTACCTTTAAATGAGATTAAAGAATACCTACCAATTTAATCAGAATAAAATCCCAAATAAATCACATTTTAAAACAATAAAATAGTTATATTACACATAACTTATCAATAAAAATTAAAAATACAGAAACAATTTAATAAAAATTAAAAACTTATTTTTATAGCTTTCAACTTATACTTATATTTTACAAATAATTAATAAGGAGATAGAAATGCCAAAATACTTACTATTAGCAGAAAAAATTAATAAAAATATTAAAAGTTCTTATTCAAACAATCATTTTAGAAATTTAAATAATCTTATTGTAGAAATAAAAAAAGCTATTGCAGGCACTGAACTAAAGTTTTTATATAACTTTGTGAACTTCGAAGGTGTTGTTATTAGTGTAAAAAATGAACTTCCTATTAAGTTAGATATGAGTTTAATTCCAAAGCATAAAAGCGAGGATGATTTTATTTTATGGTTGGCAGATTTCATTGATCGAATCACTATAGATACAAGCAAAAATCTCCCTTAAAAAGAAGCAATTGCAAACTCTCATCTGTAAAAAATTTTATACCAAACCACAATGGATAAGGTATTTAAGGTTCTTGTCTAGGAGCTGAATTCATATCATGTCGAACTTTGCTGATGTTTTCATAAATGACTTTACGCATTCGGTTTATTGCGCCTAATGGTTTATGCTCAGGTAGGGCATGCCACGGTGTAAAAGACAGATTCTCACAAAACTTATTTTGTTCTGGTGTGTCAAAGTTCTGCTTGGGAATATGAATAGTTGCTACTTGATAGAAAGGAGCTGCTTTTTCATCCCATTCTGACATTGAGTCTTCTACCAACATTTGATTTGAAGTTCGTGGTTGAATAAGGAACTCCATACACGCATCTGTACTTTGCAAAGTATTCTTTAAAGCTTCTCTTAAAAAATCATGACTAGGATTCTTGGGTAGATTGTTTGGCTGCATTGAACAAGCACGTACTGAATATTTAACTGCTTGTCGATCATTGCCAAGTCCTAACTGATAGGGAACCATAGACCAATAACGTGCGTATAATGGATTTGCAATTTGTGAATTACGTGCTCCAAGAGCATTCATTGTTCCCTTAAAACCTAACGCAAATGGAATGTGAAGTTTTCTGACCATATTATGGCTATTCACGTCATGCATAAAAGAAAGATACCGTTTAGCATCGTTTGCAAAAAAGACTGGATGATTAATCATAATAAAATCTTGAGTGGTTGCTTGCTTTTCACTTTCTAAAATTTTCTGTCCAGACACACCTAAAATTTTTATTGCTATGCCACGTGCATCTTTTTTAATGTCGGCATTAGAGGCATCATTTGAAGCATTAGAAAATCGAATCCATGCTTGATAACTTCGATCTGGAATAAACATTCCTTTAGCAAACTGGGCAGGTATATTTTTTGAGACATGAAAATCGGCACGAACACAACCATGCGCCTTAGGATGTGCATCACGTAAAGCATTTCCTGCCGTATATTGTTCACGAATCGACTTTTCAATGACTTGAGTTATGTGATGGGCTATTAGTTCTTCATTAGGCTGCAACTTTTCTCCTAATACTGTGTCAATCTCTGGATAAGCGTTACTTTCCGAAGAGATCTTTGTGGTCGACGTTGTGTTGGAATATAAAGTTTCAGTACAACCTGATAATGCAAATACAAGAGGAGTAAATAAAAACAAACCTTTAAAATTTATAGGCTGTATAAAAGTTGCCATTTATTAACTCCTCAGTGTAAAAATATTTTAGGATAATATTAAGATTTCATGTTTAATTTTATTTTGAACTTTATGAAAAATATAAACTGTAAATAATTTAAACGTCATTGTTACTTATCTGAACAATAAAATAGGAATTATTATTTAATATAAAACCTCTTAATACATTAAGAGAATGTAGACATGATAACTAACTCACAAAATGTACAAAATAATACTAATACATCACCTCGCCCAATCACTCAGAATACACTTATTGATCGGTTTAGCCCTATTTATTGGAGAATAGACGGCCCGCAAACGATGTCTTTCGCCATTACGAAGTATGGAAATGGTTTTGAAGCATCTTTTAGATCACGTATGACAAATGATTTGGTAGGAATTACTTGGGATTCTTATGACACTAAAGATCATAAATTTTTAGCGTATCAAACCAAATATAGCTATGCAGGGGTGGTTTGGGATTTTGATATTGAGTTATCTGCCACGATGCCAGTGCTTAATAATCCAAGTTTAACTCCCACTTTAACGGTGTACTATAATGAAAATGGCGTAAATAAAATTGCATATATTGTTCTATTTAATTACGCAAATAATCCTTCCTCGCGAACGGCGCATATTCGTATTAATTGGGATACCGTAAAAGCAGGCTTCTCTGCTACAGATAGCTTTCCAGTTACTAATATTCAGCGGATTTCATTTTCAGCTTTTACAAGCAGCTATAACGCACACTCATCATTGCCTCTCAGTCAAGCAGAAGATGGCTATATTCGTATTACCAATTCAGTTGTAACAGGGGCGAATGCCAAGTTAAATCTAAGCCGAGTTGTAGTACCACAGCATAATTATGGCATCTGTACAAGCTATGATGACCACTATGATTTAAATCCTCAGCGCTTAGTCAACAATATGGTGACTTTGGGATATAAAGGTTTGGTCAATCACTATTGTGGAATGTCGCACTATCCTGAAATGACGTGGAAAAGCGATATTAATAAATGGCAAATACCAGATACATTGGTGACAGGCGAGACGGTTGTTAATTCATGTACTCGTAAATGGCATGAAAAATATGCCCAAGCTTTGCATAATGCCAGTATGCAACCTATCTTTGGGGTCAGCTTTGAAATGTATTCCTTGGGAGCTAATGAATATTGGGCACAGCGTGACTGGAACAGTAATTTAGGTAAAACAGGCTATCAACCACCGAGCTATTTTTTTAGTTTAAGTCATCAAAATGCTTTGGCATATCTACATAAAGTCTTTATCGAGTTTGCAGATGCAATGGTCGTAGGGGGATGTGATGTAAACATGCAAATTGGTGAACCTTGGTGGTGGTATAACACTGACACCAATCTACCTTGTGTATATGACTACCCAACAAAATTGGCCTTTAATGCAGATACAGGTTTATATGCACTAGATTTGGGGACAATTTATGAAGCAATGAATAAAACAGGAACGCCATATGATGAGTTTAAAACATGGCTTAGAAATAAATTAGGTCAAACCTGTCAAAATATTCGTACCGTGATCAAAGCAAAATATTCCAGTGCCAAAGTTAGTCCTCTTATTTTCTTTCCTTCCATTCAGTCCCCAATTCAGACTTTAGCCACTTATATTAACTATCCAAGCCAACACTACTCATATCCTAATTTTGATTACATGATGACAGAAGCTTATGACTGGCTATTAGAAGCTCGCTTAGACTTGGCACATCAGGCAGTTTCCCAAATACCTATACAAGGTCTAAGCTATCCTGCCAATAAAGTCATTTATTTATCCGGATTCGTTCCCGATGCATCTATTGCTTACATATATGGATTTGATAAAACAAAGCCATATCGAACACCCATTTGGCAACGAATTTT
>NZ_JAFBJL010000010.1:0-30578 GCF_016809775.1 Acinetobacter sp. C13
TCCCTTCCCGAACTCAGAAGTGAAACCTCTTAGCGCTGATGGTAGTGTGGGGTTACCCATGTGAGAGTAAGTCATCGCCAGCTCATTATTCTAAACACCCCCGTTCTAACGAATGGGGGTGTTTTTTATTGTGATAAAAAATATATGTGTGGGAAATAAATATAAAATTAAGCTACTCTAAAATTATTTACATAATTAGAAATTTAATATGCAATGGATCGTAGTTAAAACTTTCTCGTTTCCTTATGAGGCACAAATTGCAAAGACTCAACTAGAAGTATTTGAAATTCCTGTTTATATTGAAAATGAGCATACAATTAATATGGATTGGTTTTATTCTAATGCTTTAGGTGGGGTTCGTTTATTAGTTCCAGAAAACTATGTTGATGAAGCGAATTCATTTCTTGAAAAAGACTTTAGTGATGAGCTTGAACAAAAGTTTGGGGAGAGTAAAGAATGTTGCCCTGAGTGTGGAGGTTTGGATATAGAAGTTAATACTAAAGGAAAAAAATCTGCCTTTTTAGCGTTTATGTTTTTCGGCCTACCTTTATTTTCTTTTAAAAATGGTAATAGATGTAAGCGTTGTGGACACTTTTGGAATTAAATATATAGTAAACGATTATTAATTATCTTAATTATGGAACCTAATGTAGAAATATTGGATTTAGTTCTATCTTTGTAATTAATGTTCGAGGCAGAGAAGCCCTAGATATTAAAGAAAATAAATTATTTTGATGGCCATTCAATTTAATAAATATAAGGACTTATTTAATGGTAGATAAAAAACAGCTAACTCAAAAGCAAATAGAGTTACTCCTTGAATTATTAAAGAATAGATTTGAAAAAAATACACATCGTCATACAGAAATGAATTGGTTGGATGTGCAAAATAAACTAATTAAGGTCCCTGATAAACTTTGGTCATTGCAGGAAATGGAAAATACAGGAGGAGAACCTGATGTTATTGCTTATGATCAGCAGAAAGACGAATATCTATTTGTAGATTGCTCTCTTGAGACACCGAAAGGTCGTAGAAGCCTTTGTTATGATCGTGAGGCCCTAGAATCTAGAAAAGATCATCCTCCTAAAAATAGCGCAATAGATGTAGCTAAGGAAATGGGAGTTGAACTTTTAACAGAAGAGCAATATTACCAATTACAAGAAATTGAAGAGTTTGATCTTAAAACATCAAGTTGGCTCAAAACCCCAAATGAAATTCGTAAACTAGATGGAGCACTTTTTGCTGATCGTCGATATGGTCGTGTCTTTATTTACCATAATGGAGGGCAGTCTTATTATGCTGCCCGTGGTTTCCGTTGTTGCTTAAGAGTATAGGTATTGCATTGTATTTGAATAAAAAGAAGAGGCTTTGATGTTTTATGCCAAGAAAATGGAGATTCTTGCAACTTTTGATTGATGGCAAACATGACAAGATATGTTCTGGAATTAAATAAAAACATCAGGACATCTGTAGAAATGCAACCAAACCCAATTTACTATAATGAACAACATATTGCTTTTGCTGATAATGTTCGTCGATTTGTACAAAAAGAAATGGCACCTTTTGTTAATGAGTGGGATGAGGCTGAGACATTTCCTAGAGAGCTTTATAGAAAGGCTGCTGAAATTGGTCTATTAGGTTTAGGTTTTCCAGAAGAATATGGTGGTATTCTTGATGCAGATCCATTTTATTCATTACTGGCTGGTATTGAAATGGCAAAGGCAGGTTCTGGCGGCGTACATACCTCACTCATGGTACACACAATTGGCGCCCCTCCCATTCAGCATTTTGGAAGTGAGGAGTTAAAGGCTAGAGTCCTGCCAGGTATTATTTCCGGTGAAAAAATTTCTGCTTTAGCTATTACAGAGCCTGGTGGTGGCTCGGATGTCGCTGCATTGCAGACTAAAGCTATTTGTGATGGTGATTACTACATTGTCTCGGGTGAAAAGACGTTTATCACATCGGGAATTCGTGCAGATTACTATACAGTTGCAGTGCGTACAGACCCAACTAAAACAGGAGCTGAAGGTATTTCAATGTTGCTCGTTGATGCGCACAGTGAAGGAATTACTAAAACACCTTTAAAGAAAATGGGATGGTGGGCTTCTGATACGGCGCATTTGCATTTTGATCAAGTACGAGTACCTGCATCAAATCTGCTCGGCAAAGAAAACGCTGGTTTTAAAGTTATTATGAATAACTTTAATATGGAGCGGTTCTTCTTGGGAGTAGTCGCTTATGGGTATGCATTAGTCTGTTATGAAGAAGCTTTAGATTGGGCACAACAACGAAAAACTTTTGGTAAGAGATTAATTGATCATCAAGTGGTTCGTCATAAATTGGTAGATATGGCAACGCAATTAACCTCAACACGGGCATTGCTTGAAGAAACTGCATGGAAAATGACTCAGCCAAAACTACAAGGACCTGAGTTAGTAGCGCAAATTTCGATGCTGAAAAATGTTGCGACTCGCACTATGCAATTTTGTGCTGATGCAGCTGTACAAACATTAGGTGGTATGGGGTTTATGCGAGGTACCAAGTCGGAACGTATTTACCGTGAAGTGAAAGTCAATATGATAGGCGGTGGTGCTGAAGAAATTATGAAAGATTTAATTAGTAAACAGTTAAGGTATTGATTGTATTATGTTTTATTTAGCGCCTAAATTTTTCTTTAGATCGTCAAGTATTATTGTTAGTACTTGACGATTTGTTAAGTTTTATCCTGATTGAATATGGTGTTCATAGACTTTCAATTCACTATCTAACAATAAAATTTTATCGTCACAACTATAAATATATTTATGAGAATTTAATAAGAGTTTAGTATTCACTAAAGCCACTAACTTCTTATCAGCGATGAAACTGATTTCGTTACAAGGCTCATTCTTAGCAATTATAAAAGCTTTTTTAGTTATAGGTATTAATATTTCAATATTGGGCGTATTCAGCCCGAAAGAAAAGTTTTGCTCATCTTCCAGTGGATGAGTTAATACAAATGGATTGTCACTAATAATAATATATAAATCTGGCTCATTGATGACAAATAACTGGAAATATTTAGTTGTTAGATAGTTTTGTATTCTACTAAGAAGTTTTGTTTCAATTCTAATCAGATCTGTTTGATTAAAATTGAATTCATCCTTATTAGATATGGAGACATCTTTTTCCATACTCGTAATAACTTCTTTCATTTGCTCTAAAGGTTTTTGGACTAGTTGTCGAAAAAATGGTACTCGTAAATACAAAGCAGCCATAAGTAAAACTAGGTTTTGTCTTTCATTTCTTTGTGGGATTGACGCATATTTATTTATGTAATTAATGGCGAGGCTGATTTTAGGTTCAACTTGATTTGCATAGAAATCTTCAATAATTAATGGATCTATATGGCCTATTGTATAATAGTCACGTTGGGCACATGAGTCATTTGGACTTGTTTGAAAAGATTTGGTGTTATTGTTTGGAATACACCAAAATAATGATGTAGTTTTTCTATCCTTAGTAAATTCTTTTAAATAACATTTAGGAATATAGTGGTGTTTTGATTTTCTTCCCATAGATACCTTTAAGATTCAAAAAAATTGATTGTAATGATTTTATTTGTCTATCCGTTCTTCATTTAAAATTGCCCAACGTTCATGTTCTTTCCATATTTTTCCTCAAATTCTAAGATATTACAGAACTCATTTTAAAGCCATCTCCCAAACCATTTCATTTAACTCATCAATTTTGACTTTACCCTCAGCTTTATACCAAGTGACGGTCCATGAAATTGCGCCACCAACTAATCTCCGCCAAATAAAGGCATCATGCTTTACTTTGCCTTGAGTACGTAATTTTTCAATAATATCTAACCAGATTTGCTCATATTCATTACGCATTTTTAAAAGATAATCTTGTTTTTCTTTTGATAGGGCAAACCACTCATAAACCAAAACAGCCATGGCTGCACCTGTATCTCCAGTAATTGAAATGAGTTCAGATTTAATAAGAGCACGGAGTTGTTGTTCTGGATCGGTAGATTGAGCTGCCGCATCTTGTAAACGAGCAAGATTGTAAATAATGGTTTCCTCCATCACGTGAGCGAGGATGTCATCTTTACTTTTAAAGTGGTGGAATAAGCTTCCCGACTGGATTCCAATAAATTGAGCAAGTTCGCGTACGGTGGTTTTATCATAGCCTTGTTTGTGAAATAGATAGGCAGCCCCCCGTAATAAACGACCACGTGGGCTATCGTCAAAGCAAGAAATATTTGGAATCTGTTCAATTGAAGTAGCAATCATGCGAAAGCCGGATCCTTTATATAAAAAATACTTAACAGAAAAGTTTGCCAAATCTCATCATGTTTTAGCTGAGCTGTCGAGTTTGGCAGTTTTGGTCAATTTCACAATAACATTTTGCTCTTTACAAACCAAGCGCTTGCTTGGTAATGTTGAGTGTAATTTTTAAACAAAATAATGAGAAATAAGATGGCAAGTAATCAACAGGATGATGAGCGTGTCGTGAAAATAGGTTGTGCCTCTGGGTTTTGGGGAGATACCAATACTGCCGCTTTTCAGTTAGTGCATTTGACCGATATTAATTATTTGGTTTTTGATTATTTGTCCGAGATTACCATGTCGATTATGGCAAAAGCGAAGATGGTAGAACCGAAACATGGTTACGCTTTAGATTTTGTCAGTCGAGTCATGGCACCCTTACTAAAAAAAATTGCTGAAAAAAAGATTAAAGTGATTAGTAATGCGGGTGGTGTTAATCCATTAGCTTGTCGGGATGCCTTGCAAAAAATAATTAAAGAATATGGCCTAGATCTGAAAGTGGCTGTGATATTAGGCGATGATCTTTTGCCAAAACATGAGCAACTTAAGCAGCAAAATATTCAGGAAATGTTTAGCGGTGAAGCTTTGCCAGAACAGGTGGCGAGCAGTAATGCTTATTTAGGTGCGGTGGCTATTCGCGATGCTTTGAATTTAGGCGCAGATATCGTGATTACTGGTCGTGTTGTTGATTCGGCAGTGGTGCTTGCCCCTTTACTTCATGAATATCAATGGTCTTTAGATGACTATGACAAATTGGCACAAGGTTCCTTGGCAGGTCATGTGATTGAATGTGGTGCGCAATGTACAGGTGGTAATTTTACCGATTGGCAATTGGTGCCGGGCTTCGACAACATGGGGTTTCCAGTGGTTGAAGTGAGTGAAGATGGCTCATTTGTTGTAACTAAGCCTCAAGGTACAGGTGGTCTGGTTTCTAATGCTACTGTTGCAGAGCAAATTGTTTATGAAATTGGTAATCCTCAAGCGTATTTACTACCCGATGTAATTGCTGATTTCACTCAGGTGCATTTAGAACAAATCGGAGAGCATCGAGTTCGTGTGACGGGGGCAAAAGGACAAGCACCGACTGCACAATATAAAGTGAGTGCGACCTATCCTGATGGTTATCGGGTTTTAGTGAGTTTTTTAATTGCAGGACGTGAGGCACCACAAAAAGCACAAGTCATTGCCGATGCGATTTTGACGAAGTGTGAGCGTGTTTTAGCAATGCGTTCGGTGCCGCCATTTAGTGAAAAGTCGGTTGAAATCTTAGGTATTGAAAGTACCTATGGAGCACATGCCCAAACATTAAATAGCCGTGAAGTTGTGGTCAAAATAGCTGTAAAACAAATGTTTAAAGAAGCGTGTATGTTCTTTGCATCTGAAATTGCACAGGCTTCAACAGGTATGGCTCCAGCTTTGGCAGGTATTGTTGGTGGGCGGCCAAAAGCATCTCCAGTGATTAAGTTATTTTCATTTTTAATTGATAAAAATCAAATTAATATCGAAATCGATTTTGATGGGAACCGCTATCCGGTTGAGATTCCTCGGGACACTTCTACAGAGCAATTCAATACTTTAGCAGCGGGTGAAAGTGCGGTTTATCAAGGGAATGAAATTGAAGTTCCTTTGATTGAAATTGCGCATGCCCGCAGTGGTGATAAAGGCAATCATAGCAATATTGGCGTGATTGCGCGTAAAGCAGAATATTTACCGTGGATTCGTGCAGCACTGACTGAACAAGCTGTTGCAAGCTATATGCAACATGTTTTGGATGCTGAAAAGGGACGTGTAATTCGTTATGAATTACCAGGTTTAAATGCACTGAATTTCATGTTGGAAAATGCCTTGGGTGGGGGTGGCGTTGCAAGCCTGCGAATCGATCCGCAAGGAAAAGCATTTGCACAACAATTATTGGATATGCCTGTAAAAGTTCCGGCACATCTTTTAGAAAAATAAAATGAATGGATGAAACAAAGATGAGTTATCAATCAATATTTAGACCAGATGCTTTCGCCAATAAAGTCATTATTGTGACAGGTGGTGGCTCAGGAATTGGACGCTGTACGGCACATGAACTTGCCGCTTTGGGTGCACAAGTAGTGATTACAGGACGCAAAATTGAAAAATTAGAGAAAGTAAGCCAAGAAATTATAGAAGATGGGGGGTTAGTTCATTTCATTGTTTGTGATAACCGTGAAGAAGAACAAGTGAAAAATATGATTGCCGAAGTGATTGAGAAATTCGGCAAACTCGATGGTTTGGTAAATAATGCAGGCGGGCAGTTCCCCTCAGCTTTAGAGAATATTTCGGCGAATGGTTTCGATGCAGTCGTGCGTAATAATTTACACGCAACTTTCTATTTAATGCGTGAAGCTTATAACCAATGGATGGCTAAACATGGTGGCAGTATTGTCAATATGACTGCTGATATGTGGGGTGGCATGCCGGGAATGGGACATTCTGGTGCTGCGCGTTCAGGGGTTGATAACTTAACTAAAACAGCATCGGTTGAGTGGGGCAAATCTGGTGTTCGTGTAAATGCGGTTGCACCAGGGTGGATTGTATCATCTGGTATGGATAATTATAGCGGTGATTTTGCCAAAGTAATTATTCCAAGTCTTGCTGGCAATGTACCGTTAAAACGTATGGGGACTGAGTCAGAAGTGTCATCGGCGATTTGTTATTTACTGTCTGATGCTGCGGCTTTTGTTTCAGGTGTAACTTTGCGTATTGATGGCGCTGCATCGCAAGGAACACGCATGTATCCACTAGCTGATGCGACAAATAATCAGTCTTATAATGGTTTCCATCGCGCGTTTATTCCTGAAATTTTTCAGAAAAAGACTGAGGCTGAGGAGGAGTAACAGTGACTATTCTCCAATCCGAAATTACTGTTGGTAGTGAACAGTATCAAAAGAATAAAGAGGCACTGCTTACTCAGCTGAGTGAAGTCCGTGCAATTCAGCAAAAAAGCATTGATAAATCGTATGCTGCTAAACCGAAATTCGATAAAAAGGGCAAGATTCTGCCGCATGAGCGTGTACGGTTATTGCTCGATGCTGATTCACCTTTCGTTGAGCTTTGTGGTTTGGTTGGCTACAACATGCATGATGACAAGGATGGCTCCGAAGCTGGTGGTGGTGTAATTGCTGGGATTGGTTTTGTCAGTGGTGTGCGTTGTCTGGTCTCTGCAAGTAATAGTGCGATTAAAGGGGGGACCATGTCTCCTATGAGCGTACAGAAAACTTTGCGTTTGCAAAAAATTGCCTTAGAACAAAAACTCCCGCTGATTACGCTGACCGAAAGTGGCGGTGCTAACTTAAATTATGCAGCTGAAGTATTTACCTATGGTGGTATGACTTTTGCGAATCAGGCACGTTTGTCTGCGGCAGGTATTCCACAACTTGCAGTGGTACATGGGAATGCAACGGCAGGAGGAGCTTATCAACCAGGTCTTTCGGATTATGTCATTGCTGTACGTAAGCAAACCGAAATGCTTCTTGCAGGGCCACCTTTACTATTAGCTGCGACTGGTGAAGTTGCAACAGCTGAAGAGTTGGGCGGAGCAGAAATGCATGCACAGGTTGCAGGAACAGCAGAATACTTAGCAGAAAATGATGCCGATGGGATTCGACTTGCACGTGAAATTTTTGAACACCTGAATTGGAAAGAGCAAATCAAACCAGTTGATGTGAATTATAAAGAGCCTCGTTACGATACCGAGGAACTGTTGGGTGTTATTCCAAGTGATCCTAAACAACCATTTGATATGAAAGAAGTGGTTGCCCGCATTATTGACGATTCAGATTTTCTAGAATTTAAGCAGGAATATGATGATTTAACGGTATGTGGCTGGGCAAAAGTTGGTGGTTTGCATATCGGTATTATTACCAATAATGGTCCGATTACCCCTCAAGGAGCAGCGAAAGCAGCTCAGTTTATTCACTTATGTGAACAGACCAACCGTCCGTTATTATTCTTACATAACACTACTGGCTTTATGGTGGGAACCGATGCCGAGCAAAATGGCATTATTAAGCATGGCTCAAAACTGATTCAAGCGGTTGCCAATTGTACTGTACCTAAAATTTCAATTGTTGTGGCAGGGTCGTATGGTGCTGGCAACTACGCGATG
Organism: Acinetobacter sp. C13; assembly: GCF_016809775.1. Taxonomy (NCBI): domain Bacteria; kingdom Pseudomonadati; phylum Pseudomonadota; class Gammaproteobacteria; order Moraxellales; family Moraxellaceae; genus Acinetobacter; species Acinetobacter sp. C13. The sequence continues at coordinate 8,456 of NZ_JAFBJL010000010.1, forward strand.
TGTGGTCGAAGCCTATCACCAGACTTTATTTTTGCTTGGCCAAATTCGCATGTTGCCGTAATGGGTGCTGCTCAAGCCGGAAAAGTGCTACGCATTGTGGCTGAAGGAAAACAAAAAGCTTCCGGTCAGGAACCGAATCCGCAAATGCTCGATTTTCTTGAGCAAAGCACGGCCATGAAATTGGAACAACAATCTACCGCGCTTTTCAATACGGCCATGCTACATGACGATGGCATTATTGATCCCCGAGATACCCGAAAATTATTAATTTTCCTTTTACAAACCATTTATGAAGCACAGCAACGAGAGCTAAATTCAACTCGTTTTGGTGTGTCCCGTTTTTAATCAACCTTTACCGCAATTAAAAAAATTAATAGGAATAACGCAATGAAATTTACTGCCGAACATGAAGCATTACGCCGTACAGCTCGTCAATTTGTTCAAAATGAGCTGAATCCACATATTCCAGAATGGGAAGCTGCGGGACGTTTCCCAATCCACGATGTATTTAAAAAGATGGGTGATCTTGGTTTATTGGGGATTTGTAAGCCTGAGGAAAATTGCGGTTTAGCGTTAGATTATTCTTATAACCTTGTAGTTGCAGAAGAAATTGGCTATGCAGCTTGTGGCGGGGTGCCTTTAGCTATTGGTGTACAAACGGACATGGCAACACCTGCTTTGGCACGTTTTGGTAGTAAAGAGTTACGTGATGAGTTTTTAACACCAGCCATTGCTGGGGAATATGTGGCATCGATTGCAGTATCAGAAGTGCATGCAGGTTCGGATGTTGCTGCTATTAAAACAACAGCAAAAAAAGATGGCGATGACTATGTCATTAACGGCAGCAAAATGTGGATTACAAACTCATTGCAGGCCGACTTCTTTTGTCTTTTAGCCAACACATCTGACGATAAACCTCACGTCAACAAGTCGATGATTATTGTGCCAGCAAAAACTAAAGGGATTAGTTTTTCAGAGCCACTTAATAAATTAGGGATGCGTTCAACAACCACAGCACAAGTTTATTTAGACAATGTACGTGTACCTCAGCGTAACTTGGTGGGTGTTGAAGGTATGGGTTTTATGATGCAAATGATGCAATTTCAGGAAGAGCGCCTATGGGCTTGTGCCAATGCCATTGGTGGGTTGCAGCATTGTATTCAGCAAACGATTAATTACACCAAAGAACGTACTACTTTTGGTCAGCCACTCATTAATAACCAATATATTCATTTCCGTTTTGCTGAACTCATGACCGAAGTGGAAGCACTCAAAGCGTTAACTTATCAAGCGTGCGAACAGCATATTGCAGGCGAAGATGTAACGATGTTGGCGTCTATGGCAAAGCTCAAAGCTGGACGTTTAACTCGTGAAGTTGCTGATAGTTGTCTGCAATACTGGGGCGGCAATGGCTTCATGTGGGATAACCCTGCGTCGCAGCTGTATCGTGATGGCCGCCTAGGGTCTATTGGGGGCGGGGCAGATGAGATTATGTTGGGGATTATCTGTAAGTTGATGGACATTCTGCCTAAAAAGCAGAAATAAAAATAAGGAATACACCATGACACTTTCGACATCTTTACAAGCTTTAGATCTTGATGACAGCATTCAATTAGAACAAGACAGCAGTATTTTATACCTTTGGTTAAATCGACCAGAGAGCCGTAATGCCATGAACTTGAATATGGTAAATGCCATTCAACAAGTTTTTGCTACTATTCGCGGTGACCTTTCGATTCGTGCGGTGATTATCCGTGGCGAAGGCGGGACTTTTTGTGCAGGTGGTGACATTAAAGATATGGCTGCTTTACGAATTGAAGCGACCAATGTCGGTACCTTGCAACCTTATGCTGATTTTAATCGCCATTTTGGTGCCATGCTTGAGCAAGTTGAAGCTGCACCGCAAACGGTTGTGGTGATTTTAGAGGGTGCGGTGTTAGGTGGGGGATTTGGTCTGGCATGTGTTTCCGATGTTGCCATTAGCCGTGACAATACCCAGTTTGGTTTACCTGAAACGGGGCTAGGCGTAATTCCTGCGCAAATTGCTCCTTTTGTGGTGAAACGTATTGGCCTGACTCAGGCACGCCGACTTGCTTTACTCGGCATGCGTTTTGAAGGACATACGGCACTGAGTGTCGGTGTGGTTCATCAAATTGCACATAATGAAATTGAACTTGAGCAAGCTTTACAAGAAACAATTCAACACATTAAACGTGCCGCACCCAAGGCTTCCCGCGTGACTAAAGCACTGTTACATCGAGCGCTCAATGAGCCTTTGAGTGATTTATTAGATGATGCTGCACAGCAGTTTGCTCAAGCAGTTGGTGGTACCGAGGGACAAGAAGGAACGATGGCTTTTATTCAGAAACGGTTGCCGAATTGGACCGATGAATCATAAGCGATAGGAATAAAAATAATGAAATTTTCAAAAGTACTGATTGCCAATCGTGGTGAAATTGCAGTTCGAGTCATGCAAACTGCTAAGGCAATGGGCTATCAAACTGTCGCAGTTTATTCCGATGCAGACCGTCATGCTCGCCATGTGCAAGAGGCCGTTGAAGCTGTCTATATTGGCGCTTCAAAAGTATCTGAGTCATATCTTTCAATTACCAAGATAATAGATGCATGCAAAAAGACAGGTGCTGATGCAGTTCACCCTGGCTATGGTTTTTTGTCAGAAAATACTGATTTTGCTCAGGCATGTATCGACAACCAGATTACATTTATTGGGCCTACCGCTTCTGCAATTGAGTTAATGGGCAGTAAACGCCTTTCAAAAATCGCCATGATTGAGGCGGGCGTTCCTTGTGTGCCGGGGTATGAAGGTGACCGACAAGACCTTGAATATTTAGCAACTCAAGCTGAGCAGATTGGCTTTCCAATTATGGTCAAAGCTTCTGCGGGTGGTGGCGGTCGTGGCATGCGTTTGGTACAGCAAGCATCCGAGTTGTTTGAGGCATTACAAACCGCACGTTCAGAAGCTGAAAATGCTTTTGGTTCAGGTGAGCTTATTTTAGAAAAAGCTGTCATTGCTCCGCGCCATGTCGAGATTCAGGTTTTTGGGGATACACATGGCAATTACGTGTATTTGTTTGAGCGTGATTGTTCGATCCAGCGTCGTCATCAGAAAGTTGTTGAAGAAGCGCCGTGTCCGGTGATGACGCCTGAACTACGCCAGCAAATGGGTGAGGCTGCTGTAGCCGCAGCAAAAGCATGTGCTTATGTCGGTGCGGGAACGGTTGAATTTTTACTTGATGCATCGGGTGCATTTTATTTTTTGGAAATGAATACCCGCTTACAGGTAGAACATCCTGTGACTGAGCTTATTACTGGATTAGACTTGGTTGAATGGCAGTTGCGTGTTGCCAATGGTGAAAAGTTACCTTTAAAACAACATGAATTGACTTTAAACGGACATGCTATTGAAGTACGTTTGTATGCAGAAGATCCACGGCAAGATTTCTTACCCCAAACAGGACAAGTTCTGCGTTGGCAGCCAGCAACTTTGCCAAATGTACGGATTGATCATGGCATGTTGGCAACGGATGAGGTTAGCCCATTTTATGACCCGATGGTGGCGAAGGTGATCGCATATGGGAAAACCCGTGAGGATGCGATTCGCTTACTGGCGCGTGCAGTTGATGACTGTGTGTTGCTAGGTGTAAATAGTAATAAGCAGTTTTTGGTCAATTTACTGCGACATCCAGTCGTGGTTGCAGGGGATACCAATACCGCATTCATTCAACAGCATTTTCAAAATGACAGCAGTCTACATAAGCAGGTTCTATCTTTAGAAACCTTAGCCATTGCTGCTGCATTCTTTAGTCAAAGTACAGGTACTGCGGTGTGGCAAACTGGTCTAGGTGTGCCATTACCATTAAAGCTTAAATATGATGATCAGCAAGTTCAATTGCAGCTTTCATCTGTAAATAACAGGTTTACGGTAGAGCTCTGTGAGCAAATTGTAAGTATTGAGGTTGTTGAAAAAACAGCGGAACAATTAATCTATCTGTTGGATGGCGTGCGTCACCGTGTGCAATATGTATTGGATGGCGATCAGCTTTATCTAGATAGAGATAATGGTAATGTTGCAATTCGCAACGTAACTTATGCCGCCCCAGAGATAGCTGATGTGGCTGGTGATGGCAAAATTCGTGCTCCGATGGATGGTGCGGTAGTAAATATCTTGGTCAATAAAGGTGATCAAGTCATAAAAGGCCAAACTTTATTAGTGCTTGAAGCCATGAAAATCCAACAGCAGATTAAATCGGATGTGGATGGAGTGGTTGATGATGTTTTAGGTCAGCAAGGGCAGCAAGTAAAAAAACGGCAGATGTTATTTACTATTCAAATCTAGTAAAAAATACCGCTCTATATGAGCGGTATTTTACTTTAAATGAGGAGTCCTGATTTATTCTCCATCGGCCTCTGCAATTGTCTGACTTGCTTTTTTTAGGCTATATAGTAGTTGACCTAAAAGGACTTCTTTATTACTTAGCGTCACCATAACCATCGGGTGATGAACAGCAGGAATAGCAGTTAAAATGGCCTTGCCATTATCTGCATCTAAAGTAATGTTGTTACAGCCCGTGAGTTGAATCTCTTTTAAAAATGCAGTGACCATTGCCAAAATTGAGCTACTTACGGCTGCTAACTTAGTAGTGTTATGGTGGTTCTTGTGGCTCACTGTTCCTAATTCAAAACCATCAGAAGAGCAAATCATGACAAAATCTACACCACGCGTATTCATCAAAATATTATGAGCTTCGGCTTTTGCAAGTTGTAGTAACTGTGTTGGAGCGGTTCGTTTTTGAGTTGGGATACTAAGCATGATCATTCCCTTGAGATGTTGAGCCTACCTTGACTTCAAGTGATGCAATTAATGATTCAACCATCATTAAAATTTGTTCTTGCTCACGTGCATCAATAAAAAAAAGAGGGTATGGTAGTGCATTTGCTTTTATCCAGTGACGATATTGTTGAAGTGATGACTCTTTATTTTCGTCAACATGAGTAATACCAATCGCAATATTGTCGTTATAATTTTTAAAGGTTTCTAAATAGCTTTCTAACTCGGCAATTGGATCAGAACTATTATGATCTAATAATAAAATAACACCGATTGCACCTTCACAAATGACCGACCATATAAAATCAAAACGGCTTTGTCCTGGGGTTCCATAGAGTCCGATTTTGATTCCGTCATCTAAAGTAATTTCGCCATAATCAATGCCTACAGTGGTCTGGGTTTTCTGGTGGCTTTGAACATCTGTATTGAATGCTTCTGTTTCTAGAATTGGAATTTCAGATAGCGATTTAATCGCTTCTGTTTTTCCTGCCCCCATGCTACCTGCAAAGACAATTTTATATTGCTGTATAATCATAACTTCCCTTAAAGACCAAATCGCCGTCTAATTTTCCCTATAAAATTTTTAAAAAAATGATTCTCTGTATTTGAATTCTCTAAGTACGAATTTGGCGTGTAAGTGCATTTGCTTGCAGAAACAAATTTTCCATTATTTGCCATTAAGCAAGCTGTAACGAAGCGTAAGACATCATCAATTGATAAGTTAAGCTGGTTAGCCACATCAGTAATTTTTGCTCCCTGTATAAAGCATGCAGAGAGTTGTAGGCTCACTTTTCTATATTCTTTTTGATAGGGCTGTGGCCAATGATCAATTTTAAAATAGCTATCCTTCGAGGCTAGATTTTCAAAATTGTTTGAATTCCAAATCAGATTCCATAACCAGTCCTGTAAATAATAACTTTTTTTACGCGAAACCTTTGTAAAGTCCGAGGTTTTGGCAAAAGCAAAATTAAAACTCATATTGGTATAGGCTTTTTGACGAGAAGGTTCTACCCAAGCGATCTGAGTCCTGTTATCAATAATAGCGAGAGTACCTTTATCATCAAATAAATGTAATTTGGTATTTTCCTGACTATGTAAACTTTTTATAAAATGCCCATCTATGAGAGTCATTTCATTTGATGAAGCTGAGGTAGAGTTAATAACAGTAGATTCTAAAGAGGCTAATACATTTTTTTGTAGCCAAGATAGAAGGGGTTCTGATTTTTCTAAGGGAAAGTGTAAAGTATGTTCATATATAGAATTTCCATTTTGCGAAGGCGTTTTGGTAATTTTTAAATAAGGAATTTTTTTCTTTTGAAGAATATTTTGAATGTTATCTGCATCAAAAAAGTTTTCATTAATGATTAATAAGTCAATATTATTATTAGAAATGTTGATCCAATTAATCCCATATTGATTGGATATTAAATTTCGGATTAATATTTTTAATTCATCTGAAACTTTTAAGCTTAAACCAGAAATGGCAATATTTATACAATGACTATCCATAGTATCATTTTAAGTTTTATTAAATAATGTAGTGATTTCCTATGCTCTTTATAATGAATATAAAGAGCATAAATTAAATCAATTAGCTGAAGTCTAGCTCTTTTTCAAATGACTTTAACTCATGACGAGCCATAGCCAAATTTGCTTTAGTACGATCAAGTACTAAATAAAGAAATAAGCTGTTATTACTCTCTAATGGACGAATTAAGTGATAAGCTTTACCCAGTGTAATTAAAATATCCTCAATATTATCATTTAATTTCAATGCATTAGCTATGTTTCTTTTTGCGCGAATGACTTCTGTATTTCCAGCAGCAGCCAATTCTAAATCAATTTCCCCACCGCCTTGAGTTGCAAGTGATAAACCACTTTCTGAATCAACAAGTGCAGATGCAACAAAACCATCAATTTCAGTTAAGCTATCTAAAGAAAGTTTAGCCATTTTTATCTCTCAGGATTATAAAATTATAGTTACTACTTTTTATTTAAAAGTAGTTAAAAATCATTATATTTCTACCAAAACTTAAGTCAATCAAACAGGTTTAATTTAAAATTGATGTTTGGGTAAATAAGTGACCAAAAATGTCATATTGTAAAAAATATTATAAGAGGATTTGCACATTATAATTTTAATATTGTGCTAAGGTTTGCATTATATAGTTTTGATTCAAAAATTAATAATTGTAATAGAATGTTAAAACAATATTGGTTAAGAAATTATGTTTTTTAAAACAAAAAAGAGGAACTATTTGTTCCTCTTTTAATGTTTATGATGAAATTAAACAAGCTGAGTATAAATACAGTACAGATACCCTAAAATTGCTAAAGCAACTAGAGGGGCAACAATCTTTGACCATGTAGGAACTGAAGTTTCGATTGTTTGTTCTTCAATATGCACGTCATCATGATGAGGTTGGGCTTGGTGAACCATTTGGTTGAACTCCTTCATTGTTGTATCCAATGATAGCTCTTCTTGTTCCACAGGTTTAGAACCAATTAATTCATTTAGGTGGTTTGTTGACCAAACCCAATCTTCAGCTTGACCTGATAGGTGTTCAATTTGACCTAAAATTAATTCTTTTAAGCCATTATGCCCAAAACCACCTGTTTCATCGAGCTGATTAAGTTCTGCTAACTGCAAAGTTAAAATTTCAGAAATACTCTGTTCTAGTTCTGAATTTTTTAAAGTCGACTGATTATGTTTAGAAGTTGTTAAATGACGAGCAACTTCTTGAATATAAAGTGGATCTGAGGTTTTGATTTCTTGATAAATCTTATTATCATTCTGACGCCATAAACTAATCAGTTTTCCAAGCGTAAGAATATTCACCTCATCAATCAGTTTATTTTTTTCATTAACTGGATATTGATTTAAAAGCTGAGGCTTTTGAATTTTTATCTGCTCAGCAAAGTATTGGACTAAATCAAATGCCATGCTTTCTTCCTCTAAATTTAATCTAAAATTCTTAACGATGGTTTTTTCTTAGTTGATGTTGTTTCAGTTGCTTCTTGTACTTCTGACTCTACTGTATTTTCTACAGGTGTTACATTGGCATATTCTTCAGGATCAAAGAATAAACCTTGTGCATTTTCTCGTGCATAAATCCCTAAAACAGCTTGAATAGGGACATAAATGTCTTTTGATGCTCCGCCAAAACGAGCTGAAAAGGTAATAGCTTCATTGGTAATAAGTAATTGATGAACTGCATGCGGCACAATATTTAGAACAATTTGCCCATCTTTAACAAATTGTTGCGGAACGTCGGTATGCGGTTGTGTCGCATCAACTAATAGATAAGGAGTAAGCTGGTTATCACAAATCCATTCATAGATTGCACGAGCAAGATAAGGACGTGTAGGGGTTAAATCAATAGTTTGCTCAGACATATCACGCTATTCCATATTTAATAGTTCATTGTAACGGTTTTTCTCTTGAGGCGTCATTGATTTAGCGAAAGAAGGCCGTTCAAAGATACGTTTACAGTACAAAAATATATGTCGACAGTGCTGTTTTGGTAAATCAATTCCCATGCTATTTAATCTTAAAAAGATAGGGGCAAGCATGCAGTCTAAGATTGTAAAATTCTCAGACATGAAATACGGGAAATGCTGAAATAGGGGAGTAAGTGAAATTAATGTTTCACGTAGTTCTTTTTGAGCTTTTTGCTTTTGTTCGACATTTAGGGAGTCAGCATGTTTTAACATGTGATCTGCTAACTTAAACCAGTCGTTTTCAAGTCTCCAGATATACTGACGCTGTTCTGCACGCATCATAGGAGCATCGGCATAAAGCTTACTTTGACGATAACGGTCATCTAAATATTCAGCGATGATAGGCGCTGAAAATAATTTAAGATTTTGTTCGACCAACATCGGTAATTGGTTGTAAGGATTTAAGCTGGCCAAATCTTCGTCTTCATGGTCAGTTATGATCAATTGATATTTGATTTGTTTTTCTGCTAATAAGAAACGAATCCAGTGAGAACGGAAATCATCAGCATGACTGTAAAGGGTAATCCCCTGAATAGAGGTGTTTTCGACCGACATATCACAAGACGACGTGGTTGAGTGAATCGATTAGGATACTAAAAATGCTCTAGGAAATCACGGTTCTAAAGAGATAGTTTGTTTATATTTATAAGTTTGCATTTGGTAGCTCTATTTTTATAATAAAAAAGCCTTGGAAAAATCCAAGGCTTTTTGTCCAACTCGATAAACGAATTAACGTTTAGAGAATTGAGGACGTTTACGAGCTTTACGTAAACCAAGTTTCTTACGTTCAACTTCACGAGCATCACGAGTAACGAAACCAGCTTGACGTAGAACAGGTTTTAAAGTTTCGTCAGCAGCGATAAGCGCACGAGTAATACCGTGACGGATCGCGCCAGCTTGACCACCGATACCACCACCTTTAACAGTGATGTAAAGGTCAAACTTTTCAGTAACTTCTAAAAGTTCTAAAGGTTGACGAACAACCATACGAGCAGTTTCACGACCGAAATATTGCTCTAAAGTACGGTTGTTAATAACGAGTTTACCTGTACCAGCTGACAAGAAAACACGTGCAGTTGCGGTCTTACGGCGACCTGTACCATAATTAGTAGCCATGTGCTGTATCCCTTAGATGTCCAAAACTTGTGGCTGTTGAGCAGCATGCGGATGCTCAGTACCAGCGTACACTTTCATTTTTTTGATCATTGCATAACCAAGAGGACCTTTTGGTAACATGCCTTTAACCGCTTTTTCAAGAACAGCTTCAGGTTTGTGAGCAATTAACTTCTCGAAGTTAGTCTCACGGATACCACCAGGGAAACCAGTATGGCGATAATATTTCTTATCAAGTGATTTTTTACCAGTCACTTGAACTTGTTCAGCATTAATCACAACGATGTAATCGCCAGTGTCAACGTGAGGAGTATAAGAAGTTTTGTGCTTACCGCGTAAACGACGAGCGATTTCAGTCGCAAGGCGACCTAAAGTTTTGCCAGAAGCATCAACAACATACCAGTCATGTTGAACTTCAGCTGGCTTAGCGCTGAGAGTTTTCATTAAACCACTACCTATTATAGTTGGTTTGGACTATGGAATCTGTCCAAACAAAAGGAGCGAGCATTCTAAACGAGTTTGTCCAAACTCACAAGAAAAATCCAGTTTAAGCCATATAATTTAATCCATAAACTGATGAATGTCAGATATGTTAAAATCAAACAAATTCTTGTTATGTGTCTGGAGTGATTGTGCTGCCATTATATGTCACTTCCGGTGAGCCGGCTGGTATTGGTCCAGATATTTGTTTGAGCTTGGCTAAGCGGGTTGATGAACGCCCTGTTGTTATCTTGGGTGACCGAGACTTATTAGAACAACGTGCCCAAAAACTTGGGATCGATATTCAATTTATAGAATATACCGGACAGCCTAAGTCATCATCTCTGAATGAACTCTATGTAGAGCATGTGCCTTTAGAAGCAGCGGTTATTGATGGTCAATTAAATCCAGCTAATGCAGCCTATGTATTAGAACAACTACGTCGTTCAGCAGATTATGCAATGTCTGGTAAAAGTGTTGGAGTAGCCACGGCACCCGTGCAAAAATCGGTTATTAATGATGCTGGTATTTTGTTTAGTGGTCACACTGAATACTATCAAGAGTTTGCAGGTGTAGAGCGTGTCGTAATGATGCTTGCAACCAAAACCTTGCGTGTCGCCTTAGCAACTACACATTTACCCTTAAGAGATGTAGCGGATGCAATTACCAAAGAGCGATTGCATCAGGTCATTGATATTTTACTGCATGACTTAAAAACTAAATTTAAGATTACAGACCCACGTGTACTCGTGTGTGGCTTAAATCCTCATGCAGGTGAAGATGGTTATTTGGGTCGTGAAGAGATTGAGACCATTAATCCGGTACTCGAAAGTTATCGAGCGCAAGGGCTTAAAATGAGTTTAAGCTTGCCGGCAGATACTTTGTTTACTCCAGAACATCTTAAAAATGCAGATGCTGTACTTGCCATGTACCATGATCAAGGTTTACCTGTGTTAAAATCACAAGGGTTTGGTGAAGCCATCAATATTACATTGGGTTTGCCTTTCATTCGAACTTCGGTTGACCATGGCACAGCGTTGTCTTTGGCTGGGACTGGTTTGGCAAAAAGCTCAAGTTTAAATGTCGCTGTTGATTTAGCTTTATCTTTAGCAGCGAGCTAAATTTTTCATGTTGGAAATGTTCTATGTATCAAATTAATGCCCTAAACCCGAAAGATGAAGGGCATAAAGCTCGTAAACGTTTTGGTCAAAACTTCTTACATGATCAACGAGTCATTGCCAAAATTGTGCGCTCTGTAAGTCCGCGTACAGGCGACAATATTGTCGAGATTGGACCTGGTTTAGCTGCCTTAACATCTCCTTTAATTGGGGAATGTGATGCATTAACAGTAGTGGAGCTAGATCGTGACTTAGCTGCTGGGTTACCAGAACGTGTTCCACATCCTGAACGTTTGACGATTATAGAAGCTGACGCATTAAAATATGACTTTAGCGAACTGGTAAAAGATGGCCGACCATTACGTGTAGTCGGTAACTTACCTTATAACATTTCAACCCCATTACTCTTTCATCTCTTGGAATTTGGCAGCAAAGTTAAAGATATGCACTTTATGCTGCAAAAAGAGGTGGTTGACCGTATTACTGCTGAACCGAATACAAAAGAATATGGACGCTTGTCGGTAATGATTCAATATTACTGTCAACCAACATTTTTATTTGAAGTGCCGGCTGGTGCATTTAACCCACCCCCTAAAGTAACGAGTGCGGTTTTCCGCCTTGTTCCTTATGATCAAAAGCCAATTACAGCAAAAGATGAAAAAGCTTTAGCTCGACTGGTTGCCCATGTATTTACTCAGCGCCGCAAAACATTAAGAAACAGTCTTAAAGGTATGATTGCAGAAGATGGCTTTGAAAAAGCTGGTGTTGATCCGATGGCTCGTCCAGAGACCTTAACACTTGCCCAATTTGTTGCTTTGGCCGATCAAATGGTGGCGTAAATGACTAAGCGTTTTAACTATGTTATTGGCGATATGCAGGGGTGTTTTGAAGCTCTAAAAGCCTTGCTTAAAGAAATACGTTTTGATCCAGATCAAGACTTTTTATGGTTTGCTGGTGATTTAGTCGCACGTGGTGAAAACTCGGTAGGGGCATTACGTTTTATTAAAAAGCTTGCTGATCGTGGAGCTGCTGCAACTGTACTTGGAAATCATGACCTGACTTTAATTGCGGGTGCGCGTGGTTTAAAAGAGATTAAAGCAAAAGATCGTACCCAAGATGTTATTGATGCTATTGATGGTGATGAGTTAATCGATTGGTTACGTAAACAGCCATTATGTTTATTGCCAAACGAGCATACGATCCTTACTCATGCTGGCATACCTTGTATTTGGGATGCGCAAAAAACTGTAACGTTGGCAAAAGAGGTTGAGGCTGTACTCGCAAACGAAGATTTATCTGTATTGGATGCTTTTTTAGCAAACATGTATGGTTCTAAACCAGATTTGTGGGAAGATAACCTAACTGGTTCTGCGCGTTTACGTTGTATTACCAATTATTTGACTCGCATGCGTTTAACGAATGCCGAAGGGGCTTTAGAGTTTAGTTTTAAAGATTCTTTGGATGCACCAATGCCGGATGGTTATTTACCTTGGTTTGAATTTCCGAGCAAAGCCGCACAAACTCATCAGATTATTTTTGGTCATTGGGCTGCGCTCGAGGGCCGAACTATTAATGAGCAGATCCAGAATGTTGATGGTGGCTGTGTTTGGGGCAGAAAATTAATGGCTTATCGACTTGAAGACAAAGAAATTTTTTCTGTTGAAAATCCTGTGCAAATATAAGAAAAGCAATGTTTCTCTATGAGTGCAAGATGAAGCTTGTAGCTGAGCTAAAAATAAAAAAGCCGCAGAAGCGGCTTTTTTATTAGGAACTATTATTCTACTCGAATCCAGATTTGATTACGCCCTAAAGCTGAAACTCCGAGATAACCGCGCATATGTAAGCGTTTGCCAGTTGAACTAAGTTTTGCTTTAAGTCCGTAAACTTTGCCAGTATTTGGATCTAAAATTTTACCGTCAGTATAGTTCAGTCCATCTACCTGTTTTAAACCAGTGGCGATATCCAGACCTAAAATCGGTTTATTGGTATATGGCGCAGGGCAATTATCACAAATTTCTTTAGGCGTATAACCTGGGCGTGGCGTTACTTTGATAATTTTCCCAGCATATGTCCCGTTCGATTCTTTTCGTATTTCTACCTGTGCTTTAGGAGCACCTGTCTTATCATCAATTGTTTGCCAGAGACCTGTAATATCTGCTGCGAATGTAGCAGTATTAATCCCCAATAAGAGCAGAGCTCCAATAAAAATTTTCCCCATAATTAAAAATCCTTTTAACTTTGAAAGGTCATCTTATTTGGAATTGATAGACCGTTCAATGTTTATTTAATCAACTTCTTAATTATGGTGTTCCAAAAGATAACATTAATGTTGGTAGCCAAATTGCAGTAAATACACCGTTCAATGCCATACCAAATGCAGCGTAACGACCTGCAACAGGCCCACGTTGCCAAGCTTGAGCTGTTCCGATGGCGTGTGCAGCTAAACCTAAGGCTAAACCTGATGCTCTCTCATCATGAATATGTTTAAGTAAGAATGGTGAGAATGCTGCGCCAATTACCCCAGACAAAATAACAATAAGAGTTACGAGTGTTTCAGGAGCATGTAATAAAGTTGCGATGTTCAGAGCAATTGGAGTAGTTACTGCACGGGTAGCAAATGCAAGAATGGTGGGTTCAGACATATGTAACAAATAAGCCAGCCCCATAGGTAGGGCAACTGCGCTAATACTTGCAAAAAGTAAAATACCAATGACCGATTTAATTGGAAGATCATCGTAACGCATTGCAGCTAAAGGGATGGCTAATGCTACGGTGACATAACCTAATAGATGGCCAAATAAGTCATTCACATAAAGACGATACTGTTCATATGGCACATGTAGAACTGAAAGTAAGCCAATCACAATGAACATGCCGAAAACTAAAAGTGGAACTTGCGGGAAATGTCGGTTTAAAGGCTTTGCACACAGATAACCAATGAGTGTGATCAAAAATCCGTAGAAAATCGTAAACATTTTATTCTCCTTATAACCAACGTTTTGCCATTTTTGCATAGACCCACAAAGGTATAAGGGTACTGACCACTAAAACAAAAAGAAATAATGGAATTTCTTTACCCATATGTACGAGCATAATTAATGAACCTGCACAGATAGGTAAAAACGCGAATCCACTTTCTTTCATAATTTTATTATTGGTATCTACTATTCGAAGTGGAATTTTTTTAAACTTTCTCCAAATCAGTAAAATAATAAGTAAGCTGATTAAACCGACCAGATTACCTAATTCTGGATGATCAAAAGCACGCATGACAACGACAGAGCCTTCACGAAAACCAATAATGAGTAGTAATGTAATTACCCATGCTGTCCAGTCTATACTTTTGATCTTATCCATATTTTTTATCTCTAAAAGTTTACTTATCAAGTTTTAACTGATATCGCCCTTGATTTCAAACTCTTCCAAGGGGCGCTTAAATTGACTCGCGTGTTCTCCCAAGATTTCATCCAATGGAAGCTTTGCTTGGCGAATCAGCTTTTCTAACTTATGTGGCGCAATCTTCACATCAATATGTAATAAGCCTGCATCATCATAATGTTCAGACTCAATAACATTTAAGGCATAAAGTTGAGTACGTAATTTGCCATAAGCAGGCTTAAGCACGAGTGAAAACTTTTGAATTTGGCCCATTAAGCATTCTTGTACTGCTTTTTGGAGCAACTCTAGACCTTGACCAGAATGAGCTGAAACATAAACTCGATCTGGGACGTGTGGCTCAGCATAAATAATTTTGGCCTCTTCACCACTTAGATCAATTTTGTTGTACACCCGAAGTACGGGAGCATCAGCACCAATGTCTTTTAATACGCCTTCAACCGCTTCAATTTGGTCAAGCATGTCATGGCTACTACTATCAATAACATGTAGTAAAAGGGTAGCTTCTAGCGTTTCTTCAAGTGTTGCTTTAAATGATTCAACCAAATCATGCTGTAAGTTTCGTACAAAACCTACTGTATCTGCTAGCACAACAGTACCGATACCATCCCAGTCTAAACGGCGTAGGGTTGGATCGAGTGTTGCAAATAGTTGATCAGCTGCGTAGACATCACTATTAGCTAAAATATTAAATAAAGTCGATTTACCAGCGTTGGTATAACCTACTAATGAAACTGTTGGAATAGCTGCCTTTTGTCTTGCAGCACGCCCTTGCATACGAGTCTGTTGTACTTTGTCTAATTTATCTTTTAATTGGGTAATACGAACACGAATGAGACGGCGATCTGTCTCTAGTTGTGTTTCACCAGGACCACGTAAGCCGATACCACCTTTTTGTTGTTCAAAGTCGGCAGACCAACCACGAATAAGACGAGTAGATAAATGTTTAAGCTGAGCAAGCTCGACTTGTAACTTACCTTCATGTGTACGGGCACGCAGCGCAAAAATATCTAAAATTAAGCCTGTGCGGTCAATAACTCGGCATTTTAATATTCTTTCTAAATTTCGTTCTTGAGCAGGTGATAACGCATGGTCAAAAATAACCAGACTCGCTTCTAGCTCCTGAACTTGCTCTGCAATTTCTTCGACTTTTCCGGAGCCAATAAAAAATTTAGGATTAGGCTTATTACGCTGAACCTTAATATGTTCAAGGATATCTGCACCAGCAGACTGTGCAAGTAGAGCAAACTCTTCGGCATCCAGATCATCTAATAATTGTACAGAAACACTCACTAAGATTGTGCGTTCACCGCCTTGATGCCGATCAACATATTCCACGTGGCTATAAATCCTGAAAATGAGAAAACTTTATTCTAGAGGAAACTTAAGCAAAAGGGGAAAGCGTTTGTTCTTATCCTTTAGATTAGTTACATGAGATTAGTCTAGTGTTCAGATTTATTTTATTTGCCGTTCTCTAACGTCAATGCAAGTTTATTACGAAACGTATAGAATGACTTGAGATGGGTATAACAATGATTAATCGTTAGTGAAATTTTATGGCTCAAACGCAAAGTATAGTTAATTCAACGTTAAAGAAATTATCAAAAATAGGTTTATACGGAAAAAAGGTCACTTCTGCCACGGCCGCAATTAGTGAAGGTTTTTATCTAGTTTATCGACATGGGCTTTATAAAGATCCTAATAATCCGGTTAATACACGTTATGTCCAATACTTTTGCCGCCGTTTATGTCAGGTTTTTAATTTAGATATAGAAGTACATGGCACAATTCCTAGAGAACCAGCTTTATGGGTAAGTAATCATATTTCTTGGTTAGATGTTGCGGTTCTAGGTTCAGGTGCACGAGTTTTCTTTCTGGCTAAAGCTGAAATTGAAAATTGGCCTATTCTTGGAAACTTAGCCAAAAGTGGTGGAACGTTATTTATTAAGCGTGGATCTGGCGATTCCGTCAGAATTCGTGAGCAAATTGCTGAATTTTTAAAACAGAATATTCCTGTATTATTTTTTCCTGAAGCCACAACTACAGATGGACATTCTGTTAAAAAAGTACATGGACGATTACTAGGAGCAGCGATTGAAGCACAGCGTCCAGTACAGGTTTGTTTGATTTGTTATGTAAATCGTGATGGGCAATTAGATACAGTTGCGCCATTCATTGGTGACATGACATTTGCCGAACATATTCAACGTGTACTTGAAATGCCTAAAGTAACAGCTCATCTGTTAACTTTGCCTCCTATTTCAGTGGAAGGGCATGACGTCAAAAGTTTAACGCGCGAAGTTCAAGAAAAAATGGTAGAAGGTTTGGCTCAACTACATCAAAAAGTACTTAAACCAAAAAACTAATTACATAAATCCTTCAAGTGGCAGCCATGAAAGAAACTTCATGCCTGCTTTTTGCCACCATTTCATCTCAGGTTCCTGTCTATAAATTACAGGACCATTTGGAGTTTCTTGTTGCCAATAAATATGATTGTTAGTGTCGAGCTTTAATTTATAAGCATACTTATTTAAATTTTCATCCATTGTATGGTGAATCGTCTTAGCCAGTGATGGGCTATCTAAAATCACACCAATTTCAGTATTTAAGTAAGCTGAGCGCGGATCAAAGTTAAATGAACCAATAAAAACCTGCTCATCTAATGCCATAAGTTTAGTATGCAAACTTGATCGGCTTAGCCCTTTCATATTTACTTTAGCTTTAGTGGCAAGCTCATCTGTATTTTTATTTAAATCTCTTTTATCTGGTGTTGGTAAAAATTCATAAAGTTGTACGCCGTTTTTAAGCAGCTCTTTACGGTATTTCCCATAAAAGGCATGTACAACAGCAACGTCATTCGCTTTGAAAGAGTTCGTTAAAACTCGAACCTCAACACCTTCTTTGGCAAGCGTGCTTAAAATCTTGGCACCTTGTTTTTCAGGAATAAAATAAGCAGAGATTAAGTCAACGTTACTTTCTGGTTTTTCCAAATGATTAATTAACTGGAAATTGAGGTGTTCTTCTTTCTTAGCTTTCGATTTGATTTTATCTGGTGAGTCTTTAACGACTTCTGCTTTGACCCAATCAAATTGAATATTGTGATTTAGCCATTGATCAAATGCGTGAGATTTTGCGGTTAAGTTTAAAAAGTTTTGGACGGTAGCTTGTTGATAGTGTGCTTCGAGTTGTTCTTTTAAGCCTTCATAGCGTAAACGGTGCTGCTCAGGACTTACGATACTTTGAACTGAATATGCATATTCATGATTCCAGTAATCATCAAACGAATTTACGATATCATCAACAGCAGCGCCTACCAACATTACATCGACATCAGAAAACTGATAGCTATCGCTTACATTGTAATATTGATTGGTCATGTTGCGCCCGCCAATAAGAGCAACTTCATTGTCGGCAATAAAACTTTTATTGTGCATACGACGATTGATACGTTTTAAATCAAGCACCATATCCATCGCACGATATTTGCGGAAACGGTAGGGATTAAAAAGCTTAACTTCAATATTTTTATGCTGAGAAAGGGCTAGTAAAATCCCTTCCATTTTTTTTGCATTATTGTCATCAATAAGAAGTCGGACTTTTACACCTCGATCAGCTGCACGAATAATCGCGTGCAAGGCTAAAGCACCAACTTTGTCATTATCCCAAATGTAATATTGTAAATCTAAAGTCTTTTCGGCTTTATCAATTAATCTAAGTCGAGCCGCTAGAGCCTCCAGCGGATCATTTAGAACATGGAAACCCGTTAACTTTGGATTTTGCTGGCGTAAAGGTGTAATAATTTTGGCAAGTGAAGTCTCAGAGGTATCAATATCTTTTGCATATTGTACTGGCTCAACACCATGTTTTGGCAGAGTACTACATCCTGTCAAACCCACAGCAAAACTTGAACATAGGACTATAGAGGCTTTTATCAAAAAGCCTTTAGCTTGTTGATTCGTTTGAAGCTGTTTGGAAGGAAAGGATTGTGCCATAATCAGTACATACGATAAGGTGAGCTAGAGTATAATTCGTGCATATTGAAAGATAAATATTGAATTTGATTACTAGCAATCAATATAAGATAAGTCGAGAGTCGTAATGTGGAATCCAAATTCAATCATTTTTTGTTTTTACTTTATTTTTTCAATACTTGCTTTATGGGGAATTTCTGAGGCTTGGATTCATCAATCACGAACCGAGACGATTCATCCATTTAAAGCTTTTGTGCATCTACTCGCATTTTATCTCTCTTATCTACTTATTCCTCTCTGGTTTTTTAATTTATATGCTGCTTGGATTGGTTACTACTCAATTCATCAAGGTATTTTCATCTTTTTCTTAAGTGGCGTGTTAATTTACGCCCGATTTATTGAACCTCATTTAGTGCGTGTCGATACTCATCAATATCGCTTAAACCCAGATCGTAGCTTTGATAAGCCAGTAAAAGTAGCCTTAATTGCAGATTTACATATTGGTTTATTTTCAGGGCATGAACGTCAGCTCAAAACCATCGTTAGAAAATTAAATGAACAGCAACCTGATTTAGTGGTAGTCGCTGGTGATTGGACATATGAGCCAGAAGACAGATTGATTGAAGAATTAAGTGTTTTAAAAGAAATTCAGGCGCCTGTATATTCGGTTCCTGGAAATCATGATGAGCAATATCCTGGCCCACCGATTCAGCAACTATTAAAAGATGCCCTATTTTATAATGAAGTTGTTGATATCGAAGGTAAGATTGTTGATTTTGAAGAATTTCGTTTGATTGGTATTGGCGACCTCTGGGCAGGCAAAACCGATATGCGTTCTATGCCAGATTTACCGCAAGACAAGCCTTGGTTAATTTTATCTCATAACCCTGATACGGTAGATATGGTGCCTAAATTACCGAATCGACCATTAATGTTATCTGGACATACACATGGAGGGCAGGTAGAGCTTCCATGGTTGACTAACTATATTATGAAAAAAGTATCAATTTTAGGTCATAAGCGCGGTTTCTACTCTCACGAGCATGCGGATGTCTTTGTTACCGTTGGCACAGGAATGGTTGGAATTCCTTTGCGTTTCAGAGTGCCACCAACCATTGATATTATTGAGCTAGTTTAAAATAAAAAAGCCAATCACAGTGGATTGGCTTTTTTTTGAATTAAATCTACTTATGGAATAACGACAATCGCAACACGTCGGTTAATCGCACGGTTTTCATTGGTTGTATTTGGCACATAAGGTTGTGTTGAACCACGACCAATTACGTAGATGTTTTCTTTTTTAAATCCACGTGTTAAGAAAAGGTTTGCCACACTTTGAGCACGCTCTTCAGATAACTTTTGGTTATATGTAGCATCACCAACATCATCAGTATGACCAACAATTTTCAATTTATTCAGGTCATATTTATTCAGTTGATTTGCCAGACGTACTAACTCAGCTTCATGACTTTGTTTTAACTGTGCATTATTAAAGTCAAATAACAAGCGTTCTGGTAAACCTAAAGTCCAGCCTTCATCAGTAAGAACGAAACCTTCTTTTTTGAGCAATTTTACTTGACGATATTTTAATGGACCAAAACTCAGGCACCCTGCAAGAGTAATGCATAGCAATGCAATAAAAGAGAGTTTTAAAGATCTTGTATTCATAGATTAGCCTAAATTTAATTTTCAGGTTTATAGATAAACCAGTGTTCATCCGAATTTTTAGCCTTATACATTGCTTGATCTGCTTGCATAATGAAATCTTCGGGGCTAGATGCAAATTGTGATAAAGCAATACCTACACTGAAACTGAAGTAAATGGTTTGACCATTTAGATGCAAAGGTTCTTTACAGCTTTCGAGTAAATTTTCAGCAATAGATATTAAATGATCAGCATGACTAATGGAATGCAAAATGACAGCAAATTCATCACCACCTAACCTTGCAATAAAATCTTGATGACGCAAACGAGTTTGCAGGCGATTCGCCATTTCTTTTAAAACTTCATCGCCAGCTAAATGGCCAAATTGGTCATTAATTGCTTTGAAGTTATTGTTATCTATAAATAATAATGCAGACTTATTATCAAACCCTTTATCTTCAAACATGTCTAAAAGGATTTGGTAAAAATAATGTCTATTAGGTAATAAGGTGAGTTGGTCGTGATGAGCCTGAAAGGATAATTTACGATTTTCCTTTTGCAGCTGATTATCCCATATCTGAATTTCTTCAAGTAACTCGTTAAAAACGGTATTTAAATCTTGAAATTCTTTAATTCGGTTATAAGGGAAACGAAGATTATAAGCTTTTTGTTCACTTACAATTTGAGCAATATTAGTAAGTGGGTAAATAGCCTGCATAATTTGACGATAAGTTAGATTTACTGACCACCATAAAGCGCAAACAATAAACAACATTGCAATCGCAAGTCCTACCATAATCATTTTTAGGAACTGCAATATTTTTTCAGAGCTACCAAAAAGTGTAAGTTCACCTACATTTTGCTCGTGATGATAAATTGTAAGATGAACAGGCTCATTTAAAAACCAATGATCAAACCAGCCTTCTAAAATTGAAGTTTGACTTGATAATTTAAAACTTTGGGCGATCAGATGATGTTCTGAATCGTAAATATGAATAGTACGAATTGAATGATCATTCGTGTACTCATTCAAAATCTGCTCTATTGTAATTTTATCATTAAACACGACTGCGGGCTGAATACGCTCTAATAGAGTATGACTAAGCAATTGCAAATTCTGTTTGGCATAAGTTTCCATAGTAAAAACAGAAATTGAGACAAACGTAAAAGAGCAAATGAAAAAAGTAATAGCAAAAATAGTAAATTGAGATTTTCTAAATAATGCGTGTAGTGAAGTGGACTGATACAACTTTGATATCATGATCCTTACTCCGCATTCTTAGCCAAGAGCAATACTCTCGGATCAATATGGACTTTGGAGTGACTTAAAGCATCTAAGTTAACTTTAAAGGTAGTGTAATTATTCTGAGTATATAAACAAAAGATACTTCCTATCTCGCACTCTGAATTATTAATACTTAAAGAAAGTAAAGAATGATAAGGATAGTTTTGAATAAGGTTTTGTTGTTGCTGCGGAGAAGTACTAGAAAAATAGACAGCCTGACAATGTGACCGAGCAAAATCTTTCGCATTTACAGTTTGAACACGATAATTATAAGACATTTGCTGGATATAAGATTGAAAAGTAGATGTAATAGAAGGGTTATCAATTACACAAAGAGTAGGAGTATTTACATTCTCCCACTTACTGTAGCTTAGGATAGATAAAGTAAGTACATAGAAATTATGTTTTGAATTGGCATAACAAGGCTCACTCGTAGCAAGCACTACAAGTATGCAAACAAATACTTTTTTAGCGAACTGCCACATGGTGAGTTAATGCCAAACTATTGCACGAATAATCTATTCTACATGAAGTTGATAACGTAAAAAAAGTTTAATATCTCATCTAAAAGCGACCAAAAAGATTAAAAAGTATCCAGTTGATGATATTGATTTAAAAAAAGGGTTGCAAAGGTAAGTTAATGGTCTATAATGCACATCCATCGGCGGTGATGCAGATAGAAACTTGTTGAAAAACAGTTACTTGTGATTAGGTTGATTGCTTTAAGTGATGAATTTGATGATAAGTTGGTTTGAGAGATAAGTT
>NZ_JAFBJL010000011.1:0-8249 GCF_016809775.1 Acinetobacter sp. C13
TATCGCAACTTATTTCTGTAATAAGTTTGATGAAAGAGTGATTTGTCGAATTCATCGCATGTTTTGATGAATTGATTGATGAGCCACTCTTTTTTCATAAAAAATGACTATTTATATGTTTTTCCTATATACATATACAGAATTTATTCTATATAATTGTATTCTAAGAATTTAAGATTATTTTTCACTTAATTTTTTTAATTCTTTTTCTATTTACATTGTGTTCTTATGTAAATTGCCTATAACAGTCACAAAGCCTTTCTATAAAACAAAAAAACTTTTATAAACAATAATATGGCCATTTGTAGGACCTCATATAATCCAATTAAATCATGTGATTCAATTAAAATTATGAAAAAATAATGTGATATAGTTTGCATTTTGTTTGGAAAGTGTTAGCATTGTTACATTACTTTTCAAGATGTCACACACTGGAAAAGTAAGGAATTAAACTTTATATCCAGACTTTTGAGAAACACTATGAAAAAACTTGCTTTAATCGCTGCTCTTTCGGTTGTAGGGATTGCGAATGCTCAAGCTGCTGATGGTACAATTACAATTAATGGTTTAGTTACAGATAAAACTTGTGACATCGTTACCCCTGCTGGTAAAGACTTCACAGTTACTCTTCCAACTGTTTCTAAACAAACTTTAGCTGTTGCTGGTGATGTTGCTGGTCGTACTCCTTTCCAAATTAAATTAGCTAACTGTTCTGAAGGTAAAGTAGCTACTTACTTCGAACCAGGTGCTAACGTTGACTTTAATACTGGTCGTTTACTTAACAAAGATGCTACTGGTGCTAAAAACGTTAACGTTCAACTTTTAGGTAGCAACAACAACTTCATCCCAGTTCTTGCTGCTGGTGCAAACGGTGCTCAAGCTAACTCTCAATGGGTTGACGTAGCTGCAGCTGGTAGCGCAGACCTTAACTACTATGCTGAATACTATGCAACTGGCGCTTCTACTGCTGGTAAAGTAAATACTTCTGTTCAATACACAATTATCTATCAATAATTAATTGATGGTGGGGTTTCTGTGTTCGCATAGAAGCCCTTGTTTTGTGGCGCTTTCCCGAATCTTTCTTGGTTGTGAATTCTGAAATGAAATTGAACAGTTATAATTTTTTGTTAGGTCTGGCATTTGCTTCAGCAGTTGTTGCACCTGCTACTCAAGCAGAAATTGTAATTCATGGTACTCGTGTGATTTATCCTTCGGATGCTCGCGAAGTTACACTACAAGTTAGTAATAACGGTTCAAAACCAGCACTTGTCCAGGCATGGCTTGATGAAGGCGACTCAAAAAGCACACCGGATCAATCAAAAGTTCCTTTTATGATTGCTCCTCCTATTTCTCGTGTTGAAGCAACAAAAAGTCAGACGCTTCGTATTACTGCTTTGCCAACGGCTTCTCAGCTAAATCAAAAGCAAGAAACAGTTTTGTGGTTGAATGTTTTGGATATTCCTCCAAGACCAACATCAAAAGGCGAAAATGCGACTCCTGATAATTTTCTGCAATTAGCAATTCGTTCACGAATTAAATTCTTCTATCGCCCAGCTTCAATTAAAGAAGATGCGAATTTAGCAGCTGATAAGCTTCAATGGGTTAAATCTGGTCAAAATTTAAAGGTAAAAAATCCAACGCCTTTTCATATCACAATGACTTCTGTTTATCAGAAGGTTGGTGATAAAAAAGTTGATTTGTTACCTCAAGGGTTAATGATTAAACCTTTTTCTGAAGAGTCTGTTCAGCTTAAGAATGGCAATCTTCAAGATATGAGTTTTATGAATGTCAATGACTACGGTGGTCGAGTCGAACACCAAATAAAACTTCAGTAATCAGATTTATCTTTTTAATAAATTTAAGCACCTATTATGTGAGTAGGCGGACTTAGTTATGCCAAAAAAAAGGCAAGAATCTTATAAATTATTAAAACGCCATATTTGTTATTACTTGGCTTCTGGTGTTGTCACAATGACAATGCCTGTATTCGTGCATGCTGAAGAAACAGCCGCGAGTGCACCAGTGGAAGCTGAATTTGATTCTGCTTTTTTAATTGGTGATGCACAAAAAGTTGATATTTCTCGGTTTAAATATGGTAATCCTGTTTTACCGGGCGAATATAACGTTGACGTTTATGTAAATGGCCAATGGTTTGGCAAACGTCGCATGTTTTTTAAAGCATTAGATCCAAATAAAAATGCTGTAACGTGTTTTACTGGAAATAATCTTCTTGAATATGGTGTAAAACAAGAAGTTCTATCGCAGCACACTACCCTCCAAAAAGAAAATAGTAGTTGTTATAAGATTGAAGAATGGGTTGAAAATGCATTTTATGAGTTTGATACCTCTCGTTTACGTGTAGATATTTCCATTCCACAAGTTGCTTTGCAAAAAAATGCGCAAGGCTATGTCGACCCAAGTGTATGGGATCGTGGTATTAATGCTGGATTTTTATCTTATAACGGTAGTGCATATAAGACTTTTAATCAATCTGGCGATATACGCGAAACTTCAAATGCGTTTATGGGAGTGACTGCTGGGCTAAATTTAGCTGGATGGCAATTACGTCATAATGGCCAGTGGCAATGGCAAGATACCCCTCCCGAAAATCAATCTAAATCAAGCTACGAAGAAACGAGTACATATTTACAAAGAGCTTTCCCTAAATATCGCGGTGTCTTAACACTAGGTGATAGTTTTACAAATGGCGAAATATTTGATTCATATGGTTATCGCGGTATTGATTTTTCAAGTGATGATCGAATGTTGCCAAATAGTATGGTGGGTTATGCTCCACGTATTCGTGGTAATGCTAAAACCAATGCAAAGGTTGAAGTTCGCCAACAAGGTCAACTTATCTATCAAACAACAGTAGCACCAGGTAACTTTGAAATTAATGACCTTTACCCTACTGGTTTTGGTGGAGAAATTGAAGTTTCTGTTATCGAAGCGAATGGGGAAATACAGAAATTTGCTGTGCCTTATGCATCTGTTGTGCAGATGCTACGCCCTGGCATGAACCGTTATGCTTTAACTATTGGTCAGTTCCGTGATTCAGATATTGATATTGATCCTTGGGTTGTTCAAGGTAAATATCAACAAGGGATTAATAATTACCTAACAGGTTATACAGGCATACAAGCAACTGAAAATTATGCCGCTATACTGTTGGGTGCCGCTTTTGCTACACCAATTGGTGCCGTGGCATTAGATATTACCCACTCTGAAGCTGAATTTGAAAAACAGTCTTCACAGTCAGGACAAAGTTTCCGTTTAAGTTATAGCAAGTTAATTACTCCAACCAACACAAACTTAACACTAGCAGCTTATCGTTACTCAACAGAAAACTTCTATAAATTACGTGATGCTCTACAGATTCGTGATTTTGAAGAAAAAGGCATTAATACCTACTCTGCTGGTCGTCAACGTAGTGAATTCCAAATTACCTTAAACCAAGGATTACCTGAAGGCTGGGGTAACTTTTATGTAGTAGGTTCGTGGGTAGATTATTGGAACCGTAGTGAAAGTACTAAACAATATCAGGTTGGGTACAGTAATAACTTCCATGGTTTAACTTATGGTTTATCTGCAATTAACCGTAAAGTTGAATATGGCTCAACCAATCAAACACACGATACTGAATATTTAATGACATTATCGTTCCCGATTGATTTCAAGAAGAATTCAGTCAACGTTAACGTTACTGCTTCTGAAGACAGTCGTACTGTTGGTGCAAGTGGCATGGTTGGAGATCGCTTTAGCTACGGCGCTTCAATGTCACATCAAGACTATTCAAATCCATCATTTAACGTAAATGGACGTTATCGTACTAACTATACAACTGTTGGCGGATCATATAGTGTGGCTGATTCTTACCAACAAGCGATGGTTAGCTTAACTGGTAGTGTAGTTGCACATTCAGAAGGTGTTTTATTTGGACCTGAACAAGGTCAAACAATGGTACTTGTGCATGCACCAGAAGCCGCTGGAGCAAAAGTTAATAATGCTGTTGGTTTAAGCGTAAATAAGGCGGGTTATGCAGTAGTTCCTTATGTTACTCCGTACCGTCTTAATGACATTACCCTTGACCCACAAGAAATGTCGAGCCAAGTAGAGCTAGAAGAAACTAGTCAACGTATTGCGCCTTTTGCTGGTGCAATTGCTAAAGTAGATTTTGCGACCAAAACAGGTTATGCAGTTTACATTAATAGTAAAACTGCTGATGGCAACAGTTTACCGTTTGCTGCTCAAGTCTTTAATCAGAAAGATGAAGCTGTAGGTATTGTTGCTCAAGGTAGTATGATTTACTTACGTACCCCACTTGCTCAAGATCGTCTCTATGTGAAATGGGGTGACGAAAGCAATGAACGTTGTTCAGTTGAGTACAACATTAGTAATCAGTTGCAAAATAAGCAACAAAGCATGGTAATGACTGAGGCTGTCTGCAAATGAAAAGAATATTATTAACAGGTTTCTTATTTACGGCTGGTCTTGGTATATATGGCGGAGCTAATGCTTCGTGCATTATAACTAATTATCAAGCAAATGATGTCCTTATGAGTGTGGGGCGTGTAGTTGTAAGACCCACTGATCCAGTGGGTACAATATTAAGAAAAGCAACTTTTCCTATTAGTGATAAAGGCACTCTAGCGATATCTTGTGATAGTTATGATAGGGCGATTGCTGAATTAACTCAAGCTTACCCTTTAAGCTCTTTAGGCAATAGCATTTATACTACTAATATTCCCGGCATTGGTATTCGCCTATATCGTGAAGCAGAAAATAACACTAATTTTTCTGGTTATTATCCTTATGTACGTGGTGGAATATCCGGTAGACGTTTTTTAGCACCAGGTTACTTTGTTGTGGAAATCATTAAAATTGCCCCACAAACGGGTTCTGGGACATTAGTACCAGGCAGATATAGTAGTTATTATATCCGTGGCTATCCAGATAAACCCTTCTTAACAAGTACTGTTAATGCTAATGCAATTACTATTGCTTCTTCTTCATGTGAAATTCAAGGTAATATTAATAAAGTTGTACAGCTTCCGACCGTTACAAAGGCTGGTTTCAAAGGCGTTGGTTCTACTCAAGGTGAACAAACCTTTGATATGAACCTCTTATGTAATGGTGGTACAAGTCCAGCAGGTTATGAACAGAAAAACACTATTAGTTTAAGTTATGACTTTACCCAAGACGGCACAAATAGCCAGGTATTGGCAAATACGGCTGCTACGTCTGAAAAAGCCAATGGTGTCGGTGTGCAGTTACTCTGGAATTATCAAAATAAAAATCAAGTCATCAAAAAAGGCGATAAATTAGCTTTAGGTTCATTGTCTTCTAATCAGATACTTCAATATAACGTACCGATGACTGCCCGCTACTATCAAACAGCAACAAATGTGACTGCTGGTAAAGTTCGTGCAATGGCTACTGTAACTATTGAATATGATTAATCATATTCAATAGTTTATAAACCCAATAATTTCAAATACATAAATATTAATAATAAATTTTACTTTAACACTACTTTCTAAAAATTTAACTCTTAACTCGATAGGAATATTTATGAAAAAAATAGGTATAGTTGCTGTTAGTGCAGTGACATTATGTTGGGCTATGTATGAGGTATCTTCTGACAATACGACTACCGTATCGCAGAATGAATCTAGCCAAAAAGTAGCATCTAAAAGCATTTCATCCACTACAAAGAATGAAAAGTTAGCGTCTCAATCCCTCTTGGCTCAAACTACCTCCCTTGATTCCTCTGCCCCAGTCTGCAAATATAATTTTGATGCAACTCAAGAAGATTTCGATGTATGGAATAATGAATACCCTGATTTTCCTACGAAAATATTCCCATCGATAAATGGTCAAAAATTTAGTCTTAAAGTGGAACCTAGGCCAGAAAGTGAGTATGGCTACGTAGATTATGTAGCTACAAGTAAAGCTAGTTTTAATTCTACTAATGAAATTGGTGATTTAACGATACCTCACACCGGTATTATTGCATTTGAAATGGAACTTAAAATTCCTACATCAACTCTTGGGAGTTCATCACTTGGAAATTCTACTTCTTACTCCTCTAGCATAGGATTTAGTGGTGTAACAAATAATGGTTATACAATTAGATCCAACTATTGGTTTAATATGGGTACTTATGATCCAGATTTTGGTGAGAATCCTGCTAGATTAAAATATTATGTAACTTATCGACTTAGTGATAATAGTGGGCCTGACAATCCATATTATAAAGGTCAAAACATGACAAATAATTCAAATGAATATCAAAGATTAGGGGTGTATATTAATCAGAACACTAAGCAGATTGGCTTTATTGTAAATGGTGTTGATCAGGGTTATCAATCTACTTTACCTGCTCCACTAGAGAATATAGGTTTTTCTGTCTCAAGCAGTATAGGAATATATTCTAATCAATTATTTGGACAAGAATTATTTAATGAACTCATTACTGACCGTAATGCGCTACAGTTTAACTACCCTCAGGGTACAACAGACATGTGTGGTAATGCCATTTAAGATATAAAACTATAAGTGGTAAAAAAGGGCTGAATCACAGCCCTTTTTTTATTTCATTTAAAAGTGAATGACAGTACGAATTGATTTACCTTCGTGCATTAAATCAAAAGCGGTATTAATGTCTTGTAAAGGCATGGTATGCGTTACAAAAGGTTCAAGTTGAATCTCACCTTTCATGGCATCTTCGACCATTTTAGGAAGTTGTGAACGGCCTTTTACCCCACCAAAAGCAGTACCTAACCATTTACGGCCTGTCACTAGCTGGAATGGGCGTGTCGAAATTTCTTGGCCTGCACCAGCTACACCAATAATAACAGATTGCCCCCAACCACGATGTGCGCACTCTAGAGCCGAGCGCATAACATTGACATTACCAATACATTCAAATGAATGATCTACACCCCAGCCTGTCATTTCTACAATCACTTGCTGAATAGGTTGGTCATAATCTTTTGGATTCAAGAAATCTGTAGCACCAAACTGTTTAGCAAGTTCAAATTTATCTGGGTTTGTATCTACGACAATAATACGCCCTGCTTTCACTTGACGTGCACCTTGTACAACAGCCAAACCAATACCGCCCAGACCAAATACAGCAACTGAATCACCTTCTTGTACTTTGGCTGTATTATGTACGGCGCCAATACCAGTTGTCACACCACATCCAAGTAAACAAACTTGTTCGTGATTTGCTTCAGGATTGATTTTAGCCAAAGAGACTTCTGCAACTACCGTATATTCACTAAAGGTTGAACAACCCATGTAATGGTAAATCGGTTCGCCGTTATATGAAAAACGTGTGGTTCCATCCGGCATTACACCTTTACCTTGAGTAGCACGTACCGCAACACACAGGTTAGTTTTTCCAGATTTACAGAATAAACACTCTTTACATTCAGCCGTATAAAGTGGAATCACATGGTCACCAGGTTTAACGCTTGTTACGCCCTCACCCACTTCAACCACAACACCTGCGCCTTCATGACCTAAGATGGCAGGAAAAACACCTTCTGGGTCATCTCCAGATAATGTAAAAGCATCGGTATGACATACCCCTGTATGGGTAATTTTTATTAAAACTTCACCCGCTTGAGGTGGTGCAACATCAACTTCAACAATTTCTAAAGGTTTTCCTGGGGCAAAGGCGACAGCTGCACGAGATTTCATCTTTGGGTTTCCTTTAAATCATTCGGTATTTATAGTCGAGCAAAATAGATTATATATCGATAATACAAGAGCTTAATTTTGCTTAAATTAAAATTGGCTTTCATGACAATCCATCACAGCATAGCCAGTCAGATACATCTAAGCAAGCCTACATTTAAAAAAGAAGAAAACCTCTTACTTGAAGAGGTTTCTTATCAAATCATTATCTTATAAGCAGCTTGTTTTTACTTATAGGTAAATATCTGGTGGATATGGTGTGTTATCACTAATTGGAGCATAAAGCGTATTTTCAACAAAGAAGCCATTTGGAGCTTGAGTAGTATCAATTGTAATTGAATCATACATAACTTGTGGATATGCCCAGATAAATTGCTTCATTAACCCTAAAGAAACATTATTCTTCATATCACCAAAAATTCGTTGCCAAATGGGTGTTCGATATGGCTTTGTTTTATCAAATCCATATATGTAAGCAATAGATGCATCGGGAACGAATCCGGATAAATAAATGACTTTATTGGCAGGATAGCTTAGACCTT
>NZ_JAFBJL010000012.1:0-5484 GCF_016809775.1 Acinetobacter sp. C13
ATTGATTAATCGAAATAATTTTCATTGATTGATTGGTTTAAATTACTCGAAGTTTATTTGAGCGAAATTTAAGTCAGTAATTGATGAGCCAGAATTGGTACCTTGTCTTTAAATAAGGTACAAAATGATTTTAACTGAAGAGTTTGATCATGGCTCAGATTGAACGCTGGCGGCAGGCTTAACACATGCAAGTCGAGCGGAGAGAGGTAGCTTGCTACTGATCTTAGCGGCGGACGGGTGAGTAATGCTTAGGAATCTGCCTATTAGTGGGGGACAACATTTCGAAAGGAATGCTAATACCGCATACGTCCTACGGGAGAAAGCAGGGGATCTTCGGACCTTGCGCTAATAGATGAGCCTAAGTCGGATTAGCTAGTTGGTGGGGTAAAGGCCTACCAAGGCGACGATCTGTAGCGGGTCTGAGAGGATGATCCGCCACACTGGGACTGAGACACGGCCCAGACTCCTACGGGAGGCAGCAGTGGGGAATATTGGACAATGGGCGCAAGCCTGATCCAGCCATGCCGCGTGTGTGAAGAAGGCCTTATGGTTGTAAAGCACTTTAAGCGAGGAGGAGGCTACTTTAGTTAATACCTAGAGATAGTGGACGTTACTCGCAGAATAAGCACCGGCTAACTCTGTGCCAGCAGCCGCGGTAATACAGAGGGTGCAAGCGTTAATCGGATTTACTGGGCGTAAAGCGCGCGTAGGCGGCTAATTAAGTCAAATGTGAAATCCCCGAGCTTAACTTGGGAATTGCATTCGATACTGGTTAGCTAGAGTGTGGGAGAGGATGGTAGAATTCCAGGTGTAGCGGTGAAATGCGTAGAGATCTGGAGGAATACCGATGGCGAAGGCAGCCATCTGGCCTAACACTGACGCTGAGGTGCGAAAGCATGGGGAGCAAACAGGATTAGATACCCTGGTAGTCCATGCCGTAAACGATGTCTACTAGCCGTTGGGGCCTTTGAGGCTTTAGTGGCGCAGCTAACGCGATAAGTAGACCGCCTGGGGAGTACGGTCGCAAGACTAAAACTCAAATGAATTGACGGGGGCCCGCACAAGCGGTGGAGCATGTGGTTTAATTCGATGCAACGCGAAGAACCTTACCTGGCCTTGACATAGTAAGAACTTTCCAGAGATGGATTGGTGCCTTCGGGAACTTACATACAGGTGCTGCATGGCTGTCGTCAGCTCGTGTCGTGAGATGTTGGGTTAAGTCCCGCAACGAGCGCAACCCTTTTCCTTATTTGCCAGCGAGTAATGTCGGGAACTTTAAGGATACTGCCAGTGACAAACTGGAGGAAGGCGGGGACGACGTCAAGTCATCATGGCCCTTACGGCCAGGGCTACACACGTGCTACAATGGTCGGTACAAAGGGTTGCTACCTAGCGATAGGATGCTAATCTCAAAAAGCCGATCGTAGTCCGGATTGGAGTCTGCAACTCGACTCCATGAAGTCGGAATCGCTAGTAATCGCGGATCAGAATGCCGCGGTGAATACGTTCCCGGGCCTTGTACACACCGCCCGTCACACCATGGGAGTTTGTTGCACCAGAAGTAGCTAGCCTAACTGCAAAGAGGGCGGTTACCACGGTGTGGCCGATGACTGGGGTGAAGTCGTAACAAGGTAGCCGTAGGGGAACCTGCGGCTGGATCACCTCCTTAACGAAAGATTGACGATTGGTAAGAATCCACAACAAGTTGTTCTTCATAGATGTATCTGAGGGTCTGTAGCTCAGTTGGTTAGAGCACACGCTTGATAAGCGTGGGGTCACAAGTTCAAGTCTTGTCAGACCCACCATGACTTTGACTGGTTAAAGTTATAGATAAAAGATACATGACTGATGATGTAAGCTGGGGACTTAGCTTAGTTGGTAGAGCGCCTGCTTTGCACGCAGGAGGTCAGGAGTTCGACTCTCCTAGTCTCCACCAGAACTTAAGAGAAGTTCGGATTACAGAAATTAGTAAATAGAGATTTCGGTCTTGGTTTATTAACTTCTGTGATTTAAGTATCACGGTATTAAGCATGACCTGACGAAGGCGTGTTTATTCATTAACAGATTGGCAAAATTGAGTCTGAAATAAATTGTTCACTCAAGAGTTTAGATTAAGCAATTAATCTAGATGAATTGAGAACTAGCAAATTAACTGAATCAAGCGTTTTGGTATATGAATTTAGATTGAAGCTGTACAGTGTTTAAGTACACAGACAACAGATAGTAGCGATGAAGAATCGCACGGACAACACTCACTTGTAGGTGTTGACGACTGTTTGGGGTTGTATAGTCAAGTAATTAAGTGCATGTGGTGGATGCCTTGGCAGTCAGAGGCGATGAAAGACGTGATAGCCTGCGAAAAGCTCCGGGGAGGCGGCAAATATCCTTTGATCCGGAGATTTCTGAATGGGGGAACCCACCTACTTTAAGGTAGGTATTGCAACATGAATACATAGTGTTGCAAGGCGAACGAGGGGAAGTGAAACATCTCAGTACCCTTAGGAAAAGAAATCAATTGAGATTCCCTCAGTAGCGGCGAGCGAACGGGGATCAGCCCATTAAGTTATGTGTGTTTTAGTGGAACGCTCTGGGAAGTGCGAACGTAGAGGGTGATATTCCCGTACACGAAAGGGCACACATAATGATGACGAGTAGGGCGAGGCACGTGAAACCTTGTCTGAATATGGGGGGACCATCCTCCAAGGCTAAATACTCCTGACTGACCGATAGTGAACCAGTACCGTGAGGGAAAGGCGAAAAGAACCCCTGTGAGGGGAGTGAAATAGATCCTGAAACCGCATGCATACAAGCAGTGGGAGCACCTTCGTGGTGTGACTGCGTACCTTTTGTATAATGGGTCAGCGACTTATATTCAGTAGCGAGGTTAACCGTATAGGGGAGCCGTAGAGAAATCGAGTCTTAATAGGGCGTTTAGTTGCTGGGTATAGACCCGAAACCAGGCGATCTATCCATGAGCAGGTTGAAGGTTGGGTAACACTAACTGGAGGACCGAACCCACTGTCGTTGAAAAGCCAGGGGATGACTTGTGGATAGGGGTGAAAGGCTAATCAAGCCTGGTGATAGCTGGTTCTCCCCGAAAGCTATTTAGGTAGCGCCTCGGACGAATACCATAGGGGGTAGAGCACTGTTTCGGCTAGGGGGTCATCCCGACTTACCAAACCGATGCAAACTCCGAATACCTATGAGTACTATCCGGGAGACAGACTGCGGGTGCTAACGTCCGTAGTCAAGAGGAAAACAATCCAGACCGCCAGCTAAGGCCCCAAAATCATAGTTAAGTGGGAAACGATGTGGGAAGGCATAGACAGCTAGGAGGTTGGCTTAGAAGCAGCCACCCTTTAAAGAAAGCGTAATAGCTCACTAGTCGAGTCGGCCTGCGCGGAAGATGTAACGGGGCTAAAACTATGTGCCGAAGCTGCGGATTTGACATTAGTCAAGTGGTAGGGGAGCGTTCTGTAAGCCGATGAAGGTGTATTGAGAAGTATGCTGGAGGTATCAGAAGTGCGAATGCTGACGTGAGTAACGACAAAACGGGTGAAAAACCCGTTCGCCGAAAGACCAAGGGTTCCAGTCCAACGTTAATCGGGGCTGGGTGAGTCGACCCCTAAGGCGAGGCCGAAAGGCGTAGTCGATGGGAAATTGGTTAATATTCCAATACTTCTGTGTAATGCGATGAGAGGACGGAGAAGGTTAAGTCAGCCTGGCGTTGGTTGTCCAGGTGGAAGGATGTAGGTATGTATCTTAGGCAAATCCGGGGTACTCTATACTGAGATCCGATAGCAAGCTGTACTTGTACAGTGAAGTGGCTGATACCATGCTTCCAGGAAAAGTCTCTAAGCTTCAGTTACACAGGAATCGTACCCGAAACCGACACAGGTGGTCAGGTCGAGTAGACCAAGGCGCTTGAGAGAACTCTGCTGAAGGAACTAGGCAAAATGGTACCGTAACTTCGGGAGAAGGTACGCTGTTGTTGGTGATGGAACTTGCTTCCTGAGCTGACGACAGCCGCAGAAACCAGGCCGCTGCAACTGTTTATTAAAAACATAGCACTCTGCAAACACGAAAGTGGACGTATAGGGTGTGATGCCTGCCCGGTGCTGGAAGGTTAATTGATGGGGTTAGCGTAAGCGAAGCTCTTGATCGAAGCCCCAGTAAACGGCGGCCGTAACTATAACGGTCCTAAGGTAGCGAAATTCCTTGTCGGGTAAGTTCCGACCTGCACGAATGGCATAATGATGGCGGCGCTGTCTCCAGCAGAGGCTCAGTGAAATCGAAATCGCTGTGAAGATGCAGTGTACCCGCGGCTAGACGGAAAGACCCCGTGAACCTTTACTGCAGCTTGACACTGAACTTTGACCTTACTTGTGTAGGATAGGTGGGAGGCTTTGAAGTTGGAACGCTAGTTCCAATGGAGCCGTCCTTGAAATACCACCCTGGTAATGTTGAGGTTCTAACTCTGTCCCGTTATCCGGGACGAGGACCGTGTCTGGTGGGTAGTTTGACTGGGGCGGTCTCCTCCTAAAGAGTAACGGAGGAGTACGAAGGTGCGCTCAGCGTGGTCGGAAATCACGCGTAGAGTATAAAGGCAAAAGCGCGCTTAACTGCGAGACCCACAAGTCGAGCAGGTACGAAAGTAGGTCTTAGTGATCCGGTGGTTCTGTATGGAAGGGCCATCGCTCAACGGATAAAAGGTACTCTGGGGATAACAGGCTGATACCGCCCAAGAGTTCATATCGACGGCGGTGTTTGGCACCTCGATGTCGGCTCATCTCATCCTGGGGCTGAAGCAGGTCCCAAGGGTATGGCTGTTCGCCATTTAAAGAGGTACGCGAGCTGGGTTTAGAACGTCGTGAGACAGTTCGGTCCCTATCTACCGTGGGCGCTGGAAATTTGAGAGGATCTGCTCCTAGTACGAGAGGACCAGAGTGGACGAACCTCTGGTGTACCGGTTGTGACGCCAGTCGCATCGCCGGGTAGCTATGTTCGGAAGGGATAACCGCTGAAAGCATCTAAGCGGGAAGCCTACCTCAAGATAAGATTTCCCTAGGAATTTATTCCTCTAAAGAGCCGTTCGAGACTAGGACGTTGATAGGTTGGATGTGGAAGCATAGTGATATGTGAAGCTGACCAATACTAATTGCTCGTGAGGCTTGACTATACAACACCCAAGCAGTTGTATATGAAGCATCAATCGATTCATAATCATGCAAAGCAACTTGATTTAGTTAAACACTTAGCTAAAATGAACAAAATCAGATCCAATCAGCCCATCTGTAAAGATTTGGAAAACGCAACGTATCACACAGTGAATAAAACGAAGCAAGTATCCATAAACAGTTGTGCTGGCGACCATAGCAAGAGTGAACCACCTGATCCCTTCCCGAACTCAGAAGTGAAACCTCTTAGCGCTGATGGTAGTGTGGGGTTACCCATGTGAGAGTAAGTCATCGCCAGCTCATTATT
>NZ_JAFBJL010000013.1:0-2331 GCF_016809775.1 Acinetobacter sp. C13
CGCCATCCACCAGGTTGCCCGGGTTTGGTACTGACCATGTTCCGTCTGTGCCTGCCACGACTGTTGCAGTGGTGCCGTCAGGGAAGCTCACAGTCACTGTTGAACCCGCTTCTGCTGTACCGCTCACCGGGTCAGTCGCATTGATTGGATCAAGTACTGGTGCATTTGGTGCTGTGGTATCAATCGTCACCACTGCTGTATCTGTACCCGCATTGCCTGCAGGATCTGTTGCAGTCACGGTAATGGTGTGTGGACCATCAGTTAACGCAGGCAAAGTATTGTCTGCAAGCGTCCAGGTGCCGTCACCATTGTTCACTGCTGGATAGTCAACACCATCCACGTTCACAACCACTGTTGCTGTCGGATCGTTCACTGTACCAGTGAGTGCTGGTGTGCTGTCATTCGTCAACACATCATCAAGTGCAACCACCGGCGGTGTGATGTCTGCAGACACTGTACCTGTACCTGGCAATGAGATATTGCCTGCAGGGTCAGTCGCTGTTGCAGTCACGGTATCGCCATCCACCAGGTTACCTGGGTTTGGTACTGACCATGTTCCGTCTGTGCCTGCCACGACTGTTGCTGTCGTACCGTCAGGGAAGCTCACAGTCACTGTAGAACCCGCTTCTGCTGTACCTGTAATTGGGTCAGTCGCATTGATCGGATCAAGTACAGGTGCATTTGGTGCAGTGGTATCAATCGTCACCACTGCTGTATCTGTACCCGCATTGCCTGCTGCATCAGTTGCCGTCACGGTAATGGTGTGTGGACCATCGGTTAATGCAGGAAGTGTATTGTCTGCAAGCGTCCAGGTGCCATCACCATTGTTCACTGCTGGATAGTCAACACCATCCACATTGACAACCACTGTTGCTGTCGGATCGTTCACTGTACCAGTGAGTGCTGGTGTGCTGTCATTCGTCAACACATCATCAAGTGCAACCACCGGCGGTGTGATGTCTGCAGAGACTGTACCTGTACCTGGCAATGAGATATTGCCTGCAGGGTCAGTTGCTGTTGCTGTAACCGTATCGCCATCCACCAGGTTACCCGGGTTTGGTACTGACCAGCTGCCATCTGTGCCTGCTACCACTGTTGCAGTGGTGCCGTCAGGGAAGCTGACTGTCACTGTAGAACCCGCTTCTGCTGTACCTGTAATTGGGTCAGTCGCATTGATTGGATCAAGTACAGGTGCATTTGGCGCGGTGGTATCTACAGTCACTACAGCTGTATCGGTACCCGCATTGCCTGCAGGATCTGTTGCAGTCACGGTAATGGTGTGTGGACCATCAGTTAACGCAGGAAGTGTATTGTCTGCAAGCGTCCAGGTGCCGTCACCATTGTTCACTGCCGGATAGTCAACACCATCCACATTGACAACCACTGTTGCTGTCGGATCGTTCACTGTACCGGTTAACGCAGGTGTGCTGTCGTTCGTCAACACATCATCAAGTACAACCACCGGCGGTGTGATGTCTGCAGACACTGTACCTGTACCTGGCAATGAGATATTGCCTGCAGGGTCAGTCGCTGTTGCAGTCACGGTATCGCCATCCACCAGGTTACCCGGGTTTGGTACTGACCAGCTGCCATCTGTGCCTGCTACCACTGTTGCAGTGGTGCCGTCAGGGAAGCTGACTGTCACTGTAGAACCCGCTTCTGCTGTACCGCTCACCGGGTCAGTCGCATTGATTGGATCAAGTACAGGTGCATTTGGCGCGGTGGTATCTACAGTCACTACAGCTGTATCGGTACCCGCATTGCCTGCTGCATCTGTTGCAGTCACGGTAATGGTGTGTGGACCATCAGTTAACGCAGGAAGTGTATTGTCTGCAAGCGTCCAGGTGCCGTCACCATTGTTCACTGCCGGATAGTCAACACCATCCACATTGACAACCACTGTTGCTGTCGGATCGTTCACTGTACCAGTGAGTGCTGGTGTGCTGTCGTTAGTCAACACATCATCAAGTGCAACCACCGGAGGTGTGATGTCTGCAGAAACTGTACCTGTACCTGGCAATGAGATATTGCCTGCAGGGTCAGTCGCTGTTGCTGTAACCGTATCGCCATCCACCAGGTTACCCGGGTTTGGTACTGACCATGTTCCGTCTGTGCCTGCCACGACTGTTGCAGTGGTACCGTCAGGGAAGCTCACAGTCACTGTTGAACCCGCTTCTGCTGTACCGCTCACCGGGTCAGTCGCATTGATTGGATCAAGTACTGGTGCATTTGGTGCTGTGGTATCAATCGTCACCACAGCTGTATCTGTACCCGCATTGCCTGCAGGATCTGTTGCAGTCACGGTAATGGTGTGTGGACCATCAGTTAACG
>NZ_JAFBJL010000014.1:0-1284 GCF_016809775.1 Acinetobacter sp. C13
CTGCTGGCAATACATCAGGCCCAGCAACAGCTGTGGTTGATGCGGTTGCGCCGACAGTAGCACTTGATGATGTACTCACTAACGACAGCACACCTGAGTTAACCGGTACAGTGAACGATCCGACAGCAACAGTGGTTGTGAACGTGGATGGTGTTGACTATCCGGCAGTGAACAATGGTGACGGCACCTGGACGCTTGCAGACAATACACTTCCTGCTTTAACTGATGGCCCACACACCATTACCGTGACTGCAACAGATGCAGCAGGTAACGTAGGTACAGATACAGGTGTTGTGACAGTTGATACAGCTGCTCCAGCAGCACCAGTGATTGACCCGGTTAACGGGACAGACCCAATTACAGGTACGGCAGAACCTGGTTCAACAGTAACAGTAACTTATCCGGACGGTAGTACAGCAAGTGTTGTAGCAGGACCGGATGGTACTTGGACTGTGCCAAACCCAGGCTTAAATGATGGCGATACAGTAACGGCAGTAACAGAAGATCCTGCTGGCAATACATCAGGCCCAGCAACAGCTGTGGTTGATGCGGTTGCGCCGACAGTAGCACTTGATGATGTACTCACTAACGATAGTACACCAGCACTCACTGGTACAGTGAACGATCCGACAGCAACAGTGGTTGTGAACGTGGATGGTGTTGACTATCCGGCAGTGAACAATGGTGACGGCACCTGGACGCTTGCAGACAATACACTTCCTGCTTTAACTGATGGCCCACACACCATTACCGTGACTGCAACAGATGCAGCAGGTAACGTAGGTACAGATACAGGTGTTGTGACAGT
Source organism: Acinetobacter sp. C13 (assembly GCF_016809775.1). Lineage (NCBI taxonomy): Bacteria > Pseudomonadati > Pseudomonadota > Gammaproteobacteria > Moraxellales > Moraxellaceae > Acinetobacter > Acinetobacter sp. C13. Next base: position 809 of record NZ_JAFBJL010000014.1, read on the forward strand.
TGATACAGCTGCTCCAGCAGCACCAGTGATTGACCCGGTTAACGGGACAGACCCAATTACAGGTACAGCAGAACCTGGTTCAACAGTAACAGTAACTTATCCGGACGGTAGTACAGCAAGTGTTGTAGCAGGACCGGATGGTACTTGGACTGTGCCAAACCCAGGCTTAAATGATGGTGATACAGTAACGGCAGTAACAGAAGATCCTGCTGGCAATACATCAGGCCCGGCAACAGCTGTGGTTGATGCGGTTGCGCCGACAGTAGCACTTGATGATGTACTCACTAACGATAGTACACCAGCACTCACTGGTACAGTGAACGATCCGACAGCAACAGTGGTTGTGAACGTGGATGGTGTTGACTATCCGGCAGTGAACAATGGTGACGGCACCTGGACGCTTGCAGACAATACACTTCCTGCGTTAACTGATGGTCCACACACCATTACCGTGACTGCAACAGATCCTGCAGGCA
>NZ_JAFBJL010000015.1:0-1179 GCF_016809775.1 Acinetobacter sp. C13
AAGTTTGAACGTAATAAGCCACACGTAAACGTGGGCACAATCGGTCACGTTGACCATGGTAAAACAACTTTAACTGCTGCGATTGCAACAATTTGTGCAAAAACTTACGGCGGTGAAGCGAAAGATTACTCACAAATCGACTCAGCACCTGAAGAAAAAGCACGTGGTATTACAATTAATACTTCACACGTAGAATACGATTCTCCAATTCGTCACTACGCGCACGTTGACTGCCCGGGCCACGCCGATTACGTTAAAAACATGATTACTGGTGCTGCTCAGATGGACGGCGCGATCCTTGTGTGTGCTGCGACTGACGGTCCAATGCCACAAACTCGTGAACACATCCTTCTTTCTCGTCAGGTTGGTGTACCTTACATCATCGTATTCTTAAACAAGTGTGACCTTGTTGATGATGAAGAATTACTTGAATTAGTAGAAATGGAAGTTCGTGAACTTCTTTCTACTTATGACTTCCCAGGTGATGACACTCCAGTTATCCGTGGTTCTGCGCTTAAAGCGTTGGAAGGCGATGCTGGTCAATATGGTGAGTCTTCAGTTCTTGCTCTTGTTGAAGCGCTTGACTCTTACATCCCAGAACCAGAACGTGCTATCGACAAAGCATTCTTAATGCCAATCGAAGACGTATTCTCAATTTCTGGTCGTGGTACTGTAGTAACAGGCCGTGTAGAAGCTGGTATCGTTAAAGTTGGTGAAGAAGTAGAGATCGTTGGTATTAAAGATACAGTTAAAACAACTGTAACTGGCGTAGAAATGTTCCGTAAACTTCTTGACGAAGGCCGTGCAGGTGAGAACTGTGGTATCTTACTTCGTGGTACTAAGCGTGAAGACGTGCAACGTGGTCAAGTACTTGCTAAACCAGGTACAATCAAGCCGCACACTAAATTCGACGCAGAAGTATACGTACTTTCTAAAGAAGAAGGTGGTCGTCACACTCCATTCTTAAATGGTTACCGTCCACAGTTCTACTTCCGTACAACTGACGTAACTGGTGCAATCCAATTACAAGACGGCGTTGAAATGGTTATGCCAGGCGACAACGTTGAAATGTCAGTAGAATTAATCCACCCAATCGCAATGGACCCAGGTCTACGTTTTGCGATCCGTGAAGGTGGTCGTACTGTAGGTGCTGGTGTTGTTGCGAAAGTAACTGCATAA